>NZ_KI391971.1:0-69810 GCF_000162475.2 Granulicatella elegans ATCC 700633
TTTTTAATATGTTGCGGATTTGCAAGGACTAATTCTAAGTACGGAATCTGAGAAGATATTAGAAAAGAGGAATCCAATATTGTCCTGTGCTTTCGAAGAAAACATGCGTAACTTGATGTTCAAGTATCCAATCAAGAGCTGCTTTTAATTCTTTAGTTGTGGTACCAAAGGTTGTTTGATATTTTTTAGGTTCATTTGAAGTTAGAGGACCATCTAAAATACAACAAACAATGGATTTTTGATGTACATCAATTCCACAACATATTGGGTGCATTACTTGCATAATAAAACCTCCTATTCTACTTGTTAAAGAACAATGGAACAGGAGGTAAAATGTAATTTTATTTTCATGCTCTAAGCATAATCGAGTTTTCTCATGACCCCTGTTCATCCAGTTTTCCCGACAGGAACGACAATTCCCCAATAATTCGAACGGATTAGTATTGTTCTCTAACGTAAGTATAATACCAAATTTTGTTTCTGTCATGAGTAAGACGGTGAAACCGTCTTGGCGTTTTCCCAGCAATATAAGCCACAAATGGAGTGGCTTATATTGCTAATGCAGCATCAAAAAATCATTTTCTGTTTTCTACTTTTTTTGATGAGGGATGTATATTAGGATGATTTACGTAATATAGCGAAGGACGCCAGCAGCTTCGCAAAAGCGAATCTCATGGCTAAAAATACCTCAAAGAACATTTAGGAGAAAGCAAAACCTACGAAAAGAAGTTGAACAAGCTGAAAGAGTTAGAAGTTGTATAGAGAAATTACTGAAAGAAAACAGAAAACTAACACAGGTAAAAAAATAAGAGTTAGACCTATAAAACTTGATAAGAATATACTATAATATCATGGGAATATTGAGTGAAACAAATTAGAGTTGAAGAGGTGAGCTTTTGAGAGCATACGAAAATAAAGAAGAACTCAAACTTGAAATAAATAAAGCATTTGGTAAATATATTTCAGAATTTGAGGATATTCCGGAAAGTTTAAAAGATAAGAGATTTGATGAAGTCGATAGAACTCCCGCTGAAAATCTTGCTTATCAGGTAGGTTGGACAAGCTTAGTTCTTAAATGGGAGAAAGATGAAAGAAATGGACTGCAAGTAAAAACACCATCAAATGAATTCAAATGGAATCAACTTGGTGAATTATATCAGTGGTTTACGGATACTTATGCTCATTTATCTATACAAGAGTTAAAACTAAAATTAAAAGAAAATGTTAATTCTATTTGTGTAATGATTGATTCGTTGAGTGAGGAAGAATTATTTAAACCACATATGAGAAAATGGGCTGATGAAGCAACTAAAACAGCAGTATGGGAAGTATATAAATTTATTCATGTGAATACAGTTGCACCTTTTGGAACTTTCAGAACAAAAATCAGAAAATGGAAGAAGATAGCACTTTAAATTTCAGTTTGTATAATTGAATATAATAGTTTTAGCAACAGTAAATCAAAAAAGGTTTACTGTTTTTTTGTTTCTTAATTTGAGAAAGCGAAAAAACAGTAGAAAATATGCTATAATAAAAAAATAGTACTAGTAAAGGAGAGTGAGGAGATGGGACGTTTTCAAGAGGATATGGAAACCTATAAAAAGAACGATCCAGCGGCACGAAGTAGTTTAGAAATTATTTTAACGTATCCAGGCTATCATGCGACTGTGTTGCATCGACTAGCACACTGGTTACATACTACTTGCCGATGTAGACTTCTTGCTCGTATGCTGAGTACATTTAGTCGATTTTTTACTGGAATTGAAATTCATCCGGCAGCTCAAATTGGTCGTCGCTTTTTTATTGACCATGGAATGGGAATCGTTATTGGTGAAACTGCGATTATCGGAGATGATGTAAAAATGTTTCACGGTGTTACATTAGGTGGAACAGGAAAGCAAACGGGAAAACGTCACCCAACCATTGAAGATGGAGTATTATTGTCTGCTCATGTTCAAGTAATTGGACCAGTTACGATTGGAGAAGGTGCCAAAATTGGTGCAGCAGCAGTAGTATTATCAGATATTCCAGCTCATACAACAGCAGTAGGATTACCTGCTAAAGTTGTTCGAATTCATTCAAAAGAAGAACGAGAAATCACAGAATTATATGGAGGAAATTATGATTCAAGTATATAACACTTTAACACGTCAAAAAGAAGAATTTAAACCACTAGAACCTGGCATTGTAAAAATGTATGTTTGTGGACCAACTGTTTACAATTATATTCATATTGGAAATGCGAGAAGTACGGTTGCATTTGATACAATCCGTCGTTATTTTGAATACCGTGGGTATGATGTGAACTATGTTTCGAATTTTACAGATGTGGATGATAAGATTATTAAAGCAGCGAATGAAACAGGAATGACACCTGAAGAAGTTTCTAAAAAATATATTGAAGCTTTTTATGAAGATACAGCAGCTCTAAACGTTAAAAAAGCAACTTTAAATCCAACCGTTATGAATACAATGGATGATATTATTGCCTTTGTAGAAGCATTAGTCGAAAAAGAAGCCGCTTATGAATCTGGTGGAGATGTATATTTCATCACTGAAAAATTCAAAGATTATGGAAAATTAAGTGATCAAAGTATTCAAGATTTACAAGTAGGAGCTAGTCAAAGAACGGAAAGTGCAGATGATGCTAAAAAGAGAAATCCATTAGATTTTGCTCTATGGAAAAGTGCAAAACCAGGGGAAATTAGTTGGGATTCTCCATGGGGCAAAGGTCGTCCAGGTTGGCATATTGAATGTTCCGTAATGGCAACAAAACATTTAGGAGATACCATTGATATTCACGGTGGTGGACAAGACTTAGCATTCCCACACCATGAAAATGAAATTGCGCAAAGTGAATCAAAAACAGGCCATCCGTTTGCTCGTTATTGGATGCATAATGCCTTTGTAACAATGGGGGAAGATGGAGAAAAAATGAGTAAATCTCTTGGTAATTTCGTATTAGTTCACGATATTATTAAAGAAATTGACCCTCAAATTTTACGTTTCTTCCTAGCAAGTGCCCACTATCGTAGACCATTGAAATTCAGTGAGTCTTCACTGCAAGAAGCAACAGCCAATGTGTCAAAAATTCAAACAACTTTTAGCAATACACGTTATCGTTTAGAACAGGCAGTTGAATCATTAGAAGATGATCAAGATGTATGGGCTAGTTTTGAAGCATTAGAAGGAAAATTCCAAGAAGAAATGGATGATGATTTTAATGCAGCTAACGGAATGACAGTGTTATATCAATTCGTGAAAGAATGGAATGTTTATTTAGAACGTGAAATAGTATCCCGTGTAATTTTAGAAAAATTATTAGAAAAAGCTGAACAGTTATTTGCGATTTTTGGAATGAAAGAAGTTCAAGAAGAATTAGTAGATGATGACATTCAAGCATTAATTGATGAACGTTTAGAAGCAAGAAAAGCGAAAAACTTTGCACGAAGCGATGAAATTAGAGAATTATTGAAAGCTCAAGGAATTGTGTTAGAAGATACTGCTCAAGGAACAAGATGGAGAAGAGTATAATGGAAATCATTAAAGATTGGCATTTATTAAATGGCTTAACACTAGCTTATATGGGGGACGGTATTTATGAATTATATATTCGTCAACATGTATTGAGAACAGGAAAGACGAAACCAAATATCTTGCATCGTGAAGCTACTCGTTATGTTTCTGCCAAGGCTCAAGCAAGTTTAATTCAACAAATGTTGGATAACGAGTCATTTTTAACAGAAGAAGAATTAGAATACTTTAAACGTGGAAGAAATGCTAAGAGTCATACAAAGGCGAAGAATGCAGATGTTATTACTTATCGTATGTCTACAGGATTTGAAGCGATGATTGGCTATTTATATTTAAGTGGACAAAAAGAGCGATTAGAGGAAGTCATCGAATGGTGTATTCAACAAGTGGAGGAAAAACATGGCTAGACAAGAAAGAAACTCGAATAGAAGAAAAGGAAGTCAACCAAAGGGCTTCAAAAAAGAGGCTAAAGCACCTCGCCCAAAATATACACCGGAAAGTTCTTCGAATGAGCAAGAGTCCACAGATTTTGTATATGGACGTCACGCAGTAAGAGAAGCGTTACAACAACCAGAACGTGTGAATAAATTATGGGTTCAAGAAGCTTTATCTGGAAAGGAAATTACACCGATTATTGATTTAGCAAAAGAACACCGGATTCAAATTCAAAATGTACCGAAAGCTAAATTACAAGATCTCGTTGGGGAAGTTGTCCATCAAGGAGTGGTTGCTTCAATTGCAGCTTATGAATATGCAACTTTAGAAGATGTCTTTGAAAAGGCTCAGGAAAAAAATGAAGATCCATTTATATTAATTTTAGATGGAATTGAAGATCCGTATAATTTAGGAAGTATTTTACGTACGGCAGATGCTACAGGAGTTCACGGCATTATTATTCCGAAGAGAAGAAGTGTTTCTTTAACATCTACTGTAGCGAAAGCTTCTACTGGAGCTATCGAGCATGTTCCCGTTGTTCGTGTGACGAATTTAACTCAAACGATTGAACAATTAAAAGAACGTGGCGTTTGGGTGTTTGGAACAGATATGAAAGGGACGGATTATCGTCAATGGAATACAAAAGGTCCAATTGCGATTGTCATGGGGAATGAAGGAAAAGGTGTATCTCGTATTGTTAAAGATGCCGTAGATGAGATGATTACGATTCCGATGACCGGACATGTTCAAAGTTTAAATGCGAGTGTCGCAAGTGCTTTAATGATGTATGAAGTTTTTCGCTCTCGTCATTAATAGGTGATTTATGAAGAAACAATTATATATTATTGATGGATATAATATGATTGGAGCATGGCCTGAATTAGTGAGTTTAAAAAAACAAGGTGATTTAGAAAGTGCTCGTGATTTACTTATCCATCATTGCGCCAATTTTAGAAAATTTGAACACGTTGAAGTGTGGATTGTTTTTGATGCACAATTTGTTCCTGGCATTACTCAGTCATTTGAATCTTCTCAAGTAAAAGTTATTTTTACAGCAGAAGATGAAACGGCAGATGAATATATTGAGAGAACAGTTAGCGAAATGAATACGCAAGTCATTCAAGTGTCTGTAGCAACGAGTGATTTAGCAGAACAATGGGTCATTTTTCAAAAGGGTGCTTTAAGAAAATCTGCAAGAGAATTTTTTAAAGAAATTCAAAGAAGTAAGAAAAAGCAAGATCAATTATCTAGACAATATCAAGAAATCTCCAGACGTCGTTCACCATGGAGCGATGAACAAATGGATAAATTGAATATTTTACGATTCAAATTACAAGAAAAAGATTGAAAGTTTATAGATGAGAAAGAGCTAAGTGGGTGAACTTGGCTCTTTTGTATTTCATAAAAAGTAATCGTTTACAAAATGTGTTTGTTGCAGTACAATTGAATCGAAATATAGAAGTTATATAACAGGAGGGGTAGATGAAAACATAAGTGTTGATTGTTGACCTAGGAAGAATGCTTTAATAGTGAATTTTTCATACATAAATAACAACGATATATACGATATAAAATAGTAAGATGCAATGATTGAACATGAAGATTGGGGGAGAACAACATGAAAAAGATAATCACTTTATTACTAGGAATGTTGGTATTAACTTTAGGAAGTTCGACTGTGTTGGCAATGGAAAGTGAAAATTCAGATCCAAGGCCTAGTGGAGTTATTTTTGTCGAGCATTTTAGAGCGATGATGATTGTGGGAACAGTGTTCGTTATTATTGTTGGGATCATTTGCTGGAAAATTTTTAAAAAACGTCATTAAATTACTACTAAAGCTCAAATAAAACGAAAATTCTGAGGCGACTTCGGTCGTCTCTTTTTCATCTTCACAAAATCTTCATACTTTCTAGTTAACGGATTCATAAAATTAAGGTATACTAAGTGTGAAATCATCCAAAAAGGGGGAAGTAAGATGCATATTTTAATGATTGAAGATACAGAAGCAGTATGTGAAATGATGGAAATGTTTTTTGAAAAAGAGGGGTGGACAGCAGAGTTTTATCATGATGGAAAAGAAGGCTATGATGCCTTTGTGAATCATCAAGATAAATGGGATCTAGTGATTTTAGATTTAAATTTACCTTCAATGGATGGCATGCAAATTTGTCGTCAAATTCGTCAAATGAATGAGCAAGTACCAATTGTCATGTTAACAGCAAGAGATTCAGAAAGTGACCAAGTCATTGGGTTAGAAATTGGTGCCGACGATTATGTGGCAAAACCATTTAGTCCATTAACAATGATGGCTCGTATTAAAGCATTACATCGTCGTATTGGACGAGGAATTTCTAGTGAAACTCCAACAAATTCGGGACAATTTGATATAGAAACCAAACATGTTTCGATTAATACAAGAACTCATGAAGCCTTTATTGATGGGGTGAAAATTGATGGCTTGACTCCAAAAGAATTTGATTTATTAGTCTTAATGGCACAACATCCTCGTCAAGTATTCTCAAGAGAACACTTATTAACGAAGATTTGGGAAGATCCATTTTACGGGGATGAGCGTACGATTGATGCACATATTAAAAAATTACGTCAAAAAATCGAAGCAGTAGGACCTCATGTTATTCAAACGGTATGGGGTGTAGGATATAAATTTGATGATAGTGGGATTTAGAAGATGAAATATTTTTACCAACAATTAGTAGGATTTTTATCGGTTGTATTAGTATCCGTTGTTGTTTGTGGATTATTGTTTTATAATGTCATGACGAATAAAATTTTCATGCAACGGTCGCAACAACTATTTGGATATGCCAAAGCGATTTTAGTAAATGATTTAACAGCTGAACAAATTAATAGCAGCTTATCCTTGTTGAAAGATGAACATTTAGGAGTTGCGATTTTTGATAAAGAAAATAAAATGACTTATCCAGCAACAGTATTAAATGTTAAAAGTTCATTATCTGATGATGAATTACAACATCTTCAAGATGGTTCTGCAATTAATATGAAGCAAACAAAGCATAACTTTGTAGGTGAAGCAGCTGATTTAGTGACGATTTATTATCCGATTTTTAATAATCAAACTTATAATGGTTTTCTAGCGATTTCTAGTCCATTAAGTCGTATTGAAACGGAAATGGCAGAATTACGAAATTCTATTTTAGTAGGATTTTCATCAGCAGCAGTGGCAGGAGTTATTCTGAGTGTCTTATTTGCCAATTATCAAACAAGAAGGATTAATCGCTTAAGAAAAGCGACACACGAAATTGCTGAAGGAAATTATGATATTTCGCTACCGACTCAAAAACGAGATGAATTTGATGATTTAGTCATGGACTTTAATAAGATGGCAGAGTCATTACAGAAATCTGAACAAGAAATTGAACGACAAGAGAATTTAAGACGTCAATTAATGATGGATGTAGCTCATGAGATGAGAACACCACTAACAACGATGAATGGATTATTGGAAGGGTTAATTCACCATATGATTCCTGAATCTCGCCGCGAGCGAAGTTTAGAATTAATTACGAATGAAACACAACGTCTCATCCGATTAGTGAATGAAAATCTAGATTATGAGAAAATTCGTTCCGATCAAATTGTATTAGTGAAGCAAAATTTCTCAGGAGCAGAAGCTTTACAAAATGTTGTCGATCAATTGCAAGAATTGGCTAAAAATAAGGGGAATGACTTACGTTGTGAATGTCCAGAAGATTTTAAAGTTTATGCGGATTATGATCGCTTTATTCAAATTTTAGTGAATATGACGAAAAATGCGAACCAATTTACGGATAAAGGTCATATTCTTATTAAAGGTTGGAATGAAGAGTCGAATGCCATTGTGCAAATTATTGATGATGGAATTGGAATTAGTAAAAAAGAAGTGGAAGCAATCTGGGAAAGATTTTATAAAGCAGATGTTTCAAGAAAGAGTACAAAATATGGGGAATCTGGAATTGGGTTAGCGATTGTTCATTCATTAATGAACAGTCATCATGGAACAATTCAGACAGAAAGTGAAATTGGCGAGGGAACGACATTTACACTTACATTCCCTGGAAAAGAAGAAAAAGAATAAGGAAAGGGATGAATCGGGAAATGTTGTTATTAGAACCAATCTATCAATGGCTAGAACAGTTATTGGACGGACGAATAAATCATTTCCCTTTGATTCGTCTTTTAATGAATAGTATCGATCATGCTCTCATATTCTTTATTGGATGGCTGGGAGTATGGTCGATTTCTCTCTTATTTAGAAAATATCACAAACAAAAGATTGATTGGAAATTAGAGAGTTATCTTCATTTGTTTATTTTTTATTTACTCGTATTATTAAATATTACGATTTTTCGACAATCGAGTATTTTTAATCTAATGAGGATCTCACCACGACCTTTGCAAGACATTTATTGGATACCTTTTGTAGATAGTGTAAAACTATTTACACATGGATCACTATTTGCAGCATATTATAATGTATTTGGGAATATTATTTGGTTTATGCCAATGGGTTTATTTTGTGGGATTTTATTAAAGGAGAAAAGTCATTATAAACTATCTTTTTGGGCTGGTTTATCTATCTCTCTTATAATAGAAATTAGTCAATGGTTATTTTCAACAGGTGTCACTCATATTGATGATGTGATTTGTAATGCGTTGGGAAGTGTTTTGGGATATTGGTGTTATAAAAAATATCAAGAAAGAAAAAGGAGATTAGAATTATGAAAGAAATCATTTTAAAAACGAAAGCAGCTAAATTAGTGAAAAAAGGGTCTCCTTTATTAAATCAAGAGGATTTAGCAAAAACTCTCGAAGCAAAAGAAGGCGAATGTGTTCGTGTTTGTGATGAAAAGAAAGAATTTTTAGCAATGGCTTATGTAGGGTTTCAACATAAAGGGATTGGATGGGTTTATTCTAAAAAAGATGGTGAAAAATTAACTCCTCAATTTATAAAAGGAATCTTCCAAAAGGCAGCACAAAAACGTTCTTCTTTACTGATGGATGAAAGTACGACAGCTTTTCGTCTATTTAATGGAGAAGGAGATGGATTAGGTGGAATTACGATTGATTGGTATGATGGATTTGTAGTAGTTTCATGGTATAGTGCAGGAATTTATCAATGGAAAGAGTTGATAGTAGAACAACTACAAGAAGCAATTCCAAGTATCCGAGGTATTTATGAAAAAATTCGTTATGCTTCAAAAGATAAATTACCGGAAAGTCAATTTGTAAGAGGAGTGAAGGCGAGTGAGCCACTGATTGTTCAAGAAGAAGGGGTTCGTTATGCAACGTATCTTGATGAAGGATTGATGACAGGTATCTTTTTAGATCAACGTGAAGTTCGTACGTTGTTAAGAGATGACTATAGTGCTGGGAAAACCATTTTGAATTTATTTAGTTATACAGGAGCGTTTTCTGTAGCTGCAGCAATGGGTGGTGCGGTTCAAACAACGAGTGTGGATGTTGCCAATCGAAGTTTAGAGAAGACTAGGGAACAATTCGAGGCAAATGGAATTAATGTATCTGAGCAAAAGATTTATGTAATGGATGTGTTTGATTATATTAAATATGCAGCAAAGAAGGCTTTAACGTTTGATACGATTGTCTTAGATCCTCCTAGTTTTGCTCGTACAAAGAAGAGAACTTTTTCGGTTGCGAAGGATTATGCAGGGTTAGTAGAGCAATTAGTTCCGTTAACGGCTAAGAAGGGGACTTTAATTTTGTCGACGAATGCGGCCAATGTTTCAGAGAAGCAATTTTTAGAGATGATTCATAAGGGGCTTCGCTCTTCTGGAAGAAGGTATCGTATAGCGCACCAGAAGAAATTGCCGATGGATTTTCCAGTGGCACCACATACACCGTTGAGTGATTATTTGAAGGTGATTTTTATAGAAATGGATGTGTAGGAATAGACTTCCTAATTTAGTAGTAATGGACGCCAGCAGCTTCGCTATCGCGAATCTCATGGCTAAAAATCGAGCCTAGGTCTCGATTTTTCCAGTAATAGAAGCCACAAGCATTGTGGCTTCTATTACCGATACTACTACGGGAAGTCAATTCCTACTTTTTTTATATGGGGGAAATTGCGTAAAGGTATGGGATTTCCTGATGTAGTATAAAAGACAAGTTTATGGAAATAAGAAATCTATCTTTCATCAAAATGATGGATTTCACAAAATGTAAGCGTTAAGTTGTCAGGAATTAAAAAACAATTAAAAAAAGTTTAAAAATTTTTCAAAAAAATTAAAAAAAACAATTGCGTGAATTGTCAGAATATTATATAATCTTCTCATCACTTAAAAAAACAGATTATGAAATGAGGGATTATGATGAATTTAAAAAAATTTGGATTAGGATTGGTATCAGCAGCAATTTTAGCAGGATGTAGTGCAGGTGGTGCATCAAATGGTAACACAGTAAAACTTGGGGGTAACTTCGAGTTAACAGGTAACGTTGCCGCTTATGGTTCAGCTATGGATAACGCTGTTAAATTAGCCGTTGAACAAAAAGGAAAGTTATTAGATAAAGAATTAAAATATGTATCTTACGATAACAAGTCAGAAAAAACAGAGGTAGCTTCTGTTGCTAAAAAATTAGTTTCTGAAAAAGTTGTTGGGGTTGTCGGACCAGCAACAACAGGAGATGCTCAAGTTTCAATTCCAATCATGGAACAAGCGAAGATTCCAGCTGTATTCCCAGCAACAACAGGGGACGGAATTACATTAAAAGATGCGAAAAACCCAGAATCAGTATATGACTACATCTTCCGTGTATGTTTCTCTGATAATTATCAAGGGGTTGTAGGAGCAGGATTTGTAAGCCAAAAATTCCCAAATGCAAAAGTAGCAATTTTACAAGACTCAGCAAGTGACTACTCAAAAGGTTTATCAGAAGCATTTGAAAAAACTTATACAGATGCTAAAATCGGTGGACAAATTGTTGCAAAAGAAACTTATCAATCAAAAGATACAGATTTCCAAGCAGTATTAACTTCACTAAAATCAAAATCATTTGATGTATTATATATCCCAGGATATTACGAAGAAGTTGGTTTAATCATCAAACAAGCTCGTGAATTAGGAATTACTCAACCAATCGTTGGTGGAGATGGATTATCAAGTGAGAAATTAGCAGAATTAGCGGGTAACAAAGCAAACTTAACAAATGTCTTCTATACAGCTCACTTCTCTGCTAAGAGTACAGATGCAGATGTTCAAGAATTTATCAAAGCTTATAAAGAAAAATATAATACAACACCAGATTCATTCTCAGCCTTAGCTTATGATGCAGCACAATTATTAATGAAAGCTATTGAAAAAGCAGGTTCAACTGATGCTCAAGCAATTAAAAAAGCTTTAGCAGAATCTACAGATTTTGATGGTGTTACTGGTACATTCACAATGGGTAAAGATCACACTCCACTAAAATCAGCAGTTGTTATCGAATTCCAAAATGGTGAAGAAGTAAGTGCGAAAGAATATTCAGCACAATAATATATAAAATGTTGAGGAAAGAGAGGCAGTTGGGGAACCCCGCCTCTTTTTTCACATGATAGGCAAATTAAGAACAATATCAGAAAAATTCGGTTTTAAAGAGAAAGGAGCTTAAAATGGAGCTATTGATACAACAATTAGTCAATGGGGTTGCGCTAGGAAGTATTTATGCTTTAGTGGCACTTGGCTATACAATGGTTTATGGAACAATTAAATTAATCAACTTTGCTCATGGTGATGTTTATATGATGGGTGCGTTTGTTGGTTTTTATGCAATGAATGGATTGGGGTTAAATATTTTCTTATCTCTTCTATTAGCAATGGTTAGCTGTGCTGTTTTAGGAGTAGTAATTGAGAGAGTAGCGTACAAACCTTTAAGACGTTCAACTCGTGTTGCTGCTTTGATTACAGCAATTGGGGTTTCATTTTTACTTGAAAATGTAATGAGTTATCTATTCGGAGCGGAAATTCGTCCATTCCCATCTGATTTTGGAACAACAAATTACACTTTATTTGGCAATGTTACGATTAATGGGAAGCAAATCTTAATTTTTGCTACAACAGTCATTTTAATGGCATTATTACAATTCATTGTTCATTACACAAAAATGGGGAAAGCTATGCGTGCAGTTGCAGTTGATGAAGATGCAGCTCAATTAATGGGGATTGATGTGGATCAAGTGATTTCATTTACTTTTGCATTAGGTTCAAGTCTTGCAGGGATTGCAGGGGTATTAGTAGCTTTATACTACAATACGTATTCTGCAACAATGGGGATTGTACCTGGGTTGAAAGCTTTCGTAGCAGCGGTATTAGGTGGAATTGGTAGTATTCCAGGTGCTATGATTGGTGGCTATGTCATTGGTTTATTAGAAACTTTAGTTAGCTATTTAGGATTTTCTCCATATAAAGATGGAGTAGTTTACTTCCTATTATTTGTTATTTTATTAGTATTACCAGCAGGCTTGTTTGGTAAAAATGTTAAAGAGAAAGTGTAGGTGAGAAACATGCAACGATTTCATCAGAAAAATCTTATTTGGTTAGCTTCTGCAGTAGTCATTTATTTATTACTTCAAGTGTTAGTTCAAGTAGGAGTGATTAATTTCTATTATGAAAGTACTTTTATTAACATCATGATTAATATTATTTTCGCAGTCGGATTAAATTTAATCTTGGGGGTTGCAGGTCAATTCTCACTAGGGCATGCTGGATTTATTGCGATTGGTGCTTATAGTGCTGCTATTATCGGTAAAGCGGTTAGTGGTTTAGCTGGTTTATTTGCTGGTATGGTAGTTGGAGTAGTCATTTCAATCGTGATTGCTTATTTAGTTGGTTTACCAACACTTCGTTTAAAAGGGGACTACTTAGCCATTGCAACATTAGGAGTTGCAGAAATTATTCGTGTAGCATTAAATAATATGAAAATTACAAATGGTGCTGCAGGGATTAGTGGGGTTCCATTAACAACAACATGGACAATTGTTTATATTGCGTTAGTTTTAACAACTATTTTAGTATTAAACTATGCTAATAGTAGTGCAGGTCGTGCGACTTATGCTGTATTACAAGATGAAATTGCAGCAGAGTCAATGGGGGTAAATGTTACTCGCTATAAAATGTTAGCTTTCATCATTGGAGCAGCTACAGCAAGTATTGGTGGAACATTAACAGCCACTTATTTAGGAACAGTAACACCAAGTGACTTTACATTTATGAAATCAATTGATGTATTAATTATTGTTGTATTCGGAGGAATCGGTAGTTTTACAGGTTCATTTGTAGCAGCAATTTTACTTGGAATTATTAATACATTCTTACAACCATTTGGACAATTACGTATGATTATTTACGCAGTAGCGTTAATCTTAATTATGATCTTCCGTCCAGGTGGATTGTTAGGAACTTGGGAATTCCGTTTCGGCACATTCTTAAGTAATAAATTGAAGAAAAAAGAGAAAGGAGAAACAGAATGAGTTTATTAGAAGTAAAAGGTTTAACAAAAAATTTCGGTGGATTATCAGCTGTTTCAAACGTTTCTCTTAAAGCTGAAAAAGGAGAATTAATTGGATTAATTGGACCAAATGGTGCCGGTAAAACAACATTCTTCAACCTTTTAACAGGGGTATACGTTCCAACAGAAGGAACTATTGAATTAGAAACTGAAAATGGTAAAACATTATTAAATGGAATTGCACCTAATAAAATTACAGAATTAGGATTAGCACGTACCTTCCAAAATATTCGTTTATTTAAAGATTTAACAGTATTAGAAAATGTAATGGTAGCGATGCATGCGCATGAAGGGAATTCATTATTCTCAAGTTTATTCAGAACAAAAGCTTATTATGAAACAGAAAAAATGATGAAAGAAGAAGCGCTAGAATTATTAAAAATTTTCAACTTAGAATCATTTGCTCAAGATAAAGCAAAAAACTTAGCTTATGGACAACAACGTGAATTAGAAATTGTTCGTGCCTTAGCAACAAAACCAAAAATTTTATTTTTAGATGAACCTGCTGCGGGGATGAACCCACAAGAAACAGCAAATCTAACAAAATTAATTGCGCAAATCCAAGAACAATTCGGATTAACAGTTGTATTAATTGAACACGATATGTCATTAGTGATGGAAATTTGCCAACGCCTATATGTATTAGAATATGGAAGATTATTAGCACATGGAACACCAGAAGAAATTAAGAAAAATCCTGATGTTATTCGTGCTTACTTAGGAGGAGAGTAATCATGTTAGAAGTAAAAGATTTAAGTGTACATTATGGCATGATTCAAGCCGTTAAAGATGTAAGCTTTACTGTTAACGAAGGAGAAATTGTTTCTCTAATCGGTGCTAATGGTGCCGGAAAATCAACCATTTTAAAAACTTTATCAGGTTTGGTACGTCCAAGTGCTGGAACAATTGAATATTTAGGTCAAGATATTACGAAATTACCTGCTAAAAAAATTGTTTCATTAGGTTTAGCACAAGTTCCAGAAGGTCGTCACGTATTTAGAGGACTTTCAGTAAAAGAGAACCTAGATTTAGGAGCTTTTTTAAGAAATGATAAAGAGGAAATCCAAAAAGATATGAAAGCAATCTTTGAGAGATTCCCAATTTTAGAAGAACGTAAAAATCAAGATGCTGCTACATTATCAGGTGGGGAACAACAAATGTTAGCAATGGGACGTGCGTTAATGACTCGTCCAAAATTATTGTTATTAGATGAACCATCAATGGGATTAGCACCAATTTTCATTAAAGAAATCTTCAATATCATTCAAGAAATTCAAAAACAAGGAACTACCGTATTACTAATCGAGCAAAATGCGAAAATGGCGTTATCGATTGCAACAAGAGGGTATGTATTAGAAACAGGATCTGTGGTATTATCAGGTACAGGTAAGGAATTACTTGAAAGTGAAGATGTTCAAAAAGCATATTTAGGGGGATAATCATGGAAGTAAAAGATTATATGTCAACAAACTTAATAACGGTTGAACCAACAACAACTGTTATGAAAGCATTAGATTTAATGAAAGAACATGATGTGCATCGTCTTCCAGTCGTTGAAGGAGACAAATTAGTAGGATTATTAACAGCTGAATTAGTCGCTCAAAACTCACCTTCAATGGCAACAAGTTTAAGTGTGCATGAATTAAATTACTTATTAAACAAAACAACTGCTAAAGATATTATGTTGAAACAAGTCATTACTGTAAAACCAACTGCTGTCTTAGAAGAAGCTGCTTCAATTATGAGACAACAAGGAATTGGCGTTTTACCAGTTCTTGAATCAAGAGGAAACTTAGTAGGAATTATTACTGACAAAGATATTATGGATGCGTTCATTGATATTTCAGGTTATAATACCCCAGGATCTCGTTTATTTATCGAAATTAATGAAGATAAACCTGGTCCTTTAGAAGAAATATCAAATGTTTTACGTGACAATAATGTCAATGTCGATACAATTTCTGTATATCACCGTGAAGGGAAAGTACAAGTAGTACTTCATGTAGATTCTGAAAATCCAGATGAAGTAGCAGACTTTATCGCACAAAGAGGATATAGAATTATCTCTTCAATGAGAAAATAGAAAATGAATCATAGACTTTTCAATGTGGCAGAGGATTTTGCGACTGGAAAAGTCTATTTCTTTGTTTGATAGAATCTAGAAGCTTTTCTTTGTTCAATGGAAGATTTCTGCTATACTAGTACTACTACACTAGAGGGTTAAAGGAGAAATATGATGAAATATGATTTTACAACAGAAATAAACCGTCATGGACAAGATGCGATGGCTGTTGACGGATTAGGATTGATTCCAGGTAAAGCACCAAACCCACCCAAGGAAGGATTCGATGTAATTCCTATGTGGATTGCAGATATGAATTTTGCGACAGTTCCAACTGCGATTCAAGCGATGAAAGAACGTTTAGAACATCCGATTTTTGGATATTTTATGCAACCAAAAGAATATTATAATGCCATTATTCGTTGGCACCAATTTCATCATCAAGTTGAAGGATTAACTGCAAAACATATTGGTTATCACAATAGTGTGTTAGGAGGAGTTGTTTCAGCATTAACTTCTTTTGCTTCGCCAGGAGATTCTATTTTAGTGCATAGTCCAACTTATGGAGGATTTACGGAAGTTTTAAAAAATAATGGTTATCATATTGTATTAAGTCCATTAGTAAAAGATGAAGAAGGTGTTTACCGTATCGATTATAAAGATATGGAAGAAAAAATTCGCAAACATCATATTCATGTATCTATTTTTTGTTCTCCACATAATCCAACAGGTCGTGTTTGGAATCGTGAAGAATTAGAAAAAGTAATGGCCATTTATCAAAAATATGATGTTACGGTCATTTCTGATGAGATTTGGTCGGATTTAGTGATGCCGGGAGTGAAACACATTCCAACTCAAAGTGTGTCTGAAGATGCTAAGAATCGTACGATTGCATTTTATGCACCAAGTAAGACATTTAACTTAGCTGGTTTAGTAGCTGCTTATCATATTATTTATAGTGATCTATTACGTGATAGAATTAATGCAAAAGGTAGTAAGTCTCATTATAATGTGATGAATGTATTATCGATGCATGCATTAATGGGCGCTTATCAACCAGAAGGTTATGAGTGGCTAGAAGAATTAAGAGAAGTATTGTATCAAAATATGACGTATGTTTGTGACTTCATTCGGGATCATTTCGAAGGAGTATCCGTGACAAACACAGAAGGTACCTATGTAATTTTTATCGATTGTAAGGAGTATTTAGAAAAAAATGGAATCACGATTGATGAATTACAAAAACGAGGATCAGATGTGGGAGTGGCTTGGCAAGATGGTAGAATTTTTAATGGCCCAACTCATATCCGGTTAAATATAGCATTACCATTTACAAGAATTCAAGAAGCTTGTGAGAGAATGAAAAAATATGTATTTATTTAAAGGAGAGAAAAATGAAAAAAATTATTCATACAGATAAAGCCCCAGCAGCAATTGGACCTTATTCGCAAGGAGTATTATGTTCAGGAAATTTCTTGTACGTTTCAGGACAATTACCAATTGCACCAGAAACCGGAGAATTTACAGGAGAAGATATTATTAGCCAAACACATCAATCATTGAAAAATATTCAAGCAATTTTAGAACAAGCAGGTATGGGATTAGAAAATGTTGTTAGTACAACGATTTATTTAAGTGATATTGCTCATTTCCAACAAATGAATGAAGTTTATGCGACTTATTTTAAAGAAAATTGCCCAGCACGTGCCGCTTTCCAAGTAGCAGCATTACCTAAAAATGCACTAGTAGAAATCCAAGCAGTCGCTTGTCAATAAAGGGGAAAAAACAGCCAGCAGAAATTTCTGCTGGCTTTTTTAGTGATGATACAATATTTAAAATGGGGAAGGATTAAATATGATTGGAAAGAGAAAAGTCATTTTATAGTAGTATGAGTAATAGAAGCGAGAGCTTCTATTACAGGGGAAATCGAGACTAAGGCTCGATTTCTAGCCAAGAGATTCGCAAAGCGAAGCTACTGACGTCCTAATACTACAATAAAATGACTTTTCGACTGTTATTTAAGGAAAAACGAACTAGCTAATACGATAATCCCAAGAATAATACGATACCAACCAAATGCTTGGAAGTCGTTTCGTTTTAAATAGCTTAATAAGAATTTGATAACAATTAGTGAAACGAAGAAAGAAACTACTGATCCCACTAATAAAATAATCAATTCTGCACTTGTATAGTGGAATCCAAATTTTAATAATTTAAGTCCACTAGCTCCAAACATAATTGGAATACTCATGAAGAAAGAAAATTCTGTCGCAACAAAACGATTTGTTCCTACTAATAATCCCCCTAAGATGGTAGAACCTGAACGAGAAGTTCCTGGAATTAAAGCTAGAGTTTGGAATAAACCAATTTTAATCGCTGTTACATAATCTAGTTCTTCAAATGAATGAATACGAGGTTCAACTGTTTTATGACGACGCTCGATGACGATAAATGCAATCCCGTAAACAATTAAAGTTGTTGCAATGACAATTGCTTTATTAAAGTATTCATCCATAAAGTCATTTAATAATAATCCACCAACGATAGCAGGAATACAACCGATAATCACTTTTTTCCATAGTTCAATTGTCGCTAAAAATTCTTTGCGAGTTTTTTTACCTTCAAATGGATTTAATTTGTTAAAGTATAAAATCACAACGGCAAAAATAGCGCCAAGTTGGATGACTACATTAAACATATCTTGAAACTTCGAACTAACGTCCAATTGTAAAATTTCATTCGCTAAAATTAAATGTCCTGTACTACTAATCGGTAACCATTCTGTTACTCCTTCAATAACTCCAAGAATTATTGTTTTAATGATTTCAATAATTGTAATCAAAATATCACTCCTTTATTATGTCTGAATGTAAGTATAAAGGTTTACGAGTAAAATTTCTATAAAAATCTAAAAAAATATAAAAGGAATAGCGTTTTTATTCAAAAAAAATTCAGAAATATGTTATACTAGCGGTAAATAAATAGAAAGGATGATTAGATGTTCGGATTTTTCAAAAAGAAAGCAAAAAAAGAAGTAACCCCTGAATTAGAATTATTTGCAGTTGCTGAAGGAGAAGTAGTAGCAATCACAGAAATTAATGACCCAGTATTTTCTCAAAAATTCATGGGAGACGGTTATGCCGTATTACCAACTTTTGGAGTGATTACTTCACCTGTAGTTGGGGAAGTAATTAATGTTTTTCCAACAAAACATGCTGTAGGAATTAAAACAGATAATGACGTAGAAGTGTTACTGCATATGGGAATTGATACTGTTGAATTACAAGGGGCTCCTTTTGATACAGTTGTAACTGTGGGGCAACGTGTAGATCAAAATACCGTGATTTCTACTGTAGATTTAGAAGCGGTAAAAGCAGCAGGTAAAGATACTCCTATGATTGTAGCTTTAACAAATATGGATAAAATTGCAAACTTATCAATTACAACAGGAGATGCATCAGCATCTTCTAAAATTGGTGAAGCAACAGTTAACTTATAATCAGTAATTTATGAACAATTTTACAAGAAACTCCCCTGAGGTTTTCAGGGGAGTTATATTTTTGTCTAAAACGGAATGACGCAAACTACTTCTGGTGCGAAGAAGTCTTTTTGACAAAGGGATAATGTTCCCGTTTCAATATTACGTTCATATAGTGTTAAGTTGTCGGATTCTTGATGTCCAATGACGATAAAGCGTTCATCCTTACTTAAATGGAAATCACGCGGTACACTTCCAAAAGTATCATAATCAGCTACGAAAGTTAGCGAGCCTGTTTCTTCGTGCGCTTGGAAAACATAAATACGATCATAACCACGATTACTAGCGTATAGGAATTTCCCATTTTTTGTCAGATGAATAGCTCCACCCCATGCTTGTTGTTCCGATGTTGTTAATAAGTGCTGTTCAATAAAAGTAAAGCTTCCATTTATAGCGTCATACGCTAATACTTCAATACTAGCATTCAATTCACAAATTAAATAAGCAATGGGCAGAGTAGGGTGGAAAGCTAAATGACGAGGCCCAGCTCCTTTTCTACTATTATATGTAGAAACACGTTGAAGTTTTTCTCCGTTTTGTTGATAAGTAACTACAATATCACTACCTAAATCACAGACCACAATCCATTTTTCATCAGGTGTATAGTCCGTATAATGAACATGCGGTTGCTTATCTTCAAGAGAAGGATGAATGACGCGATCGGTTAATGTTACTGCTGCGTCAAATTTGTAAGAAGAAACATGTCCTTCATGATAATTAGCAGCTAAAAGATGATTGGATTCCTTATTAAATGCAATATAACATGGAACAGCTTTTGTATCATGAAAGTGAGAAACTTTTGTGAGAGTCTCTGCAACTTGTGTGTTGAATACCGTTATTCCACCAGTTTCTTCCTTTGAAACAGCTGCTAGTAATGAATGGTCAGCATTCAATGCTAAATAAGTAGGATTTTCAATTTCAGCTTCTAATGTTAGATTTGAGAATTGTTTTTTTTCAGTATCTAATTGAACAGAATAAATTCCTTTACTGACACGTTTTGTATAAGTCCCTAGAAAGAATTTTTCAGTCATATCAATCAACTCCTTAATGTATCATTGAGAATATAGTAGCACGGTTCTTAAAAAAAATAAAAAATTCCTTCTCAAAAATTTTTATTTAGTTGAAAATATGATACACTAGAGCTAAATTTTAGAAAACGAGGTGCCTTGAATGGAAGAATTCGAACATACAACTTCATCAAAAACATGGTTTTGGAAATGGTTTTTGAATAATCGATTAGTGAATACATTGTTAGTGATTTTACTCCTTTTAATTAATATTTTTGTTTTTACTAAAATCTCTTACCTTTTTTCTCCATTAAAAGGATTTTTCTCGATTATTGGATTTCCAATGGTAGGTGCGGGAATTTTATTTTATATGGTTAAACCAATTCAAGATTTTCTAGTGGAAAAGGGCGTTCATAAATCTGTGGCAATTCTATTAAATTTTATTTTATTGATTGTCTTATTATTAGCAGCTATTTTTAGTTTTATTCCTATTGTAGAAAAACAGTTGAGAGAATTAGTGACTCAATTACCAATTTATTACCAGATTATTAGTCAACAAGTCGAACGTGTGGTACAAAGTAATACTTTTTCAGCAGTACAAGAACAATTAAACGGAATTAATATGGATTTCTTACAATCATTAGGAACAAGAGTGAATGGCTTATTGAATGTTACATTTAGTGGGATTGGAAATGTTGTTGGAGCTGTTGGAGAATTTATGATTGGAATTATTACAATGCCAATTCTGTTATTCTACTTATTACAAGATGGGGAGAAAATTTTACC
This sequence comes from Granulicatella elegans ATCC 700633, assembly GCF_000162475.2. Lineage (GTDB taxonomy): Bacteria > Bacillota > Bacilli > Lactobacillales > Aerococcaceae > Granulicatella > Granulicatella elegans. Next base: position 20,885 of record NZ_KI391971.1, read on the forward strand.
TGCAGTACTTCAGGTTTTCCCAACTCGTTCTCGTAAACGGATGAGCATCGTATTAACGGAAATGAATCAACAAATTAGTTCTTATATTAGAGGACAATTAACAGTAGCCATTGCGGTAGCGATTATGTTCTCGATTGGATATGCGATTATTGGTTTACCGTATGGTGTGACAATTGCGATTTTAGCAGGAGCATTAAATGTCATTCCATATGTGGGGTCGTTTTTCGGAATTTTACCTGCGTTAATTGTTGGTTTTGTTATTTCCCCTTGGATGTTTGTTCAAGTATTCATTGTATTTGTTATTGAGCAAACATTAGAAGGAAGAATTGTTTCTCCATTAATTTTAGGAAACTCATTACAAATGCATCCGGTGACAATTTTAGTCGTGTTACTTTCAACTGGTAAAATTTTTGGTCTAGTAGGACTATTGTTAGGAGTTCCTGGTTATGCTGTTTTAAAAGTTATTATTAGTCATATTTTTGATTGGTATAAAGAATATTCTGGTTTGTATGTAGAAGAACCAAAAACAGAAGAAAATTTAGTGAAAGAATAAAAATAAAAAACACTTTTTTCGAAAAAAAGCATAGTTATAAGTAGAGAGTTTATAACGGATAGCTAAATCGAAAGGAGTGTTTTTTTATGTGGTTTATAAGTTTTATAGTCGGATCTTGTGTCGGAAGTTTTTTGAATGTAGTGGCTTTAAGACTACAAAAGGAAGAAGATTTTATAAGAGGACATTCTCATTGTACCAAGTGCTTGCATGAATTAAGTTGGAAAGATTTGGTTCCAGTTCTTTCATGGATCTGGCTAAGAGGGGAATGTCGTTATTGTGGGAGAAAAATTTCACCTCGTTATTGGATTGTAGAAGTTATATCTGGCTGTATATTCATGCTCACGACAGGAATTTGGAATGAAGGAGAATGGACGGTATTGCTGGATCTGTGGCTATTAATGAGCCTAGCAATTTTTTGTAGTTTAACGGATTTACAAGAGCAAGTAATTTATCCGAAAGGCTTAGCGATAGTCGGATTACTTCATATTGTAATTGGGTTGTTGAGCTTATTAGAGAATTTATACTTTCTATCAACGTTGGTGGCACTGGGATTATATGGGGGGATTTATATAGTAGGTTATTTACTATGGAAGGAAGAAGTGTTTGGACTGGGGGATTGTTATTATTTATCGACAGTTGCCTTGTGGTATCCCATCAAAGAAATTGTACTTATTGGATTACTTTCATTTGTAGTAGGTGGAGGAATATTGGGGTTGCTGCTAATTATTAAAAAAGAGCGAATAGAAAGAGTTGCATTTGTTCCTTTTATTGTGATAGCCCAAGTTTTAGTGATGATTTTAGGTGTGGAATGGTTTGGTTGGTGAAGATGAAGGAGATGAAGTATAAGATTATATTGAAAGAACTATTTTTTATGATTTATAATAGAACAATAAAAACTAGGAGTGAAGGATATGAAAAAAATAATAAATCAATTCGCTTATCTACTAATCATTGCGTTAACTTTTTATGGATTACCCTTAATCGACCGAGAAAGTAAAATGTTAATGTTATGGATACTATTTCCTCTTGTGTGTTTTTTAAGTGCCATTGTATACGGTATAAAATATTTGTTTTCTTTAGTGTATTCTATTTTGGTAATGGTACTTTTTATTCCAACGATTTTTATTTTTTACAATGAAACAGCTAGTTTTTATATAGGAGTATATGGAGTAATTTCTCTTGTTGGGAATTTATTAGGAAGTTTCATTCGAAAAATCGATGATCGAAAATAATTTTAAGAATGTAAAGACGATAGAAGAATAGGCTATCGTCTTTTTTATACCATATGTTCTAAATGTTCCGAGAAAATAAAAGAAATGAATATTAAAAATCGGTAAATAGAAAGAAAAAGAAGAATATAACTGAACAAGATTAAAAAGTGATTAGAAAAGTTAATGATAAATTATATAAAATAAGAGTTTTCAAAAATAAAAAATATAAAAAATAGCATGAAAAAATATTTCACAAAAAGAAAATGATTTCTTGTGAAAGTTATATTTAAAAACGTTTTTAAAAAATTGATTTAATGCTTAATTGATAGGGAAAACATTGAAAATAAAATGAAAGAAAATGAAAAATAAAAAGTGAAAAAAATCATTTGATTTCAAATGTCAGAATAAATTCATAAAAAATATTTTAACTAAAAACTAACTTGAAAACGAATTCATTTAGCTGTAAGATAGGTGCATAAGGAAATGGTACTAAAAATTAAGACCGATCAACTTATTGTTCTATTTCCTAAGCTATGAATTCATAACTGTTCAAATTTTTAATTAGGATGGTGGCTATTATGTCAAACCCAATTCACGTATTTTCTGAAATTGGACGCTTAAAGAAAGTTTGTTTGCATCGCCCAGGTAAAGAGTTAGAAAATTTGATGCCAGACTATCTAGAACGTTTATTATTCGATGATATTCCATATTTAGAAGATGCTCAAAAGGAACATGATGCATTTGCTGAAACTCTTCGTAATGCTGGAGTAGAAGTTTTATACTTAGAGCAATTAGCAGCTGAAGCAATTGATGCTGGTGGCGTTCGCGAAGAATTCGTAGATGAATGGTTATCAGAAGCAGGTGTAGCAAGTGTTGCTTCTCAAAAAGCTATTAAAGAACACTTACTATCATTACCAACATTTGATTTGGTATTAAAAACAATGGAAGGGTTCCGTAAAACTGAAGTTCAAGCAGAAGCTACAACTTTAGCAGGTATGTACGAAACAGATTATCCATTTGTAGTAGATCCAATGCCAAACTTATACTTCACACGTGATCCATTTGCTACGATGGCGAACGGTGTTTCATTAAACCACATGTATGCAGATACACGTAATCGTGAAACAATTTACGGTAAATATATTTTCACTTATCACCCAGTTTATGGAAATGGAAAAGTTCCATTCTTCTACAACCGTACTGAAGATACTCGTATCGAAGGTGGAGATGAGTTAGTTCTTTCTAAAGAAGTATTAGCTGTAGGTATTTCTCAACGTACAGATGCTCGTTCAATTGAAAAAATTGCTCAAAAATTATTTGCTGAAACTGATTTCAAACAAGTGTTAGCATTCGTAATTGGTGAAAACCGTAAATTCATGCACTTAGATACTGTATTTACACATATTGATTATGATAAATTTACTATCCATCCAGAAATTCAAGGCGGATTAAAAGTATTCTCTATTACAAAAGGAGAAAATGGTGCGCTTAACATTGAATTAACTGAAGATAAATTAGAAAATGTATTAGCTAAAGCATTAGGCGTACCTTCTGTAACATTAATTCCTTGTGGTGGTGGCGACCCTGTAGAAGCCGCTCGTGAACAATGGAACGATGGTTCTAATACATTAACAATTGCACCAGGGGAAGTAGTTGTATATGACCGTAACGTTGTAACAAACGCAATCCTTGAACAATATGGTATTAAATTACACAAGATTCGCGGAAGTGAATTAGTTCGTGGTCGTGGTGGCCCACGTTGTATGTCAATGCCATTCGAACGTGAAGATTTATAATTTAAAATAAAATCTTTTATAATATAATTAATTTAGAATTACAATTTTGAAAGGAGTCATTCCAAATATGACACAAGTGTTCCAAGGCCGTAGCTTTTTAAAAGAAAAAGATTTTTCTCGTGCAGAAATTGAATATTTAATCGATTTCTCAGCACACGTTAAAGATTTGAAAAAACGTGGTGTTCCACATAAATTCCTAGAAGGTAAGAACATTGCCTTATTATTCGAAAAAACATCTACTCGTACTCGTGCAGCTTTCACAACTGCAGCAATTGACTTAGGTGCTCACCCAGAATATTTAGGTAAAAATGATATCCAATTAGGTAAAAAAGAATCAGTGGAAGATACTGCTAAAGTTTTAGGCCGTATGTTTGATGGAATCGAATTCCGTGGATTCAGCCAACAAGTCTGTGAAGACTTAGCAAAATACGCTGGTGTTCCTGTATGGAACGGATTAACAGATGCATGGCATCCAACACAAATGATTGCTGACTACTTAACTGTTAAAGAAAACTTTGGTAAATTAGAAGGATTAACTTTAGTTTACTGTGGTGACGGACGTAACAACGTTGCAAACAGCTTATTAGTAACAGGTGCAATCTTAGGTGTAAATGTTCATATCTTCTCACCAAAAGAATTATTCCCAGAACCAGAAATCGTTGCTTTAGCTGAAGGATATGCTAAAGAAAGCGGCGCTCGTGTATTAATTACTGACGAAGCTGAAAAAGCTGTTAAAGGTGCAGACGTATTATACACAGACGTATGGGTATCAATGGGTGAAGAAGACAAATTCACTGAACGTGTAAACTTATTACAACCTTACCAAATCAACATGGACTTAGTTCGTAAAGCTGAAAACGAAGACTTAATCGTTTTACACTGCTTACCAGCATTCCATGATACTGAAACAGAATACGGTAAAAAAATTGCTGAAGAGTTCGGCATTAAAGAAATGGAAATTACTGATGAAGTATTCCGTAGTAAATATGCTCGTCAATTCGATCAAGCAGAAAACCGTATGCACTCAATTAAAGCAATCATGGCTTTAACTGCAGGTAACTTATTTGTAAACAAAGTTTAATAACAAAAAGTAACATAGAAAGCCATTCTGGTTCTGATGTTGAATCAGAATTAGAATGGCCTTTTTTATAGATAGATGGAGGATATTATTATGGCTGAACAAGTAGCTGAAAAAAAAGGTTTTAAAATGCCTTCTTCATATACTGTTTTATTCATTATTATTGCAATTATGGCTTTATTTACTTGGATTATTCCAGCTGGACAATATGATAAAACAGAAGATGGTAACTTAATCGCTGGTACTTATCAACAAGTTGATTCAAACCCTCAAGGTTTCTATGATGTTGTCATGGCTCCAGTTTATGGTATGTTAGGACGTGACCATAAATTAAACGAAGGCCAACCAAATGAAATTGGAATTAAAACAGAAGGTGCAATTCAAGTTTCCTTCTTCATTTTAATGGTAGGTGGATTCTTAGGAGTCGTAACTGAAACAGGAGCACTTGATGTAGGGATTGCTTCTATCGTTCGTAAATATAAAGGACGTGAAAAAGCGTTAATTCCAGTATTAATGTTCTTATTCGCGTTAGGTGGAACAACTTATGGTATGGGTGAAGAAACAATGGCATTTTATCCATTAATTGTTCCTGTAATGTTAGCTGTAGGTTTTGATACAATTACTGGGGTAGCGATTGTGTTAGTTGGTTCTCAAATTGGATGTTTAGCTTCAACAGTTAACCCATTCGCAACTGGGGTTGCTTCAGATGCAGCTGGTATTAGTGTTGCGGAAGGTATTGGATTACGTTTAATCTTCTTCGTTGTAATGTGGGCAATTTCAGCATTCTATGTATATAACTATGCAAGTAAAGTTGAAAAAGATCATTCTAAATCTTACACATATGCAACTCGTGAAGCTGATTTAACTTACTTCAATGTTGAACAAACTAATGCTGAGTTAAGCGGAAAACAAAAAGCTGTATTAACAGTATTTATTTTAACATTCATTATTATGATCTTAAGCTTAATTCCATGGGCTAAATTTAACATTCATGTATTTGAAAAAATCAATGAAGTTATCGTTGGTATTCCATTTATCGGTCAAGTATTTGGTCAATCATTACCTTTAGGTGAATGGTACTTCCCTGAAATTACAATGTTATTCTTAATGATGGCTGTATTAGTAGGTATTACTTACAGAATGAAAGAAGAAAAATTCATTCAAGTATTTATGACTGGTGCTGCAGATTTATTAGGTGTTGCCTTAATCTGTGCATTAGCTCGTGGTATTCAAGTAATTATGAACGATGGTATGATTACTGCTACAATCTTGAACTTTGGTGAAAATGCATTATCAGGTTTATCAGCGCAAGTATTTATTGTATTAACATACATCTTCTACTTACCATTATCATTCTTAATTCCTTCTTCTTCAGGTTTAGCAGGTGCTACAATTGGTATCTTAGCTCCTTTAGGAGAATTCGTAAATGTATCTCAATCATTAGTAATTACTGCTTTCCAATCAGCAAATGGGGTACTAAACTTACTATCACCAACTTCTGGTATCGTAATGGGTGCATTAGCATTAGGACGTATCGAAATTACAACTTGGTGGAAATTTGTTGCTAAATTAGTAGGTATTGTAATGGGCGTTTCAATCCTATTATTAATCTTAGGAACATTCATTAATATTTAATTAGTAAAATAACTTTAAAAGAACTCCCCTCGAATTAAAGGGGGGATTTCTTATTCTTAAGGAGGATACGATGAGCACATTTATTACAGAAAAACATAAAGAAGAATGTATTGAATCAATTAAAAGATTGGTCCGTATTCCTTCTGTCCTAAATGAAGGTGAAGGAGACACTCCTTTTGGAAGAGATATTCAATTCGCATTAGAAGATGCATTAGCTTTATGTCGTGAACTTGGCTTTAGTACATACATTGATCCTAAAGGGTATTATGCTTATGCTGAAGTTGGAAGTGGCGAAGAGTCTTTAGCAATTCTATGTCACTTGGATGTTGTTCCAGCAGGAGATTTGAATAATTGGGACACTCCACCGTTTGAAGCTGTTCTAAAAGATGGTTTCCTTTATGGAAGAGGAACTCAAGATGATAAAGGCCCTTCAATGGCAGCCTTATATGCGGTAAAAGCATTAATGGATGCAGGAGTGGAATTTGACAAACGTATCCGATTCATTTTTGGGACTGATGAAGAAACATTATGGCGTTGTTTAGCTCGTTATGGCGAGTTAGAAGAAGTAGCAACAATGGGATTTGCACCTGATGCGGAATTCCCATTAACATATGCTGAAAAAGGTTTATTACAAGTGAAATTGTATGGACCAGGAAGCAGCGTCTTAGACTTTCATTCAGGAGATGCTTTTAATGTAGTTCCAGGAAAAGCATCTTATAAAGGAGAGTATTTCTCTCAAGTAGTAGAAAAATTATCTTCATTAAAATTTGAATATGAAACACATGAAGATGAAGTAACTGTTTTAGGAGTTTCTAAACATGCAAAAGATGCACCACTTGGTGTGAATGCATTGGTTCGCTTAGTTAAGGGACTTCACTCAGTTGTTGATCATTCAGCACTAGCGTTTATTTCAGAAGTAGTTGGAGAAGATGCTACAGGTAGTAGTATTTTAGGAAAAATTGAAGATGAACCATCGGGTGGTTTAACATTCAATGTCGCAGGATTGACGATTACATCAGAAAAATCAGAAATTCGTATTGATATCCGAATCCCAGTACTAGCAGATAAAGATACAATTGTCAAAACTCTATCTGAAAAGGCAAAAGAATTTGGATTAGAATATGAAGAGTTTGATTACTTAGGACCATTGTATGTACCATTAGATAGTGTTCTAGTCGATACATTAATGGCTGTCTATCAAGAAAAAACTGGAGATACAACTCATTTACCACAATCTTCAGGTGGCGCAACATTTGCTCGTACAATGAAAAATTGTGTCGCTTATGGAGCAGTATTCCCAGATTCACCAATTACATTCCATATGGAAAATGAAAAAATGTCGTTAAGAGATATATTTGGTTCAATGGATATTTATGCAGAAGCAGTATATCGATTAGCCGGTAAAAAATAGTATAAGATTGAAATTCAATCATAAAGGAGTTTATAAAAATGTCACGTAAAATCGTAGTAGCGTTAGGCGGTAACGCAATTTTATCATCAGATGCTTCAGCAAAAGCTCAACAAGAAGCATTAATTCAAACAGCAAAATACTTAGTACAATTCATTGAAAATGGCGATGAATTAGTTGTTACTCACGGTAATGGACCACAAGTTGGTAACTTATTATTACAACAAGCAGCAGCTGACTCAGAAAAAAATCCAGCAATGCCATTAGATACATGTGTTGCGATGACAGAAGGATCAATCGGATTCTGGTTACAAAATGCATTAGTAAATGAATTACAAGCACGTGGCATTAAAAAAGATGTAGCTGCAGTAGTAACACAAGTAATCGTCTCAAAAGACGACCCAGCATTCTCAAATCCAACTAAACCAATTGGACCATTCTTAACAGAAGAAGAAGCTAAAGAACAAGCAGAAGCTACTGGTGCAACATTTAAAGAAGATGCAGGTCGTGGCTACCGTAAAGTAGTTCCATCACCAAAACCAGTTGGAATTAAAGAAGTAAATACAGTTAAAAACTTAATCGCTTCAGGTACTGTTGTAATTACAGCAGGTGGGGGAGGTATCCCAGTTGTTGAAGACCCAGAAACTAAATTTTTAACAGGTGTTGAAGCAGTTATCGATAAAGACTTTGCTAGTCAAACATTATCTGAATTAGTTGGAGCAGACTTATTCATCGTGTTAACAGGTGTTGACAATGTTTATGTAAACTTCAATAAACCAGATCAACAAAAATTAGAAACTGTAACAACTAGCGAATTGAAAAAATATATTGGAGAAAATCAATTTGCACCTGGTTCAATGTTACCAAAAGTTGAAGCAGCTATTGCTTTTGTTGAAAACTATCCACAAGGTAAAGCTATCATTACTTCATTAGAAAATATCGCTGAAGTATTAAAAGGTGATGGCGGTACACAAGTTGTTGCTGGCTAATTTTATTAGACATTAAGAGACAAAAGGATTGACGGAATGACCGTTAATCCTTTTTTTATGCAATTAATTTTATAAATACAATGATATTTCATTTAAACTATGGTAATATTAATAGGAAATTTATTAAAGAGAGAAGGATTAGATGACTTCATCTATGTATGCATTAGCCTTGCAAATAGAGCAAGAATTAAATAAGATTTCATCTAAAAAAGGTCATGTTGTTTTTAGAACATTAAAAGGTGAAACAAAATTCGTATTTCAATTTGAGAAGAATCATAGGAAAGGTTTAGTGATTCAATTATTAAAAAGTGAAGAAGAGTTAGCATTTGTAACAACAATTGAAAAGAAATGTCGTTTAGAGAGAGCAACTCGTCAATCAGAATTGGATTTACAATGGTTATCAAAAGGCATTCAAATTCGTTTTGACAAGAAATCAATTATTTATGATACTGAGATTCAAAGAATGGAAAGATTAGGAATTGAAGTTGAGAAATTTGAAGTATTACCGAATATTTTAAATTTTACTGAAGAAAATATTGGAAAAAGTACAGCTGTAACGAATCAAAATAGAAAATTTGTTGAACAAGTATTCACCCTAGTTTTACAAGAAGGAAATCTTGAAAAATTAGAGTTAGTTTGGAATAAACAACAAAAAAACTATTATCAAACTTACCCAGTATTTACGTTTAATCAACGAACAAAAGATGTAAATTATGTTCAACAAGAAAACATGTTAGCTTTAAAAGATATTCCAAAATATCAATATTATGTTTCAAATACACCAGCTGAATTACAAATTTCTGAGTTTGAGTTTGCTAAATTTATGGAACGAATTGAAGTGACTGTAAATGTTTCGATGCAAGTTAGAATTGGAGTCCAAGAATTAGTAAGTTCGGAAATTTCGAAACAAAACATTCCATTTGTCATTGAAATGGCGGATAAAGATGCCGTTGCTTATACAAAATTAATGAATACGATTGATCCAAAAGCCATTCAAGAAGAATTTTTAGAAATGTTTGCAGAGTTTCAATTTAAACCAACAACGATTTTAGTTTCGGGATTATTTGGAGTTTATTTAAGTAATGTCTTAAGCCCATTAGCAAAAAGAATGTCGATTAAAATTAAACAGGTAGATAACTTACCAACGTTTAATCGATTAACACAAGAAGAAAGAATTGTATCATTTTTAAATTTAAATGGGATAAGCGTGTAAAAATTCACTTGCAAAAAATCTTATTTAGGTGTACGATGAGTGTGTTAAGCAAAAGTGTTTAACAAATAATATGAAGGAGGTAGTTGTAATGAACAACTTAAATGGAAAACATCAACAATTGAACAAAACAACTAAAATCTCCTTACAGAATATGACAATGTATTAATATACTCACTTTAATTATTTTTGGTTTTGCGAAATGAGGCTAACTGTCTGCTGTAGTAGGTAGTTAGCTTTTTTTCATAGATAAAAGTGGAGGGACTAGTTGTGTATACATGTATACGGAACTAGTCTTTTTTTGTCAAATCTCTGTGGGAGTAAGGAGGATATATGAAAGTCATTGTAAAACACTTAGGAGTTTATTTTAAGAAGCACTGGGTGAGATATGTCATTATTGTATGTAGTGCGATTTTAAATAGTTATTTATTAGTCGTTCCTGCAAAAATATTAGGACAAATTGTCAATGCGATTGTGGATCAATCGTTGACGCAATCACAACTTTTGGGATATATAGGGTTCTTTTTCCTATCATTAGTAGGGGTTTATGTATTAGACTCTGCATTAATGTATTGGATTTGGTTTGCACGTTTTGACTATATTACAAATTTACGATTAGGGACGATGAAGCAATTATTATGGAAAAAAGCACCATTTTATACGAAGTTTAGAGTCGGAGATATTGTAACTCGTTCAAGCGAAGACCTTGAGACAATTGGGACTTTAGTAGGGTTTGGAGTATATGCGTTTCTAAATGCACTCTTTATTACTTTATCCGTTTTGTCGAATATGGTGATGAATGTTTGGTGGGAGTTGACCCTAATTTCCGTTTTACCAATGCCGGTATTAGCCTATGCACTCTATCGTTTAACGGATAAAATTGAAATAGTGTATGGGGATGCTCAAAAGGCTATTTCTGATATGAATGCAGAAGTATTAGAAATGATTGATGGTACTTATGTCATTCGAGCTTATGGGCAAGAAGATAGGATGAGTCAAATTTTCCAGCAGAAAACAGAAGATTCTCTTCAAAAAAATATTGCAGTAGCTAAATTGGGAATGTTATTTATTCCATTAGCACAAGTAGTTGTAGGAATTTGTATGTTGATTGGGTTGATTTATGGTGGAGGACTTGTTCAAGAAGGGAAAATTTTATTAGGGAGCTTAGTTTCGTTTCCAATTTATATCGGTTTATTAGTCTTTCCATTGTATTTAATTGGAGACATTGTCGTAATGATTCAACAAGGAAAAGTTTCGTTTGAAAGAATTTTTGAACTATTCGAAACAAGTGATGATTTAGAAGAAGATGGACAGGAAGAATTAGGGCAATTCGAAGAAATTCGTTTTGAAAATTTCTCCTTTACTTATCCTGGCGAAGAAAGCCCTACATTGAAAAATATTACAGTTAGTATTAAGAAAGGACAAACGATTGGAATTGTTGGAAAAACAGGTTCAGGGAAAACAACCTTCCTAAAACAGTTCTTACATCAATATCCTTATCATCATGAAACAGTTTTACTGAATCAAAAGGAATTGGTTCATTGGAAACGTCAATCGGTGGATGCTTTAATGGCTTATGTGCCACAAGAACATGTGCTATTTTCTAAAAGTATTTTAGAAAACTTGAAACTTGCTAATAAGGAAGTAACAGAGCCAGTTGTGTGGGATGTGTTAGAACAAGCTGCCATTGCGGAAGATATTCGTCGTATGCCAGAACAATTGGAAACAATAATTGGCGAAAAAGGGATTACTTTAAGTGGTGGGCAAAAACAAAGATTATCCATTGCTCGTGCCTTACTGAGAAATTCTGAAATTTTATTACTCGATGATGCCCTATCAGCTGTTGATGCTAAAACAGAAAACCAAATTGTGGATCATCTAAAATCAGAAAGACTTGATCAAACAAATATTATCACAGCACATCGATTATCGGCGATTCGACATGCAGATTGCATTTTAGTATTTGAAGAGGGTCAGATTGTTGCTAGGGGAACTCATGAAGAATTACTCGAACAAAAAGGTTGGTATTATGAACAATACTTGAAACAAGAATTAGGAGAAGGAGAGGTGAGCGAAGAATGCTAAAAACAATTTTTTGGTTATTAAGCTATATTCGTTATGAAAAACGTTCCTTTTTCATTGGATTTATTTTATTATTACTCGCTTCAGCTTCAGGAGTTTATGCACCGATTGTTGCAAAACAATTTATTGATTTGGTGATTACACCATCAGAAAATTCAGGTGTCATTAATTGGGGGCAGATTACTCAATTTGCCGTAGTCTATTTTGGCTTATTGCTCATTTCAGCGTTATCGGCTTATTTTGGACGCTTTATCTTAAGTATAATGTCGAATCGTTTAACAAAACGTTTAAGAGATGAATTATTTGATAAAATTCAACATTTGCCGATTCGTTATTTTGATTCCTTACCAGCAGGGAAAGTTGTGTCAAAAATTACGAATGATACAGAAGTTGTTCGTCAAAATTTCTTTGTTGCAGCAACTGCTAATGTTTTAAATAGTATTATCATTATTGTTGGTATTTATGTTGTTATTTTTTCTCTTAATATTCGATTAGGAGCTGCTTTATTATTAGTCATTCCAGCTATTCTTTTATGGCAAGTAGTATTTAGTAAAAAGGCAGGAGCTTTTACAGGACCTCTTCGTGAGAGTTTTAGTAATATGAATGGGAAATTAAATGAAATCATTCAAGGAATGTCTATTATTCAAGTGTTTCAACAAGAAAAACTAGTGAATAAAGAGTATGAAGAGATTGTTCAAGAGTGGAAAGGAATTGGTCTTGAAGAATTAAAGGTAGAGTCTTTCTTAGCTTGGAGTGTTGTCGGGTTCCTAAGAAATGTTACTTTAATGTTTGCCGTTTTATATTTGAGTGTGAAATATTTAGGAGGAACATTAGGATTAACGGCTGGATTTATTTATGCGATTGTGGACTATATTAATCGTCTCTATGATCCGATTGATAATTTAGTACAAATTTTTGCGGGATTGCAACATGCTTTTGCAGCGGGTGGCCGAGTGATTGAATTAATGGAAACACCAATCGAGAAATCAGGAGATGCTGATTTTGTCATGGAAGATGGGAAAGTAGAATTTAAAAATGTATCTTTCTCTTATGATGGAAAAACTCCTGTTTTGAAAAATATTTCCTTCACGATTGAAGCAGGTGAAACAGTGGCTTTTGTAGGGCATACTGGTTCCGGGAAATCGACGATTATGAATTTGTTATTTAGATTTTATGACCCAACGGATGGAGAAATTTGGATTGATCATCAAAATATTGCTTTATCGAATCAGCGTAAAGTGCGTGAGAAGATGGGGATTGTGCTACAAGATCCGTATTTATTTGCTGGAACTTTAGGAAGTAATATTGGGATGGAGAATCCAGAAATTACCACTGAAATGATGGAAAATGCGTTGATTCAAGTCGGAGGTAAACATATTTTAGAGCGTTCTGAAGAAGGGTTGGATAAACTGATTCAAGATAAAGGGGCGGAGTATTCGTCTGGGGAGCGTCAGTTGATTTCTTTTGCGCGAGCGTTAGCGTTTAATCCAACGATTCTAGTGTTGGATGAAGCGACTTCTCATGTGGATACGCAAACGGAAGGAATGATTCAGCAGGCAATGGAAGTTCTGTCGAAGGATCGTACGACAGTTATGATTGCGCATCGTTTATCTACGATTGTTCATGCGGATAAAATTTTCGTGTTGGATAAGGGTGAGATTATTGAACAGGGGAATCATGCTGAATTAGTTGAACAAGACGGAATGTACGCGCAGATGTACCGCCTGCAAGTGGAAAAGAATTAGATTTTGTCTGATGTAGCGTTGGACGCCAGTAGCCCCTTTGGGTCTCTTGGCTAAAATTCGAGCCTAAGGTCTCGAATTTTCCAGTACTATCAGCCTGTGTGGCTGATAGTACTCGAGCTACTGTAGGAAGTCTATTCTTTTCTTAACGAAAGTAGAGAAGAGTACGTTTGAAAATTTATCTGAAGTAGCCAAGATACCCGTAGGGGCTACTGGCGTCTACCACTACATCAGATAAAATCGATTTCTATTCCCGTAGTATTTATTGTAAGCATGAGGAAGCTTTAAGCGTTTCCTCATGTTTTTTTACTTTGTTTGTAGTAAAATGAAAATAAGTGATTTTCAAGAGGTGATTGTTATGAAAGAAGAATGGATTCAAGAAGCAGTGAAAATGAGACGAACATTACACCGTTATCCAGAATTATCCGAACAAGAATTTAAAACAACTGCATATATTCAAGAAAAATTAACAGAATGGGGAATTTCTTATCGTCCTTTAAAAACACCAACAGGTGTTGTTGCTGAAATTGGAACGAAAGAAGGTCCCGTTATTGCGCTTCGTGCAGATATGGACGCATTACCAATTTATGAACAAACGGATTTAGACTATCGTTCAGAGCATGATGGAGTGATGCATGCTTGTGGGCATGATTTTCATACAGCTAGTTTATTAATGGCTGCGAAAATTTTAAAAGATAAAGAAGAAAGCTTAAACGGGAAAATTCGATTCATTTTTCAGCCAGCAGAAGAAATGAATCGAGGTGCTCGTGCTTTAATTGCTGAAGGTGTATTAGAGGGAGTCGATGCAATTATTGGATTCCATAATAAGCCTGAATTACCAGTTGGAACAATTGGGATTAAATCTGGACCACTAATGGCAGCTGTGGGACAATTTTCTGTGGAATTAAAAGGTGTAGGAACGCATGCGGCTGCTCCACATAATGGGAATGATCCAATTGTTACTGCATGTCAAATTATTACGAATTTACAAGCGATTGTAAGTCGTCATGTTTCACCATTGTCACCTACAGTATTAAGTATTTCTCATATTGAAGGGGGAAATACTTGGAATGTTATTCCAGAGCGTGTTTTCTTTGAAGGAACAATTCGTACTTTTTATAAAAAGGATCAAGAGAAAATTCGCAGTTTAATGGATCATATGGTGCATCAAATGGCAGCTGTTTATGGACAAGAAGCACATATGGAATGGATTATGACACCGCCAGTTGTAGATAATGATGAAGAAGTGACTAACATTGTAAAAGAAACAACAGAACAATTTGCGACAATTGTGACTCCTGAATTAACATTGGGAGCAGAAGATTTTGCGAATTATATGGAATATGTTCCAGGATGTTTTGCGTTTATCGGAACAGGTTGTCCTTATGAATGGCATCATCCATCTTTTGTAGTAGATGATGCAGCGTTACAATATGCGATTTCTTATTTTGTAGAAAATAGTCAAGCTTTACTAAATCAATATCAGAAAGGGTAAATTTAATGACTAAAACATTAATTATTATGAGTCATCCTGATGTAGCTCAATCCTCTTCCCAGCAATTTTTACTAGCGGCCATTAAAGGAGAAGAACGGATTCAAATTCGTCATTTAGAATCGATTTTAGCAGAACAAGAAAATAATCATTTTGATAAGAGAATAGAACGAGCTTGTCTTCAAGAAGCAGACAGAATTATTTTTCAATTTCCATTTTATTGGTATCAATGTCCAAGTGTGATGAAGCAATGGATGGATGAAGTATTGACGTTGAATTTATCACAAAAAGGGAAAAAGAAAGAACTGGGAATTGTAGTTACAGTAGGTGCCAAGAAAGATCGATATGCAGCGGGTGGTTCAGTAGGATTTGGAATCGAAGAGTTACTGAGACCTTATCAAGCGTTAGCCAATCAATTAGGATGGAACTATCAAACACCATTTATCATTTATCAATTTCAGTATTTAAAAGAAACTCAAAAGCAACAATTATTAGTGGATTATCTGTACTATTTAGAAAATGGTTCGCATTATTTTAGTGAAAAAGAACAATGGATGTTGGAGAAGTTAGAGCAATATTCAAATACTCATACAGGGTCAGTAAGAGAGTGGATTGTAGAATTGCAACAAGAAAGAGAAGAATTAGTGATGATGCTTTCAGAAATGGGGAATGAAGCAGATGGATTCTAAATGGATGGAAGAACAAATTGCTACTTGGCAAGAAGAATGTCAAGATTATAAAGAAAGAGCTTTTTTAGAAGCTTGTAAACAATTATTGATGGAACAACAACAGCGAGTAGATCATTATAAGGCACAATTGGATGGACAATTATGGAGTCCGAAAGAGTGGTAAGCATTAAAAGAATGATTATTTACCGATTGAATAAAAAGTATATAGATAAAATATAAAAGATTTATAGGAAAGAATTCGATTTATAACATAATCAGATTCTTTCCTGTTTTTATTTTATAAAAAACAATATTGTTATAAAATATAGCAACAAAATAGTTGTGTAAACGTTTTATTCATAGTATTATGATGTCGAGGTAAAAAAAGAATAACCTTTCGAAAATGAAGAATTTTCGAGAAAACAGGAGGAATATTTATGAAAAAGAAATTAATGTTATCAAGTGCAGCGTTATTAGCGACTGTTGGATTAGTAGCTTGTAATAATAAAACAACAACTACTGACAAACCAGCAGAAACTAAATCAGGAGAAAAGAAAACTCTTAAATTAGCAGCTCTTGAATCAGGTTATGGAAAAGAAATGTGGCCTGAATTAATTAAAGCTTATGAAGAAGCAAATCCAAATGTTAAAGTTGAATTACAATCTAGTAAAGAATTAGAAGATGAACTTTCACCAAAAATGAAAGCGGGAGATTTCCCAGATGTTGTAATGCTTGCATTAGGACGTAAAAAAGCTTTACCAGAAACATTAATTAAAGAAAAAGCTTTAGCAGATATCTCTGACTTATTCGATATGAAAGTATACGGAGAAGATAAAAAAGTTTCTGAAAAATTATTAAACGGTGTATTAGGTTCTACAGTTACAGATCCATATCGTGATGGAAAACACTACTTAGCTCCAATGTTCTATGCACCAACTGGTTTATTCTATAACCAAGGGTTATTTGAACAAAAAGGCTGGGAAGTTCCAAAAGATATGCCAGCTATGAAAGAATTAGCAGAAAAAGCAAAAGCAGAAGGAATCTCATTATTTACTTATCCAACAACTGGATACTTAGATAGCTTCTTCCCTGCATTATTAGCAAATGCTGGTGGCGTTGACTTATTCAACAAAGCAATGAGCTATGAAAAAGGAATCTTTGCTTCTGAAGGAGCAACTAAAGCGTTTAATGCATTAGGCGAATTAGTGAAAAATGTTGAACCTTCAACAGTAGCCAATGCTAACCCACAAAGCTTTACTAAGAACCAACAATTATTATTAGATAACAAAGCTTTATTCATGCCAAATGGTACATGGGTAGTTGGAGAAATGAAAGATGCTCCTCGTGCTGATGGATTCAAATGGGCTATGAATGCTGCTCCAGCAATTGAAAAAGGTGGCAAACGTTTCGTTTACTCATTCTTCGAACACATCTGGGTTCCAGAAGCAGCAACTAACAAAAAAGAAGCTAAAGAATTCTTATCATTCTTATATTCTGATAAAGCAGCAGCAATCTTTGCTAAACACAATGCTGCTCAACCAATTCAAGGTGTAACAAGCAAATTACCTGCTGAATTACAAAGCTTATACAAAGTTGTAGATGAAGTAGATGGAGTTATCAATGGTAACTTTGTTGCTACAAAACCAGTTGAAGGTGTAAACATGAAAGAAACATTATACGGTCAAATCGACTCTGTAGCATCTGGTCAAAAATCTGTAGCAGATTGGCAAAAATCAGTTGAAGAAGTAAGCCAAAAATTAGGTGCGGCTGTAGAAAAATAATTCTTCAACTAGTGTGAATGGATAGAAAAGGAGCTGGGAAAAGGGGCTCTTCCGGAAAGATAAACTCAGTTTTAAGTAGTTTCAGAGTTCCAAGAGTTTTCTTTCAGGAGGTAGCCATTCCCAGCTTTATTTTATACTTAAATAAAAGATAGGAGCATGAAGATGAATAATCGTCGGAAAAAAGAGCGTGCAGGATTTATCCTAGCATGTATATTACCTGCCATTATATTATTTCTTACTTTCTTAATTTATCCAACGATTGAAGTGTTTAGAATGTCCATGTATCGTTGGGGTGGATTTTCAAAGAACAAACAATTTGTAGGGTTTGATAATTTTGTAACTTTATGGAAAGATGAGAATTTTTCAAGAACTATTCAAAATACGATTTTATTAATTGTTATTGTAACGATTGTAACAGTTGTTTTAGCAGTGTTATTTGCATCAATTTTAACAACTGAGAAAATTCGTGGAAATAATTTCTTTAGAATTATTTTCTATATTCCAAACATTTTATCAATCGTAGTTATTGCTGGTTTATTTGCAGCGATTTATGATCCAAATGGTGGTTTATTAAATGCCATTTTACCAAAAGCATTGGAACGTTTATGGTTGGGAGACCAAGGAGTTGTCATTTATTCTTTAGCTTTTGCCTTAATTTGGCAAGCAATTGGGTATTATATGGTAATGTATATGGCTGGGATGGCAAATATTCCATCTAGCTTATATGAAGCAGCTGATCTAGACGGTGCAGGAAAAATTGGTAAATTCTTCAATGTAACATTGCCGTTAATTTGGAATAGTATTCGTACAACATTAACATTCTTCATTATTAGTACGATTAACTTAAGTTTCTTATTAGTACAAATTTTAACAAATGGTGGTCCAGATGGTTCAACAGAAGTATTCTTAAGCTACATGTTTACTCAAGCTTATACAAACTCTTCCTTTGGTTATGGTATGGCAATTGGGGTAGTTGTATTTATCTTCTCATTTGGATTATCAGGTATCGTTAGTCACATTACAAAACGTGACATTCTAGAATATTAGGAGGCATATTATGAAAATGCAAACTCGTTCATTTGAACGCTTATATAAAGCATTTATTTATGTAGCGTTAATTACTTTAGCCATTTCCATTATTGTGCCTGTTGGTTGGGTATTTGTCGCATCAATTAAGCAAAATAGTGAGTTTTATGGTAGCCCATGGACAGCACCTAAAGGATTTTATTTCCAAAACTTTATTGATGCTTGGACAAGTGCAAAAATGGGAGATTATATGTTAAATTCTGTTATTGTAACAGCATTAGCATTAATCATTTTAGTAGCTGTTGCGATTCCAGCTGCTTATGTATTAGCAAGATTTAAATTCCCTGGAAGCAAACTCATTAATACACTTCTAAAAGGTGGATTATTCATTAACGTAAACTATATTGTTGTTCCAATCTTTTTAATGCTACTAGATTGGGATAAAGGATTAAAATCATTTGGAATCGCAAATGGCTTCTTCTTAAATAATATTTTTGTACTTGCAGTAGTTTATGCTGCTACATCATTACCATTTACAATTTACTTATTATCAAACTTCTTCAAAACTTTACCGACAACATTTGAAGAAGCAGCAGCTATTGATGGTGCAGGATATTTTACAACAATGTTCAAAGTTATGACTCCAATGGCTAGACCAAGTATTATTACAGTAATTTTATTTAACTTCTTATCATTTTGGAATGAATATATTATTGCATTAACATTAATGCCTGGTAAAAATCAAACATTGCCAGTAGGGTTGAAAAACTTATTACAAGCACAACGTGGTGCAGCGCAATATGGTCAAATGTACGCAGGGATGGTATTAGTAATGTTACCAACATTGATTCTATATATTCTTGTTCAAAATAAATTAACACAAGGAATGACCTTAGGTGGTTCTAAAGAGTAGGAGAGGAGAAACACCATGAGCAAAACGAAGGGACGTTTAACATTACCAAGTCAAGCTAATTTTTTGAAAGAAACAAAAGAATTGATTGAACGTTGGGGAGCAGATGCCATTCGAGATAGTGATGGTACTAAATTAGATGAAGCAACAAAACAATTAGATGCAAAAATTTATACAACTTATTTTGTTGCAAGAAATCATAATGAATTTGCTGAAAAGCATATGGAAGAATGCCAACAAATTTATGTGATGTCTAAATTCCATCTAGCAACTTCAAGTGAATTAGAAATTCCATTTATGGATGGATATTTTACAGATCAAGTTCAACCAGATTACGTTCATGATGAAAAATTATATTGGGAAGTCATCGACCGTACAACGGGGAAAGTGGTTAGTGTTGAAAATTGGGTATTAGATAAAGAAAGAAATATTGTTACAGTTCATGGAGCAGAAGCTTTTCATGAATATACGGTATCATTTTTAGTATATGCTATTTGGGATCCAACTCAAATGTATAATCATATTACAAATAATTGGGGAAATGTTCCACACGATATTCCATTTGATGTCCGTCAACCGGCTTCTAATGAATATATGCAAACTTATTTAAAAAATTGGCTAAAAGAAAATCCAGATACAGATGTTGTACGTTTTACAACTTTCTTCTATCACTTCACATTGATTTTCAATCAATTAGGAAAAGAAAAATTTGTAGATTGGTTTGGATATGGAGCTAGCGTTTCTGTAGCGGCTTTAGAAGCTTTTGCAAAAGAAAAAGGCTATCGCTTAAGAGCGGAAGATATTGTGGATGAAGGGTATTATAATTCTACATTTAGAACACCAAGTAAAGCTTACTTAGACTATATCGACTTTATCCAAAAATTTGTTGCAACAGAAGCGAAAAAATTAGTAGATCTTGCACATGATGCAGGAAAAGAAGCAATGATGTTTTTAGGGGATAACTGGATTGGAACAGAGCCTTATGGAAAATATTTCAAAGAAATTGGTTTAGACGCAGTAGTTGGTTCCGTAGGGGGCGGAGCAACTTTACGTATGATTTCTGATATTCCTCATGTGAAATACACTGAAGGAAGATTCTTACCATACTTCTTCCCAGATGTATTTAGAGAAGGAAATGATCCAACCATTGAAGCGAATAAAAACTGGTTATCAGCAAGACGTGCAATTATGAGAAATCCAGTTGACCGTATTGGATATGGAGGCTACTTAAGTTTAGCATACCAATTCCCTAAATTTGTTGACTATATTGAACAAGTAACGGATGAATTTAGAGAGATTTACGATGTTGTAAAACATACAAAACCATATGTTGGTTTAAAAGTTGCTATTCTAAATGCTTGGGGTAAATTACGTACTTGGCAATCTCATATGGTGGCACATGAATTACCATATAAACAAATTTATTCGTATTTAGGAATTATGGAAGCGTTAAGTGGTGCCAGTGTTGATGTTCAATTCATTAGCTTTGAAGATATTTTAACAACAGATATCTTAAAAGACGTAGATGTAATTATTAATGCTGGTGATGCCGGAACTGCATTCAGTGGTGGGGATGTTTGGAAAAATCCAGAACTACTAACTAAAATTCGTGAATTTGTATATAACGGTGGAGGATTTGTTGGAGTAGGAGAACCGACAGCTGTTCACCATCAAGGTAGATATTTCCAATTAGCAGATGTTCTAGGGGTAGAACGCGAAATGGGATATAGCTTATCTACTGATAAATATTTTACAAAAGAATTAGACACTCACTTCATTACAGAAGATATTAAAGATGTACGCAAAATCGATTTCGGAGAAGGAATGAAGAATGTCTATGGATTGACTGAAAATACAGAAGTATTAGAATTCAGCAATCCAAAAGTTTCTCAAGAAGTAGAAGGTATTGTAATGCCAGCAAATGCTGAAGGAAAAGAATTTGGTGAAATTCATTTAGCAGCTAACCCTTATGGAAAAGGTCGTGGAGTATATCTTGCAGGTCTACCTTATAGCCCAGAAAATACAAGATTATTGCTTCGTGCATTATATTATGCAGCTGCTAAAGAACAAGAATTCAAAAAATGGTATTCTTCTAATTTATCTGTTGAAGTTCATGCATATCCTGAAAAAGGCTTGTATGCAATTGTCAATAATACAAATGAAGCACAAGAAACTGAAGTTTATGATGGCCATGGAAATCATGAAACAGTGATCATGAATCCAAGTGAAATTAGATGGGAGCATATGTGATGAATCCAAAAGTTAGAATATGGATACGAGTAGTCTTAATCATTGTCTTCTTAATTATGTTAATTAAAGGACATCAAATGGTTGGAAAACCAGGAGTTGCCACAATGTTAGTAGCTCTAGTAGGCTTGTTAGCTATATTATGGGATTATAACCGTCCATATAGCAACTCGTAAAAAGAAAATAAAGAAGAAAAGGACAAGGACAACAGTTCTTGTCCTTTTTTGCATGCAAAAAAGAGAGGGAAATACTTAAGGAAAATTCGAGACCAAGGCTCGAATTTTAGGCATGAGACTGCAAGGGCTGCTACCGTCCTTGTAATTTCGTTAATATCGATTTTTATTAAATACACGTAAAAATTGTATATCGATGAGGAAAGAAATTTTTCACCGTAGCAAAGGTAAAATAATCCATTGAATAATGGATTATTTTACTGGAAAATTTGAGACTTCAGGCTCAAATTTTAGCCAAGAGATTCGCAAAGCGAAGCTACTGGCGTCCAATGCTACAGTGAAAATATCATTTCCGTATATTAAGTAGGTTGACTACCTACCTTTTCTTTGTTACACTTTAATAAAGAAAAATCGAAAGGAGAGATTGCATGACAAATAAACAAATTTTTGACGACATTCTCAAATTATTTTTAAGAATTGAACATCTAAATGTTTTCAGAAGTATTGCTCCTAACCTCACAATACGGGAAAACAATGTCTTAGTTCTCTTATATTATTACGAATCAGAATTTGATAAAACTCTAACCATCAAAGACATTAGCTGCTTTTATGAAATTAAATCTTCAACAGCCATCCAATTCGTCAATTCATTAGAAAAACATGGGTATATCGTTCGTATGAATGATCCAAAAGATAAACGAGTAACACTAGTAACCTTGACAGATTATGGAAAAGAAGTTGGAAAAATTATTTCTAAAAGAAATCATGAAATGGTTCAAAAAATATTAGCAACTCAAGAAAAAGAAGAATTGGAACAAGCTTTCAATGTTATCCATAAAATGATTAATACGATTGAAAGTATTCCAATCGAAACACTCTCATATAGAAAGGAAGAAAATGAATGAAACAAATCATGAATCATGTTCATAAATATCGAGCATTATTAGCAGGAATTGTGATTTTAACGATTTTACAAGTGGGTTCAAGTTTACTATCTCCAACGATTTTAGCTTCTTTGGTAAGCAATGGGATTTTAAAACAAAACCAAGCGGTGATTTTACAACAGGGGGGATTCATGTTACTGACTTCGACTTTAGATTTAGTGTTATCAATTTTAGTCGTTCGATTTATCGGAAAATTCTCTGCGGGATTATCAAAAGATTTACGTTTGAGTATGTTTACAAAAATTCAACATTTCTCAACGCAAGATTTCCAAAAGTTTGGAACATCTTCTTATATTAATCGTACAACAAGAGATATCCAAAGTTTAGCTCAAACATTAGGATTTTCAATGAGTATGGTATTAATGGCTCCATTATTGTTAGTGGGTTCTATTATTCTTGCTGTTCGTATGAATTTTACATTGTCATTAGTATTATTAGGATCCATTCCATTTTTAGGAATTGTAGGAGCACTATTAGTCAAAGCAGTCTCAAAAGACTTTACCATTATGCGTCAAATGACGGATACATTAACACAAATTATTCGTGATTCATTAACGGGTATCCGTGTGATTCGTGCTTTTAATAAGAGCGAGTATGAAGTAGAACGTTTTGATCAAGTGAATGAAAAGTATCGTAAATTAATCTTCGGTATGTATATTAAATTTAGTTTAATTATGCCATTAATGATGATTACGATTAATTTTGCGAATTTAGCAGTTGTTCTTGTAGGAGCTCATTTAATTCAAGCGTCTCAATTAGAAGTGGGAGCTTTGATGGCAGTTATTCAATATTCTGTTCTTGTATTAATAGCGTTATTATTGCTATCTTTTATTTTCATTATGATTCCTCAAGGGCTTGTAGCTGCAAAAAGGATTAATGAAGTATTAGAGCAAGAAAATATTCAAACATTTGTGAGCGAAGATTATGGTTTAGAAAAAATTGATACAGTAGAATTTAAAGATGTTTCTTTCAAATATGAAGGAGCAGAAAAAGCGATGTTAAACCATGTGAACTTCACGGCAAAAGTTGGAGAAAAAATTGCAATTATTGGTTCAACAGGAGCAGGAAAATCAACACTAGTGAATTTATTAATGCGATTCTTAGATACAACTTCTGGAGAGTTGTTAATGAATGGTGTAAATATTAAAGAATTTACCGAAAAAGAACTACGCGAGCAAATCGCATTTGTACCTCAAAATCGTATGTTATTTGAAGGAAGTATTCGAGATAATTTAAGATTTGGGAATGAACATGCAATAGATGAAGAAATGATTCAAGCATTAAAACAAGCAGAAGCATGGGAATTTGTTTCTAGTTTAGAAGAAGGACTAGATGCTCACGTAGAGCAAAAAGGAGATAATTTCTCTGGAGGGCAAAAACAAAGATTATCGATTGCCCGTGCATTAGTTAAACACGCTTCCATCTACGTTTATGATGATAGCTTCTCAGCATTAGATGCGAAAACAGAAGCAAAACTTCGTGCCAATTTAGCAGAAATTAATCAACAATCTATTATTTTTGTAGTTGCACAAAGAATTTCATCTGTAACAGATGCTACAAAAATTATTGTATTACATGAAGGAAATGTTGTTGGAATTGGAACTCATGATGAATTGAAAGAAAGTAACCAAATTTATCAAGAAATTATGAATTCTCAATCAAGCTTAGAAGAAATGGAGGATACTGATGAATAAAACTGTCTTAAAACGATTATTAAGTTATTTAAAGCCTGATCGTGTGATTGTTACGATTGTATTAGTAGTATCCCTTGTTTCAGTCATTTTAGATGTACAATTACCTAAAATTTTAGGGGACGCAACGACGTTAATTAGTGAAAGTTATATTGCCTCTAATTATACTTCAGTTGATTTAGAAGGAGTTTTTGCGATTGCGAAGACTTTAGCGGTTTTATATCTTTTAGCAGCTGGATTAAACTTTTTAGGAAAATATTTTATGTCTCGTGTTGCTAGTGATATTATTTATCGATTACAAAAAGAAATCGATGAAAAATTCACACGTTTACCAGTTCGATATTTTGATGAGCAATCAAGAGGGGACTTATTAAGTCGTGCAACAAATGATATTCAAACAATTGATGATTCTTTCTCACAAGTGTCAAATCAAATTTTTACAACCGTTTTGACGTTCTTTGGGATTATTATTATGATGTTTACGGTAAATATTCCATTAGCGATTATTGGCGTATTGGGGATTCCACTTTCATTCTTTATTATTGGAATGATTGGTAAGAAATCTTCGACATCATTTGCCAATCGTCAAGAAACTACAGGACGTTTAAATGGTTATATTGAAGAATATTATGGCGGACATGAGATTGTAAAAGCCTTCAATTATGAAGACCGTTCTCAAGCAGAATTTCAAGCGTTAAATGATGAGTTATATGAACATGCTTGGAAAGCGCAATTTTTTGCAGGATTGATGTTCCCAATTTCTCGTTTAATTAATAATATTATTTATGTATTTGTAGCGATTGTCGGTGGATTATTTGCCTCTGGAGGGATGATTACCATCGGTGGCATTCAAGCAATTTTGCAATATATGAGAAATATTAGCCAACCAATGGGAGATGCAGCAAATATGATTGGATTAACTCAATCTATGTTAGCAGCAGCAGAGCGAATTTTTGAATTATTAGATGCAGAAGAAATGGAAGAAGAAGGCGATAAAAAAGAACTTCCAGCTATCGTTGGAGATGTTCAATTTAAGCATGTTTCATTTGGTTATACTCCAGAAGTAACATTAATGGAAGATTTGAATATTGATGTTAAAGCAGGGGAAACTGTAGCGATTGTAGGGCCAACAGGTGCAGGTAAAACAACTGTGATTAATTTATTAATGCGCTTCTATGATATTACAAGTGGAGCGATTGAAATTGATGGACATAATATTCAAGATTATAAAGTGGATTCTCTCCGTTCAAAAGTTGGAATGGTATTACAAGATACTTGGTTATTTAAAGGAACGATTCGAGAAAATATTCGTTATAGTCGTCCAGATGCAACGGATGAAGAAGTTGTTCAGGCAGCAAAACAAGCCTTTGCGGATGATTTTATTCGTAAATTACCAGATGGATATGATACGTATATTACGGAAGAAACGGATAATATTTCTGGAGGGCAAAAACAATTATTAACGATTGCTCGTGCGATTTTAGCTTCACCCTCTGTATTCATTTTAGATGAAGCAACTTCGAACGTAGATACAAGAACGGAAATGCAAATTCAAAAAGCGATGGATCATATTATGGAACATAAAACTTCGTTTGTCATTGCGCACCGTTTGTCAACAATTCGTAATGCGGATAAGATTTTAGTGATGCAGAAGGGGAATGTGATTGAGCAAGGAACTCATGAAGAATTGTTAGCAAAACAAGGATTCTATGCTGGTTTATATCGAGCTCAGTTTGAATAATAATTGATTTTCCTGAAGTAGTAGAGGACGCCAGTAGCTACTGCGAAAAGTAAAAAAATGTGGAGCAAACAGCTCCACATTTTTTTATTCTTCTGATGAAATAAGTCTTTCGATATATTGTTGTCCTAGTTCTTCGAATTGGACTTTGTTTTGTAATAGTTCAATCACAGCTTCTTGGAAAGAATCTACTTCTTCAACAGGTAGACTACAATGAATTGCTACTACATCTGTAAATTCCTTGTCGACTACAGAAATAGTATTTGTTTCAAGATAGTATTCTAGTTTTCCAACGGTAGAATAATCGATCGTCACTTTTAAGATCGTTTCTAAGCTAGCTTGAACGATTCCAATAGCTTTAAGTCCTTCTGCAACAGCTCCGGTATAAGCGCGAACAAGTCCTCCAGCGCCTAGTTTTGTACCGCCAAAGTATCGTGTTACAACAACTGTAGTATTTTTTAGTGCCTGTTTCTTCAATACTTCTAACATTGGAACGCCGGCTGTTCCACTTGGTTCTCCATCGTCCATTGCGCGTTGAAATTCATCTCTTTCGCCAATTAAATAAGCTGAACAATTATGAGTAGCTTTCCAATGTTCTTTCTTGATAGCTTTAATAAATTCGAGAGCTTCTTCTTCTGTTTCTGTACGTTTGAAATGAGCTATAAAACGTGAACCTTTAATTTCAATTTCATTTTGCCCATCTTGATGAATAGTTTTATATTGCTCTAACATAGACTCTCCTTTCAATGATGATTTATTCATATTGTACCATAAAACGTGTACGATAAAAATATTATGAAATTCGACTGTTTTATTTGCAACATGACAAGCTTTCTTATATATTTAATATGCTTTAAAAATAATAATTCGAAAGAGGAAAATATGAAAAAAAATAAATTATTTCTATCAATTGTCTCTGCAAGTTTATTAAGTGCCTGTGTTCAAATTAATACAGCACCTCAGCCTACAACGACAACTTCAGCGGTACAAACAACTCAAAGTAATCAAACAATTACAAACTCAACAACCCAACAAGTAACAACGAATACAAATCAGTCTACTTCTCAAAGTTCAGCTTCTTATAAAGATAGCGTACAAAAAATGTTAGAAGTGTTTACAAGCCAATATAGTTCATTAGATATCACTAAAGTTCAATTAAAGACTGTACAGCCAATTGTCTATGAAATTTCTGCATTGGATGATACAACAGAATATGAGTTCATCTATCAAGTAGACAGTCAAAAATTAGTTCAAACAGAAATGGATCGTAAAAAAGGAGATATTTCTTATAAACGTGCTTATAAAAAGATTGAGACATCTATTTTGTCAGATGTTGATGAGATGATTTCTATTGCTTTAGGACAAATTTCTGGAGGACAATTAAAAGATTGGTCATTAGAACGTGATAATGGTCAATTATATTGGAATGTAGAAGTTTATCATAATGGAAAATCAATCGAGGTAACGATAGATGCAAATACAAAACAAATTGTAAAAATTGATGATTAAAAAGTATATTCTTAAATAGGAAACAGTATGTATTTATGTTATGCTAGTTTGCACATTATTTAGAAAATGAAAGGAAAGAATATGAGAAAAGAAATTTTTTCTATTAGAAAAATCAAAAAAATTGCTGGGTCAGTTGTGATTGGGTCTGCATTATTTGGAATGGGTACTCCAGTAAGTGCTGCAAGTCCATCGACTTATCATTATGTTGACGAAGCAAATTTAACAGAACAAGAAAAAGCCCTTCTTCATACGGAAGTTCCACCTCAGAATGAAGAAGTATATTATTTAATTTACCGTAAAATCGAACAAGTACTTCCTCAAACAGGAGTAAGAGAAAATATGGCATTTACTGCTGCAGGATTATTAGCAGCTAGTAGTGTTGTTTTAGTTGTTTCTAAGAAAAAGCGTCATAAAATTTTAGGAGCATTATTAATTACTGCTTCAGGAGCAGCGACATTTATTCCATCTCAAGCAGTGGCAGTGGAATTAAGCCAAGTCATTCGTACTTCTTCTAATGAAGGAGTAGTACAAATTGATGGTTATCGTTATGTTGGTTATTTAAGTGAAAGAGAACTAAAACAAATTTCTCATCCAGAACAAGCGAAAACTACATTAGAAGCACCACAAACCTCTGTTAAAGAAGTTACGCCAGATGTTCCTACAACTGTAGAACCGAAAAAAGAAGAGACAAGAATTGAAACATCAACTGAAGAAATTCCATTTGAGACAATTACACAGGCAGATACAACTTTAGAAAAAGGTAAGAGTCGTGTTCTATATGCTGGACAAGCAGGAGTTCGTACAATTCAAACTCAAATAATAGTTCTGAATGGAGTAGAAACAAGAAAAGTTTTAAGTTCTGAAGTAACAAAACAACCAATTTCACAAATTATTGGGGTAGGGGCAAAAGAAGAAGCTCCAGTGAAACCAACTCCAGTAGTTGAGAAGGAAACACCAAAACCAGCTCCAGTAGTTGAAAAAGAAGTGCCAACACCAACTCCAGAAGTGAAACCTGAAACACCAAAAGTAGAAGTGACAAAAGGCACACAGGAACTAGGAAAAGAAGGGCAAGCCTTAACGCAACCAGCTTTACCAGAACATACTGAAAAAGTAGAAGCAAAAGGTACACAAGAACTAGGAAAAGAAGGCCAAGCAGTAACACAACCAGCTTTACCAGAACATACTGAAAAAATTGAAGCAAAAGGTGCTCAAGAAGTAAAAGAAGGCGAGAAGCAAGGTGAAGCTTTAGTACAACCAGAACTTCCTGAATTTACAGAACCAGTTTCAACTAAGGGAACACAAGAACTAGGAAAAGAAGGACAAGCTACGGAGCAACCAGCAAATCCAGAATATAAAGTAACAACAAGTACAGTTGAAAAATCTACTGAAAGTAAATTGGATTTCACAACAGAAGTAGTACCGGATGAAACAAAATATGTGGATGAAGAAGTGGTTGAACGTCAAGGTGTTCCAGGTATTCAAGTTACTAAAACAACTTATGAAACAGTAGAAGGTGTGGAAACAGATAAAGTTGTTTCTACAACTCTAGAAGTGAAAACTCCTGCTATTTCTAAAATTATTAAAAAAGGTACAAAACCGATTGAAGGAACAGTAGATGAAACTGAAGAAGTAGAGATTCCATTTGAAACAAAAACGCAAGAAGTTGACACCTTAAAACGCGGGACAGAAGAAGTTGCTCAACAAGGTAAAAACGGCAAGAAACAAATTACTAAGACGTATAAAACGATTCGTGGTGAAAAAACTACTGAACCACCAACAGTTACTGAAAAAGTAATCGAACAACCTCAAGATAAAATTATTAAAAAAGGTACAAAAGGATTAGAAAAACCAACTTTAGAATGGGCTAAAACAGATAAAGATGTCTTGAAGAAGAGCGCTACAGCTAGTTATACATTGAATAAACCAGCTGGGGTAGAAATTAAATCAATCAAATTAGCGTTAAAAGATAAAGATGGAAAAGTTGTCAAAGAAGTAATGGTTTCTGAAAATAATTTAAACGTTACTTTAGATAAATTGAAATATTATCAAGGGTACACTCTATCCACAACAATGATTTATGATCGTGGAGAAGGAGAAGAAACTGAAAAATTAGAAGATAAACAAATTCAGTTAGACCTTAAAAAAGTTGAAATCAAAAACATTAAAGAAACAAGTTTAATGAGTGTAGATGATACAGGAAACGAAATAGATAAGAGCTTACTTAATGAAAATCCAGGGAACGTTGCACCACTTTACTTACGTGTGACAACTCACGATAACAAAGTGACAAGACTTGCAGTAAGTTCTGTTGAAGAAGTTGTTGTAGATGGAAAAACATTGTACAAAGTTGTAGCGAAAGCTCCTGACTTAGTTCAACGTAGAGAAGATGATACTTTCAGTGAAGAGTATGTTCATTACTTTGAAAAACAAAAAGCTCACGAAGGCGATGTATATTATAGTTTTAACGACTTAGTAACAGCTATGAAAGCTAATCCTTCTGGTACATTCAAACTTGGTGCAGACCTTAATGCTGCTAACGTACCAACTCCAAGTAAACAATACGTACCGGGTAAATTCAGTGGAACTTTAACAAGTGTTGATGGTAAACATTATACTATTCATAATATGGCTCGTCAGTTGTTTGATAATGTTGAAGGCGGTACAGTTAAAAACATTAATTTAGGGAACGTTAATATTAATATGCCTTGGATTGATAATATTTCAGCATTATCAAGAACCCTTAAAAATGGTACTGTAGAAAATGTTAAAGTAACAGGTAGCATTCTAGGTAAAGATGCCATTGCTGGTATTGTTAATAAGGGAGATGTTGGTGGTCTTCTTAAAAATGTTGCCTTTATTGGTAAACTAACAGGAGTTGGTAATAGACCTTGGGATATCGGTGGTATTGCCGGAGAACTTTGGAGAGGGAATATTAATCATGCATATGTAGATGCCGATATTACTGCAGATAAAGCACGTGTAGGTGGACTAGTTGCTAGAACAGATAATGGTTCTGATCCTAATGGAATTGATAAGTATGCATCTGTTCGTAACGCTGTTACTAAAGGAACTATTAACGTGAAAAATCCTGTTGATGTAGGTGGATTCATTAGTAAAAACTGGACATGGGGGCGTGTTGCTGATACAGTCTCAATGATGAAAGTTAAAAATGGTGAAGAATTCTATGGATCTAGAGACTTAGAGGTAGAAGGTGGATATTATACAAGAGACTGGATTGAAAGAAACTACGTTGTTTCAGGTGTGAGTGAAGGTTCTCACTCATTTAACGGTTCGCGTAGTAATCGAATCAAAGAAATCAGTTTAGAAGAAGCCAATAAGAAAATAGAATCATTCGGAATTACAGCTGATAAATTCGAAATTAAACCTCTTGTTGAAGATACACTGAACAATACTAAACCAAAAGCTGATACGTATAAAGATATTCAAGATTATAATGCTGAACGTGAACTTGCATACCGTAATGTTGAAAAACTTCAACCGTTCTACAATAAAGAGTGGATTATCAATCAAGGAAACAAAATTCCTGCTGGTTCTAAATTATTAACGACTGAAGTATTATCAGTAACAGGTATGAAAGATGGACAATTTGTAACTGATTTATCAGATGTTGATAAGATTATGATTCATTATGCTGATGGTACGAAAGAAGAAAAAGCTGTGTCACCTAAGGCTACATCAAACGTGGAACAAGTAAAAGAATATGGTATTACAGATTTAGGAGATGTCGTTTACACACCAAATATGGTGGTGAAAGACCGTGCTCAATTACTAAGTGATATTAAAGCAAAATTAGATACAATTACTCTTGAATCTCCTGAAGTTCGTGCGATAACAGGTAATGTTGGAGCATTATACTTAGAAGAAAGTTTTGCAGAAGTAAAAGGAAATCTTGATAAATTAGTAAAAGCTCTTGTTGAAAATGAAGATCATCAGTTAAATGGTGATGAGGCAGCCATCAAAGCACTTCTTAAGAAAGTAGAAGATAATAAAGCTAAAATTATGATGGCACTGACTTACCTCAATCGTTATTATGGAATTGAATACGGTGACTTGAATATTAAGAACATGATGATGTTTAAACCAGACTTCTATGGTAAGACACCAAGTGTTATTGACAGATTAATTCGAATTGGATCGCAAGAAAAGAACTTAAAGGGTGATAGAACTCAAGATGCATACCGTGAAATTATTGCAGGAGATACTGGTAAAGGTGATTTACGTAGTTTCTTAGAGTATAATATGCGTCTCTTCACAAATGATACAGATCTTAACGACTGGTTTATCCATTCAGCGAAAAATGTTTATGTTGTAGAACCAGAAACAACAAATCCAGATTTCAAAAATAAACGTCATCGTGTCTTTGATGGTCTGAATAATAATATGCATGCACGTATGATTTTACCATTATTGAACTTGAAGAAAGCACATATCTTTATGATTTCAACCTATAATACTATGGCTTATAGTTCATTTGAAAAATATGGTAAAAATACTGAGGCTGATCGTGAGGCATTCAAGCAACGTATCAATGAGGTAGCTAAAGCTCAACAAACATACTTAGACTTCTGGTCACGTCTAGCACTTCCAAATGTTCGTGATAGACTGCTTAAGAGTCAAAATATGGTTCCTACACCTGTATGGGATAATCAAGCTTATGCGGGTATTAAGGATGCTAGTCGTCGTGGATATGGTACAGATGGTAAGGTAGCGACACCAATTCGTGAGTTATTTGGTCCAACAGATAGATGGCATCAAATTAATTGGAATATGGGAGCTATGGCTAAAGTCTATGCAAATCCATATGAAGATGAACAAGTTTTCTTCATGGTAACAAATATGTTAGAGGACTTTGGTATTTCAGCATTTACACATGAAACAACACACGTAAATGACCGTATGGCATATCTTGGAGGTCATAGACATCGTCAAGGCACAGATCTTGAAGCATATGCGCAAGGTATGTTACAAACACCTGATAAATCAACATATAATGGTGAGTATGGCGCTTTAGGGATTAACATGGCTTATCATCGTCAAAATGATGGAGATCAATGGTATAACCCAGATCCTGATAAATTACAAACTCGTGAACAAATCGATCACTATATGAAGAACTATAATGATGCCCTTATGATGTTAGACCATCTTGAGGCTGATGCTGTATTACCGCAGTTAAAAGGAAATACAAGTCGCTGGTTCAAGAAAATGGATCGACAATACCGTAGCGGAAATTCAGGTCATCAGTTCGATAAAATTCGTGAGTTGACAGAGGATGAGAAAAAATTAGCAATTAATACAATTGATGATTTAATTACTAATAACTTAATGACGAAACATGGAGCTCCTGGTGACGGTACTTATAACCCAACGGACTTCAGCTCTGCTTATGTCAATATGAATATGATGACAGGTATCTATGGCGGTAATACAAGTCAAGGTGCACCTGGTGCTGCATCCTTCAAACACAATACATTCCGTATGTGGGGTTACTTCGGATATGAGAATGGATTTGTTGGATATGCTTCTAGCAAATATCAAGGTGCAGCCGATAAAGAAAATAATAAGCTATTAGGTGATGACTTCATTATCAAGAGAGTTTCTAATGGAAGATTCACTAACCTTGAAGATTGGAAGAAAGAGTACTACAAAGAAGTGAAAGCAAAAGGTGAAAAAGGATTTACTGCAATTGAGATTGATGGTAAACAAATTACAAATTATACTGAACTAAAAGCCTTATTTGATAAAGCTGTTGAGGCTGACCTAGCAGGTGGAGGAACAGCTAAAACTGTAGAGCTTAAATCAAAAGTCTTCAAAGCACTTCTTAAAAATACAGACGGATTCTCAGGACAATTATTCAATCCTTAAACTCAATGAAAAGACCCTTCGGGGTCTTTTTGTTTTACTCTTCTAAATTCCTTCGTTTGCCCCAAATATGGATTTTTGGTATACTACAGAAAGCAACGTGATTGCTAATTTTAAGAAAAGGAGTCGAGTAAATGAAAATTGCGATCGTAACGGATAGTACTGCGTATTTGACACCAGAAGAACGCCGTGAGTGGGATATTTATGTATTGCCACTATCAGTTATTTTTGGACAAGAAAGTTATCGTGAAGAACAAGATTTGACAACTGCCGATTTCTATGAAAAAGTAAAAAACTCAGAGGTATTTCCAACTAGTTCGCAACCAGCAGTTGGTGAAACAATTGAATTATTCCGTGAATTATCCCATCATTATGATGCTATTATTCCAATTCTTTTATCCAGTGGGATTAGCGGAACTTATCAAACAGTTGTGACAGTTGCTGAAGAATTACAAGATGAAGTATTGATTTATCCAATCGATTCAGGAATTAGCTGTGCACCTCAAGCCCGTGCGGTTCGTCTTGCTGCAATGATGGCAAAAGATGAACAATATACTGCTAAAGAGATTGTAGCTTGTGTTCAACAATTAGTAGATCGTACAACAGCTTACTTCATCGTAGATGATTTGAATAATCTTCAAAGAGGTGGACGTTTATCAGCTGGTGCTGCCTTAGTTGGTTCTATGTTGAAAATCAAACCAATTTTAACATTTGAAGAGAAGAAAATTGTGGCGTTGGAAAAAATTCGTACGCAACAAAAAGCGATGAAACGAATTGAGCAGTTATTTGAAGAAGATACTCAAACGACAGATGGAGATGGATATGAATTAGTCATTATTCATGCAAATGCTCCAGAAGCAGGAGAAGCATGGCGTGCTCAAATTCAAGAGAAATACCCAAAATTGAGAACTTCTCTAGCGTATTTTGGTCCAGTTATTGGAACACATTTAGGGCAAGGCGCTCTAGGATGTTCATGGGATATTGTTATTGAGAAAAATTTAGAAATGATTTAAATACTTGTAAGGTGGAAATAGAATGCTAAATTCTATTTTCATCTTTTTTTGTATGCATTAGTATTCATTTGAAAAATTTTTCAAAATAAAAAATATTTTTTGAGATTTTTTTCGTATATATAGTTGAGGTGGTTTGAATGAAAATTGCTCGAGATTCAAATGGAGAATTAGTATATGCGTATAAAGGAATTGAATTAGATAAGTCAGAATATTATGCTTGTCCGACCTGTGAAGAACCTGTGCAAATTTGTCAAAAGAAAAATGGGGAGTATTTTTTTAGGCATATAACACAAGCGAGGCATGATGGAGAAACAGAGGCACATCAAAAAGGAAAAGAAGAATTACAAGAGAGTCTTATTCAACAAGGATATTCAGTAGACTTAGAACGGTATGAAGCTATGATTGGACAAATTCCGGATATTACTATTGAAGTAGGTGAAAAGGAATGGGTATTGGAATATCAATGTAGTGTCATTCCACTAAAAGAAATGATGACTCGCACCAAAGCTTTAGAAAGTTTAGGGAGAAGTGTCTCGTGGATTCTTGGAAGGAAGTTTTTACAAAAAAACTTGTGTGAGATGAGTTTATATTGTGTTCGATATCATCCGCAATTAGGAAATTATTTATGCTTTTATACGAATAAAGAATGGATCATCCATCATCATCTAGCATTGGAACTTCAAAAAAGAAAGTATCTTTTTCAGGAGAGTCGATGTAACTTACATAAGCTTGATTGGAAAAAACTTTTTCAGATTTTTGAAGAGTCGAAGAAGATACAAACTTCTCAAGAGGTAAGTAAAGACCAGTCATGGACAAAAGAAGAGTGGCAAGCATTTGTTTTAAGTACTCAAAAAGAAAACAGGCAATTTCTAGAAGAACTTTATCATCAATGTTGGACGTTTGATCAATTAGAGGTATGCCGTCACTATCCAAAATATTCATGGAGTATGAAAACTTATAACATTATTTGGCAGGGATACTTATGGATGGGAATCGAACGATTGAAAATAAACCAAGTTTTCTCGCTTCAGCAGTGTTATGCGTATTTGAAAAAATTAGTCACCCAAAAGAAAATTCGTTTTTCTTCTTGTTATGATCAAGAGAAAGTTTGTAAATGTGAGATAGAGCAATTTTTAAGAGAAATTAGGAAGGAAACAAATGGTCTGGATTTATTACCAGACGGTAGGTGGAAGAAAATAAAAAACTAGCAAGAGAAGTTTGAGTCTCTTGCTAGTAGGGATTAGGCTTTAATTTTTTGATGAATTTTTTTGAAAATTGGGTATAAAATTGGAACAGTAATAACTGTGAAAGCAGCAGAACCAAATGTTCCTAAAATTTTAGTGAAGGCTGCAACGAATGAGGGAGTAAAAGCTAGTCCTCCCATAATCATTCCACGTAGGAAAGTGTATTTTACTAAATTTAAAATGATTTTAATAACAGCAGCTAAAATACCAATTCCAATAATATTAGCAGCTTTGTCATTTTGATGAAGTGTTTTTTCATAAACAAGATGAATTCCCCAACAAACAATAAGAGATTCTAAAATCGTAATCCAAACTTCTGCTGCATATCCATTTAAAATATCGAAAATTCCTAATCCTAAAGTGGCAGCAATGGCTCCTTTTTTACTACCGAATACTAAGCACCCAACAACGACTAGGGCATTTCCAAAGTGGACAAATTGGTGTCCCAATTGAATTCTAAATAACTGAACTCCTAAGAAAATTAAAGTGGCAAATAATGCAATTTGTGTTAATTCACGTAATGAATAATGTTTCATATTATAATTCCTACTTTCTATGAATGAAATAATTGTGTGAGGAGATGCAATTGTGGTTCGAAAGCAACTCCGTATTGTAAATCTTTTTCTTGAGTAATCGTTTCTTGAAGAGTAGCATCAAGAAAGGTTGTAGCTGTCGCTAAAGCTTTTTCTAAAGAAAAACCTTGTAAAATACAAGCGCTTAGAATAGCTGAAACAATATCTCCAGTTCCAAAAAAATGATGCGGATAATGCGGAGTGAAAGCTGTCGCAAATGTTTCTGTTATAGCATCATAACTCAATAATCCGATGGAACCAACTTCAGTTTGAATGCCCGTTAAGATGACTTTTTTAGCCCCTAAATTTTCTAACTTCCTAGCAAGTTTCTGATAGGCTTCTATTGGTTGAATTCCTTCTAAATACTCTGTTTCAGTTAATAATGCAGCTTCAGTGAGGTTGGGAAGAATGATATCTGCTTTTGAACAAACTTTTCTCATTTGTTGAACATATTCTTCTGTAAAGCCACTATATAACTTTCCGTGGTCGCCCATAATTGGGTCGACAATCAGCAGAGCATCTGAATTTTGAGTAATATGATAGTCTAATAAGACTTTCAATTGTTCCATTTGTCTGCAATATCCAATAAATAGTGCATCTGTTTTTAAATTTAATGCTTTCCATTGTTCTAAACTTTGCTTTGTAAAGTCTAGTAGTTCTTGGATAGCAATTTGCCCAAATCCTCCTGTGTGAGAGGATAGTAAAATGGTTGGTAAAAGTATTGTCTCAATCTGGCAACAAGCCATAATTGGTATGGCTGGAGTTAGCGCTACTTTTCCGATTCCGGATAAATCATTGGCCAAAATGATTCTTTTTTGTACCACAAAAGCACCTCCTATTTTTAGAAGTTGAACTCATTGTAATTCAGGAGGGAATAAGGTACAATATTTTCCGAGAAGAATTGTACCGGTACAGATAGTGAGGTGTGTCATGTTTAAATATCAAGAAGTGAGTCTTCAAATTCGTCAGCAAATCGAAGAAGGCATTTATAAAAAAGGAGATCGACTTCCTTCCATTCGTGAAATGATTCAACAGTATCATTGTAATAAAGACACGATTTTAAAAGCTTTACATCTCTTAAAGGAAGAAAGTTTAATCTATCCAGTTGAAAAGAGTGGGTATTATGTATTGAAAAATCGAGTCCCTGTTCGAAACACGACAAAAATTGGGTTGCCAAATCCGATGCAATTTCCGATTGAAGATTTTAGAAAATGTTTGAATGAGTCAGTCATGGCAAGTTATGAAGGAGCTAGTAGTCAGAAAGAATCCATCCGAGGAGACCGTGAATTAATTGAAGCGATGGTACCATTATTAGAAAGTTATGGAGTGTATGCAAAGGAAGGTCAATTATCCATTACAACGGGAACGCAACAAGCCTTATATATTTTACTCCAACTGATTGGGACTGGTGGACTGTTATTAGAACAGCCGACGTATAGTCGTATGAATCAATTAGTGAAGGAATTAGGAATTCCGTATCAAATGAT
Source organism: Granulicatella elegans ATCC 700633 (assembly GCF_000162475.2). GTDB lineage: Bacteria > Bacillota > Bacilli > Lactobacillales > Aerococcaceae > Granulicatella > Granulicatella elegans. Next base: position 58,967 of record NZ_KI391971.1, read on the forward strand.
TGAACGAGAACAGATGCAAGACACGATTTCATTAGAAAAATTAGAACAAATTTTTCAAAGTGGTACCATTCGTTATTTTTATACGATTTCTAGATTTCATAATCCACTTGGGATGAGTTATCCAGATAGCATTAAAAAGAAAATTGTGGAATTAGCAGAAAAATATCAAGTCTATATTATTGAAGACGATTATATGGCGGATTACGAACGAGGAACTGCAACGCCTTTACATTATTTTGATACGAATGAAAGAGTCATCTATGTAAAATCTTTTTCATCGATTTTATTTTCTGCTTTTAAAATGGGAATTGTCGTACTTCCAAATGCCTTCATAAAGGAATTTGAGAAGAGAAAGCAGTTATTGGATTTTGACTCGAATTTACTGATGCAAAAAACATTAGCGCTATTTATCCAAAATGGCTTATTTGAAAAACATCGACAAAAAATGGTGGCACACTATCATGAGAAGTCCCAACAATTTAGACAATTATTAGAATTATCAGAGATAGAAAAAACACATTTACATGGCACACAATTATTGTTAGAAAGAAGTCAATTATCACTTCTAAAAGAAAAACTAAATTTAGAAATAACAATCGACACATTAGAAGATGCCTATATTGAAGAAATAACACCAGAAATTTTTTCGTTAGATGTTTATGCTTTATCGATGAAACACATGCAAGAATTAATACACTTACTAGAAGAGAGGGGGGAAGTAGATGAATAAGGAAGAGATTTTAAAACATTTTTATGGATACGATAGCTTCAGACCTGCTCAAGCAGAAATTATTGAAACGATTTTATCTAAAAGAGATGTTCTAGCGATTATGCCAACTTCTGCAGGGAAGTCGATTTGTTTCCAAGTTCCAGCGTTAATGTTAGACGGAATCACAATTGTTGTATCTCCATTAATTTCCTTAATGTATGATCAAGTGACTTCGTTAAAAGAAATGGGAATCCAAGCGATTTTGTTAAATAGTGCAATGACTTCACTCGAGTATTATCAAGCAATTGAGCAAATACAACGAGGTGAAGTGAAGTTATTATATGTTGCTCCAGAGCGTTTTGAACAAGAAGGATTTCTAGAGATGATGCAAGGGATTCAGATTAGTATGGTTGCAGTTGACGAAGCGCACTGTATTTCTCAGTGGGGACAAGATTTTAGACCAAGTTATCAAAATATCGATACATTTGTTGCACAACTTCCTACTCATCCTATCGTGGCAGCTTTTACAGCAACTGCAACTCCAAGAGTTCGTCTCGACATTAAGCAACAATTAAAATTACAATATCCTTTTGAAGTTGTAACGAGTTTTGACCGTGCAAATTTATATTTTGGAATGGAAGAACCAAGGGATAAAATGAGCCGTCTACTAGAGTTAATCAAGGAAAAGGAACCGACGATTGTATTTTGTAACACACGGAAAGAAGTCGAAAAAGTCTGTGAGAAATTACAAAAGAAGGGGATTGCTGCGGATTGGTATCATGCAGGATTAAGCCCTGAAGCTAGAAGTAAAGTACAAGAAGATTTTATATTTGACCGTATTGATGTCATTGTAGCAACGAATGCATTTGGAATGGGAATTGATAAGTCGAATGTGAGAAAAGTCATTCACTACAATATGCCTAAAGATATCGAAAGTTATTATCAAGAAGCAGGACGTGCTGGTCGAGATGGGGAGCCTGCGGAATGTATTTTATTATACGGGGCAAAAGATATTATTATTAATAAATTTTTAGTGAAGCAAAATGAGGATAAAGTTGGCATGGCAAAACTCAATGAGATGATTGATTATTGTCGAACAGTTCGTTGTTTAAGAGGCTTTATGCTAGATTATTTTGGACAAAAAGATATTCCGGAAGATTGTGGGCATTGTACGAACTGCTTGAATAAAGTGGAGTTAAGCGACGTAACGCCACAAGCTCAAATGATTTTGTCCTGTATTATTCGTATGAAAGAACAATACGGAATGAGTAAAGTCTCAGAAGTATTACGTGGAAGTAAGCGTGCGGAGATGAAGGCTCTTCGCTTAGATCAATTATCCACTTATGGCATTATGAAAGATTATTCGGATAAAGCTTTAAAAGAATTTATGTCTTCCTTAATTGCGGATCGTTATATTGAAGTGGAAGGATTACAATATCCGATTTTACAAGTGAGTGAGTTAGGAAAGAAAGCATTGAAAAATCGTGAGAAAATCGAAGTGAAACCAGTTGTGGCGCAAATTCTGCAAAAACCAGATGCCATTCAGCAACACCAAGTACAAGATAATGCGCCATTTGATGAAGTCTTATATGACCGATTACGTTCGATTCGTATGGATTTAGCGTTCGCTCAAAATGTTCCACCATTCTTAGTCTTCTCAGATAAAACTCTGAAAGAATTTTGTCGTCATTTACCAACAACGGATAGAGAATTCTTACAAATCAGTGGAGTTGGGGAGAAAAAACTAGAAACTTATGGGGAAGCCTTTATGAAGGTCATTCGTGAGTATAAATCATAAAGATTTTATAAACTAAAATGCTTAAATTATTTGCATTTTTAGAGTACCTTTGGTATAGTATCTTATAAATTCAACATCTCCATAAGGGAGTAACTTGCAACGAAAGTTGTGGTAATATCAACAACAAGTGAACCTGTTTCGCTGGTATTATCTTAATTAGTGAGACTTATGCTATTTTCAAGTCCTTGAAGTAGTATAAGTCTTTTTTTATGGGGATAAAAAATATAAAGGAGTGTCGACTTTGACCAAACAAGCCGCATACACACAAACGGAAGAACAAGTTCTTTCAAGTGTACAATCTACTAAAGAAGGGTTAACTTCTGCTCAAGCAAAAGAACGTTTAGAAAAATATGGTCTAAATGCTTTACAAGCAGGTGAGAAGACTACTTTACTGCAAAAATTCATTAATCAATTTAAAGACTTTATGATTATTGTCTTACTTGCAGCAGCTGTTATTTCATTTTTTGCCCATGAAGGAGCTCCAGATCCAACGGATGCCATTGTAATTTTAGCCGTTGTTATCTTAAATGCAATTGTAGGGGTAATCCAAGAATCAAAAGCAGAAGAAGCAATTGAAGCATTACAAAAAATGGCTTCTCCAGTTGCGACAGTTTTACGTGATGGTGAACATCTTCATGTAAAAGGGGAAGAAATTGTCGTTGGAGATATCGTTGTATTAGAAGCAGGAGATGTGGTTCCTGCCGATATGCGATTATTAGAAGTCAATACGATTAAAATCGAAGAAGCTGCCTTAACAGGAGAATCAGTTCCAGTAGAAAAAGATTTAGTTATTCCTGAAGGGGAAGATGTTGGTATTGGTGACCGTTCAAATATGGCATTTGCGAGTACAAATGTGACTTATGGACGTGCATTAGGGGTTGTTACTGCAACAGGTATGGATACTGAAGTTGGTAAAATTGCCCATATGTTAGCCAACACGGAAGAAAGTAAAACTCCATTACAAGAAAACCAAGATGCTCTTGGTAAATGGTTAACGATTATGATTTTAGTCATTGCCGTAATCATTTTCGGAATTGGTTTAATCCGTGGATACGAATGGACTCATATGTTATTAACAGCCATTGCGATTGCAGTTGCCGCAATTCCAGAAGGTTTACCAGCTATTTCAACAATCATTTTAGCATTAGGAACTCAAAAAATGGCAAGCCGTCATGCATTAGTTCGTAAATTGCCAGCCGTTGAAACATTAGGTGGAGTAGAAGTTATCTGTTCAGATAAAACAGGTACATTAACATTAAACCAAATGACTGTTGAAAAAATGGTATTTAATAATGAAATTCATGATGCAACTGAAGAAATGAACGAATCAATTTCTGCAGTTCGTATGATGAATTTAGCGAACGATACTAAAATTACGGAAGAAAAATTAATTGGAGATCCAACTGAAACAGCGATGGTTCAATTTGGATTAGATAAAGGTTATGATGTACGTGTTGATTTAGAAAAACATCCGCGTGTAGCAGAAGTGCCATTTGATTCAACTCGTAAAATAATGTCAACAATTCATCAATTAGAAGATGGAAACTATTTAGTAGCGGCAAAAGGTGCTCCAGATATGTTACTTGAAAAAGTAACTCATATTGAAGAACACGGACAAGTTCGCCCAATGACTCAAGAAGACCGTGATACATTAGCTCGCTTAAATAAAGAAATGGCGACTCAAGCTTTACGTGTCTTAGCAATTGCTTATAAATACATTGACCAAGTTCCAGAAACAATGGATTCAGAATCTGTCGAGTTCAATTTTGTATTTGCAGGATTAGTTGGAATGATTGACCCTGAGAGAAAAGAAGCGGCTTTAGCGATTCAAGTTGCAAAAGAAGCAGGCATTCGTACAGTGATGATTACAGGTGACCACCGTGATACAGCTCAAGCGATTGCAAAACGTTTAGGAATTTTACGTCCTGATCAAGAAGATGGTGTCTTAACAGGTGCTGAATTAAATGAAATTTCTGATGAAGAATTAGCTCGTACGATTGAAGATTACTCAGTATATGCTCGTGTATCTCCAGAGCATAAAGTTCGTATTGTAAAAGCATGGCAAGCAGATGGAAAAGTTGTTTCAATGACAGGTGATGGTGTCAATGATGCTCCATCTCTAAAACAAGCAGATATCGGTGTAGGAATGGGTATTACTGGTACTGAAGTGTCTAAAGGTGCTAGTGATATGGTTCTTGCAGATGATAACTTTGAAACAATCGTTGTTGCAATAGAAGAAGGACGTAAAGTATTCTCGAATATTCAAAAAGCAGTTCAATATTTATTATCTGCAAACTTCGGGGAAGTAATGACTTTATTTATTGCCACAATGGCTGGTTGGTCAATTCTTGAACCAATTCATATTTTATGGATTAACTTAGTAACAGACGTATTCCCAGCGATTACTTTGGGTATGGAAGATGCAGAAGCAGATATTATGAAACATCCACCTCGTGGTAAGAGTTCTAACTTCTTATCAAATGGGGTATTACCAAGTATTTACTATCAAGGTTTCTTTGAAGGTGGAGTTACTTTATTCGTCTATTGGTATGCGACTCATGTAGCTGGTTGGGGAGTTCCAACTGGTGAAACAATGGCATTTGCATCTCTTGGTTTAATTCAGTTATTCCATGCATTTAATGTGAAATCTGTTTATAAATCATTAGCAACAGTTGGGGCATTTAAAAATAAAATGTTCAATATTGCGATTGTTGTGTCTGCGTTAATGTTATTATCTGTTTTAGTTGTTCCTGGTTTAACGACTGTGTTTAGTGTAACAGTGTTGACTTTAGAACAATGGTTAATTGTGTTAGCAGCGGCATTCTCAATTGTTCCGTTCGTTGAAATTGCAAAAGCAATTATGAGAGGAATGGGCTTGGACCAAGACTAAAAAGAATTTTTATAATAGACTTATCTATAGTTGCTAGGACGCCAGCAAACCTTCGGTTTCATGGCTAAATTTTGAGCCTGGGTCTCAAAATTTCCTGTGACAGAATCGGCTTATGCCGGTTCTGTCACTACAGCAACTATGGAAAGTCTTTTTTTTTGTAAAATCTCTCACTTTTATAGCTTGTAAATGTTGATATGGTAGAAATATAGTTTTTAGCTTTAACAACTAGTAAAAATAAACAATGCTGAAATAGGTCAAATTTCGTTGACCCGACTGTAATAATTCGGTATAGTACCATTTGTATCACGTGACATTTAGAAAAACATAAGTGGGGAATTTAAATGAAATTAAGAAATCTATTTTTAACAGCAGTTGCTGCAGTGACATTAGCAGCTTGCGGAAATCAAACAAGTAAACAAGAAACAACAAAAGAAACTAAACCAGCAGAGCATGTAAAAGTTGCCGTTGTAGGTAGCGCTGCTCATGAAATCTGGGATTTCGTTGCTGAAAAAGCGAAAAAAGAAAATATTGACTTAGAAGTTGTAGAAATGAACGACTATGTATTACCAAATACAGCATTAGAAGAAGGTTCTGTTCAATTAAATGCTTTCCAACATCGTGCTTATTTAGCACAATGGAACAAAGATAAAGGTTCAGATATTAAAGAAATCGGAACAACATTTATCGTGCCATTATATTACTTCTCAACAAAATATAAATCATTAAAAGATTTACCTGAAAATGCAAAAGTATTAGTACCAAAAGAAGTAGCGATTCAAGGTCGTGCTTTAGTAGCATTAGAAACAGAAGGATTAATTACATTAAAAGATGGAGTAGGAACAAAAGCCTCTCTAGCTGATATTACAAGCAATCCACGTAACTTAGAAATTATTGAAGCAGAATCAGCACAAGCACCTCGTTTATTACAAGATGTAGATGCAGCTTCAATTAATGGTTCAATGGCTAAAGATGCAGGATTAAAAGTTGAAGATTATATCTTCACAGATGCTGATCACTTAGATACAATTCCAAAAGATCGTTTCAATATCATTGCTGCAAATGCAAAAGATGCTGATAATCCAACATACAAAAAAATTGTTGCATTATTCCAAGCAGATGATGTAGCGAAGAAAATGAATGAAATTGGACCAGGACAATACTTCCCAGTGTGGAACGCAGAAAAATAGTCATCTCTCTCCAAACGAACAACTTTCACCATTAAAGGTGTCAGTTGTTCGTTTTATTTTGCTTTTAAAAGGTGATATTGCTAAAAAAATAAAATATAATTCAAAAATACGTACATTTATCTAATGTACAAACAAAAATATACGTATTTTATGTTGATTTTCTATCAATAATGAAGTATACTTACCTCGTTCTTAATAAAAAACAAAAAGGAGCTAGAAACTTCATGGAAAATTTCTTTAAATTAAAAGAAAATAATACAACTTTTGGGACGGAACTTTTAGCAGGGCTTACGACATTTTTTGCAATGTCTTATATTATCTTTGTAAACCCTAGTATTCTTAGTCAAACAGGGATGCCATTCCAGGCAGTCTTCCTATCAACTATTGTGGCAGCAGTTGTTAGTACATTAGTAATGGGGCTATTCGCCAATGTACCTTATGCATTAGCACCAGGGATGGGATTGAATGCCTTCTTTACATTTACTGTCGTATTCGGATTAGGCTTTACTTGGCAAGAAGCATTAGCAATGGTATTTATTTGTGGACTATTAAATGTATTTATTACAGTTACAAAAATTCGTAAAATGATTATTCAAGCAATTCCAGTCAGTATGCAACATGCTATCGGTGGCGGGATTGGGGTATTCGTTGCTTATATCGGTTTGAAAAATGCAAACTTATTAAGTTTCTTATCAGATGCAAAAACAATTACTACTATTAATAACCAACCGTATCAAGCAACTGTAGAATCCTTTAAAGGTGGAGTATTCTCTGTTACTTCTAATGGTGGAATCGTTCCTTCATTAGTGAACTTTACTCAAAGTGATGCATTATTAGCATTAATTGGTTTATTAATTACAGTTATTTTAGTCATTAGAAATGTTCGTGGAGCAATCTTAATTGGGATTGTCGTTACAACTTTATTAGCTATTCCAATGGGTGTCGTTGATTTATCAGCGGTGAATTGGTCTCAAAATTCATTAGCTTCTGCGTTTTCAGATTTACAAGTAACTATTTTTGCAGCATTTGGTCCAGAAGGAATGGGTAAATTATTCTCCAACCCTGCGAAATTACCATTAGTATTAATGACGATTTTCGCATTTAGTTTATCGGATACATTCGATACATTAGGAACATTTATTGGAACAGGTCGTAAGACAGGAATCTTCTCAGCAGAAGATGAAAGAATGTTAGAAGAAGGTTCAGGTTTCTCTTCTAAAATGGATAAAGCTTTATTTGCAGATGCGATTGGAACTTCAATCGGGGCAATTTTCGGAACAAGTAATACAACAACTTATGTAGAAAGTGCAGCAGGGATTGGAGCAGGTGGACGTACTGGGTTAACAGCTGTAACAACAGCAGTATTATTAGCAGCTTCTGCATTATTAGCACCATTCGTAGGAATTGTACCTGCAGCAGCAACAGCACCTGCTTTAATTATTGTAGGGGTTATGATGTTATCATCTTTTGCAGATGTTCAATGGGATCATTTAGAAGAAGCAGTTCCAGCATTCTTTGCGGGAATCTTTATGGCGCTTTGCTATAGTATTTCATACGGAATTGCAGCAGGGTTCATCTTCTACTGCTTCATTAAAACATTAACAGGCAAATCTAAAGAAGTTCACCCAATTTTATGGGTAGCGACAGGGTTGTTTATTTTGAACTTCATTATTTTAGCCATTATTTAGCTTTTCCCTTATATCTTTTCTCCCAAAGAGGTAAAACGAAGTTACGATTTTAGTAACTTCGTTTTGCTTTTTAAAAGTTTTTTAAAAAGATTAAGAAAATGAAAAGAAATGGTTGGAATTTATTTTATTTCAAACATTTTCTAAAAAGCTATGCTATAATGTTGTAGAGTTCAAAAGAAAGGAATTGAAGTATGATTACATTAAAATCAAATCGTGAAATTGAAGCGATGAATGAGTCGGGTGCTTTATTAGCCTCTATTCACGTTGCATTACGAGACTTTATTAAACCGGGAGTAACAACTTGGGAAATTGACCAATTTGTTCAAAAGAAAATTGAAGAAGCAGGTGGTTCAGCTCCTCAAATTGGATATGAAGGATATAAATATGCCACTTGTACAAGTATTAATGACGAAATCTGTCATGGATTCCCTCGTCGTAAACCATTGAAATCAGGAGATTTAGTAAAAGTTGATTTCTGTGTAGATTTAAAAGGAGCTTTATCAGATTCTTGTTGGAGTTATATTGTTGGAGAATCTACTCCAGAATTAGATCGTTTATATGAAGTGACAAAAAAAGCATTATATTTAGGAATCCAACAAGCACAAGTGGGTAATCGTATTGGAGATATTGGTCATGCGATTCAAACTTATGTAGAAAAAGAAGGGTTCTCAGTTGTTCGTGAATTTATCGGACACGGAATTGGACCAACGATTCATGAAAGTCCATCTGTTCCTCACTATGGTGAGCCTGGAAAAGGTCTTCGCTTAAAAGAAGGAATGGTTATTACAATTGAACCAATGGTGAATACTGGAACTTGGAAATCAGAAATGGAAAGTAATGGTTGGACAGCTCACACATTAGATGGTGGATTAAGTTGCCAATTTGAACATACATTAGCGATTACAAAAGATGGTCCACGTATTTTAACATTACAACCAGATCATACAGAAGACGTATTATAAAAGTAGAAGGAGGAATAGCAATGGCTATTTTAGTTACAGGGGGAGCAGGTTATATCGGTTCTCATACAGTAGTAGAATTAGATAAAGCGGGGTATGAAGTTGTTATATTAGATGATTTTTCTAATAGTTCACCTGAAGTATTAAAACGATTAACAACGATTACTGGAAAAGAATTTCCATTTTATGAAGGTTCTATTTTAGACCATGACTTTTTAACAGAAGTATTCTCAAAAGAAAAAATTGATTGTGTCATTCAGTTTGCAGGTTTCAAAGCAGTGGGAGAATCTGTAGTAAAACCGTTAGAATATTATCATAATAACATTACAGGTACATTAGTGTTATTAGATGTCATGAGAAACTTTGGAGTGAAAAATATTGTTTTCAGTTCAAGTGCAACGGTTTATGGAATGAATAATACAGTACCATTTAAAGAAGAAATGCCAACAAGTGCGACAAATCCTTATGGATATACAAAAGTGATGTTGGAACAAATTTTAAATGATGTTGCTTTTTCTGATAAAGAATGGTCTGTAACAAACTTACGTTATTTCAACCCAATTGGAGCTCATGAAAGTGGCTTAATTGGAGAAAATCCAAATGGAGTTCCAAATAACTTAATGCCATATATTACACAAGTAGCAGTTGGTAAATTACCACAGCTAAGCGTGTTTGGGGATGACTATGATACACATGATGGAACAGGAGTTCGAGACTATATTCACGTTGTGGATTTAGCAAGAGGACATGTTCTTGCAGTGAAAGATAATATCGGAAACCCAGGAGCAAAAGTGTATAACTTAGGAACTGGAATTGGCTATAGTGTATTAGACTTAGTTCATGCATTTATGAAAGAAAATAATGTAGAGATTCCATATAAAATTTGTCCACGCCGTGCTGGAGATATTGCTACTTGTTATGCAGATGCAACAAGAGCAAAAGAAGTTCTAGGTTGGGTTGCTGAAAAAGACTTAAACGACATGGTTCGTGATTCTTGGAATTGGCAAAAAAATAATCCTCAAGGATACTAAAAAAGAGAATATATTGAATCGAGAAATCCTGTTAGCTTAAATGATGCTAGCAGGATTTTTTGATAGTGAAAATTGTAATATACATGTAATATAAATTGTTAGGGTATCATACATTTGTGACAAAAAAGAATAAAAAAAAGAGAACCAATGTTATACTGAAGTTGCTCAAAAATCAGGAAAGAGGTTCTCTTATGAAATCTATTATAACAGAAGAAATCAAATTAAGACAGCGTGCGGTAGAATATGCGATAAAAAATGATAATAATGCTAAGGCAGCAAGAAAATACCATACAACTAGACAACAAATTGCTCGATGGAGAAGTCGATATGATGGTACTGCACAATCATTGCTCCCAAAAAAATCGAAGACCGTTACATCATCCTAATGAACATAAAAGCCACGAACTAGAACTTATACGTAAAATGTACAAACGTTATAGCAGAGACGGATTAGCAGAGATTTATGTACAATGTCAAAGAAGAGGATATAAACGTTCATATGGAGCGATGAAAAAAATGATAAAGAAACTTCAATTAACTGAGAAAAAGGAAAAAAGAACTTATCCTAAAAGTAAAATAGGA
>NZ_KI391971.1:69910-97841 GCF_000162475.2 Granulicatella elegans ATCC 700633
ACAGCAGAATTTTTAGGGGATGTAGAAGAAGAGTTTGGATTTAGTATTAAAGCCATTCAAACAGATAATGGACGTGAATTTACCAATGATCCAGAAGTAACCAGTAAAAAAACAATTTTCGAACAAAAATTAGAAGAAAAAGGCATTAAACATATAAAAACTAGACCCTACTCTCCATGGCAAAATGGAAAAGTAGAACGTAGTCATAGAGAAGATGGAAGAAAATTTTATAATAGAGTCTTTAAGAGTTTAGATAGTTTAGTGAAAGCTCATAAAAGATATATTAGTAGAGGAAATAATGTAGCTAGGTGTGTATTAAATTTTAAATCACCAAATCAAATAGTACAGCAGCACTTGTTACAATCGGCTTAATGTATTGTAGTTCAACGCCTTTTTCCTTTGTCAAGGGACGCTTCGCTCTAAAGCCCTTGACAAATTCAGGCGTTAAACTGTTTTGTGTACAAGCCAATTGTCCCACAAGTTGTATTGACACTGGTTCGTGTCACAAATGTTTGTGTTTCTTAGAATTGTAATATACATGTAATATAAATAAACTTAATTATGCTTAAAAAGTAGAGTATAATTATATCGTATAGCATAAAATTCAGAATAAAGATAAAAATGGAGTAAAATATGGGAAATAATATTATACAGAAAAAATATTCATTACGAAAATTCAAAGGGATTGGTTTGGCGAGTGCAGTGATTGGCTTGTTTTTTGCGAATCAAGCTGTATATGCAAATGTAACAGCAGATGGAAAAGACGAAACAACCATTGTAGGGCAGTTTGATAAAGTTTCATCTAGTGCAAAAACAACTTTTACGGATGATCAAAATCCAACTAAAAAAGTTACAGTAGATGCAGTTGCGGATATTAGATATAAAAAACCGACAAAAGCCAATCAAAATACAGGAGATGCAGATGGTACAGATGTATTAAATTTTACATCTAAAGCAACAGTAAATTATCTTGTTGATAAAACTAATGAAGTAATTAAAACTAAAGAAGTGGATACTGGAACAGGAACTATTACGACATCTTTTGATAAAAAAGGTTTAGATTCTGATGCAGATGGAAAAGATTATCGTGATTCAATCGTAAATAAGGATAATGTCACTTTGTCAATTGCAACAGGAAGTGAAGATGTTATTACATCAAACGGTAAAGAATATCGATTAGTCCGTTCAGAAGTTGTCGATAAAGATAAAGCAACTTATGAAAAAACGAAGTTTAACGATATTGAAGCTCCAGTTTCTCCAGAAGGAATGCATAACAATCTTGGTGAAATTAATTATGGAAAAATTACTGGGAAAGTCTATTTAGTAGAAGAAACAACTGATGGTAAATATGGAAAATTCGTAGAAGCAACAAATATTAAGAGCGATGAAGAAGCCGTAAATGCTTGGAAAAATGGACAAGCAACAGCCAAAGAATTTTCGAAAGCCAATGTAACTTTAAAAGAAGGCGATACAGTTCTTGTGATGGATCGCGACACATATGCTCATGGAAGTGGGACAAGAACGGTTAATACGAATAATTATAGAAGAGAGAAAGTTCCTGCAACACCAGAGTTCGATAAAGTGGAATCATCTGAAGAAATTAAAGATGTTAATGCTTATCCTTCCTATGCGTTGGATAATGAAACTGTAAGTGGAAATTATGTAGCAGCAGGTGCAGATCATAACTTTGGAACAAGTGATGATGGAGAAGTTACTTTCAACGGAGAACAGTATCTTCTCTATCGTTATGCACGAAAACTAGAAAATAGCTTACCAGAGGTAAAAGACACTCCAGAGTTAGATTTTAGTAAATCTTCTTTAAATGAAATAATGAGATATATGCAATCTGAAGTTTTTGGGGTATTGGAATACTTTGATTACTATGCAAAAACCGATGCAGAAAGACAATTGATTCAAGAAAGAAGAACTAAATTAGAACAAAACATTGCTGATACCATTCAAATGATAAAAAATGAAAATATTAGTATGGCTGCTGCTAAACCGGATGATAGGTATACAACTGGATTGGTTTTTTATTCTCCGGATAGAGAAAAATTAACTGCCATAAAAAAACAAATTGAATCTGGAGAAAAAGTATTAGATGAATTAAGGCTTACTCTGAAAACGGACGAAGAAAATGTAGAACAATATGAAAATAAAAAAGATGTGAAAAAAATAACTAAAGAAATATTGTTATACGAACTAAACCACAAGGACATTTATGGTCGTCATTATGGTTATCCTAGATTCTCTTATAGAACAGTTGTGTCTTATCATAAAGATGCAGAATCGGAACATTACAGCGATTGGGAAAAAGTATATCCTGAAGTAGAAACGAGAGAAGATTCTGTATATGCGAATAAGGGTGTCGTCACTATTTCTGATGATTTGAGTAAGATAAAAGTTGTCAATGCTGAGTCAACTACGAAAGAGACAGAGTTCACTAAACAAGATGTAACAACAAGAGAAGAAACAGATTACGTTGTGAAGGAGATTATCACACCAGTCCGTGCTTATAAGGTAATGGGAGAGAATGGTCCTGTTGTTAATCATTATTATAAAATGGTAACAAGACGTTCTGAAAACCCGACACATACTGAAAACACAAAAGTAGGAACAGTGACTGTTCAATATGTTTCAAGTTCAGGAGAAAAGTTGAAAGCTGATGAAACAGTGGAATTGAATACACCGTATGAAGTAACAAAAACATATGATGTCTTTTCTGGAACAACAAAAGTCGGGGAAGAAAATGTGGTTGAAACATTAAATCCTATTTATGATGCAATTCCGAAGAGATTCAATACAATAATAGGCGATAAGACAGGATTTGCTTATGAATTTGAAGCAATTGCCTATGGTTCTGCACCTGAAAGAAGTACAATAGATAAACCTCAAACGATTGTTAGCTATGTTTACCGTTTTGTAAGTAAAGAAGATCCAACACCAGTTAAAAAAGAGGTGAAAGGTTCGGTAATTGTTAAATATGTTGATGCTGAAGGGAATGAAATCAAATCAGAAGAAATAGTGAAGCAAGATGCTGTTATAAAGACAATTTATACTTATTTTACAAAATCTGGAGATAAAGTTATTTCAACTCGAGAACGTGTTAATTATGAACTTTTACCTTTTTATAATACTCAAGATAAACGGTTGAACGAAATTACTACCGAAGATGGTAAAAAGTACAAATATCAGGGGATTTATCCAGTTTCAGAAAAATTCCATAATGTTATTGCTGAAAATGGAATTCTTGAGGAAGGTACAACTACAGTTGTTTATCAATATGTTTTAGAACCTAAAAAAGTTGAATGGGCAGTATCAGAAAAACCGCCAATTCTAGAAGTTCCAGAATTCAAAGGAGGAGTAGCCTCAGAACAGCCACCAGTATTGGGTGTCCCTGAATTCAATGGTTCAGTAAATGGAGAGTTAGATGAACCATTAACTTTACCACAATTAATTATTACTAAATGGGTGGATGAATACGGAAATGAACTAAAACCAACAGATGCGAAAAAACCTTCTGTAGAAGGTGAAGCAAATGAGGCGTTTGAACCAGGTACAATTGAAGGGTATGAATTTGTTGAAACAATTCCAGTAGATGCTAATGGTATTGTTACTCATGTTTTCAAGAAAAAACAAGCTTATAAACCTGAAGAGCCTAAACCAGAGCCAAAACAGGAACCCACTCCAGAGCCTAAGCCAGAACCTAAGAAAGAAGAACCTAGGAAAGAAGAACCTAAGAAAGAAGAACCAAAAACAAATAACGTAACTCCTTCAAATGAAGGAAACGAACATCAAACTTCCGTTCCTACTAAAAAAGTAGAAGAATTACCTCAGACAGGTACAGGACAGGAGCTTGCAATCTTTGGAGCAGCTGCAAGTTCAATTCTTGCAGGTTTAGGATTAGTGATACCAGGAAAGCAAAAAAAAGAATAAAAAATATTTAGGAGTAAACCTTTGGGATTTACTCCTATTTTTGTATAAATTGATAAATAAGGTATATAAATTTTGTAACCTTAATTTAATATTTTCTCAGAGATATTAGTGATATAATTGCCATGAAATACTATAGCAATAGGTTTTTTAATACATTGAATAAAGAGGGAAAAACAATGGGTAATAGAGATATACAAAGAAAATATTCCTTGAGAAAATTCAAGGGCGTTGGTTTAGCAAGTGCAGTGATTGGCCTGTTCTTTGCGAATGGGGCTGTTGAAGCTGCAGTAACGTCTAACGGGACAAATGAACCTACAATAGTGAGTGATACATCTAAAGTTGAATCTGCAAAAGCTACAACTTTTACAGATGATACAGATACATCTAAAACTTTCAAAGTCGATGCAGTTTTAGATGGCGGAGTAACTGAACCAACAAAAGCAAATATTAATACTGGTGATACTGATGGTAATGACACAGTAAGTTTTAAATCAGGAGCAACTGTAAACTACAAACTTGATTCTGATAAGTCATTGCTAAAAACAGAAACAGTAGAAGCTGGAACAGGTACAGTAACAACACCTTACGATAAAAAAGGCCTTGCAGCTGATACAGATGGGAAAGACTACCGTGAATCAACAGTAGCTAAAATTGGAGATGCTGTTACTGTAGCTACTGGTAAAAAAGATACTGTAGAAGCGAATAATAAAGTCTATGAATACGTACGTTCAGAAGTTGAAGGTACTGATAAACCAACTTATAGTAAAACAAGTTTCAACAATATCGAAGCAGCAGTATCTCCAGAGGGAATGCATAATAAACTAGGGGAAATCGACTATACAAAAACTAAAGGTAAAGTCTATCTAGTTGAAGAAACTGCTGATGGAAGGTACGGTAAATTCGTAGAGGCTAGCGGTGTAACTAGTGATGAAGATGCAGTGGCAAAATGGAAAGCTGGAGAAGCTACTGCTAAAGAATTTACGAAAGAAAACGTAACGCTTCAAGAAGGAGACACAGTGCTTGTTCTTGATAAAGACACGTATGCAACCACAAATACTGTAGAAAGAAAAAGTAAAAAAAACGGTACGAATGTTACTTATGTTGCCGTAAAAGAAAATGTTTATGACGGAACTTCTACTGATATTTATGGTATGACCTATGCGATTCTTAGAGAGAATTATACAGCTATTAAAGATATTGGGGACGATAATGTCTTTGGCACTACTGATGATAATGAAAGAAATGCAACTTCGAATGGTGCTCAAACAAGAAAATCAATGGATGTTTTTGATGTGTCAGGAAGAGAAGATAAAAAATCTAAATATCTTCAAAAAACACCGGATTTAGACACGTCAAATGCTTCAGTGAAAGATATATTGAAAGATGTTTTTGCAACTGGATATCGAATTGTTGATTTCTTTTCTAGTAATGCGGAAAAACCTACGGATATCGAAGCGATTAATACAGTTAAAACTAATTTAGATAACAAAGTAGATGAACTCGTTAATTATATGAAAGAGAATAATATTCGAGTTGGTTCATCTAATGGTAAAGTAGGATTTTATGTAAATGATACTTCTGCTGATAATGACTCATCTAAACTAGATCAATTTGAAAATAAAGTTAGAGAAGTAAGTACGGTTTTAGATGCTTTACCTATTATTGATAAAGTAAAAACTTCTGGTGATGCTTCAAAAGAAGAAGCTCAAAAATATGGAGCATATGATTCTGACGTGGTTTCTGTTTCTAAGGATATTGTCGAAACTTACGAATTTACAACTGTAGGTGGTTTAGTAGTAACAACAAATACTAAGTATGATAGAGATAGTGGATCTACTATTATTTGGAATAAATATCCGGTGAATACAGAAGAAAACATTAATATTTCGAATGTGACAGCTGATGGAACATGGGGCGTTACGGTTGCAGATGATAAATCACAAGCTACGTTGACTAGATCTAAACGTGAAGTAAAAGAATGGGAACCTTCTGATGAAACAACAACGGATACTGTTACAGTAAATAAAAAAGAAATCATTACACCAATTCGTGCTTATAAAGTAATGGGTGAAGAAAAACCAGTTGTAACTCATTACTACAACTTAAAGATCACAAAAGAAGAAGCGGGAGAAGCAACAGCTACTAAACAAGGTAGTGTCGTTATTAAGTACGTAACAACTGATGGAAAACAATTAAAATCAGAAACTGATAAAGATAATGTAACGCTTGAAACTAAAACTATCGTAAGTTTATATTCAGGTGAAACAAAAGTTGATGAACGTACTGATGTTAAAACAGTAGAACAAAACTATGACACAACTCCAAAACAATATCCAACATTAGTTGATGCGGATACTGGATTCACATACAAGTATGTAGGTCTAAAACAAGGTTCTCCAGCAGCTAGTGGTAAAGTAGTAGAAGGAACAACGGAAGTTGTTTACGAATACCGTCTAGTAAGTGAAGAAGAAAAAACTCCATCTAGCTCAGTTGTGACTAAGACAGGTTCTGTTGATGTGAAACACGTTGTGATCAATGAAGACGGAACGCTAAAAACATTAAAAGAAACAGAAGTAGTAAAGGATAAAGTACCAGTTGAGTATGAAGATACTTTTGTAACTTACTCAAAAGGTGTAAAAGTATCTGAACGTAAAGAAAAACGCTCAGTTTCTGAAAAATATGATACTACTGATAAACAATACCCAACTCTAAAAGATGAAGCTACAGGTTTAGTTTATAAATATGTAGCTCCAACATCTGACTCAGCTCCAGCAGCAGGGGTTGTAACGGAAGGTGAAAAACACGTTATTTATAGTTATACTTTAGATAAACAAGAAGAAACAACACCTTCTAAAACAGTTGAAGCTAAAGGCTCAGTAGTTGTTAAGTACGTTGATGCTGATGGTAATGAAATCAAAGATGCAGAAAATGTAGTAACAGATGCAGTTGTCAAAACAACGAAAACATATGCTACTAAATCAGGTGATGTTGTATTATCAACTCGTGATGAAGTAACAGAAAATGATGTAAACTACAATGCTGCTGAGAAGAAAGTGGATACAATCACTAAAGATGGTAAGAAATATGTCTTCCGTGGAGTGTATGAAGTTTCTGATAAATTCAATAACGTATTAGAAGAAACAGGTAAGGTGAAAGAAGGAACTACGACAGTAGTATATCAATACGATTACGTTATTCCTGTAGATCCTACTAAACCTAACGAAGGAGAAAATACACCTCCAAAACCAGAGGACAAGATTCCTAATGACCCACAAAACCGTTCATACAAAGATTTAGGTTTATTAAAAGAAGTGAAACGTGATATCACTTATGTTTACGAAAATGGACCAAAAGCGGGACAAGAAGCAAGCGCACCTGTTAATCAAAAAGCTCGCTTCACAAGAACTGCGGAAATCAACAGTCGAACAGGTGAAGTGGTGTACACTACAGATTGGACTCCAGAACAAAAATTATCTGAAGTAGTTTCACCAGAAATTAAAGATTACACTGTAGATAAAGCTAAGGTAGAAGAATTAGCTGTAACACATGAATCAGAAGATTCATCTGTTATTGTTAAATACTCTCAAAATAAACCAAACAGTGTACGTGATTACGCAAAAGATAAAAAAGGAACAGTTATTGTTAAATTTGTTGATTCTAACGAAAATATTATTGCAGATGATTTAGTAGTTAAGAACAATGTTATTGTAGCTGAAGCGACAACTACAACTACTGGTGATAAAGAAGAAACGACATACAAAGCTACTGGTGAAGAATATGCGGTAACACCAAAAGAAACGATTGAAGTCGATGGAGTGACATTCCGATTAAAACGTGTTCTTCCAGCAGGAGATAAGTTTAAAAATACTGTGAAAGAAAAAGGTTTAGTTGAAGAAGGAACAACAACTATTGTTTACCAATATGTAATGCAAATTGGAGCACCAACAGTTGAGAAACCAGAGTTTGATGGTGGAGTAGTTCCATTAGATCCTCCAGTTGTGGATATTCCAGAGTTGAAGATTCCTAAAGAGCCAAAACCTCAACCAGAACCAATTCCAGCTCCGACTCCAACTCCAGAACCAAAACCGGAACCTAAGCCAGAGCCAAAACATGAAGAACCTAAGAAAGAAGAACCAAAACAAAATGATGCAACTCCTTCACATGAAGGACAGGAACATCAAACTTCAGTTCCAACAAATAAAGTGGAAGAATTACCTCAAACAGGTACAGGTAATGAATTCGCAATCTTCGGAGCTGCAGCAAGTTCAATTCTTGCAGGTTTAGGGTTAATAGTTCCTAAGAAAAAAGAAAATGAGTAGTTTGAAGTGAACCTTTAAAAAGATTTCCATCATTAACTACTATAAGCCAAAAGGTTGGTATCATAACCAAACCTTTTGGCTTTTCTTTATAAACAATGGGTAAATAAAAGCTTTCAAATAGGCATTATGATATAATATGAGTGTTCATTTATAAAAAATATTTGGAATGTAGAATCAACAATGAAAGTAGGAAGTAAAATGAATCTGATTTTTTGTACATCACCTTTTCAAGTGCTAGTTGCTAGAGAAGTAGCACGTCATACAAATTTAGAATTTTATGGCATGTATTTAATGATGTCGAATGATTCAAGACAACTAATTTATGCGGAAAAGATGAAGGAGTTCTGTAAAGAAGTATGTATTTTCAAAGATGGAATAGTTAAAGAACCTTTACAACAATTTCTTTCAGATAAAGTGATTACTTCCTTGTATTTGGCTAGTTTGGATAATCCTGTAGCGTATAGTTTCTTTAATCCTAATCAGATGCAATTATTTACTTTCGATGATGGTAGTACGTCGATTATTGTTCCAAATATGTATACACAAAATCTTCATCGAGTAGTTTCTCCGTTAGGATTAACATTAGGGCAAATGATGTCACTATCTCAAAAACATTTTACAGTATTTAATCAAACGAAGTTATTTGAGGAAGAAAGACAAGTACGTCTAACTTTAAATACAAAGCCACAAGAGTTTAAGCGAGCAAATAATGGGAAAGTTATTCGAGTATTTTTAGGACAAGCTTTAGGGTCAATATTCGATGAAGGAGATATTCAATTAACAAAACAATTAACAAAAAAAGCAATCCAAGATTGTAAGGCAGATATCTATTATCCTCACCCACGTGCAGTAGTGGAAGTAGAAGGGATTCAAGTAGCTGCACCTACTAATTGCTTTGAAGAGGAAATTTATTCATTATTAGAAGAGTATGAATTTGTAGAAGTGTATGGTTTCTATTCAACAGCCTTTTTATTCGTTAAAGAAATTGAAGGAGTTAAGGTTCAAGCTTACCGTACGTTTTTAAGTAGTTTTGAGTCAGATATTTTATTGGAACATGGCATTCAGTATCGTAATCTTTCTCTATCGGATACTTGTGTGGATATTGTCATGCCTGTTTATAATGGGGAGAAGACCATTGATGAATCGATTCAGTCGATTTTAAACCAAACACATCAAAAGTTTAGATTGTGGATTGTTGATGATGGTTCAACAGATCAAACGCAAGAAGTGTGTCAGAAATATTTAACAGATGCTCGTATTCATTATGAAAAATTAGTACACCAAGGAATTTCTTGTACGCTAATTTCTGGAGTAACTATGACACAAGGAGAGTTTATTGCGAGACAAGATGCCGATGATGTATGGATGCCGTGGCATTTGGAGATGGTATTACATCAATTAGAATCAAATTCTTCATTAGACATTGTAGGCTCAAGAGTAACTGCAGACGAAGATGAAAAAAATAGGAAGTTGAAAAGAAATAAACAAAATCATTTATTTGGAGAAAAGTTATGGTTACAATTAGCCTATCAAAATGTCTTTAATCACTCAACGGTAATCTTTAGAAAGTCAGCTTACTTGGAAGCTGGTGGTTATCAAGAAGGGTATGATGGATTTGAAGATTGGCATTTATGGGCGAGAATGGTGACAAAGGAAAATGCTTTTGTACTGAATAATTTGACGGTGTATTATCGCCTTTCTGATAGTCATGATAGATGGATGGCTTTTCGTACTCGTTTAGCTAAAACACGAGGATTAACTCTCGAAGAAGTTTTAGAAGGGGAATAATCATGAGAGTATTTACTATAAAAGAAGGGGTTCCGATTAGTATTTATGGCTTTGAAAGTAGTCAGTTAGCACGTCAAAACTTGATGCAATCTCTTGGTGTGGAGCATCAATTCGTTCTTACGAATTTAAGTAATATCGTTCCTAACTTTGTGGAGCAATTAGAAGAACTTGGGTTCAAAAATTTTTATCATGTCATTTTTGATTTATCTGATTTAGCTAGAGTTCAGCCGTGTGTTTCAGATAATTTTCTTTCTACATTAGAAGGTGTGAAAAAAGTCGAATATACTAAAGAAGGGTATGTAGGATTAGTTCATTATGAGGATGGCACAGTTGAGTGTTATACTTCTCAGCTCTTGTATCGATTAGATGATAAACAAAATACTTTCACTTTGTTTGGCTCTAAAGGAATTATTTTAGAAGGGGATATTAGTGAGAATTATCATGCTTATCGTTTTATTGAAACAGGAGAGACGTATTCTCAATGGCAGTTAGTGAGTTATTATTTAGCGAAGAACTCAACTCCTCAAGATAAGTTTGTCATTGATATGGTCAATGAATATCCATTACAACTTAGAAAATTTTTCCAAAATACGGGTAGAGAATTAATTGCCTTTACTCATTACAATATATTAGCTCCTTTTATGAAGTTTGTATTGCAAAATTGGTGTACAAATATTGTAGCCAGTCCAGTGTTAGAAGAACGTTTAGGAAGCGATGTTGTGAAGTTTTTGCCACCCGTTTATATGGATGAGGTTCGAGAAGAAACATATGAAACGGTAACCGATTGGTGTATTGTCGGAAATATGACTGTTATAAAAAAATGCGAATTAGCAATTGCAGCTTTTAGACAAGTTCCTGCTAGTCGATTAACGATTTATGGAACATTACCGGAAGGTATTACAAAAGAGCAACTCCCGGAAAATGTAACCTATGCAGGTTTTGTAACAACTGTTCCTTATGAGAAACATCAAGGATATCTTTCTTGTTCTTATAGTGAGTGCTTTGCTAATTCAGCAGTGGAAGCTTCTGCCAAAGGATTAGTTTGTTTATTATCACATACAGATTTAGCGCATGCATATTATGGAAAAATTTGTCCCAACACAAAAACATTCCGTTCATTACACGAATTAGTCGAAACGATTAGAGCTTTTCAACAAAAAGGGGAGTATTCTTCTTCGATTTTTGCCAAAAATTATACAAAAGAAACAGTAGCAGAAATGTATCGTCAAGTTTTAGTATATTGAACAATTTATTTTAAGAAGAGAGGAGGGCTGAGTTTGAAAATAGAAGAGCAGTTAAAACCTAATATTGAAGGACTATTACTGTTATCAAGTCCTCTTCATCATGATGAGCGTGGTTATTTTGTTGAAAATTGGCGTAAAATTGACTTGTTAAAATATGGTGTTCCAGAATCGTTTTTCCAAGAAAAGTTACAAAATAATGTTTCCGTTTCAAAAAAAGGAACGATTCGAGGAATGCATTGCCAAGGTTGGGCGAAGTTAATGACCGTTGCTTCAGGTACGTTTCGTATGTGTTTTATCGATTTGCGTTTGAGTTCTCCAACGTATAAAGCTGTAGATGTGATTGATGTCGTTCCAGGAATGGCAATCTTTGTTCCTGCTGGAGTTTCTAATGGGGCTCAAGCTTTAACGGATAAAGGGATTTTAAACTATTTAGTCACAGGTTATTATGATCTAAGTGTGAAACATTCTGGAATTATGCCACTTGATCAGACATTGAATTTACCCTGGGATGTAACAGGAGAAGTAATTATTTCCTCAAAAGATCAGCAAAGTGATTCGTACTTGTCTATTATTCAAAAAATTGAATCTTCTCGTAAAAAAATTGCAGTCATTGGTTATACTGGAGTCATTGGTTCAAAAGTTTTTGAACAATTGCAGTCTTTCAAACAATATGAAGTAGATGGATTCAATCGAGATAATTTATCAGAACTACTTCAACAAGAATATGACTGTGTCATTTGTGCAGCTCCTTCTTCTGAAAAATTCAAAACAAATATTGGGCTTGCTAATCTAGAAGAAGAGATTGAACTATTAGTAGATACTATTGCGAAAGTAAAGACGAAGCAATTTGTCCTAGTGTCTTCTCAAAGTGCCCTACATTCTGAAAATCGATATGGACAAGTACAAAATGATGTATGTCAAGCGGTTCTTCAAAATCACAAAAACCATTCGATTTATTTTATGGATACATTATATGGAGGAAATCTGAAAAAAGGATTTATTCATGACTTACTTCATCAACAGTGGAATTTTGTAACAAAAGAACAGCTAGAAAAAAATCCAGCATTACAAAGTTATTATCGTCCAGTGACAGAACAGGTAGCTGAAAGAGTTCAAGAAGTTCCTCTAGAGTTATTTGAACAACTTCCTCCAGTATCTTCACTATATGAGGATAAAGATATTTATCAAGTAACAGCGATTGAGGATTTAGTGAAAACAATCATTCAAGAATTATTTGATGCTAAAGGGATGGTACTGCAAATTAAAGATACAGTTCTTTATACTGGGCAACAAATAAAAGCATTATCTCAAAAGGCTGACAACTCAAAAATAGGGCAATATTTTAGAAAGAATAAGGAGAAAAGCGGTGAAAGTTTATTATAACGACAGAGGTTTTCAATTGGGAAATCTATTATATTTATTATTACAAGCTCATAAAGATCGTTTGGATGGGATTGCAGATAGTTATGTATTACGAACAGGTTATTATGCTTTTGCTCAAACTTTTTTTCCTAAAACAGCTGAATTATTTAGTAAAGCAAATGGGATAGAACTAGAAGATTCTGGCTATTTTCAAATATCAGGAGAAGATTATTTGCCAGTTCATGTAGATTCTTTTGTTGCAAGATATTTACAAGAACCGATTCAACAGCTTTCAAGAGAATTTGAAGAAAAAGATATTACGATTGCGATTAGAAGAACGGATTTTATCCATCAGGATCGTTATAAACATTATGGTTATGATATGTTGCAATATGTTGAGGATTGTTTAAATCGAATTGCTGCATTAGAAGCGGATGATTTTCAAGCAATGACGATTCGTATCACTTCAGATGATGTTGAATGGTGTAGGGAAGAATTAGTTCCGACCTTAAAAGAAAAATATTCATTCATTTTTCCGATTGTAGTAGAGGAACAAGATATTCGAGATAATTTTGTCCAATTATTCAATTGTAAGAAATATTTTATTAGTGCAAACTCAACTTATTGTTATTGGGTCGGATATGTTTTACGAATCGTAAAACCTGAAGTACAAGTTTTTGCGCCAAATTTTAATACGATGTTAATTGAAGAAGGACGTCAAATTGCAGATGCACGTAATTGGTTATTAATCGATGTGAATCGTGAGAATAATGATGATTTCTAGAGAAAGAAGGAATTAGAGTGAAGTATCAAAATATTATCGTAACAGGTGGAGCTGGATTTATTGGGTCAAACTTTGTACTCTATATCAAACGTCAGTATCCAAATGTCAAAATTACGATTTTAGATAAATTAACGTATGCTTCATCTTTTTCAACGATTTCGGATTTATTAGATGATAGAGTTCGATTTTACCAAGTAGATATTGCGGATAGTGAGCAGTTAGAAAAAGTCATTACAAAAGAGCATGATTTAATTGTGCATTTTGCAGCAGAATCCTTTAATGATCGTTCTTTAACAGATACAGCATCTTTTGTTCAAACGAATGTGTTAGGCACTCATCATTTATTAGAATTAGCAAGAAAATATCAATTACGTTTTCATCAAATTTCAACGGATGAAGTGTATGGGGATTTTTCGATAGAAAGTAAGGAGAAGTTTACAGAGGAAACTCAGTATCAACCTAGCTCACCTTATTCTGCAACAAAAGCATCCGCAGATTTATTAGTGAAAGCTTGGGTACGTTCGTTTGGCGTTCAAGCAACGATTTCTAATTGTTCGAATAATTATGGACCTTACCAAAATCCGGAAAAATTTATCCCGAGACAAATTATTAATATTTTGAAACAGGAAAAACCGGTATTATATGGGAATGGTTTAAATGTAAGGGATTGGATTCATGTAGAGGATCATTGTCGAGCAATTGATTTAATAATAGATAAGGGGAAAATTGGGGAAACTTATCTAGTGGGAATTGATAATGAAAGAAATAATTTAGAAGTATTACAGATGATTCTTGTACTTCTAGGAAAAGAAAAAACGGATTTTGAATTTATTGAAGACAGACCAGGGCATGACCGTAGATATGGAATTAATGCTCATAAGTTGTATGAAGAATTGGGATATCAGCCAATTCATACTTATTTTGAGAAAGAGTTGAAGCAAGTGATTGACTGGTATCAAAAAAATACAGCTTGGTGGTCTGAATTAGAGGATAAGAAAAGGGGAATATTATGAAAGTAGCCGTAATTCCGGCACGTAGTGGATCGGTGGAATTAGCACATAAAAATTTAAGTGTGGTTGGTGGGAAAAGTTTATTGAATCGAGCAATTGATTTTGCTGTAGAAGCAGAGGTGTTTGATAAAATTATTGTAACAACCGATTATGGTAAGCATTTATTTTATCGTGAAGGGATAGACGTTCGTCATAGACCAGAGGATTTGGCAACTTCTCGGGCAACAATGGTGGAAGTGTTAAAAGATGTCATCGAAACTTTTGAACTAGCTACTGAAGATAAGATTGTTTTACTTCAACCAACAAGTCCATTTCGTGTGCTCGAAGACTTAGTAAAAGTGTTGGAATTATTGGAAGAATACGACAGTGTTATTACAGTAAAAGAACTGGAATATAATCCAGCATTGTTTGTAACACCTATCAGTGATACGGAATTAGACTCTAAACAAGTAGAAGCTTGGCAAACAAATCGTCAAGAACAACAAAAACATTATTATCCAAATGGCAATTTATTTGGAGTGAGAGTCGGAACTTTTTGTCAGACACAATCCTTTTATGGTGGAAACTTAGGTTATGTATTACAAAAAGGAAAATGTAATATTGATATTAATCATAAAGATGATTTATTATTTGCACAATTTATGGAGCAACAATAATGAACAAGAATAGAACGTATAACTGGATTTTGTACAGTTTATCGATTTTTGCGACATTATTATCCCCGATTTCATTTATTGGAATAGTGGATACGGCTTATCATACAGGATATCGCAATTATATTGCTCAATTTGGAATTTTATTAGCTTTACCAATTTTATATTGGGTACTAAAGCAAATTATGGATTATGAAGATGTATTTCATTTTATAGGGCAACGATTTGGGCATGGAAGTTTTCTGTTTTCTAAAGGTTTATGGACATTGTACCAACTCTTAAGAATTGGAATTGTATTGTACATTCCTTCTGTGATGTTGGAACAATTGACGAATATTTCTGCCTATTTTTGGATTTTACTATTAGCCTTATGGGCATATGGGGTTGCTAGAGGCGGCCTATTAGCAGTAGTGAGGTATGATAGTTTATATGCGGTTATTTTATTTCTTTCTATGATTGTGATTGCTTTTAAAATGATGACAAATGGAATATTGAATCAAGCAGCACCTAGTCAAAGAGATTCGTTTTCTACTTGGATTTTGTTTGGAGCATCTTTTCAAACTTTTTCATCCTATTTAGTGAGTCCAGATATTCAAGAGAGATTCCAAAAAGTTGGAAACGCGAAGCTACTAAAATCTATTTTACTAAATGCTACTTTAGGAATTTTATTTATAGGATTTTTATATGTTATTGGAGTTTCCCTAAAACAGTCCGGCTATCAATTTAATGGAATTATCTTATTAGAATATGCTAAAAGTGAAGGATTATGGATTGCTATTCCAGTCATGATTGGAGTGCTATTATCCGCTCAGACGACTTTGTCGACAGGATATGAAATTTTAGAAAAACAATATGCGAGCAAGTATAGTCTACCGATTATTTTCGGGTTGAATATCATTATTTCATCTAGCCTAGTTGCTTTAGGAGGAGTTTCCTCCTATGAATTTTTTGTAGGATATGTCGGATTTTTCTTATCGATTATTTCTAGTCTAGTATTAGTCGGCTTAATTTTTTCAAATTTTGGAAAGTCGATAAGTCAATATGTTATACTATGTATGTGCATTTCTTTGGGAATTATAAGAGTTTTCTTTCAAATGGAAATGTGGATATATGGGCTAGTCCCTTTGATTAGTGGACTATGTAGCGCTTGGATTTTATTAAAATTAAAACAAAAAGCCTAAATCCCTGTCGAAAGATGGGGATTTTTGAATAGAGAAAATAAAAAAAGAAAGTGAGGGAAAATCATGTTACGCATTATTACGATTCATCCTGTAAAAGAAACACATCGTTATGGATTTGAAACGACTCAATTATATCGTGCTAAAGTTGCTAGATATTTAGGAGTAGATTATATCCATTTAGCGACCAGTCCTCAAGTAAGACCAGATTGGAAAAAAGAAATAATAGCATTAGGTTTCTTAGAAGAAGAGATTATTAATGTGCCAAATAGTTTTTCAGATATTGGACATGATGCTTTGTCTGTAAGGCCAGAAGATTTAACACTGCAAGAAGGCGACCAGGTAGAAATAACAGAAGAAGGATTTGTAGGTTCTGTGACGTTGGCTGATGGAACGGGAAGATACTTTTATACTTCTGGTCCTTATTTATTTGAAGATTTTCAAACGGGAGAATTACGTTGGTATCATGGAAATGGAGAATTAGTTTTACGAGCAAGATTTATGGATCCGTTTAAAGAACCTACTCCAGTAAGTTTGTTTTATCCAGGGTATATTTATTTGAAAGATGGGGAATTTTGCTCAGAAGATGATCTTGTTGTATCCTGTTTGGCAAAAAATGCAAAGCAAACAGATTTAATCATTCGAGATCAACATATTATTCCAGCACCTAGTATATTCCGATTTATGGAAAATACAGAGAAAAATTATTATGAAGTTATTCATGAAAATGTTTTGAGAAATATGGCTTTAGCAAACCTACGTGGAAAAACAGATTACTTAGTAGCAAGTGAAGTGTTAACATCTGAGTTGGAAAAACAAGGATATAGTACAAAATTCCTTCCTCCAATGGTGACACAAGTAGACCAATCTCCGAAAATAATTGGGCCTGTAACAAATTATTGCGTAGTAGGAAATATGAGCGATTTAAAAAATGTGGAATGGATTATTGAAGTGTTTATTGCGCTATATTTATCCGGTTCAAAAGCTATTGTAACTTTCTATGGTGGAAGTGCTGAAAGAATTGAGGAATTAAAACAAAAATATGAAATTCCTGAAAATATTATTTTTAAAGGAATAGTAGATAAAGTTCCATACCATCTACATCAAGCGTATGTATCATCAAGTTATTCTGAATTATTTGCCAATGCTTGTGTAGAAGCAATGAGTGAAGGTTTATTAGCAGTGTTATCCAATGTCGATATTGCGCATCGTTATTATGCAAAGCAAACAGACGGTATACAATTGTTTAGTACAAAAAAAGAATTGGTAGAAATGATTGAACGAATGGCACAAGAAGAGTATCAACAGTCGAATGAACAAAATCTAAAATTAGCCAAACAGTATTCTATCGAAAATGTAGCAAATATTTATCGTGAATTATTAGGGATAAAAGCTTAAAAGAAAGGAGGAGTTATAGTGAATAACCTAATTATCGCAACAACACCATTACAAGCAAAAATTGCTAAGTATATCCAAAGAGAATATGCAGATGAAACATTTGTCAGTTTGTATTTAACACCTCTTATGAATGAAAGGCATCGTTACTACTCTCAAGGGTTTACGGAAGTTTACTGCATGCAAACGGTGGAAGATTATGAAAAAGTAATTGAGAAGTATTCCGGTGAATACAAAACTATTTTTTATGCCAGTTTTGATCATCCGGTTATTTTAGATATTGTAGCAAGTTCTTCGTATCAACATTTAATGAGTTTTGATGATGGATATGCGGATATTTATCCATATGGAATGTATGCATTACCTTTAACGAATCAACAAATTGGCAAGTTAGGTGTAACGAGAGATGATTTAATTCGAAAAACAGAAAAACATTATACATTGTACCAAACGGATTATCATGTAGTGGATAAAGAGAAGTTAGTGTATTTAGATAACTTCTTTAATACAGATATTCAGCCTGTTTCAAATGGGAAAACAGTTAGAGTATTATTAGGACAGAAATTTTCAGAAACGGATGATGCTATTTCAGTAAGATTTATTACAACATACGCAAATGCGCTGAATATTGATTATTATATTCCTCATCCAAAAGAAACTTTTCATATTGAAGGAGTTCAATATCTAAATTCACCTTATATCGTAGAAGATGTGGTGGCGGAGTTATGGAAAGAATATGAATTTATCGAAATTTATCATTTTACTTCTTCGGTGAGTTTACATCTTCAAGGTGTGAAAAATATCACAGTGAAAGGTGTTTCTATTCCTTATTATGAGAAAAGGCAAAATGAATTGAGAAGGTTAGGTTGTGATTTCGAGACAGTAACTATCGGTTGGTAACTGGTATATCAAAGTTTTGATAAATATTCCTGAAAAGTTATATGTGAAACCGAAATTATAGGTAAATGTTCGAAATTGTGAAAAAACATCCGAAATTTTATAGTTATTGTTTGCAAATCGTGCACGAGAAGTATATAATATTTCTCGTGCATTATTTTTGTGCAATTTCTGACAAGATATAAAATTTTAAGAAAAGGGGAAAAAACATGTTTATTAATAAAAAAGATAAATTTTCAATTAGAAAACTAAAAAACGGTACCGGTTCAGTAAAAATTGGTACAGTTGCATTATTATTAGGTGCGACAGTAGCGTTAACTTCTGTAACGAGTACTGTAGAAGCAGCGATGACAGAAAACAGCGACAACACAACAACGATTTCTAATGATAAGGGATCAGTAATTGTAGATACAGCTAATATTCAGAACCCAGATGCAGGTAGGCAATTTTCAACTGATCCAACTGCAGAGGGAACAAATACAATTACTAAAACTGGAAAAGTAGATTACAAATATGTAACTGCTGAAGGAAATACTGTATTAGAAGAAAACAAAAACCAAAATTCTGGTGCTGATAAAACTATCGAAACACCATACGATGTATACGGTAAATCAGGAGAAGTTTTCAAAGAAACTACTGGTGGCGATGCAGAAGATAGCGACCTAAACGACGCTAAAGAAAATGGTAAGAAAGCAACAATCGAAAAAGATGGGAAAACTTACCACCTAATCGGAGAACCTAAAGTTGAAACTACTGGAAACGGTGGAGGAGTATACTCTGACACAACTCTAGGTGATGTAACCGCGAAACTTACTCCAGAAGGATTAAGTAATGCAGAAGGTAAAATCACTTATGATACTGTAAAAGCTGGTGGAAAAGCTTGGATCGTTGAGCAAATAGGAAAAGGAACATATGGTAAATATGTACAAGCTGATTCAGGTGCAATCACTTCTGATGCTAAGATGGTAGAAGCTTTCAAAGCTGGAGAAGCTGCAGCAAAAGACTTCACTTCAGCTAATGTAACTACTGACGGTGGAATCAAAGAAGGAGACTATGTTTTCGTCCTTGAGAAAAATACCTATGTAACAGCTAAAGCTGAGAGTTTCGCTTTAACAGCAAGTATACAATTGACATCTAGTGATAATGTAGCAGATGATAAAGATGGATCTGGGGCTACTGTAAAAAGAACATATGCAATGGTACAAAACTTTAAAGCGGCTCCAGATACTTTAACAGGAGTAGCAAACAAAACTCTTGTAAAAGGATATCTTGCATATCTTCAAGAAAAAGGATTTGAAGATAACCTCTTTAATTTCAAACGATATATTTCTTTAGGAATAGGGGCAAAAGCTGGTGATCCTAACGCGATTATTGCTGATAAGGGAGATCAAGTTGATGATAAAGGAAGACCTACAACTGATATAATAGCTGATATAGAAAGCGTTTCTGAATCAGATTCAAGTACTATAGAAGATACTCCTGATTTTGTTCTTAAATTAAATAGTCCTTCGCCGGATGTTGAAGAGTATTCTTATCGTGACGAAATCACTCCACTTCGTGCATATCGTTTAGCAAGTGGTACTACAACAATCACTTACACTTATGCAGAAGAAAAAACTCGTGAAGTAGAGAAAAAAGGTTCTGTAGTCGTTAACTACCAAACAGAGGATGGAACAGAATTAAAAGCTCCTTACACTGATACTCCTGAAACAGTAGTGGAAGTAGTAACTGAACACTACTATGTTGATGCTAATGGACAAGAAGTAGTAGTAGAAGATAAAACTGTTAGAACTCCTAAAAATGTAGCATATAACACTAAAAAAAATGAAGCTGAAAAACCTACGACACTTACAGATGCAGCTGGAAATGTTTACTACCTAAACGAAGTAAACACTAAAACTGCTGTAAACGATCAAGAAACTACATCACCAGCTGAAGAAGGTACAGTAGTAGAAGGTGTTACAAAAGTAACTTATATCTATGAAAAAGCTGGATCAGTAATCGTTAACTACAAAACTGAAGATGGAACAGCTCTTACAGGTACAGTAGTTGGTGATGAAAGCAAAACTGTAGCTTCAGGCACTAAAGATGTTGATAACGGAAAACCAGGAACAGCTTATAACACTGCAGATAATGGGCTAAAACCAACTCGTATTAAAACTGCAGAAGGAAAAGTTTACCAATTAGTTCCAGAATCAACTGAAGGTGAAGAAACAGGTGAAGTTGAATCAGGAACAACTAAAGAAGTAACATATGTTTATAAAGAAGTTAAAGGTAATGTTGTTGTTAAGTATGAAGATACTGAAGGTAACATACTTGCTGATGATGAACAAGACGAAACTGACGCTTCTCTAAATGTTAAATACGACACAGCTGATCACAAAAAAGAATCTATCGAAAAAGATGGTGTTAAATACTACCTAACAGAGAAAGCTCTAAAAGATGGTTCTAAACCAGCAACAGGAGACGTAGTAGAAGGAACAACTACAGTAACTTACGTTTACGAAAAAGCTGGATCAGTAATCGTTAACTACCAAACAGAAGACGGAACACCATTAGTAGGAACTGCAGATGGTGCTAATGTAGAATCAGGTGCTAAAGACACAACAGACGCTAAAGCAGGAACTGACTACAATACTGCAGACAACGGAATGAAACCAAACCGTATCACAACTGCAGAAGGAAAAGTATACGAACTAGTACCAACAGCAACTAAAGGTGAAGAAACTGGTAAAGTTGTTGCTGGAGAAACTAAAGAAGTAACATACGTTTATAAAGAAGTTAAAGGTAATGTAGTCGTTAAGTATGAAGATACTGAAGGTAACGTACTTGCTGAAGACGAAAAAGACGAAACAGATGCTTCTCTAAACGCTAAATATGATACAGCAGACCACAAAAAAGATGAAATTACTAAAGATGGTGTTAAATACTACCTAACAGCTAAAGAGCTTAAAGATGATTCTAAACCAGCTACTGGAGATGTTGTTGAAGGAACAACTACAGTAACTTATGTTTACGAAAAAGCTGGGCAAGTAGTAGTTAACTACCAAACAGAAGACGGAACTCCATTAGTAGGTGTTGATGCAGCAGGTGCGAATGTAGCTTCAGGTGCTAAAGACACTGTAGACGGAAGACCAGGATCAGCATATGACACTGCAGATAACGGAATGAAACCAAACCGTATCACAACTGCAGAAGGAAAAGTATACGAGCTAGTACCAGCATCAACTAAAGGTGCCGAAACAGGTACAGTAGTAGCTGGAGAAACTAAAGAAGTAACATATGTTTATAAAGAAGTTACTGGTGACGTAGTAGTTCACTATGTTGACACAGAAGGTAAAACAATCGCAGCTGACAAAGATGACCTTAAAGGTGCATCTCTAAGTGAAAGATATGACACTGCTGTTGATAATAAACCAGAAAAAATCACTGCAGAAGACGGAACTGTATACTACATTACAAAAGCTGGCCTTAAAGATGGTTCTAAACCAGAAACTGGAAATGTAGTAGAAGGTAAAACTGATGTAACTTACGTTTATGAAAAAGCTGGATCAGTAATCGTTAACTACCAAACAGAAGATGGAACTCCATTAACAGGTACTGCAGACGGTAAAGATATTGCTTCAGGTGCTAAAAATACTGACAATGGAAAACCAGGTTCTGAATTCAACACTGCAAATAACGGAATGAAACCAAACCGTATTACAACAGCAGAAGGAAAAGTATACGAACTAGTACCAACAGCGACTAAAGGTGACGAAACTGGTACTGTAGTTTCAGGTCAAACTAAAGAAGTAACATACGTTTATAAAGAAGTTAAAGGTAATGTTGTTGTTAAGTATGAAGATGCTGAAGGTAACACACTTGCTGAAGACGAAAAAGATGAAACAGATGCTTCTCTAAACGTTAAATACGACACAGCAGACCACAAAAAAGATGAAATCACTAAAGATGGTGTTAAATACTACCTAACAACTAAAGAACTTAAAGATGATTCTAAACCAGCTACTGGAGATGTTGTTGAAGGTACAACTACAGTAACTTATGTATATGAAAAAGCAGGACAAGTAGTCGTTAACTACCAAACAGAAGATGGAACTCCATTAGTAGGTGTTGATGCGAATGGCGCAAATGTTGCTTCAGGAGCAAAAGACACTGTAGATGGAAAACCAGGATCAGACTACAACGCTTCTGATAATGGAATGAAACCAACTCGTATCACAACTGCAGAAGGAAAAGTATACGAATTAGTACCAACAGCAACTAAAGGAGAAGAAACTGGTAAAGTTGCTACTGGAGAAACTAAAGAAGTAACATATGTTTATAAAGAAGTAACTGGTGATGTAGTAGTTCACTACGTTGATACAGAAGGTAACGTAATCGCAGAAGACAAAGAAGATACTAAAGGTGCTTCTCTAAACGCTAAATACGACACGACTGACAATAAACCAGAGAAAATTGAAAAAGACGGAACTGTTTACTATTTAACAGAAAAAGCTGTTAAAGATGGCTCTAAACCAGAAAACGGAAACGTAGTTGAAGGTAAAACTGAAGTAACTTATGTTTATGAAAAAGCAGGACAAGTAGTCGTTAAGTACACTGATGAAAAAGGTAACATTATTCAAGTGAATGCTGTTTCTACAAAAGACGGTAAACCAGGTGCAACGTACAATACTGCTGATAACGACATGAAACCAAACCGTATCACTACTCTAGAAGGAAAAGTATACGAATTAATCCCACAATCAACTAAAGGTGATGAAACAGGTAAAGTTAAAGCTGGAGAAACTATAGAAGTAACTTACGTGTACAAAGAAATCACTGGTAATGTAGTCGTTCACTACGTTGATACAGAAGGAAACACATTAGCTGCAGATACTAAAGATGTAGAAAATGGATCACTAAGTGAAAAATATGATACAACTGACAAAAAACAGAGAAAATCCAAAAAGATGGAACTGTTTACTACTTAACAGCTAAAGAACTTAAAGAAGGTTCTAAACCAGAAAACGGTGCTGTTGTAGAAGGTACTACAGAAATCACTTATGTATACGAAAAAGCAGGACAAGTAGTCGTTCACTACGTAGACGAAGCTGGAAACACACTTCAAACTGACGCTATTGACACTAAAGACGGTAAACCAGGATCAAAATACGATACTTCTGATAACGGAATGAAACCAACTCGTATCACAACTGCAGAAGGAAAAGTATACGAATTAGTACCAGCATCAACTAAAGGTAATGAAACTGGAGATGTTGAAGCAGGTAAGACTACAGAAGTAACATATGTTTATAAAGAAGTTAAAGAAAACGATAAAAACAAAAACTTAACTCCAAATAACCCAGCACAGCCAGCTAAGCCAGGAGAAGAAACTCCAAATAACCCAGCACAGCCAGCTAAGCAAGGAGAAGAAACTCCAAATAACCCAGCGCAGCCAGCTAAACCAGGAGAAGAAACTCCAAATAACCCAGCACAACCAGCTAAACCAGGTGAAGGAACTAACCCAGCAACACCAGGTACACCAGCTGAAATTGCTGAACCAGGAAAAGTAAATCCAGAAGTTGCAACAGGAACAACTGTAGCAACTAAACAACAAGAATTACCAAATACAGGTACAGGAAATGAAGTATCAATTTTTGGTGCTGCTGCAACAGCAATTTTTGCATCTCTTGGATTATTAGTTCCAGGCAAAAAACGTGATGAAGAGTAATTAAAATACGATTTATCAGTAATTGAATAAATGATTCAAATAAAGCTCAAAATTAGCGTGACGTTAATTTTGAGCTTTTTGCCTTTTGTGTGAGATTATAATAGGTATTCATATCGAAAATGATAAAATTTTGATACAATAGATAGGAAAATAGAAAGCGGGGGATATCATGCAAATAACTAAAATTGAAGTGCAAAAGAAAAAACAAAATCGTTTTAATATTTACATTAATGATGAATTTGCATTTGGAGTAGATGAAGCTACTTTATTAAAGTTCGCATTAACAAAAGGAACAGAATTAACGCAAGATACAATCCGTGAAATTGAACAGGAAACACAGTATCAAAACGCCTATCAAAAAGCGTTGCATTTTTTAAATTTTAAGCTTAGAACAGCAAAAGAAGTATATGAAAAGCTTGAAAAGTTAGACTTGTCTGATGAAGTAATTAATCAAGTTCTACAACAATTAATGGATCATGGATTTGTCAATGATCAGTTTTATGCAGAAAGTTATGTGCGAGAAAATTTTGCATTACAGAAAAAGGGGCCAAAAGCTGTAGCGTTTGAATTAAAGAAAAAAGGTGTGAATGACTCTATTATTCAAAAAGCTTTAGCGGAGTTTGATGAAGCGACACAATTAGATCAAGCAATAGAAATTGCACAAAAATATGTCGACCGACAAGGAAATGCACCTGTTAAGACAGTGAAACAAAAAGTGTATGGCTTTTTAATGCAAAGAGGATATGATTTAGATATCGTACAATCTGTAATTTCAAAATTGACATTTGAAAAGCAAGAAGAGAATGAAGAAGAACTAGTGATGAAACAAGGTGAGAGAATTTTGAAAACTTTACTTTCTAAATATGAAGCGACAGATTCACAAGTTTGGTATCAATTAAAAGGAAAATTATATCAAAAAGGTTTTAGTAGTTCTGCTATAGATGAAGCGATTGAAAAGTTGAAATGGGAGAGTGAAGAATGGATTTAGAGCAATATGGAATTAAAATGTGGTCTGAAGAGAAAATTACTTCATTTCAGGAAAAACTATTAGCATGGTATGACAAAGAAAAGAGAGATTTACCGTGGAGACATTCGAATAATCCTTATCATATATGGGTGAGCGAAATCATGCTGCAACAAACAAGAGTTGATACAGTGATTCCGTATTACTATCGTTTTCTAGAAACTTTCCCTACGATTGAGTCTTTAGCAAACGCACAAGAAGAAGAATTGCTTAAAGTGTGGGAAGGCTTGGGGTATTATTCAAGAGTCAGAAATATGCAAAAAGCTGCTCAGCAAATAATGGAAGAATATAATGGTAAATTCCCAGATACTATGGAAGAAATTCAAACTCTAAAAGGAATTGGACCGTATACAGCAGGAGCGATTGCTAGTATTGCTTTTAATTTACCAGAACCAGCAGTGGATGGAAACTTAATGCGTGTTATTAGCCGATTATTTGAAATAGGATTAGATATCGGTAACCCATCTAACAGAAAAGTATTTCAAGCAGTTGCAGAAAAAATTATTTCAAAAGAGCGACCTGGAGACTTTAACCAAGCATTGATGGATTTAGGGTCAGATATTGAGTCACCAGTAACACCACATCCAGAAGATAGTCCGGTAAAAGAATTTAGTGCAGCGTATTTAAATGGTACAATGCATTTATATCCAGTTAAAATTCCTAAGAAAAAGCCAGTACCAATGAAGTGGCAAGCATTTGTCATTCAAAATGATAAAGGACAATATTTGTTAGAGAAAAATACTTATGCAGATTTATTAAGTGGATTTTGGCATTTTCCATTAATAAGAGATTATACACCTACAGAACAACAATTGAGTTTATTAGATGAAATAGCAGAAGATCTTGAAGACTATCCAAATAAAAATATCCCGTTAGAAACGCAATTTGAATCAATTTATCAACTAAAGATTCAAAAAGGTAAGAAATTGAAGGGTGAAGTTAAACATATTTTCAGTCATCAAAAATGGGAAATTGAATTAACAAAATATCAAGTACAATCATATGATGAAATAGAAGAATTAAGTGATAGAGAATTAAGATGGGTAGAAGCAGAAGAGTTCTATAAAATGCCCTTTTCAAAAGTACAAACAAAATTATGGGAACATGTATCAGGGCAACTCGAGAATAATAAGTAGTAGATATTCACACAAGCGATGAAATGTGCTATACTACAATCGAGAATGAATGTAAAGAAAAGGGAGCTTTTCTAAAATCGATATAGAAGGTTGGACTCGTGATGCAAAATCCAAGAGAAGGAGAATTCATCACTGTCAAGAGTTATAAACATGATGGCAGTCTTCATCGTACGTGGAGAGATAGTATGGTATTAAAAACAAGTGACCAAGCAATTATCGCTTGTAATGATCATACTTTAGTAACCGAAGCGGATGGAAGACGTTGGCTAACAAGAGAACCAGCATTGTTATATTATCATAAACATTACTGGTTTAATGTAGTAACCATGATTCGTCAAAAAGGAATATCATACTATTGTAATCTAGCTTCTCCCTATGTATTAGATAAAGAAGCGTTAAAATACATTGATTATGATTTAGATATTAAAATATTCCCGGATGGTGAAAAAAGACTATTAGATGTCGACGAATATGAACAACACCGCCGACAAATGCATTATTCAAAAGAAATCGATCAAATTTTGAAGGCGAATGTTGAGATTCTAGTCGATTGGATTAATAATAAAAAAGGTCCGTTTTCACCAGAGTACGTTGACTTATGGTATGAACGTTATTGTCAACTAACCTATCGTAAACAATAACTCAAGGTAGTGTGAGTGAGAGAGTGTTTTGAAGTGAATGCTTCAAAACACTTTTTTCGTAAAAAATATAAAAAAAGTTACAAAAAAGACTTGAAAAATAAATCCAGCTATGGTAAATTATAAACACTGTTAACGAACGTTCGCATTTGAAGCGATTACGAAAAAGAAATTTAAAATAAATTTCAAAAAGTTGTTGACAGAGGAAAACGACTATGATAATATATAGGAGTTGTCGCGACAAGCGACGTTGACCTTTGAAAACTAAACAAAGAAGACAAACCAAATGTGTAGGGACTTCACGAAAGTGAAGAAACAACAATTTCTTTTCTCTAAGGAGAAAAACAATAAGTCAGTAATTAAAATGAGCTTTCAAAAGCTTATGAATATATTTTCATGAGAGTTTGATCCTGGCTCAGGACGAACGCTGGCGGCGTGCCTAATACATGCAAGTCGAACGAGAGCGACCGGTGCTTGCACTGGTCAATCTAGTGGCGAACGGGTGAGTAACACGTGGGTAACCTGCCCATCAGAGGGGGATAACATTCGGAAACGGATGCTAAAACCGCATAGGTTCTTTAGTCGCATGACTGAAGAAGGAAAAGAGGCTTCGGCTTCTGCTGATGGATGGACCCGCGGTGCATTAGCTAGTTGGTGAGGTAACGGCTCACCAAGGCCGTGATGCATAGCCGACCTGAGAGGGTGATCGGCCACATTGGGACTGAGACACGGCCCAAACTCCTACGGGAGGCAGCAGTAGGGAATCTTCCGCAATGGACGCAAGTCTGACGGAGCAACGCCGCGTGAGTGAAGAAGGATTTCGGTTCGTAAAACTCTGTTGTTAGAGAAGAACA
>NZ_KI391971.1:97941-265985 GCF_000162475.2 Granulicatella elegans ATCC 700633
CGAGAGGACCGGGATGGACACACCGCTGGTGTACCAGTTGTTCTGCCAAGAGCATCGGCTGGGTAGCTATGTGTGGACGGGATAAACGCTGAAAGCATCTAAGCGTGAAGCCCCCCTCGAGATGAGATTTCCCATCATTTTAAATGAGTAAGACCCCTGAGAGACGATCAGGTAGATAGGCTAGGAGTGGAAGTGCCGTGAGGCATGGAGCGGACTAGTACTAATCGGTCGAGGACTTAACCAAGGTTGAAGGTAAATGAGGAAAGTTTGGATATAGATTCAGTTTTGAGAGAGCGAGAGCTTTTTCAAAGAGAAGTGTGGTGACGATGGCAAGAAGGATACACCTGTTCCCATCTCGAACACAGAAGTTAAGCTTCTTAGCGCCGATAGTAGTTGGGGGTTTCCCCCTGTGAGGGTAGGACGTTGCCACGCTTTTCAATATTCCGCAATAGCTCAGTTGGTAGTAGCGCATGACTGTTAATCATGATGTCGTAGGTTCGAGTCCTACTTGCGGAGTTCTTTTTTTTTACCCAAAATTCAGTAGCTTGCTGCTTTAGCTCAGTCGGTAGAGCGTCACCTTGGTAAGGTGGAGGTCGCCGGTTCAATCCCGGCAAGTAGCTTACATAAAAATATAAAATTAAGTGAGACTGGTAAATGCCAGTCTTTTTTTGTTTAGCTATTTTAACATAATTCTACAAGCTTTTTTGAAACTTTGTAGTATGGTATAATCATCGTATGCTTAAAGAGGAGTTGTAGAAATTTATGAAAAAAACATATTTTATTATTGGAGATGTTCATGGAGAAGATAAAATGCTCGATGAAATGTTAAAGAATTGGGATGAAAGTACTCAACAATTAGTTTTCCTTGGAGACTTAATTGATAGAGGACCAAATAATAAAAAAAGTGTTTTAACAGCTATGAAATATGTAAAAGAAAAAAATGCTTGGTATGTAATGGGAAATCATGAAGTGATGTTTTTAGCGTGGATTGATAATCCAGAAGAGCGATTTGATCATTATATGAGAAACAACGGAAACACAACGATTAACCATTTATTAAATCGTCCTGTAGATACAGAAATTGATTCTTTAAAAGATTGCGAATTAGTAAAAGAACAATATCCTGAGTTAATTTCTTTTTTACGAGAACGCCCTTTATATATTGATGAAGGAGATGTTTTATTTGTTCATGCTGGAGTCGATTTAAGATTAGATCATTGGTTAGACACTGTTCCAAAAGATTTTTATTGGATTCGTGAACCTTTCCATACTGGAAAAAATACAACAGGAAAAACAATTATTTTTGGTCATACTCCATTAAAAGGATTAAATGAAGATGGAGATTATATGAAATTATGGCAACATGATGGAAAAATTGGAATGGACGGTGGAGCTGTTTTTGGTGGGGCTTTACATGGTGTTGTTTGGCATGATGGTAAAATTCAAAAAATTTATAGTTTAGAACATAAAGATTTCCATTAATGGAGGTAAAGAATGAAGAAAAAGGCAGTATTATTATGGTTTGTTTATTTTTCTAATTTAATGATTGTTCCTCGATTTTTTTTAACACAGG
Source organism: Granulicatella elegans ATCC 700633 (assembly GCF_000162475.2). GTDB lineage: Bacteria > Bacillota > Bacilli > Lactobacillales > Aerococcaceae > Granulicatella > Granulicatella elegans. The sequence goes on from NZ_KI391971.1 coordinate 99,515, forward strand.
CTGAAGATGGTACATTGCATGTGGATAGAAAAGTGTATATTTTAGTTCAATTAATAACAGCTATGTATGCAGTCTGGTCTTATCGAGAAGTGATTCAAAGAGGATTTGAAAGATTAGTGAAAAGAAGATTTGTTCGAGATATTGCGATTGGCTATGTAGTTCGAGTAGTTCTCACTTTGCTTTTAGCACTTGTTGTTCCATTACAGCAGACAGATAATCAAGCGAATATTGAATCTTTATTAAGTTCTACATCTATTGTATTAATGCTAATCTTAACTTGTGTAGTTGCACCTATTGTAGAAGAATTGGTATTTAGGGAAGCGATTATTGGAGCTTTTAAAGATAAAATAAATCCTTGGATTTTAACAGCAATTTCAATTTTCTTTTTTGTTTTACTGCATTCAATTTCTAATAGTGGTGGAATTGACTGGAGTGCGGCGTTGATGTATGTTCCTTTGACAATTCCTTTAGTAGGAATGTATCGTTATTATGAGGATAATGTTGCGGCATCTATGTTAATGCATTTTGTGAGTAATAGTGTTGCGATGATTTTTTTAGTCGCTAGAGGATTCCTATTATGAAAATGATTCAAGAAAATCAACTAAAATTTTTAATTCGCTATGGCTTGTTAATGACAGCTCTTGTAGAGTGGGCATTGTATCATCCGGTGAATGCTTATCACTTGCTACTATTTCTTGTTATTCTTGTTGTAGCTCAATTAGATTACTATTCGATTCAATATCCTTGGGCAATTTTAGCTCAAGGTATCGCAGTTTTGACATTTTGTTATTTTACAGGAAATATTTTTATTAGCTTAATGCTTTTATTATGTTTCGAGATTAGTTTTCGATTTTCATCTTTACATGCCATTATACTTCAAGGGATGATTACTCTAGTAGTTATTGTATTAGGGATAAAGCAACAACAATGGTGGTCAATTCCAGTAATGATTTTTGGAAATGTATTATTTTATTATGGTGCACATCTTGTTTTAAAATTAAATGAACAAGAAAATTTATTAAAAGATCAAGAAAATCAATTGTTTGAGCAGAAAAAGGAATTGCAACAAGCGCAATATACAATGGGAACGATGAAGGAATTATATACTTTACAAGAGAGAAATCGTATATCAAGAGAAATTCATGATTCAGTTGGACATAGTCTTTCAACGATTATTATTCAACTAGGAGCGATTAGTAAATTAAGTGAAGAAAATAATCCTCAAGTTTCTCAAATGAGTTCACAATTAAGAGAATTTGCAGTTAAAGGATTGCAAGAAGTACGTACTGTAGTTCATGATTTAAAACCAGAACAACTAACGAAACAACAACTAAATGTAGCTTTAGAAGAATTTATTTATGAAACAAAACAACATAGTGGTGTGGAATTTGTATTTCGACAAAATAAACCAACAATTCAACTTTCTAAAGAGCAAGAATTAACCATTTTTAGAGGAGTGCAGGAAGCAACGACAAATGCAATTCGTCATGGAAAAGCAACTAAAATTACGCTATTAATGATGTATTCTGCAAATGAACTCATTGTAACAATTATGGATAATGGAGTAGGATCTTCAGCTATTTCACTAGAAGGTGGATTAAAAGCGTTAGAAGAGCGACTGCATGAACTACAGGCGCAATTAGAAATCAAAAATACTGAACAAGGGTTTACAGTGCAAATGAAATTGAAAGGAGAAGCCAATGTCTGAAAAAATTAAAGTGATGTTAGTAGATGATGAACAATTAATTCGTTCAGGTTTAAAAATTATGCTAGAAACTTATCCAGATATTGAAGTGATTCATCAAGCTGGAAATGGACGAGAAGCGTTTGAATGTTGCAAAATCGAAGTGCCAGATGTTGTATTAATGGATATTCGTATGCCAGTAAGTACAGGTATTGAAGGAACTAAACTTATCAAAGAAGCTTATCCAGAAGTGAAAATTGTAATGGTGACAACCTTTCAAGATACAGAATATATTGTCGAAGCGATGCAATATGGAGCTTCAGGTTATTTATTAAAAGATAGCAGTTATGAAGCTATTTATGATGGGATTAAAGTTGCTTTGTCTGGAAAAGTAGTGATGGATGCGACAGTTTCTGAAAAATTAGTGATGCAACCAAAAGCACCAACTACGATAGAAAAAACGGATATTTCTTCATTCGGTTTAACAGAAAGAGAGATTGAATTGATTCGACTTGTCTCTCAAGGGTTAAATAATAAAGAAATTTCAGAAGCATTATTTTTATCTGAAGGAACTGTTAAAAATAATATTAGTACAATTTTATCAAAATTAGCTTTGAGAGATCGTACGCAATTAGTAATTTTTGCTTATGACCATCATATTCGCTAATAAAAAGTATTGTTTTCTTTTCTTCTCATAGGAAACATGTTATACTGAACTCAATTCAATAGAGAAGCATTTGGGGTGCCGAAAGGCTGAGATCATACCCATTGAACCTGTTCTGGATAATGCCAGCGAAGGAAAATGACGATCAAGTATAGAAGAAGGCTAATTTACAGTTTTTAAACTAGTATTTTATTCTAATCTATGATTATGCGATGATTCCCCTTTTGTTTTTAATAACGAGAGGGGCTTTTTATATAGTTTTAACGGATTGTTTCTGTTAACAGGAAACATGTGCTTTCGAATTGAAGTAAAACACCCATTTGTTGCCATCATTTTGGTGTGTTTTCCCTTTTTCTCCACTATCAGAGTTGTGCCTGATAGTGGAGTTTCTCTTTATAGGCTATTAGTTGCTTTTTATACAAGATTCGGTACAATAACAGTAAGGAATAAAGGAGGCACTTTATGAATAAAAAAATTATTTCATTACTAGCAACTATTACTTTAACAAGTCTTGCTGCAGTTCATGCAGAAGAAACTTCAAAACAAGGTTGGATTAAAGAAAATGGTTCATGGTATTTTTATCAAAATCAAAAGCCGGTGACTAAACAATGGCAAGGGGACTATTATTTAAAAGCTGATGGAAAAATGGCTGAAAAAGAATGGATTTATGATGCTGATTATCAAGGTTGGTATTATTTACAAAGTGATGGTTCTTATGCTTATTCTACATGGCAAGGGGATTATTATATAAATTCCAATGGGAAAATGGCTATGGCAGAATGGATCTATGATAAAAATTATAAAGCTTGGTACTATTTAAAAGGGAATGGTGCTTATGCTCGTTCTGAATGGCAAAAAGAGTATTATTTAAAAGCTGATGGAAAGATGGCTGTTTCTGAGTGGGTACAAAATGCTCTTGAAAATGCATGGTATTATTTAAAAGGTGATGGATCTTATGCTCATGATGAGTGGGTAGGTTCTTACTATTTAAAATCAAACGGGAAAATGGCTGCACTAGAATGGATTTATGATAAGTCTTATGAAGCATGGTATTATCTAAAATCAGATGGAACGTATGCTTATGACCAAGAAGTAGATGGATACTATTTAGAATCAGATGGTAAAATGCGTGAATCAGAAGAGGATCATTTAAGAAGAAATTTAGATGGTGCTGTTCAATCTCAACGTCAACAAGAAGAAAAGAAAGCATTAGAAAAAGCGATTCAATGGTTAGAATCAGAGGATTCAATTTCAATTAATGAAGAATATGCAAAACGTTTGAATCAATATGGTTCAACTGCTCAAGGTAAAAATCAAGAGAATGTATCGGCTTTAAATACTATTAGTAAATCATTATTAAAACAAAATCAAAAAGAAATAGGAGCTATTTCTAATACATTATTGGCAAAATATAATCTTCGTTCAATGCCAGAAGATATGAAACAATCCCTAAACCTGTATGCTGCTTCGTTAATTAATTCAGTCAGAAAACAAATGAATTATTCGCCAGTAAAAGTAACAGAAACAATGGTTACTATTGCGGAGCAAATTGCTAAAGAATATATTAATGATGGAAGATTTATTGCAGATGGAAAAGGTCATGATGCGCATGCCATTAATAAAGTAGTAGAACAATATGGAATACTAACTTCTACAGATAATTCAAAATCAAATGGTAGCCAATATTATGAAAATGCGATTAGCACAGATTTCCAAAATCAAGATTACTTTACTATTCGTGCTGAATTAAGAGAAGCTATCTTATTATTCTTATTCAATGGAATCGAATATGATCATGCTCAAAGTGTTGCAGGAGTGAATTTCGGAAAATCATACAGTGCTGATTACTTTGGAGTAGGATTAGGAGCTTCTGGGCACTTTATTCAAATAGAAGATTCTTATTTAGAAAAAGAAGGTACTTTACCATTTTCAAAAGCAGAAATTTCTCAAAAAGTTCGTACAGATTATGAACAAAAAGTGATTCAACGCTTAAAAGATCATTTAGCAACTTTAAAATAATCGATTAAAAGTGGGCAATTGTCATTGCCTGCTTTTTTTTGTCCATAAACTAAGCATGAATGATGCGTTTACATTTTTGATACTTTTTATTATATTTTTCTAGACAATTATACTTTGAAGGTATATGATGAAAGAAATGACATCGGTGTCATAATTGTTTTTTTATATTTCTAAAGATTTTACTAACTAAATTTGTGTTAGTTGGAATTTTTTAACGATAGAATTAACTTATCTTATTGGAATTGGGGGTAGAAAGTATGAAAATAAAAAATATTTGTTCTATACAAGGAACAGCAATGGAAAATGAGGATGCCTTAGGGAATATTGAAAATTATTTTTGGATTATTGATGGGGCTACAGATTTATATGATTCAAAAAAGTCTATTGGATACTCTGTTTCTGAGATAACTCATCTATTATCTGAAAAACTAAAAGTACATTGCAATGAAAAAGAATCTTTAAAGACTATTTTTCAAAATGCTATAAAGGAAGTTAGAAATATTATAGGTTTAAATGATTCCAATCATGAAGAATATTATAAATTACCAACATTTGCCTTTATTATTGCTAGATTGTCACAAAGAAAACTTGAATATTTAATCCTTGGGGATTGCGTCATGTTAGTAAATGATGAACAATTAACGGATCATAGAGTGGATCGATTATTTGATTTAGGGAAAAATGAAATAGAAAATTCAAAAAAAGGATTAAATGTATTAAATAAAAAAGAAATTTTACAAAAAATTAGAGGCCTTGCTAATAAAGAGAAAGGTTATTGGATTGGTTCTTTAGATGATGCAAGTATTGAACATGCGCTATATGGAAATCTTGAAGTTACTGGAGATAAAATTGTTTTGATGAGTGATGGATTTTATGATTATTATTCTCAAAATACTACTAAAAGTTTTGAGGAATTAATCGAAATGAGAAAACAATCGACAGAACTTGATCCTATTTATGGAAAAAAAGATGATGCAAGTATATTAGTTGTTGAATTGTAAGGCGATATTACAAAGGAAATTTTAATATATAAAGTTAAAGGAGAAAATAATGCAACCATTAATTGACAAATTTGTAGAGAAAGTTATCAACTACGGAGTATATAGTTCAATGGATTATTCCTATGTTAAAAATAGGGTACTAGCTTTAGTAGGCGAGGAAGGAATTGACACTTTTACAAAGGAAGAAGATATAAAAAGCCTAAAAGATAGTTTAGTGGAAATAGCAGAAAAAAATGGAAAAGTTAATACGACAGTTGAAGAAAAAGACTGTTTAGGTGCAGAGTTAATGAATTTTATTACTCCAATACCAAGTCTTATAAATGAAATTTTTTGGAATTCATACAAGTTATCTCCTCAAAAGGCAATTGAAAATTTTTATCAAATAAGTAAGGATAATGATTATATTAAGTTATCTGCTATTTCAAAAAATATTGCGTTCCACGGAGAAACGAAGTATGGAAATCTTGAAATTACAATTAATTTATCTAAACCTGAAAAAGACCCTAAAACAATCGCAGCTGAAAAATTACTGAAACCATCAAATTATCCAAAATGTCTTTTATGCATGGAAAATGAAGGTTATCAAGGACGAGTGAATTATCCAGCAAGAGCAAATCATAGAATTATAAGAATGAATCTTGGAGAAGAACTGTGGGGATTTCAATATTCTCCGTATTCATATTTTAATGAACATGCTATCTTTTTTAATTCAGAACATGTTCCGATGGCAATTACTCCTAAGACATTTGAACAATTATTAGATATTATTGATATTATTCCAGGATATTTTGTAGGATCAAATTCTGATCTTCCTATCTCTGGAGGTTCTATACTAAGTCATAATCATTATCAAGGTGGAAAATATGTATTCCCAATGGAAAAAGCAGATTATGATATAAATTTTGAATTTACAGGTTTTGAAGATATAGAAGCTGGAATAGTTAAATGGCCAATGTCAGTTATTAGATTGCGTGGAAAAGATAAAAAGAGAATTATAGAATTATCATCGAAGATATTGGAGAAATGGAAAAATTATACAGATATTGAATTAGATATTATTGCAAAAACAGGTGATACTCCGCATCATACTGTTACTCCTATTGCTAGAAAAGTTGATGGAAAGTATGAAATGGATATAGTTTTAAGAGATAATCATACATCTGAATTACATCCAGACGGCGTTTATCATCCTCATAAAGATGTCCATCATATAAAAAAAGAAAATATTGGATTAATAGAAGTAATGGGGCTTGCAATTCTACCACCTCGCTTAAAAACAGAATTAGAAGAAGTAGAGGAATTTTTATTAAATAAACCAAATGAAATAGCAAAGTATCATTTAGATTGGGCTAAACAATTAAAAGAGAAATATTCAAATATAGAAGAAAAAGAAGTTACTAAAATTATTCAATATGAAGTAGGGCAAATTTTTGCTAGAGTATTGGAAGATGCTGGTGTGTATAAAAATAACCAATCTGGTCGAGAAGGATTTAAGAGATTTATTGAAACAGTGGGAATTAATTAGAATAGCTTAAATATAAAAATATAAATAAATTTCTAAAAAGAATTACGTCAAAATTTGGCGTAATTTTTTTGCAAAAAATTTAAAAAAATAAAATGAAAGCGGTTGACAATAAAACGTTTGCAAAGTATAATGAACTCATCGGGTTGACACCGGTGTCAAAAACAAGATAACAAAGGAAGAAGTTTATGAAAAATCTTACTAAAATTAAATTTAAAGAAAATGGTGAATTTAACCATTTCCCAGGAAATACTGTAGTTGCAAATTTATACAGTAAATCTGACTTGATGGAAGTAGTTGATATTATTCAATCACGTTATAGAGAGTTACCATTTATTGATAAATTTACTCTAACACCTAGAGGATCGATTCACATGACAGTGATTGAGTTACTTTGTCATGAGAATCGTGAACCAGAGTTTTGGAGTAGTCACTTATCATTAGATACCCCATTGCAGGAAATTCATGATTATTTTGCAAAACAATTAGAAATATTTCCATTATTGAATGAAAATATTCATATGAGAGTAACTGAAATGGGAAATCAAAATATTTTAGTGGAACCTGCTGATGAAGAATCTGCTAAAAGATTAGAAGAAATACGTACATATGTTTCAGAAAAAGCAGGAGTACGTTTCCCTAATCATGATCGATATCAATTTCATATCTCAATTGGATATTTACGAATTCCGTTAACTGAAGAAGAAGATAAGGAATTTAAAAAAGTAAAAGAAGAATTAACAAAAGTATTACTAGAGAAAGTACCTGTAATTACTGTAAATCGTATTGATTATACAGTGTTTGAAGATATGAGACAATTTGTTCCATATCATGAAAAATTTGGGAAATAAAAAATTAACATAAAAGGAGTTTTATTATGAAAACTAAGAAATTTTTATCAAAATTATTAACAACAGTATTTACAGCTACAGCTTTAGCAGCTTGTTCAAGTAGTACAAATCCTTCATCTAATTCTAACTCAGGAGCTGATGAAAAAGCAGATAAAAGTCAAGAATTAGTAATCTATTCTAACTCGGTATCAAACGGGCGTGGAGACTGGTTAACAGCTCAAGCTAAGGAAGCAGGATTTAATATTCGTATGGTTGATATTGCCGGTGCACAACTTGCAGATCGTGTTATTGCAGAAAAAAATAATTCAGTTGCTGATATGGTATTTGGGATTGGAGCTGTAGATTCAAATAAATTACGAGATGCAAAATTATTAGAACAATTTAAACCTGATTGGTTTGATAAAATTGATTCATCATTAGCAGATAAAGATGGTTTTTATAATCCAGTGATTGTTCAACCGTTAGTATTAGTTGGAAATCCTGAAGCGAAAGAAATGCCAAAAGATTGGACAGAGTTAGCAAGTAAATATAAAGGTCAATATTCAATTTATGGATTAACAGGTGGTACTGGACGTGCGATTTATGCAAGTATCTTAGTTCGTTATCTTGATGAAAAAGGAGATTTAGGTGTATCTGAAAAAGGTTGGAATGTTGCAAAAGATTATTTTGCAAATGCATATACACTTCAAAAAGGTGAAAGTACAGTCGTTAAAGTTTTAGATAAAGAAAGTCCTGTTCAATATGGTATGATTTGGGGCTCAGGAGCATTAGTAGGACAAAAAGAACAAAATGTAGAATTTAAAGTAATGACACCAGATGTAGGTGTTCCATTTGTAACAGAACAAACAATGGTATTAAATACTAGTAAGAAAAAAGCACTTGCTAAAGAATTTATTAACTGGTTTGGTCAAGCTAAAATTCAAGCTGAATATAGTAAAAACTTTGGATCTATTCCTGCAAATAAAGATGCGGTATCTGAATTACCAGAAGATACTAAGAAATTTGTTGGACAACTTAAACCACAAGCTATTGATTGGGAAGTTGTTGGAAAATACTTAGACCAATGGGTTGAAAAAGCAGAATTAGAATACGTTAAATAATTTTATAAATGGTATCACGAGTCTCGCAGGGTCTAAACTCTATTAGATAGAAAGAACCTTTGCGAGACTTTTTGAAATAGATGAAGGAGAAAACATTATGATTAAATTTGATAATATTCAAATTAAGTATGGAGATTTTATTGCAATTGATAATCTTAATCTTGAAATTAATGAAGGTGAATTTTTTACTTTTTTAGGACCGTCAGGTTGTGGAAAATCAACAACTTTAAGAGCTTTAGTAGGATTTCTTGATCCTTCTCAAGGACGAATTGAAGTAAATGGGAAAGATGTGACTAAATTAGAACCTGAAAAACGTGGAATTGGAATTGTGTTTCAATCTTATGCTTTATTCCCAACAATGACAGTATTTGATAATATTGCTTTTGGATTGAAAGTAAAAAAAGTTGCTCCAGATGTTATTAAAGCAAAAGTTGCAGCAGTAGCTGCAAAAATTAAAATTTCTGATAAACAATTACAACGTAATGTGTCAGAATTATCTGGTGGTCAACAACAGCGTGTAGCATTAGCTCGTGCATTAGTATTAGAACCTAAAATTCTTTGTTTAGATGAACCTCTTTCTAATCTTGATGCAAAATTACGTGTAGATTTAAGAAAAGAATTAAAACGTCTGCAAAAAGATTTAGGAATTACAACATTATATGTTACACACGACCAAGAGGAAGCTTTAACATTATCAGACAGAATTGCTGTATTCAATAATGGGTTTATTGAACAAGTAGGAACACCACCTGAAATTTATCATCAATCAAAAACAGAGTTTGTATGTGATTTTATTGGAGATATTAATGTCTTAACTGAAGAAACGGTTCATGATATTTTATCTAAAAATCCATCAGTAAACTTAGAAGATAAGAAAGGATATATTCGTCTAGAGAAAATTCGTTTTAAACGTGAAACAGAAGAAGATATCGTCTTAAATGGTACAATTATTGATACAGAATTTTCTGGTGTAAACGTTCGATATACGATACAAGTATCTGAAAATCAAATTGTCAATGTGACTCGTATTGATAGTCAATTTGCAATTAAATCTGTGGGGGAAAATGTAGAACTATATATTACACCTTCAGATATTGTTCAATATTAGGGAGGGGATAGTATGCGTAAAAAGTTAAATTGGAAAGATTGGCTTATTCGTTTAGGGTTAGTCTGGTTCCTAGTAACGTTTATTATTTATCCAAACTTTGATTTAGTAGTGAATGTATTTGTTAAAGACGGACATTTTTCTATAAATGCAATTGAACGTGTTTTAAAATCTCAAAGAGCTCTACAAAGTATTATGAACAGTTTTAAATTAGCTTTTTCATTGATTATTACAGTAAACATTGTAGGAGTACTTTGTGTATTATTCACCGAATACTTTGATATTAAAGGAGCTAAAATCTTAAAATTAGGATACATGACTTCATTGATTTATGGAGGGGTTGTTCTTGCGACAGGTTATAAATTTGTTTATGGACCTTATGGAATGATTACAAGAGTTTTACAAAACATTATTCCTTCACTTGATCCTAACTGGTTTATTGGATATGGAGCAGTATTGTTTATTATGACTTTCTCAGGAACTGCTAATCATACATTGTTTTTAACAAATACGATTAGAAGTGTAGATTATCATACAATTGAAGCTGCACGTAATATGGGTGCAAAACCGTTTACAGTGTTTAGAAAAGTAGTTTTACCTACTTTAACACCTACCTTATTTGCATTAACTATTATGATTTTCCTTAGTGGATTATCTGCAGTTGCAGCACCAATGATTGTTGGAGGCAAACAATTCCAAACCATTAACCCAATGATTATTACATTTGCAGGTATGGGAAATTCTCGTGATTTAGCTGCTTTACTTGCGATTATTTTAGGGATTGCTACTACAATTTTATTAACTATCATGAATAAAATTGAAAAAGGCGGAAATTATATTTCTATCTCTAAAACAAAAGCACCTTTGAAAAAGCAAAAGATATCTTCAAAACCATGGAATATCATTGCACATATTGTTGCATATGCATTATTTACAGTTTTCTTATTGCCTTTAGTTTTTATTATTTTATATTCATTTACAGATCCAGTAGCGATTCAAACAGGACATTTATCATTGTCTAACTTTACTTTAGAAAACTATTATCAATTCTTTAGTAATAGTGTTGCTTTCTCACCATTCTTAGTCAGCTTTATTTATGCAATTCTCGCTGCCATTACAGCAACAGTCCTTGCTGTTGTTTTTGCGAGAGTGGTTAGAAAACATAAATCTAAATTTGACTTCTTGTTTGAATATGGAGCTTTGCTTCCTTGGTTACTACCAAGTACATTATTAGCAATTAGTTTACTTTTTACATTTAATCAACCACAACCACTTGTATTAAATAAAATTTTAGTTGGAACTTTTGTAATGCTATTAATTGCATATATTATTGTAAAAATACCATTCTCATATCGTATGGTTCGAGCTATTTTATTTAGCGTTGATGATGAAATGGAAGATGCAGCTCGTAGTATGGGAGCATCACCATTTTATACAATGATGAAAGTTATTATTCCATTTATTTTACCAGTAGTTCTTTCAATCATTGCCCTTAACTTTAATTCGTTATTAACAGACTTCGATTTATCTGTATTCTTGTATCATCCATTGGCTCAGCCGCTAGGAATTACTATTCGTTCAGCAGGTGATGAAACAGCAACTTCAAATGCACAAGCTCTTGTCTTTGTATATACTATTGTATTAATGATTATTTCTTCAACAGTACTATACTTTACACAAAGACAAAGTAAAACAACTAGGAAGTAATTATGACAGCCTTAACAAATATTGAAATAGTAATACGAATAGTTTTGTCACTAGTAGCAGGAAGTCTAATTGGTATGGAAAGAGGAGGAAAATCTCAGCCAGCAGGGATACGCACACACAGCGTTGTTTGTGTTGCAGCTTGTCTAATAATGATGACGAATGAGTTTGTTTCATATAAGTTTGGAACGGGGGATCCTACACGATTAGGCGCTCAAGTAGTATCGGGAGTAGGTTTTTTAGGGGCAGGAACAATTCTTATAAAAGAAAATAAAAAGATAACAGGATTAACAACGGCTGCAGGAATTTGGGGAGCTGCAGGTATTGGTTTGGCGATAGGCGTTGGGTTCTATCAAGGAGCTATATTAACGGCTATTTCAATTTGGGGTATTATTTCAATGTTTCAACCATTGAAAATATATTTACAAAAACGTTCAAAAATTATTGAATTGTATATAGTGGTAAATTCAACAGAAGCCTATAATCGTGTATTAGTATATTGTGCTGAAAAACATATTCGTGTTACAGATTCAAGAACAGCTTTTGGCGAAGTGAATCAAAGTCGAATTCAATATTTTGATGTACCTGAAAAGAAAATAGCGTCCTTTATTACTTTAGAACTTCCTGGGAAATTTGAACATCTTCGTTTAATGGAAGAATTGTCAGATATTGTTGGAGTTATTTACTTAGAAGAAACTAGTTAACGCAAGATAAAAAGGCGAGGGTAACCTTGCCTTTTTATCATAAAATGACTTGTTTGAAGTAAAAATCTAGTTAGTAAAATATGAAAATATAAATTGTATGTTAGGATTATATTTGATAGAATGATAGGGCAAATCACTTTGAAAATTTAGATTATTTTGAGGACTAAAAATGAAAAATAACAAGAAGATTACTATTTATGATATTGCACGAATATCAGGGGTATCCCCAAAGACTGTTTCAAGAGTTATTAATGGGGGAGAAAGAGTTAAACCTGAGACCTATCAAGCTGTAATGAAAGTAATAGATGAATTATCATATGTTCCAAATGCTTATGCTCAAAATTTAACGAAAAAAGAAACCATTAATATTTTAATATCTGTGAAAAAAATGGAATCATTCCCTTTAATTTGGTTTCAAACTTTACTAGATAAGGTATTGCAGACATGTAAAGAAGTAGGAGTTAATGCAATTGTTGAGTATTTTGGAGAAGGAGACTCTATTAAAGATTCTATTATTTCCAGTACAGGTAGTTTAGTTGATGGTGTAATTGTATTTTATGAAGGAAAAGATGATAGTCGAATTCAATATTTGAAAAAGAATAATATGCCATTTATTGTATTTGGAGAGTCTCACACAGATGGTGTTATTTATGTTTCAAATAACGATTTTAAAGCAGGATATGATTTAATGGAAGCTGTTGAAGAAAAAGGCTTTAAAAAGATGTGGTTATTAATGGGTGGACCATCTCTTGTTAATAAAAATCGTGAAAATGGTGTTAGAGAGTTTGTAAAGGAAAAGAGATATGATATTGATTTAGAAGTTATATATGGCTTATTTACAATTGAATCTGTATATGATTATGTAAAAGAGCATTTATCAACTTCTAATATTCCGGATATTATTTTTGTTTCGGGAGATGAAAAAGTTCAAGGTGTTATTAGAGGATGTTATGAAAAAGGAATATTGATTCCTGATCAACTGACAATAGTTGGTTTTGATAATATACCAATAGCTAAATATTATACTCCCGCATTATCAACCATCGCTCCAAATTATACAGAATTAGCGAAAGAAATGATTGAAGGTGTTTTAGCAATTATAAATGGTGAACAAAGAGAGTCAGTTGAAGTTTCCGCAAGTTTAATAAGACGGCAAACTTTTTAACCATATTTGAATTTTGAAAATGTAAATTTTAACCTATTATAAAAAATTAAAGAATTATGTAATGTTATTGATATTAGAAAAAATTTTAATGGTATATACCTTGACAAATTAGTTCAAGGTGTATATTATGAAAGAAAATGACAGCGGTGTCATTTTTATAACTTTTCAAAGAATAGTTATAAAAAATAGGGAAACAAATCATATAAATTTGGAGGCTACCATGGAAAAGTATATTTATAATGAAACAAGCAGTATTCGTAGATTAAAAATTGGGACATGCTTATTTTTGTTAGCGTTTTCTTTAGTAGGAACTCATTTAGTGTTAGCGGAGGAAGTTAATCCAAATGCTAAATTAGTAACTGAGGAAAAGATAAGTTCAACGATGGAAGCAATACAACCTGTAAACGGAAAAATTTTAAGTAATACAGAGATTTCTCAATTTGCGAAAGATTTTATAAACGTTAAAGAATTTGGAGCAGTTGGAGATGGTATAACAGATGACCAAGAAGCTATTCAAAAGGCTATTGATGCTGCAACAAAAGGGTTAGGTGGAGGAAAACTATATTTTCCAGAAGGAACATATCTTGTAAAAAAAATTATTCAGTTAAAAAGTAATATAGATATTCGTTTGGATGATAAGGCGACTATATTAAATGGAATCAATTTTAAAGATCGTCCATCAATTGTATTTATGACTGGTCCATTTATTAATGGTGGGGATAAAATCTTTTGGGAACCGACAGAGAATATTAGTTTTTCTGGTGGTACAATTGATATGAATGGTGTATTAAACGAAGAAGGTAGTAAACCAAAGAATTTACCTTTAATAAATTCTTCTGGCGGGTTTGCAATTGGAAACAGTACTAATGTCACAATTCGAAATGTAACTTTTAAAGATAGTTTTCAGGGGCATGCTATTCAAATTGCAGGTTCGAAAAACGTTTTAGTAGATCAATCACGTTTCTTAGGTCAGGCATTACCTAAGACAATAAAAGATAATGCAATGATTACGAAGGAGTCTATTCAAATTGAACCAATGACAAGGAAAGGGTTTCCTTACGCATTAAATGAAACAGGTGTAAAGTCTGAAAATGTGACTATTCAAAATTCATATTTTGGAAAGAGTGAAAAGTCCGGTGAATTAGTAACAGGAATAGGTACACATTATCAAGCGATTACCACACAAAATCCTTCTAATATCAAAATTCTGAATAATCATTTTGATAATATGATTTATGCTGGAATTCGTTTTACAGGATTTACTAATATTTTAATTAAAGGAAATCGTTTTGATAAGAAGAATAAGGAAGAAAGTGTAATCTATCGAGAAAACGGAGCAGCTCTAGTAAATGCTTTTAGTTATAAAAATGATAAAGATATACTTGATTTAAATAAGAAGGTAGATATTACAGAAAATGAATTCAATATTTCTGACAATAATACGATAGCAATACGAGTTGCAAAAGATAATGCAGAATATCTTGGGAAAGTAACAGATATTGCTGTGACTAAAAATATAATTAAAAATACTTCAGAAGACTCTAAACAACCAAATATTGAATTATTAAGAATTAGTAATAATTTAACAGTTTCTGATAATCAGATTTTTGGTGGGGATAAGGGGATTATAATTGAGGATTCAACAGGTCAAATAATGGTTTTAAATAATAGGTTCTATAATTTGAAGAGTGATTTCATTTCCTTTATCAAATCTACTGAAAATGGTAAAGAATCTGTTATTAATGATAGCATTGGTGATTTTAATCTTGTAACGGAGAATGGAGTATATAAAATTTTAAAGAATACATTAAGTATTAGTAATGAAAAATTAGGCAATTCAATTTTAGACGGTTTAGAAAAAAATGAAGAAATAAACACATATGAATCTAAATCAATTAAAAATACAGTAACAAATTCAAATGTAGTATTAGATAAAGTACAAGTAGGATGGAAACAACTTGAAGGGAAATGGTACTACTTTGATACGTTGGGTAAGATAGTGAAAGGTTGGATTCAAGCAGATAATTGGTATTATCTAGATAAAAACGGTGTAATGCAAACTGGATGGCAGTATATTAATGATAAATGGTATTACCTAAATTCTTCAGGAGCAATGGAGACTGCTTGGTTGTTAGATGATAGTAAATGGTATTTTTTTGATGAAACGGGAGCAATGTCAATAGGATGGGTTCAAGTTGGAAAATATTGGTACTACATGAATAAATCAGGAGAAATGTTAACAGGATGGCAACAAGTAGGTAGTAAATGGTACTACTTAAATTCATTAGGAGAATTAATAATAAATACAATTACTCCAGATGGTTACTATGTTAATGATAATGGTGAATGGATTTAATTACTGAATAAAATAGGATTTTTGAATTAACTTTATTGAAGGAATTAAGCAATGTTAGGTTGCTTGATTCCTATTTTAGTTGTGGAGTAAATCTTTTAGATATTAATAGAATTCTATCTATCGTAAATTCTTGATTATTCGTACTAAAATATGCTATCCTAACAAACGTACATAAAAAAGAATTACTACGATTTAGAAAAGGAAGGAGTTAGTATGAGTTACGTTTCAGTTGAGAATTTATCATTTTCGTATGATAATGAGCCCGTTTTAGAAAACATTAGTTTTACTGTTGAACCGGGAGAGTTTGTCATATTAACAGGTGAAAATGGTGCAGCAAAATCTACTTTATTAAAAAATATTTTAGGATTATTAACTCCAAAACAAGGAAAAGCAACAATCGCAACCGTTAATACACAAGGAGAAACATTATCCATTGGATATGCCCCACAACAAATTTCTTCTTTTAATGTGGGATTTCCTTCAACCGTTTATGAATTAGTTGCTTCAGGTCGTTACCAACAAGGTCGTTGGTTCCAACGATTAGATAAAGAAGACCATGAACATATTGAAAGAGCCTTAAAATCTGTTGGAATGTGGGATGAACGCCATAAACGTATTGGCGAGTTGTCGGGTGGTCAAAAACAAAGAATCTGTTTAGCGCGTATTTTTGCAACAGATCCAGACTTATTTGTTTTAGATGAACCAACAGCAGGAATGGATAAAATAAGTAGAGAGCGTTTCTATCATCTTTTACATCACAGTTGTGCACATCATGGAAAAGCGATTTTAATGGTGACGCATGAGGAAGAAGATTTGGAACATTATGTGGATAAACATATTCATTTGATGAGAAAGGAGGATTCTCCATGGAGATGTTTTTCTATGGTTTCATGCAAAGAGCATTCATCACAGGATTAGCAATGGCGATGATTACACCAATTTTGGGCTTATTTTTAATTTTAAGAAGACAGTCATTATTGGCAGATACCTTATCTCATGTTTCCTTAGTGGGTGTTTCTCTAGGCTTATTATTAGGCTATAATCCTACCTTTATGACATTAGTAGTGGTAGTTTTAGCAGCTATTGTGTTAGAAGTAATTGGAAAATATTTTAAAGGTTATTCAGAAGTGACCGTTGCGATATTAATGTCCGGCGGGATGGCGATTGCCTTAATTTTAATGAATTTCCAAAAAGGTCGTTCAACGATTAGTGTGGATCAATTTTTATTTGGTTCCATTGTGACGATTACACAACAACAAATGTGGTTGATGATAGCTTTAGCGATTATTGTAGTCGTGTTATATTTAATTTTTAGACGACCATTATATGTTTTATCATTTGATGAAGATACTGCTTATACGGCAGGATTACCTGTTCGTTTGATGACACAAGTTTTCACGATTATTACGGGTGTAGTCATTTCAGTGATGATGCCAATTGCTGGAGCTTTATTAGTTTCAGCGGTTATTGTGTTACCAGCCTCTATTGCGATTCGTTTAACGAGAAGTTTTACAGGCGTAATTGTGTCGGGTATTTTAATTAGCATATTTGGTATTTTTAGTGGATTAAGTATGTCTTATGAATTTGATACACCACCAGGTGCTACGATTACTTGTGTATTCCTAATGATTTTAGTCATTAGTTTATTTGGAACAATGATTAAAAATCAATTCAAGAAATAAAGTTGAAGTCTCGGAAAGTTTGTCTAGCAGATTTTTCGAGATTTTTTATATTTTATGGAATGTTGACAGGTACAGGAAAAGCAGAGTATAGTGACTGTACTAAGAAATTGGAGGATTAAAATGTTAGGTGAAATCTTTTCAAGTATGGCAACGATAGTCATCATGATTAGTTTAGGATATGTATTACAAATAAAGGGATGGTTTGATAAAAATTTTTCAACAAGTATTGCTTCTCTTATTATTAAAATTGCTTTACCAGCTTCGATTATGATTTCTGTTTTAAGATTTATTTCAAAGGAAAAAATGATCGAATTTGTTGGCAGTTTAGGAATTCCACTGTTGAGTGTTATTATTGGATATTTTGTTGCTTGGATCATTGTTCAAGTATTTCGTATTCCAAATAATCGTAAGGCGACGGTGATAAATACGATTGTCAATGCAAATACGATTTTTATGGGACTACCGTTGAATTTATCTTTATTTGGTGAAGAGGCTATGCCTTATTTTTTAGTCTATTATGTAGTGAATACTTTATCGACGTTTACAGTGGGAACGTATTTATTTGCTTATTATAATCAGCAACATGTTGGAAAAGGAATTCAATGGAGTCGGATTTTCTCACCACCATTAATCGCTTTTTTAGGTAGTATGATTTGGGTATGGTTTGGATGGACACTTCCTGAATTTTTAGAGGATTCTTTGATCTATATGGGTAGTTTGGTAACTCCATTATCGTTAATGTATATTGGAATCCATTTAGCACAAGTGGGGCTTCGTTCGTTGACGTTCGATCGAGATATGAGTTTATCGATTTTTGGGCGTTTTGTATTGTTTCCGGCAATTCTTTTAACTATCCAAGTGGGAATGATGCAGTTGTTTTCGATTGAATTACCAATGAAATTACAAGAAACGTTCTTTCTTCAATCAACAATTCCGACATTGGTCATTATGCCATTATTAGCAACGGAGGAAAATGCTGATATTGATTTTGCGACATCAGCTGTTACGATTACAACTTTATTCTATATCGTGATTTTACCCGTATGGATGATGCTATTTTCGATTGCGTTCCAGTCGTAAAAATTAACGTAATAACGTATGCAAAAATAACAGAAAAACTTCCTTGAATAGCAAGGTCGCCAGCAGCCTCGCAATGCGAGTCTCATGGCTAAAATTCGAGCCTCGGTCTCGAATTTACCTTTGTAAAATAAGCCAAAGTGGCTTATTTTACTGCTGCTATTCAAAGGGAGCTTTTCTTTTTATTTTTGCTAGATAAAAAATGTTTTTTTAAATTTTGTGATGTAGTATACTTAACTCATAAAAAACAGGAAAGAGGGAATAGAATGAAAGTTAATCATAAATCTCTAAAACTAGGAGTTGCGTTTGCTTTAGTATCAACGGTTGGTATCACAAGTGCAGAAATCATTAAACATGAATTATCTAAACCTATAATTGCCGTTGAGGAAACAACAACAACGACAGCGACTGAAAGTCCAGAAAAAATTAAATATAAGAAAGAAGTACAAGAATTTAGCAAAACTATGAGACCGGTAGTTGCTAAGTATGGTATTACTAATGAAAAGTTGGATGAATTAGTTAATAAGTGGGTTGAAAAACGAATTTATCAAGGATATAGAGATGAGTTTAATGATGAAGTTAAAAAATTATTTATTGAGACAGTAATAGATTCCACAGCGTATAATTTTATTTTAAATTCATTAGATAAAGCAATTGATATTGTACAAAATGCGAATTATTTTGAATCAACTCAAAAGGAAAAATGGATTGCTGAGATGAGAGAGTATAAAGGCGATTTGAAGGATAGTTATACTGAAGATTACCCATTTCATACAGATTCTTATTCACGAACTAGATATTATCAAGATGATCGAAAAGATTTGTTAACAAATTATCCAACTATATTAGATAATACTATTCAATATGTTAGAGAATATAGAATTTATCGGAATACATCCAAATTATATAATCATGAAATTGAATCCATTATTGGATATGCAGAAATGAAGGAAGAGCAAGAAATTAATCAGGATTCTTCTTTATCAGAGCAACAGAAAAAACAATTATTACAAAAAATAGATAATATTCTAGAAGTTAAATATGCTTTGGGAGATAATATAGTACCATTTGAAACTATTAATGATATTATTCTTGAAATTAGAAAAGTACATACAAATGCTAATGGTAGTGAATATGAAGAGCCTTTTTCAAAAGAGAAAGTTAAAAAATATATTGATAGAATTGTTCAAGAAAAAACAGAATTTAAAGTTAAAGAACTTACTTTAGATGCTAAAACTCAGTTTGAAGAGTATGGTAATAGTCAAAAAACAAAACTATTAGAGGAAGGAATTTCAGAAGAAGATTTTAATAATATTCTAAAATCGTCATTTGAAAAAGCTTCTAAAAATGCTAGATATTACTATAGACTGAACAGAGAAACAGAACTTAATTATATTCTTAGGAATGCTAAAAATGAACTTCAAAATGAAGTTGAATCATTAAAAGCAAAAAGTAAAGTGAAAGAGGCTTTAAACTCTTATGTGAATAGTAAAAAACAAGAGTTGGAAAACTCTGGTATTACTGATGAAAAAATCAATGAAATTATTACTAAGCTTATTGGAAATTTAAACTACAATAAAAGATATGATCAAAAATTTGATGAAAAAGTAGAAGAATTAATTAGTGAGTATAAAAAATTTTTTGATGGAAATATAAAAATTTATTTAACTCCACTAAGAATTAAAAATAGTTTGAAAGAAAGTTATAAATTATATATACAAGAATTGGAAAAATATGGTTTTAATGATTCATTGAATAATAGTCTAATAAATGAGATAGTCGAATTTATTGATAAGGATTTACGATATGGAGAAAATTCTGAACAGTATTATGAAAGATTACTCAACGTAGCTAAAAGTGAATATCAAGAAAAGGTATTAGAAGAAGTAATTAAAATTAAAGTTTCAAAATTTAGAGAAGAACAAGAAAAATTAATTCTAGCAGATAATCGCTATACAGATGTTGAAAAGGAAAAAGTGATTTCTGAAATTAGAATGAATCTTGGAGCACCTGTTATCCATTTTTTAAGAAATAAATTGAATAATAATGCAAAAGAATTTGATAAACTTTCACTTACTCAAAAAATTGAGAAGATGTTGAGTCTTGTAAATGATAATATTCAAAATACTCATTTCACTGCACCGATGAATAAGAACAAATACACAGTGAATAATGTAGCTTTAAATGAAAAGTTAGAAATTAACCAAGATTCTTCATTATCATTATCTGAAAAATTAGCACTTCAGTTAAAAGTGGATGAGTTAGCAGAAAAAGTTATTAAAAAAATTGAAACTTTAAACTTAATTGGAGTGAATAGAGAAGGGATTCCTCGTTCAATAACTATAGAAGAGTTAGCAGTATTTATTGAACAAATTCAAAATATTCATAATGCTAAAGTAGTAAATAATGCAAATGAAGGATTCAAGCCAAAAGAGGAAAAAATCGAAAAACCACTTCTTGAAAAACCGGCTCCAACTCAACCGGTTGATAATGGCGGAACTATTACTGAAAAACCTTCAGTGCTTCCGGAATTAAAATCAGTTCAACCTACTGAAACAACTAGTACGATTGAATTAAAACCTGTTGCATCAAAAGAAAAAGAAGAGAAAACTACAGAAGTTGTTTCAAATAAAGTAGAAACTACTAAAGAAAATGAAGAAACAACGAAAGAAGTAGTCTCTCGTAATAAATGGGAGAAAAAAGGTAATCGTTGGTACTATGTAGATAATGATGGAAAAGCTGTAAGTAAACAATGGATTGGATCTTATTATATTAAAGCAGATAAAACGATGGCAGAAAATGAATGGATTTATGATGCGAAATATAATAGTTGGTTCTATCTTGATGAAAATGGTCATTATGTAGAAAATACATGGAAGGATCAATATTATTTGAAATCTGGTGGATACATGGCGAAAAATGAATGGATCTTCGATTCTTCATATAATAGCTGGTATTACTTAAATGAAGATGGATCTTATGCTAGAAATCAATGGATTCAATCAAATGGAAAATGGTATTATGTACTATCAAATGGTAAGATGGCAAAAAATACCGTTATTGATGGATATCAATTGAATGAAAATGGTGAATGGGTATAGTCCGTTTTATAACGTAAAGAAAAAATAACAGAAAAAACTTTTCTTAATAGCAATAGTAAAATGAGCCACTTTGGTGGCTTATTTTACAGGGAGAATTCGAGACCGAGGCTCGAATTTTAGCCATGAGACTCGCAAAGCGAGGCTGCTGGCGACCTTGCTATTTAAGGAAAGTTTTTTCTGTTATTTTGTATTTTTAATGTGTTTCTTCTAAAAATGTATGTGTTTCGAAGAAGTTGCCTAATTCTGCTTTGATATGTTGGTTTTCAGTGTTGATTTCTGTAATACGAATAATAGAAGAATAATCTTGTAATTGGTGTCCAGAGACTCCTGATTCACAGAAAACGACTGCACCCACTGCATGAGAATCGAATTCTTTGATAAGACTTCGCATCCCATTAATCGTACCACCGGCTTTTAGAAAGTCATCGACAATTAGTACATTTGATCCACTTGGGAGAGTACGCTTAGATAATTCCATTTTTTCAACACGAGAAGAAGAACCAGATACGTAATTAATACTTACAGTGGCTCCTTCTGTAATTTTCGAATCACGACGAACGATAACAAATGGAACATTTAAATAATTGGCAACTGTTTGAGCAATTGGTACACCCTTCGTTGCTACAGTCATAATGACATCGACTTTTTGGTCTTCGTAGGCAGAAGCAATCATTTTTCCTAAGTGATGAAGAACGTCCGGTTTTCCTAGTAAATCAGATAAGTAAATATATCCACCAGGAAGTAGACGAGTTGAATCATTCATCTGGTCACAAATTTTTTGTGCTGCTTCTAATGCTTGTTCTTTTTTAATTTTTGGAGTGAAAATCACGCCTCCTGCAGCTCCAGGAAGTGTATTAACAATACCAATTCCTTGAATTTCAAAGGTGCGTTTAATAATGGCAATATCTTCACTAATGGAAGACTTTGCAGATTGGTATAAATCTGTAAAAGTTGTTAATGAAATCAATGTGTGAGGATTATCGAGTAATCGTTGTGTCATATCGATTAAACGTTCGCTTCTCTTTAATTTCATTGGTTAGCCTCCTTTAATTTGAATCAAAGCTTATAAGACAGCTCTGGCTGAAGATTGCTCCAGTAAAACTATTATACAGAAATTTACGAAAATTACAACAAAAAATAAGGCGAACATTCGTTAAAAATCGATTTCTTTTTTAAATTTTCTCTTTAATAATCGTGTTTTGTGAAGAGTTTCTTTATGTTACAGTGTAAATAAAACCCAAAGGGGTGTAAAATCTCCTTTGGGTTATTTTTTTGTTATTAATTTCAATTCAATTCCAACGACTCCAAAAGTGTCTTCCTCTTCTTTTGAATAATACATTCGCATATCATCAGGATGTGCGTGTTGAATGGTTGAAGCTGTGTAGCCACAAGATAGCAAAGGAAGTGCTTTGTATAATGAAGCAAAGTTTTCGAATGGATGAAGCCGGATAACTTCGCAAAGAATGGATTCGTTTGGAGATTTTACATTGGTAAATTGAATGAAATCTCCAATTTGAATTTTTCTTCGTTTTTCGTCATTTAATCTTAATTCGATAGTCTTTTTTCCAGATGCAATCATTTCAAATGGAGAAGGAGCTAGATTCATGGAATGAATCATAGAGAGTTCTCCGTATTTAACACATGAGTTTCTACGGCTACTGCAACACCGTCTTCATCATTTGTTGTTGTAATGAAGTTTGCGAGTTCTTTAATTTCATCGATTGCATTTCCCATGGCAACGCCCATACCTGCATATTCAATCATATCTCTATCGTTTCCTTGGTCTCCGATACACATTACTTCGCTGGCATCTAGTCCTAATAGTTCTGCTAGTTTAGCGACAGCGTGTCCTTTACTGGCTTGTGGATGTAGGACTTCTAAGTAAACAGGCATACTACGAACGATATTATGATTTTCTTTGAACGAGTCACTTAAATTTGGAATCAGATTTTCTAAAATTTCTGGTTCATCTACGAACATCATTTTTGAAAAAGTAGCATTTGGGTCAAATTGATCTAGTGGTTGTTGCACAATTGGCATTCCAACAAGGTCACGTTCCATATAAGAGTATTTTCCAATATCTGGTGTAGTCACATAAATATTTTTTTCATCGATTGCGTGGTAGTGAACGCCGTATTGTTGATGATAATCATCCATGAGTTTTAAATCATCCATTGTCATTCCAAAGCGTACTAAACTTTCGCCTGTTCCTGTTTTTTGAACAAGTGAACCATTATAAGTAATAACAA
Organism: Granulicatella elegans ATCC 700633; assembly: GCF_000162475.2. Lineage (GTDB taxonomy): Bacteria > Bacillota > Bacilli > Lactobacillales > Aerococcaceae > Granulicatella > Granulicatella elegans. Next base: position 123,499 of record NZ_KI391971.1, read on the forward strand.
AATCACGATCATTAATTAAGTTTAATTCGTTTAAATATCCTTGAACGCCAGGAAGAGGACGCCCTGTACAAAGAACAACATAGACACCTTGTTCTTTTGCTTTTGTTAATGCAGCATGAACACGAGGAGTAATTTCGTGTTTTGAGTTAATCAAAGTTCCATCAATATCAATGGCAATTAATTTAATCATAGTGAGTCTCCTTTTTTCTGTATCACTTTATTATAGCATATTTTTTTACTGAATAAAAAAGCACAAAAGACTTTCCCTTGTAGCCTGTATCCTTTTGTTGAGTCCGGCTAGTTTAGAAAAGTCTTTTTAACATTATTTCATTTGGTTCGAGTAGACATCAAGTTTAGTTGCTAATTCTTGGAATTCTTTATAATCTTCGCTAAATAATTCTGATGTTCCTTCTGCAAACATTTCTCTAGGGAAGTATAAGCGTTCATCTCCACGAACTCTTCCTGAAATAGCAGATACTATCGAACTAACAATAGATAATTCGACCATATTTCCATTTCGTTCCATTAATTCAATTTGCGTTCTTGGTTTTACTGAATCTGGACGATAGAAATCATATGGTAAATCATAACTATTATTAATCGCAGTATAATACTCGGTATTATAACCAACATTTTGTACTAGTTCTTTCATACGTTCAATTGTTGCCACGTCATTGACAGGGTTAAATGGCACGGATTTAAATGGTCTACGATTAATAAAACGATCTGCTAAATCGCTTAAAATCGCATCGTCTTCAATTTGCCAATGAGCAAAATAAGTGTTTAATACACTGTCGTCTAGACGCAGATAGTCTTCTAATGTCCAATTTTTTTCAAAAAATGGTTTTAAGAAAGATGCGGTATATTTTAATGGATTAGTCGTTGAATGATAACATTCAGTAGCACGTTTTAATAAGTGATTTAACACCACTTCCATACCTCTTGATACTGGATGAAAATAAACTTGCATATACATTTGATAACGGCTAACGACATAATCTTCTACGGCATGCATTCCTGAGAAGTTAAAGGCAATCCCACCTTTATAAGGACGAATCACACGTAAAATACGAGTTAAATCAAAGGTTCCATAGTTTACCCCTGTGAAATAAGCATCTCGTAGTAAGTAATCCATACGGTCAGCATCAATTTGACTAGAAATTAATTGAACGACTTGTGGATTTGGATGTTTCTTTTGAATGACACTGGCTACTTCTTCTGGGAAAGTAGGAGAGACCGTTTTTAAAATTTTGTTCACTTCTGTGTCTGGTGACAAAATAATATCAATCGTAATTTGTTCATGGTTTGTATCGAAAATTTTCTCAAAAGCATGAGAATAAGGGCCGTGTCCGATATCGTGTAATAGAGCGGCACATAGGACAACAAGGCGGTTAGAGTCATCCCATAATCCATCTTCTGGGGTTGTAGAAGGGTAGTTACGAACAAATTTGTCGCAAATTCTTCTAGCAATTTCATAGACGCCTAATGAATGAGAAAAGCGGGAATGTTCAGCTGTATGGAAGGTGAACATAGAAGCGCCTGTTTGTTTAATTCGGCGTAATCGTTGCATTTCTCGGCTATTAATTAAGTCTAAAATAACACGGTGTTGAATGTGAATGTAATCATGAACAGGGTCACGTAATACTTTTTCACGGGATAGTTCTTCAATATACATCAATCTTTTCCTCCTTATATTGTCTGGATTTACCGTTAAACTTTTCGAAGGTTTAAACGATCCATGGCTTTTTGGTAACTTGCTTCAGTTGCAAAATTAATTTCTGACTCTAATAATTCACATTGTCCATCTAATAGAGCTGTTAAAATGCGTTCTTTAACTTCTTGAACCGTTAGAGTTAAGTCTAATAATTGAGATAAATTCGCCATACTGTCTGCGTTAACTGTTGGATAATGCCAACGAGTTTCTTCTCCCTTAATACTTTCTTCATAAAAATCATGGATTAAGTTTCCACGTTCTTCTTGATCTCCATTAATGCTAAGATAAATAGAGACACAAATAGAATTTTTAAAACGTCTTTGCGCAATTCCAGCGAATTTCTTCCCTTGGATACTTAAATCATAGTCTCCTGGGCAATAGGAATCACTCACTTCAAAGGCTTGGATTTCTTTTTCTCCAATAGCTTCTGGAAAGGCACGAGTGATGAGTTCTTGCATCCATTCATAGACTTGAGTAATCGTTGCATTTTGTCTAGAAAATAATAAACTAATATTTAAAACGCCTGAGTTACTAACAACGGCTAAGCCTCCAGCATGACGAACAACTGGTGTGTAATTTCGTTGTTTTAATAAGGCAACTCCCTCTTCTAAATAGGGTGTTTTAGTATCTGTCATTCCTAAAATCACTGTATCTTCCATTTCCCAAAAATGTAGAAAAGTTTCCGATGGAAATTGCACGAGATGATGTAAAATGGATTCATCCACTGCAAATGGAACAAAATGATCTTGCATTTGTTCTGAAGAAGAGACAATTGTTTCTAGTAATTGAACTTGTTGATTTGTAATAGGTGTTTGTGTCATAAAAAATCCTTTCCAATAAATTAGGAATACACTTACATTATAGCAAAAAAACGTGTATTCAGGCATAAAGAAGCGATTTTTTTGCCAAATTATTAAAGAATTTTCAAGATTTTAATGAAATGGTGGAGTTTTTCTTAGAGATTGAGTAGGATAAAGTTGAAAAGAATACGAAAAGAGGGATTTTTATGAAAATTTTAGTCGTAGATGACGATCGCGAGATTGTTGAATTATTATCCATTTATTTAAGAAATGAAAAGTTTGAAATTGTAAAAGCATATGATGGAAAACAAGCATTAGAAAAAATTCAAGCTTATCCAGATATTGATATGGTGATTTTAGATATTATGATGCCACGGTTAGATGGGATTTCTGTTGTGCATGAAATTCGCAAAACGAATGATGCTTTACCAATTTTATTATTAAGTGCCAAATCAACAGATATTGATAAAATTCAAGGATTAACAAATGGGGCAGATGATTATGTAACAAAACCTTTTAACCCATTAGAAGTCATTGCACGTGTAAAATCATTATTACGTCGAACTTCAGCTTTAACAAAAGAAAGTGAAAGTGCTGAAGAAATTACGATTGGTCCATTATTAATTAATAAAGGTTCTCATCAAGTAACAACATTAGATGGTTTAGAAATTCAATTAACGGTGTTAGAGTTTGGAATTTTATTCTTACTAGCAAGTCACCCTAATAAAGTATTTAGTGCAGATGAAATTTTTGAAACGGTATGGCAACAAGAAAGTATTGTCTCTACTAAAACGGTAATGGTTCACGTCAGTCATTTACGTGACAAGATTGCTGAAGCAACAGGTGGAGATAAGGTTATTGAAACCGTATGGGGAGTTGGCTATAAAATTGAAAGTAAATAGCAAATTTTTTCAAAAAAAGGCGGATAGAGAGGAAAAGCCTGCGGCCCTTTTAAAATTAACAGCCCGGGAAATTAGTGAATTATTTTTAGAAGGCGTGATTACACTCTGTATCGTCTTTGTCTTATATTTAGGAGCTTTAGTATTGTTGAATCAAATTTTAGATGCGCCTGGATACTTTGTAGACGGCAGTCGTTCGATTCGTCAAGCTTGGAATGTTGAACCAAGTGAAATTCAATTATATAAAAATATTTTCTCCATTAGTTCGACTATTTTTGCAATTGGATTTACTTACTGGCGTTTAATTCGTCGTTATCATCAAATGCAATTGTCTCATGTTTTAGAGGAATTACATTTAATTGCTCAAGGAGATTATGATCGAAGAATTCCATTCCAATTAGCAGGAGATATGGGAAAAGTAGTGACGAGTATTAACCGTTTAGTAGACTCGACCGTAAGCGCCATGGAAGATGAACGGATGATTGAAAAATCAAAAGATGAATTGATTACAAATGTTTCTCATGATATTCGTACCCCTTTAACGTCTATTATTGGGTATTTAGGATTAGTCATTAACGGAAAGCCGAAAACACCAGAAGAAACAAAGCGTTATGCAGAAATTGCGTATCATAAAGCGCAACAAATGAAGGCATTAGTAGATGATTTATTCGAATATACAACGACAAGTCCAAATGGAGCACCATTGCGATTGAATGATATTCCGGTAGCAAATTTCTTAGAACAAGTAGCAGCCGATTTTGAATTAGAAGCACAAAAACGTCAAATGACAATTGAAGTCATTCCACCAAAAAGAAAAATGGTCTTGGAGATGGATGCCGAAAAGATGGTACGAGCGATTCATAATTTACTGTCGAATGCGATTAAATATGGTCGTGAAAATACGAAAATTACGATAGAAGTATTGGAACAAAAAGACATTGTAACCATTGCTGTTCGTAATATTGGAGAACCTATTTCTAAAGAAGTGTTGGAGCATTTATTTAGTCGTTTCTATCGTGCAGAAGGCTCTCGTTCGAAAGAAACAGGTGGAACAGGCTTAGGTTTAGCCATTGCGGATAATATTGTTCGAAGTCATGGTGGGAGAATGTTAGCTGAATCCGTTGGAGAAGTGATTAGTTTTTATATTTGCTTGCCGAATGATGCGGATATTTAGAGAAAAAGTATTTCTGAAATACCGACCCCAAAAGTTAGACTAAAAATCTAATCGTTGGAGGTCGGTATCTTTTTGCTAGTCATCATTTTATAAAATTGTTATGATAGAACAAAATGAATGTGGAGGAAGAAGTATGAAATTAACAACATGGAATGTGAATGGAATTCGTTCTGTTTTAAATAAAGGGGCTTTACAAGAATATGTATTAGAAGCTCAACCAGATATTTTATGTTTACAAGAAACAAAAGCACAGCCTGAACAAGTGGATTTAGGAATGGAATTTGCAGGCTATCATGCGTATTGGAATTCAGCAGTAAAAAAAGGATATTCTGGAACAGCTATTTTTACAAAGGAAGAACCGATTTCTGTTCAATATGGATTAGGAATTGAAGAACATGATCAAGAAGGACGTGTCATTACAGCAGAGTATGCAGATTATTATTTAGTGACAGTTTATACGCCAAATGCGAAACGTGATTTAACTCGTTTAAGTTATCGCCAAGTGTGGGAAGATGATTTCTTAGCTTTTATTAAAAAGTTAGAAGAAACAAAGCCTGTTATTTTCTGTGGCGATTTAAATGTAGCGCATAAGGAAATCGATTTGGCAAATCCAAAAACAAATACAAAAAATGCAGGATTTACAAAAGAAGAGCGTGAAAAATTTGATCAAATTGTAGAGAATGGCTTAGTAGATGCGTTCCGTTTTCGTTACCCAGAAGCAGTAGGAGCTTATACTTGGTGGAGCTATATGGGTGGCGCTCGTGCAAGAAATATTGGATGGAGAATTGACTATTTTGTTGTATCAGAAGTGTTAACTTCTCGCATTCAAGAAGTGAAAATTCGTGCGGATGTAACCGGAAGTGACCACTGTCCAGTGGAAATGGAAATTATCTAAGAATTAAAAAAATGTCTGAATTTTGATAGTGAGGGAGCTATGAAGGTTCAGACTTTTTTGTTGAGTAGGAATCTGCTCATATTCTGCTTACATTCTGCTCAAAATTTGCTCATTTTTTTAAATTCACTTAAAATGAAGATGTATGACTGAAAAAGAACGTTTGTTCGTAATAAAAAAGAAACTATGCTATACTAAGGTGAACGCCTAAGGGCAGAGTTTTTGATTATAGATAGAAATAGAGGAAGATGGAATGGCGAAAGATCAGATTATCGTTCGAGGAGCACGCTCCCATAATTTAAAAAATATTGATGTAACGATTCCAAGAGATCAATTAGTGGTAATTACAGGATTATCCGGTTCAGGGAAGAGTTCACTAGCTTTTGATACATTATATGCAGAAGGGCAAAGAAGATATGTAGAGAGTTTATCAGCTTATGCACGACAATTTTTAGGGCAAATGGATAAACCAGATGTTGATAGTATTGATGGATTAAGTCCAGCAATTGCGATTGACCAAAAAACAACTTCTCGTAATCCTCGTTCAACTGTGGGAACAGTGACGGAAATTAATGATTATTTGAGATTACTATATGCACGTGTAGGAAAACCGTATTGTCCAAATGACGGCACTCTAATTGAAAGTCAGTCAATTGAACAAATGGTGAATCGTGTAATGGAATTACCAGAAAGAACAAAAATTCAAATTTTAGCTCCGATTGTAAAAGGGAAAAAAGGAGAACATAAAAAGGTTTTCGAATCGATTCAAAAAGACGGCTATATTCGTATTCGAGTAGATGGCGAAATGATGGGGACAACGGATGAAATTTCATTAGAAAAAAACAAAAAACATTCCATTGAAATTGTTGTCGACCGTATTATTGTATCGGACAAGAGCCGTTCAAGATTATTCGATTCATTAGAAGCAGCGCTTCGTTTAGCAGAAGGGTATGCGATTGTCGATGTCATTGGGCAAGAAGAAATCTTATTTAGTGAGCACTATGCTTGTCCTCATTGTGGATTTACCATTGGAGAATTAGAGCCACGTCTATTTTCATTCAATGCACCTTTTGGAGCTTGTCCGGAATGTGATGGATTAGGAATGAAATTAGAAGTGGATATCGATTTAGTCATTCCAGATAAAGAAAAAACATTAAATGAAGGAGCATTAGCGCCTTGGAATCCGATTAGTTCGAACTATTATCCAGAGATGCTACGTCAATTTTGTGAGCAGTTTAAAGTTCCAATGGATTTACCTTTTGAAAAATTAACACAGTCTCAGAAAAACCTAGTGTTATATGGTTCTGGAGACGCCACTTTCCATTTCCATTATGAAAATGAATTTGGTGGCGTTCGAGATGTGGATGTACCTTTTGAAGGAGTCATTGTCAATGTGAAACGCCGTTACCATGAGACGAATAGCGATTATACTAGAGAACAAATGCGTCAATATATGACGGAATTATCGTGTAAAGCTTGTCATGGACATCGTTTAAATAAACAGGCATTGGCAGTCAAAGTGAATCATAAACATATTAGTGAAGTATTAGAACTATCCGTTGATGAAGAAATTGAATTTTTCAAAGACTTAACGTTATCTCCACAAGATGTACAAATTGCTGCTCCTATTTTAAAAGAAGTGCAATCTCGTTTAACATTCTTGAAAAATGTTGGTTTGCAATATTTAAACCTTAGCCGTGCAGCAGGAACTTTATCAGGGGGAGAAGCGCAACGAATTCGTTTAGCAACTCAAATTGGATCGAATTTATCAGGAGTATTATATATTTTAGATGAACCATCGATTGGATTGCATCAAAGAGATAATGATCGATTAATTCAATCATTACAAAATATGCGTGATTTAGGAAATACATTAATTGTAGTAGAACACGATGAAGACACGATGAGAGCAGCAGATTACTTAATTGATATTGGACCAGGGGCAGGAGAATTTGGCGGACAAATTATTGCTGCTGGAACGCCAAAAGAAGTGGAAAAAAATCCAAACTCATTGACGGGTCAATATTTATCAGGGAAAAAATCAATTGCCGTTCCAACGGAACGTAGAACAGAAGATAAAGGGTGGATTCACTTAAAAGGAGCCAGTGAAAATAACTTAAAATCTGTTAACGTCGATATTCCTTTAGGAAGATTAGTAGCCGTCACAGGGGTTTCAGGTTCTGGAAAGAGCTCTCTTGTCAATGGAGTATTGAAAAAAGCTCTAGCAAGAGAAATTTCAAAATCAAAAGAAAAACCTGGAGCTTTTAAATCAATTGAAGGATATGAAGGATTAGATAAAATTATTGATATCGACCAAAGTCCAATTGGTCGTACCCCAAGAAGTAATCCAGCAACTTACACAAGTGTATTTGATGATATTCGTGACTTATTTGCAACGACTAATGAAGCAAAATTACGTGGCTATAAAAAAGGACGTTTTAGTTTCAATGTTAAAGGTGGACGATGCGAAGCGTGTAAGGGAGACGGTATTTTAAAAATTGAAATGCATTTCCTACCAGATGTATACGTCCCTTGTGAAATTTGCCATGGTAGTCGTTATAATTCAGAAACATTGGAAGTCAAATATAAAGGAAAAAGTATTGCGGAAGTATTAGAAATGACGGTAGATGATGCGGTAGAATTTTTCCAAGCTGTTCCAAAAATTAAACGAAAACTTCAAACGATTAAAGATGTTGGTTTAGGCTATGTGACTTTAGGACAATCCGCTACAACTTTATCGGGTGGAGAAGCACAACGGATGAAATTAGCGAGTGAACTTCAACGAGTGTCTACAGGGAATACCTTTTATGTATTAGATGAGCCAACGACAGGGCTTCATACAGATGATATTGCTCGATTATTAGAAGTATTGAATCGTTTAGTAGAATCAGGGAATACTGTTTTAGTAATCGAACATAATTTGGATGTAATCAAAACGGCGGATTATATTATTGATATGGGACCAGAAGGTGGAAGTGGTGGAGGACTAGTAGTCGCTACTGGAACACCTGAAGAAGTTGCTCAAGTCAAAGGAAGCTTTACAGGACAATATTTGAAGAAAGTATTGAAATAATTAGAATGAAAGACTTTAGAAATTATGGAAGTAGTAGTTTCTAAAGTCTTTTTCGTATTAAAAACTAATGGATTATGAGAAAAGTCGGTAGATAGATAAGAATTCTGTGAAAGTTTGGTAAAATCAGTAATTAAAGCGTTTACACAAAAAATACCCTAGTTCTAGAATGAAGGTATCAAATTTAAAGGGGATGGAAATATGGCACGGAAAAATTTGAAACATCAAATTATTGCCGGGTTGTCAACAACCTTATTATTAGGGATGCTTGTAGTCAATCCAGTCTTTTCTAATAACAAGTCATAGTCACTTATAAGAATTACTAATAACGCGTTTTACCAGTCTAACTAAAATACAGCTATAAAACAAGATACACAAAGGATTTGAGGCATTTTTCTCAGGTCTTTTTCTTTTGTTTAAAACAGAGATATAGTTTCAAACTATATCAAAGCCTAATTTTTTACAATTATACAGATGATTTCTTTTCTGTTAAGATAGTTTCAACAACAAATTTTGGAGGACACATCATGTCAACTACAATCATCGGTTTCCCACGTTTGGGCGAATTCCGCGAATTAAAATTTACAACTGAAAAATACTTTAGAAAAGAAATCTCAGAAGAAGAACTCTTGGAAGCCGCAAAAGGCTTGCGTGCTAAACACTGGAACATTGTCAAAGAAAAAGGCATCACTGAAATCCCATCAAATGACTTTTCTCACTATGATAACTTCCTAGATGCAGCTTTCCTTTTCAACGTGGTACCTGCTTCAGTTCAAAACTTGGACTTGTCTGACCTTGAGCGCTACTTCGCTTTGGGTCGTGGTTACCAAGGAGAAAAAGGAGACGTTCGCGCCCTTCCAATGAAGAAATGGTTCAACACCAACTACCACTACATCGTTCCTAAATTTGAAAAAGACACTCAAGTCAAACTTGCAGGTCACAAGATTTTTGATGAGTTCCAAGAAGCAAAAGAACTTGGATTGAACACTCGCCCAGTTCTTGTAGGTCCATTCACTTTCCTTCAACTGTCAGACTTTGAAGAAGGTGTGAAAGCAGAAGACTTCGTAGACAGCTTAGTAGCTGCCTACCAAGAAGTTTTTGCAAAATTGGCTGAACTTGGTGCGACTCGTATCCAACTCGACGAAGCTGCTCTTGTAAAAGATTTGACAGCTGAAGAAAAAGCTCTCTTCTTGAACCTCTACAACAAACTTTTGGCTGATAAAAAAGGTCTTGAAGTCTTGCTTCAAACTTACTTCGGTGATGTTCGTGACGTTTACGCTGACCTTGTGAACTTGCCAGTAGATGCTATCGGTCTTGACTTCGTTGAAGGTAAGAAAACTCTTGAACTCGTTAAAGGTGGCTTCCCAGCTGACAAGACTCTTTATGCAGGTATTGTTAATGGTAAGAACATCTGGCGTAACAATTACGAAAAGAGCTTGGCTATTCTTGAGCAAATTCCAGCTGAAAACATTGTCTTGACAAGCTCATGCTCACTTCTTCATGTGCCGTTTACAACTGCTAATGAGGAATTTGAACCAGCTATCTTGAACCACTTTGCTTTTGCAGTTGAAAAATTAGATGAGATTCGTGATTTGGATGCTATCCGTAATGGTCAAGGTGAAGAAGCACTTGCAGCCAACAAAGAACTCTTTGCGACTGAGCGTGTTGGTGAAAATGCTGAACTTCGTGCGCGTATCGCTGGTTTGACTGATGCAGACTACACTCGTTTGCCAGCATTTGCAGAACGTGAAGCCATCCAAGAAGAAGCTTTCAAACTTCCAGCTCTTCCAACAACAACTATCGGTTCATTCCCTCAAACTAAAGAAGTTCGTGCGAAACGTTTGGCTTACCGTAAAGGTGAATTGTCTCAAGAAGAGTACGATGCTTTCCTTGCTGAAACAATCGATGAATGGATCAAATGGCAAGAAGATATCGACTTTGATGTCCTTGTTCACGGTGAGTTCGAGCGTAATGACATGGTTGAGTACTTCGGTCAAAACTTGTCAGGTTACCTCTTCTCTAAAAATGGTTGGGTACAATCTTACGGTATGCGTGGGGTAAAACCACCAATCATCTGGGGTGATGTCACTCGTCTTAACCCAATCACTGTTAAATGGTCTAGCTATGCACAAAGCCGTACAAACAAACCTGTTAAGGGGATGTTGACTGGACCTGTTACAATTCTTAACTGGTCATTCCCACGTGAAGACATCTCTATCAAGGATTCTACTCTTCAAATCGCCCTTGCTATCAAGGATGAAGTGCTTGACCTTGAAGCTGCTGGTGTGAAAATCATCCAAATCGACGAGGCTGCTCTTCGTGAGAAATTGCCACTCCGTCGTAGCGACTGGTATGAAGACTACCTTGACTGGGCTATTCCTGCCTTCCGTTTGGTACACTCAACAGTAGCGCCAGATACACAAATCCACACTCACATGTGTTACTCAGAATTTACAGATATCATCCCAGCTATCGATAACATGGATGCGGACGTTATTTCCTTTGAAGCTAGCCGTTCAAACCTTGAAATCTTGGACGAACTCAAAGCGAAAAACTTCCAAACTGAAGTGGGACCTGGGGTTTACGATATCCACTCACCTCGTGTGCCGAACGAAGGCGAAATCGATAATACTATCGAAGCTATCCTTGCTAAAGTGCCAAGCAAGAAAGTTTGGATCAACCCTGACTGTGGTTTGAAAACACGTGGTATTCCAGAAACAAAAGAAAGCTTGATCCGCCTAGTTGAAGCAGCTAAAGCTGCGCGTGAGAAATTGTAAGATTAGATTTCTCCCTACAACGGTTGTTCAAAATGAAATCAAAAAGAAAAGGATAAGGACTATGTCACGCCAAACACCGTCACTCTCATTTGAAGTGTTCCCTCCAAACCCAGCAGTGGGTAATGATAAAATTATTTCATCCTTGCAGGACATGCAGGAGTTGGCTCCTCACTTTATCAGTGTAACTGCCAGCAATAATAAATTTAATATCAAGGAAACGACGGTTCGTTTGGCTGACTTTATCCAAAATGACTTGGCGATTCCGACTATTGCTCACTTGCCAGCCATCTATTTGACTAAGGACAAGGTGGCTGAAACTATTGCTGACTTGGACAAGGTTGGGGTGCAGAAAATCTTGGCTCTTCGTGGGGATATTATTCCTGATGTGGAACCTCAAAAGGATTTCCGTTATGCAACTGACTTGATTGAGTTCATCAAGGAACAAGCTCCTCACTTTGATATTATCGGAGCATGCTATCCAGAAGGGCATCCGGATTCACCGAATCAGATTTCAGATATCCAAAATCTTAAGAAGAAAGTAGATGCAGGCTGTTCGAGCCTTGTAACTCAGCTTTTCTTTGACAATGAGCGCTTCTATGATTTCCAAGACAAGTGCATCTTGGCTGGGATTGATGTTCCTATTCATGCAGGGATAATGCCAATTCTGAATCGAAATCAAGCTCTTCGCCTCTTGAAGACTTGTGAGAATATCCATATTCCACGTAAATTTAAAGCTATCTTAGACAAGTATGAGCATGACCCTGAGTCGCTCAGAGCAGCAGGACTTACCTATGCAGTGGACCAAATCGTGGACTTGGTAACTCAAGATGTTGCTGGAGTGCATCTCTACACCATGAACAATGCAGAAACAGCAAAATACATCCACCAAGCAACCCATGCCTTGTTTAATCATCAGTCTCTAGGATAATAAAAAGCAAACCATTCTTCTCAGGTGAGGGGAATGGTTCCTTTTTAATGGTAAAGACCGCACTTTTTAAGAAAAATATGATAAAATAGACTCTGTACGTACTTGATACAAAGATGAGGGTATTAAATAATACAATGCATTCAAACTGCAAGATTTAGCGACACGAGCGAGTCAAATCGATATTATTTGACGAGGGAGTTAGTAAAGCATTTAGCTAATCGCCCGATAGCGATTAGCGTGAAAGGTTGAGATACTTTAGTATCAAACCTTTCTAATGATTTGTATCTTGAGCAATTGAACCTGGCCGAAAAGCTGTGTAAAAAAGATAAACTATCTTGTCTTCATCTAAGACTTCGTCAGTTTCCTATTTTTACTTTGCTTTTGACGTCCTTGGTATCTTGATCTTTGTAGGCAAGGCGTATAATTTCATCAATCCAAAGGGGATTAAAATGACAAAACAAGTGTTTCAAACGACTTTTGCGGGTCGTGAGTTAATTGTAGAGACTGGTCAGGTTGCTAAGCAAGCAAATGGCGCAGTTGTCGTGCGTTACGGTGAGTCAACTGTCTTGACTGCGGCCGTAATGTCTAAGAAGATGGCAAATTAGCTCAAAAAGAATGGATTGAGTTAAATCATAAATGGTATTACTTAAAATCAGGTGGTTACATGGCTAAAAATGAAGTTATTGACGGATATAAAGTCAATGCAGCTGGTGAATGGGTAAAATAATCACTTAAGTGTTAGGATGAATTTTTATGAATTTTCCTTTATTTAGAGAATTAGATGATTCAATCAGTATATTGAGCAGAACTATTGTCATGCAAAAAAAAGTATGGTACTCTTTGTTTATAAAATAACATTTTCGGGGCAAGGTGTAATTCCTTACCGGCGGTATAGTCCGCGAGCCAAACAGGCATGATCTGGTGCAATTCCAGAACCGATAGTGATAGTCTAGATGAGAGAAAATGGTTATATTTCACGTTCGAAGATACCAATCAATTTGATATATAAGAATGCAGCGATGAAATGTAGACCATTTTGTTGCTGCATTTTTTTGTGCAGTTATACAAATGAAATGGAACAAGAATGTGAGAAACCATCCGATCCTTCACCCGGTTAAGGAGGAGATGTACGATGAGTACAAATGCAAAAACAGTGTCACGTTATGCGACAAAACAAATCATTTTAGTAGGACTATTCGGTGCGTTAAGTACGATTCTAATGTTATTAGAATTTAGTCTTCCATTTATTCCACCATTTGTTAAAATGGATTTTTCTGAATTACCTGTTATTTTAGGAGGTTATTTATTAGGACCATTATATGGTGCGTATATTGCGATTGTAAAAGTTGCATTGAATTTTGTTTTAAATGGAACAACAACATTTGGGATTGGCGAAACAGTTAACTTAATTGGAAGTTTAAGTTTCATGTTGCCAGCAGTATTTTATTATAAATATCACCGTACATTTAAAGGAGCGATTACAAGTTTAGTGATTGGTACAGCTACTGCAACAGTAGTATTATTAACAGCCAATTATTTTGTAATTTTCCCATTATATGCAACAGCAATGCATTTCCCAATTGAAAAAATTGTTGCACTTGCAGCTACTACAAACCCATTTGTTACAAATTTATGGACATTAATGCTATTTGCCTTATTACCATTTAATGTATTAAAATTTGGCTTAAGCAGTGTACTATCGTTAATGCTTTATAAAAAAGTTGAAAAAGTATTAAAATTAGAAAAACAATAAATTTAATAAACCCACTACCCAGAACTTGTTAGAAATAACTGCCATTTCTAACAAGTTTTTTGTTGGAAAAATTTTGATCAAATTTACTTGTCCTTTTACTGTATTTAGTATAAACTAACCAAAAAAATGAATAAGGATTAGAGGTGTTATCGTATGAAAGAGGAAAATATTTCTAGATTTATGAGGGATGGAAAGATTACTGTTCTTCCTAAAAAACAGAAAAATAAAATAGAAATCTTTGAATTTATTTATAATCATTTAAAGAATCATTCAGAGACGTATACTGAAAAAGAATTGAATGAAAAAATTAAGGAATTATATGATGATTTTGCTACAATGCGTCGCTATTTAGTAGACTATAAATTTGTCATTAGGGATAACTATGGCAAAAATTATCAACTGAATCCAGAGGTTGAATTAGAAAATTAAATACAAAAATAGGAAACGGTAGAGGAAAAGGCTCTATCGTTTTTTGATGCATTAAAGATAGCTCGTGAATTACCATAAACTGACAGCCATTTTGACTATAGTCGATAAAAGCGTCAAAGTGATAGCTTTACTAGTATTTTGGAGAAAAATACGGTAGGATGGATAGCGGAATAAATGAAAGTTGAGGAGTAGAATATGAAAAAAGAAACGCGAAGTTTGGTTCAAACGGTCGCAATAGTGTTAAGTATCCTTTTTATCGTTCTTGCGATGGTTAATTCGCATTTTGATTGGCAATTATTAGCGATACCTGGAAGTGCATTTGCCTTATTATCGATTTTTATGAGTTGTTTATTATTGTGGTTATTTGTAGGAATTGATTGGCCAAGTGTTTTATGTTTAGTCTTATTAGGACTTGGGTGGCTTCCAAAAGTAACGTATAGTCAAGTGTTTTCTCTTTCTTTTGGGAACAGTACATTTGTTTTCTTATTATTTACCTTTATAGTAACGTATGCTTTAGAACAGACTCCTGCTTTGAAACGGTTAGTCGGTTGGTTTTTAAAAACGAATTTTGCAAAGAAAAGTCCGAGTCATTTTTTAGGAGCCTTTTTAGGAGCGGTATTAGTTATTAGTTGTTTTATTTCACCGACGATTTTATTTATGATTGTCTTTCCAATTTATGAAGAGATGATGGAAGTATTTGGATTAGAAAAAGGGAGTCGACAAGCATCCTTTATTTTAATTACATTATTTTCGACTATTGCGATTGGAACGGCGATGACGCCGATTAATCATGTCTTTGCGATTACGGCAATGGGATTGTATCATACAGCAACTAGTGTAAGTATTTCGAATATCCAATATATGGGAATTGCAATGCCTGCAGGAATTTGTATTTTTATTGGAATGTTGGCAAGTTTACACCGCTTATGGAAATTAGATTTATCAGAAGTGACTTTTCAAAGTCTAGAATCCTTGGAAAATTTACCAAAAGTAACAAAAAAAGAAAGATGGATTGTTTCTATTTTTTCAATTGTGATTGCTTTGTGGATTATTCCGGAATGGTTAGGAATTCTTTCACCTAGTGTGGCAGCTTTCTTAAAATCTGCGGGGATGGCATTCCCACCAATGATTGGAGCTGTATTATTAGCTTGTATCCGTGAAGATGGAAAACCGTTAATGTCGATTCAAGAGGCGTTAACACATGGCGTTTACTGGCCAAGTTTATTATTAGTTGGTGCAACTTTAAGTTTAGGAACTTTATTAACGAAACCAGAATTAGGTGTATTACCTTTAATTGAAAGTGGGTTAACTCCATTATTTCATCAATGGAGTGCGATGATAATTGTCATTGTCTTTGTCATTTGGGCGGGACTTCAAACGAATTTTTCGTCGAATTTAGTAACCGTTTCGGTTGTGACAACTGTGTTAACAACGATTGCAGCTAGTACAGATTTAGGAATTCATACAGCAGTTGTTGCTTGCTTAATTGGTTTTATGGCAAGTTTAGCTTATATGACTCCACCAGCAATGCCTTATGTAGCTATTTCTGTTGGTAGTGGTTGGACGAGTTCAAAAGATGCCTTTTTATATGGTGGATGGTTATTAGTGTTAAGTATTGTAAGTGCCGTCGCAATCGGGTATCCATTAGGAACTTTATGGATGTAAGAAAGGGGAAAATTGATGTTAGAAGAACAACGTCAGAAAATTGATCAAATTGATCGCCAAATTGTTGCGTTATTTGAAGAACGTACTAATGTAGTAGAAGAAGTAGCAAAAATTAAATTAGACAACGATATTCCGATTTTAGATAGTGGACGTGAGGAACAAGTGATTTTGAAAGTTCAATCGTATTTAAAAGATGAGTCTTTAAAAGATGAGTTAGCTGAACTTTATACTGAATTAATGCGTATTTCTCGCAAACATCAAAAAAAATGGATTGAAAAACAAGGATAATTAAAACAGGAATACTCCAATCGCTTTAAAGAAAGTGGGAGAAAAAAAGTATTAGGTTTATAGAAAGATTGGAGATAATAATGGAAATAAATCATAAGACTTTTGGTAAAATAAAATTTAATTACGGTTGGACAAAAGATATTTCTCTAGATATTTTCAATAAGCACCACGTTTTGGAAATTAATATTGATGCGGATGAAGATGCTGAGTTTGAAATTAATCAGGAAAAAGCGTATATATTTTTCAATAATCACTTAGATGAAATAGTAAAAGAGGCAGATTCTGCAATTATATCATATTACAATCGTGAAATATCAAATATTGTTTCAAGCTACACGAATCATAATGAAAAAAATATTATTTAGATATAAACGGAGACGAAGATAAGATTTATTCTTTGTTGCAACCTAAGCAAATCATGTTTCCTTTAACTTTTGATGAAAATATTGAAGAGTTTGGTTTTTTATGTGAGTGTGATTGGGATAAAGAAAATGGCATAGGAATAAAATTTGTTAATGGTGTATTATCCGAAATTGGTTATCAGGATATACTGCTATAATGATTTGTAGTTTTTATATTTATTGTATTAAGAAAAGTACGTATTGATTCCATTTTATTGGTTATTTGATTTATACTATATTGGCGAGTAATAGAATTAGTAAAGAAGGAAAAGAATTTGTATCCAAAATAACTGGATATACTCTAGAAAATGAAGATGATTTTGTTCAAGGTAATAAAGAAGAAATAACAAACATTTAGATGAAAGGTTTAGAGTAAATATGAGTCTCTTATTTGAAGAATTTAAAACCATTTGTTTCCATTTAAATCGAGTCGGAATTACACCAACACTGATGGGTTCTTTGGGATTGGAGTTTAGAACGAAAGAAAATTGGGAGCCGTCTGACATTGACATTCATGTGCCTGGTGATCCTAGAGGTTGGGAAGCGCCTGATCATATCAGAATTTATGACTGGGACAAGATAATGAAAGTGATGAAAGACTTAGGCTACGTCTTAATAGATATTCATGAGCATGAATTCCAAAAGGATAGAGTGAGTGTTGAATTTGGAAGTATCAATTCCTTACCTGATTTTGCAGGAGTTTCGGAATCGGATATAGAGCTTATTCACATTGAAAGCATCACATTTCGTCTTCCAAGTCTGGAGCAGTATCTAAGTATTTACAAAGCTTCTTCTCAAGACTCTTATCGAAATGATCACAATAACAATAAGGATTTTAAAAAGATCGAGTGGCTGGAAAGACATTTGTAAATTATCATATGAAAAGTAGTAAGTTGTAAGACTGGCTACAAAATAATGATCCAAATGTTAGAAGAGCTGTTACAGAAGGTTTGAGAATATGGACGAGTAGACCATATTTCAAAGAGAATCCATATGAAGCGGTTAGACATATTTCAGCATTAAAAGAAGATTCCAGTGAATATGTTAGAAAATCAGTTGATAATGCTTTGAGGGACATTAGCAAAAAAATTCCAGCGTTGATTAAAGAAGAACTTGATGGGTGGGATGTTAATAGTAAAGAAATTCAACAAGTTTACAAGTTAGCAAGTAAATTTATTAAGTGACAATTATAAGCTATTAAGTTGAAAAAAGGGAACTATAAAATATTCTCACTCTAAAATTTAATTTTAAACAACAACTCAGTTACTTTCGTTCTATAATATTGAAGTTTGCTAGCACCAAAAGTTGTTGGTAGAGCTACGAAAGACCAGATTATATTTGATATCATTGGCTTGACTATCTACTTGACTATCAAAAAAGAGGTTCCCCCAAGCTGAGTCAACATTTTATGATGATTTGAATGCTTTATACCAAGCAGGCTACATTCCTTGCGGTTATATCAAGTGGTACTATAAGGTTTTATAATTTGAAGATAAATTTATGGAAGTTCAGGCTAGTATGATTTCGCTAGCAATGGAATATGTCCAAAATCAAGCAGAAAAAGTATATATTTATTGTATTTCTGAAGAAGCATTACTTTCTTTTGATTTTTTTTATAAAATTAATGGAATTTTGACAAAAATGTATGCAGTGAATGAAATTATTAATAGAAAAGTAGACACGTCAAAAAATATGATGGTAACAGTACAACGCTTTGGTCTTGAAGATATACAAAAAATGCTTGATGTTTGCCAAGAATACAATCGTGAACACCCAACTGAAATGTGGTTGATTTATGATTCACAGAAAAACAGCCTTGACAGTCGCTATAGCTATGAAGGACGTTATGAGAAGGATGAAGAGTTGCTTCCACGACTAGAATTTGAAAAATGGTTTGAGGAAGTGAAAGGTGAGCAACTGTAGGAGACAAGATGATGACAGAACAATTACAAAATATCTATCTATATGTTCACTTAACTTATTAAATTAGGAGTATATATGTTAAAAGATTTTACAAGAGTGGCGGTCATGCCTCAAGAAGTAATTAAAAAGTACAAAGACCAAGTTCCAGAAGAGCTAGTTCAAATCTGGGAAGAATGCGGTTTGGGGACTTTTTTAGACGGTTATCTGAAGGTCATTAATCCAGATGAGTATCTTGAACTGGTTCAGGAAACTTACTTCAGAGGGGGTACTTCCATTCCAATTTTTGTGACAGCTTTTGGGGATGTTATAACTTGGGAGAAGAACGAATTTTTGGGGATTATTAAATATAAAGAAGGTATATTTGATATTTTTTTAGAAAATTTATCACTTTTTATCAAGTTTTTACCTGATAAAAGTTTTACAGATGATTATTTTGACTTACCGCTTTATCATGAGGCAATTGAAAAATATGGTTCGCTTGATTATACACAGTGTTTTGGATTTATACCACTTTTGGTTTTAGGTGGATTTAAAGATGTGAATCATCTAGATAAGGTAAAAATGTATGAACATATTTTTTTAATTACTCAATTCACTGGATCTATAGGAGATTAAAAGTAGTCATACTCTTGATAATCTAATCAAAATGAAGAACCTTGTGTAATACCTAATTCAATTTCAGTGCAATCGGCTAACGTTAAATATTTGTGTTTTGTGTTTTTGTCTCATACTAACTTCTAGTTTTGATACTTAACTAGAAGTTACTTTGAAACTTTATGCTTATATAAAAATAAATATTTTTTCAAAAAAGGTATTGCAAAAAGTTAGGGTCTAGTGTACTATATATGAGTACGTTATTTTAATAATAGCTGGAGGGGTAGCGAAGTGGCTAAACGCGGCGGACTGTAAATCCGCTCCTTAGGGTTCGGCAGTTCGAATCTGCCCCCCTCCACCATTGGGGTATAGCCAAGCGGTAAGGCAACGGACTTTGACTCCGTCATTCGTTGGTTCGAATCCAGCTACCCCAGTAGGATAGACAGCTTCGGCTGTCTTTTTTATTTCCTAAATTTTTATTAAATTTTCTCAGATACTCTTGATTTAAAATGTCTAGTTAGTAGATGATAGTCGTAAAGGTGGGAGTTAGAGAAAGGAGCAAAGGTGATGAAAAAGTTTAGTACCTATTATTGGAAGTTTATAATGGGAATGATAGTACTAACGAGTGTAATAACTGTATTTGCAATGAATCAAGGAAGTTCACTATTATCTAAAGATGGTGAAGTCGTTTTATTTGTTTTTCTAATGGCTTTATTGATTATGGTTGCAGAACAATGGAATGGGAAAACGTGGAAAAATTCTCCATTGATTTTATTAGGAGAAATGATGTTTTCGATTATGTTAACACCAATCTTTTTTTTGTCATATCGTTATATGGCAGAAGTATTAAGTTTAGGATGGATTCTTCATTTATCTAGTCCAATGATTTTATTAATGAGATTGCTTGGGATGGTGCAATATGCACTAGTATTGGTAAATCCAATTATGGCTATTTTAAAAGCTATTCAATTTGTGAAGTCTCCTTATGAAAAGAAAATTAGTTAATATTACTCTCAGAATGATGGAAGCTCTGTTGTTCTGAGAGTTTTTTCGTTCATACTTTGTGAACAAATATAATAATTGAAGATTTTAAGATAAAAGACTAGGATTTTTTTTGAGGACGGTTTATAATAAATTAAGGAAGAAAGCGTTTTTTAAAAGATTGTGAAAGGAGGAGCAATTATGAATGAAATAGAATTAGTGTGCTTTAAAATGATTAGTGCATTAGGAGCGGCTCGTTCAGCTTTTATGGAAGCAATAGTAGCTGCAAAAAAAGGAAATTTCGAAGAAGCTCAATCTTTGATTGAGGAAGGTCAACAGCAACGATTAAAAGGACATGAAATCCACTTTGAATTATTACAAAAAGATAGTTCAGGAAATAAGGTGCCTTTTTCGTTGCTTTTATTACATTCAGAAGATCAAATGATGAGTGCAGAAATCTTACAAGTTACTAGCGAAGAGATTTTAGCCTTATATCAACGATTGGAAAAAATTGAAAAAGCATAAAAACATAACAAAATAATTGGGGGTATAGATATGAAACGTGTTTATTTATTTTGTAATGCAGGAATGTCTACAAGTTTAGTGGCAAGTAAGATGCAAGAAGTTGCGAATCAACATCAATTGCCAATTGAAGTCAAAGCATTTCCTGATGTTCAGCTAGATTCTGTAGTTCAAGAATTTCATCCTGATGTCATTCTGTTAGGGCCTCAAGTGAGATTCAAATTTAATGCTACTCGTGAAAAATACGAACCTACGGGTATTCCTGTAGAAGTGATTAATTTGGAAGATTATGGGAATGTTAATGGGGAACGTATTTTGAAACGCGCGATTCAACTCATCAAAAATAAAAAATAGGAGGAATTGTTATGTTTGCTTCGTTAGAAAAAATAATGGGAAGTTCTGCGGAAAAATTAGGCAATAATAAAGTCTTAATTGCGATTCGTGATGGTTTCTTAGTATCCACACCATTAATTATTGTGGCTTCTATTTTTCTTGTAATTGCGAACTTTCCAATACCAGGGTATGTTGATTTCTTAGCTCAATTTTTTGGTCAAGGTTGGCCAAGTAAAATGGATGCGGTCATTGATTCAACATTTAGTGTTTTAGGGTTATTAGGAGCTTTTGGAATTGGGTATGCTTATGCTCGTCAATTGGAAAATGATCCAGTTGCGGGAGGAGCCGTTGCTCTTGTATGTTTCCTTATTCTTACACCAAAAGTTCATTCTGATTTCGTAAATGCAGCGAATGGTAAAGCTTTTAATGGATTTGCATTAGCACATTTAGGGTCAGCAGGAATGTTTTTAGCCATGATAACAGCTATTATTTCTGTAAAAATTTTTGTGACGGTTAAAAACAAAGGTTGGGTTATTAAAATGCCTGACGGTGTACCGCCAGCTGTTACTCAATCCTTTGCAGCATTAATTCCAAGTGCATTTGCAATGTTCTTCTTCTTTGTAGTGTATTTAGTATTCTCAGCAACAGAATATCAATACGCTCATAACTTTATTTATAAAATTTTACAAGCGCCATTAATGGGATTCGGACAAAGTTTGATTTTTGAACCAATTTATCAGTTCTTATCTACTTTATTCTGGTTCTTTGGTATTAATGGGCCTGCTGTAACGAATACGGTATTTAATCCAATTCATTTAGCTTTAACAGCAGAAAACTTAGAAGCATTTAAACAAGGAGCAACACTTCCTAATATCTTTACAGGTCCATTCGGAGATTTCTTTGGAAACTTTGGTGGTGGTGGTAGTACATTGTCACTTGTTTTCTTAATGGTATTCTTCGGAAAATCAGAACGTATGAAAAAATTAGGACGTTTAGCTATTGTTCCTGGTATTTTTGGTATTAACGAAATGATTATTTTTGGATTACCAGTTGTATTAAACCCATTAATTGTGATTCCATTTATTTTAACACCATTAGTGAATACAATTTTAGCCACTATTGCGACTCTTGTAGGGTTAATTCCATACACTACAGGAGCAGCACTTCCTTGGACAACTCCATTCTTCTTCTCTGGTTGGTTAGCCACAGGAAGTATCGTTGCAGGTTTATTCCAAATAGTATTAATTATTATCGGAATGGGAATTTACTATCCATTCTTTAGAGTGATTGATAAACAATATCTTCATGAAGAACATCAAGCTGCTAATTCATTAAGCGATGAATTAGATGAATTGTCATTAGATGATTTAAGTTTTGATGATTTATAAAAAGTAATAAACGAGTAGAAAAGTTGAACGTGCGGAGGTGGGAAGACAACAGAAATGAATCAATTTCTGTCGTTATTCCCACTTTTTTTGAAGGGAGAATGCATATGCGAGTGATATTATTTTTGAATCAAATACAAGCGGGTTATGGTGGAAAGGAAAGAGCAGATACTCCTCTTGGGTTAGAAAAAGGAGGAATTGGTTCCTACTTAATGTATAAAGATTACTTTTTAAAAGAAAATTTACAAGTATTAGCGACTGTCTATTGTGGTCCAGATTATTTTGCGAATCATAAGGAAGAAGTGCTTCATAAAATTCATAATTTGATTTTGAAAACAAAAGCAGAAGTGTTATTTGCAGGTCCGTGCTTTAATGATGAAAGTTATACAGAAATGGCAGCAAATGTAGCTTCTTTTATTGAACATCAAACAGATTGTAAAACGTATGTAGCTTGTTCGAAAGAAAATGAAGAGATTATTCAACAATTCAAGGAACAGACGACAATGATTGAAATGCCTAAAAAAGGAGCGGTTGGTTTGAATGAAGCGTTGAAAGACATTGCACTTATTATTGCGCATGATCAACAAGATTCAAATCGAATTTATCGTTAGAAAGGAAGCGAGTGAAGTGGAGTTACAGACTTTATGTAGTTTACCGGGAGTTTCTGGAGATGAGTATGAAGTCCATCAATATTTATCTCAAGCATATCAACAATTGAATTTAGACTTGAAAAAAGATAAATTAGGTTCGATTTTTGGGGAGAGACTAGTGGAGAATAGTCCTTTTAAAGTGATGATTAGTTCCAATATTGATGAATGTGGAGGAATGATTGACGATATTCATGAGAGTGGATTATTGTCTTTTGTGACCATTGGAGATGTTTTACCAAAAGATTTTCTTCATCAACGAGTTTGTCTGTTAACACGACATCATCAACGAGTCTATGGCTATGTCCTACAAAAACAAGAGAAATTTTGGATTCATATAGGAACTAAATCGCAGTAAGAAGTGGAAGCGTTTGGGGTTCAAGTAGGAGATACTTTTGTCTTAGAAATTCCAGTTATTGAAACGGAACAAATGATTTTAAGTAAAAATATATCTAATCGAGCGGGAGTTTATGCTGCCTATCAGTTGATGGAAACAATGTCCTCTCTACCTTATACACTTAGCATTGGAGGAATTGCTCAATCGATTGTGGGATATAGAGGAGCTATTACTGCTACAAATACGATATTACCTGATGTATCGATTGTATTAGATGTAGTACCAGTTAGAGATTATGCAGAACAAACAGTCTATATTCGCTATTTTGATAAGACATTATTACCCAATGTTTCGTTAGTGAAAGAAATCAAAACAGTTGCTCAAAGTTTAGGATACGAAGTGAAGGCAAATGTCCAAGAAAAAGGGACGGATGGATCATTTATTCATAAATCTCTAGCAGGAACCCCTACGGTTGTTGTTGTGATTCCGTTAAAAGAAGAAGGAGAGTTTATCCAATTATTGAAGAAGGAAGATTTGAAACCTGTCATTCATACGCTACAAGTATTTTTAGAAAATTTAACTTCCCAAAAAGTTCAGCAACTTGCTTTCCAAGAAAGTTGGTGAAGCGATGTTAGAAAATCATCAAATAGAATTATTAAAAACATTAAGTAATCTTGTAGGTGTCTCAGGACATGAAGAGCAAATTTTACAATTTGTGTCAGAACAACTTCCTTTTTGTACGAAAAAACAAGATAAATTAGGCTCAGGATTATTTTCGTTAGGAGAGGGAGACCTTTCCATTATGTTTGCGACTCATATGGATGAAGTGGGGTTTGTTGTTTCTTCGATTAATGAGAGAGGATATGTATCGATTCAACCTGTCGGAAATATGTGGGCGCATACGTTATTACAACAATTAGTGACCATTACAACGAGTGATGGTCGACAATGGACGGGAATTATTGGGGGGCCTCAAACGCATGCGATTTCTCCAGAAGCTCGTAAAAAAGTTGTTGCAATGGAAGAGTTATTTATCGATTTGGGTGTTGATAGTCGGGAGTCTATTCAAGAAATGGGCATTGAAGTAGGGGATGTCGTGAGTTTAGTGAGTACTTGCCAAACGATTGGTTTGAATCAGGAATATATGATTGGGAAAGCTCTCGATAATCGAGTGAGTGTTTCGTTAGGAATTTGGCTCATGCAAGCTTTAGAGCATCAAAATCTATCTAAAAGAGTGACATTAGCAACAACAATTCAAGAAGAAGTTGGATTAAGGGGTGCACGTACGACAGCTTTCCAAGAAAAACCTTTAGTGGCTTTTGCGGTTGATACAACATTAGCAGGAGATACTCCAGCCAATCAAAATCATACGAAACTCGGAAAAGGTGTCTCGCTTACTGCCATTGATAATATGACAGTGACGAATCGTGGTTTGCTTATTTATTTGGAAAATCTTTGTAAGAAACATCAAATTCCTTATCAAATTGGTTGCTTTACAAAGGGTGGAACAGATGCTGGCAATATTTATAAGTCTGAAACGGGAATTTTAGCGACAACTTTATCAATTCCAATTCGTTATATGCATACGCATCAAAGTATTGTGCATTTAGGAGATGTTGAAGCAACGCTTAGATTAATGTGTGCGATTTGCGAAGATTTAACGATGGAAAAATACCATCAAATATTAGAATACAATTATCAATACGGAATGGAGGAGTGACTATGTGGGGAATGATTGCCACTTGGAGAATGGCGCTAGAAGGAGTTCAAGAGGCTGTGCAGTCATTAGAACAACAGGCATCTTCTGGAGATGCGATTGAAGTAGCGATTAAAGCAGTTGAAGATTTTCCCTATTATAAATCAGTCGGTTATGGGGGGCTTCCTAATGAAGTGATGGAAGTGGAATTAGATGCAGCCTATATGGATGGAACAACTCTTGATTTTGGGGCGGTATGTGCCATTCAAGATGTGGCGAATCCCATTTCAGTGGCTCGTCAATTGAGCTTACAATCGGTGAATAATGTATTAGTTGGAATCGGTGCTCAAGCTTATGCACAAAAGCAGGGGTTTGAACAGAAAAATATGTTAACCGATCGCGCGAAAATTCATTATCATAATCGTGTTAAAGATTTACAAACGGAATCTTTAGTCCCTTATGCAGGTCATGATACCGTTGGAATGGTTAGCTTAGATACAACCGGGAAAATGGTTGCCGGCACTTCGACAAGTGGACTGTTTATGAAAAAAAGAGGACGTGTAGGAGATTCTCCATTTATTGGTTCTGGCTTATATGTGGATAGCACAGTTGGTGGAGCAACTGCTACAGGTTTAGGGGAAGATTTGATGAAGGGAATTATTTCCTATGAAATTGTTCGATTAATGGAACAAGGAATGCATCCTCAACAAGCGTGTGAAATAGCAGTGAAGAATTTATCTCAAAAATTAATCCAACGAAGAGGAAATGCTGGGGATTTATCAGTTGTAGCGATGAATCACAAAGGAGAATGGGGAGCAGCTACCAATATTACCAATTTCTCTTTTGTAGTAGCAACTGAAAAAGAATCCTTAACGGTTTACCGAGTACATCCACAAGAAGATGGCACAATGATTCATGAAAAAGCCACTCAAGAATGGTTGGATGAGTATTTAAGAGAACGGATGAAACCACTCGAGGTGAAATAAATGGGAATAAGAGAGGATTTAGTCAAAGCGTTGGAAAACATTCAACCTGAATTGCACAAAGCTATCGAGCGATTAGTCGCCATTGAAAGTGTTCGGGGAGAATCATTGCCAGAAGCTCCTTATGGACAAGGCCCCAAACAAGCTTTATTAGAAGTGTTAGCACTCGCTGAAGAATTAGGATTTGAAACGAAAAATTTAGACAATAAAATTGGCTATGCACAATATGGAGATACTCGAGAAGATGGGGAATATTATGGTATTTTTGGACATGTAGATGTCATGCCTTTAGGAGCAGGCTGGGAAAGTCCTGCGTTAAAAGCAACGAAGCGAGATGGGAAAATTTTTGGACGTGGCGTGTTAGATAATAAAGGACCGATTTTGTCGAATTTATTTGCCTTATATGTATTGAAGGAAAAGGGAATTCAATTTGACAGTCCGATTCGAATTGTATTTGGAACAAATGAGGAAACGGGATTTGGCTGTGTAAAACATTATTTAACAAAAGAACAGCCCCCTACTTTTGGATGGACTCCAGACTGTAAATGGCCAGTTGTTTATGGAGAAAGAGGACGATTGAAAGTTCGATTGAGTACTTCTTTAGAACAGATTTCAGCATTATATGATTTTACCAATCAGTACTTACTTCATACAACTCATCAAGGAGTGGAATTAGGAATTAACTATTCCGATGAAGACTTTGGGATGATGCAATTAAGAGGATATACAGTTGGAATAGAGGAAGAAAGACATTTTGTGGAGTGGACGATGAGTTATCCAGCTTCTGTGACCAAAGAACAATTATTATCGGATATTCGAAAACATATTCCAGAAGGAAGTCGTTTAGAAGAAATTAGTTCCTGGAAGCCAGTTTTGTATGATAAAGATTCAAAGTATGTGCAAACTTTACAAAAAGTCTATCAAGAAGTCGTCGATGGCAATGCAACGCCTGTTACAACAACGGGTGGAACTTATGCCAAAATAATTCCAAATATAATTGCATATGGACCAAGTTTTCCAGGGCAAAGAGATATCGCTCATCTTCCAAATGAGTGGATAGGAATCGAAGATTTAAAAGTGAATACTATTATTTATGGATTAGCATTGTATGAATTAAGTTTCATAACAACATCATTAGAAGGAGGGAAAGGATGACAACTTTAGAAATTTGTGCAGGAGGTATTGAGGACTGTATCAATGCTCAAGCTGCAGGAGCCAATCGAATCGAATTAAATAGCGCGTTACATTTAGGAGGATTAAGCCCATCATTAGCTGTTTTAACTCAAGCTGTTAAAAAAATCGATATTCCTATTATTTGTATGGTTCGACCAAGAGGAGCCGGTTTTTGTTATAACGAATTGGAAAAAGAAGTGATGTTTGAAGATGCGAAAATTTTCTTAGAAGCAGGCGCAAAAGGATTAGCTTTTGGTTTCTTAACTCCAGAAGGGAACATGGATTGGGATGCAACAAAGAAAATGATTGAGCTATGTAAAGAATACGGTGCTGATAGTGTCGTTCACCGTGCCTTTGATTGTGTGAAAAATCCGGAAGAAACACTAGAAAGATTAATCGAATTAGGATGCACTCGTATTTTAACAAGTGGGCAAGGAAAAAATATTATGTCTGGCTTGGAGAATTTAGCTAAGTGGCAAAAACAATATGGAAAACAAATCGAATTTTTAGGGGGATGTGGCGTTTCTCTTGCCAATCTAACAGAAATTCTAGAAAAAACAGGATTAGAACAACTTCATGGAAGTTTTAAATCTTGGGTAGTGGATCCAACGACAACGAATGGAGAAGTTTCTTATCGCTATTCTGATAGCGGAGACTATGATTTGTGTCATTTAGAAAGTATGAAAGAAGCAGTTACTATTTTAAAATAAAGGGGACTTTACAATGGGAAAAAGAATTTTAAACTGTGTGGCAAGTGATTTTAGAAAATTTTCTGCAGAAGAATTAAAACTAGCCATTCAGGCAGGTGAGGGTAGAACGGTATGTTGTGAAATGGCCATTCGTCATCGTCCAATTATTCCGGAGTTAACACATGCGGAAATCGCCAGTGCATTTGGGGGAGACTTAATGCTTTTAAATGGATTTGATTGTTTAAATCCAAAATTATACGGGGTAGAAGGTAGCGCAAATCCAATTGAACGATTAAAAGAATTATGCGGACGTCCTGTTGGTGCTAACTTAGAACCAGTCGATTTAGAGGCAGAAATGTTGGAAACTCGACTAGTCATTCCAGCAGGAAGAATTTGCTCGAAAGAAACATTGAAATCCGCAGAAGCGTTAGGATTAGACTTTATTTGTTTAACAGGGAATCCTGGTACAGGAGTGACAAATCAAGCAATTGCCCAAGCCATTCAAAAAGTGAAAAAATATTTTACAGGAGTCATTATTGCTGGAAAAATGCATGGAGCAGGCTCAAAAGAACCCGTAATGAATCGAGAAATTGCAAAGGAACTGATTGAAGCGGGAGCGGATATTTTATTGGTTCCAGCAGTAGGAACAGTTCCTGGATTCACAGAAGAAGCATTGATTGATATTGTCCAATTTGCTCATGAACATGAAACACTTGTGTTATCTGCCATTGGAACTAGTCAAGAAGGTTCTTCTAAGGAAGTCATTGAACAAATCGCTATTCGCAATAAAATTTGTGGAGTCGATATTCAACATATTGGAGATGCGGGTTATGGTGGTTTAGCCGATGTAAATAACATCTTTGCTTTGTCCGTTGCGATTCGAGGTATGAGACATACCGTTGCAAGAATGGCAAGTTCGGTAGTCCGTTAATAGAAAGTAAGAATAGAAAAACGAGCATTTCCAATTTGGGAGATGCTCGTTTTATGTTTGAATTCGATAATTAAATTAAAATTCCTTGTAAGTGATCTATCTCATGTTGAATCACTTGAGCAGTAAACTCTGTAAAGGTTCCTGTGTGAGTTTTACCAGTAGCATCTTGATAGCGAACTTCGATTTTTTGATAGCGAGTAGTGCTTTTCATTCCTGTATGAGAGAGACAACCTTCTTCCGTTTGGTATGGTTGAGATTTTTTAGTAATGACTGGATTGACCATTACGATATCAAATGGTCCAGCGGCAACAATAATAATGGCTTTATGACTTCCAATCATATTCGCAGCCAAGCCGACACAACGGTCACGATTGGCACGTAAAGTATCTTGTAAGTCGACAATGACTTGTTTATCCGTAATAGGATTAGCAGGGATTGCTTTTTGTGATAAGAAAAATGGGTCTTTCATAATTTCTTTTTTCATGCTTGTCTCCTTTATTCTTGGCACATTCCAAGAAATATTTTAGTAATTTCTTCAGGGGATTCCACTCCCCCTTTTAAAATCCAGTGGAAAATAATGGCGCTATTGCTATAAATGAATACTTCTCTAGCATAGTCCTCTGGCATTGGTAGTTCTTGTTTTAAATTTTGTTTAATCGAATCCATTTTTTCCATTAGTTCGATTAAAAACTTTCGAACGAGTTGGTTCGTATACGTGAAACGGCTTGTAGCGACTGCGTGTATAAATTCAAATTCTTCTTTTAAATATTCGAAAATTTGAACGACTGCAGGATAGGCTTCTTGTTTTTGAGTAATAGGATACTGATGTAAAAGTGTTAGAATATGATGCAAAATTTCTTTTTCTAACTGATTCATCATATCGAATTTATCCACATAATGTAAATAAAAAGTTCCACGATTCACGCCTGCAGTGCGAGAAATGTCACTAACTGTAATAGCTTCAAAATCTTTTTCTTGAAGAAGTTGAATTAAGGCTGTTTTTAAAATTTCTTTTGTTTGAGTTTGTCGTTTTTGAACTTCCATTGTCTCATCCTTCTTAAATCAACACACGACTTCTAATTGCGCATTGAAATTTCTGTAGCGCTATTATATAGTAAATTTAAACAATAATCAACACGTTGTTCATTTAATAAGTAGAGGGAAAAGTGATGACATATATACAAGTAAAAAATAGTTTTAAACGATATCAAGAGGGAGAAACTGAAATAATTGCGAATCATGATGTGAATTTCGATATTGAAAAAGGTGAATTCGTTATAATTCTTGGAGCATCTGGAGCAGGAAAATCCACCGTCTTAAATATTTTAGGGGGAATGGATACAAATGATGAGGGAGAAGTATGGATTGATGGTGTGAATATTTCAAACTTTGATGAAACGCAATTAACGTATTATCGTAGGGATGATGTAGGATTTGTTTTTCAATTTTATAATTTAGTGCCAAATTTAACAGCAAAAGAAAATGTAGAATTAGCTGCTGAAATTGTGAAAGATGCTTGGGATGCAGAAGAAGCATTAAAAGCAGTAGGATTAGGACATCGTCTTCATAATTTTCCTGCACAATTATCGGGGGGAGAACAACAAAGGGTATCGATTGCTAGAGCAATTGCGAAAAAGCCGAAGATTTTACTTTGTGATGAGCCAACAGGGGCATTAGATTACCAAACAGGCAAGCAAGTATTGAAGATTTTACAAGAAATGTCAAGAGATTATGGAGCGACTGTTATTATCGTTACCCATAATACGGCATTAGCACCATTAGCGAATCGTGTAATTCATATGCATGATGCTAGGGTGAAAAGTATTGTACTGAATGATTCTCCGCAAGCGATTGAGGAATTGGAATATTGAGAGGAGAAGAATCGTGAAAAAGAAAATATTGAATAAAGCGATTCTTTCTTCATTGAAGGAATCGAAGGGAAGATTTTTATCTATCTTATGTTTAATGATGCTCGGTTCATTTGCATTAGTGGGATTAAAAGTTTCGGGTCCGGATATTCAAGAGACGGTTCATCAATATTTGGAAAAATATCATACAGCGGATATTTTTGTATTGGCAGATTATGGACTAAGTCCAAAAGATCAAGAAGAATTACAAGAAGAAAATGCTGAAGTTGAATTTGGATATTTTGTAGATACCGTGATAGCAGACAGTCCGAAAGCGATTCGAGTATTTTCTAAGACTAATCAGCAATCGGAAGTAGAATTAGTGAGTGGAGCTTATCCAAGTCATCTGGATGAAGTCGTATTAGATGAACAGTTATCCAATCGTTATCAAATCGGGGATCTCATCAATTTAAATGAAGTGAAGTCTCCGTCATTATTAAAACAGCATGAGTTTAAAATCACCGGATTTGCTCATTCGAGTGAAATTTTATCGAAAAATAGTAAAGGAGTCTCGACTGCAGGAAGTGGGGACTTATCAGGATTTGCCATTGTTCCACAAGAAAGTTTTGATAGCTCTGTTTATACGATAGCTCGTTTACGTTACCCGAACTTACGTAGTTTGAAAACATTTAGTAGGGAATACTTAGATGAAGTGGTTTGGATTCAACAATCTATCGAAGAAAAATTATCCGATAATGGAACCGTAAGGCTGAATGATTTAAAAGAGGAAGCAGATGGAAAAATTCAAGATGGAGAAGAACAAATTTCTCAAGCTAAAAATCAACTAGAAGAGGGAAAAACGAAGCTCGAAGATGGGCAACAACAATTAGCAAATCAAGAAGGTAAATTAGTTCAAAGTCAAAAAGAACTCGCTCAAAATCAGGCATCTCTCAATAGAGGAAATCAAGAAATTCAACAAGCAAAACAAAAATTACAAAAACAGTATGAATTACTTGAATCTAATCGAGTGCAGTTAGAAACTTCCAAACAAACGTTGAATAAACAAAATAGCGCCTTACAAGAAGGGAAAAAGAAATTAGCAGAAGCAGAAAAGCAATTAGAATCTCAAAAAGAAAGAGGGCTTCCTCAAACAGCATTATCTGCTATGCAAGAAAAAATTCTTCAACAAAAACAAGAATTGGATGCGGGAACTACCACTTATGAACAAGGATTAACGCAATACGAGAATGGTTGGGCTAGTTATCAAGAAGGCTTGAAACAATACCAAGAAGGCTTAGCAATCATTCAGTCTAAACAAAATACGCTAGATGTTGGGCAAAGAGCTTTAGCAGAAGGAAAGAGAAAAATTTCTGCTGGTGAGGAAGCTGTAGCGAAAGCAAAACAAGAAATTGAAGAAAAACAAAACCAATATACAGATGAAAAAGAAAAAGCTGAAGAAAAAATTAGCCAAGCTGAGACAGATTTAGAAGATGCAAAAGTCAAAGCTTCTAAACTAACAAAACCTCGTTATTCTGTTTATACTCGCTCGACTATGCTAGGGAGTGAAGGCTATTTAAATATGAAGTCTACTGCAGAAGGGATTATTGCTGTAGCGAATTTATTCCCGGTTGTATTATATGCTGTGGCAGCACTTGTGACAGTGACAACGATGACTCGTTTTGTCAATGAAGAACGAATGAATGCCGGTATTTTAAAAGCGCTAGGTTATAGCACATTTGATGTGATGAAGAAATTTGCTTTTTATGGATTTAGTGCGGGAATGATTGGAACGATCATAGGAATCGGATTAGGGACTTACTTTTTACCAAGTATATTAGGGGTTACTTTATTAAAAGAAACAATCCTTCCTTCGATTTCTCTACTATTTAATTTCCAGATTACTTTAGTAGCGCTACTATGTTCGATTGGTTGTAGTGTTATTCCACCTGTATGGATTGCGTATCGAGAATTAAAAGAAAGTTCAGCAAGTTTACTATTACCAAAAGCTCCAAGTGTAGGTTCTAAAATTTGGTTGGAATATGTACCATTTATTTGGAAGAGATTCAGTTTTACTCAAAAGGTAACAGCACGAAATATTTTCCGTTATAAACAACGAATGTTGATGACAATATTTGGGGTAGCTGGTTCGGTGGCTTTATTATTTGCCGGAAGAGGAATTTTATCTTCTTTATCAGGTATTTCACATCGCCAATTTGGAGAAATTATTACGTATGATGCCATTGTTATCAAAGAAGCGGTGATGACGGGAAAAGAGCAAGAAGCGTTGAGCCAGTTATTATCTACAAAAGAAATTGAGCATTATAGTGATGTACATAGTGAAACGATTGCTACTAAAATTGCTGGAGTACATGAGGAGCAATCCCTAACCATATTAGTAGGAGAAGAGGCAGAGTTAAGTCGTTATATACACTTGTATGATGCGAAAACAAAGCGACAGAAATCTCTTACGAACGATGGAGTGTTCTTATCGGAAAAATTAGCTCAGTTATTGAATGTTCATGAAGGTGAAACGGTTCGTTTACCAATTAAAGACGGTGTGACGAAAGAGATGGTTGTCTCAGGCATTATTGAAATGTATGCAGGGCACTTTATGATTATGTCGCCAACGGTTTATGAAACACTGGCTCAAGAAACTCCAACAAAAAACGCAAGCTTTGTTAGTTTTAAAGAAAAAGATGCGGATAGTGTACGTAAGATGTCTGCTCAATTATTAGCTCAAGATGGAGTGAAGGCAGTTGTTCAAAATACTTCCATGATTCATCGGATTGAAACGATTGTTGGTTCATTGAGTCGAGTGATGATCTTATTAACGATTGTGTCAGTTCTGTTAGCTATTGTCATTTTATATAATTTAACAACGATTAATGTGGCAGAGCGAATTCGGGAATTGTCGACGATTAAGGTGTTAGGCTTTTTGAATCGAGAG
Source organism: Granulicatella elegans ATCC 700633 (assembly GCF_000162475.2). Classification (GTDB taxonomy): domain Bacteria; phylum Bacillota; class Bacilli; order Lactobacillales; family Aerococcaceae; genus Granulicatella; species Granulicatella elegans. Next base: position 157,277 of record NZ_KI391971.1, read on the forward strand.
GTGACATTGTACATTTATCGTGAAACGATGGTTCTTTCTTTGATTGGTATTGTTGTGGGGCTATTGTTGGGGAAGGTATTACATCGAGTGATTATTGAAGCGGTGGCGCCTGCGTTTGTGCGGTTCAATCCGCAAGTGGGGTTGGATGTTTATATTTGGCCGTGTATTTTTATCTTATTGATTTTAGCAGTGCTAGGAATATTAGTGAACCATATGCTGAAAAAGGTTGATATGTTAGAGGCCTTGAAGTCTGTTGATTGAAAATGAAAAAAGACTGGAATAGCTGTAGCAATGGACGCAAGCAGCTTCGCGAAGCGAATCTCTCCAATGCTACGGCTATTAGTATTTTCATTTTTATTCACTTCAAAAATACCGGCGTTTTTTATTGTAAAAAATTTAAACATCTATTTAAAAATATTTTTAAATAATTCTTGCATTTTGATTTCACAAGGAGTATTATCTATTTAAAGAAAATTTTAAATAGAAAGAGATGATCATATGTCTGTAAATGATATTTTGTCTGCATTATCGGATGAAAACCGTCGGAAGATTTTAGAAATTTTACGACAGGGAGGAATGAATACTGGAGACTTAGCACAGAGCTTACAAATCACACCGCAAGCATTGTCGTATCATTTAAAAAAGTTAAAACAGGCGAATTTAATTTATGAAATAAAGGAAAAAAACTTTATTTATTATGAATTAAATTTAACAGTTTTAGAAGAGGCAATTGTTTGGATGAATTCAATTATTGGAGGAAAATAATATGTTAGTTGAACAAAGAAAAATTTATTTATTAGATGTCATTTTGACTTTTTTACCTATATTACTTGCTTTATGCGTTGTTTGGTATGCACCTGAGACAATCGTTTCTCGTTTTGACTTAGAAGGCAATATTGTCGCAACAGCTTCCCGTTGGACGATTCTAATATTACCAATTTTCATTTTATTATTATCTGGCTTGATCAAATGGATTGATTATAAAGAATTAGTCGGAAGTCATAACAAGGAAATTAGCCGTTATATTTTCAGAGTAACATTACTATTGTTTAACGCTATCGCCTTTTTCCAATTTTTCTTAATTTTAACAGGGTATAGTATGGTATCCCAAATGGGACGTTTGATGGCATTTCTTATAGGGTTATTTATGATATTCGTTGGAAATGTTAGTCCTAAAATTAAAGAAACGAACAAGCACTTTGGATTCCGTGTGCCTTGGATTATGAATAATGATGAAGCTTTTCGTAAAACACAACGATTCTTCGGATTTGCGAGTATGATTTGTGGAATTATCTTTATTTTAATTTCATTATTTGTGGCGAATCAATTAGCAATGATTCTTGTAAGTAGCGTTTTATTGCTAACGATTGGGATTACTATAGTGTATTCATATAAAATTAGCAAATAAATGATGAATGACTTTTCTAGGTAATAATTTTAGGCAATATTCTCTATCGTTACGAAGAAAAATTATGTTATTAGACTTAATAAAAAACTAAAAGGAAGTTAGACAATGTTACAGTTACAACATATTTCAAAAATATATAAAACTGGAAATCAAGAATTTCACGCGTTGAAAGATATCTCGATCCGTTTCCGTGAAAATGAGTTCGTCTCAATTCTCGGACAATCGGGTTCAGGGAAAACCACCCTATTAAATATTATCGGCGGACTCGACCAATACACATCGGGTGATTTACTTATCCAAGGAAAATCAACAAAACAATTTAAAGACCGAGATTGGGATAGCTACAGAAACCACACAATTGGTTTCGTCTTCCAATCCTATAATCTTATCGGCCACCAAACGGCACTCTCAAACGTCGAGATTGCGATGACGCTCTCTGGTGTTTCTAAAGCAGAACGTAAGAAATGTGCCATCGAAGCGCTAGAACGAGTTGGATTGAAAGATCATTTATATAAGAAACCAAACCAAATGTCTGGGGGACAAATGCAACGAATCGCGATTGCACGTGCCCTTGTCAATAATCCAAAAGTCGTTTTAGCCGATGAACCGACTGGAGCGCTTGATTCTGAGACTTCACTTCAAATCATGGAGTTGTTAAAAGACATCGCCAAGGAACGTCTCGTTATCATGGTGACGCATAACCCAGAGTTGGCACAGGCGTACTCTACTCGTATCGTACAAGTATTAGATGGAAACATCTTAAGCGACTCGAATCCATACGAATCAACCGAAGAAACCAAACAAGGCGATATTCAGTTCATGAAGACGAAGATGAGCTTTATGACAGCTCTAGCTCTCTCGTTTAATAACCTATTGACGAAGAAGGGCCGTACCTTCCTGACTGCCTTTGCCGGTTCTATTGGGATTATCGGGATTGCCCTTATTCTGGCCCTTTCGAACGGTGTGAGCAACTACGTGAAGAAAGTGCAAGAAGACACCCTCGTTTCTCTTCCTCTGACGATTAGAGAACAGAACCACAGTAATTTGCTTGCAACCTCTCCGGATTTGAGTGATAAACCTTATAAAGACAATAACGAACTCGGAGTCAATACGGTGTTGACGAATTTATTGAAAAAACAAATTGGGAAAAACGACCTCGCGCCTTTCAAGACTTACTTGGATGAACACGCATCCGAAGTCGCAACCCATACCAAAGACATTCGTTACCAATACAATTTACAACCGTACATTTACGCTAGTGATACATCGAGCGGTCCAAAGAGCATTCTTCCGTCAAACTTATCGGAAGAAATCGACACGTCGAACCAAACGATTAAAGGTTACTTGCAAAATATTGACTACTGGAGCCAACTTTCAAGCGACGAGGAGATGCTTAATACGCAATATGACGTGCTAGAAGGTCGACTTCCAAATGATAAATCTGAAATCGTCCTTATAGTGGATGAAGATAATCAAATTAGCGACTTGCTCCTTTATAGCTTACGCATTAAAGACCCTAGCGAATTAAACGATGTGAAGAAACTCGATGAACTTAAATCACAAATATATCAATATAGTGATTTCATCGGAAAAACATTCAAAGCCGTTGTGAACACGAACAGATTCGCCAAAGAAAATAACCAATGGATGAATAAAATTAACGACGAAGCCTATATGAAGACGCAAATCGAGAATGGGCTCAATCTTACAATTGTCGGCGTTCTTCGTCAAAAAGAAGGCACCAGTTCTGGTGTGAACACTCCTTCTGGTGTTGTGGCTTATACAAGCGCTCTTATCGATTATACTTCTGAGCAAATTCAAAATAGTGACATCGTAAAAGAGCAAGAAGTCAACCCAAACATCAATGTATTTACTGGAAAAGAATTTGCCAAAGATCCAAAACCATTCAATTCAGCTAATTTAACCGAAGAAGAAAAAATCCAGTTGGTAAAATTGACGCCTGAACAACAAGCGCAATATATCCAACAATACAACGAAAACTCAGCTGCTACTTACGAGGAAAACTTAGCGAAATTGGGTGTTATCGACAAATCCAAACCGGCTGCTATCGAGTTCTACACATCTTCGTTCCAACAAAAACAAGAGTTAAAGGACTTCATCAACGCCTATAACACGGCGAAAAAAGACGCCGGCGAAGACGACAAAGTGCTCGCCTACTCCGACGATATTCAAACCATCATGTCTTCGATTACGACAATGGTGGGTGTGATTACAACCGTACTTGTTGGCTTCGTGGCTATCTCGCTTATTGTATCATCGATTATGATTGCGATTATCACGTACATCTCGGTTCTCGAACGTACAAAAGAAATTGGAATTCTACGTGCAATGGGGGCTTCGAAGAAAGACATCCGTCGCATCTTCACGGCCGAAACCGTCATCGAAGGATTTATTTCCGGGCTACTCGGTATCGGAATTACAGTACTTGCTGTTTTCCCAATTAATGCGATTGTTGAGAAAATAGCAAAAGTTAAGAATGTGGCACAATTACCGTTGTCTGCAGCACTTATCCTTATCGGTATCTCAATTATCCTTACCATGTTAGCTGGTCTTATCCCTTCACGTATCGCCGCGAAGAAAGATCCAGTTGAATCATTACGAAGTGAATAATATCTATACTCCAAATTTATTATTATAATTCGTTTAGTTCTCGAAATAAAAACGTAATAGAAACACCTCAAAGGATAATTAGTTAACTCTAATTTTTAGGTTATTTGACAAATCCTGTTGGTGAGAAATCACCGACAGGATTTTTTATATGCAAAAAAGAGAAATCCAGATTATGATTAAGTCGACCAAAACCAATCAAAGGAGGATTTCTTTCATGGATTATTGTATATAAAAATTACTAAGATTAACAGAAGAAAATTTTATTACGGATGAAAAGAGTAAAGGGACAAAAAAATAAAAACAGAAAAAATCGGAGCGCTGTAGCTTTGGTACTATAAGCCACAAGGGCTTATAGTACGGGAAAAATTGAGACCTTAGGCTCAATTTTTAGCCATGAGATTCGCAAAGCGAAGCTGCTGGCGTCCCTAGCTACTAAAGCGTAGACTTTTTCTGTTTTTATTTTTGTTTCGAGGTTTAGTAGTCATTCAAATCTTCCACTTCAGCAATTGAGAAGTCTTTTTTCTCTAGCGCTGAAATAATTTGATTCAATGTTTCGTTTGGAACTCCCGCTGGAAGCGTAATTAACAGACGACGAAGCGAACGATCTTTTTCAGTATCTAATGTCATCACATTGGCAATAGAAGCATATTGATTAATAATTTTAGAAATTTGAGCTAACGATCCCTTTTCCCCACCAGAAATAATCGTTAAAACATAAGAACCATTATTCACACTCCAAGATTCTTGAAGCATATTTAATAAACTACTATGCGTTAAAATACCATAAAAACGTTGAGAATCATCTAATACAGCAATATAAGGTAATTCTTTAATTGTAAAGAACACTTTGAAGAACGAACTTGTAATATTGATAAATTTCGTAGTGTTTTTAATTAAATGAGTAACCGGTAAGCTCATATCGCCCCCATTTGCTTTATGACGATAGATGTGCATTTTATAAATATTTCCACGGAAGAAAGTTTCTGTTTCATCTAAAACTGGAACGCAACGATATCCAGAGTTTTCTAAAATAACAATCGCTTCTTCAAGAGTACAAGATTCTTTAACAACCGTTAAACTCTTTTTAGGAATAACAAGTGATTTTAATAGCATAGACATGCCCCTTTCTTGAAATCAATTTTCGTGTTTTGTAAAATATAGACACGTTTTCATTATTGATAATACCACTTTTTGATTAAAAAGTAACGAGAAATTTATTAAAATAGGGGGCAAAAATCTCTATATAATGGACATATCTTGCATTTTCACACAAAAGTGAGTATGATATTTGTATATTTTTAAAAAATTAACAAAGTAAAGGGGATAACTGAATGATGACAGCAGATTCTGATGGGAGTTCGCTGGGAATCCAGATTTTAATTATTGTACTATTAACTGCGATAAATGCATTTTTTGCAGCAGCGGAGATTGCCTTTGTATCGATCAATCAAGGAAAGATGAGTCAAAAAGCGAGTGAAGGAGATAAGAAGGCGCAACGAGTAATGCGTTTATTAGAAAATTCGGATGAATTTTTAGCAACAATTCAAGTAGCGATTACGTTAGCCGGATTCTTCTCAAGTGCTTCTGCAGCAACAAGTTTTGCTTCACGTATTCAACCATTATTGGAGAATGTACCGGGTGCAGAAACATTAGCAATTTTGATTGTGACTGTAATCTTATCTTATTTAACATTAGTGTTTGGGGAATTGTATCCAAAACAAGTTGCCTTACAATTGGCGGAACCGATTGCCTTACATACGGCAGGAATTATTTTATTTGTTAAAAAAGTTTCCAAACCATTTGTATGGATTTTAACCGTTTCAACTGGCTTATTAAAAGGAATGACACCTATTGAATTTAATAATGAACAAGAAAAATTAACGCGTAGTGAAATGAATTTTCTTTTAACGAATAGTCGTAATGATGGAGCAATTGATAAAGAAGAATTTACAATGCTTCAAGGAGTTTTATCTCTTGATTCAAAACTAGCTAGAGAAGTGATGGTGCCAAGAACAGACACATTAATGCTTGATGTGGAAGATGATTTAGCAGAAAATATTGAAATCATTTTAAGTAGTTCTTATTCACGTTTCCCAATTTATGAAGAAGATAAAGATAATGTCATTGGAGTTTTACACTCTAAAGACGTTTTAAGAGCGGCAAAAGAACAAGGCTTCGATCAAATCCAATTAATGGATTTAGCGCATCAGCCATTATTTGTTCCGTCAACGATTTTCGTAGATGATTTATTAGTCGAATTTAGAAAAACACGTCAACATATGGCGATTTTAAAAGATGAATACGGTGGAGTCGAAGGTGTCGTGACATTGGAAGACTTAATCGAAGAAATTGTCGGTGAAATTGAAGATGAGTATGATGTGGAAGAAATGAGTTACCGTGAAATTGATGAGAAGAATTTCTTAATTGATGCGGGAATGACATTAGAAAAATTCAATCAAATTTTCCAAACAACGATTGATTCAGATGAAGTGGACACAATGGCGGGAATTATTTTAGAAGACTTAGGATATTTCCCAGAAGACGACGAAGTGGTAGAAGTTCGTCAAGAAAATGTCTTATTAAAACCAACATTAGTAGAAAATGGAAGAATTCGTCGTATTCATGTTCACTTACTAACTCCAGAAGAAGTAGAAGCGTACGAACAAGAAGAAAACGAAGAAGAAACAGAAGAATAATATATCGTAACTATCGGGTCAACGGGCTCGGTAGTTTTTTGTATTTGATAGACGCTAATCTCGCCAGTTTCAATTTTTATACGCCAAAACGTCAAAAATGGCGTAGATTAATCTCGCCATTTATAGTTTTTCTACGCCAAATATGATATAATGGCGTAGAAAAAGATGGAGGTGATATTTTGAGACAATTTAATTATTTAAAACTGATGGAACTATCTATACCTGTAAATATTTATCATCATATTGCTAAAATTCATGAATATAAAGGGAAACAAGAGCTTTATGTAGAAAACTATCCGGATGTACTGGAAAAAATGGTGGATGTTGCTAAAATTCAAAGTACAAAATCTTCTAATGCGATTGAAGGGATTTATACAAATGATGCAAGACTGAAGGAATTGATGAATCAAAAGGCAGAGCCTCAAAATAGAAATGAAGAAGAAATTGCAGGATATAGGCATGTGCTTGATCTGATTCATGAAAATTATGATTATATCGAGTTTAATAAAAATGATATTTTAACACTGCATAATCAGTTGTATTCTTATTCTTTCGTGAATCATAACGGGAAGTTTAAGAAATTAGATAATAGTATTATAGAAGTAGATGCTTTTGGAAATCAAAAAGTTCGATTTCAATCAGTTAGTAGTTTTGAAACAGAAATGTATGTTGATGAAATGGTGGTGGCTTATAACGAAGCGATAAAGGAAAATGTTCCTCCACTTATTTTAATTCCAGCGCTCATTCATGATTTCCTATGTATTCATCCGTTTGATGATGGAAATGGAAGAATGAGTAGAATTTTAACATTATTATTACTCTATAAATTTGGATATTTTGTAGGGCGGTATATTAGTATAGAAATGCTGATTGAGGAAACAAAAGAGTCTTATTATGAAGAATTACAACATTCAAGTGAAAAATGGCATACTGGAGAAAACGATGAATTACCATTTATCAAATATATGCTAGGTATTATCTTGAAAGCATATAAAGAATGTGATGACAGATTTAGATTAATAGGAGAAAAACAATTAACATCTCCTGAAAGAGTATTAACAGTAATTCAAAAATCATTATCGCCACTTTCTAAAAAGGATATTATGATTCTTTGCCCAGATATTTCACAAAGAACAATTGAACGAGCTCTAAAAGAATTACAAGATTCAGAAAAGATACAACAAGTAGGAAATGGTCGTTCTACAAAATATATGAAACTATAGATTTAAACTAAAAGAAACTATCGGGTCAATAGGCTCGATAGTTTTTATTTTAGTGATTGGATAATTTCTGATAAGTTTGGGCGTGGTTTTGGATTTTTTGGTGAATTCTCAATGATTTTTTCTGTCATATTCTTTACTCCTTTTTAAAAATGATTATAATAAAAACTAAATTATTGTGTAAAAAGTAATCTTATAGGATGACTTGGGGGAGAAGTTATGGGACATGGAGAATTTATTAAAAAAATTAGAAAAGAAAAACATTTAACTCAAAAAGAGTTAGCGGAAGGTATTTTAAGTAAAAACTTTTTATCGAAGTTTGAAAGAGGAGAAAGTAAAATAACGAGTGAAATTTTTTTGAATTTGTTGGAACGGTTAAATGTCTCCTTAGATGAATTCGAACAATTAGCGACTTCAAAACATTCTCAAAAGGAATTTCTACAAAAATTAGACACTTTTAAAAGTCAAAAAGACGTTTATTTATTGGAAAATTTAAAAGCGGAAGAAAAACAATTGTTTCAAGCTGATAGAAATAGACGACATCTTCATAATCAAATTTTAGTGGAAGCTCATATACAGTATTTACAAGGTAAAAATATTGACGTGAAACAAAAACGAGTGATTCAATCTTATTTATTTGAAGTAGAAGAGTGGGGAGATTATGAATGGGAGTTATTTGGGAATATTGTTTTTTGTTTATCCACTAAAGAAACACATTTATATATAGATTCTATCTTTAGAAAGGCCCGCTTAGGAAAACAGGATACGATGCATAAACGAATGTTATGTCGTATTTTGTTAAATATTTTTTTAGAAGATATTGAAGCGAATTCATCTGAAGCTAGCCGAGTAGAAAAGTACTTAATAGAGGTATTACAAGATGAAGAATTTTATTATGAGAAAATTCGTTTCAACTATTTGCAAGGGATTCTTCATATTTATCAAGGTTATGTAGAAAAAGGGGAACAAGAGTGTTTGAAGATGATTGATATTTTTAAAAATTTAAAGGAAGTGAAAAAGGCTTCTCAATATCAAGAATATTTAGAGTGTGTTTTGTGTGAAATAGAATAAATCCAACTATAGGATGATTTTTTTCAAAGTGTTTATTGGGAAAGTATACTGTAAGTAAACATTCGTTTTTTTAAGGGGAGTATGACATGATTCGAAAGTTAACATTACAACTCATAACCATTTTCATCATCTTTTGTAGCTTAGAGGGATTAGAGTTATGGACAAGCTTTATCCATGCAGATTTATTAAATTCTCTGGTGGATTTGGATTTTCATCAATTCAGAATGGGAGCATTATTATTAGTAGCGGTATATACTGTTTTTCTTGTAGTAACGTATATGGATCTTCGTTATCGATCTTTTGTAAAGCAAAAAATTGCAACGATTTGGAGAGATGAAGTGAGTGAAGCTATTTCTAATACATCTTATGGTCATTTTCATCAAAAGAAGAATCATGATTATATTGCTTGGTTTACAAGTGATATGGATCAAATTCAAGAAATGGCAGTCAATCCAAGTTTTTCCTTGTTAAGGGGAATTTTAGGAATCGTGTTTTCAACGATTGGGTTATGGAGTATTCATTGGAGTTTAGTCATTTTTGTGATTATTGAAATTGGTATTTTGCTTCTATTGCCGAAGGTTTATGCTAAAGAACTATCTAAGAAAACCGTGCATAAAACCAAGGAAAATGAACGATTTAATCAAATTATTTCTGATGTATTATTAGCGTACGATACGATTTTTGTGTTTCAACAATGGAAATATTTTAAAGAAAAAATTCATCAAGCTTCTGAACAATTGGGATTTACTCGAAGAAATTATAGTAAATCTTTTGCGAAAGTAGCAGTTTTAGGTGGCTTTGGGAATGTCCTTAGTCAAATTTCCATCTTTTTATTTACAGGATATTTAGTGACGAAGGGGATGGTAACTGTAGGGGCTATTTTGGCAACGACAAGTTTAGCAGGAACTATTTTCAATGCCGTTGGAAATATGAGCCAAGAATTAGCGATGGTCACTAGTGCCAGACCATTGTTTGAAAAAATTCATACATTAACGCCTTCAGCACGAGCAGAGGAGAATGCAGTAGAAACATTGGATGATGCAGAAGTATTATACAACATAGAAAATCTTCAGTTTGCTTATGGGGATGCTATCGTGTTGAAACCTTTTAGTAAAACTTTATTCAAAAATCATAAATATGCCATTATGGGAGAAAGTGGAACAGGAAAATCCACTCTGCTCAATATTTTAGGTGGAAAAATCGAAGAATACCAAGGAAATGTAACTTTATATCAAAAAGAATTAAATATGATTCCCTATTCAAAACTGTACGATTCTATTACTTATGTGGAACAAAATCCTCATATTTTCCAAGGAAGTATTCGTGAGAACATTGTTTTTCAAGAAGAAATATCGGATGAGAAAATTTGGAGTGTATTAGATAAGGTATTGCTGAAATCCATCGTGGAACAACTACCGCAAGGTTTAGATACAATGATTGGAGATACTTCGTCAACATTATCAGGAGGACAATTACAACGCATTTCTCTAGCAAGAGCGTTAGTTCGAAATCCGCAAGTGTTATTATTAGATGAAGTGACAGCGAATTTAGATGTTCAAACTGGAACAGAAATCATGCAGTCTTTATTGCAAGAAGAAAATCTAACCATTCTTTGGGTCACTCATCATCTTCCCGAAGGATTGAAATCTTTATTAGATGAAGAAATCATTTTGTAAATAGAGGGAGGGGAGAGTTTTCTTCCTCTCAAAAGCAGTGAAAAAGAAGTGTTTTCTTAAAGAGGACAAATGTATCTAATTCGTGGATTTTTATTGACAGAATAGGGTTTGTTTGTGTATGATTGTCGCTATATTAAGAGAATAGGGGCAAGAAGATGAAACAAGCATTAAATTTTTGGAATCAATTAAGTTTGATTAATCGAATCGTCATTGGTATGATTATCGGTATTTTATTAGGAATTTTCGTTCCTCAAGCAGCAGCGGTAGGAACTATCGGAACAGTATTTGTAAGTGCGTTAAAAGCAATCGCACCATTATTAGTATTCTTTATTGTGTTAAGTGCTTTAGCACAACATAAAGAAGGACACGAAACAAATATGAAATCAATTGTTATTTTATATTTATTCGGAACTTTTGCAGCAGCATTAGTTGGAGTTATTGCTAGTTTTGCATTTCCAATTACATTAACATTAACTGACACAGTATCTGAAATTGCAGCGCCAGAAGGGATTGCTTCTGTATTACAAACATTAATTTTAAAATTAGTAGATAATCCTGTTAATGCTTTAATGAGCGGTAACTATATTGGTATTTTATCTTGGGCAGTTGTTTTTGGTTTTGCATTCCGTAAAGCAGATGAAAGTACAAAATCATTTTTACAACAAATTGCAGATGCAACAAGTCATGTTGTTAAACTAGTGATTAGCTTTGCACCGTTTGGGATTATGGGCTTAGTATATACAACTGTTTCAGAAAATGGAGTAGGTGTATTTGCAACTTATGGTAGTTTAATTATGGTATTACTTGGAAGTATGTTCTTTGTAGCATTAGTGATTAATCCAATTATTGTATTTGTAATGATTAAGGAAAACCCATTCCCATTAGTATTCCGTTGCTTAAAAGATAGTGGAATTACAGCGTTCTTCACTCGTAGTTCAGCAGCAAATATTCCAGTAAATATGGAATTATGTAGAGATTTAGGATTAGATGAAGATAGCTATTCAGTATCGATTCCTTTAGGGGCAACCATTAATATGGCGGGTGCAGCAATTACAATTACAGTATTATCATTAGCAGCCGTTAATACATTAGGAATTCAAGTAGACTTCTTAACAGCCTTAGTATTAAGTGTATTATCAACAGTTGCAGCTTGTGGTGCTTCTGGGGTAACAGGTGGATCATTATTATTAATTCCTGTTGCATGTAGTTTATTCGGAATTTCCAATGATATTGCGATGCAAGTTGTTGGGGTTGGATTTATTATTGGGGTATTACAAGATTCTTGTGAAACTGCCTTAAATTCATCAACAGATGTTTTATTCACAGCAGCAGCAGAATTCCGTCAATGGAAAAAAGAAGGACGAGTAATTAACGTTAGTCCTGAATTAGCAGAATAACATTTCTAGGGAAGACTTTTTAGTCTTCTTTTTTTTGTGTTGACTTTTTTAAAATAAGAGGTATAATAAATTTATGAAGTTTACAAATGTAAATTTAAGAAAGGTGGTTTTTTTAATGATAAAAGAATTTAAAGTAGAAGGATTAAAATGTTCAGGTTGTGCGAAAGCTGTTGAAAATGCAGTGAGTGCTGTTGAAGGTGTTGAAAAAGCAAGTGTTGATTTCGAAGCTAAAAAGCTGACTGTAGAATTTCTACAAGATAAAGCAGAAGAACAAAAAATTATAGAAGCTGTATCAAAAGCAGGATATCAAGCTGAATTAGCATAATAGTAAGAAGGAGTTGTTAGTAATGAAGAAAGAAGAATTCGCATTAGAAGGACTACAATGTGCGGGTTGTGTCAGTACGGTTGAAAAAGTTGTCCGAGATCTTCCAGGTGTTAAAGAAGCCAATGTGAATTTAGCGACTGAAAAAATGATGGTGCAATTTAATCCAAAGGAAGCAGATGTACAAAAAATTATGGAAACTGTTTCTCTAGCTGGATATCAGGCTATATTGATAAATGATGAAGAAGATGTGTTAGAAAAAACAGCGATGAAAAAAGAAAAACAATTACAATCACTTAAAGTCAGAGCATGGGTATCAGGTGTGTTTGCCATTGTATTACTTTATATTGCGATGGGTGAAATGATTGGACTTCCTCTTCCGCAAATTTTACAGCCGATGGAACATCCAATTGTATTTTCTGTAACGCAATTGATTTTAGTCACTCCTGTTTTATGGGTGAGTCGTAGTTATTTTGTGAATGGATTTAAGGCATTGATTAGAAAGCATCCGAACATGGATTCATTAGTTGCATTGGGAACGAGTGCTGCCATTTTATATAGTGTATGGAGTACGATTCGTATTTTTGCTGGAGAGTATCATTATGTGATGCACCTTTATGTAGAATCTGCAGCAGTCATTTTAGCGTTTATTACCTTAGGAAAATATTTTGAAACTTTAACAAAAGGAAGAACTTCTCAAGCGATTCAATCATTAGTCGCTTTATCTCCAAAAGTAGCGACAGTCATTCGTAATGGAAAAGAAGTAGAAGTTCCAGTAGAGGAATTACAAATTGGAGAAGTAGTCTTCGTACGACCAGGTGAAAAGATTCCTGTGGATGGGGTTATTATTTCTGGTGAAAGCTTTGTTGATGAATCCATGATTACTGGGGAAAGTGTACCAGTCTTCAAAAAAGAAGGTAGCAAAGTTGTTGGTGCTACATTGAATACAACTGGTTCATTCCAAGTGGAAGTGAGTCAAGTAGGAAAAGATACAACTTTATCTCAAATTATTCGTTTAGTAGAAGAAGCGCAAGGTTCTAAAGCCCCCATTGCTGCCATTGCAGACCGTGTAGCAGGAATTTTTGTTCCAATCGTAATGGGATTATCTCTATTAGCAGGTCTTTATTGGGGATTGATTGGTGGAGAATCATTTGAATTTGTCGTGACGGTGATGATTTCTGTTTTAGTGATTGCGTGTCCATGTGCATTAGGATTAGCAACTCCAACTGCTATTATGGTAGGAACAGGTTTCGGTGCTAAAAGAGGAATTTTAATTAAAAGTAGTGCAGCTTTAGAAGAAGCTGGACATGTAGGAGTTGTATTACTAGATAAAACAGGAACGATTACAAATGGTAAACCTAAAGTGGTTGATATTCAAGTGTTCAATGATTATTCAAAAGAAGAAGTACTAAACATAGCAGCATCGATTGAAAAACATTCGGAACATCCATTAGGAAAAGCCATCGTAGAAGAAGCTGAAAAACAAGAATTTGACGTTTTACCAATTGAACAATTCCAATCTATTTCTGGTATGGGAATTCAAGGAATTGTGGATGGAAAAGAAGTGTTATTAGGAAATCATTTATTATTACAAAATCAAGGGATTGCGGTAGATGAATTTAATGCTGTGATTGATGGAGTCGCTTCTAAAGGGCAAACAGCGATGTTCGTAGCGATTCAAAAACAAGTAGCCGGAATTATTGTAGTTGCGGATACGATTAAAGCAACTAGTAAAGAAGCAATCCAACAAATGAAAGCATTGGGACTTCAAGTTCGAATGGTAACAGGAGATCATGAAAAAACAGCCAAAGCAATTGCGAATGAAGTAGGAATTGAGACGGTATATAGCCAAGTATTACCAAATGAAAAAGCAAGTGTTGTGGAACAATTATTAGAAGAAGGCTATCAAGTAGCCATGGTTGGAGATGGGATTAATGATGCACCGGCACTTGCCAAAGCAACAGTCGGAATTGCGATTGGTTCTGGAGTAGATGTTGCCATTGAAACTGCCGATATGGTGATGATGCAAGATGATTTAAGATTAGTGGCTAAAACGATTCAATTAAGCAAAATGACAATGATGACGATTAAGGAAAACTTATTCTGGGCATTTATTTATAATGTGATTGGAATTCCAGTAGCGATGGGTGTCTTACATTTCTTTGGAGGTCCATTATTAAGTCCAATGATAGCAGGAGCAGCGATGAGTTTCAGTTCCGTATCAGTGGTGCTAAATGCATTGAGATTGAATCATAAATTATCAAAATTAGAAAAATAAATAGAATATAAAAAGAGGATGAAGCGACCCAAAAAAGTTAGACTTTTTGAGGTCGCTTCAATTATTCCTTCATTATTTTATATCCATGTCTTTGTTTCTTGGGAATATAACATTGTAGTAAAAACTAGCAATACAAAATATAACAATTACTGGTTTAAGAAATGGAAATGAATCGAGAATATTGGTAAACCAAACTAATAAGGCTAAAAATATAAAAGTAATACAGATGATTATTTCATAAAATTTCATATCAATTCCTCCTAACATTTATATACCATGCCATCGCCTCTACTAAGTGAAATGACGATGATGACCATTAAGGAAAACTTATCCAATAGTCGCTTCAATATTTCATGGAAACTACAACTAAAATAAATATTAATATTAATACAAATATTAAAAAACTCATTGGATTAAATTCTTGAATTTTCTTTTTATAGACTAATACAATACTTATTATGACTGAAATCAAACCCATAACAAACACAAATACTGTTACCATTTATAATCACCTCGGGTAGCAAGAAAATGTTGACTGCTAATTCAAATCTAAAATAACACCATCACAATCTAAGCTGTGATAAGTAACATTTTAAGATTTATTTTTGATCTTTTTGAACACAAATTTTAAAAAAGCATACAGTAATGCTAGATAAAAACAAATGGTAGATAGATGAACAAATAATAAGAAAAAGTCAGGTAAGAAATAATAAATAAGAAGTAGTGTTGCTACGCCGAAAAAAGCTCCATAAAATAAATAATTACTAAATAAAAACTTACTCATTTATATTCATCTCCACTCTGATTAGGTATCTAGTTTTCCCTATCTTATCAATATTTTAAACTATTATTTCAGGAAAAAATAGGCTTATCATTCAAGAAAAATTGATGTATAATTAAGTTTTGTAAGGGGTTTATTTTTATATCACAGTTAAACTTTCTAAGGAAAGCTTTGTCGATGAATGATCATAGGTGAGATAACTATAAATTATCAAATTTGGAAAAATAAATAGAATAGAAGAATTTGAGGGCTATATGTTAAGTCCTCTTTTTTATAACATCAATTTCATTTTGTTTATGGTAATATATGGGTAATTAAGAGTAATAAAAGTAGATTAGAATCAAAGAATCGAGGAGTCTTTTATGGTAAAAATAGTTACGATACATCCAGGACTTTGGAAAGAAAATGTTAAAAAATATGGGTTCGAGTCCTCTCAATTATCAAGAAAGAAAATAGCTGAATATTTAGGATGGGGACATCTTTATATTTTAACGCATCCTCAAGTACGACCTGATTGGAAGGCAGGATATGAAAAAATAGGATTTCAACGGGATGAATTGATATCAGCTTCTCATTATCAGTCAGATATTGGACATGATGAATTAAGTGTTTGCCCTTCTGATATTATCGACAAATATCCAAATGGGAAAATGACCGTTATAAATGGCTTTGTAGCAAGTATGGAATTAGAAGAAGAAACATTATATTTTACTTCGGGATTATTTTTAAAGAAAAATAAAAAAGAGGAATTAGAATGGTATAACCAGGATGGTTCTGTTGCTTTGAGAGCTAGGTATTATAAACCAAAAGAAGAACCGACTCCTATTTATATGATGGAGGATAATTACTTATATTACAAAGATGGAGAATGGCTCACATACGAGGATTTATTGATTCACGTATTAATGACTCTTACAGAAAAGAATGATATTTTGATTCGAGATCAGCATAATATAGTCACACCAAAATTATGGCGCTTTGTGGAAAATACGAATCGAAAATATTTTGAATATATTCATAATAATGTATTGAAAGATCCAGCACATAATTTAAGAAGAAAAACACGATACTTAGTCGCTTCTGAAGTTTTATCAGATATTTTACAAGATTTAGGCTATCATACTTGGTTTATGCCACCAATTTATGCTCCTCAAAATGATTCTGTAGTTACAAAGAGAAGCAACCCTCGTTCGTATTGTTATGTTGGGAATATGAGTCAAGTGAAGAGAGTAGAATGGATTATCGAAGCGTTTAGACTATTGGAAAAAGAAGGTATGAATGTTGAAGTATCTTTATATGGGGGAGATTTGACTCAATTAAAAGAACAGTATGAAAAGTTACCTTCTAATATTCATATTGTTGGATATGTTGATGAAGTACCGTATTGGAAACATGATGGGTATATCTCCACTTCACAAAAAGAATTATTTGCGAATGCTTGTGTCGAAGCAATGAGTTTTGGGTTAATTCCGTTATTATCTAATGTGGAAATTGCGCATCAATATTATGCTGCTAAAAATTCAGATGTTTGCCTATTTGATTCACCTGAAGAATTAGCAACTATTATTAAACAATTATATGAATTAAAAAATGAAATTACATTGAATAATACGATCGCTTTTGTGAAGAAGTATTCAATAGAAGAAGTTTCGGAAAAATATTTATCAATAAATAAATCGTGAAAATTATGTATAATGCTAAAATTACAATAATTTTTTAGGAAAAATTCCTTTCCGAAGTTAAAAAAATATTTGTGAATAAATTATACAACTATTTGATAACTAAAAAATAGAATGCTATGATTAATGAGATACAATATAAAATTTATATAACAATTTAGAATAGTGAAAAGAGGCTTTTATGAAAAAATTAGTTTCAGATAAAATTCAAAAATATTCATTACGTAAATATAAAGGAATTGGTGCGGCATCAGTTTTATTAGGGATGATGGTTGTTGGAGCTAGTCCGGTATTGGCTGAAGAAACTGTAAATACAGCTAATGAAACTACAGTAACACCTACAAAAGATAGTGTGGAAATGGAAACGTTGAGTAATGGCGCAGGTAGTTATACAATGCCAAAAATGCATGTGTTTAGTGGATTGAGTTACACTGGAGCAGATACGGAAGATGCGTATAAAACAAATCATAGTAGAAATGAAGATAGGGCTAAATATAATTTAGATAGAGTTGAAAAGGAACATATAAAAAAACAAGGAGAAGATACCTTTAAGGATTCAAAAATTTCTTATGTCACAAAAGAAGGTGAAGTTCTAAAAGAAGAATCGGATGTAGAAATCTCTGTTGGTGATAAAAAAACTTCTAGTAGCACAATGAACTATAAAATTCATGGACTTTTTGGGAAACGTTATGAAGGAAATGTAGCAGATTTAAATAATGATGTTTTAACTAAAATCAAAGAAGCTGATAAAGTTTTAGAAAAGGATGGAAAAAAATATCATAAGATTGATACAGAAGTAGATAAACATGAGGGAACTACTAAGGAAACAACTTTCAATGATATCACAGTACATGCAAATCCTGGCAACTTGCATAATGAAGATGGAAGTATTCGTTATAATAATATTAAAGAAGGTAGTCGGATTTGGTTAGTTTCTGAAACTGATGAAGGAAAATATGGGAAGTATGTTCTTGCTACTAAACCAACTACAGCAAATGATTCTTGGGCTGTTGAAACATTTAAACAAGGTGAAAATGATGCTAAAGATTTTACTAAAGAAAATATAACAACGGATGGTGGAATTAAGGAAGGAGATACTATCTTAGTTGTTGAAAAAAATGAGGTAGCATTAAAAGACTCTGTTTCTACAGCAACCGAACAAGCAGCTTATACGGTAGGGACAGTTTTTAATGAGAAACAATTAGAAGAGGGGTTAAACAATCTTTTAGATGAGAGATTAAGAGATTTAAAAGACGAAGATGTCACTAACCCTAAAAAAGAAAAGACATGGGAAGAAATCTATAAGGATACATTAATAAATAAAGATGCAGTAGATAATAAGAATCGTCCTACTTATTCTGTACATCAGAAGTTTAATGGTTATATAAGAGAAAATGGGAAATTTGTAGAATATCATGATGTGGCAGAATATATCACTAAGCTAAAAGAAAAATTTGGTGAAAATGAAATTACAGTAGGATGGAAAAATTCTCGAGATAAAGTAGAACCAAAATTTGTTGGAAATATTGAAGACTTTAAAGAGACTTCTAACTACGAGAGTGAAAAAGCAAATGTCACGAAGTTTAAAGAGGCTCATAAGGCAATTCAGTATGTCGACCAAGTTCCAACAAATGCCAATTTTGTAAAAAATGTGTTTGAAGTAAATGTGGATTTTAAATTAGGAGATAAGAGTACAGATTATTATTATCCTAGTGAAGATAATGATGCTAATCAACCAGAAAAAACGTATTTAGCTTATAGATTTGGATATAATGATGAAGATACTAGATACCAATATGGATTAGGTCAATTATATAAAGAATATGAAAAAGATGGAGTTCTTTATAGAATTGCCGCACCTACTACATATGATCAACATGCGTCAGTATCTGCTCCTATTTATAGTGAAATTCACTATTACAATTTATATCAACCAACACGTGCTTATCACGTTAGTGAAGAGTTAACAAAGGTCAAAAACATCTACGCTAAAGAAGAAACAGAGACAACTGAAAATAAAGGTAGTGTCATTGTTAAATACCAACTAGCGGATGGAACTTCTATTAAAGAAAATGCAGCCGTCGTTAAAGATGCAGTGATATCATCTACAGAAACTAAATATTACTTAGATAAGAATAATCAAAAAGTAGTAGTAGGAACACCAATATCAACAAATAATGCAAATTCATATGATGCTACAACGGTAAAACTACCAGAAATCTTAAAAGACGGTAAAAAATATAAACTAGTAGGATTGAAAGATGATTCTTCTAAAGAAAAAGGAAACGTAGTAGCAGGAACTACGGAAATTACCTATGTCTATAAACTAGCAACTGCTGGTAATGTATTTGCAAAATATATGTTAGAAGGAACTACTACCGAAATAGCAGAAGGAAAAGTCTTAAAACAAGATGCTTCTATCGGGGATGAATATACATCTACTGCTCCTGAAGAAGGAACGTTGATTAAAAAAGATGGTAAGTCTTATTTCTACAAAGGCCATCGTGCTACTTCAGCACCTGAAATAGGTACAGTTGATGAAAATGAAAAAACGGTTATTTATGACTTTGTAGAATACTTTAGTGAAAAAGGTGAACCAGAAGTACAACCAGTATTGCCAGAAGGAGTTGTAAGTGAAAAAGGTGAACCAGAAGTACAACCAGTATTGCCAGAAGGAGTTGTAAGTGAAAAAGGTGAGCCAGAAGTACAACCAGCATTACCAGAAGGAGTTGTAAGTGAAAAAGGTGAGCCAGAAGTACAACCAGCATTACCAGAAGGAGTTGTCAGCGAAAAAGGTGAACCAGAAGTAAGGCCAGCATTACCAGAAGGAAATGTAGCATCACCTACTACTTCTTCAGCAGAGGTTTCTGAACGTACAGAGCAAGCACCTGAAGAAACATTAGTACCACAACAAGAAACACCACAAAATAATAACGAAGAAATCCGTTCAAATGAATTACCAAAAACAGGACAAGCAGAATTGCTTCCAACATGGTTAGGATTCCTAAGCTTAATAGGTGGAGTTTTAGTCAGAAGAAAAGAGAAAAAATAACAAAGATAATTTTAAAATCATCTCTAACCAATCAAAAAAGTCTGTCTCAGGAGAAAACCTCCTAGGACAGACTTTTGTTCTATTCTGAAAAAATCAACAATGATTAGTCTTCTAAGTTTACATTATGGTAAACTTTTTGAACGTCTTCATTATCTTCTAAAGCGTTAATCATACGTTCGAATAAACGTAAGTCATCGCCTGTTAATGTTACTTCTGATTGAGGAATCATTTCGATTTCAGATACTGTGAATTCAGAAATTCCTAATCCTTCTAATGCTGTACGAACTGTGTTGAAGTCGTTTGGTTCAGCATAAACGATTGCTTGGTCGTCTTCTTGTACAACGTCACGAACGTCTACTTCTGCTTCCATTAATTGTTCTAATAATTCGTCTGCATCTTTGTTTGCGATACCGAAGATTGCTGTATGGTCAAATAAATAAGTTACAGAACCTGGTGCACCCATGTTTCCGCCGTTTTTGCTATAAGCAGCACGAACGTCTGCAGCAGTACGGTTTACGTTATTTGTTAGTGCGTCTACGATAATCATAGAACCGTTAGGACCGAATCCTTCATAACGTAATTCTTGGTAATCGCCATCGCCGCCACCTTTAGCTTTTTCAATTGCACGTTCGATAATATGACGAGGTACATTATAAGTTTTCGCACGGTCAATTACGAATTTTAATTTTTGGTTAGAATGTGGATCTGGTTCACCTTGTTTTGCTGCTACATAGATCTCAATTCCGAATTTTGCATAAATTTTACTGTTGTTAGCATCGAGTTTAGTTTTCTTTTCTACGATGTTAGCCCATTTACGTCCCATTTTCTCACTCACTTTCTAAAAATATCTATAAGACATTTTTCATTATACAGATGGAAGCTAGGTTTGTTAAGTATTTTCTATTCAGAAATGCATTTTACAAGAAATTTTTTCTAAAAATGGTACACTATAAGAGAGGTGAGTTTATGAAAAATATTAAAGTAATCTATTTAGAAAGCGAAACTTGTGGGGTTTGTCATGCATTACAGCCACGAGTAGAAGAAGTTACAGAACAAGAAGGAATAGCATTAGAAGTCATTAATGTAACGCAGCATCCTGAAGTGGCTAGTCAGTATCAAGTGCTAACAGTTCCGGTTGCGATTGTTTTTGTAGGAGAAAGAGAATTTGCTCGTCAAGGGAGATTTATTGATATGGAATTGTTCGAAAAACAACTGCAACAAGCAAAAGAATTTGTTCAAATGGAAGACTATCCTTCGTAAAAATGGTAGAAGATTTAATTCTTTGAATTTAATAATTTCATAATAATTATTCAGTTGTATTTAAAAAGGAAAGTGCTATAATGATGGCAACGAATGGGGGTGGTCTTTTGTATGTAGACTTACTATTACTGTTAGTAGCTGTCATGGGTGTTTTCTTTTCTTTGTTCTCCAAATGGAATATATTTGGTAGTTTGATAACAGTAATAAGTTTTGCAACCTATACTTTCCTACATACATACTGGAACTTTTTCGTCATTATCCTATTTGTATTTGGGTTCCTATTTTTAGGATTTGAAGTATTAATTCCAGGAATTGGTGCTTTAGGAGTGTTAGGGACAGTATTTGTATTAGGAGGGATGTACTGGGCAAACCAGGCTGTCATGGATTTAGTCGTTTTAATCTTAATGTCACTATTGTTGGCGATAGTCTTGTTAGTTTTATTGGTGAAAAGGGGAAATCATTTTTCTCATAAGAAAGGATTAGTATTACTTTCTTCTCTAAAAAAATCAAAAGGCTATTCAACCTCAAAAGTATATGACGATTTAGTCAATAAAACAGGGAAAGCATTGACGGTATTACGTCCAAGTGGAAAGGCTGAACTAGACGGTGAAATCGTTGATGTGGTCAGTACGGGATTTGTCATTCCAGAAGATACAATGATACAAGTTGTCAAAGTAGAAGGAAGTAAAATCGTCGTACAAGTTTTGGAGAACAATAATGAGTAGGAGGAAGTAAAATGTTAGAAAGAGGTTTATTAAATAACCCAACAGGAGTCATTGGACTCATTGTGATACTATTTCTAATTTTAACAGTAGTTATGTTATTTTTTAGATTTGTACCGATTGGGTTATGGATCACAGCTTATTTTTCTGATGTAAAAATTGGAGTGGGCACATTAGTGGGGATGCGATTACGTCGAGTAGCTCCTCAATATATTGTGCGTCCGATGATTAAAGCAACAAAAGCAGGATTAAAAATCGATATTAATGAATTAGAAGCCCATTATTTAGCAGGTGGGAATGTCAATGTAGTTATTGATGCGTTAATCGCAGCACAACGTGCGAATATTGACTTAGAATTTGAACAAGCAGCTGCCATTGACTTAGCAGGTCGAAATGTATTTGAAGCCGTTCAAGTATCTGTAAATCCAAAAGTAATTGAAACGCCTGTTATTGCAGGGGTTGCGATGGATGGGATTGAAGTTCAAGCAAAAGCAAAAGTGACGGTACGTGCCAATATTGAACGTTTAGTTGGGGGTGCTGGTGAAGAAACCATTATTGCCCGTGTTGGTGAAGGGATTGTTACTACTGTTGGTTCAGCAGCTCACCATAAATTAGTTTTAGAAAATCCGGATTCTATTTCCCAAACGATTTTGAGAAAAGGATTAGATGCAGGTACAGCATATGAAATTCTATCCATTGATATCGCAGATGTTGATGTCGGTAGAAATATCGGAGCAAAATTACAAGCAGAACAAGCAGAAGCAGATAAGAAAATTGCACAAGCTAAAGCTGAAGAACGTCGTTCTCTTGCCGTAGCGCAAGAACAAGAAATGTTAGCAGAAGTACAACGTATGCGTGCAAAAGTTGTAGAAGCTGAATCGCAAATTCCATTAGCGATGGCAGAAGCTCTTCGTAATGGAAAACTGGGAGTCATGGACTACTATCAATTGAAAAATATTCAATCGGATACAGATATGAGAGAAGCGATTAGCAAATCTTCTGTTGAGAGTGAATCATGAATATTGTACTCTTTCTCTTGTATATAGTAATCCTTGTGATCATGTCTGCTGGTAGTTATCTTAATTTAAAAATGAAAAGTAAAGAAAAGGGATTTAGCCAACTGCACGATTGGCTGAATCATTCTTTTCAAGAAAAACCTGTTTCGTCTAAACATCATCATCCAAGAAATCAAAAAGTAGCAGATGTTGTCGTAGAAGAAATGCCTGAAACAAAAGCGACATTATCCCATACAGAGAAAATGAGACAACAATTTTTAAAGATGGTACAAGTCTTTCGACAATTTTCACCAGAGGATTATTCTTTATCCGTATTTGATAAGGAATTAATCCAAAGAGTATCCATTATTTCTTCAGAAGAAATTGATACGATGAGAAGAAGTGCTATTTTAATTCATACTGAAAAATTAAAACGATTATATATGAATAACCCGAATTTACCAGAAGAATTATTAGAACATCTTCGAGTTTTTGTAGAAGAAATGGAAGCAATCCAATTACAGGAAGAAGAAGTTCAACATATGGGTTCAAAAGGTGAATTAGTGGTGGAAGCTGTAAAAGGTGCAGTAAATTATACAACGAAAAACCGAGTGTTAAAACATCACTTACAATGGAAAAAAGCAATTGTTGCAAGTGAAGTGTTATCGAAACCAAAAAGTATGCGATAAAAAGCGTAGAAAGAAGGTTAGGCAGAAATGCTTAGCCTTTTTATTTTGTGTTACAATATGCCTAGTAGAGAGGTGAATATCATGTTAGAACAAGAAATGATTACTCAGTTAAAAAGAAAACAAGGAAATAATACAGCATTAACACAAGAAGAATTAGAATGGTTATGGGAGAATATAGGAAATCCGAATCCAGAAATCCGAGATGACTTAGTCTTTAATTTATTTGGACAATTTATTTTTGAACAACTGATAACAAAAGAACAATTACGATGGATCATTGAAAAAGTGAATGTCACAAATCCTTTGGAGTATAGAATCGAAGAATTCGGTAGTGCAACAGCGTATCGTTCATTCTCAGCGCTTGTAATGGGAATGATTTTACAAGTTGATGGGGATAAAACAAGTGGATATGATTCTTGTTTAACAACTTCAGAGAGAACGAGTTGGATCCAAAATGGAATTCATTATTTAAAAAGAGAAAAAGACAGAACGGGATATGATGAAAAGTTAGGATGGGTACACGCATTTGCTCATGGAGCAGATTTATTAGGAACCATTATTTCTCATCCGAATTGTACCCAAGAATATGTAGTAGAAGTATTAGAAGTCATTAGTGATATTTTTCAAAAGAGTAAACAACCATTTATGGATGAAGAAGAAAAACGATTAGGATTAGCAATCTTTTTTGGGATAGAGTCTGGAAATCTTTCTCAAAAACTATTGTGTGAGTGGATTAAAAAGCAAAGATTTGAAGAATTAGATGGAAGCCGTGAAAGTTATCAACGTTTAGCAATGTACAAAAGTTTTTTAGCGACAATCTATTTTAGGATGGAAGCTTTAAACCTTTGGGAAAATTCTTTAAAGGATGAGATGATGATGATCCTCCAAGAATATTAAAAAACCACCGACACAATGGTCGGTGGAAAAAAGGATTTTGAAATATTTAACTTGGGAGGATAATATTTCTTATTTGGGAATGATTAAAGTATAGAGTGAAATTTTGAAAATTATATGAAGACTCCGATAAGAAAGTGAGAAGAATTAAGGAAGAAATAAAATAGAAAAAACATTTATCACTGTAGCAAGGTCGCCAGCAGCCAGCAAATACTGTCTCATGGCTAAAAATCAAGCCTTGGTCTTGATTTTTCCCAGTAATATAAGCCTGAGGCTTGCTACGGTGATGAGTTTTTGTCTGTTTTTATTTTTACGTTATAATGTTACTTTTATTCTTTTTTATGTGTTATAGACGTCTGAGGAATCAACTTTCTCTTTAACCCATTTAGAAGAAATGGGCTCCCAAAAAATAGACAGTATTTAATGGAGACAAAAACGATAGAAATTCCGAAGCAGTCAGCTGTCTTGTTTTATAATTTTGCTCGCCAATAAATTTCCGAGCCCATCCATCAGCAATATCATGATTTCCTGGTTCAATAAAGACTTTTGTGCCCAAGGATTCGATTTGTTTGAAAAAATGTGCTAAATCTACAAAGCTTTGATATTCACCGTTAAAAGTTAAATCCCCGCTAACAAGTAAAGCTTTTGGACGTTCTTGTTCAACTTAAGCAACTAAAGCTTCCATACATTTACGAACATTGTGTAACATAGCTCCTCCTAAAAATTAGCGTTCTCCTTAACGGAAAAAATAAAACAGAAAAAACATTTTTCCGTGGCAAAGGTACTATAAGCCCTTGGCTTATAGTACAGGGGAAATTTGAGACCAAGGCTCAAAGTTTAGCCATGAGACTCGCAGTTGCGAGGCTGCTGGCGATCTTGCTACGGCTAAGAATGTTTTTTCTGTTTTATTGTAGTTATATTACGCTTATTATTTATTTGTACAAGCAACGAAACTTTCTCTTAATGTATCTTCTGGTAAGTTTTTACCGATAAATACTAAAGTCGACTTACGCTCTGTATCATTCCAATCACGTCCACGAGAAATATCAAAACTCATTTGAACCCCTTGGAAAATGATTTGGTAATCTAAACCTTCTACGCTTAAAATCCCTTTATAACGATATAATTCAGGTCCATAAATATAAACTAATTCATTCAACCATTCGTTAATATGAGCTAAAACAAGAGGTTTCTCTGTTTCGATGACAAATGAATTAATCCCACTATGGTGGTGATGTTTGTGATGATGTCCATGATGGTGATGATCATGATCGTGATCGTGGTGATGATCTTCATCATGATGGTGGTGATCGTGTTCACCGTGTTCATGAGCATGATCGCATTCTTCGCAGTGTTCTTCATCGTGATGATGGTGGTGATCATGTTCGCCGTGAGCATGAGTGTGTCCACAAGCTTCACAATATTCTTCTTCAGAATTTTCTTGCATTTCTAAAATTTTCTTTTCAGAAGCATAGAATAATTCAAGACCAAACATATCTTTCATTTCTACTGGACGAGCATCTAAATCTTGAATTTCTGCAAAAGGATTGATAGAACGAACTTCGTTAATGACTTTTGCATAAATAGTATCGTCTACTAAACTATGTTTAGACATAAAGATTTTATCTGCAAAACCAACTTGTTTTGCTGGTTCAGTTTGATGAGTGGTTTGATATAAGAAATTTTTTGAATCGACAACTGTTAAAACAGCGTCTAAAATAAAATGTTCATTTAAAAATGGTACATTGATAAATGTTTGAGCAATTGGTGCAGGATCTGCTAAGCCAGTTGTTTCAAATAATACACGGTCCACTTTAATACCGTTTTGTTCTTTGACCATTAAAATAGATTTTAACATGTCTGCAATATCTGTACGAAGAGTACAACATAAGCAACCATTATCCATTTGATAAATTTCTTCTTCTACATCTAATACGAATTGATGGTCAACACCAATTTCTCCAAATTCATTAATAACTACGGCAATATGTTCACCGTGTTTTTCTTTTAATACTTTGTTAATGAGCGTTGTTTTACCTGCTCCTAAAAATCCGCTGACAATGGTTACTGGAATTTTACTACTCATCATGATTTCCTCCATTCATGTAATTAAATCGGCATAATTACGATTCTATTCTATTGTATCATTGCAGGAAAAAATGTCAAAATAAAAAACTGTTAATTTTATAGAGAAAGAAAATCAAACAGAAAATCAATTTTATGGTATACTGACAATTGAGAATAAATGGAGCAGGAGTGTGCATGATGCAAAAAAAAATCGACTGGAGTCGAGACTTTATACAAAAACATCAACATTTATTTGCATGTCCCTATTGTCATGCAGCTATTGAAGCGTTAGATGGGTATAGTCTGGTTTGTACGAACCGTCATCGTTTTGATATTAATAAAAAAGGTACTCTCCATTTGATGAAACAAAAAGCGAATGAGGATTATGATACAGAGCTATTTACGCATCGTTATGAATTAGCGCAAAGTGGTTTCTTCAATCCTTTATTAGACGAAGTTTTGTCACTGATTTCAAAACAGGAGAATCAACTAATTGTTGATATTGGCTGTGGAGAAGGAAGCCCGCTTGCTTATTTATCGTCATTTTTAGAAGATATTCCTTTAATAGGAATGGATATTGCTAAGGAAGGGATTTTGGCTGCTAGTAATCATCATGCTCAAAAAGCTTTGTGGATTGTGGCAGATTTAGCACAGTTACCTTTTGAGGATGAAGCTTGTGGTACACTCATTAATATGTTAACTCCTTCGAATTATAAGGAGTTCAACCGTGTATTAGCACCAGGTGGAAAATTAATTAAAATTATTCCTGGAAGTAATTATTTAATTGAATTAAGACAACAATTATATAAAAGTAATGCAGAAAAACAGTACTATTCTAATGAGGATATTGTAGAACGATTTAAACAAGAATATCCATCTATGAAGATAAAAGAAGTTTCTTATCAAGTGACACTTACAAAAGAAATGTATGGACACCTATTACAAATGACTCCTTTATATTGGGGAGCTAGTAAAGAAGATCAAGACTATAGTAAAAATCATCCTTTAGAAACTATTACGGTACATTTATGGATATTAGTCGGAGAAAAGAATTAACGGAGGAAAGAAAATGGGATTAAAAGATTTATTTAAAAAACAAGAAACAGAAGAAACAGCTCAAGATAAACCAACATTCAAATTAGGGGTAGAAGATGTTTATAAAATTAGCGATGATTCTCTAGATTTAGTAGTAACAGGGAATCTGGAAGGAACATTAAAAGTAGGGGATTTTGTTTGGTTGACAAATCTTGGGGATGATAATGGAACTGTAAGAACTTCTGCAATTTATGCAATGGAAAATGCTCAGCGAGAAAAAGTGTTTGAAGTAACAAATGAACCAGTGGCTCTTTGGTTAGAAGATGCAATGCCTTTAGGCATTAAAAAAGGAACTGTATTACACGAAGAAGGTGCCGACAAGGAAGAAATCTATAAAACATTTGTCAATACATTAGGAAATGTCTTTGTGGGACGTCAAGAAGGTGTGTTAACAAAAAGAGATATTGATGCATTAAGTTTAGCAGATTTATCAGAAATTGCACGTGTATTTTTACTATACTGTCATATGAATGCTTCGCAAGAATCACCAGAAGAGCATACTGCAAATGTCGGCAAAATTGAACAATTAATGATTGCTGTGAGAGATAAATTACTACAAGCAGATGAATTAGTAACCGTGTATTCTAAAAAAACAGAAGAACCTTATTTATTCTCTCAAACACAACAAAGAGAAGAAGGTGGATTTATTTGTAGTTCCCCAATGATCTTCATTGCTCCAGTGGCGTATGAAGAAAGATTAGCATCTCGATTTGCAGATACAGAAATTTTTGAATTACGTCGTATTCAAAAAGGAGAAGATGGAAAAGGAATTGAGAATTTCTTCCTAGAAACGTTCTACCAAAACGGAGCGACAGGTGTCCATCTTGTAACAGAACAAACATCTCTTGCAGCAGAAGGAATTATTGCTGCACCTGATTATACAGGAGTAGCAGAAGAAGATATTCCTGTCACAAATCCTGATGCCATGAGATGGATTTTATTATTAGGGCAATTAGGATTCCCGCAAACAGAAGAACAAAAAATTATGCACGGCTTATACTATCGTTTCTTATGTTTAGAATTACCAAAAGCAAAATTCTTAACACCAATTAAATTAGAAAATGCCGATCCAAATGCACAAATTGATTTACAATCTGGAGAAAAATTAAATGTTGCGATTCTACCAGGAAAAGATGAAAAAGAAGCAATGGTCTTCTATACAGATTGGAAGAGATTGAGACAAATTTATGATGAAAGTTGGAGTGGAATGATTCAAACTTTATCTCAAGTAACAAAAGCTTTCGATGTAGTGATTAACCCATCTGAAAATCCAGCTCTAGGTTGTTATGTCAATGATGAAATGTTTGAAGAAATGAAAAAAGTAGATTAATAATTCAAAGAGGAGTGTTCAAGAAAGAACGCTCTTTTTTTATTTTATTTTCAAAAATTCTATATAGAAGTAATTGACAAAGTGGATAAAAAGGAATATAGTTCTATGTAGAAATAAGTTAGAAGGGGGTCATTTTTATGGATTGTAAAAAGAATGGTGGATATTTAATTCACCATATTCGTTTATTGAATGGAAGACTTTATCAAAAATTGTTGAGTAAAGAACCAGATGCTCTTTTTAGAAGTGAACAAGAGAAAATATTGTCGATCTTATGGAATGATACTGAAGGGTATATTACCTGTTCAGAATTGAGCTGTAGAACAGGTTTAGCGAACAACACATTAACAAGTATGCTAAAAAAATTAGAAGAACAAGGCTTAGTTTGTATGGAAGATTGTCCAAAAGATAAACGCAGAAAATATGTGAATTTAACGGAATTAGGAAAATCTCAAAAAGAAATCGGAGAAAAAGTTAGCCGTGAATTAGGAGAAATCTTCTATGAAGGATTTAAGGAAGAAGAAATCGTACAAGTTGAGAACTATTTGAATCGAATTCTGCAAAATTTAAAGGACGGAGAACTGGAGAAAAATTAGAGGAGCCGTTTGTTGATACAAGCTGATTTTTCTAAAAGGAGAAGGTAAAATGATTGAATACAAAAATGTAGCATTACGCTACGCAGAAAAAACCGTCTTAAAAGACGTCAATTTACGCATTGAAGACGGTGAATTTATGGTGTTAGTAGGACCATCTGGTTCAGGGAAGACAACGATGATGAAAATGATTAACCAATTAATTGAACCAACAGATGGAAATATTTACTTGAATGACAAGCGGATTAAAGACCATCATCAACGAGAATTACGATTAGAAACTGGATATGTTTTGCAACAAATTGCTCTTTTTCCAAATTTAACCGTAGCAGAAAATATTGCTTTAATTCCTGAGATGAAAGGTTGGAAAAAAGAACAAATTCAAGAGCAAACGAAAATGCTATTAGAGAAGGTTGGACTTTCTTTTGAAGATTATGCGAATCGTTATCCAAAAGAATTATCCGGAGGAGAACAACAACGAGTAGGAATTGTTCGGGCAATTATTGCGACTCCAAAAATATTATTAATGGATGAACCTTTCTCAGCGTTAGATGCCATCAGCCGTAAACAATTACAAGATTTAACGAAACAGTTACATCAAGAATTTAAAATGACAACATTATTTGTCACACATGACACAGATGAAGCTATAAAGTTAGCCGATAGAATTGCTGTATTAAAAGATGGAGAAATTGTTCAAGTAGACACTCCTCACGAAATTCAAACGAATCCGGCTAATGCATTTGTCAAAGAATTATTTAAAGGGGGAGAACATCATGAATGAATTCATTCGAACATTTCAAGAGAGAAATAGTGAATGGATGTTATCTCTAGGGCAACACCTTCAACTTTCTTTATTAGCGTTATTATTAGCAGTAGTAATTGCTATTCCTGTTGCAGTATTAGTGAGTCCGTCGAAAAAGATTTCTGGATTTTTATTACAAATTGCAGGAATTATTCAAACATTACCATCTTTAGCGTTAATTGGATTATTTATTCCATTAATGGGGATTGGAACATTACCAGCTTTAACGACTTTAGTGTTATATGCGCTATTACCAATTTTACAAAATACAATTACAGGGCTACAAGGAATTGATGAAAGTCTAGTCGAAGCAGGAATTGCTTTTGGAATGACAAAATTCGAGCGTCTTAAAAAATTTGAAATTGCTATAGCGATGCCCGTGATTATGTCTGGGATTCGTACCGCAGCTGTATTCATTATTGGAACAGCGACTTTAGCTGCATTAATTGGTGCAGGGGGATTAGGAAGTTTTATTTTATTAGGGATTGACAGAAATAATTCAAGTTTAATCTTGATTGGGGCTATTTCCGCTGCGATTTTAGCAATTTTATTCAACTTCTTATTGAAATGGATGGAAACTGCAAAATTAAAAACGATTCTGTCAGCCTTTTTAGTTTTAATTATTGGATTAGGAGCTTCTTATGCACCAACAATTGCTAAAATGCAAACATCAGATAAACTAGTGATCGCAGGAAAATTAGGACCAGAACCTGAGATTTTGATGAATATGTATAAGTTATTAATCGAAGATCAAACAAAATTAAAAGTCGAAGTGAAACCAAACTTTGGAAAAACGAATTTCTTATATGAAGCATTGAAAAAGGGAGATATTGATATTTACCCAGAATTTTCAGGAACGATTACAGAAAGTTTATTGAAGAATAAACCAAAAGTTAGTCATGAACCTGAAGAAGTGTACGAAGTAGCTCGTAAAGGAATTTTAGAACAAGATGGTTTTGTATTTTTAAAACCAATGGCGTATCAAAATACTTATGCAGTTGCCGTACCAAAATCATTAGCTGAAGCTGAAAAATTAACAAAAATTTCTGATTTGAAGAAAGTAAATCGTCCATTAAAAGCTGGATTTACACTAGAATTTAATGACCGTGAAGACGGAAATAAAGGATTGCAAAGTATGTATGGTTTACAATTAGATGTAGCCACAATGGAACCAGCATTACGTTATCAAGCTATTCAATCTGGTGATATTCAAGTTACAGATGCTTATTCAACAGATGCAGAAATTTCACGTTACCAATTAAAAGTATTAGAGGATGATAAACAATTATTCCCACCGTATCAAGGGGCTCCTTTAATGAAACAAGAATTGTTGAAAAAACATCCTGAATTAGAAGAAATTTTAAATCAATTAGCTGGAAAAATTTCTGAAGAAGAAATGAGCCAAATGAACTTTGAAGTAGGGGCAAATGGAAGACCTGCTGAAGAAGTTGCTAGAGAGTATTTAGTGAAGATTAATCTTTTGAAAAGATAGAAAAAAGCAAAAGAAAAATCTTTTTGTTTGTGAGTCTCATGGCTAACTTTCACTATAAAAAAATTTATAAATGTTAAAAACGCATGAATCGTACGCTCTCGATTCATGCGGTTTTTTATTTTTTAGAGAAAACTTCGCTAACGGCATTTGTTAGTGGAAATAAAAAGTCGGTTATTTCTTGAGGACTTTCTTTTTTACCGTGGGCAATCCATGTTTGACAAACGCCGAATAGTGCATTGGCTAAATAAACGCCACAATATTCTAAATCTGTTTCATTTAACGGACGATTTGCAGAGCGTGTTAAAATATCCGTTTTTAGTAAAATAAGCAGTTTATTGCGAAGAAAATTTTGAATTTCTTTTGTGCCATTTTCAGATAATAAGGCTGCTAATAAAGGTTCAGACTGTAAATATTCAAACACTTCTAAAATAGCTTGTTGTTTATGATTGGCATACTTCCCAAATATATATTCTAGAGTATGAAATAGTCTACTTTGGTAGTGATCAATCATATCGTACTTATCTTTGTAATGTGTATAAAAACTAGAGCGGCTGATTCCAGCTGCCTCAGCTAATTTTACCGTGCTAATTTGGTCGAATGGCTGTTCTGCTAGTAATTGTACCATGGCATTTTCAATGGCTTGTTTTGTTTTTTGTCGTTTATTACTCTCTGTCATAATATCTCCTTTATAAACATTTTTACACACTATGTCTAAAAATAAATTTTATTACTTGATATCTGGTTTTACTGATGTATAATCTATTTTATCAAAAATTAGACATCGTGTACAGAAAAGAGGGCTTATATGTTTAGAGAAGGGAAAGCAGTTTTAAAAAAACCAACTTTTATAATTGTTATGGTAGGGATTGCTCTTATTCCTGCTTTGTATAATATTATATTTTTATCTTCTATGTGGGATCCATATGGAAAATTATCTGAATTGCCAGTAGCAGTTGTGAATAAAGATCAGCCAGCTACTTATAATGGGGAGTCAATGAACATTGGAGAAGACATGGTCTCGAATTTGAAGGATAATGATTCGTTAGATTTTCATTTTGTTACAGAAGCAGATGGTGTGGAAGGACTAGAAAATGGTACTTATTATATGGTTGTGACTTTACCTAGTGATTTATCCCAAAAAGCTGCATCGATTTTAACAAATCATCCGGAACAAATGAATATTGATTATCGAACTTCGAGTGGGCATAGTTTTATTGCTAGTAAAATGAGTGATTCTGCGATGGCTCAATTAAAGCAAACAGTTGCAAAAAATGTGACAGAAACTTATACAAAAGCTTTATTTGAAAAAATGGGGAATTTAAAAGAGGGGATGGAACAAGCTTCGCAAGGAAGTCAAACTCTTGCTGATGGGTCTAATCAATTAAAAGATGGAAGCCAACAATTAGCGACTAATTTACAAACTTTAGCTCAATCAAGTGTCACTTTTTCAAATGGAGCAGAGCAATTTACGAATGGACTAGCAACTTACACAGATGCTGTGAAAAAAATTGATGCAGGTGTAACGACATTCCATAATGGATTACTAACATATACAGGTGCTGTTTCTCAATTAGATAATGGCTTAAATCAATTATCTTCTAAAACTCCAGAATTAGCTTCCGGAATCCAACAATTAAATGATGGGGTTCAAGCATATGCTGGTGGAGTGGTGAAACTAGACTCAGGGTTGAATCAATTATCTAGTGGAGTTCAAGCATATACATCTGGAGTGGATAGTTTATCTTCAGGTGCAAGTCAATTGGCAGGTCAATCAGAAACATTGCGAAATGGAGTTCAACAATTGAATCAAGGAATTCAGCAATTATCGAGTCAATTAGAGGCATCTGCACAAAAAAGTAGTCAAATTTCTCAATTGGCAGCTGGGTTAGATCAATTAAATCAAGCGATTCAATCAGCGAATGCAAATGAAAGTACAGCTTTAATGGGTGAGGTAACCAATGCTTTATCTACAATCGCAGCTTCAGCACAAAGTATAATGGTAAATAGTCAAGCTTCTCAACAAGCTGCATTAACAGCCATTCAAACAACAAATGCGTATAGCACTTTAAGTGCTGAACAGCAAGCAGAATTAACAGCAGCTGTATCAAATCAAGCAAATACAAGTGTGCAATCTGCAAAAGAAATTTTATCGACGATTCAAGTATTAAAAGGGAATTTGGGAAATGCAAAATCTCAAGCAGAAAGTGTCGCTAAATTACAATCCGCAGCAGGACAAGTATTGCCATTAGCTTCTTCTTCATTAACACAATTATCAGGAGGAATTGGAACACTACAATCGGCAGTCAGTCAACAACTAGTTCCAGCTAGCCAAGCGATTCAAAGTGGTGTAGGTGCTTATACAAGTGGAGTGGATAAAGTTGCACAAGGAGCCAATGCTTTAAGCTCTAAAAACAGTGCTTTAAACGGTAGTGTCAGCCAGTTAGCATCAGGTTCTTCTCAATTGGCCGAAAAATCTTCAACTTTAACTTCTGGAGTCGGACAATTGGCGCAAAAAGCTCCTGAACTAGTCACAGGTATTGAAAAAATTTCTTCTGGAAGTAACCTATTAAATCAAAAATCTTCAGAATTAGTATCTGGAATCACTACCTTACAATCTGGAACAAGCCAGTTAAATCAAAAATCTGAACAACTCCTTTCAGGTTCTTCTAAATTAACAGATGGATCACAAAAAATTGCAGAAGGTTCAGAAAAACTTGCTGATGGAGGAAATACTCTTTCAGCTGGATTGGAAACTTTATATGGTGGAGTGACTACTTTAAGTACAGGATTAATGGATGCCAATGAACAATTAGCATTAGCTTCTACAGAAGAAACAAATGCGAAAACTTTATCCAATCCATTGGCATTATCAAAAACAGATCATGATGCAGTAGCAGTCAATGGGATTGCGATGGCTCCATATATGATATCTGTTGCATTGTTTGTGGCAGCATTATCAACGAATATGATCTTTGCAAAACTACCCTCTGGAAGACATCCAGAAACACGTTGGGCTTGGTTTAAAGCTCGATTAGAAATTAATGGAATGATTGCTGTATTAGCAGGAATACTTGTTTATGGTGGAGTACACATGATTGGTTTAACAGCCGTACATGAAATGAAAACTCTATTGCTTATTCTATTAGCAAGTGTCACATTTATGGCAATGGTAACGGCATTAACAACATGGAATTCTCGTGTGGGAGCATTCTTCTCATTAATACTCTTATTATTACAATTAGCCTCAAGTGCGGGAACTTATCCACTTGCATTGACGAATGATTTCTTCAAGAGTATTAACCCATGGCTTCCAATGAGCTATTCAGTATCAGGATTACGACAAACAATTTCTATGGCAGGAACGATTCAGGAACAGGTTGTATTCTTAATCGTGACACTAGTCATCTTTATTGGATTAGGTGTGATGGCGTATCGATCTGGTGTGGGGGAAGAGGAGAGTTTAGGATAAATTAGAATGGAAGAAGCTAGTGAAAATTATTGCTAGCTTCTTTTTATATTTTTGATTTACAAATTTGATCGAAGGTATTGATTAAGAGGGGATAAAGTAGGAAAATAATAGGAAATAAATTCTGCATTTCTATAATTGAAATTTGTAATTGGACGAGTGAAAAATAAAACTTCCACAATGTTCTGGAAAAAAGTTGACTTAATATTATTTTGCAAGCGGTTTAAAATGGAAATGTGGAAATGGTTGGAGGGTGATTTTAATGAATAATAGACAGATGGATTTATTGAATCGATTAATTCAAGAAAATGAACCTGTGACAGGGAAGGTGTTAGCTCAACAGTATTTAGTTTCCACTAAAACAATTTACAATGATATTTCAGTAATTAATCAATATCTAAAAGCTTTTTCTTCAGAGATAAAGAAAAAGCCTAGCATGGGGATTTATATTGAAATAGATGAAAAATACAAAGAACAATTGAAGAAAACTTTTCAAACTTCACAAAAGACGAATAAGCAAAATGAAGAGTGTAAACTATTATCTACATTTATGCTAAAAAATGAAGTTGATATTTTAGATTGTTCAATTGAAAACTTCACGAGTGAATCTACTATAAGAAGAGAAGTTCATGAATTGGAAAAAGAAATTAATAAGAATGGAATCAAATTGATTAAACATCAAGGGAAAATTTCATTGGATGGTTTGGAAGATAATATTAGAAAATTCTTTCGTAATAAGCTGTTAAGTGGATTAATTCATTTTAATTTAGCAGGATTATCGAATTATGGATGTATTAATCAGAATAGAGTTCAAGAAATTATTCAAATTATGAATCATTTGTTAGAAAAATATAAATTTTCAGTTTGTTATGAATATCGTCATTACTTATTAATGGACTTGATTATTTTCGATATTCGTTGGAAAAACGGCTATTTTATAGAACAGCAAAATGATTTAGATAGTAATAACCCAAAAATTATTGAAACTTATTTATTAGCTAGAGATTTATTGAATGAAGTTTCTGGAAAAGAAGTTGCCGAGAAAGAAATCATTTCTCTTTCTCAGAGCTTAATTACTATTGGAAATTATGAAAATACTTATTTAGAGTCCAATGCTCAAATTGAGAAAACAGTCGATGAATTTATAGCCTTAGTTGGTGAGTTAGCGGGTATTCATTTTGAGCAAGACGATTATTTACGAGGAATGTTAATCAATCATATCCCAGCAATGATTATGAGATTGCGAAATAAAATTCATTTGAAGAGTGATTTGATGGAAGAAATTAAGTACCAGTATGGAGTCTTGTATAACTTTGTTTGGTTATCAGGAAAAGTTTTTAAGAATAATTTTAACGTTGAATTAACAGATAATGAAGCAGCGCTTTTAACCATACATTTGGAGATATCTGTTGAAAAGATAAAAAAACCTATGAATATTTATGTAATATGTCCCCATAGTTTAGCGACATCCGAATTGTTGTTAAATCAAGTTAGAAAAATAACTGGGCAGTTCGAACATATTCATAAAGTAGAATATTCTAAAGCAAGTTCTTTAGATGTTAGAGAAAATGACTTAGTTATTAGCTCAGTGGAATTAGAAAATATATCATTTCCATATATTCATGTTGGAACGATTATGAAAGAAGAAGATTTACTAAAAATCCAAAGAAAATTTTTAGCAAGTACAATGGAACAAACACAATACAATTTTTTGACAAAAAATGATGAGGAATATACAAATCATTTAATCAAAAAATTACTTGGTAAATCAATATATATTAGAGAAAAGGTAAGTAGTGTAGATAAGTGTTTGTCAAAGATTATTCAATTGGCTAATGAGAAAAATTTAGAAAATATAAATTTTGAAAAGACTATTCGTCATAGAGAAAATTTAGGCATAACAAGTACTTATACAGGTATAGCACTTCCTCATGCTAATCCCAAAGAGGTGCATACTAGTGAATTAATAATGATGACATTAGATAAACCAATTTATTGGGGGCAAAATTTAGTTAAAGTAGTTATGCTGATTGCTATTACAGAGAAGGATTTAGAACTTTATAAAGATGCCTTAAAGGTAATTTATTCTAAGATTGATAGTTCTTCTTATATACAAAATTTATGGGAGAGCGAAAATCATGAAAGTTTTATAACGGCTTTATTTTCGGAAGCTAACTTTGAATCAATATTATAAGGAGTGAAAAAAATGACAATTATATCACAGTTAGTCAATAAAACATTAATTAATTTAGAAGGAGTGGGTGAAGACAAAAAAGAATTGCTTCAAAAATTGTCTAAAACTTTGTTTGATAAAGGGTTTGTAACAGATGGATTTGCATCTGCAATTATGGAAAGAGAGGAGGAATTTCCAACAGGATTAAGATTAGAAAAAACAGCAGTAGCAATTCCGCATACGTATAGTGAATATGTGAAAAAACCATTTATTTACATTGTTAAATTATCAAAACCTATAACTTTTATTCAGATGGGGACATCGGATGAAGAGGTTCCTGTAAATTTTGTAATTGTATTAGGAATTTCTGAACCAAAAAATCAAACAGGTTTGTTAGTTGAACTAATGAATATTTTTGGACAAGATGAATTTATTACAAAATTGCAAAATGCAAAATCAGAAGAAGAAGTTTATCAATTATTTGTAACAGTAGAAATGGAGGAAGAGTTATGAAAAAATTAATTGTTGCATGTGGATCAGGAGTGGCTACTTCTCAAACAGTAGCATCAAAAGTTGAGAGATTATTAAAAGAAGCCAATGTACCTTGCGAGATTGAAGCTGTAGATATGAAGGCGTTAGAAATGCATTTAAAATCAGCAGATGGATATATTTCAATCGTCAAAGCAAAAAAGGACTATGGAGTTCCAGTATTTAACGGAATTGCATTTTTAACAGGAATGGGTCAAAAACAAGAGTTACAAAAAATTATTGATTTTTTAAATAGTTAGGAGGAAATACTATGGAAACCTTGCAAGTCATTATTCAATATATTTTGGATTTAGGAGCGGCAGTATTTGTTCCATTTTTAATGTTAATTGTTGGATTAGCAATGAAAATGAAGTTCAGAGAAGCTTTCACAGCAGCGTTAACTCTAGGAATTGCATTTACAGGTATGGGAATTCTAGTAAACTTTATTATGACAAGTATGGGTGCAGCAGCAAATGATTTAACAACTCATACTGGATTAAGTTTACCAGCGGTTGATATTGGTTGGCCTGGTGCAGCAGCAATTAGTTGGGCTTGGCCATATGCTTTCTTAGTTTTCCCATTACAATTATCAATTAACTTTATTATGTTAGTTACTAAACAAACAAAAACATTAAATGTAGACTTATGGAATGTTTGGAATAAAATTTTTACAGCAGTAATTGTAACGTACTTTACAAATAACATTTTCTTAGGATTTATTGCAGCAGCTATTATTATTGTATTAGAACTAAAACTTGGAGATGTATTTGCACCAGAAGTAGAACGTTTAACTGGAGTACCTGGGATTACAGTACCTCACTTCATTTGTATGATTGCAGTAATTTTACATCCAATTGATGAATTATTGAAAAAAATTCCTATTTTAAATAAACAATTTGATGCAGATACATTAAAAGAAAAAATTGGTGTATTTGGTGAAAATGGAGTAATGGGGGCTATTATTGGATTTGCATTAGGAGCTGCATCTGGTAATGGTATTAAATACGCATTAACTCTTTCAGTTCAAGCTGCAACAGCTTTAACATTATTCCCAATGGTATCAAAATTATTCTCTCAAGCTTTATCACCAATTTCAGAGGCAGTATCTGACTTTATGCGTGAAAAATTTGAAGATCGTGAAGTTTATATTGGTTTAGACTGGCCAGTACTTGGTGGACGTAATGAATTATGGGTAGCAGTTATCTTTACAATCCCATTCCTTTTAGTAGGATCTATCGTTTTACCAAATAATATTGTATTACCATTTGCAGGTATTATTAATTTATCATTTGTTGTAGGAGCGTTATTATTAACAAATGGTAATGTGTTAAGAATGATTATTCATGGTTTAATTTCTACTCCTTTATTCTTATATGGAGCAACTTACTTCACTCCATATATGACTCGTTTAGCAGAAGAAACAAAAACATTAAATCAAAGTGGTTTAATTTCATGGGCTACTTTTGAAGGACCAGATATTCGTTATATTTTAGCAAATGGATTTAATGGAGATGTTATCGCTATTGTATTAGGAGTTGTATGGTTAGCTCTTTATGTATGGCTATTAAAAGATAGAAAGAAATATAATGAAACATTAGAAGTAGGCGAATAGAATGAAGAAATTGCTTGTTTTAGTATTAGGAATACTATTTGTCTATTCTATTATCTCTCAAATAATTTGGTTAACGGTCTTAATTTTACCTGTCGTAATCTACTTGGATAAGCAAAATTTATTCAAGGAATTTGATGAAAGTAGATTTAAGAAAGTTCGTAGAACTAAAAAAGAATCGTAAATAAGAGGAAAATTCAAAGGGTTGATTCAGAAATAGATAGAATAGAAGCATCAATGAATTTGAATTCGGTTGAATGGGAAAAATTTGAAGAAATTAAAGAATGGATCTCATTATAGGGATCCGTTCTTTTTGTAGAATTAATATTAGGAATCGTTTATAGAATTTGTTTAATTGAATATTTAATCCAATAAGAATGCATAATAATAAAGGATTACGATAAATACACATAAATTATTAAAAAATAAACAAATTCGGTTGACGGAAGTTAAGAAAACGGTTACTATTATGTTGGATAAACAAAAAAATTTTTTTCAGGTACGGCTGAAAAATATTATAGTTAAAGAAGGGGAATAATTATGGGGTATCCTAAGTTTATTGAAGGATTATGTCAAGTGACATATGATATGTGGAATAAAGGCTGGGACGAATATAACGGAGGAAATGTTAGTTATCGTTTAACAGTTGAAGAAGCTGAAAATCTTGAAAGCAGCTTAGCTGGTACAGAATATACGTACTATGCTGAAAATAGAAAAGAAGTGGAAGTTTTAGATGTTCCAGAACATGTGAGAGGAGAATATATCTTAATTACTGCTTCTGGAAGCCATTTTAGAACATTACATTCTCAACCACATGCGGATACTGGTATCATTCAATTAACAGATAAAGGTTATCAAGTAGTTGCAGGTTTTGTTACAGGAAAACGTCCTACAAGTGAAATCTTCATGCATGTATTATCTCATGCAGCTAGATTAAAACAAAATCCAAATCATAGAGTAGTAATTCATAATCATGCAACAAATGTTGTAACTTACTGCTTATTAAATGATGTAACAACTGAATCTTTATCATTAGATTTATGGTCAGTGTTAACTGAATCAATCGTAGTATTCCCTGATGGAATTGCTGTTCTACCTTGGGAAGTACCAGGAACTCAACAAATTGGTTCAGCTACAGCTAAAGAGTTGGAAACTCATCGTTTAGTTGTTTGGAGCAAACATGGAGTTCTTTCTACTGGTGTAGATTATCAAGATTGCTTCGGATTAATTGAAACTGCTGATAAAGCAGCCCATATTGCATTGGATGTTCAACGAATCAGTGGTAAGAGCATTTATGAAAGTAATGTTCTATCTAAAGAAGATTTGAAGAAAATCTGTGCTGTTCTAAAAGTGCCAGAAAGATATTTAGATTAATTTGAACAAATTCGTAACCTGTTGGTGGATCCAACAGGTTTTTTTGGTTTTACGTAAATTTGATAAAATTTGCAAAAAAACTGTGAAAATAGTATCAAATGATAACAACCTGATTTTTTTATAGGAATAGAATGTAAACAATCAATCAAAGGAAGTGATTTTTATGAATTTTTCAGGAAAAGTTGCTATCGTGACAGGTGGAGCAAATGGGATTGGAAAAGAAGTAGTAAGAGGAATTGTTGAAGGTGGAGGTTTTGTAGTTATTGCAGATATTAATGAAGCTGCTGCTACAAAAACAGTAGCCGAGTTTGGAGCAGAACATACTGTGTTTGAATACATGGATTTAGGAAATCATGAATCCATTGTTGCAAGCATGAAGAAGATTCTCTCTGAACGTAAAGTAGATATTTTAGTCAATTGTGCAGGAGTCATTAGTGCGAAACCTTTTGATCAATTGACGTATGAAGAATGGGAAAGAACCATTCGTATTAATCTTTCTGGATGTTTCTCAACGATTAGTACTATTTTCCCTCATTTTATTGAAAATAAAGGTGGTAGAATTGTCAATGTTTCTTCCGTTGCTGCAAAATTAGGGGGAGGTCTTCTAGGAACTGCAGCGTATGCTTCTTCAAAAGCAGGCTTGAATGGTTTGACAAAAGCAGTTGCTAAAGAAGTCGGTAAATACAATATTGCTTGTAATGCAGTATGTCCATCATTTACAAGAACAGATATGACAACAGTGCTTTCAGAAGATAAAGAAAAGAGTCAAAAAGTAATTAGTATGATTCCTTTAGGACGTCGTGCAGAACCTGTTGAAATTGCTCAAATGATTTTATTCTTTGCGAGTGATTTAGCAAGCTTTATTACAGGGGAAATCGGCGACTGCGATGGTGGTATTACATTAGATGGTTGATTTTTCTTCCGCTCGATAAAATTTTAAAAAGGTATGTGAATGCAATGAAAAAGATTAAAATTCCTGGGGATACCATTATTGTACCAATGTTTATTGGATGTTTTATTAATACATTTATTCCTCAAATCTTGCAAATTGGTGGATTTACAACACCGATTGTAAAAGGTGCAGGTCCATTGGTTGGGGCGTTCTTATTTGTCATTGGTGGAACGATTTCCTTAAAAAATACGCCGAAGGCTGTTGTTCGTGGGGCGTCTATTATTATCGCTAAAATTATTGTTTCAATTATTCTAGGATTATTAGTGGCAAAAGTTTTCAATGATAATTTCTTAGGATTGAGCGCAGTAGCGGTAATTGGAGCGATTTCAGTAGCGAATAATGCGATGTATGCTGGAATTGTAGAAGTATACGGTGATGAAATTGATGCTGGTGCTGTTGGGATTACTACTTTAAGTGTTGGTCCAATGGTAACAATGGCGGTGTTAAGTACCGCAGGATTAGCGAATATTTCCATTTGGAACTTAATTGGAACAATCTTACCATTAATTATTGGGATTATTTTAGGAAATGCCTTTCCTTATATGAAGAAAGTTCTCTCAAATGGGATTACAGCGATTATTATCGTCGTAGGATTTTGTTTAGGGGCAAATATGAACTTTGGACAAATTCTTGAAGGTGGATTACCTGGTATTTTACTAGGTGTAATTACAACTTTAATTGGTGGGGTTGCAGCGATTGCTGCAGATAAATTATCTGGAGGAAATGGAGTTGCAGGTGCTGCGATTTCTAGTACGGCTGCAAGTGCTATTGCGACACCAGCGGCACTTTCTGCGGTAGATGCTTCTTTTAAAGCAATTGAAGCGACTGCTACAACTCAAATTACAGCTTCCGTTATCGTGACAGCTATATTAACACCAATCTTAACAGCATATATTGCTAAACGAGTTCAGCAAAAAGAAAAGAATGTGGCATAACAAAAACCACTCCGTTTAACGTTACGGAGTGGTTTTTACTTTAATCTAAGAAATAAGTATGTTCAGCTTTCCATTCTAGTATTTTAATATGAACCCAGAATCCATAGATTCCTAATGTGATA
The DNA here is from genome assembly GCF_000162475.2 of Granulicatella elegans ATCC 700633. Lineage (GTDB taxonomy): Bacteria > Bacillota > Bacilli > Lactobacillales > Aerococcaceae > Granulicatella > Granulicatella elegans. The sequence continues at coordinate 200,586 of NZ_KI391971.1, forward strand.
ATACATAAGAAAAACCATTTGACCCAGTTTCTAAACAATTCGAGTGCAGTGCCATTAAATCCAAGACGACGGCCTTCAACAACGGTATGTTCAATTTCCCATTTATAAAAAATGCAGATTGCCCAAGGCGTTCCTAGTCCAAAGGTCAGTGTAATAATAAAAAATGAAATAATGCAACTGAAAATATACGTTAGCATTCCACCGTCAAAATAACTTTTTTGCATGATAAATCCTCCCTTAATTAGTTGATTGTAGTGTAGCACGAAGAGAAATTTACTGTCAAAAAATAAAATATAAATAAGTTCATGATGAGGGCAGTTGTAATGTTTTTAGAAAAGGTATAAACTAAAGAAGATATAGAAATGGGGGTTGAGTGATGCAATTTAATTGGAGTAGTTTAGGTGCTTGGAGTAGCATTCGTAATATTGTCGATATTGTGATTGTTTGGTACTTATTATATAATCTATTACTCATCATGAAAGGTACAAGGGCTGTACATTTGATGAAGGGATTGGCAGTTATTGCTGGGGTAAAATTCATCAGTTATATGTTTGGGCTAATTACTCTTGACTGGATTATGAATTTAGTAATCCAATGGGGAGTTGTGGGAGCTATTGTCGTCTTTCAACCAGAAATTCGAAGAGGATTAGAACATATCGGTCGTTCAAACTTTTTCTCAAGGAGAGCTTCGGGAACGAATCAAGCTCAAAGGATGATTGAAGAGTTAAATATTTCTGTACAATATATGGCAAAAAGAAGAATCGGTGCATTAATTTGTATTGAACAAGCAAATTCTTTGGAAGAATATATTAATACAGGAATTGCGTTACAATCACGAATTTCAAATCAATTAATGACACAAATTTTTATTCCGAATACCCCTCTTCATGATGGTGCGGTGATTATTCGTGGTCATGAAGTGGAAGCAGCGGCATGTTATTTACCATTATCTGAGAGTAAATTTATTCCTAAAGAATTAGGAACAAGACACCGTGCAGCTATCGGATTAAGTGAAGTAACAGATGCTTTAATTATTGTTATTTCAGAAGAAACAGGGAAAGTTAGCGTCGCATTGCGTGAAAAATTATTACGTGAGCTAACGCCGGATGAATTCGTAGAAGTTTTAAGTGACCATTTAATTACCAAAGAAACTTCTCAAAAAGATTCGACAATTTTAACAATGATTATCGATTTCTTTAGAGGAGGTCGTATCAATGATTAGTAAATGGATGACTAAAAAGTCATTTTTGATAGTAATATCCTTTGTTTTGACGATGGCTTTATTTGTATACGCAAGTGAATCAAGTCCAAGTAGACAATCGTCTTCAGTGTCAGTTCAGACAACTTCAAATACAATTGGAAATGTCCCTATTTATGTTGATATGGATAGCCAATTATACACGGTTACTGGATTGCCGGAAGCTGTTACTCTAAGAATAGAAGGATCTAGTAGTTCATTATTAACCGTTGTAGGAAATGGTTCCTATCGTGTGAAAACCCCTAATTTAAATGAATTAGGAACTGGAAAACATATGATTACGTTGCAAGTGTCAGGGCTACCTTCAGGAGTTAAGGGATCTGTTTCTCCAGAGACAGTTGAGATTATGATTGAAAAGAAAGCAACGGTTGAATTACCCGTTTCAGTAAATGTGAATCGTGCAAATTTACCAGGAGCTTATAAAAATGGACAAGCTTTAGTGAGTCCTGCTAGAGTTACGATTTCTGGACCAGAATCACTGATCAATCAAGTAGAAAAGGTTGTCGCAAATGTGACAGTGCCAGAAAATACAAAAGCAGACTATACTTCTTCTGTTGCCGTACAAGCGTTGGATGCAACAGGAAAACCTCTGGCACTAAAGATGGAACCAGAACAAGTTCAAGTAAGAGTACCAATTACAACAAATAGCAAAAAAGTTCCTATTATATTAACAACAACAGGAAGTGCGGGTACGCAATATTCCTATCAGTTGAAATCTGATGCTAAAGAGGTTACAATTTTAGGAGCTCAAGAAGTGTTGGATAAATTGACAGCTATTCCTGTAGTGGTAGATGTCAATCAAGTAACTAAAACAACAACACAAGTGGTGAAGATAACTCTTCCAACAGGAGTGGATAGTATCAATCCAGAAAATATTTCTGTTGAAGTAGTTGTTACATCTACAACACCAGAAACAACAGAAACTACGCAGACAACGCAAACTACACAAACAACACAAACAACAAGACAATAGAAATTGATTGAATTTTAAAGGAGATTGAACATGGGCAAATATTTTGGAACAGATGGTGTAAGAGGAGTAGCGAATGCTGAATTAACACCAGAATTAGCGTTTAAATTAGGACGTTTTGGTGGCTATGTCTTATTACAACAAGCAGGTGGAGATAAGCATCCACGTGTTTTAGTCGGAAGAGATACTCGTATTTCAGGACAATTATTAGAGCATGCTTTAATTGCTGGTTTATTATCTGTAGGGATTGAAGTAATGCAATTAGGTGTTATTCCAACACCAGGTGTTTCTTATTTAACACGTGTGCAAGGAGCTGTGGCAGGGGTTATGATTTCTGCATCTCACAATCCAGCACAAGATAATGGAATTAAATTCTTTGGAGCAGATGGTTTTAAATTATCTGATGAAACAGAAGCAGAAATTGAAGCTTTATTAGATAGTCCAGAAGATACATTACCACGTCCTTCAACAGATGAATTAGGAACTGTGGATGATTATTTAGAAGGAACAATGAAATATAGTCAGTTTTTACAACAAACAATTGACGGCCCTCTAACAGATATGAAAGTAGCGTTAGATGGTGCAAATGGAGCAACTTCAGCTGTATTAAATCGTTTATTTGCAGATTTAGAAACAGAGTTTTACACAATGGGAAATAAACCAAATGGTGTGAATATTAATGATGGAGTGGGTTCAACACATCCAGAAGCTTTAGCAGCATTTGTAAAAGAAAATGGCGCAGATTTAGGCTTAAGTTTCGATGGAGATGGAGACCGTTGTATTGCGGTTGATGAAAACGGAGAAATCGTAGATGGCGATAAAATTATGTTTATCTGTGGAAAATACTTACGCAGTGTAGGACAATTGAATCAAGATACAATTGTTTCAACAGTTATGAGTAACTTAGGATTCCATAAAGCAGTGGAAGAAGAAGGAATGGTCGCTCTTCAAACAGCTGTAGGAGATCGCTATGTTGTTGAAGAAATGCGCAAAAATGGTTATAACTTTGGTGGAGAACAATCAGGACATATTGTATTCTTAGATTTAAATACAACAGGCGATGGATTATTATCAGGAATTCAATTAATGAATGTTATGAAACAAACAGGTAAGAAATTAAGTGAATTAGCCAGTGAAGTACCTACTTATCCTCAAGAATTAGTCAATATTCGAGTGAGCGATAAAAACGGGGCTATGGAAGTTCCAGCGATTAAAGAAATTATCGACACAGTGGAAGCCGAAATGGCAGGAAATGGTCGTGTTCTAGTTCGTCCAAGTGGAACAGAACCATTAGTACGTGTCATGGTAGAAGCGCCAACGGATGAGTTATGTCATGATTATGTTACACGAATTGCAGATGTAGTTCGTCAAGAAATTGGCTTAGACTAAGAATGGAAGTTTGAGTATGAGAGAGTAACGAAAGTTGCTCTCTTTTTTGTATGAGGAATTTGTATCAAACACAAGTAAAAATGTCCTAAATAATATTATTATAACAATATGATTTTTTGCTCATTTAACTGTTATTTCTATTTCGTTTATGGTACACTCTCGGCGTAGAAAGTTTTAAAGCGGTGGCAATCTCTATAAAGGTAGGTGATGCTTATGAGCATCTGTTTAAAATCTATCGAAAGGAGGTTGTATTTTGTCAGTCTATGAAGCATTGACATTAGTGTGTTCTTTTGCGACTTTACTAGTTGCGTTAGTGGCACTCATTGTCAAACTGATAGAAATCAAGACAAAAAAATAACACCGCTCATAACTTTGGAAGAGTTAGCGGTGTTATTAATACACTAATAACTGCCACCGTCTTTTCAACGGTCTACATTAGAGTCGAGTTGCTGCTCGGCTCTTTTTGTATCTTCATTATACCAAAAACAAAACGAATTGCAAACTTCGCAAATCCAAGTGATAATGTCCCGAATAATATTGATTCTAATTTTGTAGAGTGGTGAGAAATAAAAAAAGAAGGAACTATTATCTCAAAGCCATACTTTTTGAAAAAAAGAAAAGGAATGGTACAATAGCGTTATTGAATATTAGAGGAGTTAGTATGAATACAACAATCAAAACATGCGCACAAACACGTGCGATTCAGTCTAGAAGAATTTTTCCATTTGATGTGAATATGCATCAAACATTATTTGGAGGGAATTTAACTCGTATTATTGACGATTGTGCATCGATTACGGTGTCTCGTCATTGTCGTCGTTTAGCAGTGACGGCTTCAGTCGATGCGATGAATTATTTAAAACCATTACCATTAGGGCATTCTGTTTGTGTGGAAACGTATATTTCTGGTGTTGGAAAGAAAAGTATGGAAGTCTTTTGTAAAGTAGTAGGGGAAGATGTTTTAACAGGTGAACGTTATTTAGCAGCGACTAGTTTTTGGACATTTGTAGCTTTACCTCGAGAAGGGGAAACGGATTTTGCAGTTCCAGCGATTGAACCGGAAACTGCAGAAGAGAAATTCATTTGTAGTGGCTATGAAGACAGACGTTTAGCTCGATTAGAACAATTGAAACGACAAGAAGAATTAATGAATCATGTTTCTATTCATAAACCTTGGATGGAATCATTGTGACAGTAATGTAAGGTTATCACCGTTTTTGTTAGAAAAAATCAAGGATTTTTCATATTTGATTTGTTAAAGTAGTCTTATCAAATGATTCTGGATGAAGAAGGTTACAGGAGGGGACTATGAATAAAACAAATGCTATTGCATTAAATCGGAAAATTATTCAAGTATTGACAGTAGGAGGAATTCTCCTAACGATTTATTTAGGATACATCATTGCCAAACATCATTATTTTGAGGTTGGAGGAGCATTCCAACAGTTGGTCGGCAATTGGGGAATGTATGGAGTATTATTCTTTATCTTCATTCAAATAGTACAGGTAGTTTATCCGATTATTCCGGGCGGACTAACTTGTGTCGTTGGGCATATTGTATTTGGCCCTTTATATGGGTTTATTTATAATTTTATTGGTATTATGATTGGGTCTATGATTAATTTTTGGCTAGCAAGACGATATGGAGAAACAGTCGTTCAAGCATTTGTTTCTCAAGCGACTTATGATAAATATATTAGCTATTTAAATGATGGGAAGAAATTCGAACGTTTCTTCTTTTGGGCATTAGTATTGCCAGGATTTCCTGATGATTTCTTATGTATGGTAGCAGGATTAGGGAAGATGACGTTTAAGAATTTTGTAGCGATTTGTTTAGTGGCAAAACCTGTCACACTATATGTTTATACATTGATTGCAGCAGAAGGAGTACAAGTTCTCTTTAAATGGATTCAAGGGTAGAGGTGTTTTGTGTGAAAAGAATAATGATTGGATTGGTTCGAGGATATCAAAAATGGATTTCTCCATTATTTCCACCATCGTGTATTTATCGACCAACTTGTTCAACGTATATGATTCAAGCAATTGAAAAACATGGCGCTATCAAGGGTGTAATAATGGGAATTGGTAGAATTATGAGATGTCATCCATTTATTTTAGGAGGACAAGATCCAGTTCCAGATGAATTTACAGTAAGACGACATAAAGACTATCGAAAAAAGAGAAGTTGTCAATGTTGTCAACCGATAGAAATCAAAAAAGAAGGAGATTGAACGGTATTCAATCTCCTTTTTATATTACTGAAATTTAGTTTGATACTTTTGAATAATACGTGGCAATAGTGGCGATAAGAGTATCCAAAAGCCAATATTTCCAAAAGCATGTAGTGTATCAAATGGTAGTCCTTGTAAATAATATACCCAAAATTTAGGAATATGATAAAAATATACAGAAAAAATCGAAATGACAAATCCGTATAAATATCCCGTTAAACCAGCCATGATTGTAAAAAAGGCTAATTTCAATAAGGGTTGTTTCCAAGTTTGTCTCCAGAAAGGTTTCAAACAAGAAAATACAAGAATGACAATCGCAAAACTAGCAATTTGATACAAGGTCCATGGTCCCATTCCTAAAAAGATATTAGATAGAATCATCGATAAACTGGCAGTCAAAATTCCTTCTACTAATCCCATTTCAAGAGTAATGATTAATAGAATCACCGTCACCGGTTGAACATTTGGAATCCAGGAAAATAGGAGTCTACCAATGTAGGCTAGTGTTGATAGTAATGCGATCAGTGTGATTTTTCTAATGGAAAAAATAGACGTATTTTTCATTATTGTTTAAATGCTTCTAATTTCCAATCGATAACGTCACCTTGTTTTAAGTCAACTTGGTTAGCTCCGACTGGGCTCATTTCACCATTGACATCAAATAACCAATATTTTTGGTTTGCTGGTTCTTGTTCAATGCCGTTAATTGAAGATACGAAACCATCTTTTTCAACGATTTGCATTTGTTCTTTCATGACTGTTAATAATTTATCACCATCTTTGAAAGTTAAGGTAAATGGACTTCCTGAAATTGGTTCTCCATCTTTTTTAACATTTACTGTAATCGTTTGTTCTACTTTTGCTGTAGTTGTTGTTTCTTGAGATGTTTGTTTAGTAGGGGCTGTTGGTTGTGCGCAAGCTCCTAAAGATACAGTTAATAAAGCTAAAGCTAATAATTTTTTCATAAAATCCTCCTAGAGTGTTCTTTTAAACCTATACCATCATAGCGAAAGCGAGATAGAATGTAAAGTCATTTATATTCTATGAAGAAATTAAAAAAATATAAAATCTTATCTACTCACCTTGTGAAAAAAGTGGTATACTGACAAAGTATTATTCCAAAAAGGAAGAGTAATTAAAAGGAGGAAATGACCTATATGGCACAAGGTTATGAATTTTCAGAAAAAGTAGCGAAAGCTTGTCAAAAGAAAGAAGCGTTGTTTGACGAAAGTAAAGCACGTTATGCATTACGTTCAATGTTTGCAGGAGCTTTTCTAACAATGAGTACAGCAGCAGGGGCGGCAGCAGCACAAGTGATTGCAGGATTAAATCCAGCGTTAAGTAAATTTTTCTTTGCATTTATTTTTACTTGGGGATTAGTTTATATCTTATTCTTAAATTCTGAATTAGCAACATCTAATATGATGTATTTAACAGCAGGAGTTTATCAAAAAAATATTCGCCTATCAAAAGCTGTAACAATTTTATTATACTGCGGAATCTTCAACTTGATTGGAGCGATGATTATTGGGGCAGCATTTGCATATAGTTCAGCTTTTAATGCAATGGATGTACAACACTTCATCGTTGGTCTTGTTAAAGGGAAAGCATTAAGAGGAAATGGACAAGTTCTTCTAGAAGCTGTTTTAGCGAATATCTTTGTTAACGTTGCAATCTTAGCGTTCTTATTAATTAAAGATGATGCTGCTAAAATGTGGATTATTATTTCAGCAATTTTCATGTTTGTATTCTTAGGAGAAGAACACGTGGTAGCAAACTTTGCTTCATTCTCAATTGTTAAATTCTCAGCAGTTTCTCCATCTCTAGAATTTATGAACTGGTTCAACTTAATTCGTCACTGGGTAGTAGCGTTTATCGGTAATACAATCGGTGGGGGCGTGATTGTTGGATTAGCTTACGCATTCTTAAACAAAACAAAAAGTGTTTATCATGAATAATGAAACTAAGGGTTGCCTCTAGAGGCAGCCTTTTTTATTTTTAGAAAATTTTCAAAATCTTGAGCAGAATAATTGGGGAATCGGATAAAATCTGTTACTATAACTCTATCGTGAAAACGATGAATGAAATGAAAAGGAGAATTGTTATGAAAAAAACAACCAAAATGTTAGCGACCAGTTTATTAGTGGCGGTAGGTTTGGCTGCTTGTGGCAGCAATTCATCAAGTTCTACGAATGCTGCGAATCGCTTAACAATGACAACCTTTGGCGAATTAACAACATTAGATAGTGCAGATTATGATGATGTTCCAAGCTCAGATATGATGGGACAAATTTTTGAAGGATTATATCGTGTAGCAGCAAACAATAAAGTTGAATTAGGAATGGCTGCGCAAGAACCTAAAGTGAGTGAAGATGGTTTAGTCTATACTTTTACATTACGTGATGCAAAATGGTCAGATGGATCTCCTGTAAAAGCACAAGATTTTGTATTTACTTATCGTAAATTAGTGAATCCACAAGAAGGACATGTAGCACAATCAGCGGATGTGTTCAAAAATGCGAAAAAAATTCGTAGTGGAGAATTACCAGTGGAAGAATTAGGAGTTAAGGCTCTTGATGATAAAACATTAGAAATTACACTTGAAAATCCAGCTCCATATTTACCAAAATTATTAACGGGTTCACGTTTCTTACCACAATCTGAAGCAGTGGCTAAAAAATTAGGTGATCAATATGGTTCAAATGTTTCAAATGTAGTCGTAAATGGACCATTCAAATTAGAAGGATGGACAGGTTCAGAATTAACTTGGAAATTAGTGAAAAACGCGGACTACTGGGATGCTAGCAATGTTGCTTTAAATGAAGTGACAGTGAATGTATCTAAAGAAGTAGCAACTTCTGTTCAATTATTTGATTCAAAACAAGTCCAATATACAACGATTAGTGACCAATTTGTGGATCAATATAAATCTCAACCAACATTCCATGCGCAACCAAAAGCAACAATGGGATATATGAGTTTTAATACATTGAAACCAACAACAGCAAACCAACACTTCCGTCGTGCGATTGCGATGGCTTATGATAAACAAGCGTTAACAAATAATGTCTTAAAAGATGGCTCAATTCCTTCAACAGGATTAATTCCAAAAAGCTTTGCAACAAATGAAGCAACTGGAAAAGATTTTGTAGATGAATCAGGTGATTTCTTGAAATTTGATGTACAAGAAGCTCAAAAAGAATGGGAATTAGCGAAAAAAGAATTAGGGGTTAGTGAAGCAACCGTTACTTTATTAACTTCTGATACAGGAACTTCAAAACTTGTAGGAGAATATTTACAAGCGCAAATTCAAAAGAATTTACCAGGTGTAACATTTAAATTACAACCTGTTCCATTGAAAAACCGTTTAGAATTACAACGTGCAAGCGACTTTGATATTTTCTACGGTACTTGGGCTCCAGATTATCAAGATCCATTGAACTTCTTAGAGCAATATATTACAGGTGGCGGTATTAACTTTGCGAAATACTCTAACCCAGAATATGATAAAGCAGTAGATGCCGTGAAATCGACTTATGCCACTCAACCAGAAAATCGTTGGAATCAAATGCTAGCTGCAGAAAAAGTCATTATGAATGATGCAGTTGTAGCTCCAATTTACCAAGCTTCTCAAAGCTATTTATTAGCTGAAAATGTAAAAGGCTTTGAAGTATTACCGTTTGGACGTACAGTGAACTTACGTCAGGCAAGCGTGCAGTAAAAGAAATATTAAAACAGAGGTAACTATAATAGTAGGTACCTCTGTTTTTGTTAATCATCAATTATTATTTTGAATCGAATTCTTTTATAGATGCTTCTATCTCCTCAATAGAAGGTAAACTACTTTTGAATTTTTGATTAAGTAGTTTACTGATTTCATATTGACTGATTCCGATTGGCTGTGAGATGTTTTCAAGTGAATATTCAGCAACTATGTTATCTTTGTCTCTGCAAATGAGTAAACCTATAGTTTGGTTATCGCTATCTGACTTTATGTTTTTATTTACAGCTGTTACATAAAAATTAAGTTGTCCTACAAATTCTGGTTTAAATTTTTCTGTCTTTAATTCTATTACAACATAGGCATGCAGTTTAACATGATAGAAAAGTAAATCTATATAAAAATCACTTTCTCCAACCTTAATATGAACTTGCTTACCAATGTAGGAGAATCCTGTACCAAGTTCCAAAAGGAAAGAAGTTATTTGATTGGTTAATGCTTCTTCCAACTCTCTTTCATTATGCTTATCTCGTATGGTTAAAAAATCAAAATTATAGGGATCTTTTATAGTTTGTTTGGCTAATTCAGATTGGAGCGCTGGCAATCTATTGTCAAAATTTGTAACTGCATTTCCAAGTCTTTTATATAATTCCCCATCAATCTGATGTTCTAAAACGCTTCTGCTCCATCCATTTTCTATTGTCTTATCTACATAAAATAAAGCATCTTGGATATCTTTACTTTTATACATAATTCTTTGGTTATGTCCCCATGGAATATTTTTTATTTTTCTTTCAATATCTGATATTTGGGTTACAGCTTGTAACCCCATTAGGGAATCGTTATAAAAGTTAAACCAATATCGAATATGTTTTAGGTTTGCAGGTGAAAATCCTTTTATATCAGGGAATTCTTCTCTTAAATCAGTACTTAATACTTTTAGAAAACTATCACCCCAAGAATATTGTTTTTGTTTTTCAACAATTTCCTTTCCTAAGTTCCAATATAAATCAAGTAATTCATAATTAACTTTTATAGCCGCTTTTAACTGACTGCTTCTAACTTTTTCTTTTAATATCGAAATAAATTTTTTATATTCGTTATCTTTCATAATCGATAAATCGTTTTTGTTCATCCCAAATCACTCAAGTTTTTTTGTCATATGATAATAAGAATGTCCACTTAAGATTTTTGTACTAGTCGCAGTATAGCCTAGTTTTTGGTAGAGCTGATATGCTTTGTCATTCACCTTATCACAATTCAAAGCAATGACACTAGCGTTTTGTTTTTTTGCTAATTCTTCAGCTTCCTGTAGTAATTTCATCCCAATTCCTTTTCTTCGATGATTTTCATGCACAGAGAGAATATCAATATACCATTCTCCAGCTTGTGTTTCAGAATCCTCATAGAGACGAATGGAAGAAGGAATATTGTACGTTTCATACAATTGATAAAATGGGTCATCGACCTTTTCTTCTAGATGTCCATGGTAGCCAAAAATTGCTCCTGCAACGGTTCCGTCTTCAATATAAACAAGTGTATTGGTTAGACTATATCGGAAGTCTTCTTGTAGCATGGCTTCTTCTAGCATGGCGTGAAGAGTATTGAGTGATACTACTTTTAAAATGGGCAATTCCATGTCTTCGATAATGGTTTGAATGAGCGGAATGATTTGCTTTCTTTCTTCGGGTTTGGGTTGTCGGATCATTGTTTCACCTTATTCTAGTTGAGATTTACGGTATGCGAGTGGGGTCATACCCATTTTTTGTTTAAATTGTTTTGAAAAATATGCTTGAGTTGAAAATCCAACAATAGATGCAATTTGTGACATCGAGTAATTCGTTGTAGAGAGGAGTACTTTACTTTCCTCAATGCGAATATCTGTCAAATATTCCATTGGTGTTTGATTCATTTCATTTTTAAAACTGTGTGAGATATAAAATCTGCTTAAATGTGTTAAATCAGCTAAATCCTGTAAGGAGATTTGTTCTCGATAATGTGTTTTTAAATAGTGTTTAATGAGACTAATATCTTTTGTCGTTTTATTAATTGGACTAACATCAATTTCAAACGATTTATTTCGAAGAATTTTAATGAGCAATATTTCTAATAAATTATGACAAACTAATTCATAGCTCATCGAGTGATTGGTTGCTTCTGTTACCATTGCGTTTAAATACACTAAAATATCCTTTTGTTCGTCTCGCAAGTTGAAAAATGAAAAAGGTTGCTCGACATTTGTTTGCGTATTAAAAAAGTTAGAAAAAGAAAGTCCTGTAATTCCTAATACAATATATTCGAGAGGTTCTTCAGGGGAAGAAACTTCTGTATGATCGACTTGTGGATTAATAATAACGAAATCTTGTGCCTTTACAGGGAAACGTCGATTTTCAATGATAAATTCTCCCTTTCCATCTAATACATAAAATAATTCCATAAATGGATGAGAATGGATTGTGCTGTGCCAGTCGCTATCATATTTTGATTTTGTAATAGATTCTAAATGGAAGGATAAACTTCGCATATTCGATTCAATTACTAAATAACGTTCATTACTCATACTTTTCACATCCTTATCTGTTACTTTCATTATACTTGAAAGCGCCTTATTCATCAATTCCCTTTGGGAAAAGATAGAAAGAAACGGAAGAATGACAGTTTCATTGACGACAACTTAAAAACCAGGTATGCTATTTTCTGGTAGAAAGGAGTGCATGGAAAAGGTTTCGTCAATCGAAGAGACGAACCACAACAAATCAGAGTAGAATACATTGCGTTAAGTGCCAAATGGATGGGATGTTGCCGATTGGACGAAAAAGAGAACTCTTTGCGGTAGTGTATTCGCATTCGCTGCATTTAATGACAGACTATTTATTAAATGGAGCAGCTCTTTATGACAGTTAAAAGGAGATGCTAATATGAACAAACAAACACAATTAACAAGAACATTAACGGTAACCGCATTAATGATTGCCATGCGTTTAATTATTGAGATGATTCCATCGATTAAAATGGGGAATCTCGTACAAATCGGATTCGGATTTATCGGAGCGGCACTTGCTGGGGTGATTTTAGGACCTTATCGAGCAGCTGTTGTAGGATTTTTTGTAGATATTTTAGGAAATTTCCTAAGAGGGGAAGCGAGTACCTTTTTCCCTGGATTTACTTTAACAGCCGTTTTAGGTGGATTAATTTATGGCTATTGCCTGTATCGTAAAGAATTAACACTTCCACGTATTTTTGTGACGGTATTAATCATTACAGTTGTGATTAATTTAGGATTGAATTCGCTTTGGATTTATATGATAACGCAAAAAGCTTTTTCAGCCTTTATGGGACTTCGAATTTTGAAAAATATCATCAGTTTACCGTTGAATACTGTGATTTTATATGTGCTGTTTCGTAATCAAACCATGCAACAGATCATTGAGAAATATCGAGTATAGGCGTATACTATTCTTACAATAAGGAGGGATAGTCATGCCATTTATTCATATTGAAATGTTAGAAGGACGTACACGTGAACAAAAAGAAGCACTTGTCAAAGAAGTAACAGAAGTTGTTTCGAAAAATACGGGCGCTCCTACAGAACATATTCACATTATTATTCAAGAAATCAAACATGGAAACTTAGGGCAAAACGGTCAATTACGTGGCTAATGCTTAGTGAAAACTTTAGATGGGAATTTCCTGTCTAAAGTTTTTTTATTGTCAAAATCGCTATCCAATCGACGAATTTATCTCAAAAAACAGCCAGCAAAAGAATTTTTCGGATTTTTTAAAAATGTTTTCAAAAAATGATTGACGAAATGAGTGTATCAAGCGTATAATACAGTCAAGAAGCAAAGTGTATTAATGCATTAACACAATAGTACAAGGAGGGGATGAAATGTTATGATCCAATTTGATAAACGATTGCCGGTATATGAACAGATTATTGACTATGTTAAAAAGCAAATTGTATCAGGTGAATGGGAATTAGGAAGAGAATTGCCAAGTCGAAGAGAATTTGCTAGTCAACTTCAAGTGAATCCGAATACTGTTCAAAGGGCATTTCGAGAAATGGAGGAGATGGGGTTGATTTCAACAGGAAATAATGTCATGAGTCGAGTGACAGATAATCCCGATTTAATTGGGCAATTAAAGCAAGAAATGTTACAAGAAGCAATACAAATTTTTGCAGATTCGATTTATCCATTACATGTTTCGAATGAGGAAGTCATGGAACAGTTGGAACAAGCGATGAAGAGAAGAGAGGGAGAGTAGCATGTTAGAAGTGAAACATTTACATAAGAGATTTGGCAACAAAGCGGTGTTAAATGGAATTTCTTTTACAGCAGAACGTGGAGAAATTACCGTATTAATCGGAGTGAATGGGATTGGGAAAACAACGATTATGAATATGATCATGGGGTTAATTCCAATCCAAAAAGGGGAAGTAAGTATTGATGGACAGGTGATCAAAGGAGATCGCTCGAAGAAGTTAGCTTACATTTGTGATCAGATTGTTGTGAATAAAGGTGAAACGATTTTTGAAGCAATAGCTTTTATGAGAACTTTTTATCCGAATTGGAATGATGAGAAAGCTAAAAAATTATTACATTTCTTCAAATTCAAAGGGAATGAAGTGATTCAACAATTATCAAAAGGAAATGTTGCAAAAGTTAACTTGTTATTAGGATTATCTTTAGATGTTGATTTTGTATTAATGGATGAACCATTTTCTGGAATTGATATTTTTTCAAGAGAACAAATTGTACAATTATTTACTTCAGATTTATTAGAAGGAATTGGAGTTATTTTAACGTCTCATGAAATCGAAGATATTGAATATATTGTTGATAAAGCTATCTTATTAGATGAAGGAAAAGTAATTAAAGAATTTTACGCAGAACAAGTGCGTGAAGAAGAAGGTAAATCTATTGTAGATGTGATGAGGGAGGTGTATCAATCATGAAAAAGATTTTTAATTTATGGTTGTATGAGTTGGGAAAAAGTAAATTTATGTTAGGATTTCTAATGATTGTGTTCTTTGTCATTCAAGTATTAGTTCATCTGATGCGTATTTTAAGAATAGATCCTAAAAATCTGAATGTCGAAGATACAAGAAGCGTGACGGATTTAGTGCAATCAAGATTTGGAATGAATTTAGCACTGATGGCAGCTTTTATCATTATTATTATTGCTTCGGTTTATATTTGGGTCAAAGAATTTCGTAGTAAAGGGAATTTTATTAATCGATTATTCTTACTACCAGGGAATCGAATGCAAGTGTATTTTGCAAAATTTTTAACGATTTTGTCTTACATTTTAGTACTTCAAATAACACAATTTATCATTCTTGGAGTGAATAAGGCGCTATTAATTTGGAGATTCCCAGTTTTAGCAGACCAACTTCATTACACGGACTTCTTAAATTCGGGTTCAATGTTACAATATTTATTACCACTAAATGGAACTGCATATTTGTGGTTGATGGCATTTATAATGGTTGTCATTGTTTTCTTCTTCCAATTAGCCATTTTAGAAGAAGGATTGAAAGCGTATGGTTGGGCTTTGATGGTGGCGTCTTTAGTCGTTTACTTTGTTATTTGCTGTGGTATTTTAGCAAGTTATATGCAATTGATGCTGCATTTATCTCTTACTCAAACGGAACAATATTTTATGACAATGTTGTATGCAGTTGGATTTATAGGCATTCATTGGTTAGTTGATTATTATTTATTAGAACATAAGGTCAGTGTTTAATGGGGGTGAGCATATGAAATCAATTAAATTTGCATGGGGATTATTGGTTATCGTTGTTGGATTTCTAGTAGTAGGAATTGGGAATATGGTTTGGACGTCAATGTCAGATGCTCCTTACACCATAGAAACTTCAGCAGAAGGCAATCAATATTTAAAAGGGACAGTTTTTGAAGTAGGAAAAGAAGGCGCAGGAAAATTAAGTAATAATGTTTCGACATCAGCCATTGTGGATGGGAAAGTGAAAAAACTATTCCAAACATTAGGGACTTGGAATGGACAGATGAGAGAACAAGAGACATTAAGCAAAATCCCTCTTTTGGAACGTTCATTACTTGTCAATCATAGACACGTATTACAATTAGATAATTCTTCACTATTTTATGATATTCATTGGGATTCATATTTCAGTAATTCTGGAGACTTTACATTTAATTATGCGATGTACTCGAATGAAAACAAACGAATCATTGAAAAACAAATTCCGATTCATTTTACGGGATCATTTGGCTGGGGAGAAGAGCCAATCTTCCAACGTAAGGGAAAAGAATTAGGAGTTATCATTCCTTTCGTAGAAAAAAAATCGAGTGAAAGAAAATTCTTGAAGTTTATTGTATCCTTTGAAGAAGGTACTGTGAAAGATGTGGGAGAATTAACACTTGAAAAAGATGGTTTATGGATTAATGCAGCATTCGGAAATCATTCTTATAATCCAGAAACAATTGTATTTAATGTACTTCCTTTAAAAGATGGACCAAAATCTTCTGAAAAACCAGAGGAAGATGAGTATTATCAATATGATTTATTTACAAATACATTCCGCAAATTGGATACTACTTCACTAGGAAGTCCAGCAAACTTCTATATTTCAGGTTCTAAAATTTATGCAGTAGAAACGAATCAGCCAAAATTTGCCGGAAGAAAACATGGAAGACCGGATCCTGCTGAACGACCAGGATATATTGAAAATAGTGAGCGTCAAGCTAATAATGAAACGGTTTATCAACTTACTTCAGATTTGTCATTAGAAAAAATTGGAACAATTCAACGTGATCCATATTCTTCAGAAGAAGTGCTAAACAAAGATACATTAGTTTATGTCGGACTTGACCAAGGACAAGATGCACTTCGAGTATTTGATTTGAATAAGAAAGAAGAAGTTTTCTCAGCAAAAATCACACCAAAAGCAGATGCGAAGTTATATTTCCAAAGAAAACGTGACTATGTGATTTACTAATAGGTTGTAAATATAGTACAATCAAAGTAATAAATAGGGCAGTAGTTCAAAAAGGAAGACGCCTTTCTAGTAATAGAGAGGAGATGACGGTGCGACTCCGTCCGACTATTTATTGACGGCACTCCGTATGGGGTGCCTTTTTTGTTCATCATTAAGGGTTTGATAATAAAGGTAAATTAAAAGGTTTATAAAATTGTTTGAAATTTGATTAATAGAAGATATAATAGCTTTTAAGATACAATATGGAGGAGAAAAAATGCATAAAAATTATTATGATGGACCACCTGAATATAGACCATTAAGTGCATGGGAATATTTTGGGTATGGGCTTCTTATAGCAATTCCGATTGTGGGTTTTGTGATGATGTTATATTATAGTTTTGATAATTCTAATATTAATCGTCGCAATTTTGCTCGTTATTTATTGTGTAACGGTATTTTAGTGCTTGTATTTGGAGTTTTCTGGATTGGAATTAATTATTATCCGAAATAAAAAAATTATAGAAAATATAGCAAACAAAAAAGAGCATTCCGCTTTGGGATGCTCTATTTTTCTTGTAAATGTGGACTTGGTAATAGTCGGTTGACAATCATCGCAATCACTGCTCCAATTAAAGTATCCAAGACACGTTGAATCGCATATTCTACATTCACGGCAGCTTCGATATTGTAAAAAATTACTAAGAAAGTCGCTGAAGAATTAATGACCGCTGTTTTGTTGAATCGATTGCAAAATAAAATTAATAAAATAATTCCAAGAGGAACTAATATTAAGTCAATGTAGTCTGGAAGAGTAAAATATCGATACGATTGAAGAAGGATAATGGCTAATATCCCTCCAGACATATTCCCATAAAAGCGAGAAACTCCAAATTTCCAAGTTTGTTTATGATCCGTTCTTAAACTAAATACGGCAGATAACACTGCTAACATTGGAGACCCACGATGAAGTACTTTAAAAAGAACGATACAAATAAAGGCAGATACGGCTGTTTTTAAAGTTCGGAGTCCAATGTGAAAAGGACTTTGTTGTTGATTAGGCACACTTTCACCTCGTTGTTTAAAATTCTTGAATATCATATCATAAATTGTATCAAGCGACAACGAGTAAGAATGTCGATTAAAGTCAGATTGAAAATGTAATTAATTTTATAAAAAACATGGAAAATTCAAGCGTAAAATTAAGGTTTATGATAGAATTAGAGGTATGTATAGAAAGTGGTGTTGCTGTGGGAAGACGAAAATCAATCAAATGGAAATCACATATGAAATTAGGGGTTAAGAGATTGACGCTAGGAATCGTTTTAGTATTCGTAGCGATTTGTAGTGTGATTATTATGGGGACGTTACAGTTCCAAGAAACAAGACAAGACCCTACAGAAATTGCACACCAACAATTTATTCAAACGCTTGTCCCGTCTTCTCAAAAAGCTTATCAATTGTATAAAGTCTTACCGAGTATTAGTTTAGCTCAAGCTATATTAGAGTCCGATTGGGGAGAAAGTGGGTTATCAAAGGATTATTATAACTTATATGGGATGAAAGCTGGTGCTGCAGAACCGAGTGTTCAATTAGAAACAAGTGAATTTGTCAATGGTCAATGGATTACCATTATGGCCCCTTTTCGAGTTTATAATAGTTGGGCAGAATCTGTAGAAGCACATGCTAAGTTATTGACATATGGAGTGGATTGGAATCCTAAATTATATGAACCAGTTTTAAAAGCAAAAAATTATAAAGAAGCAGCACACGCCCTTCAAAAAGCAGGGTATGCTACAGATCCAACTTATGCACAAAAAATTATTACGGTCATTGAAACATATCATTTATCACAATATGATCAACTTCAAGAAAAATCTGTAAAGGAGTAGAAAACACATGAGTCAATTATTACCAGGAAGTATTATTGGAATTATTGGTGGAGATTCTCAAATTTCATCTATTATTTTAATGGCGAAACGTTTAGGGTATCGTGTTTACCATTTCCGAGAAGAAGATGAACCTAGTGTTTTGTTAGCAGATAAAGAAGTGATTGCTCGTTATTCGAATAAACAAGCATTATCAGACTTTGCAATGCAAGTGGATACGATTTATGTTTTAACAAATCAAATTGAAATAGATACGATTATCGCCTTAAGTGGGAAAACACGTTATTATCAATCGTTTGAATTAGCAGAAATTTCTCAAAATCGTATGGTTGAAAAGTTATTTTTAGAAGAACATGCGATTAATGTAGCTCCTTATGGAATGATTACAAGTATTGGAGAATTACCAAGCTTATTATCAAGTATTGGATTTCCTGCTGTGTTAGAGACGAATCGTTTTCATAAAAAACATAAGGGAATTATGATTTATGACCATGATATGGATGATCATGTGTTCCAACTAGTAGAGGAACAATCTTGTATGGTAACAGCATTTGTTCCCGGTCAACGACATTTTAGTATGACAATTTTACGAGATTATGAAGATCATATTACGATTTTACCAATTACCGAAGATGTATATGTAGATGGAAATTTAAAATATTCAATTGCGTCTAAACGAATGAATCCTGAATGGGTTGGAGAGCTTCGTACGATTGCATCTAAAATAATGCGTTCAATTTCAGGGTCTACTTTAGTATCGATTCAAGTAGTAATGGCAAAAAGTGGAATTTTTTATGTAAAAAAAGTGGATCAATTACCACTTCTTCAACATCAGTTTAGCGCACGACAAATTCCTCAATCGTTTAGTGAAATTGTTTTACGATTAGCAACGGGCTTAGGTGTTTTAGAAAGTGGATTGCTAGAAGAAGGGTTAATTGTTCCGATTTATCAAGAAATGTTAGAAAAAGCGCATATTTTAACAGTGTTAAAACCTCATTGGGAATTTGAATATTTCCAAGTTGAAGGTGGAAATCTAGAAGAAGCAGTTGGAGTGATTCGATTAACAGGTACTTCAAGTGTGGATTTAGTGAATGAATTAGAATTAAGTGGATTACACGATTAGAATGTAACAAGAGAAGAAAGGATGACTTTGTGAGTATTTCGGCGAAATTACTAGAAGGAATGAATGATCGTCAAAAAGAGGCGGTTCAACATACTCAAGGCCCCTTACTAATTATGGCAGGTGCTGGTAGTGGGAAAACAAGAGTGTTAACACACCGTATGGCGTATATTTTAGCAGAAGAAGAGGTTCATCCTTGGAATATTTTAGCGATTACCTTTACGAATAAAGCCGCACGTGAAATGAAAGAGCGAGTAAGCCAATTAGTTGGCCCGCAAGCTGAAGATATGTGGGTATCTACGTTCCACTCCATGTGTGTGCGTATTTTAAGAAGAGATATTGAATTATTAGGTTATCAACGTTCTTTTACAATTTGTGACCCAAGTGAGCAACAAACAGCAATGAAGCGAATTTTAAAGAAATTAGATATTGATAGCGAAAAGTATGATTATCGCATGATTTTAAATCGTATTAGTCAAGCAAAAAATGATTTAGAAGATGTGGAAGAATTTAGCAAAAAATATACGGGATATGTGGAACAAATCATTGCGAAATGTTACCGTGAATATCAAAAAGAACTAGCAAAAAGTATGACATTGGACTTTGATGATTTAATTATGTTGACGGTACAATTATTCCAAAAACATCCTGAAACATTGCAGTATTATCAACAAAAATTCCAATATATTCATGTGGATGAGTATCAAGATACGAACCATGCTCAATATCGATTAGTAACGATGTTAGCGAAGAAATTCAAAAATATTTGTGTTGTTGGGGATGCAGACCAAAGTATTTATGGTTGGCGTGGTGCTGACATGAGTAATATTTTAGAATTCGAAAAAGATTATCAAAACGCAAAAGTTGTTTTATTAGAACAAAATTATCGTTCTACCAAAACGATTTTACAAGCAGCGAACCATGTCATTGAAAATAATTTTAATCGTAAAGTGAAGAAATTATGGACTGAAAATGAAGAAGGACAACCCATTACGTATTATCGTGCTCAATCGGAGCAAGATGAGGGACGTTATGTATTGTCACAAATTCAAAGTTTATTAAGAGATGGTTATCATTATGATGATTTTGCCATTTTATATCGTACAAATGCGCAATCTCGTGTCATGGAAGAAAATTTATTAAAATCAAACATTCCATTCCGTTTAGTAGGAGGACAACGATTCTTCGAAAGACTTGAAATTAAAGATTTGCTAGCATATTTACGTTTAATTGTAAATCCTCAAGATGATTTAAGCTTTAGAAGAATTGTCAATAGTCCGAAACGAGGAATAGGAGCAACTTCTTTAGATAAATTAAATGATTTTGCTTCTATGCATCAATTTTCATTATTAGAAGCCAGTTCGCAAATAGCAATCTCTCCTTTATCAGGGAAAGCAGCGAAAGCTTTAGAAAAATTTGCTGAAATGATTGAAGATTTGAGAAAAATGCAAGAATTTCTATCAATCAGTGAATTTGTAGAACAAGTGATTGAGAAAACAGGATATCTTGCTGCTTTAGAACAACAGCATACAATGGAAGCTGATGCGAGAATTGAAAATATTCAAGAGTTTATCTCAGTTGCAAAACAATTCGAACAAGATCGTTTAGAAGAAGAGTCGGAAGATTCTCCACTATTACAATTTTTAACAGATTTATCTTTAGTTTCTGATGCAGATAGCGATGATGGAGATGGCCGTATGGTAACATTAATGACGCTTCATGCGGCTAAAGGGCTAGAGTTTCCAGTCGTATTTATTATCGGTTTAGAAGAAGGGATTTTCCCAAGTTTAAGAAGTATAATGGAGAATGGCGATGATGTGGAAGAAGAACGTCGTCTAGCATATGTAGGAATTACCCGTGCAGAACAAAAATTATTTTTGACAAATGCATACTCCAGATTGTTATATGGACGTACACAAACGAATCGTCCATCAAGATTTCTATTAGAAATTGGTGAAGACTTATTTGATTCAAAACAACAGCAATCCTACAGTTATACAAGTAGAGAGTCTTCTTCATTTACTTCGAAAACTTCGTCTTCTGGTTCATTATTTGACAAATATAGAGCGAAATCTCAGGCAACTGCTTATCAACCAAAAGCAGTTCAGCCTTCTAGCATTCAACCAGTACGTAAACAGACAGTGACTGCCAATGATGGAGCGGTATGGAAAGTTGGCGACAAGGTGATGCATAAAAAATGGAATGTTGGAACAGTTGTAAAAGTGACAGGGGAAGGTACGAATCAAGAAATTGATGTAGCTTTTGCAGGAATGGGTATTAAACGATTATTAGCAAGTTTTGCCCCAATTGAAAGAATAGAGGAGTCGTAAATGGATACTTCAATAGAACAAAAAGTCCAACAATTAAGAGAACAATTAAATCGTTGGAGTCATGAATATTATGTTCAAGATCGTCCAACAGTTACGGATCATGAGTATGATGAAACATATCATGAACTAGTACGGCTAGAAACGGAGTATCCACAATTGGTTACTTCAGATTCTCCAACTCAACGTGTTGGTGGTGTTGTTTTAGAAGGTTTTGAAAAAGTAACCCATCAAAATCCTATGTTGAGTTTATCAAATGCTTTTTCAAAAGAAGATTTACAAGCATTTGATGATCGCATTAAAAAATTAACGAATCGTACGATTGATTATGTGTGCGAATTGAAAATTGACGGTTTATCTGTAGCACTAACGTATCAAGACGGTCAGTTAGTTCTAGGTGCTACAAGAGGAGATGGTGTAATAGGAGAAGATATTACACATAATATTAGAACGGTTAAATCCGTTCCTCTTTCATTAGAGCATCCATGGTCGATTGAAGTTCGTGGGGAATGTTATATGCCAAAGAAATCATTCCAACAATTAAATCAATTAAGGGAAGAAGAAGGGTTAGAAGTATTTGCCAATCCTAGAAATGCTGCTGCAGGAAGTTTAAGACAATTAGATTCTAAAGTGGCAGCTAGTCGAAATTTAGCAGTATTTCTATATCAAAGTCCTAGTGTTGAAACTTTAGAAGTGGCTTCTCAAATGGAATTGCTAGAAAAGATGCAAGCATTAGGATTTGTCACGAATCAAGAAAGCGTACTTTGTCATTCGATTGATGAAGTATGGGCATTTATTGAAAAAATGACAGTGGAAAGAAATAATTTACCTTATGAAATTGATGGAATAGTGATTAAAGTCAATGACTTTAAAGCGCAAGAAGAAATCGGGTTCACTGTAAAAGCTCCAAAATGGGCAATTGCTTATAAATTCCCTGCTGAAGAAGCACAGACAATTGTGCGAGATATTGAATGGACAGTGGGGCGTACGGGAGTAGTGACCCCAACAGCCGTGATGGATGCGGTATTTCTTGCGGGAACTACTGTGAAACGTGCCAGCTTACATAATGTCGATTTAATACGAGAAAGAGATATTCGAATTGGAGATACGGTTGTCATTCATAAAGCAGGAGATATTATTCCTGAAGTCACTCGAGTGATTTTAGACAAACGACCTGAAGGGTTAGAACCGTATGAATTTCCTAAAGAATGCCCGTCTTGCTCGAATCCACTCGTTCATTTAGAAGAAGAGGTTGCTTTAAGATGTATGAATCCAAAATGTCCAGCTCTTTTAAAAGAAGGATTAACTCATTTTGTATCGAGAGATGCGATGAATATGTCTGGAGTTGGAACAAGAATTATTCATCAATTATTTGAAAGTGGATTGGTTCAAGATGTAGCAGATTTATATCACTTAACAATGGAGCAATTATTAACACTTGATAAAATTAAAGAAAAATCTGCTCAAAAAATCTTACAGGCAATCGAAACAAGTAAACAAAATTCATTAGAGCGTTTATTAACGGGGTTAGGTATTCGAAATGTCGGATCAAAAGCTGCAAAAGATTTAGCAATGCATTTTGAAACAATGGAAAACCTTCAAAAAGCGACTGTGGAAGAATTGGTTGCTATTGAAGGATTGGGATTAGTGATTGCGCATAGTGTTTTGGCTTATTTTAACCAAGAAACCGTTCAAGATATGTTAGAAGAACTAAAAGAAGCAGGCGTTAATATGCGTTATTTAGGGAAAGCTAAAGTGGCTATCTCAGAAGACTCCCTATTAGCTGGAAAAACAGTTGTATTAACTGGAACGCTTGAGCAGATGACAAGACAAGAAGCAAAAGAAGCAATCGAGTCCTTAGGTGGAAAAGTGACGGGTTCTGTTTCTAAGAAAACAGACATAGTCATTGCTGGAGCGCAAGCAGGAAGTAAGTTAACAAAGGCGGAATCTCTAGGAATTTTAGTATGGGATGAAGAACAATTTAGAACAATGATTGAAGGAAAGGAATAGTTATGAAGAAAAAAATCATCACTTTAGCTAGTGTAACAATGATGTTACTAGCAGGGTGTGCGAATATTAATCAGGCAACACAAAAAAATGCTGAATCAGAATCTTCACGTGCAAAAGTGGCTCAACCAACGACGAACCAACTTTCGAATCAATTCTATCGAGCGTTAATTATGGATGGGAAGTATCAGGTCAGTAAGACTCGTGGAGCAACATTAAGTTTAAATACGGGATTCAATTTAAGAAATTTTGAATCAGGATTAATTGAATTATCACGTGCAGTTTTCCCGACAAATCAATATTTCTTTAGGGAAGGACAAGTGATTGATGCGACTACAACGAATCAATGGGTCGCTCGTAAATCTGAAAAAAATCCAGATGGATTAAATCCAGAAGATAATGGTGAAATAGATGCAAGTAAGAGAAATCCTTATTATTTAGCGCAAATTTTAGAACAAGATTTCATGATTCAAACAGAAAACAATTATGAACTAGGTGGGATTAGTATTGGTCTTGCGATGAATTCAGTGGATTATTACACTGCGGGGGATAAAGATGCGGAGCAAGAAATTTCTAATGAAGAAATGTTGAAGCAAGCAAAATCAATTGCCAATACAGTATTAACTCGTTTACGTCAAAATGATGCATTAAAGACAGTGCCGATTGTGTTTGGAATCTTTAAGCAAGCTCCTAAAGATGATATCGGTGGAGGAGTTTATATTTTAGAAGCTACTTCAGTAGAAGGTACTGAAATTACAAATTGGACAAATATGAATCAAAAAATTGTAGTATTACCATTAATTGATGGTAATCCAACAGAGGAATCATCAGCATTTGAAAACTTTAGAACAGAAGTTCAAAACTTCTTCCCGAATTTATCAGGAGTAACCGCAAAAGTTTATTATCAAGAAAATGCTCCTAAAAAAATGGTTGTTAATATTATGACTCAATTTTATGGAGAATCAGAAATTATTGCTTTAGCACAACATGTAACAGATGTTGCCAATAAATATTTACCAAAAGCAACACCAGTAGAAGTTCGTATTTCATCGATTAATGGGATGGAAGCATTCTTAATGCAAGATACAGCTCAAGGTGTGTTTACGTATCATGTTTTTGATTAAAGATTGACATAAAAGGTACGTGCCTTTTACAATAGAAACGAAAGAAAAGTAGAAAGTGAGGAACAGTCATGGCAATTGAAGAATCAGAAGTACGTCACGTTGCAAAATTGGCGAAATTATCATTTGCAGATCATGAGATTTTACATTTCACAGAGCAAATGAGTGATATCATCGATATGGTAGAACAATTAAAAGAAGTGGATACAACAGGAGTAGAAGTGACAACTCATGGATATTCATTAGTGAATGTTTTCCGTGAAGATGTGCCGGTAAAAGGAACAGATCGTGATTTGTTAATGAGAAATGTAAAAACAAGCGAGGATGGATTTATCCAAGTACCTGCAATTATGGGTGAAGGAGAGGAGTAAGACGCATGAGTTTATTAGAAAATCAAACATTAGTAAGCTTGCATGAAGGGTTAGTTCAAAAGAAATTTACTTCTCAAGAATTAACTAGTGCAACATTTGAAAAAATTCAAGCAGTAGATGATAAAGTTGGAGCTTTCTTAGCGTTAAATGAAGAAGAAGCAATGGCTCAAGCAAAAGCTGCTGACGAAAAAGGTTATGATTCAGCTCTTTCTCTTCAAGGTTTGCCAATCGGGATTAAAGATAATATTGTAACTCGTGATTTAATCACAACAGCTGCAAGTCGTATGTTGGAAGATTTCAATCCAATTTATGATGCGCATGTAATGGACTTATTGAAAAAAACAGGTGCTGTTAATGTTGGAAAATTAAACATGGATGAATTTGCCATGGGTGGTTCAACAGAAAATTCTTATTTCAAGAAAACTAGAAATCCTTGGGATTTAACAAAAGTTCCTGGTGGATCTTCAGGTGGTTCTGCAGCAGCTGTAGCAGCTGGAGAAGTATTAGCCACTTTAGGTTCTGATACAGGTGGTTCGATTCGTCAACCAGCAAGTTTTACAGGAATTGTTGGGATGAAACCAACTTATGGTCGTGTATCTCGTTATGGATTAATTGCCTTTGCATCAAGCTTAGACCAAATTGGACCATTAACTCGTACGGTTAAAGATAATGCATTAGTATTAGAAGCCATTAGTGGATATGATCACCGTGATTCTACAAGTGTAAATGTACCTGTTCCAAATTATTACCAACAAATTAATGGCAATATTAAAGGATTAAAAATTGCTTTACCAGTAGAATATTTAGGGGATGGAATTGATCCTGAAATTCGTAAAGCAGTCTTAAAAGCAGCTGAACAATATCGTGCATTAGGAGCAACTGTAGAAGAAGTGAGCTTACCTCATTCTAAATACGGTATTCCTGCATATTATATTATTGCTTCTTCAGAAGCATCTTCTAACTTACAACGTTTTGACGGAATTCGTTATGGACACCGTTCAGCTGAAGCGAAAACTTTAGAAGATTTATACATCATGAGTCGTACTGAAGGATTCGGTATGGAAGTAAAACGTCGTATTATGTTAGGAACATTCTCATTAAGTTCTGGTTACTATGATGCTTACTTCAAGAAAGCAGGGCAAGTTCGTACATTAATTAAACAAGATTTTGCCAATGTCTTTGCAAATTACGATTTAATTTTAGGACCTGTAACGACTTCAACTGCATATGGAATTGGAGAAAGAAATGATGATCCAATTGAAATGTATATGGCGGACTTATTAACAGTTCCTGTAAACTTAGCAGGACTTCCAGCGATTTCTGTACCTGCGGGCTTCTCTAGCGAAGGTTTACCAATTGGTATTCAATTAATCGGGAATTACTTCCAAGAACAAACCATTTATCAAGCAGCATTTGCATTTGAACAAGCAAATGACTATT
Organism: Granulicatella elegans ATCC 700633; assembly: GCF_000162475.2. Lineage (GTDB taxonomy): Bacteria > Bacillota > Bacilli > Lactobacillales > Aerococcaceae > Granulicatella > Granulicatella elegans. The sequence goes on from NZ_KI391971.1 coordinate 227,391, forward strand.
ACTTAAAACAAGCAAACGTATAAGGAGGAAAATAAGATGAATTTTGAAACAATTATTGGGCTAGAAGTTCACGTAGAGTTAAAAACAGATTCAAAAATCTTCTCTCCTTCACCAGCTCATTTTGGAGCAGAGCCAAATACAAATACAACCGTTATTGACTGGGGATATCCAGGGGTACTTCCAGTTGTCAACAAACGTGCCATTGAATTTGGAATGCGTGCTGCATTAGCATTAAACTGTGAAATTTCACAACATACAAAATTTGACCGTAAAAACTATTTCTACCCTGATAATCCAAAAGCGTATCAAATTTCTCAATTTGATTACCCAATCGGTCATGATGGATGGATTGATATTGAAGTAGAAGGGAAAACAAAACGTATCCGTATCGAACGTGTTCACTTAGAAGAAGATGCTGGTAAAAATACTCACGGAACGGATGGATTCTCATATGTAGACTTAAACCGTCAAGGAACTCCATTAATTGAGATTGTATCTGAAGCGGATATGCGTTCGCCTGAAGAAGCCTATGCTTATTTAGAAGCATTACGCCAAATTATTATGTTTACAGGCGTATCTGATGTGAAAATGGAAGAAGGATCAATGCGTTGTGATGCGAATATTTCTTTACGTCCTTATGGCCAAGAAAAATTCGGTACAAAAACAGAGTTGAAAAACTTAAACTCATTTAATAATGTACGTAAAGGTTTAGCATTTGAAGAAGTACGTCAAGCTCAAGTATTACGTAGCGGTGGCGTTATCGGTCAAGAAACAAGACGTTTTGATGAATCAAATGGTCAAACAATTTTAATGCGTGTGAAAGAAGGGTCAAGTGACTACCGTTACTTCCCAGAACCAGATTTACCAAACTTAGAAATTTCAGATGAATGGGTAGAAGAAGTTCGTCAATCGATTCCTGAAATGCCAACGGTTCGTCGTGAACGTTATGTTCGTGAATTTGGTTTACCAGAATATGATGCAATGGTCTTAACTCTATCAAAAGAAATGTCTGATTTCTTTGATGAAACAGTTGCAGCAGGTAGTGATCCAAAATTAGCTTCTAACTGGTTAATGGGAGATATTTCTGCTCACTTAAATAGTAAAAAGTTAGAATTACATGATTTATTATTAACTCCACAAAGTTTAGCAGAAATGATTCAATTAATTGGAGATGGAACAATCAGCTCTAAATTAGCGAAGAAAGTATTCTTATTATTAGCTGAAGAAGGCGGAACTGCTCGTCAAGTTGTTGAAAAACATGGTATGATTCAATTAAGTGATCCATCACAATTATTACCAATTATTCAAGATGTGTTAGCTAATAACGCACAGTCTATTGAAGACTTCAAAAATGGTAAAGATCGTGCAGTTGGCTTCTTAGTGGGTCAAATTATGAAACAAACAAAAGGAAAAGCAAATCCTGGAGTTGTAAACCAATTATTACAAGAAGAATTAGCAAAATATTAATAACTGAGAGAACTGAAACGTAGAAGAAGAAAATTTTCTATAATACGTTCGGTTAAATAATTACTGGGGGTGAATAGAAAACGGGATTTCCGACTTTTATTCACTCCTTCTCTCTTTTTCATAAAGAATGAATGGAGGTATTAAAATGATTCGAGTGCATACAAAAATTATTCAAGCTGGAGAAACCTTACAAACGGAATTAGAAGCAAAGATTGAATCCATTGAATGGAAAGTTGAAAACGAACAATTAGCGTTGTCGTATCAAGAAAAAGAAACACAGACAAAAGTTGATTTATTAGTTTCTAATGGAGAAATTCAATTATTCCGTAAAGGCGAAGTAGCTAGTCAATTACTATTTCAACATCAAAAGAAAACAAAGGGTCGTTATCAATTAGCTCAAGGACAAGAAATTTTATTTGAGATTAAAACGAAGAATGTGGAAGTTTCTTCTGATTGGAAGAAAATTTCCTTTGAATACCAATTATCTCAATTAGGAGAAAATTTAGGAGAATTTACAGTAAATATGGAAATTCTTAAAGAAAACATTGTGCAATAGTAGCGTATCATGGCTTTTGTGTGCTATACTGTTAAGGAATATGTGGAAAGGAAGTGTATCCTTTGGAATTAAAAGCACTGGATGGAATCAACAAAAATGAATTATCAATGGTTGAAGTAGCACATGCTATCTTGGAAGTAAAACAAGAAGTAATGGACTTTAATCAATTATTAGTAGAAGTTCAATCATATATGGAGTTAAGCGATGAGCAATTAGAAGCACGCATGGCTCGTTTTTATACAGATTTAAATATTGATGGAAGCTTCATTTCTCTTGGAGAAAATCGTTGGGGCTTACGTTCATGGTATCCAATTGATTCAATCGATGAAGAAATTGTTTCATCAATGGATGATGAAGACTTGAAAAAACGTCGTAAAAAACGTAAAAAAGTTAATGCCTTTGGAACTGAAGAAGATCTTATCGATTACAATGATGATGATCCAGAAGATGAAGATGGCTTGCTAGAAGACGAAGAAGATGATGATGTTATCGACTTAGACGATGATGTAGATGATGAAGAAGAAACAGAATTAGATGCATATCGTTCAGATTTAAGTGAATTAGGTGCTGACGAAGACTTAGATGAAGAAGTTAGTGCAGATGAAGATTTATCTATTATTAGTGATGATGAGTTAGATAGTGATTTTGACGAAGAAGAGGATGAATTATAATTCCTCGTTCATCTACAAACGATAACGAATAGATTAGAAAGTGGGAGTGCGTAGCGCTCCTCTTTTTTATAGGGAGGAAAAGTTTTGAAAAAAATTTTATCATCTTTTTTTGATGCGACTTTTCTAAGATTTATATTAGTAGGAGTCGTCAATACACTGGTTGGAACAGCGATTATGTTTTTTTGCTTCAATGTATTAGAGTGGAATTATTGGATTTCAAGTGCGTTGAATTATATAGTGGGAAGCATCGTGAGTTATTTGTTGAATAAGCGATATACTTTCCAGCAAAAAGGCCATGATTGGAATACTTTATGGAAATTTATTGTGAATATCACGATTTGTTACGTTCTTGCTTATGGCTTCGCGAAGCCACTTGTTACATGGATGCTTTCAGGAGTCTCTACGAATATACAAGGGAATGTTGCACTATTTACAGGGATGGTTTTATTTGTCGGATTGAATTATATTGGGCAAAGATTTTGGGCTTTTTCACCTAAAAAAGATGTGTAATAATGCTTTATTCACAAAAAGAGTTAGTGGTTTAATTATAGGAATCGTTATGGTAAAATAACACTATCTATAGATTTAAGGGGGATACTGCCAAATGGCGGAAGATAAGAAAACTTTTTATTTAACAACACCAATTTATTACCCAAGTGGACAATTACATATCGGACATGCATACACAACTGTAGCAAGTGATGCAATGATTCGTTATAAAAAATTACAAGGTTATGATACTTATTTCTTAACAGGAACAGATGAACATGGACAAAAAATTCAACAAAAAGCTCAAGAAGCAGGTGTGAGTGAAATTGAATTTGTCGATAATATTATTTTTGGTATTCAAGATTTATGGAAAAAATTAGATGTTTCTTATGATGATTTTATTCGTACAACACAACCTCGTCATAAAAAATCTGTACAGAAAATTTTCCAAAAATTAATGGATAATGGCGATATTTATTTAGGTGAATACGAAGGTTGGTATTCTGTTAGTGATGAAGAATACTTTACAGAATCACAATTAGTCGAAGTTTATCGTGATGCTGATGGTAAAATGATTGGGGGAGTGGCTCCAAGTGGTCATGAAGTCCAATTAGTGAAGGAAGAATCTTATTTCTTCAGAATGAGTAAATATGCAGATCGTCTATTACAATACTATGAAGAACATCCAGAATTTATTCAACCTGAATCTCGTAAAAATGAAATGATTAATAACTTCATCAAACCAGGTTTGGAAGATTTAGCTGTTTCTCGTACATCATTTGACTGGGGAATTCCAGTACCGAATGATCCAAAACATGTCATTTATGTATGGATTGATGCGTTATCAAACTATATTACAGCTTTAGGCTATGGAAGTGACGATGAGACATTGTTCAATCGTTATTGGCCAGCAGATGTGCACTTTATTGGAAAAGAAATCGTTCGTTTCCATACGATTTATTGGCCAATTATGTTAATGGCATTAGACTTACCATTACCGAAGAAAATTTTTGCACATGGTTGGTTATTAATGAAAGACGGTAAAATGTCTAAATCTAAAGGAAATGTCGTTGACCCTAACACATTAATTGAACGTTATGGTTTAGATGCTTTACGTTACTATTTATTACGTGAAGTACCATTTGGTTCAGACGGTATTTTCACACCAGAATCATTTGTAGAACGTATTAATTATGACTTAGCAAATGACTTAGGAAACTTATTAAATCGTACAGTAGCGATGATTAATAAATATTTTGATGGAACAATTCCAACTTATTCTGCTCCAGTTTCAAGCTTCGATCATGAATTAGTAGAAGCTTCAAAAGTGATGATTGAAGAAGTAGAAGCAGCGATGGAAGAAATGCAATTCTCAGTTGCATTATCAGCGATTTGGAAATTTGTTTCTCGTACAAATAAATATATTGATGAAACAACTCCATGGGCAGCTGTAAAAGATGAAGCTCGTCAAGAAGAATTAGCTCGTACAATGAGTTATTTAGCAGAAAGCTTACGTATTATTGCGGTGGCTTTACAACCATTCTTAACACAAACGCCAGGAGAAATCTTAGCACAATTAGGAATTCACGACGAAGCTTTACGTGACTATCCTTCGCTTCATACATTTGGAGTGATTCCAGCAGGTACAACAGTTGTTGAAAAAGGACAACCAATTTTCCCACGTTTAGATATGGAAGAAGAAGTTGCTTATATTCAAGGTAAAATGGGTGGAACGGTGAAAGAAGAAGTAGCGACAGAATGGAACCCAGAAGAAGTGGAATTAACAACTGAAAAAGAAGCCATCAAATATGATGACTTTGATAAGTTGGAATTAAAAGTCGCAGAAGTTATCGACTGTAAACCAGTGGAAGGTGCAGATAAATTATTACAATTCCGATTAGATGCAGGAGATGCTGGCGGACACCGTCAAATTTTATCTGGTATCGCTCAATGGTATCCAAATCCAGAAGAGTTTATCGGTAAAAAAGTAGTGATTGTGGCAAACTTAAAACCACGTAAGATGAGAGGACAAATTAGCCAAGGGATGATCTTATCGGCAGAAAAAGATGGAGTATTACAAGTCGTATTAGCTCCTCAAGAAATGCCAAATGGTTCATTTGTTTCATAATCAATAGGAAACACAGTTATTGTAGGGAGAGTACGTTGCTTTACAACGTGCTCTTTCGTATATATAAGAGAAAAAGGAGAATGTACGATGAAGAAGGGCTTATTAACAGGTTTATTATTATTTGGTTTCTTTTTTGGAGCAGGAAATTTAATCTTTCCTCCTTCATTAGGATTATTTTCTGGTGAGTATTTCTGGCCAGCAGTTGCGGGATTTATTTTATCAGGCGTAGGTATTCCAATTATTACATTAATTGTGGGTGCAACGAGTAATGGAAGTTTTAAACATGAATTAGAGACAAAAGTTCATTCTGTGTTTGCGGTAGCATTTTTAGCTATTTTATATTTATCCATTGGACCGTTTTTTGCGATTCCAAGAACAGCAACAGTATCGTATTCGATTAGTATTCAGCCATTTGAGTCAGCTTTAGCATCAATGGGAATTTCGGGTACTTTATCATTGTTTATCTATACAGTATTATATTTTGCTGCAGCGTATTGGATTGCGATTCATCGTTCTACGATTTTAAATAGTATCGGAAAAATTTTAACACCTTTATTTGCAGGATTAATTTTAGTCTTAGTGTTATTAGGAGCAATTAAATATGCAGGAGTAGCTCCAATGGAAGCAACAACTGCTTATCAAAATGGTGGCTCGTTTGGTACTGGATTTATTGAAGGTTATAATACATTAGATGCCCTAGCTTCTGTTGCATTCTGTGTGGTAGCGGTAAATACGTTGAAAAAATTCCATTTTTCTTCAAAAGAAGAGTTTACAAAAACGATTATCGGTGTAGGTTTAGTAACTGCAGTAGGATTTAGTATTTTATATTTAGGATTAGCAAATCTAGGAAATCATTTTACAGTACCTGCAGATGTGTTAGTAGATAAAGCGGTGAATAAAGGGTCATATATTTTAGCAGCTGCTTCAAAAGATATTTTTGGAGTGTTTGGACAAGTATTTTTAGGAGCAATGGTTATTTTAACGTGCTTTACAACAACTGTTGGGCTAATTGTTTCAACAGGGGAGTTTTTTGAAGAGTTATTCCCTAAATATTCTTATAAAGTATATGCAACAGTGTTCTCGTTAATTGGATTTGGAATTTCTAATTTAGGATTAAATACTGTCATTAAAGTTTCGCTGCCAGTATTATTAATTTTATATCCAATTACTATTATTATGGTTGTATTAATTATTTTAAATAAATTTGTGCTACTTTCTAAAATTGGAATGCAGTTAACAGTTGGATTGACAGTTTTAGTATCAGTGTTAACAGTATTAGGAGATACGTTAAAATTATCTGCATTAACTACTGTGATGAATCAATTACCATTTTCTACTTTATCGTTAGGATGGGTCGTTCCAGCATTAATTGGAATTGTGATTGCTTTCGTTTTAAGTGATAAACAAAAAGGTGAAGTGTTTGATTTTGAAAAAATTTTAGCAGAGTAAGAAGGTAGGCGAATATGTTTTTATATGGAATTACGACAATCGTATTGATAGCTCTACTTTTTTCAATGTGGAAAGATAATCGTAGTTTATGGAATCCAGCTTTATTAGTGATTGAAGTATTGTTTTTATATTTATCGATTGCGAATGCCTTCTTCAGTTTTGGATATGAAAATGCGCATTTAGTGATGATAATAGGAATTTTACTCATTCCCGTTTTGATTCTTTTGAGTGGTTTATTTTTAATCGTTAATGGCTTTATTTTGTTAAAAAAAGAAGGCTTTTCTAAAGCGAATCTTCTTTCTCCAATTATGGGAATTGTGATTTTATTATTCTTTGTTTTTATGTGGATTCGAGTTGGGCTAGTTACAAATGATTTTTTCTTTTATAATCCGTGGATTGATATACTATTTATGTTTATCATTTATTCTTATATTATTTTTGGCTTTGCATTTGTAGGATTTATGATGTACTCATTTGTCTATTTATGGGTGCCGAAAAAACAGCATTATGATTTTATTATTATTCATGGTGCCGGATTGTTAGATGGGGAAAGAGTTACGCCTCTTCTAAAAAAGAGAATTGATAAGGCTGTACAAGCATTTCAACAATCAAAAAATCCTCATATTCAACTGATTGCAAGTGGTGGACAAGGTAGCGATGAAAAAATATCTGAAGCACAAGCGATGTATAACTATTTAGTGGAACAAACAGATGTGCCAAAAGAAGCCATATTATTAGAAGACAAATCTACAACAACGTATGAAAATTTATTGTTCTCTAAAGAACTAGGCGAGCAATTAGTTGAAAACCCTCGATTTTTATTTGTGACAAATGACTATCATGTATTTCGCACGAGTACGTATGCTCGTCAAATTGGAATGCAAGGTGATGGTTTAGGTTGCTCTACTGCAAGTTATTATATTCCATCAGCTTTTATTCGTGAATATGTAGCAATGTGTGTCAAAATGAAAAAACTCTTTATAGGGTTTGAACTGCTTTATATGTTGTTGATTCTATTATCGTATAGAGGCATTTTATGGTAGAAAGTTAAATAGATGATCAGAAAGGCATACCGATTGATTTCGGTATGTTTTTTTGTCGTGACGATTTGCATGAAGAATCGTGACGAAAGTCATGGTAGGTAGTGACTCTAGGCACTACTGGAATAAAGAAAAATTTTCTATAATGAATTCATCAGTTAGGAAATCAGTAAAGAGGGGATAAACATGATTGTAGTAAAAAATGTAACAAAAAAATTTGGACAAAAAGTTGCTTTAGAAGAGATTTCTTTTGAAGTGAATAAAGGAGAAATTTTCGGATTCTTAGGGCCATCTGGTTCAGGGAAAACAACGATGATTAAAATTTTAACGGGACAATTAAATGCCGATAGCGGTCAAACAGAATTGTTAGGAAAAGTATCCGAGAAGTTAACTCCAGCAGATTTAGAACAAATCGGATTAGTCAGTGATACAAGTGGATTTTATGAAAAACTAAGCCTCTATAAAAATTTACAAGCTTATGCAAAATTATATGGAAAACCAAATGCACGAGTAGATGAAGTGTTAAAACAAGTTGATTTATATGATAGTAAGAACTTAACAGCAGAAAAACTATCAACAGGAATGAAACAAAGAATGTTTCTAGCAAGAGCTTTAATTAATAAGCCACAAGTATTATTCTTAGATGAGCCAACAAGTGGATTAGATCCAACTACTTCTAAGAAAATCCATGAATTATTATTAGAACTAAAAGAAGCAGGAACAACAATTTTCCTAACAACTCACGATATGAACGAAGCAACATTATTATGTGACCGTCTAAGTTTATTGAATCGAGGACATTTAATTGAATATGGAACACCAGCTTCGATTATTCAAAAATATAATCACGAGAAAAAAGTTCAATTAACATTCGTGGATGAAACACATACACAAATTGCTTTTGAAGAATTAGGACAAACAGATTTAGCACAAGTTGTTGCGATTCACTCATGTGAACCAACGTTAGAAGAAATATTTATTCAATTGACAGGAGAGAAATTAAATGATTAAACGATTAACTGCCTTAATTTGGCTACGCACACAAGTATTATTAAGTAACAGCACTTTGTTAGCAACGATTTTATTACCGTATGGATTATTAGTTTTATATAATCAATTTATGAATGCGGATGGACTACATTCTTCATATATGGTATTCATGTGTTTATCATTAGCATTCTCAGTTTCTCTAGGAAGTTTAACTTCTTTAACAATTGCTGAAGATAAGGAAAAGAAAAACTTGAAATCTTTATTACTTAGTGGTGTTAGAAATGGAGAATATTTATTATCTGCACTATTTTATCCAGTCATTATTGGACTTGTAACGATTGTAAGTTTTCCGAAGATTGTAGATGCAGACTTTGGCAAACATTGGGGAGAATATTTTGTAGTAGCGATTGTTGTAGGGCTATGTGTTGTATTATTAAACTTATTAATTGCTTCTCTTTCTAATACTCAATCACAAGCGCAAGTGAATGGTTTAGTACCTATGATGGCTATTTCATTTTTACCATTATTCTCTGGATTGAGTGAGACTGTTTCAAAAATTGCTCATTATACATTTATGGGCGTTTATGTAGACTTCTTTACAAAAGAAAGTTTTGAGTTAAGTTTTGAAACGATTGGTGTACCGTTAGCTTGGTTAGTAGGGTTGTTCTTAGTAAACTTAATTGTATTAAATCCTACAAGAAAAGAAATCTTTTTAGCAAAACTAACAAAGAAGGCTGTGTAAGGGCGAATTAGGTGTTTTGACTTTATAGTCAAAACACCTTTTTTAGTAAACTCTCAATCTAAGTTCTAGTTTTGATGCTTAACTAGAAGTTACTTTGAAACTTTACGCAAGAAAATAGAAGACTAACACAGGTAAAGAGGAACGAGTTAGACTTATAAAACTGGGCTGAAATATGGTATAATATTATAAATATCAAGTGAAATAAACTTGAATTTGTTGAGGATAAAGTACCTTTTGTAGAATTACTAAAAAAGCTAAAGTAGATCAATAAAAATTAGAAGTTGTGCGGGACTAATGATAATTTTCACACCACATTAAGGAGGTTCAGATGAAAAATATAGATATTTTTGTACATGAAAAATATAACAAAGCTGATTACGAAAAGGTAGCAGAACATATATATAAAACGTATGACGATTTTATGAAAAGTGATTGCTTTGTTACTTCATTAAAATTTGTTCAAGAACCAGAATTAGGAGAAGGAGTTAGTCCAAGGAATATTTCCCAATATCCATTGGAAGATATTTTAGATAAATTTTATGTGGCGATTCAGGATTTTTATGAAGATTTGAATTATACAAGTGATGAGACTTGTTATTTGGAATTTTCGGCTTCAGATATGGAAGATATACAGAAACTACTTGGAATTGTAGATAAGCATGTATACAATAAGGAAGATGGGGATTATGTAGAGCTGATAATTGAATAGTGTATTAAAATAATTACGATATAATTTCACGGGTTCTGATAGTAAATGTACAGATATTTGTTCAAAAAAAGATAGTTACAAATCCCAGTTTGTCAAAGTAAAACAATTAAATAAAAGCAATAATATAGCAACTTATGAAACAGTAAATCGAAAAAGGTTTACTGTTTTTTTGTCTAAAAATGGAAAGGAGGACACATGGAAGAAGAAAAAAGAGATATAAAAAACTACAACATAAACAGCTAATAATGGATATTGGAAAAACAAAATATACTGTAAATCTACATTTTAAGAAAGCACAGGCGAAACATACAAAGATAAAATACTGAAGTTAATCAAGAGAGAAACAGAGAAGATATAAATTTATCAAAGAAATTTTGTTTATGTCCTTGATAAATCTTTCCAAATTATTTAGTTTGAATTTCTCACTTCACTATAAAATTATACAAAAATAAGCTATAATAAGTCAGACAAATAGTAGTAAGTGAGGATAGAGATGAAAAAAAATGACCGTATAGAAGTACAAATTGATGATTTAACGTATGAAGGAATGGGCGTTGCAAAAGTCGATGGATTTCCTCTTTTTATTGAAAATGCGCTGCCTGGAGAAAAAGTAGTGGCTCATGTTTTAAAAATAGGGAAAAAATTTGGCTATGCCAAAGTCGTTGAATGGGTATCTACGAGTCCTGACCGTATTCCATTAGTTGATCCAAATGGAACTCGAGTGGGAACAATGCCTTTACAACATATGAAATATGAAGCTCAATTGGCCTTCAAACAAAAACAAGTGAAACATGTCATGAATACAATTGCGAAAATGCCAGAGTTAGAAGTTCGTCCAACGATTGGAATGGAACATCCATTTGGATATCGGAATAAAGCGCAAATCCCTGTCAGAATGGTGAATGGCTTATTAACAACAGGATTTTTCAAGAAAAACTCACACGACTTAGTTTCAATGGAAGATTTCCACATTCAAGATCCAGAAATTGATCGTATTATTTTAGTTGTTAGAGATATTTTACGAAAATATGCAATTGAAGCTTATGATGAAGAAAAACATACTGGCGATTTACGTCATATTATTGTACGTAGAGGATTGCGTACTTCTCAAGTGATGATTATTTTAGTCACTCGTACAGAGAAGTTTGTTCAAAAAGAGGCAGTTGTAGATCAAATTACTCAGCAATTACCAGAAGTGGTGTCCATTGTCCAAAATATTCAACCGCATCAATCAAATGTGATTATGGGTTCTCAAAAGAAAGTATTATTTGGAGAAGATGCTTTCCAAGAAGTATTAATGGAATTTACTTTTACGATTAGTTCACGTTCATTTTTCCAAGTTAATACCATTCAAACGGAAGTGTTGTATCATGAAGCCATTCAAGCAGCTGGATTAACTGGAGATGAAACAGTAGTGGATGCTTATTGTGGAATCGGAACAATGAGTTTAGCTTTTGCCAAACGTGCTAAAAAAGTTTATGCCATGGAAATTGTACCGGATGCCATTCAAATGGCGAAAGAAAATGCACGAATCAATCAGATTGATAATGTAACATTCGAAGTGGGAGCGGCTGAAAAAGTCATGCCTACTTGGGTAGATTCAGGCTTACAACCAGATGTGATTGTAGTCGATCCACCGAGAAAAGGATTAGATGGAGCCTTTATTGATGCAGCTGTTAAAACTAAAGCTAGAAAACTTGTTTATGTTAGTTGTAATCCAGCAACATTGGCACGTGATTTAGCATTATTCCAAGAAAAAGGGTATCAGGCACTGTATGCTCAACCAGTGGATATGTTCCCAATGACGACAGCGATTGAAACAGTAGCTGTATTAGAACGAATGAATTAAGGAGGAAATATGAGAGGATTTTATTTTGTTGTAGCATGGATTTCATTAGCGTTAGGAATTATAGGAATTGTACTTCCTGTGTTACCAACGACACCATTTTTGATACTGACAGTAATTTGTTTTTCAAAAAGTTCTAAAAGATTTGAAGAATGGTTTGCGAAAACAAAATTATATCAAATTTATGTAGCAGATTATTTAGAAACAAAATCGATAGATCGTTCACGTAAAAAGAAAATTATTATTTATATTTACATTTTAATGGGGATTTCTATTTATTTTGCTCCAATTATTTTTGTGAAAATTGGATTAGCTTTATTAACGGTATTTATTACGTATTATCTATTTAAGGTTATTCCAGATAAATAGTGATTGAAGTCTCCTTAGGGAGGCTTTTTTTCATTCAATTATTTCTTCACATAAGGGGAAGAAATAATTAAATATAGGAATGTTGAAAACGTATTCTAGAAGCGGTACAATTAAACTGAGTATAAAAAAATGAAAGAATTTTTATCTAGGAACTATAAAAAAATAGGTAAAGTGGGTGTTATAAAATGAAAAAAAGGAGAATGATAAAAATAGTTTTAGTAACAACGATATTCGGTGGATTGTATACTTCACATATCGTTAGCGCACAAGAAAATAATACGGATAAACTTCATGCGGCTGAAATAGCTGTAAATGAGGCATTTATTAATCAATTTCCTTATGGAGAGCAATTTACGGATGAAGATGGAGTATTAGCTACTAGAATAAAAGCACCAGATAAGGAAGTCAATACTAAACCAAAGGGGTATGAAAAAGAAGTAACGCGTAAAGTAAACTATAAGGATAAGAAAACAGGAAAGACATTATCCCGAGTTTATCAGACTATTAGATTTTATGGAACATATGAATCAGAAAAGGGGGTTCCCGAAACATTAGAAAAGCCAGAATTTATATATGAAGTCGGGACTCCGGAAGTGCATAAAAAAGAAGAGTTTTCAGAAGGTAAGATAACACCTGAAATTCATGAGAAAGGAGAATTAGAAGGTGCTAATCCGCCTGTTTTAGAAGTTCCTGAATATAATGGTTCAGTTTCTAAAAAAGGAAATCCATTAGTCTTTGATCGTCCAGAATATAAAGAAGAACAAACCAAGGATATTCCACCAGTTGTAGCTGTTCCTAAAAAGGAAGAACCAAAGGAAGTTGAAAAACCAAGAGTTCCTGAAGAACCAAAGGAAGAAACTTCAAAAGATAAACCTAAGGAACCAACAACTACTATTCCAGAAAAAACGATAACAGAGGAAAAGAAAGTTCCGCAATTACCACAAACAGGTGAAAGTATTGATGGAGGAATACTAGGGTTAGCTTTGGCTAGTTTAGCAACAGCAATATTCATATTGAAAACAACGTTAAAAGAAAAAGTGAAATAATAACAAAAAACGCATCTCTATTAAGAATGAGATGCGTTTTTTAATGATTGAATAATTGGTTGATGTTTATAAGAATAATACAACTGAATCGTCATTGGAACCCAAATAAGTGGTTCGCAGAAGATAACTCCCATATATCCAGTTGAAGGAATAATGAAGAGTACAAATAAAACTTTCCCAAATAATTCAATGAAACTTGAAATTAATGGTGTAATTTTTTGTCCTAGTCCTTGCAAACTATTTCGTAATACTAGTAAAACGGCTAGTACAGGATAGAAAGTAGAACTAATTCGATTATAGAGAGATGCATTAGAAATTAACGCTGGATCAGTGGAACCAGAAATTAATTCATTCAATGCAGGACTTGCAAAAAATAATGTAATAGCGATAAAAATTGTCCATATAATTGCAACCATACATCCTAAATAAATTCCACGTTGAATTCTTTGAGGTCGATTTGCTCCTAGGTTTTGAGAAGTAAAGGTCGTTAAGGATGATGCAATGGCTGATACAGGTAGCATCGAAAATGACATAATTCTTCTAGCAGATGTTTGTGCACTAATAATAGTTGCTCCAAGTGCATTAATCGAAGTTTGTAACGTTACTGTTCCGATAGAAACAATTGAAGTCATTAGTCCCATTGCCAGACCTTGTCCTAGTAAATCAAGATATAATTCTTTATCCCATATAAAGTGTTCTTTTTGAGGAAGTAAAAAACTTGCTCTTCTTCGAATATAAAAGAAACAAAGGATAGCAGATATTCCTTGAGAAATAATCGTTGCTAAACCGGCAGATTGTACTCCTAAATGTAATTGAGTAATAAATAAAATATCTAAAATAATATTAATGATTGCAGAAAAAATTAAGAAATATAATGCAGCTTGACTATCTCCAACGGCACGAAGTAAACCGGCACAGAGATTATAAGCGAATGTAACACCAACGCATAAAACAATCATATGAATATATTGGTACGATAAATCAATGATTTCAGTTGGAGTTCCTAAAAACTCTAACAGTGGATACATTCCAAAATGACCTAGAGTAGAAACTATTAAGCTAAGCCCAAAACCTATGACTAATGTTGAAGCTACAGCTCGTTTTAATTGGGTCATATCTTGTGCACCAAAACAGCGTGCAATAACTACTCCCATTCCATTTCCAACACCAAGGGCAAAACCAATTACAAGTTCAAAAATTGCAGCCGTTGCCCCAACTCCTGCAAGTGCATTTGGCCCTAAATAGCGACCAACGATCATAATATCTGCTGTATTATATAATTGTTGGAATATATTTGAAATTAAAATGGGAATTGCAAAGGCAATGATGGAACGTAATATGGGACCATCTAATAAATTAACGGATGTTTTTTTAAACATAATCATATCATACAAGTAGAAATTTATTGTTCTACTTGGCTAGAATCTTCCTCCTTATTCGCAATGAAATTTTCGATAGTTTGTTTTAATTGATTGTTTAATGCTACGAGTTCTTTTGCTTTTTCAAAATCAAAACCTTCCACGTTAGCAAAACAAGATTTTAAATGTTGTTCTAATTCTTCATGAAGTCTCTTTCCGTTAGCACTAAGGCGAATGGTTAATTGACGTTTATTGGCTGCAGGACGTTTACGGATAATGAGTTTTTTATCTTCTAATCGTTTTAGTAGAGGAGTCAGTGTGTTACTTTCTAGTCCTACTCTTTGGCCAATTTCATTTAGGGAAAGTTTTTCCTCTTCCCACAAAGTCTCTAAAACAATAAATTGTGTATAAGTTATATGATAAGGTGCTAATGCGTGTTGATAATATTTATTTACGAGTTTTTGAGTGGAATAAATAGAATAGCATAGTCTTTTAGATAATGGATTATCAGTTTTCATAAAAAACCTCCCTTTTTTGAATTGGTACTATTTTATCAAAAAAAAGTACAATTTGCCAATGGATTTTATATAAAAAGAAGACAAGCTTGGAACTGCTTGTCTTCTGTATTTATAATCGAACAATAGAATGTTCTACAAATGTTCGATAACACATCATTTGTTTATCATTATAAGAATCAATGACTTTTAATAACATTTGAAAGGCACTTCTACCCAGTTCTAATGTATGAATATTGACGTAGGCAGTCATTGGAAGTAGAGGTGGATTTGAATCATATGTAATAACAGGAAGGCTTATTTTTTGTTCATTTAAATATCTTAAAGCCCCTTCTGTAATTAAAGCATCGGTTGTTACAACACCATCAATCGTTTCTCTTTCAATGATTGATTTCATTGTTTGATATCCACGTTCTCTTGTAAATTCCCCAACATGTGAAATTAAACCTTCTTTGAAAGGAATATGATAATGTTCTAAAGCACGTTGATAACCAATTAAACGATCTTGCGAAACGAATAATTGATGACGACCGCTTACGAATGCAATAGAAGAACATCCTTCTTGAATCATGTATTCTGTAGCATCGAATCCAGCTTTTTCATTATTGTTATCGACAAATGAAATAAATGGAGATAAAGATTTCCCGATGACAACACTAGGGAATTCTTGTTCAATTGCTAATTCCACTAAAGGATCATCTGTTTCCCCATAAAGAAAAATAATTCCATCGACACGTCTCCCTAAAATAGTGTCTTTTAAAATGCGTAGACGTTGTTCATCATCTTTCCCTGTACATAACTGAATCAAATAATGATGGTCAGCAGCAATTTGAGAAATCCCTCGAATAACTTCAGGGAAGAAAGAGTTTTGATAAAATGCATCTGTATCCCTTGGAAGAACGACGCCAATGACATTTGTTTTATTACTAGCTAAACTTCGTGCGTTGAAATTAGGATGATAATTAAGAGTTTCCATTGCTTGACGAACTCTTTTCTTAGTTGCTTGACTAATGCTTGGTTTATCTTGAATTACCCGTGTAACAGTTGAAGGTGATACTTCCGCTAGACGTGCAACATCCTTAATCGTGACAGCCATTTATGTTCCTCCTTTTTTTAAAAATTAACCATAAAAAATCTGGGCAGGAAAACGGAGTTAACCAGCCCAGAGTAAAAATCATCTTAAGATTTGATAGCTCCGTCAACCATACCTTTCATGATATGTTTTTGAGCAATTAAGAATAGGATAATGACTGGTAACATAATTAATAGAGTAGATGTTAAAATCATATCCCATTGTTTAGTAAATGATCCTGCAAAGTTTGATACTGCGATTGGAAGTGTTTGAATAGCATTTCCTTTACCTAATAATAGTAGAGGTAATAAGAAGTCGTTCCAAATCCAAATACCATTTAAGATTAAAATTGTTACATAGATTGGTTTTAAAATTGGTAATACAACATAGAAGAATGTTTGCATTTTATTACATCCGTCTAATTCAGCAGCTTCTTCAATTTCTAGAGGCACACCTTTGATAAATCCATGGAACATGAATACAGATAGAGACATCCCGAATCCAGTATAAGCAAAGATGATACCTGGATAAGTACGTAATAAGCTAACACCGAATAATGGGTTTGTAATTGCGTCACTTAAAATTTTGAACCAAGTTACTAATGGATACATTACAACTTGGAATGGAATTACCATTGATGCTACAAAGATAAAGAATACAACAGTTGATAATTTAGAACGGTAACGAACTAATCCCCAAGCAGCTAATGCTGAGAATAATGTAATGGTTACTAAAGAAATCACTGTAATAATTGTTGAAGCAAAGAATGATGATGGGTATTTAATGGAAGGGTTATTCCAAATTGTTACCGCATTTGTCCATAGTTGACCGAAACTTGCTGGCCATGATAATGGGCTAGCTAGGATTTCAGCAGAACTTTTAGCTGAGTTGATCACTAATAAAAAGATTGGACTTAAGAATAATAGGAATAAAACAACTCCAAAAATTTCTAAAAGTAATAAGCCAAGTTTTTGGTTTTTCATTATAAGTCAATCTCCTTCCGTTTAGTGATTGTTGTTTGAACAACACTAATAACTACTAAGATGAAGAATAGAATAACCGCACGAGCTTGACCTTGTGCCATTAAGTTATCTCCTGAAGCAGTGTTATAAATGTTCATTGTAATAAACTCTGTACTTTGGATAGCTTTATCATGCCATAATAGAGATGGTCCACCACCAGTAAGTGAGAAGTTTACATCGAAAATTTTAAATGAGTTTGTAATAGTTAAGAATAGTGATACCGTAAACGCAGGCATTACCATTGGGATAATAATATGTTTTAATCTTTGGAAAGCATTTGCTCCATCAAGAGAAGCTGATTCTACTAAACTTGAAGGTACATTTTGTAATGCTGCAAAGTAAATCATCATAATATAACCAGCATATTGCCATGTGTTTGTAATAATTAAAGCTAGTACAGCTAATTTAACATCACCTAAAAATAGATTATCAACTAAAAATTGGCTGCCGATTGCAGACCCTAAAGCAGGGAATACTGAGTTATAAATGAATTGCCAGATATACCCTAATACAAGTCCCCCGATAAGGTTAGGAATAAAGAATCCAGCTCTGAAAATTTCACTGAATTTAATTTTACTAGATACTAGTAAAGCTAAACCGAATGATACAAAGTTTACAACGACTACGTTAAATAATGCGAAAATTACAGTAATCATTAAAGAGTATTGGAAACGAGTATCGGCAAAACTGTCTGTAAAGTTTTTTAATCCAACAAAGTTAATTTTAGTTTGTGTTACACTCTTCCAGTCTGTTAGAGAATAGTAGAAACCTAAGAAGAAAGGTACAATAATTACGAGTGCGAAAATGATAAATGCCGGTAGCACAAGCCAGTAAAAGGTACGTCTTGCGCGATCGTCACGACTAAGAGCTTTTTTATTCTTAG
This sequence comes from Granulicatella elegans ATCC 700633, assembly GCF_000162475.2. Lineage (GTDB taxonomy): Bacteria > Bacillota > Bacilli > Lactobacillales > Aerococcaceae > Granulicatella > Granulicatella elegans. The sequence continues at coordinate 245,743 of NZ_KI391971.1, forward strand.
ACATGTTAGGGTTCCTCCTTTTATGTATTGCTGAGGTATTAATAACAGCAAACCCACAACGACCGTTGTAAGTAGTTGTGGGCCTGTGTTACATACTTAATTGTTATTTTTGAAGTAAGCTTGGTACTTCTTTGATTTGATTTGTGATCAATTCTTGGAATTTAGCTTTGTCGATTGAACCTTGAGCGTATTGTCCGAAGATTGGTCCTAATTTACCCATTAAGAAGTTATCAGGCATGAAGTATGGGTTATCAAATGAATATACTGGTTTTTTAGCAGCAACCCATTCAGCTAAGAATTTAGATAATGGAGCGCTAGGCATTTCTTTAGAAGTAGAGAATGCTGAAATCATGTTAGCTTTGTTTACAGTGTAATCTTGACCTTCTTTAGTATCAACTAAGTCAGAGAAGAATTTGTTGATTGAATCTAAAGCTTTAGTGTCTTTGTTAACTACATAGTAAGATGGAGCACCGATGAATAATCCATCAGCATTTTTGTCTTTTCCTAAAGTTTGATAAGGGATGAATCCCATTTCGAATTTAGCATTTAATTGTTTTAAGTTAGGATCTTTCCAGTTACCTTGGTGTAAGAATGCTGCTTTACCACTAGCAAATGCAGAGTCCATATCTTCTTGTGTACCAACTGTTAATAATTTTTTCTCAGTGTGTTTGAATAATAATTCAACCCAGTCAGCATAGTTAGATAAACGAGCTTTATCAGTTTCACCTTTAATTACTTGTTGAGTAATTGTACGGTCACCATTTGGTAAACCTGAACTTAAGTAAGCAGCGAAGTCATGGATACCCATGATCCAAGTTTCACCTTCTTTAGTAGCAGTTGCTACTACTGTAGATAAACCTAATTCATCTTTTTTGCTTTCTAATGTATCCATTGCTTTTTGAACTGCATCAAATGAAGTTAATGAAGCAGGGTCGATACCAGCTTTAGATAATAGTTCTTTGTTGTAAGCTAAACCGTAACCTTCAACAGCAACTGGGAATCCGTAAACATCGTTTCCTTGTTTGAATTCGAATTCTGTTTTATCAATCCAGTCACCTTTAAGTGGTTGTAAGTTGTCTTTCCATAAGTCGTATCCAGCTTGTCCTTCAATTACGAATACGTCTGGAGCAGTTCCAGCTGTAAATTCAGTTTTTAATTGGTCTGCAATTTTACATGAACCAGAACATGTTTTAATGTTTACTGTAACTCCGTTTTTGTCGCCCCATTCTTTAGCGTATGCTGTTAAAGCGTCTTGAATTTCACTCTTGTTACTATATAAAGTGAATTCTTTTTTACTTTCAGAAGAGCCTCCTTTTGTAGAGTCAGTTGATTTGCTGCCGCAAGCTGCTAATGATAAACCAGCTAAGCCGACAACGAATGATTTTTTAAGCCATTTGTTTGCCATTATTTTTTCCTCCCTTGAGATATATTCAGTTAACGCAAACGATTTCTTAACTGGCTTTAGTATACCCCTTTCAGAAATCGTTTGCAAGAGTTTTTTTACAAAAAAATAAAAAAAATTTAGCGTTTACATTTTTGGGAAGAAAATTTAATTCAAAAAAATCAAGCTATATATAGAAGAGATTTTTTCTTTTAAGTGATAATTTTTTTAAGGCTTTTATAAAAAAATAAATTTCTACTTGCATTTTTATTTTTTTTCTACTAGTATTAAAGCAAACGATTGCGTAATTGAAAGACTACGTATCTAAAATTAATAAAGAAAAGAGGAGTAATACTTATGAAGGAAAGACAATCTGGTGTGTTAATGCATATTTCATCTTTACCAGGGAAATATGGAATTGGTTCATTCGGAAAATCTGCTTACGATTTTGTTGATTTTTTAGTACGTAGTAAGCAAACTTATTGGCAAATTTTACCTTTAGGAACAACTAGTTATGGAGATTCGCCTTACCAATCATTTTCAGCGTTTGCTGGGAATACACATTTTTTAGATTTTGATACTTTTGTAAAAGAAGGTTTATTAACTGAAGATGAATTAGCAGGAAATTGGGGAGATGATTCTACTACTGTTGATTATGCTTTGGTTTATGAAAAAAGAAGACCTATTTTAGAAAAAGTAGTTCAACGCTTCTTAGAAAAAGAAGATTTAACAGATTACCATCGTTTTGTGGAAGAAAAAGCAGAATGGTTAGAACCATTTGCTGAGTATATGGCGATTAAAGAGAGTTTTGATATGAAGAGTTGGTCAAAATGGACTGATGAAGATATTAAACGTCGTAAACCTGAAGCTTTAGCTACTTATCGTGAAAAATTAGCAGATAAATTAGAGTATCATCGTGTGACTCAATATTTATTTGATAAACAATGGAAAGCATTAAAACAATATGCGAATAAACATCATATTCAAATTATTGGAGATATGCCGATTTATGTAGCCGAAGATAGTGTAGAAATGTGGGCTACCCCTCATTACTTCAAAACAGATGAAGTTGGAAATGCTGCTTGTGTAGCAGGCTGTCCGCCAGATGGCTTCTCACCATTAGGACAATTATGGGGAAATCCAATTTATAATTGGAGAGCGATGAAGTTAGACGGCTTTACTTGGTGGATTAAACGATTGAAAGCGAGCTTTGAATTGTTTGATGTAGTCAGAATTGACCACTTCCGTGGATTTGCAGCTTATTGGGAAATTCCTGCAGGTGCAACAGATGCTACTGGTGGTGAATGGGTAAAAGGCCCAGGATTTGACTTGTTTGAAGCGGTGAAAAATGAACTTGGTGATTTACCGATTATTGCTGAAGATTTAGGTTTTATGGATGATGCAGTTATTGAATTACGTGAAGCGACTGGTTTCCCTGGAATGAAAATTTTAGAGTTTGGATTCATGGGTTCAGAGCCAAGTAGCACAGATTTGCCTCATTATTATCCAGTAAATTCTGTTTCTTACACAGGAACGCATGACAATGATACAGTACTAGGATGGTATGAATCTGCATCGGAAGAAGAACGCGATTTCTGTAATCGTTATTTAAATCGTACAGAAGAAACAATTAGTTATGCTATGTTAAGAAGTCTATACGGTTCAGTAAGTAAGATGACCATTGCAACAATGCAAGATTTATTACAATTAGATACAACAGCTCGTATGAATATTCCAAGCACTCTTGGTGGAAATTGGGTGTGGAGAATGCAAGAAGGAGATATTACACAAGAAGTGGAAGATTTCCTATTAGAGATTACAGAATTGTATGATCGTTCAAACGAACAGTTGTAGGGTTAACAAATAGAAGGAGATAAAAATGCAAACATTAAAACAATATGTAGAAAGTAATTATCATAAATCATTAGGAGAATGTTCAAAAGAAGAAGTATATGTAGCGTTATTACATTATACAAAAGAAAAAAGTGCAGCATTACCATTGAATGAAGGAAAGAAAAAAGTATATTACATTTCTGCAGAATTTTTAATTGGTAAATTGTTGTCAAATAATTTAATCAACTTAGGAATTTATGATGAAGTTAAGGAAGAATTAGAAGCTGAAGGTCATACTTTAGCAGAAATCGAAGAAATTGAATTAGAACCATCATTAGGAAACGGCGGATTAGGACGTTTAGCCGCATGTTTCTTAGATTCTATCGCAACTCTTGGTTTAGCAGGAGATGGAGTTGGATTAAATTATCACTTTGGATTATTTGAACAAAAATTCAAAGATAATCAACAAAATGCAGTGCCAAATAACTGGTTAACTCCAGATAGTTGGTTAGTTCCAACTTCTGTTTCATACGAAGTGCCATTTGCAAACTTTACATTGAAATCAAAAATGTTCAATATTGATGTTTTAGGGTATGAACAATCTCATAAAAATCAATTACATTTATTCGATGTAGATACAATTGATGAATCATTAGTACATGATGATTCAATCGCATTTGATAAAACAAAAATTGCTGAAAACTTAACATTATTCTTATATCCAGATGACAGTGATGAGCAAGGTGAATTACTACGTATTTACCAACAATACTTCATGGTAAGTAATGGAGCTCAATTATTATTAGATGAAGCAGTTGCTAAAGGAAGTAACTTACATGACTTAGCAGAATATGCAACAGTTCAAATTAATGATACTCACCCATCAATGGTAATCCCAGAATTAATTCGTTTATTAGGCGAACGTGGAATTGAATTTGATGAAGCAGTTGAAATTGTTCGCTCAATGACAGCTTATACAAACCACACAATTTTAGCAGAAGCATTAGAAAAATGGCCTTTACATTACTTAGAACAAGTAGTACCTCATTTAGTGCCAATTATTAAAGAATTAGATGCTCGTGTAAGAGCTCAATTTGATGATGCAAGTGTAGCCATTATTGACGAACATAACCGTGTTCACATGGCGAATATGGATATCCACTATGGATATAGCGTAAATGGTGTAGCAGCATTGCATACAGAAATTTTAAAACAAAGCGAATTGAAGAATTTCTATGAAATTTATCCAGAGAAATTCAATAACAAAACAAATGGTATTACTTTCCGTCGTTGGTTATTACACGCTAACCCAGAATTAGCAAAATTATTAGATCGTACAATTGGAAAAGAATATCGTCATGATGCAACTAAATTAGAAGCTCTAAAAGCTCATACACATGATTTAGAATTCCAAGAAGCATTAAAAGGTATTAAACGTAACAATAAATTACGTTTGAAACACTTCTTACAAGAACACCAAGGTGTAACAGTAAAAGAAGATTCAATTTTTGATGTTCAAATTAAACGTATGCATGAATATAAGCGTCAACAAATGAATGCATTATATGTAATTTACAAATACTTAGACATTAAAAATGGAAACATTCCTGCAAAACCAATCACAATTATTTTTGGAGGGAAAGCTGCTCCTGCCTATGTAATTGCGCAAGATATTATTCATTTAATTTTATGCTTATCTGAATTAATTGCCAATGACCCAGAAGTAAGTCCACACTTACAAGTTGTGATGGTAGAAAACTACAATGTTACTGCAGCAACTCATTTAATTCCTGCAGCAGATATTTCAGAGCAAATTTCATTAGCTTCAAAAGAAGCAAGTGGAACAGGAAATATGAAATTCATGTTAAACGGTGCGTTAACATTAGGAACATTAGACGGAGCGAATGTGGAAATCCACGAATTAGTTGGCGATGAAAACATTTATGTCTTTGGTGAAGATAGCGACACTGTTATTAAACATTATGAAAATAGTGATTATCATTCACATTCATACTATGAAAGAGAAGCGATTCGTCCATTAGTAGACTTTATCGTAAGTGATGCTTTAGTATCATTAGGAAATAGAGAACGTCTAGAAAGATTATTCAATGAATTAATCAATAAAGACTGGTTCATGACTTTATTAGACTTAGAAGACTATATCCAAACAAAAGAACGTATGTTAGTAGACTATCATGATCGTGAAAACTGGATTGCAAAAGTAATTACAAATATTGCAATGGCTGGTTTCTTCTCAAGCGACCGTACAATCGAAGACTACAACCGTGATATTTGGAAATTAAACTAATAGAACGAAAAAATGAAGGAGTAAGAGATAACGAGAGTTGTTTCTTGCTTCTTTTTTGAGTTACAATAAAACAAATTGAAATTGAAAGGAAGATCTGATGAAAATTATTATGTCACCCGCAAAAGAAATGGCAACAGATGCACCTGTGCAAAAAGATTGGGTGTTAAAGGAAGATAGTCAAAAAATTGTATCTTTATTATCGAATTATAGTAAGGAAGAACTGAAGAAATTATTGAAAGTTAGTGATGCTTTATTAGAAGAAAATTGGGATAAAATTCAAAGATTTCAAGAAAGCGTTACTTATCATGCAATGGATTTATATCAAGGATTAGCATTCCGTAGTTTTAAGCAAGTGGCTGATTGGAAAGAATATAAGGCTTATGCAGTGCAACATCTTAGAATTCTTTCAGCATTATATGGAGCAATCGGTCCAGATGAATGTGTGAAGCCGTATCGCTTAGATTTAACGATGAATTTAAAAGTCGAAGGAGAAACTCTGAAAAAATATTGGAAAGAACGAATTGTAAGTTCTTTTGAAAAAGGGGAATGTATCGTCAATCTAGCAAGTAGTGAGTTTTCTGCGTTGTTTAATAAAAAACAATATGATTGGCTAGATGTTGACTTTTATGAGAAAAAAGAAGGGGCATTAAAACAACATTCTACTATTTCAAAAAAAGCTAGAGGAAAAATGGCAGCTTGGATAGTACTTCATCAAATTCAAGATAAAGCTGAGTTACGAAATTTTGATGTAGATGGATATACATTTGATGAATCAATTTCAAAAGAAAATCACTATTGTTTTGTAAAAGAGGTTTAATATAGAGTATAAATTCTATTCGAAAAATAGTTTAGAATATACGCAAAAACTATAAAAAGAAATAGTTTAGCCCCATTGACGAACTTGAATAATTATGGTACTATGTCAAAGGTGCTTTTATACCTGATTCCTGATTAGAAATCATATCAGTCGTGCTGACTGGTAAAAAGGCCACTGAGAGAGACATTTATGTGTCTTTTAATTTTTACAAAAAAATGGACCACCAGGATGTGTGGACCAAGAAGAACCCGATAGGGAAGGAGGAAGAGCTAAATGCCAACAATTAACCAATTAGTCCGTAAACCTCGTAAATCAGCAGTTGAGAAATCAGCTTCTCCAGCGTTAGGTAAAGGATATAACAGCTTTAAAAAATCACAAACGAATACAAACTCTCCACAAAAACGTGGTGTATGTACTCGTGTAGGTACAATGACACCTAAAAAACCTAACTCAGCGTTACGTAAATATGCCCGTGTACGTTTATCAAACTTAATCGAAGTAACTGCGTACATTCCAGGTATTGGTCACAACTTACAAGAACACAGCGTAGTATTAATCCGTGGTGGACGTGTAAAAGACTTACCAGGGGTACGTTACCACATCATCCGTGGTGCTTTAGACACTGCTGGAGTTAACAACCGTATGCAAGGTCGTTCTAAATACGGTACAAAACGTCCTAAAAAATAATTTAGGTTAACAAAATAATAAACAATAAACAATAACTCAAAATGATGAAAGGAGGATTATAAATGCCTCGTAAAGGTCCTGTCGCAAAACGTGATGTTTTGCCTGATCCAATTTATAATTCAAAATTAGTTACTCGTTTAATCAACCGTTTAATGGTAGATGGTAAACGTGGTAAAGCAGCAACAATTTTATACAATGCATTTGACATCGTTAAAGAACAAACTGGAAATGATCCAATGGAAGTGTTCGATCAAGCTATGAAGAACATTATGCCAGTATTAGAAGTTAAAGCTCGCCGTGTTGGTGGTTCTAACTATCAAGTACCAGTTGAAGTTCGTTCAGACCGTCGTACTACATTAGGTTTACGTTGGTTAGTAAACTACTCACGCTTACGTGGTGAAGACACTATGGAAGTTCGTTTAGCTCGTGAAATCATGGACGCAGCGAACAACTCAGGTGCTTCTGTTAAAAAACGTGAAGATACTCATAAAATGGCAGAAGCAAACAAAGCGTTTGCTCACTATCGTTGGTAAGATTCAAAAAGCCTTCGGGCTTTTTAATCTATGCATAAATTAATCATAAAATAAAGAGGTGTAGAACGAAGATGGCAAAGAGAGAATTTACTCTTGAAAACACGCGTAATATCGGTATCATGGCTCACATTGACGCAGGTAAAACTACAACAACTGAGCGTGTACTTTATTACACTGGTAAAATCCATAAAATTGGTGAAACTCACGAAGGTGCTTCACAAATGGACTGGATGGAACAAGAACAAGAACGTGGTATCACTATCACATCTGCTGCTACAACAGCACAATGGAAAGGTCACCGTATTAACATCATCGACACACCAGGGCACGTGGACTTCACAGTTGAAGTAGAACGTTCTCTACGTGTATTAGATGGAGCTGTTGCGGTACTTGATGCACAGTCTGGGGTTGAACCTCAAACAGAAACTGTATGGCGTCAAGCTACAACATATGGTGTTCCTCGTATCGTATTTGCTAACAAAATGGACAAAATTGGTGCAGACTTCTTATATTCTGTACGTACAATTCATGAACGTTTACAAGCAAATGCTCACCCAATTCAATTACCAATCGGTGCTGAAGATGAATTTTCAGGTATCATCGATTTAATTAAAATGAAAGCTGAAATCTATACAAATGACTTAGGTACAGATATCCAAGAAACAGATATCCCTGAAGATTTACAAGATTTAGCAGAAGAATGGCGTGAAAAATTAGTGGAAGCAGTAGCTGAAACTGATGAAGAATTAATGGAACGCTATTTAGAAGGCGATGAAATTTCACAAGAAGAATTAAAAGCAGCTATCCGTAAAGCTACATGTGCTGCTGAATTCTATCCAGTATTATGTGGATCAGCTTTCAAAAACAAAGGTGTACAATTAATGTTAGATGCAGTAGTTGACTACTTACCATCACCATTAGACGTACCAGCAATTAAAGGGATTGACCCTAACACTGATGCAGAAGTAGAACGTCATTCTTCAGACGAAGAACCATTCTCAGCATTAGCATTTAAAGTTATGACTGACCCATTCGTAGGTCGTTTAACATTCTTCCGTGTGTACTCTGGTACTTTACAATCAGGTTCATACGTTAAAAACTCAACTAAAGGTAAACGTGAACGTGTAGGACGTATCTTACAAATGCACGCTAACTCACGTCAAGAAATTCCTGAAGTATTCTCAGGAGATATCGCTGCAGCAGTAGGTCTTAAAGATACAACTACTGGGGACACATTATGTGATGAAAAAGCAGAAGTTATCTTAGAGTCTATGGAATTCCCTGATCCAGTTATCGAAGTAGCGATTGAACCAAAATCAAAAGCTGACCAAGATAAAATGGGTATTGCATTACAAAAACTTGCTGAAGAAGACCCAACATTCCGTGCTTACACTAACCAAGAAACTGGTGAAACAGTTATCGCTGGTATGGGTGAGTTACACTTAGATATTATCGTAGACCGTATGCGTCGTGAATTCAAAGTTGAAGCTAACGTAGGTGCTCCTCAAGTATCTTACCGTGAAACATTCCGTGCTTCTACTCAAGCAGAAGGTAAATTCGTTCGTCAATCAGGTGGTAAAGGTCAATACGGTCACGTATGGATTGAATTTGCTCCTAACGAAGAAGGTGCTGGATTCGAATTCGAAAATGCTATCGTCGGTGGGGTAGTTCCTCGTGAATACATCCCAGCTGTAGAAGCAGGATTGAAAGATGCTATGGAAAACGGGGTATTAGCTGGTTATCCATTAGTTGACATCAAAGCTAAATTATATGATGGAAGCTACCATGATGTCGATTCATCAGAAACTGCCTTCAAAGTTGCTGCTTCAATGGCATTGAAAGCTGCTGCTAAGAAAGCACAACCATCTATCTTAGAACCAATGATGGCTGTAGAAATTACAGTTCCAGAAGAATACTTCGGAGATGTAATGGGTCACGTTAACGCTCGTCGTGGACGCGTTGAAGGTTCTGAAGTTCGTGGTAACGCACAAATCGTTAAAGGTATGATTCCTTTATCAGAAATGTTCGGTTACGCAACTACATTACGTTCTGCAACACAAGGTCGTGGTACATTCTCAATGACATTCGACCACTACGAAGATGTTCCTAAGAGCATTGCAGAAGAAATCATTAAGAAAAATGGCGGAAATGGCGAATAATAAATTGCTAAAAACGCAACTTCATCAAAGAATCTAGGTCGACTGGTTACCTAGTGTAACCAGTTGATTTTTATAGGTATTCTTTGGTATAATTCAAATCGGTAGATACTGTTATAGAATCTAACAAAAATACTCAAACATTTAGGAGGAATTATTTAAAATGGCAAAAGAAAAATTTGACCGCTCAAAACCACACGTTAACATTGGTACAATCGGCCACGTTGACCACGGTAAAACAACTTTAACTGCAGCTATCACAACTGTTTTAGCTAAGAAAGGTTTCGCACAAGCTCAAGATTACGGTTCAATCGATAAAGCTCCAGAAGAACGCGAACGTGGTATCACTATCAACACTGCTCACGTTGAGTATGAAACAGACACTCGTCACTATGCTCACGTTGACTGCCCAGGACACGCGGACTACGTTAAAAACATGATCACTGGTGCTGCTCAAATGGACGGTGCTATCTTAGTAGTATCTGCAGCTGACGGTCCAATGCCTCAAACACGTGAACACATCTTATTATCACGTCAAGTAGGTGTTCCTTACATCGTTGTATTCTTAAACAAAGTTGACATGGTTGACGATGAAGAATTATTAGAATTAGTAGAAATGGAAGTTCGTGACTTATTATCAGAATACGATTTCCCAGGCGATGACACTCCAGTTGTTGCAGGTTCTGCTTTACGCGCTTTAGAAGGCGATGCATCTTACGAAGAAAAAATCTTAGAATTAATGGCTGCTGTTGACGAATATATCCCAACTCCAGAACGTGACACTGACAAACCATTCATGATGCCAGTCGAAGACGTATTCTCAATCACTGGTCGTGGTACTGTAGCTACAGGACGTGTTGAACGTGGACAAGTTCGTGTTGGTGACGAAGTAGAAATCGTTGGTATTTCTGAAGAAACTTCTAAAACAACTGTTACAGGTGTTGAAATGTTCCGTAAATTGTTAGACTACGCTGAAGCTGGGGATAACATTGGTACATTATTACGTGGTGTTACACGTGACAACATCGAACGTGGACAAGTTCTTTCTAAACCAGGAACAATCACTCCACATACAAAATTCAAAGCTGAGGTTTACGTATTAACTAAAGAAGAAGGCGGACGTCACACTCCATTCTTCTCTAACTACCGTCCTCAATTCTACTTCCGTACAACAGACATCACTGGTGTTTGTGTGTTACCAGAAGGTACTGAAATGGTAATGCCTGGTGACAACGTAACTATGGAAGTTGAATTAATTCACCCAGTTGCGATCGAAGATGGTACTAAGTTCTCTATCCGTGAAGGTGGACGTACTGTAGGTGCTGGAATCGTAGCTTCTATCGAAAAATAATTTTTATTAAATTGATTTTCAATCCTCCCTTTATGGGAGGATTTTTTTATATAAAAATTCTAATTGAAAACTGTTCTCATTCTAGATTACTGGTTTTTGGTGGCGATATTTTGAATTTTATGCTACTCTATATCAGTATATTTTAATGAAAGAATAGGAGGCGTTTGGAATGATAGAGCTGATTGCAACAGTTGAATCAATCCAACAAGCGCAAGCACTACTTGAAGCAGGAGTAGATGTATTGTGCTTTGGTGAAGACTTATTTGGTTTAAGATTACCAATGTCGTTTTCACGAGATGAACAAAAAGAATTAACAGAATTGGCACATCGCTATGGTAAAAAAGTAAATGTAGCGGTGAATGCGATTTTTCATAATGAAGGAATTGCGAAAGTTCCGGAATATTTACAATTTTTAAAATCTATTAATGTAGATATGATTACAGTAGGAGATCCTGGTGTTGTACAAATTATGAAGAACCCAGAATATTCAATTCCTTATTATTACGATGCGGCTGTATTAGTCACAAGTAGTCGTCAAGTTAATTTTTGGGCTAAACGTGGAGCAATAGGTGCAGTGATTGCTAGAGAAATTCCAAGAGCAGAAATGGAAATTTTAGCAAGCCAAGTGGAAGTTCCAATTGAAGTGTTAGTTTATGGTGCAACATGTATCCATCATTCTAAACGTCCATTATTACAAAATTACTTTAACTATATTGAGAAAGAAGAAAGTGTTGAGAAAAAACGTGGATTGTTTGTGAGTGAGCCTGCAGATGAGGATTCTCATTATTCAATCTATCAAGATATTAATGGGACACATATTTTCGCGAATAATGATGTTTCTCTTGCACCTTATTTATTAGAATTAAGTCAAATGGGTGTTCCTCAATGGAAATTTGATGGAGTTTTAACTCCTGGCGATAACTTTGTTAAAGTGGTTCAATTATTTGATAATGCTCGTAAAGAAATTGAAGCAGGTACTTGGACAGTTGAAAAGAGTGCTAGCTTAGAATTACAAGTAAGAGAACTTCATCCAGAACAACGTGGTTTAGACGCAGGATTTTATATATTAAATCCAGAAGATGTGAAATAGGAGGAGACCAATGGGAAGAAAAATTTTGAAAAAACCAGAAGTTCTTGCTCCAGCAGGAACACTTGAAAAATTAAAAACAGCGATTTTATATGGTGCAGATGCAGTTTTCTTAGGAGGAGAAGCATACGGACTAAGAAGTCGTGCAGGGAATTTTGATTTCGAAGAAATGAAAGAGGCAGTAGAATTTGCACATAGCCATAATGCTAAAGTATATATTGCAGCGAACATGGTTACTCACGAAGGAGACGAAAAAGGTGCGGGAGAATTTTTCCGTACAGTTCGCGACCTTGGAATTGACGCTGCGATTATCAGTGATATGGCTTTAATGGACATTTGTGCTTCAGAAGCTCTAGGATTACCAATTCACCTTTCTACACAAGCTTCTGCTGCAAACTGGGAAACGTTAAACTTCTGGAAAGATGAAGGATTAGAACGTGTTGTATTAGCACGTGAAGTTTCTATGGCAGAAATTCAAGAAATGCAAGAAAAAGTGGATGTTGAAATTGAAGCATTCATTCATGGTGCAATGTGTATTTCTTATTCAGGTCGTTGTGTATTATCTAATCACATGGTGCGTCGTGATGCGAACCGTGGAGGATGTGCGCAATCTTGTCGTTGGAAATATGGTTTGTTTGATATGCCATTTGCGAATGAAAAAAATATGGTTGGTGCTGGTGAAGAAGGTATCGAAGAAAAATTCTCTATGAGTGCGGTTGACTTATCAATGATTCATAACTTACCAGATTTAATTGAAGCTGGAGTAGATAGCTTGAAAATTGAAGGACGTATGAAGTCTATTCACTATGTTTCAACAGTGGCAAATGTATACCGTGCTGCAGTAGATAGTTATTGTGAAGATCCAGATAATTATGTATGTAAACAAGAATGGGTAGATGAATTATGGAAAGCAGCTCAACGTGAGTTAGCAACAGGATTCTATTATCAAATTCCTACAGAAGAAGAACAATTATTTGGTGCACGTCGCCAAATTCCGCAATATGCATTCGTTGGTCAAGTGTTAGCATATGACCCAGAAACTCAAATTGCAACGATTCAACAAAGAAACAACTTCAAAGTAGGAGATCATATTGAGTTTTATGGACCAGGCATGCGTCATCATGAAGAAGTGTTAACAACTTTATGGGATGAAAATGGTGAAGAAATCGAAGCAGCTCCTCATGCGATGATGATTTGCAAGATGAAAGTCACTGAAACAGTGAAACCATTAGACATGATTCGAAAAAGAAGGTAAAATAGATACAAACAAAAAGAGAGAAAGGAGACGATTATGTCATTACCAAATTGTCCAAAATGTAATTCAGAATACACGTATGAAGATGGTGTATTATTAGTTTGTCCAGAATGTGCCTATGAATGGGAACCAGGACAAGAAGTTGAAGAAGATGGAGTAGTTGCCATTGATGCAAATGGAAATCGTTTAGAAAATGGAGATACTGTAACAGTCATTAAAGACTTAAAAGTTAAAGGTGCTCCAAAAGATATTAAACAAGGCACACGTGTAAAAAATATTCGTATCGTAGAAGGAGACCACAATATTGATTGTAAAATTGATGGTTTTGGTGCGATGAAATTAAAGTCTGAATTTGTAAAAAAAATCTAATTCAATAGCAAAGCTGAGGAGAAATCCTCAGCTTTTTATGATTTATTAAAAATCTACAAAATATTTCAAAAGAGGTTTGACGGGAAAATTTCCAGAGAATATAATGGAGAGGACAACAAATTAAAGGATGGAAAATTTCACGTGGTTCAACAAAATGTGATGCAAGAATCTCAAAAAAATTCTAAATATAAACGTGTAGCAGCCCTTGATGGTTTTAAAGGGATGATGATTCTTGCAATTATAGGATATTATTATTTTCAAAATTATTTGCCAGGTGGTTTTTTTGCGGTAAATGCATTTTTTGCGATAGGTGGCTACTTAGCTTTTCGTGATAATAAGCATTTGTTTCATAAAAAACCAGTAGAATGGCATTTGTCATCAAAACTATCTCGATTATGGCTTCCAATGTTATTTATGATTATTGGGACGGTAGCATTTTTATTTATTGCATTGCCGGAACATTTGAAAAATATTCGAATGATGTCATTATCGTCTTTAGTATTTTTCAATAACTACTATCAAATCATTAATCAACAATCTTACTTTGTACAATCGATTAATCCAAGTCCATTTGTTCATTTATGGTATGTATCCCTTTATTTACAATTAATGTTAATAGCTGTTGGAATTCGGAAAGTATTTCATCGTTTAAATTTATTACGAATGCAAGAAAGTTTAATTTTATTTATCTTAAGTGTTCTTTCAGCTGTGTTAATGACGGTTATGTATATCGTACAAAAGGATCCTTCTTATATATACTATGCGATTTCAACTAGGATTTTCTCGTTCTTATTAGGTGGAGTTTTAAGCTATTTTACAGAAGGACAATTATCTCTTCATTTACCTAGAAGTAAATCAGCTTCATTATTCATCCAATTGCTAGGATTAGTTAGTTTTTTATTAATGGGATGGATGGCATTAAGTTTTAATGGTGTACAAGATGACACTTACTTATATGGAATGCAATTATTTTCCATTATTTCGATTGTCTTTTTATGGAGTATTTTGTATGAAAACTCTGTATTAAATTATTTCTTACGCTTTAGAGGATTTACGTTTTTTGGTAGAAGAAGTTTTTCTTATTATTTATGGTTTTATCCAGTACATATGTTTGCACCTTATTTCCAAAGTGGGGAAGAATCTAATATTGTGTTTTTAGGTGTTCAAATGTTATGTATTGTAATGTTAGCGGAAATAACTTATAAAGTGTTTGAAACGAAAAAATGGTTGGTACCTTTTGGACAAACATTTAGTTTGATGAGTATTCATCATTTTACTGTGAAGGAGTTACCTCCGGTTAAAAAAATGATGGGAATAGCCTTTTCATTTACTTATATTGTTTTAATTGGATTGGCATTTGTCGGATTCTTTCAATCTTCAGCGGAAACAAATTTAGTTGCACAGCAATTGGAAAGTGTGATTAAACGAAACCAAGAATTGATTGAACAAACAACTCAAGAAGAAAGTACAACAGTAGATCCGAATAGAGAAATTGAATTGAAAGAACGAATTGCTCAAGAACCAGTTACCTTTGTTGGAGATTCGATTTTATTAGCAGCAGCAGATAAAGTTCAAGAATTATTCCCTAGAGCTATTATCGACGGGAAAATAGGAAGACAATTATATTCTAGTTCGGCAACTTTACAAGACTTAATTTCTAAAGGGAAAATGGCAAATCGAGTTGTAACAGTTTTAGGAACGAATGGTACTTTTTCTCAAAAACAATTAGATGAATATATTCGAATTCTCGGAGAAGATAGAGAATTATACTTTGTTACAATATTTGCTCCGGTGAAATGGAATAATGAAGTAAATCAACAATTACACGAAGCTAAAACGCGTCATGCAAATGTTCGAGTTATTGATTGGTATGAATTAGCAAAAAATCATGCAGAGTGGTTTTATGAAGAT
Source organism: Granulicatella elegans ATCC 700633 (assembly GCF_000162475.2). Taxonomy (GTDB): domain Bacteria; phylum Bacillota; class Bacilli; order Lactobacillales; family Aerococcaceae; genus Granulicatella; species Granulicatella elegans. The sequence goes on from NZ_KI391971.1 coordinate 261,431, forward strand.
AAAATTCATCCGAATAATCAAGGAGCAGAACAATTTGCAGAGTATTTATTAGATGCTATTACGCAAATGAAAATAAATGAATAAAATATAAAAACCTTTTTAATTAGTTTCTAGCTATTTAAAGAGGTTTTTTTGTTATAAAAAGCAGAACAGTTATGAAAATGTGTACTTATTTTATATAAACCAATGTGAGTAAATGAGCTAAATTGCTTGAGAAAACGTCATTGTTTTGGTATATTAAATGTAAATGCAAAAGGAAAGAGGAAATTGTTTGCAAAGTGCTAGTCACAGTCTTCGATTAATGGGAGCATCTATTCATTTAACGATTTTTCATGAAGATGCACAGAATTTATTGTTACAGAGTGAACAACTGTTACATCTTTATAAAAATCGTTTCAGTGCTAATGATGCTGATTCAGAACTAATGGAGATTAATTTACAAGCTGGAAAGAAAGCAGTTCAAGTTCATCCAGAATTGTTTGAATTGATTGAGTTAGGAAAGAAACATAGTATTGCAGCGAATAGTCATCTTAACATTGCGATTGGACCTTTAGTTCAAACGTGGAGAATTGGTTTTTCAGATGCTAAACTTCCTTCAGAAGAAGAGATTCAAAGGTTATTAAAAATAACAGATCCTGAAGAAATATTCTTAAATGATTCAAATAGAGAAGTCTATTTATCAAAAGAAGGGATGAGAATCGATTTAGGAGCGTTAGCAAAAGGATATATTGCTGATAAATTAAAAGAATTTTTGGTAGAACAAGGAGTTCAATCAGGAATTATTGATTTAGGAGGTAATATTCTTACAATTGGTGAAAATCCAACTTTTCACAGACCTTGGAGAATTGGAATTCAAAATCCTGCATTAGACAGAGGGGAACATGTAGCAGTCATTGAGGTATCTGATGGGTCTGTTGTAACTTCTGGGATTTATGAACGTCAATTAGTGGTAGATGGAAAAACTTATCACCATATATTTGATCGAACAACAGGTTATCCAATGGAAACAGAGCTAGCTAGTATTACAATAGTTGCTGAAAAATCAGTAGATTGCGAAATATGGACGACGCGTTTGTTTGGACAAAATCCATATGACATTATTGAAGAAATCGAACAACAACCTGGACTGGAAGCATTTGTGATTACAAAAAATCAAAAAATGATGTATACATCTGGAATTCATTTCGTTTAATCAGAGATGTATAGAAAGGAATTATTATGACAAAATTTATTGCACTTGTAGGAACAAACTCACAACGTTCTACAAACCGTACTTTATTACAATATATGCAAAATCATTTTGCAGATAAAGTTGAAATTGAATTAGTGGAAATTAAAGATATTCCATTATTCAACAAACCAGCAAATAAACAAGTACCAGAACTTGTAACAGAAATTGCTGCTAAAATTGAAGCTGCTGATGGAGTAATTATTGGTACTCCAGAATATGACCACGCTATTCCAGCTGTATTAATGAGCGCATTAGCATGGTTATCATATGGTATTCATCCATTATTAAATAAACCTGTAATGATTACAGGAGCATCTTATGGAACACTAGGTTCTTCTCGTGCTCAATTACAATTACGTCAAATTTTGGACTCTCCAGAATTAAAAGCAAATGTAATGCCAGGATCTGAGTTCTTATTATCTCACTCACTTCAAGCATTTGATAAAAAAGGTAATTTAATCGATTTAGATACAATCAAAAAATTAGATGCTTTATTTGATGATTTCCGTTTATTCGTGAAAATTACTCAAAAATTAAGAAGTGCTCAAGATTTATTACACAAAGAAGCAGAAAACTTTGATTGGGAAAATATTTAATACCTTAAAAAGAGAGGAAAAGACATTATGAAATTTGTAGGGATTGTAGGTTCAAATGCTGAACTATCATATAACCGTAAATTATTACAATTCATTCAACGTGAATTTAAATTAAAATTTGAATTAGAAGTTCTTGAAATTGATGAAGTTCCAGTATTCAATCAAGATGAAAAATGGGACGATTGCTTCCAATTACGTTATTTATATAACAAAATTACTCGTGCTGATGGTGTTATCATTGCAACACCAGAACACAATCATACAATTACAGCATCACTAAAAAGCGTGTTAGAATGGTTATCTTACAAAGTACATCCATTTGAAAACAAACCAGTTATGATTGTGGGTGCTTCATACCACGATCAAGGAACATCACGTGCGCAAGTACATTTACGTAAAATTTTAGATGCTCCAGGTGTGAATGCATATACATTACCAGGAAATGAATTCTTATTAGGGAAAGCTAAAGAAGCATTTGATGCTAATGGAAATATCACGAATGAAGGAACAGTGAAATTCTTAGAATCTTGCTTAGATAACTTTGTAAAATATGTGGAGGTCGTTTCTAAATTGAAAAAACCAAAACCAATTGCTCCAGAAGATTTATATTGTACAAATCCAATTGCAACAACAATTCAAGGTGTTGACCCAGATGATCCAGATTGGGTTGAAAAAGCAGCAGAAATCGTAGGTGCTGTATCTGGAGATACTTATGTTAAATTAGACCATGGTATCTTAACAGTTAACCAAATTGACATGTTCTTAAAAGCAATGCCATTTGAGTTAACATATGCAGATGATAACAACCAATTCTTGTATTACAATAACGCTCATCAAGAACCAAGCACAATGTTTGGTAAACGTGTACGTGTTCAAGCGGGTAGCAGATTAGGAACTGTGCATGCTTCATTACCACCAGCACGAATGAAAAACGTTGAGTGGGTTGTAGGTGTATTACGTAATGGTGATCAAGAGTACGTTCGTACAATTGTTCCGGGACAACCAGAAGGAGTTATTAATACTCATAACTATAAAGCAATGTACTATCCAGATGGTTCATATGCAGGAATTAACGAAATTATCTTTAACTTCCAACCATGGTTAGATTGGTATTTAGAAACAACTGGTCAACGTTTAGTTGGAGGAAATGCTCCAGCTGCAGGAGGACATGGTTCTCATGGAAGTGCAGATGCAACATCAGGAGCTTCATCAGATACTCCAAGTCATGGTGAAGCAGACGCAACTTCAAATGCAAGTAACTAAAAATAACAATAAAAGGCAAGCGAAATTTTCGTTTGCCTTTTTTAGTGTTAAAAATAATGTTTTAAGATTTGAAGTTCAGAAAAATTTAAAGGACGATACTCACCTGGGGAAAGAGATTCATCTAAAAGAAATTCACCAAAACGAATTCTTTTAAGGAAAGTGACTTTGACTCCAACACATAAAAACATCTTTTTAATTTGATGAAACTTTCCTTCTGAAATTGTAACAGTAGCTTTACTAAAGGAAGGAGACGATTCAAGAATTGATAATTTAGCAGGTTTACAAATCGTTCCATCATGAAACATAATTCCGTCGTAAAATCTCTGAATACAGGAATTGTCTAAAGGCCCATTTACTTCTACATAATATTCCTTTTCAATATGTTGAATGGGATTTAATAAACGATAGCCTAAAGGTCCGTTATTCGTAATGATTAAAAGTCCTTCCGTATCTCTATCTAATCGACCAATGGGATATAATCCTTCGATATTTTCATTTTTAAATAAATCAATAACTGTAGGAAGTTGAGAATCGGTGGTAGCAGTGATGACTCCTTTAGGTTTATTTAATAAATAATACTTTTGGGAGTTATCTTCCATGCGACTTCCTTGAACGGTAATCACTTGAATTTGTGGATCGACATTATTACTTACATGAGTTGCGGGAGTTGAATCGATTAGTACTTCGCCAGAAGAAATTAATTTTTTCATTTGCTTTCGAGAAATATCAAAATGCTTCATTAATAAATGCTCAAGACGCATAAAAACCTCCTTAATAAATATTCGAAAAAATTATAGCATATTTTTATAAAAAAAGGGTTGACGATGAAGTATATCTATGATAAATTATTAAACGTTGTTGCGAAACAACAAAAACGACTCTGAAACAATTTTCAAAAAATGAAAAAAGTTGTTGACAGAGAAAAACGCCTATGATAATATATAGGAGTTGTCGCGCTAAGCGACGTTGGCCTTTGAAAACTAAACAAAGAAGACAAACCAAATGTGTAGGGACTTCACGAAAGTGAAGAAACAACAATTTCTTTTCTCTAAGGAGAAAAACAATAAGTCAGTAATTAAATGAGCTTTCAAAAGCTTATGAATGTATTTTCATGAGAGTTTGATCCTGGCTCAGGACGAACGCTGGCGGCGTGCCTAATACATGCAAGTCGAACGAGAGCGACCGGTGCTTGCACTGGTCAATCTAGTGGCGAACGGGTGAGTAACACGTGGGTAACCTGCCCATCAGAGGGGGATAACATTCGGAAACGGATGCTAAAACCGCATAGGTTCTACAGTCGCATGACTGAAGAAGGAAAAGAGGCTTCGGCTTCTACTGATGGATGGACCCGCGGTGCATTAGCTAGTTGGTGAGGTAACGGCTCACCAAGGCCGTGATGCATAGCCGACCTGAGAGGGTGATCGGCCACATTGGGACTGAGACACGGCCCAAAACTCCTACGGGG
>NZ_KI391971.1:266085-316133 GCF_000162475.2 Granulicatella elegans ATCC 700633
GGTACGCGAGCTGGGTTCAGAACGTCGTGAGACAGTTCGGTCCCTATCCGTCGCGGGCGTTGGAAATTTGAGAGGAGCTGTCCTTAGTACGAGAGGACCGGGATGGACACACCGCTGGTGTACCAGTTGTTCTGCCAAGAGCATCGCTGGGTAGCTATGTGTGGACGGGATAAACGCTGAAAGCATCTAAGCGTGAAGCCCCCCTCGAGATGAGATTTCCCATCATTTTAAATGAGTAAGACCCCTGAGAGACGATCAGGTAGATAGGCTAGGAGTGGAAGTGCCGTGAGGCATGGAGCGGACTAGTACTAATCGGTCGAGGACTTAACCAAGGTTGAAGGTAAATGAGGAAAGTTTGGATATAGATTCAGTTTTGAGAGAGCGAGAGCTTTTTCAAAGAGAAGTGTGGTGACGATGGCAAGAAGGATACACCTGTTCCCATCTCGAACACAGAAGTTAAGCTTCTTAGCGCCGATAGTAGTTGGGGGTTTCCCCCTGTGAGGGTAGGACGTTGCCACGCTTCTGATTAGAAGGAGAATTTCTGGAAGGAAATTCTCTTTTTTTGTATACTATTTTTATAAACGATATTGGAGAATATAATATGAAAAAAGTAAATTTTTGGATGATTTGTTTACTAGGAGTTTTTCTAGTAGGTTGTAGTGAAGTAGTTGAAGATAAAGGTTTACAAGATAAATTAGTACAACAAGAAACACAAGTTAAAAATTATCATTTAACATTAAAACAAAATGAAGTAAAGAAAAAAGACGTAACAAGTTCGACTCAAGTCATTGCGAATGCTTCTGTTTGGAGTGATGGTACAGGATTTGGAACTCGTATTGATAAGACAGACGGTAAAGCTACGAATCAAATTGAAGTGATAAGTGAAGGTAGTAAAGGAGCTATTCGTTATTATCAAGATAAATGGGAGCCAACTATTTCTGCTCAATCAAGCTTACAAAATGTTATAGGATTTACGTATCACAGCGTATTACAACTAGCTCAAGATTTGTCAAATGTTGCTACGTGGCAATCAGATGGAAGTTTTGTGTATCAAGGTAGTGATTCTGTTGTACGATTAGCATTAGCTTCAATGAATATTCAAGTTCACGAGAATACGAAAATTACGGTGAAGATGAAAGCGGATGTTAAGACAAACATCATTCAAAGTTTTTCATTAATTTTAAATGAAGAAGACGAAACGATTCAAAAAACTTATGAAGTGATTTTTAATGGAATGAATCAACAACATAAGAAAGAATTACCGCTTTAGTAAGTTTCAAGTTACAAATAAATTAGTTAAAAAGATATTTCATGTTTCAATGGATTTCCAAGGAAAAGACTACTCATATTCCTGTTTTTTTGTTACAATAGGAATGGATAAATTTAAAGAATTGCGAGAAATGGAAAACATTTTGTAGACATGCGAGAGGGAGAATGCTTGCATTCTCCTTTTTTTATGAAGATTGGAGGTAAGACAATGGGAAGAATTATTTCAGTTGCGAATCAAAAAGGTGGAGTTGGTAAGACAACAACAACTGTCAGTTTAGCAGCTTCCCTAGCAAAACTTGGTCAAAAAGTTTTAATTATTGATAGTGACCCTCAAGGTAATGCCACTAGTGGTTTAGGGGTACAAAAAGCTGAGTTAGCTTATGATGTTTATGATGTTATTGTAAATGAAGTGAATGTTCATGAAGTAATTGTACCTACAACACGTGAAAATTTAATGATAGTACCTTCAACAATTCAGTTGGCAGGAGCTGAAATTGAATTAACAAATCAGACACATCGTGAACAAAAATTAAAACAAGCATTAACAACGATTCGTGATGAATATGATTATATTTTTATTGATTGTCCACCTTCTTTAGGACATTTGACAATGAACGCCTTTACTGCTAGTGATACTGTTTTAATTCCTGTGCAATGTGAATATTATGCATTAGAAGGATTATCTCAATTGATGAATACTATTACGATGGTTCGTAAACACTTCAATCCACAATTAAAAATTGAAGGTGTTTTACTAACAATGTTTGATGCACGAACAAACTTAGGTAATGAGGTAAAAGATGATGTCATCAAATATTTCAGAGAAAAAGTTTACCGTACTATTATTCCGAGAAATGTTCGTTTATCAGAAGCACCAAGTTATGGACAAGCCATTGTTGACTATGATCCTCGTTCTAGAGGAGCAGAAGTTTATCTCGAATTAGCAAAGGAAGTGTTATCAAATGGTTAAAAATCAAAAATCAAAAGGCCTAGGTCGTGGAATTGATGCACTTTTTGGTGGGAATTTTGATAGTATCGAAAATTTAGAAAAAGTAGATACAACGAATGAAACAGTTGAAGAAATTTCCATTAGTGAAATTCGTCCAAACCCGTATCAACCTCGAAAAGAGTTTAATGAAGAAGCTTTACAAGAATTAGCAGATTCGATTCGTGAACAAGGAGTTTTTCAACCGATTATCGTCCGGAAATCAAGTATTAAAGGCTATGAATTAGTAGCTGGAGAAAGAAGATTACGAGCTTCTAAACTTGCTGGAAAAGAAACGATTCCAGCTATTATTCGTGAATATAGCGAAGAAATTATGATTCAAGTAGCCGTTGTAGAAAATTTACAAAGGGAAGATTTACGACCAATTGATGAAGCATTAGCGTATAAATCTTTAATGGATGCGTTAAAATTAAATCAAGAAGAAGTCGCAAAAAAAATTGGTAAAAGCCGTCCATATATTGCGAATTTTCTTCGTCTATTATCACTACCATTAGAAGTTCAAACACAATTACAAGAAGGTCAATTATCAGTGGGGCATGCTCGAGCTTTATTAGGTTTGAAAAAAGCGGACAAAATCGTTCCTCTTTCTAAAAAAGTAATCGAAGAAGGAATGACGGTTCGAGCGCTAGAAGAATTGATTCAGACAATGAATGAGCCTGTTGAGAAAGTGAAGAAAATCAAAACAATTCAACCAAAACCAGCTTATATTGTAGAATCTGAAGAAAGATTAATGGATAAATTTGGAACATCTGTCCAAATCACTCCGAAAGGAGAACGTGGAAAAATCGAGATTGAATACCTTTCTCAAAAAGATTTAACTCGTATTTTAGATGTATTAGAAATTGAATTAGATGATTAGGAGTGAATAGAATGGCTATAGTGGAATATGCACTTGGGGATTGTGTGGAAATGAAAAAACCTCATGCATGTCAAACCAATTCATGGACGATCATTCGAATGGGAATGGATATTCGTATCAAATGTAATCATTGTGGGCAAATGGTCTTAATGCCAAGACGAGAATTTGAACGCAAAATAAAAAAAGTAACTTTGAAGAAAGAAAATAATGAATAGAAAGAGTGTGAAAAATACATGGCGTTAACAGCAGGAATCGTTGGATTACCAAACGTTGGGAAATCAACATTATTTAATGCAATTACAAAAGCAGGAGTAGAAGCAGCAAACTATCCGTTTGCGACGATTGACCCAAACGTTGGGGTAGTAGAAGTTCCAGATGAAAGACTTCAAAAATTAACAGAATTAGTAAAACCTAAAAAGACAGTTCCAACAACATTTGAATTTACTGATATTGCTGGGATTGTAAAAGGTGCTAGCCGTGGAGAAGGTTTAGGAAATAAATTCTTAAGCCACATTCGTCAAGTAGATGCAATTTGCCAAGTCGTGCGTTGTTTCGAAGATGAAAATATTACACACGTTGCTGGTAAAGTAGATCCAATTGCGGATATTGAAACAATTAATTTAGAATTAGTATTAGCAGACTTAGAATCAGTTGATAAACGAATTGCTCGTGTTGCTAAAATTGCCAAAACAAAAGATAAAGATGCAGTAGCAGAATTAGCAGTTTTAGAAAAAATCAAACCAGTACTAGAAGATGGTCAATTAGCACGTACGATTGAATTTACAGATGAAGAATTACCAATCGTGAAAGGTTTATTCTTATTAACAACAAAACCGATGTTATATATTGCTAATATTTCAGAAGATGATGTAGCAGAAGGTGGACATAATCAATATGTTCAATTAGTAGAAGAATATGCTGCAAAAGAAGATGCAGAAGTAGTCGTTATTTGTGCACGTGTAGAAGAAGAAGTTGCTGAATTAGAAGAAGAAGAAAAACAAGTTTTCTTAGAAGAAATGGGAATTGAAACTTCAGGTTTAGATATTTTAATTCAAAAAGCTTACCATTTATTAGGATTAGCAACTTACTTCACTGCTGGAGAACAAGAAGTTCGTGCTTGGACTTTCCGTAGAGGAATGAAAGCTCCACAATGTGCGGGAATTATTCACTCTGATTTTGAAAGAGGATTTATTCGAGCTGAAACAGTAGCTTATGCAGACTTATTAGAATTTGGTAGTATGGGTGCTGCTAAAGAAAATGGGAAAGTACGTCAAGAAGGAAAAGAGTATATCGTACAAGATGGCGATGTTATGCTTTTCAGATTTAACGTGTAATCATCATATCTTGTGGGGGATTGAATCATGACAGAAAATCAAACTGAAGTAAAAACAGTAGATATTACTACATTACGTAGTCAATTAACGAAAAAAAATGAACAATATGTATTACAACTAGAACGTTCTCTAAAAGAAGCTCAAGTGTCTAAAGCAAAAATCACTTCAACTTTAGAAGAAATGCTTCCTGTTTTAGTAGAAAAACAGAAAAAAGGTTTAACAGCTCGCCAATTATTTGGTACGGTGACACAACAAACACAATCTGTATTGGAAGGACCTAAAAAAGATCCAACTGTGAAATCACCAGATTGGCAAATTGCTGTAGATGGTGGATTAATGGTCGGAGGATTCTTCGCTTTAATCGCTGGAATTACTTTATTCTTAAATCCAGAACAATCAGAAGCGATGGGAGTTATTTCCTTAATCATGAACTTTGTAGTAGGTGGTTTAGCGTTATTAGCTTTATCTAAAGTAACTCCAGATATTAATCAACCAAAAGGAAAACGTGGCTATATTCGTTATTTAGTTGTTAGCTCATTAGTGATGCTTGCATGGTTAGTCCTTGTAATGGGAACACAATTGTTGATTCCGACAAGCATTAATTATGTTTTCCCAGCCATCATGTACTTATTTATTGGATCGGGCGCACTTGTTTTGAAATGGTATTTGAAAAAAACATTGGATATTCGAGGCGGTATTTTATAAGCATACTTTTGATGCTTTAAGGTTAATGAAACTTGATTAGGATAATGGAAGTGGGAGTAGAAATCTGTTATTTCATCCCACTTTCAGTGTATCGGAGGGAATAAGATGAAAGCATTGCGAAAAATTTTATATTGGTTCATGTTTTTGATGGTATCTCTATCATTTTTTACTTCGAAAGTTGAAGCTAAAGGTAAAAGTTTAGAAGTAACAAAATACAATATTGATGTTGATGTAAGACCAAATGGGGATGTTCGTTTCAAAGAAGAAATGACCTTTACTGCTAATGGAAGTTACAATGGTATTTTTTATAATTTAGATTATTTTGCAGAAAAAGAACCAAAAGATGTAACAGTTGATTTTAAAACAAGCGATGGAGAAGTTGTTACATTATTAAAAAGTGATACAGGGCATAATAGTACTTATTTAACAGAAACTCTTGGATCTTTATTAAAATTTAAGGTGTTCTTACCTTTCGCAGATAGTTCGAGAACAGTTGTTTTTAATTATACAATTCCACAGTTGATTAAAAATTATAAAGATACAGCGGAATTAAACCGACGAGTAGTTGGACAAGAGTGGGAAGTTACGCAAAAAAATATTCATGTTCATGTTAGCTTACCAGGTGCAGCAACAAAAGAAACATTAAGAGCTTGGGGACATGGAGGAATTGGTGGTAAGGTAGAAATTGATCCGGATTACAAAGGAGTTACATTTACCGTTAAGAAAAATGAACCAAAGAGTTTTGTAGAAACTCATATGCTATTTCCTGTAGAATTAACAAAAGATAATCCTGTGACAAACGATTTTAACGCTTTTGCTGGAATTGTAGACAGAGAAGAACAATTAGTGAAAAGGGATCAAGAGGAACGTTCTGTAAAATGGGCTGTAGCAGGTTTTGGAGGACTACTTAGTTTAGTCGCTTTAGTTTGGGCATTTTTCAAAGGAAATTTAGCAGATAAAAAACGTCTTGAAAAAGTACCGTTTGTACCAGAACATTTATATGAATTGCCAGAAGATTTGACTCCAGCCATTATGTCAGCAGCTATTTATGATGGTGTAACGATTGATGATTTTAGTGCAACGATAATGGATTTAGTACGTAAAAAAGTTCTAACGATGACGAGTGAAGAACCTTATATTTTAGAGTTGAAACAACATTCGTATCATTTACTACCACATGAACAATTAGCTTTAGATATTTTATTTAAAAAAATTGCTAAAGGAAACACTTTAGACTTAGATTTAGTTTCTGAATTTGCTGAGAATTGCCCAGAAAGATATACGGATATGCTAGATAATTGGTATGAAGGAGTAGATGATGCTGCTGATGAATATAGTGTTTATCGTTTCGAGGAGGGAGAAACTGCTCCAAAAGCCGAAGGTGCAAATCTTTTAGGGATAGCAGGATTTCTTCTATTTGTGGGTAGTGTATTTTGGGCTACTAAGAATCTGTTCCTGACAATTGTTGCAGGGATTATTAGTTTTATTATTTATCTTGTAACAGTTCGTTTTAGTAAATCAAATGCTCTACAAAGAAGCTTAAAAGGTGAATATGAATATCGTCGTTGGGAAGCATTTCGTCAAATGTTAATGGATATTTCTAGTTTAGATAGAGCTGATTTACCAAGTATTCAAATCTGGGATCATCTATTAGTTTATGCGATTTCTTTAGGAGTTGCTGAACAAGTCATTGAAGTATTAGAAGAAAAATTCCCTGATTGGATTCAAGAAAGTGTATTCTATTCACCAACCTATGGTTGGCAAATGGCTGTCTATAATGAGATTCTACAGGATTCATTCACTGATAGTTATCTTTCAGCAGTGGATGAAATTTCTTCAAGTTCCGATTCATCGAATAGCGGTGGATTTGGAGGAGGATTTAGTGGCGGAAGTTCGTTTGGATCTGGTGGAGGATCCGGCGGTGGAGGTTTCTAATTTCCTTATGATAAATAGATAAAGGAGCAAGTATGTTAAATGAAATGATGTTTCGACCAGTTGTTAAACCTGAAGTGGTCGAATATATGAGAAAAAGTCAACGTTTCTTTCCTGGTAAATTAGGAGAGTTAGAACAAATGGCGAATGATTTAGGAATTCCAATTATTCCTCATGAAACAGCGGTATATTTAGATTTCTTATTAGGCTTGTATCGTCCGACTCATATTTTAGAAATTGGAACAGCAATTGGGTTTTCGGCTAGTTTAATGGCACAATATGTACCAAAAGGCGGTTCTGTAACAACAATTGATCGATATGAATTAATGTATTCAAGAGCAAAAGAGAATTTTAAAAAATTAGGCATTGATGATGTTGTGACTCAAATTGAAGGGGATGCAGCACATGTGTTGCCAACTTTAGAACAACAATATGACTTTATTTTTATGGATAGTGCAAAAGCGAAATATATTGAATTTTTCCCTCATTGTATGCGAGTTTTAAAAACAGGTGGGGTATTGGTTGTTGATGATATTTTCCAAGGTGGAACAATTTTACAAGATGAAAGTGAAATTCCACGAAAAGTTCGAAAAATTCATCGTCGCCTAAACCTATTTTTAGACTTTGTTCAAAAAGATGAAGCGTTGAAATCCACTCTAGTTCCATTAGGAGATGGCATTATTATGATTCAAAAGTTAGAAGAAAAAGATTATCTTCCAATTGTTGAAGCTTTACTATAAAAATGAGACTCTTTCTTTTCTATAAAAGTAGAAAAGGAAGAGTTTTTTTGTGTTTGATAAAGAGAAAAGTGCAGATTAGAAATAAAATGTATATTTTATTGACAAAAAGGATATAAAAAATGGTAGAATAGATAAAAGAAATAGAACCCGAAAGGACTTAGAAATGAAATTACTAACAATAGCCGTTCCTTGTTATAATTCACAAGAATATATGCATTACTGTATCCAATCATTAGTGACTGGTGGAGACCAAGTAGAGGTCTTAATCATTAATGATGGTTCAAGTGATCATACAAAAAATATAGCAGAAAAGTTTGAACAACAATATCCAGGCATTGTCCGTGCGATTTCTCAAGAAAATAAAGGACATGGTGGTGCTGTCAATACAGGCATGCAACACGCAACTGGGAAATATTTTAAAGTAGTAGATAGCGATGATTGGGTCGATGTTCGTGCTTATTTAAAAATTTTAGAGCATCTGCAACAATTAGAAGATGCACAAGAAGAAGTTGATGTAGTCATTACAAACTTTGTTTATGAAAAAGAACAAGCTCGAAGAAAGAAAATTATGAGATATCAATCTTCCTTCCCAGAAAATAAAGTGTTTACTTGGGAGGATGCAAAGCCGCTTCGAAAAGGAAAGTATATGATGATGCATTCCTTAATGTATCGACTAGATATTTTAAAACAATCAAAATTACAATTGCCAGAACATACTTTTTATGTGGATAATTTATTTGTATTTATTCCATTGCAGTATTGTAAGAAATTGTATTATATCAATGTTGATTTTTACCGTTACTTTATCGGTCGAGAAGATCAATCCGTTAATGAACAAGTGATGATTCGCAGAATTGATCAACAAATTAGAGTGAATCAATTATTGATGGAAGCTTATCATAGTGATTGGGAATTTCCAAAAGTGTTAAACGATTATTTATTAAATCATTTAGAAATTACAACATTGATTTCTTGCGCCTTATTAAATAAAGCAGGTACACAGGAACACCAAGAGAAAAAGAAAGCTTTATTAGAAACATTAAAAGAAACTAATCTGACAGTTTATAAAGAAATTCGTAAAAATGTGATTAGTAAAATTGCTATGAACAACAATGAACCTGCTAGACAAATGTCGAATTTGATTTATACCGTAACTCAAAAAATAGTTGGATTTAATTAGAAAATCCCCAACGATTGGAGATAAGTCTCTATCGTTGGGGATTTTGTTTTGTTATTATTTGCTATTAGCAGAAGCTTCAGTTAGTAGTAGTAGGTTCTGTAGTAGTAGGTTCTGTAGTAGTAGGTTCTGTAGTAGTGGGTTCAGTAGTAGTAGCTTTAGTAGATTCAACTTCAGAAGCTTCGAAAATTGGTTCTGCGCTAGTAGCTTCAGTTGAAGTTGTAGTTGTTGTAGTAGGTTCAGTTGAAGTTGTAGTTGTTGCAGTAGTTACCGTAGCCTCAGTTGCAGTTCCAGCTGTTGTAGGTACTTGATATTCTGGTAATTCAGATTGAATCTCTGGAACACCTTTTTCTGTTGTAATTTCAGTCGTTTCACTTGTATTTGGAATAATAATATATCCAACTAAACAATATTCTTTTGTAGGAACAAATGTAGTTACTGGAATTGTTGTTACTTTTGTTTCATTTTGTGCCATCACATTTCTTAAATTATAAAGAGATGTCACAGAAGCTGTAATCAGTAATACCATCCATACTTTTTTCTTATGGTATTTAATCATAAGAAAAGCTAAAGCAACTAATACTCCTGCAGTTAAAACCATCGCTACGGATTTTTGTGTTCCGGTTTGTGGCAATGATTGTTTTACTTGAGCTTTTAAAACAGTTGTAAGAGTTGTTGTTTGTGGTGTACTTTCTGTTGTTTTCTTTTGCGATGCTTCATTTATAGAAGCAGTTGTTGTGTTTTTTGTTTCTGTAGTTGATGAATTTGTAGTCGACACAACTGAGTTAGGAACTATCGTAGAAGTAGTTGCAGTAGTTTCAATTGAAGTGCTAGCTGTTGTAGGGATTTCAATTGAAGGTTTATCTAAAACTTCAGGAACCCCTTTTTCAGTTGTGATTGTTGTTACTTCACTTGTTTTTTCTGGTTCATCTGGTAATTTACAGTGTTGTTTTGAATACACAAGAGTATAAGTAGTACCATCTTTAGGTAATTCATTTTCAGAATTTACGCGGATAATATTTTTTACTTGCCCTTGATTTAACGTTTCTAATTCAACGGTGTTAACTGCCTGTGCATAGATTGAATAATTTAAACCAGTAAATAACGCTGTTGTTAGAAATGTTGCTGATAATAATAGTTTTTTTTATCATAATTTCCTCCTTTTTATACGTTTAATATTTTATATAAATTAGGAATATCTGTCAAGGTGCTATTTGAATACATTTATGTTACAATATTATTAATAAACATATAAGGAGAATAAATAAATGGCATATGATTATTTAGTAGTAGGTGCAGGTTTGTTTGGTGCAACATTTGCACGTGAAGCTGCTAATCGTGGATTTAAAGTGAAAGTAATTGAAAAACGTTCGCATATTGCAGGGAATATTTATACAAAAGAAGTTGAAGGAATTCAAGTTCATGAATATGGAGCACATATTTTCCATACAAGTGATAAAAGAATTTGGGATTATGTGCACCAATTTGCTACATTTAATCGTTATACAAATACCCCTGTTGCGAATTTTAATGGTGAAATCTATAATTTACCATTTAACATGAATACTTTTAATAAATTATGGGGAGTTGTGACTCCGCAAGAAGCAGCAGCTAAAATTGAAGAACAACGAGCAGTATTAAAAGGAAAAACTCCTGAAAACTTGGAAGAACAAGCTATTTCTTTAGTAGGGGAAGATGTCTATTACAAGTTAATCAAAGGCTATACTGAAAAACAATGGGGACGTTCTGCTACAGAACTACCAGCCTTTATTATTCGTCGATTACCTGTTCGATATACGTATGATAATAATTATTTCAACGATACGTATCAAGGAATTCCAATTGGTGGATATACTCAAATGGTTAAAAATATGTTCAATCATGAAAATATTGAAGTGGAATTAAATGTCGATTTCTTTGAGAAAAAAGAAGAGTATTTACAAAGCGGCGTTAAAATTATTTTCACAGGAATGATTGATGAGTTTTTCAATTATGAATTGGGAACGTTAGAATATCGTAGTTTACGATTTGAAACAGAAGTGTTAGACACAGAAAACTTCCAGGGAAATGCAGTTGTGAATTACACAGATCGTGAAACTCCATATACTCGTATTATTGAACATAAACATTTTGAGTTTGGAACACAAGAAAAGACAGTTATTACAAAAGAATATCCATCGGATTGGGAAAAAGGTCAAGAACCTTATTATCCAGTCAATAATCAACAAAATAATGATCTATATTCTAAATATAAAAAGCTAGCTCAAACAGTACCACAAGTAATTTTTGGAGGACGTTTAGGTCAATATCGTTATTATGATATGCACCAAGTAATTGCAGCAGCTTTAGAAGTAGTCAAACAAGAATTTAAAGAAAAATAATCAACAAGGAGGACGTTTTCTAGGACGCCTCCTTGTTTTATTATAAAAATAGGATGAAGATAGCATAAATGGAAAGTTTCTGAAGTTTAATGTAATAAAGCTATTGTTCATAAATTTTCAAAGAGTTTTTACAGTACTTTTTCATTAATTTCAAAATTTGAAAAATATTAAACAAAACATGAAAGAAATTGTTGATTCCATTGAAATGAATTGTTATAATCGTGACACAATCGGTCTTCATCATCCATCAATGCATTAAGAGTTAATGTTGAATAATCGTTTGACGGAGATTGATTATATGAATGGAGCAGTGGTCAGAAAAGGTAAAAATACGGAGTTCCAACACTTTGTTGCGCCTTTTCAACATCATTGATTCATTGTAAAGAGCAAATTTTGAAAGCTCACTAATAAAAGGTAGAGAAAGAATAGAAATTGATTTGTGAAGTATTTCTGAAAAGTTTCAACAACTTTTATAAAGGAGTAGACAAAAAGAAAGAAGGGGTTATATGGAAGCTCAAGAAAAAATGACTGCAAAAGTCTTTATGAACAAAATCTTACAAGGAACTGCATTAGGGGTAATTATCGGTTTAATTCCAAACGCTGTATTATCTGCTATTTTAAAATATTTTAGTCAATATCCACTAGCAGTTCAAATCACACAAATTGCTGTAATTTTCCAATTAGCAACACCATTAATTATTGGTGCATTAATTGCTTTACAATTTGGTTTTAAACCAATGCCAATGATGGTTACAGCAGGAGCAAGTTTTGTTGCATCAGGTGTTGTAAAATTCAATCCAGAACTAGGGAAATATGTTGGAGCCGGTACTGGAGACTTAATTAATACAATGTTAACAGCTGCAATTGCGGTATTAGCATTAATGTGGATTAAAGATAAATTTGGTTCTACAGCTGTAGTTGCAATGCCAATCGTTGTCGGTGTAGGTGCTTCATTTATCGGTTTACAATTATTACCATTCGTTGCGAAATTAACAGCTGCAATTGGAGCAGTTATTAACGAATTCACTCACTTACAACCGATTTTAATGTCTATTTTAATTGTATGTTCATTTGCATTCTTAATTATTTCACCAATTTCAACAGTTGCGATTGGTTTAGCAATTCAATTAAATGGTGTGTCAGCAGGGGCTGCTGCGATGGGTGTTGCTGTAACAGCCGTAGTATTAGTGGTTCATTCATGGAAAGTGAATAATTCAGGAGTAACTTTAGCGATTGCTTTAGGAGCTATGAAATTAATGATGCCAAACTTATTTAAGTATCCAATTATTTTAGTTCCAACTTTAACAACAGCTGTTATTTCTGCAATTCCAGTTGCATTATTTAGTGTGAGTGGTACTCCTCAATCTGCTGGTTTTGGTTTAGTAGGTTTAGTAGGACCTCTAGCTTCTATCGATGCAGGATTAAATGTTGGGTTAGCAGTAGTTGTTTGGCTACTTGTACCAGTTGTTGCAGCATTAGCAACGAAATTTGTTTATGAAAATGTATTAAAATTATACGATTCTAATGTGGTATTTAAATTCCAACAATAAAAGGAATCGTTGAAAAGAACTGGGCTTTAAGCTCAGTTTTTTTTATTTGCGGAAACTATAGGGTAGCATGAAATTAAAATCTCATTTATAATAAAGGTAAGATGGCAAAAGGAGAAAAAATATGCGTATTCAACAATTAGTTTATTTAGAAAAAATTGCAGAAAAAGGATCCATTAATGAAGCCGCAAAAGATTTATTTTTAACTCAACCAAGTCTATCAAATGCCATGAAAGATTTAGAGCAAGAAATGAATATTCAATTATTAGTTCGGTATAAGAATGGAGTTTCTTTAACAGAAGAAGGTCGAGAGTTTTTAGTATATGCTAGACAAATATTGGACCAAGTAAACTTGATGGAAGAAAAATATAAACGTAAAACAAAAAGGAAACGTGACTTCTCAGTTTCAGCACAGCACTATGCGTTTGTCGTTCATGCGTTCGTTGCATTAATCCGTCAAGAAGCTGGTGATGAATATCAATTTACGTTAAGAGAAACAGAAACTCAAAATATTTTAGAAGACTTAATGAAATTCAAAAGTGAGTTAGGGATTTTATATTTAAATAATTTTAACCGTCAAGTTATGAAAAAATTATTTAAAGAGAAAAACTTAGAATTTACGCCATTATTTACAGCAAAACCTCACGTATTTATTAGTAGAGAAAATCCATTAGCTTCTCAATCTAGTATTACACTAGAAGAGTTAGAAGATTATCCTTACTTATCTTATGAACAAGGAGAAGAAAACTCCTTCTATTTTGCTGAAGAGATTTTAAGTACAATGGAACATAAGAAGAGTATTAAGGTAAGTGACCGTGCAACAATTTTTAATTTAATGGTCGGGTTAAATGGTTATACGATTAGTTCGGGAATTATTAGTAGTGAATTAAATGATGATAAAATTGTGGCAATTCCATTAGCCATTGAAGATGAATTAGAAATTGGATATTTAAAACATCATCAAATGGAATTATCGCCTGTTGCACATATCTTTTTAGAATTATTAATTACTCATATTCGTGGATATGGATTTGAAGTAGCAACGGTATTAGAATAGAAAATGTTTAAAGGAGAGTAATAATATGAGTTGGCAAGATATTGCATTAAAATGGGAAAAGTTCGAAGGATTAGAAGATTATTTAAAAACTCAATTAGAGAACTTTTCTGAAAAAGAAAAAGAAGAAGCGTTTTATGCTCCATTAGAATTTGGAACAGCAGGAATGCGTGGAATTGTTGGCCCTGGGATTAATCGTATGAATATTTATACGGTTCGTCAAGCAACAGAAGGGTTAGCGCGATTAATTGAAACATATGGAGAAGAAGCGAAACAACGAGGGGTAGCAATCGCACATGATTCACGTCATTTTTCTCCTGAATTTGCATTAGAATCTGCAAAAGTTTTAGTAAAACATGGCATTAAAGCGTATGTATTTGAAGATTTAAGACCAACACCTGAATTGTCTTATGCGGTACGTCACTTGCAAACATTTGCAGGAATTATGATTACAGCTAGTCATAATCCAGCTGCCTATAATGGGTATAAAGTATATGGTGAAGATGGAGGACAAATGCCTCCAAAAGATGCAGATGCTTTAACAGAATTTGTTCGCCAAGTTGAAAATCCATTAGCAGTAGATGTGGTGACAAAAGAAGAATTAGAACAATCAGCATTATTTGAATGGATTGGTGAAGCAGTAGATGCTGCTTATTTAGAAGAAATCAAATCAGTTTCGGTAAATCCAGCCTTATTATCTCATACAAAAGATTTATCAGTTGTTTATACTCCATTACATGGAACAGGGTTAATGTTAACAAAACGAGCATTAGATCAAGCTGGATTTACAGGATTACATGTTGTATCAGAACAAGCAACTCCAGATGGAGACTTCACAACGGTAAAATCTCCAAACCCTGAAGAAGCAGGTGCATTTGAATATGCGATTCGTTTAGGAGAAGAAACTAAAGCGGATGTATTGTTAGCAACAGACCCAGATGCAGATAGAATGGGTGCTGCCGTTCGCCAACCAGATGGAACTTACCAAGTCATTACTGGAAACCAAATTGCAGCGATTTTATTAGATTATTTATTATTTGCTCATCAAAAAGCAGGAACATTACCAGCAAATGCAGCTGCAGTAAAATCAATTGTATCTAGTGAATTACCAACAGTTATTGCAGAACATTATGGTGCGAAAATGGTCAATGTATTAACTGGTTTTAAATTTATTGCAGAACAAATTAAAAACTATGAAGAAACAAATGCTCATACATTTATGTTTGGGTTTGAAGAAAGTTATGGTTATTTAGTTCAACCATTTGTTCGTGATAAAGATGCGATTCAAGCCGTATTGTTATTAACAGAAGTAGCAGCTCACTTCAAGAGCGAAGGGAAAACTTTATATGATGGTCTTCAAGCTTTATATGAAAAATATGGTTATTTCTTAGAAAAAACAATTTCTGTAACGGTTCAAGGGTTAGAAGGTCCTGCTAAAATCAAAGCTTTATTAGATGGATTACGTAAAGAAGTTCCTTCTAACTTTGGAGGTATTAAAGTAGCATTGGCACAAGATTTTTCAGTGAACCAACAAGTAGATGCCCAAGGTGTTACTTCTGAAATTGGCTTACCAACTTCAAATGTATTGAAATATATTTTAGAAGATGGTTCATGGATTGCAGTAAGACCAAGTGGTACAGAACCTAAAATTAAATTCTACATGGGTGTGAAAGCTGCTACTCAAGAGGAAGCAGAAGAAAAACTAGCAAAATTCCAAAAAGACTTGGATGCATATATTTAATATAAAAAATTGAATGAGACTTCTCTGAAGTAGTAGAGGCCGACAGTAGTTGTACAGTCAAGAGTGATGCTACAAGGAGAAGTCTTTTTTTGTTCTCTATTGGATAATTTTGCTTCAAAAAGAAAATTTTAGGAATTTTTCCAAAAACTCTTGCTACTTTGTGATAAGAGGAGTACACTAATAGTAAGAAGAATACATTGATAAATAAAGAAACTAAATAAAAAAGTTTATTCATTTTGAAGGTATTTAAGTGTGGAAATGATGGTTGAAAGAGGGGCTAGGAAACTAGTCCCTTTTGCCGTAAAAAATAGTTTGGAAAGTTTGTACAAACTATGAAAACTGGTGTACAATATATGTAATTATAATGAAAAGAGGGTTATGGAACCATGAAATTCCGTTATCATGATGATAGCTTAACGCTACATACTGATTTGTATCAAATTAATATGATGAAGACATATTGGGAAACAGGTCTTCATGAGAAAAAAGCAATTTTTGAAGCATATTTTAGAAAGTTACCGTTTGAAAATGGGTATGCGATTTTTGCTGGTTTAGAGCGTTTAGTTCACTATATTGAAGATTTAACATTTAGTCCAACAGATTTAGACTATTTAAGAAGTTTAGAGATTTATCCAGAAGAATTTTTAGACTATTTGAAAAACTTTAAATTTAAAGGGAATATTCATTCTGCTGTTGAAGGAGAATTAGTATTTGCAAATGAGCCATTAGTTCAAGTAGAAGGAAGCCTTGCAGAATGCCAATTAATTGAAACAGCGCTATTAAATATTATTAATTTCCAAACACTTATTGCGACAAAAGCTTCTCGTATTCGTACGGTTGCTGGAGATGATCCTGTTTTAGAATTTGGAACAAGACGTGCTCAAGAATTAGATGCAGCACTTTGGGGAACAAGAGCAGCTTATATTGGGGGATGTAATGCGACAAGTAATGTTCGAGCTGGAAAAATGTTTGGAATTCCTGTTTCTGGAACTCATGCGCATTCTCTAGTACAAGCCTATCGTGACGATTATGAAGCATTTAAAGCTTATGCCTCTACTCATCGTGATTGTGTATTTTTAGTAGATACGTATGATATTTTACGTTCAGGTGTTCCAAATGCCATTCGAGTAGCGAAGGAATTCGGAGATAAAATTAATTTCTTAGGCGTTCGTATTGATAGTGGGGACATGGCGTATATGTCGAAAAAAGTTCGTCAACAATTAGATGATGCTGGTTTTACAGAAGCTAAAATTTATGCATCTAGTGATTTAGATGAAAAAACAGTTCTGAACTTAAAAATGCAAGGTGCTAAAATTGATGTTTGGGGAATTGGAACACGATTAATTACAGCTTATGATCAACCTGCATTAGGCTGTGTTTATAAATTAGTAGCGATTGAAGATGAAAATGGTGAAATGGTTCCAACCGTGAAAATTTCTAATAATGCAGAAAAAGTTTCAACACCAGGTAAAAAACAAGTATGGCGTATTACTCGTAAAAGTGATGGAAAATCTGAAGGGGATTATATTGCACTATGGCATGAACGTCCAGATGAATTAGAAGAGTTATATATGTTCCATCCAGTATATACTTATATTAATAAAACAGTGACGGATTTTGATGCTCGTCCAATTTTACAATCGATTTTTGAACAAGGTAAATTAGTCTATACATTACCTTCATTAAAAGAAATTAAAGCATATAAAGATGAACGAGTAGAAGCATTATGGGATGAATACAAACGTATTTTAAATCCAGAACAATATCCAGTTGACTTATCTACAGAAACTTATCAACAAAAACTTGCAAGTATTGAAGCCATTCGTGCAGAAGTAAAAGAAAAAATGAATCGCTTAAGCTAATTCGATAGAAAAGGAAGAAATCATGAGACCATTACAAAAACAAATTGTTGAAACGTTAAAAGTACAACCGAAAATTGATGTTCAACAAGAAATTAACAGAACAATTCAATTTTTAAAAGAGTATTTAGTGAAACATCCTTTTTTAAAAGGATATGTATTAGGTATTAGTGGTGGGCAAGATTCTACTTTGGCTGGAAAATTAGCTCAGTTAGCGATTGATGAATTGAACCAAGAATATCCTGAAAAAGATTATCGTTTTTATGCAGTGCGTCTACCGTATGGAATACAAGCAGATGAAAAAGATGCGATGGATGCCATTGAATTTATGCAAGCAAGCGATATATTGCGAGTGGATATTAAACCAGCTGTGGATGCATCTATGAATAGTATTACAAGTTTAGGGTTACCGATTAGTGATTTTAATAAAGGGAATATTAAAGCAAGAGAACGTATGATTGCGCAATATGCGATTGCAGGGCAAACAGGCTGTGCTGTGATAGGTACGGATCATGCGGCAGAATCTGTCACAGGATTTTATACAAAATTCGGTGATGGTGGAGCAGATATTTTACCATTATGGCGCTTGAATAAACGACAAGGGCGTCAGTTATTAGAATATTTAGGAGCTCCAGAACATTTATATTTAAAACAACCAACGGCAGATTTAGAAGAAGAACGTCCATCACTTCCTGATGAAGTAGCTTTAGGTGTGACGTATGAAGCAATTGATGATTATCTTGAAGGAAAAGAAATTGCAGAAAAAGATGCTCAAACCATTGAAAATTGGTATATCAAATCAGAACATAAACGTCATTTACCAATTACAATTTATGATGATTTTTGGAAATAATTAAAAAAGTAAAACTCTATTAGATAGGATGATTCCGAGGCTAATAGAGTTTTTTTGTTTTGAAAATATTTGATTGAAAATTGGATTTTATTATTTATTCTTATAAAAATTTCTGTTACAATACTGGTAATGACAAGTTGAGGGAGGAAGCGTTATGGACATTAAAATTGTGAAAAATCAAGAAGAAGGCGCTAAAGTTGCGTTTGAAGTTTTTAAAGAAGCTTATGAAAATGGAGCAAAGGTTTTTGGGTTAGCAACAGGTTCAAGTCCTCTTGGTTTATATGAAAAAATTCGCCAAAGTTCATTAGATTTTTCGGATAGAGTATCGGTAAACTTAGATGAATACGCCGGTTTATCCAGTGAAGATGAACATAGTTATCATTATTTTATGAATGAACAATTATTTGCAGCAAAACCATTTTTAAAGAGCTATTTACCAGATGGTTTAGCAGAAGATATTGATGCTGAAGTGGAACGTTATGAAAAAATTTTACAAGACAATCCTGTTGACTTCCAACTATTGGGGATAGGGAGTAATGCCCATATTGGATTTAACGAACCAGGAACACCTTTTACACAAAGAACACATAAAGTAGCTTTAGCACAAGCAACAATTGAAGCGAATAAACGTTTCTTTGAACGTGAAGAAGATGTACCAAGATTTGCTTATTCAATGGGATTACAATCGATTATGGATGCAAAACAAATCTTATTAATTGCATTCGGGGAAAAGAAAGCACAAGCGATTTTAAATACGGTAAAAGGGGATGTTACGACAGATGTACCTGCTAGTATTTTACAGAAGCATCCAAATGTAACAATTATCGTTGATGAAGCTGCTGCAGCATTATTAAATAGATAATGAAATAGGGTATACCATTACTCGGGAAAAGGTTTAGCAGAAAAAGGAGAGTGATATGATGGTAAAATTAGTTTTTGCTCGCCATGGCCAGTCAGAATGGAATAAGGCCAATCTCTTCACTGGTTGGGCGGATGTTGATTTGTCTGAAAAAGGGATTCAACAAGCAATTGATGCCGGAAAATTAATTAAAGAAGCAGGGATTGAATTTGATCAAGCCTATACTTCAGTGCTAAAACGTGCCATTAAAACAACCGATTTAGCATTGGAAGCTTGTGATCAATTATGGATTCCTGTTGAAAAAACATGGCGTTTAAATGAACGTCATTATGGTGGTTTGACTGGGAAAAATAAAGCGGAAGCCGCTGAAAAATTTGGAGATGAACAAGTTCATATTTGGCGACGTTCCTATGATGTGTTACCTCCAAAAATGGATCGCAATGATGAGTATTCAGCACATGGAGATCGTCGGTATGCAAAGCTAGATGATTCTGTAATTCCAGATGCAGAAAATCTTAAAGTGACATTGGAACGTGTTCTTCCATTTTGGGAGGATAAAATTGCTCCAGATTTAAAAGCTGGTAAAAATGTTTTTGTAGGCGCTCATGGAAATTCTATTCGCGCCTTAGTAAAACATATTAAAGGATTATCAGATGACGAGATTATGGGATTGGAAATTCCAAATTTTCCCCCATTAGTCTTTGAATTTGATGAAAACTTACATGTAGTTTCAGAATATTATTTAGGAAAATAATTTTCCAAAGCTTTGAAACTGAATAGTGGTACCCTTAGGACTTATCGATTGAACGGTAAGTCCTTCATTATTTTATATAATACTTTTTATAATCTTTTAAAAATTGTGAAAGTAATTTCTAATTTTTAAGGAATTTGGATTGGAAAACAAAGAAATTTGAAATTACTTTCTAAAATAGCGTCTAATATTGAAAATGCTTTCTGCTACAATTATACTAATGAATGTAAAGGCTTTTATATAAAGAAAAGGAGGCTGAATATGAGTATTCAAGGGCAATTAATCGTATCTTGCCAAGCGTTGCCACATGAACCGTTGCATAGCGATTTTATTATGGCTCGTATGGCAGTCGCAGCAAAGGAAGGAGGAGCAAAGGGGATTCGTGCTAATTCTGTCATAGACATCAAAGCTATTAAAGAAGCAGTTGATTTACCTGTAATTGGAATTATTAAAAGAGATTATGATGATGCTGATGTCTATATTACTGCCACTATGAAAGAAGTGGATGAGTTAATGGAAGCAAAACCGGAAATTATTGCATTAGATGCAACGATTTCTAGTCGTCCTAATGGACAAACTTTAGACGAATTTTATCAAGAAATTCGTCAAAAATATCCAACTCAAAAATTAATGGCAGACTGTTCGACAGTTGAAGAAATGATTCATGCAGATGAATTAGGGTTCGACTATATCGGAAGTACATTAGTAGGATATACCAACCAAAGTAAAGGGGATAAAATTGAAGCAAACGATTTTGAAATTCTCCGTGAAGTCTTAAAGGTTATCAAACATCCACTCATTGCAGAAGGAAATATTGATACACCTGAAAAGGTAAAACGTGTACTTGAATTAGGGGCTTATAGTGTAGTTGTTGGATCAGCGATTACAAGACCTCAATTAATTACAAAAAAATTTGTAGATGCGATTCAATCATAAAAGGAAAATAATTAGGGGGAAACCATATGTTTAAAGTATTACAAAAAATTGGTAAAGCATTTATGTTGCCGATTGCTATTTTACCGGCAGCTGGTTTGTTATTAGGGATTGGTGGTGCATTGTCAAATCCAACGACAGTAGCTACTTATCCAGTGTTAAATAATAGTCTTTTACAAGCAATTTTCACAGTAATGAGTTCAGCAGGAGAAGTTGTATTTGCGAATTTAGCGTTACTACTCTGTGTGGGCTTATGTATTGGTCTAGCAAAACGTGATAAAGGTACTGCCGCACTTGCTGGGGTAACTGGTTATTTTGTTATGACAGCAACAATCAAAGCACTTGTTAAATTATATATGGCTGAAGGTGCTTCAATTGATACAGGTGTAGTTGGGGCTATTGTAGTAGGTTCTGTAGCAGTTTATTTACATAATCGCTATAGCAACATTCAATTACCTCAATTCTTAGGATTCTTTGGAGGTAGCCGTTTTGTTCCAATCGTTACTTCATTTGCTTCAATTGTAGTTGGGGGTATTTTCTTTGTAATTTGGCCTCCATTCCAACAATTATTAGTATCAACTGGTGGTTATATTTCACAAGCTGGACCATTTGGAACATTCTTATATGGATTCTTAATGCGTTTATGTGGTGCAGTTGGTTTACACCACATGATTTACCCATTATTCTGGTATACAGAATTAGGTGGCGTTGAAGTAGTTGCAGGTCAAACTGTAGCAGGAGCTCAAAAAATCTTCTTTGCTCAATTAGCAGATCCAACACATGTTGGTCTATTTACTGAAGGAACTCGTTTCTTCGCAGGTCGTTTCTCTACAATGATGTTTGGTCTTCCAGCAGCCTGCTTAGCAATGTATCACTGTGTTCCAAAAGATCGTCGTAAAAAATACGCTGGTTTATTCTTTGGGGTAGCTTTAACTTCATTTATTACTGGTATTACAGAACCAATCGAATTTATGTTCTTATTCGTAAGTCCAGTACTTTATGTTGTTCACGCATTTTTAGATGGTGTAAGCTTCTTTATTGCTGATATCTTAAATATTTCAATCGGTAATACATTCTCAGGTGGGGTTATCGACTTTACATTATTCGGGGTATTACAAGGTAATGATAAAACAAATTGGTTATTACAAATTCCATTTGGTTTAGTATGGAGTGTTCTATACTATGTAGTATTCAGATGGTTTATCGTTCAATTTAACGTTGCAACTCCAGGTCGTTTAGATGAAGAATTAGTAGATGATGCACAACCGGTTGTAGAAACAAAAGACACATTAAAACAAGATAGCGTTCGTATTATCGAAGCTTTAGGTGGAGCAGAAAACATTGAAGATGTAGATGCATGTATTACTCGTTTACGTGTAGCAGTTCGTTCTGTAGAAAAAGTTGATAAAGCAACACTAAAAGCAATTGGTGCAGTAGATGTACTAGAAGTAAACGGTGGAGTTCAAGCGATTTACGGTGCGAAAGCTATTCTTTATAAAAACAATATTAACGAAATTTTAGGTGTAGATGACTAATCGTTATCTAAATACTATCAAGCTAGGGGATGAATGTCTCCTAGCTTTTTATTTTTTGAAACACGAGAGTTGAAAAATATGATACACTAACAGTAATGAAAAGGTTAAGGGAGTAAAAATATGATATCTTTTGAGAAAAAAGTCACACCATTAATTGAATCGATTTATGATACATTAACCCCTAATGAAAAAACAATTGCGCAATATTTTTTAAAGCAAAGTTCAGCAGAAGAATCTTTGTCAGCTAGAGCTGTCTCGGAGAGATTATTTGTGTCCATTCCATCATTGACTCGTTTTGCTCAAAAATGTGGTTATAAGGGGTATCGGCAATTTATATATGACTTCCAAGAAAGTAAAAAAGAATTAGAAGTCATCCATAATGATTTAACAAAAACAGTTTTATCAGACTATGAAGAACTACTGTCTAAGTCTTTTTCGTTAATTGATGAAAGCCAAGTCATTAAAGTGTGTGGTTTATTGAATAATGCTAAACGAGTTTACATATACGGGCAAGGAAGTTCAGGGTTAGCAGCTCATGAGATGAAGTTTCGATTTATGAGATTAGGGATGATTTGTGAGGCGATTACGGATTTGCATACAATGCTTATGAATCGGGTGCTTGTTGATGAGCAGTGTTTAGTTATTGGGATTTCAGTTTCTGCTAATGCAAGTGTAGTTGAGGCAGTGCGTCAAGCGAAAAAACAAGGGGCAAAAACTGTTTTAATTACTTCGAAACGAAGTGAAGAAAGTGAAAAGGTTTGTGATGAATTAGTATTAATTGCTATGAAGAACGCTTTGGATCAAGGTGGGTTAATTTCACCACAATTTCCAATTTTAGTCATGGTAGATATTTTTTATAGTTATTATAAAGAGATTGATAAAGATTATAAGTATCATTTATTCTCAAATACATTAACTGCTTTAGGAGCAAAAGAAGATAAAAAAGAATAGGTTTAAAAGAGATAAAGGACATGAAAGCGTTTTGTTCTTTATCTTTTTTTATATAAAAATCGGAATTTTTCAAAAATATTTTGGAATGCCTAAAAAACTCTTGACGAGTTTACCCTTTTAGGGTAACCTAATTATTGGCATAGGAATTATGAATGAAAGAAAGGGGTAAATTCATGATTAAAGTTGAAAATCTAGGAGTATCTTATGCGATGCAACCAAATGTTTTAAAAGACTGTTATGTAGAAATAAATGGCCCGACAATTTTAGGAATAATTGGTCCTAATGGTGCAGGTAAATCTACCTTTTTAAAAGCAATTTTAGGATTAATTTCACATACGGGAAAAGTGACGTTCGATGGGAAAGAAGCAAGTCAATCATTAGAGCGAATTGCTTATGTAGAACAAAAGAGTAATCTTGATTTTACATTTCCAATTACCATTCGTGAGTGCGTAGCGTTAGGGAAAAGTGTAAAAATGAGACCGTTTCAGCGTTTAAACGCTCAAGATTGGAAAGACGTAGACGAGGCCATCGAAGAAGTTGGTCTAACAGAATTAGCCCATCGTCCGATAGGAGCATTATCTGGCGGACAATTCCAAAGGGTATTATTAGCACGTTGTTTAGTCCAAAAGGCAGATTATATCTTCTTAGATGAACCATTTGTTGGGATTGATATGATGAGTGAAAAAGTGATTATGACTTTAATTCGTCAATGGAAAGAAGAAGGCAAGACTATTTTAATGGTGCATCATGATTTATCTAAAGTACGTGATTATTTTGATCAAGTGATTTTAGTGAATCGTGGGATAGTAGATAGTGGAAAAACTGAGGAAACATTTGTTCCTGAAAAAATTAGAAAAACTTACGGTGGAGAAGTTTTCATAGCTCAAGGGGGACAAACTCATGAATAATTTTTTACAAGGATTAATGAACTATCATTTTGTGCAAAATGCATTAATTTCTTCTGTTTTAATTGGAGCAGTTGCCGGAATGATTGGATGTTTTATCATTCTTCGTGGAATGTCGTTAATGGGAGATGCGATTTCTCACGCAGTGTTACCAGGGGTAGCATTATCTTTTATTCTTGGTATTAACTTCTTCTTTGGAGCACTAGCGTTTGGATTATTAGCATCGTTTATTATTGCCTTTATTAATCGAAATAGTGTCGTAAAAAGTGATACTGCGATAGGAATTACCTTTAGTTCATTTTTAGCTTTAGGGATTATTTTAATCGGTGTTGCGAAAAGTTCAACAGACTTATTCCATATTTTATTCGGGAATATTTTAGCGGTACAAGATTTTGATTTATTGATTACGGCAATTGTGGGAATATTTGTTTTTGTAACGATTATTTCTTACTTTAAAGAATTACAAGTAACGAGTTTTGACCCAGTCTTTGCTCGTTCGGCGGGATTGAATGTATCATTCTATCATTACTTATTGATGTTTCTTTTAGCATTAGTTTCGATTACAGCAATGCAAAGTGTCGGAACAGTTATGATTGTAGCGTTACTGATTACACCAGCAGCAACAGCATATTTATATTCGAAGAGTTTGAAAACCATGTTAGCTTTATCAGCAATGTTTGGTTCACTTTCTTCGATTGTTGGTTTAGTAATCGGCTATACGTTTAATATTGCAGTAGGGTCAACCATTGTATTAACTGCTGCAGCATTCTTTGTGATTAGTTTTATTGTATCACCAAAACAAAGGGAAGGTAGGAAAAAAGCATGAAAATCGGGAAATTATTAACAGTCGGTTTATTATCATTAGTTGGTTTTGCAGGATGTTCAACAAATTCAACATCATCAACTACAACAAAAAGTAATGAACCAAAAAAAGTACAAGTAGTAGCAACAAACTCTATCATTTATGATATTACAAAAAATGTTGCTGGGGATTTAGCGGACATTCACAGTATTGTTCCAGTTGGACAAGATCCACACGAATATGAACCATTACCTCAAGATGTTCAAAAAATTCATGATGCAGACCTAATTTTCTATAATGGAATTAACTTAGAAAATGCAGATGATGCTTGGTTTACAAAAATGGTTAAAAATGCTGGTAAAGTAGCAGATAAAGATTACTTTGCAGTAAGTGATGGCGTTGATGTAATTTACCTTGAAGGGGAAAAAGAAAAAGGTAAAGAAGACCCTCATGCATGGTTAAACATCGAAAATGGTGTGATTTATGCTAAAAATATTGCAAAACAATTAATTGCAAAAGATCCAGAACATAAAGATACTTACCAAAAGAATCTTGATAAATATGTTGCTGAATTGGATAAATTAGATAAAGACGCAAAAGAACGTCTTGCTAAAATTCCAGAAGAGAAAAAATTAATTGTTACGAGTGAAGGATGCTTCAAGTACTTCTCTAAAGCTTATGGAGTTCCATCAGCTTACATTTGGGAAATTAACACTGAAGAAGAAGGTACTCCTGACCAAACAACTCGTTTAGTAGAAATTCTTAAAAAATCTAAAGTTCCTTCATTATTCGTTGAATCAAGTGTTGACGAACGTCCAATGAAGACAGTTTCACAAGAATCAGGTAAGCCAATTTACTCAACAATCTTTACTGACTCAATTGCTGAAAAAGGTAAAGATGGAGATAGCTACTTAAGCATGATGAAATGGAACTTAACAAAAATTATTGAAGGTTTAGAAAAATAATTAAGCAGTCTAATAGTATGGTGAGCTATAAAACTGCAAATAAGCCAGGGTGTTAAGCCCTGGCTTTTTTGCGGTTAAAAATGAAGTGAAATAACTTTTAACAACGCTGCCTGAGGGAATCGAACCCCCATTATAAGAACCGGAATCTTATGTGATATCCATTACACTAAGGCAGCTAAACAATGTAAGAATATTTTATCTAAATTCATATGAAAAAACAAGAAGAAACCCTTACAAAAAAAGAACTGAATTGATTTAGAAAAAACAGAAAAAGACAACTTTAAAAGAGAAAAAACGAAACAAAAAGGGACTTTAAAAGTCCCGGATTGATAATTTTTTAGAAAATATTAAACACTTTCAAGTTGCATTTTACAAAGATTGTTGGTACAATATTTTTGTAATTAAGAAAGTTTTCTATGTATAGATAGCTGATTTTTAGGGACGGTTTTTAGCCCAGTAATGAAACGAAGGGAATCGGAATTATGGATTGTATGACATTAATGCAACTTCTAGTCCCCGAAAGCAATCAAATGTTAAAAATTCGTTTCCAAATTTTGCGAGCGATACAACGAACACAACCGATTGGTCGAAGAGGGCTTGCAAAGCAGTTGGAAATATCGGAACGAATTCTTCGTTCTGAAACAGATATACTAAAAGAACAAGGTTTAATTACATATTCTGCAAAAGGAATGTTTGTTACTGAGTTAGGAAAAGATACTTATCTTGGATTAACTTCAATCATTCAACAGTGTATCGAAATGACTGATTTTGAAAAAGAAATTTCGGATAAGCTAGGAATTAGATTTTGTAAAGTGGTTACTGACAGTGGACCAAATAAAGGGATGCAAATTAGTAATCAAGTACAGGAATTGATGAAATGGATGTTGCCAGTTGATCAATCAATCGTTACAGTGACGGGTGGTAGGACGATGGCGATGGTAGCAGAATATTTTTCAAAAGAGATTTTGCAACAACGTGAAATTTCATTTGTACCTGCTAGAGGAGGAGTGGGCGGTTCCACTTTAATCCAAGCAAACAGTGTTAGTGAAAAGATGGCGACAAAAACAGGTGGAGAACATTTTTCATTATATGTTCCGGAACATGTTAGTAAAGAGACGTATCTTCCGTTATTACAAGAACCATTGGTTTCACAAACATTGACAATGATGAAACAAGCGAATTGCTTATTGTATAGCGTTGGAAATGCAAGTGTTATGGCTGAAAGAAGAGGTTTGGTACCTCAAGAAAGTCAGTTTATTGCAAGCAGGCGTGCTGTAGGTGAAGCGTTTGGTTGTTTCTTCGATGCAAAAGGAAAGGTAGTTTTTAAACTTCCACGAGTAGGTTTGCATCTTAGTGATTTAGAGTCCATCCCGCATAGTATTGCTATTGTGGAAGGTGCTCAAAAGGCAGAAGCTTTAATGGCTTATGCCAAATTAGCTCCTATCGATAGAACATGGTTTGTGATTGATGAGAGTTTAGCAAATATGGTTTTGAACGGGGTAACCCGCTAAAAATAAAAAAATATATTCCTAGGAGGAAAAACTATTATGACAGTTAAAGTTGGTATTAACGGTTTCGGACGTATTGGACGTTTAGCATTCCGTCGTATTCAAGAAGTGGAAGGATTAGAAGTTGTTGCAATCAACGACTTAACAGATGCTAAACAATTAGCACACTTATTAAAATACGATTCAACACAAGGACGTTTCAACGGAGAAGTTGAAGTATTAGAAGGCGCATTCCGCGTAAACGGTAAAGAAGTTAAAGTATTAGCTAACCGTAATCCTGAAGAATTACCATGGGGAGAACTAGGCGTTGATATCGTTTTAGAATGTACTGGTTTCTTCACTTCTAAAGAAAAAGCTGAATTACACTTAAAAGGTGGAGCTAAACGTGTTGTTATCTCTGCTCCTGGTGGTAACGATGTACCAACAGTTGTATACAATGTAAACCACAACATTTTAACAGGTAAAGAAACAGTTATTTCTGGTGCTTCATGTACTACAAACTGTTTAGCACCTATGGCTAAAGCTTTAAACGATAACTTCGGAATCGTTGAAGGTTTAATGACTACTATTCACGGTTACACTGGTGACCAAAACACATTAGACGCTCCACATCCAAAAGGAGACTTACGTCGTGCTCGTGCTGCAGCTGTAAACATCGTTCCTAACACAACTGGTGCTGCTAAAGCTATCGGTTTAGTAATTCCAGAATTAAACGGTAAATTAGATGGAGCTGCTCAACGTGTTCCTGTACCAACAGGTTCATTAACAGAATTAGTAACAGTATTAGAAAAACCAGTTACAGCTGAAGAAATTAATGCTGCTATGAAAGCTGCTGCAACTGAATCTTACGGATATACTGAAGAACCATTAGTATCTACTGATATCGTAGGTATCACTTATGGATCATTATTTGATGCTACTCAAACTAAAGTAATGACTGTAGGAGACAAACAATTAGTTAAAACAGTTTCTTGGTACGATAACGAAATGTCATATACTGCACAATTAATTCGTACTTTACAATACTTTGCAAACTTATAATATAAAGTTTTGATATAGCTAATCGTATCGAATTTTTCAGGGCGATGGAAGCATTCGCTTCCTCGCCCTGTTTTCATAATGTGGGTATTACACTCGCTCCAAATAAATTTTTCTAGGAGGCTATTCTATGGCTAAAAAAATTGTGACAGATTTATCTGTTAAAGGTAAAAAAGTATTAGTACGTGTTGACTTTAATGTTCCATTAAAAGATGGCGTTATTACAGATGACAACCGTATTGTTCAAGCGTTACCAACTATTCAATACTTGATTGACAATCATGCAAAAGTAATTCTTTTCTCTCACTTAGGAAAAGTAAAATCTGAAGAAGATAAAGCTCGTTTAAGCTTACGTCCAGTTGCTGTACGTTTATCAGAATTATTGAAAAAAGACGTAACATTTGTACCAGAAACTCGTGGAGAAGCATTAGAATCAGCTATTAATGGTTTAGCTGAAGGAGATGTTTTATTATTTGAAAATACTCGTTTCGAAGATTTAGATGGTAAAAAAGAATCTAAAAACGATCCTGAGTTAGGAAAATATTGGGCATCTTTAGGAGAGTTGTTCGTAAATGATGCATTTGGTACAGCTCACCGTGCTCACGCATCTAACGTAGGAATTGCTAGCCAATTAGAATCAGCTGCAGGTTTCTTAATGGAAAAAGAAATTAAATTCATCGGAGGAGCAGTAGATACTCCAGAACGTCCATTCGTTGCTATTTTAGGTGGAGCGAAAGTTTCAGATAAAATTGGTGTAATCGAAAGCTTATTAGATAAAGCTGATAAAGTATTAATCGGTGGAGGAATGGCTTATACATTCTTCAAAGCTATGGGACGTGAAGTAGGTCTATCTTTATTAGAAGTAGATCGTGTTGAATTAGCGAAACAATTAATGGAAAAAGCTGGCGATAAATTAGTATTACCAATTGACAATGTAGTTGCAAAAGAATTCTCAAACGATGCAGTTGCAACAATTGTACCATCTGACCAAATTCCAGCTGATCAAGAAGGATTAGACGTTGGTCCTAAGACAGTTGAATTATTTGCTAGCTACTTAAAAGATGCTAAAACTGTTGTATGGAATGGACCTATGGGTGTATTCGAATTACCTAACTTTGCTAAAGGAACAATTGGCGTATGTGAAGCTATTGCATCTTTAGAAAATGCTACAACAATCATCGGTGGTGGAGATTCTGCAGCAGCAGCAATTTCACTAGGATATGCTGATAAATTCACTCATATCTCAACTGGTGGTGGAGCTTCATTAGAATACTTAGAAGGTAAAGAATTACCTGGTGTAGCTTCAATTAGTGATAAATAATTAAATAATTTTGAAAGAGACTCACTGAAATGATGCATTCATTTTTGTGAGTCTGCTTCATACAAAATTTTAGGAGGAAAAAATTATGCGTAAACCAATTATTGCAGGAAACTGGAAAATGAATAAAAATCCTAAAGAAACTCAAGCATTTGTTGAGGCTTTAGCAGGGAAATTACCATCATCAGAAGTTGTTGAGTCTGCTGTAGCAGCTCCAGCAGTTGATTTATCTACTTTATTAGCTGCAGCTGAAGGTTCAGAATTAAAAGTAGCTGCTCAAAACTGCTATTTCGAACAAGAAGGTGCTTATACAGGAGAAACTTCTCCAAAAGTATTATCTGAAATGGGCGTTCACTATGTTGTAATTGGACACTCAGAACGTCGTGAATATTTCCACGAAACTGATGCAGATATTAACAAAAAAGCAAAAGCAATTTTTGCAAATGGTATGTTACCAATTATTTGTTGTGGTGAAACATTAGAAACTTATGAAGCTGGTAAAGCTGCTGAGTTTGTAGGAGCACAAGTTTCTGCAGCATTAGAAGGATTATCAAACGAACAAGTTTCATCATTAGTGATTGCATATGAACCAATTTGGGCAATCGGAACTGGTAAATCAGCTTCTCAAGATGATGCTCAAAAAATGTGTAAAGTAGTACGTGACGTTGTAGCGAAAGACTTTGGTCAAGAAGTAGCAGATAAAGTTCGTGTACAATATGGTGGTTCTGTTAAACCTGAAAACATTAAAGAATACATGGCTTGTCCAGATGTAGATGGAGCTTTAGTAGGTGGAGCAAGCTTACAACCTGAATCATTCTTAGCTTTATTGGAGGCAGTAAAATAATGTCTAAATCACCAGTAGCGATTATTATCTTAGATGGTTTCGGATGGAGACCAGAAGTAGAAGGTAACGCTGTAGCACAAGCAAAGAAACCAAATTTTGACCGTTATTATAATGAATTTCCTCATACAACATTAAAAGCATCAGGTTTAGATGTAGGTTTACCAGATGGACAAATGGGGAACTCAGAAGTAGGTCATACAAATATCGGTGCAGGTCGTATTGTATACCAAAGCTTAACTCGTATTGATAAAGCGATTTTAGATGGTGAATTTGATACAAACCCAGCGCTAAACGGCGCATTTAACCATGTATTAGAAAATGGTTCTGCACTACACTTGTTCGGATTATTATCTGATGGTGGTGTACATAGCCATATCAATCATTTATTAGCATTAATTGAAACAGCAAAAGCAAAAGGTATTTCTAAAGTTTATGTTCATGCATTCATGGACGGACGTGACGTGGATCCAAAAGCTGGTCCTTCTTACATCAAAACATTAGAAGAAAAAATTTCAGAAGTTGGAGTAGGCCAAATCGCAACTGTATCAGGTCGTTATTATGCAATGGATCGTGACAAACGTTGGGAACGTGTTCAATTAGCTTATGATGCAATTGCGCATGCAAAAGGACCTCAATTTGAATCAGCTCAAGCAGTCATTGAACATAGTTATGCTGAAAATGTAACAGATGAATTTGTAATTCCATCAGTAATTGTTAAAGATGGACAACCAGTTGCGAAAATTGAAGAAAATGATGCAGTTATCTTCTTTAACTTCCGTCCTGACCGTGCGATTCAATTATCAAATGCATTTACAGATAAAGAATGGGCAAACTTTGATCGTGGTGAACATGCTGCAAATGTTAAATTTGTGACAATGACATTATACAATCCAAGTGTGGATGCAGAAGTTGCATTCCCACCAATTCCTATGACAAATGTTTTAGGAGAAGTTTTATCAAAAGCAGGTCTTGCACAATTACGTATTGCAGAAACTGAAAAATATCCACACGTTACATTCTTTATGAATGGTGGACGTAATGAAGAATTCCCAGGAGAAAACCGTATTTTAATTCCTTCTCCAAAAGTTGCAACATATGACTTAAAACCTGAAATGAGTTGTTATGAAGTAGGAGATGCATTATATAACTCTATTCAAAATGATGAAAATGATGCAATCATCTTAAACTTCGCAAACCCAGATATGGTTGGACACTCTGGTATGTTAGAGCCAACGATTAAAGCAATCGAAGCAGTAGATGAAAACTTAGGTAAAGTAGTAGATGCTATTTTAGCTAAAGGCGGTACTGCAATTATCTTTGCTGACCACGGTAACTCAGAAACAATGGTTACTCCAGAAGGTACACCACATACTGCTCATACAACAGTTCCAGTACCAGTCATTGTAACGAAAAAAGGTATTACATTACGTGAAGGCGGTCGTTTAGCAGACGTTGCACCTACAATGTTAGATTTATTGAATGTAGCAAAACCTGAAGAAATGACAGGTGAAAGCTTAATTCAAAAATAATCTTAAAAAAAGGCTTTCAATTTAAGGAAAAGATTGCATATAAAGCATTTTTCGACTAAAATAGAAACGTACAAATAAATATAAAGGAGTTAATAAATCATGCCATTTATTACAGATGTATTAGCAAGAGAAGTATTAGATTCACGTGGTAACCCAACTATCGAAGTTGAAGTTTACACAGAAAGCGGAGCGTTCGGACGAGGTATGGTTCCTTCAGGAGCTTCTACTGGTGAATACGAAGCAGTTGAATTACGTGATGGCGACAAATCTCGTTACTTAGGAAAAGGAGTTCAAAAAGCTGTTGATAATGTAAACAACATTATTGCTGAAGCAATCATCGGTTTTGACGTTCGCGAACAAATGGCGATCGACAAATTAATGATCGAATTAGATGGAACTCCAAACAAAGGTAAATTAGGAGCTAACGCAATTTTAGGCGTATCTATCGCTGTTGCTCGTGCTGCTGCTGATTACTTAGATCAACCATTATACCAATACTTAGGTGGATTCAACACTAAAGTATTACCAACACCAATGATGAATATCGTTAACGGTGGATCTCACTCAGATGCTCCAATCGCATTCCAAGAGTTCATGATTTTACCAGTTGGTGCACCAACATTCAAAGAAGCTTTACGTTGGGGTGCTGAAGTATTCCATGCATTAAAAGCTATTTTACACGACCGTGGTTTAGTAACTGCTGTAGGTGACGAAGGTGGTTTCGCTCCAACATTTGAAGGTACTGAAG
The DNA here is from genome assembly GCF_000162475.2 of Granulicatella elegans ATCC 700633. Lineage (GTDB taxonomy): Bacteria > Bacillota > Bacilli > Lactobacillales > Aerococcaceae > Granulicatella > Granulicatella elegans. The sequence continues at coordinate 299,229 of NZ_KI391971.1, forward strand.
ATGCTGTAGAAACAATCTTAGCTGCTATTAAAAAAGTTGGTTTAGAACCAGGTAAAGATGTATTCTTAGGATTTGACTGTGCTTCATCAGAATTCTTCAAAGATGGCGTATATGACTACACAATTTTCGAAGGTGAAAAAGGTGCTAAACGTACTCCTGCTGAACAAGTAGAATACTTAGCTGAATTAGTTGAGAAATACCCAATTATCACAATCGAAGACGGATGTGACGAAAACGACTGGGATGGATGGAAATTATTAACTGAACGCTTAGGCGGTAAAGTTCAATTAGTAGGTGACGATTTATTCGTAACTAACACTGAAATCTTATCTCGTGGTATTGCACAAGGCGTTGCAAACTCAATCTTAATCAAAGTTAACCAAATTGGTACTTTAACTGAAACATTCAACGCAATTGAAATGGCTCAAAAAGCTGGATACACTGCAGTTGTATCACACCGTTCAGGTGAAACTGAAGATTCAACAATTGCTGATATCGCAGTTGCTACAAATGCTGGACAAATCAAAACTGGTTCATTAAGCCGTACAGACCGTATTGCTAAATACAACCAATTATTACGTATTGAAGATCAATTAGGTGACTTAGCTGTTTACCAAGGTCTTTCAGCATTCTACAACTTAAAAAAATAATAACATTTTAAGATGTTTTTAGAGGGCTAGCATTTTGCTAGCCCTATTTTTTACATTAGAAAGTGGGTGAGAAGATGATTTACACAATTACGTTTAATCCAGCGGTAGATTTAGTGATACAAGTACCAAATTGTCAATTAGGGGCATTAAATCGTTCAAAAGGTGAGGAATATGTAGCAGGTGGTAAAGGGATTAATATGTCGATTGTATTAAAACGACTAGGAGTTGATAATATTGCAACGGGATTCCTTGGAGGATTTTCAGGGAAGTTTATTGAAGAGTTTCTAGAAAAAGAAGGAATTACCCCTCAGTTTATTTCTGTAGAAGGGACTACAAGAATTAATGTCAAAGTTAAAGGGGAAGTTGAAACGGAAATCAATGCGGCTGGTCCTAACGTAGGAGTTGAAAAATTTCAACAATTAGTGAATTATTTCCAAGATATTTTAAAAGAAGGAGATATTGTATTTTTAGCAGGAAATGCTGCTCCGGGATTAGATGAGACGTCTTATGTTGAAATTGCAAGGCTTTGTCATGCAAGAGGGGTAAAGTTAGTGCTTGATACTACAAAAAATTCATTATTAGCCTGTTTACCTTATCAGCCGTTTATGATTAAGCCGAACCAACATGAATTAGAAGAATTATTTGGAGTAAAAATTGAAACAAAAGAAAAAATGTTGAACTATGCGTTTCAATTACGAGAAAAAGGGGCTCGTAATGTCTTGATTTCTTGTGGAGGTGAAGGAGCATTTCTAGTCAGTGAAACAGGACAAGTATTGATTTCAAATACTCCAAAAGGCACACTGGTCAATTCTGTAGGTGCTGGAGATTCACTGTTAGCTGGATTTATGGCGAAATTTATTGAAACGAGTGATTATAGAATGAGTCTGAAGCAAGGGGCAGCATCTGGTAGTGCGACAGCTTTTTCAGTAGGAATTGCTACAAGAGAGTTAATAGAAGAATTAATGCCACACATAAAAATTGAGGAAATTCAAAGAAAATAAAGGATTAATTGAGAATTAAGTATTGAAACCGATGAGAGAAGAGCGTATACTAAACTCATATTTTAAAAAAAGATACAAAGAGGTGCCATTGGCTGAGATGTGTTTACAAACTCTTAGAACCTGTTACGTTAATACGTGCGTAGGAATTGTATGAATAATTGTCTGCAATTGGGTCTCTTTGTAAAAAAACAAGGAGGCTTTTTTATGTCTGTAAAAAGAATTGCGTGGGTGGAAGGAGCAATTGTAGCAGCTTTAGCGATGGCGTTATCATTTATTCCTCATTTTATGGGATGGTTTTCTCCTTCGTTTGGTGCGATTGTTTTAGTAGTATTTGCATTGCGTAGAGGATTGTATCCAGCATTATTTTCAGGTTTAGTATGGGGAGTGTTACATTTTCCGCTTGGAAAAGTAGTCTACTTATCGTTCTCTCAAGTGCTGTTAGAATATATCGTTGCGTTTGGAGTAATGGGATTTGCTGGATTATTATATCATCAATTCCAAAAGGCTATTCGTAATGATAAGCAAGCGTTAGCAATTTTTTATATTTTTATTTCTTCATTCATCGGTGTTGGGGTTCGATATTTCTGGCATTTTGTTGCAGGATTTTTATTTTGGGGTAAATATGCTCCAGAAGGAGTATCTCCATATTGGTATTCATTCACAGTGAATGGAATTGCTGGATTACAAACTTTAATTGTAACGATTGTTGTTGCGGTTTTATTATTGAAATATCCAAAAATTTACAAAACTAAATAAGTCAGTAAAAATATTATAATACTCGATAGTACTCTTATAGAATGTAATTTCTATAAGAGTTTTTTTGCGGAAGTGTATAGTTTAAAACTATATTTGAATATAGTAAATTAGTATGTGACAATAACGGAGTAGTCAGTTACAATGTAATTACGTTAGTTAGAGAAGAGAGGTAATACCTATGACAAAACACGCACCATTTAAATTTGATACAGTAGGAAGTTTCTTAAGACCAGAAAATTTAAAACAAGCTCGCGAAGAGTATGAAAAAGGAAACTTTAGTTACCAAGAATTAAAAAACTTTGAAGATGCCGCAATTCGTGATTTAGTAAAAAAAGAAATTGCAGCGGGATATAAAGGAATTACAGACGGGGAATTCCGTCGTGCTTATTGGCATTTAGATTTCTTCTGGGGATTAGGAGGAATTAAACATGTTCAAGCCAAAACAGGATACCAATTTCATGATGAAGTTACAAAACCAGACTCAGCAACTGTAGTAGGAACGATTCATGGACGTAATCATCCATTCGTAGCTCACTATACATTTTTAAGAGATTTAGTCGCAGATAATGATGAAGTTGAAGCTCGTATTACAATTCCATCACCATCTCAATTCTATTTTGAATTAATTCGTGATGAAGAACATGTGGAACAATTAAATAGTGTATATTCAAACTTTGATGATGTGGTTGAAGATATTTCAAAAGCATACTTAGAAGTGATTCAACAATTATTTGATGAAGGATTACGTACATTACAAGTTGATGATTGTACATGGGGAATTTTAGTGGATGATAACTTCTTAACACTTTGGGGACAGGGTCGTGATAAAGAAGAAGTAAGACGTGAATTAGCAGCAACATTTTTACGTTTAAATAATGCTGTTTATAAAAATGTTCCAGAAGGATTAGTTGTAAATACTCACGTATGTCGTGGAAATTTCCATTCTACTTGGGCTGCAAGTGGTGGTTATGCATCTATTTCTGATGAATTATTTGGAGAAGAAGAAGTAAATGCTTATTATTTAGAATTTGATACTGATCGTGCAGGAGACTTTACTCCATTAGCAAAAGTTTCTGGTGATAAACAAGTCGTTTTAGGATTAGTCACTTCAAAATTTGGAGAACTAGAAAGTAAGGAAGAGTTAATTTCTCGTATTAAAGAAGCGAGCCAATATATTCCGTTAGAGAGATTATCATTAAGTACTCAATGTGGATTTGCTTCAACTGAAGAAGGAAATATTTTAACAGAAGAACAACAATGGGCAAAATTAGCATTAATTAAAGAAGTTGCCGAAGAAGTTTGGGGAACTGAAAACTAATAACAACATGGAAAGGCTGGGGGAACCTGGTCTTTTTTGTTGAAATAAAACACATGTTAGAAAATGTGACATAAAAAGTGAGAGAATCCTTGACTTTTATGTCAGTTATTTTTACAATACAGCTATCATATAGAATAAGAGAGGTGTTTGAGAATGGGAGAAAAAGAATTACGACGTTCTTTAGCAGTATTTCCAATAGGAACAGTCATGAAATTGACCGATTTAACGGCGAGACAAATTCGTTACTATGAAGAACAACGTTTAATTACACCAGAACGTTCAGACACTAATCGTAGAATGTATTCGTTAAATGATGTAGATCGATTATTAGAAATTAAAGACTACTTGGCGGATGGATTAACCATTGTTGCGATTCAAAAAATTTATTCGAATGTGAAAAAAAATCCGTTAGAAAAATCAACGACAAATGATGGATTAACGGACGAAGATGTTCGACGAATTTTGTATAACGAAATTATGCATATTGGAAGATTATCCGGACAAGAAAAATTACTATAGAGGTGGAGAAAAATGACAATCACACAAGAAGAAATTTTAAAACAAGTTGAGGAAATGGACGTTCGTTATTTACGTTTGATTTTTACAGATATTTTAGGAACGATTAAAAATGTGGAAGTGCCGATTACTCAATTAAAAAAAGTATTATCGAATAAAATGATGTTCGATGGCTCATCTATTGAAGTTTTTGTTCGTATTGAAGAAAGTGATATGTATTTATACCCTGACTTAGATACATGGGTTGTATTCCCATGGAGTAGTAAACACGGAACAATCGCTCGTTTAATTTGTGATGTATATAAACCAGATGGAACACCATTTGCAGGAGATCCACGTTCAAACTTAAAACGTATTTTAGAAGAAATGGACGAATTAGGATTTTCTAACTTTAATTTAGGACCAGAGCCAGAGTTCTTCTTATTCAAATTAGATGAAAACGGAGAACCAACGCTTGAAGGAAATGATCAAGGTAGTTACTTTGATTTAGCCCCAGTCGATTTAGGGGAAGAATGTCGTCGTGAAATTGTACTAGAATTAGAAAAGATTGGTTTTGATATTGAAGCAAGTCACCATGAAGTAGCACCAGGCCAACATGAAATTGACTGGAAGTATGCATCAGCTGTGGCAGCGTGCGATAATATTCAAACTTTTAAATTAGTTGTTAAAACGATTGCTCGTAAACATGGATTGCATGCAACCTTTATGCCAAAACCAGTATTTGGAATTGCAGGTAGCGGGATGCACTTCAACTTATCATTATTTGATAAAGAAGGAAATAATGCCTTCTATGATCCAGCAGATGAGCATGGACTAAGTGATACTTGTCGTTATTTCATTGCTGGAGTTATGAAACATGCGAAAGCTTTAACAGCGATTTGTAACCCTACAGTCAATTCTTATAAACGTTTAGTACCTGGATATGAAGCGCCTGTATATATTGCATGGTCAGCTCAAAACCGTTCACCATTAATTCGTATTCCTGAAGCAAGAGGTCTTTCTACTCGTATCGAATTAAGAAGTGTGGATCCAGCAGCAAATCCTTATTTAGCAATGGCAGCTATTTTACGTGCAGGTTTAGAAGGAATTCGTGAAAAATTACCAGTTCCTGCTCCAGTTGATCGTAATATTTATGCAATGTCAACAGCAGAGAGAAAAGAAGTAGGAATTGATGATCTTCCAAGTAGTTTAGCAGAAGCGATTGATTGCTTGAAAACTGACACAGTTGTAAAAGATGCATTAGGTGGACATATTTACAGTAACTTTGTGGAAGCGAAGAAATTCGAATGGGCAGCGTATCGTTCACAAGTCACACAATGGGAATTAGATCAATATTTAAAACTATTTTAAAATAGATGAGAAGCCGAGCGAAAGCTCGGTTTTTTGTATGAAAGTTATATGAACAACATCAATCTCTAACATTTTTTGACAATCCATTGTAGAAGTGTCATACTGTTTAATGACAATAGTTGAGAGGAAGTTAGAGATGTATATTAAAGATATGAGAAATTCTATTGCAGAATATCATGAGTTTTTACAAACTCAAGGAAACTGTACTCTTTTTCAAACTCCGGAATGGGGAGAAGTGAAAATAAAAGGAGAATGGAGTAATGACATTCTTTTTGTGATGAATGATCAAGACGAACCAGTAGCAGCGACGATGATTTTATACCGAGCCCTTCCTGTAGTGAAAAGATATTTAGCGTATGCTCCTAGAGGGATTGTGACGGATTATCATGATGCAGAACAATTTAAAGAAGTGATTCAAGCTTTGAAAGCTTATTTAAAACAAAAACGAGTATTTGGGTTAAAAATTGATCCTGAAATTATGTGGAGAGAACGATTGAATGACTTTTCAATTGTGGAAGGTGGAATCAATCAAGAATCCGTTCGTCAATTATTGTTAGAGGCAGGATTTGTAAGTCAACCACTAGATTTAGGGTTTGATGGAATTCAACCAAGAATGACAATGATTGTTGAATTAGAAGATAAAGGAAAAGGAATTTTAGACACTTTCTCTTCTAAAGAAAGATATAAAGTCACAATGGCACAAAAACGTGGAGTTGTTTGTTATAAAGGAACTATCGAGGATATTGATGATTATGAAGTGTTAAATCGTATTACTGCTGAGCGTGATCAATATATTGCGAGAAGTAAAGAGTATTTAACAACCATCTATGAAACTTTACATGCTCACGATATGATGGATTTATATTTTGCAAAAATTGATTATCATGTCGCAAAAGAATCAACAGAAAACAGAATTCACCAAGCAAAAGCTGAGGTGGAAAAAATTGCTTCACAAGTTGAAAGTACTCAAAATGAGAAAAAGAAGACAAACTTATTGAATCAAAGAGAAAGCTTGTTAAAAAATATTGAAAAATATGAGCAAGAAGTGATTGAGTTAGAAGCGCTGTGTAAAGAATATCCAAATGGGAAAGTGTTAAGCGGAGCGTTTGTAGCAACGTATAAAGAAACGGCGTATTATTTATATGGAGCGAATATTACAGATGATGCAGGCTTAAATGCAAATAAAGCTTTACAAACATGGATTATGCAACAATTGTATGATAAAAAAGGCATTCGCCATTATGATATGTTTGGAGTTTCAAGTAATGCAGAAGATCATACAGGTATTACTAAGTTTAAACAATCTTTTGATCCAATTTTAGTGGAGTATATTGGAGAATTTGATTTACCGATAAATCGTTTCTGGTTTACAATGTTTCAAGATGTTGCACCAAAAGTGATGGAATGGAAGAGAAAATTATTAATGCGTCGTTCGTAAATGGCGTATCGCCCCAAATGTTAGCATGAATGCTGCTTTTGGGGTCTTTTTTTATGTTCGCTTTTTAGATATCTTTTTAAGATTTTTGAGAGTTATGGTACAATTATAAGACGAGTTTAATGAGAGGTGGTAGATAAATGAAACAAAATCTAACGTTGAAAAAAATGTTATTTATTTCGTTATTAACAGCTCAAGGAATTATTTTGAGTTTACTAGAACAAGCGATTCCCTTTCCTTTTGCGTTTGCTCCGGGAGCTAAATTAGGAGTTGCCAATATTATTACGGTCATCGGTTTATATACATTATCCTTACAAGAAGTGGTATTAGTAGTATTACTCAGAACATTGTTAACAGCTTTGTTAGGGGGGACTTTTTCTACTTTATTGTACAGTAGTGCAGGAGCGGCGTTTAGTTTATTAGGAATGTTGCTTGTTAAACAATTAGGACCGAAACGTGTGAGTTTAATTGGCGTGAGTGCAACGGGAGGAATCTTACATAATTTTGGTCAATTAATTATCGCAAGTTTTATTGCTAAATCTTGGACAGTACTGTTATATTTACCGGCTATGTCGATTGTAGGAATTTTCGCAGGGATTGCGATTGGTATTTCTGCAAATTATGCTTTAAACCATGTCAAAATATTAAAAGCATATCGTGAAAAACAAGAAATGTAAATTTATGAAAACTTATGAGAAGGTTAAAAAACAATTAGACAAACCATTGATTTTATACTATAATGCTTAAGTGAAAAAATTACAAAATGAGAGGGGATTTCTAATGACGAAAACAAATATTGTTGTTATCGGTGCAGGTTTTGCAGGAGTAGCAGCAACAAAAAAATTATCACGTCATTTCAGAAAAGATAAAGATGTCACAATTACATTAATTGATAAACATCCATATTTAACATACATGACGGAGTTACATGAAGTAGCTGGAGGTCGTGTAGAACCTGAAGCAATCCAATACGATTTACAAAAACTATTTGCACGTTCAAAAAATGTTCAATTAGTAACGGATAAAGTAGTTAGCTTAGATAAAACGAAAAAAGTTGTAACAACAACGTATAAATCTTTCCAATATGATTATTTAGTAATCGGTATGGGTGGAGAAGCGAATGACTTTGGTGTACAAGGTGTGAAAGAGCACGGATTTACATTATGGTCAATGGAAGATGCCATTAAAATGCGCGAACATATTATTCGTTGTGTAGAGCGTGCAGCTAAAGAGCATGTAACTCCAAAACGCCGTGCTTTATTAACATTTACAGTATGTGGTGCTGGATTTACTGGGGTAGAATTAGTCGGTGAAATCATGGACTGGATTCCAGTATTAGCAAAACAATATAACTTAGATGAAAGTGAATTCTCACTATACATCGTTGAAGCAGTTCCAACTATTTTAAATATGTTAGATGAAAAAGATGCTGCTAAAGCTGAAAAATTCATGACTGGCCGTGGCATTAAAGTGATTAAAGGGAACGGAATCGAAGAAGTAAAAGAAAACAGCATTCGTTTAGTAGACGGTACTGTCATTCCAACTTACTCATTATTCTGGACAGCTGGTGTTAAAGCGAATACTGAATCTGAAGTGTTTGGATTCAAATCTGCTCGTGCAGGTCGTTTAGTCGTGAATGAATTCATGCAAGTGGATGGAGAAGAAAACATTTATGCAATCGGGGACTTAGCTTATTACGAAGAACCTGATAAAGAAAATCGCCCAACTCCACAAATCGTTCAAGCAGCTGAACAAACTGGACATACAGCAGCGAAAAATATTATTGCAGATGTGGAAAACTCTGCAAAAGTTGCTTATAAAGGAAAATATGATGGATTCATGGTTTCAATTGGATCTCATTATGGTGTAGCTTTCTTAATGGGCAAATATCACTTGAGTGGTTTCTTTGCAATGTTGATGAAACATTTAGTAAATATCAAATACTTCTTAGAAATCTTCTCATTATATTATGCGATTCAATATGTATTCCACGAATTCTTCCATATTAAAGATCGTCGTAATATCTTCCGTGGACATTTATCTCGTTACGGAAATGTTCTTTGGGCATTACCATTACGTTTATTCTATGGTGGAATGTGGACAATCGAAGGATTGAAGAAAATCTTTGGTCTTTGGGGTGCACATAGCTGGATTGATGGAACGCATTTAGCATTCCCATTCCCTTGGTTATTAGAACCAACAAGTGCAGCAAGTGGAGCTGCTGAAACAGTTGCAGCAGCAAGTGGCGCAGCAACTCAAACAGTAGCAGAAGTAGCAACTTCATTTGGATTTAACTATTCATATGGTGAACAACCAATGATGGTATTAGATAAAATGCCAGACTGGTTTGCTTCAATTATGCAAATTATGATTCCAAACGTTGAAGTAGCTCATGTAATGCAAACAATTATGTCATTTGTAGAATTAGCCATTGGTTTAGCAATTATGGCTGGATTCTTAACATGGATTGTCAATGCCGTAACAGTTGGATTAGTAACAACATTTGTATTGTCAGGTATGTTCTACTGGGTAAATATGTGGTTTATCCCAGCAGCCATTGCTTTAATGAACGGTTCAGGACGTGCATTTGGTTTAGATTACTACTTCATTCCATGGTTCCAAAAAACTGCTGGTAAATGGTGGTATGGAACTTCGAAACATATTTATGGTTTCGGTGCAGATAAACAAGAACGTTAAATAAGATAAAAGTCGGCTTTGCCGGCTTTTTGTCTATAGTGATTGGAGAAAAAATTATGGAAATGATTCATTCAATGTGGAATGAATACCCGTTTTTAAAACAAGAATTATCAGCCATTCGTCATTTAATGTTAGATAGTGTTGAAATGGAAGATGAAGACATTCACCAAGCGATTGTAGAGATGTTACAGCAAGGCGGGAAAATGATTCGTCCTGCTTATCTAACATTATTTGCTAACTGGAGTAATAATGGGAATCCGCAACAAGTAAGAGCTGTTGCAGCTGCTTTAGAATTACTACATGTCGCAACATTGCTCCATGATGATGTCATTGATGAAGCAGATATGAGAAGAGGGCAAGAAACGCTGAATGCTCGTTATGGAAATCGTGTAGCGATTTATGCTGGAGATTTTGTTTTAACAAGTTGCTATCAACTTCTTTCCACTCATCTATCTGATTTAGAAGGAATTACACTTCCAACTAATGGAATGGCAAGAGTTGTAGAAGGCGAATTAGCACAAATGCGAAATCGTTATCGCTATGATTTAGGACTTCAAGAATATTTGAAACGAATCGAAGGGAAAACAGCTCAACTATTTATGGTTAGCTGTTATATGGGCGCAAAATTAGGACAAATGGATGATGCGCTTAGAGCAAAGAAAATTGGTCAGCAAATTGGTATGGCGTTTCAAATTTTAGATGATATTTTAGATTATCAAGTAACTCCTCAAGAGTTTGGAAAACCTGTTTTAGAAGATGTTGCGCAAGGAATTTATACAGCGCCATTAATTTATGCATTGGAAAAAGAGTCTCAAAAAATCATTCCATTGCTAGAGAAAAAACAAGAGATTTCTGAACAAGAGAAATTGTTACTAAGAAAATTAGTGCAGGATTCTGGTGGGGTGCAAAAAGCACAACAATTAGCAATGCAATATACGAAACAAGCATTATCTCAAATTGAGCGTTTGCCTGAAAGTGATATGAAGGCAACGTTAACGCAATTAACAAAACAATTATTAGAACGCACGATGTAAAAAAGAAGAACTCCAATCGATAGTAATGTGGACTATTGATTGGAGTTTTTATGACAATAGGATGTTTTTACTATTGTTTTACAGATATTTTTAGAATTTGCAATGAGTTATAGGAACATGATATAATATTATTTAAAGAATTTACTAAAATTCTAAAATAAAGAGAAAAGGATGAATAAAATGACATTCAAAAAATCATTAGCAACAGCAGCTGTATTATTATCATCTGTAGTTGTTTTAACTGCATGTGGTGGAGGTTCAAAATCAACTACTTCATCAACTTCTTCAGCAAAAACGACTCAAGCAGCAAAATCAACTGCTTCAGGAGAATTAAAAGACGGTACTTACAAATTAGTATCTGAAGCTGACAAACGTGGTTGGCATGTAGAATTTACTATCGTAGTTGAAGGTGGAAAAATCAAATCTTCTGACTATGATAACTTAAACAAAGATGGTAAACGTAAATCAGAAGATGAAGCTTATGAAAAACAAATGAAAGATAAAATGGGTACAGGCCCTGCAGAATACTTCAAAGCATACAACATTGGATTAGTAGAAAAACAAAATCCATCAGATGTTGAAGTAGTATCAGGAGCAACTCAAGCTCACACTTCATTTGTAGAATATGCAAATAAATTAATTGAAGCAGCTCAAAAAGGTGACACTAAAGAAATTAAAGTGGCAGCACCTCAAGGCTAATTTTAATTTGATGATAAACCGGGCTTAGGCTCGGTTTTTTCTTTTAAAATAGGAGTTTAGCTTGAGTTATTGTGAAAAATTTAGTAGACTATTTGAATGGAATTTATACAATTAAGGAGAGATATATGAAAATCAATAAATGGTTGTTAGTGACAACTCTTGCCTTAAGTTCAATTGGATTAGTGAGTTGCCAACAAAAGAAAGTTCAAGATGCAGAAGTTGTTTCATCAGCTTCCGTGAAAACACCAAGAGAAATTATTAAGTCTCCTGTGAAGAAAACAGATTTCTTATTAGGGACTGCAGTAGCATTGTCTATCTATCATCCAAATACTGAAGATTTATTAACACATGCTTTTGCAATGGTGAAAGATTTGGAAGCTAGAATTACTGTTAATGCTAGTGGCTCTGAAGTAGATGCGATTAATGAGGCGGCAGGAGACCATGCAGTTGCTGTCAGCGATGAAGTGTATGACCTTATTAAACAAGGTCTAGCTTATAGCGAAGAATTTGATGGTAGTTTTGATATTACGGTAGGACCATTAACAAGTTTATGGAGAATCGGGTTCCCAGATGCTAGAAAACCATCCCAAAAAGAAATTGATGATGCATTGCCATTAGTAAATTATAAAAATGTCGTTTTAAATGACGAAGAAAAAAGTGTTTATTTAACTCAAAAAGGCATGTTATTAGATTTAGGAGGAATTGCGAAAGGGTTCATTGCGGATCAATTATGGAATTTCTTTAAAAAAGAAGGAGTGACAACAGCGGTTCTTGATTTAGGGGGAAATATTGTCGTAATGGGTGGTTCTCCTGCACGAGATGGGGTAGCTTGGAATGTTGGATTGCAAGATCCATTAGAAAGTCGTGGTAAAACTTTAGGAACGATTTTAGAAAAAGAAAAGACAATCGTTACTTCAGGGATTTATGAACGATATTTAGAAGTAGATGGTAAAACCTATCATCATATTTTAAATCCAAAAACAGGATATCCATATGAAAATGATATTGCAGGAGTTTCGATTATTGTCTCAAGTTCTACTCGTGGAGATGCGTTGTCGACGTCTATGTTTTCAATTGGTGTAGAAGAAGGGTTGAAATATGTCAATCAAAAAGATGATGTAGATGCAGTTTTCATGACAAGAGATAAGAAAGTCTATGTTTCTAATTCGATTAAAAATGCGTTTAAACTAACGAATGATCAATATACATGGGAAGGGACGCATTAATATGAAAGATATCATTGAATTAGTGGAGTTAAGAACGAAAATTGCCAGTGTCATTCCTTTTGTAGTTGGATTACTCTATTCAATTTGGACATTTGGGAATTTCAATGCAGTGAATATGGCATTGTTCTTTATTGGAATGGTATGCTTTGATATGGCAACGACTGTTATGAATAATTTAATGGATTATGTCAAAGCAAAAAATGAAACATATCGCCAAGAAGAAAATATTATTGGAACTTCGGCTTTAACAGTAAAACAAGCTGCAATGATTTTTGGAAGTTTAGTCGGTGTTGCAACAATTATTGGAATCATTTTAGTGGTGAGAACAAACGTTATTTTATTATTTGTAGGTATGTTATGTTTTGTGATTGGGATTTTTTATACTTTTGGTCCGATTCCAATTTCAAGAATGCCATTAGGGGAAGTATTGTCTGGAGTGACAATGGGATTTGGAATTTTTTGGATTGTGATTTTCTTAAATTCTCCAGAAGCCAGTTTTGCAAGGATGGGACTAGAAGAAGGAATATTATTCATCCGATTAGCGTTGTTAGATCACTTTAAGGTAGCACTACTTTCATTGCCGTTAGTATGTACGATTGCAAATATTATGTTAAGTAATAATTTATGTGATTTAGAAACAGATATTACGAACCACCGCTATACATTGGTGTATTATATTGGAAAACCAACAGCATTAAAATTATATCAAGGACTTTATCTGATTAGTTTTATAGCTATAGTGTTAGCAGTTGTATTTAAAATCGCACCAATTTTAATGATAGGAACTCTAGTAGTGGGAATTCCAGTGTATAAAAATATTCAACTCTTCATTCAAAAACAAGAGAAAAAAACAACTTTTGCATTAGCTATTAAAAATATGTTAATGATTCATGTCATGCAAATGGTATTATTAGTCATTAGTGTGATATTTTTTCGCTAAGGCTTGACAATTGGCACTGAGAATTTTATGATTGAGAAGATAGGATACATGTAGAAGAAAGAGAGTAGTGAAAATATGGCACAAAAGAAAGCAGCGTTGGCATGTAGTGTATGTGGCTCAAGAAACTATACACTTACTTTAGGACAAAACAAACGTGTCGAACGTTTAGAGTTAAAAAAATTCTGTAAGTTTTGCAATAAACAAACACTACATCGAGAAACAAAATAATCGAGAGGAGAAGTTTCGAATGCGTTTTTTAGTAAATGTTGTTAAAGAAATGAAGAGAGTAACATGGCCAACTGGTAAAGAAGTTAATAAATATACATTAACAGTTGTGATGGCAGTATTACTTGCGTTAGGATTTTTCACAGTAGTGGATTTTGCGATTGCAAGTGCATTTAAATTAATTATTAAATAATTCGCAAGAGTTATAAAATAGTGGTATAATAAATTCAAGCAAAAACCTTCAAGTAAGAAGGTTTTTTTGTATGAACAAATAATAGGAGGAGTTACGATGAGTAATGCAGCAAAAGAATGGTATGTATTACATACTTATTCAGGATATGAAAACAAAGTAAAATCAAATATTGAATTACGTATTAGTTCAATGGGGATGGAAGAAAATATTTTTAGAGTAATTGTTCCAGAGGAAGAAGAAGTAGAAGTAAAAGATGGAAAAGAGAAAGTTACGATTAACAAAACTTTCCCAGGTTATGTATTAGTTGAAATGATTATGTCTGACCAAGCATGGTATGTTGTACGTAACACTCCAGGTGTAACAGGGTTTGTGGGTTCTCATGGAGCAGGTTCTAAACCATCTCCATTATTACCGGAAGAAGTGGATACATTATTAGGTCGCTTAGGAGTACCAACTCATGCACCAGTTGATTTACATGCTAAAGTAGGAGATTATGTCATTATTACTGAAGGTGCTTTTGATGGTATGAGTGGTAAAGTGACAGAAATTGATGATGAAAAACAAAAAGTTAAAGTAACGATTGAAATGTTTGGTCGTGAAACTATTGCGGAATTAGAATTCTATCAAGTGAAAGAAGATGACTCTTACTAATGCGAGAAAGCATGTTAGATCGTTTTGTACGATATGCAAAGATTAATACAAGAAGTGATTTAAACTCATCTGCTGTGCCAACAACAAAGAGTCAGTTAGATTTTTTACAAATGTTGAAACAGGAATTGAAGGAATTAGGCTTTTCAAATATTTCTTTAGATTTAGAAGATGCTTATTTAGTAGCTTGCATTCCGAGTAATTTGCCAGAAGGTAAAACAGCACCATCAATTGGATTTGTAGCACATGTTGACACTGCAGATTTTAATGCTGAAAATATACAACCTCAAGTACATTTGAATTATGATGGCGAAGATGTATTGTTGAATTCTGAATTAGGACTGATGATGCGAGTAGAAGAGTTTCCTAATTTGAAAAATTATATCGGACAAACGCTTATTACAACAGATGGGACAACATTGTTAGGCGCAGATGATAAAGCTGGATTAGTTTCAATATTAGAAGCAGCCATCGATTTATTAGTTAACCCAGAAATTCCACATGGAGACATTTGGGTAGCTTTTGGACCAGATGAAGAAATCGGAAAAGGTGCACATCGCTTTAAATCAGAAAGAATGCCAGCTCAATTTGCTTATACATTAGATAGTGGTGTAGTAGGAAAATTAGAGTATGAAACTTTTAATGCAGCAAGAGCAGTCGTAAAAATTAATGGAACAAGTGTACACCCAGGACAAGCGAAAGATGTTATGGTAAATGCCCTTGCAGAAGCAGCGAAACTATTCTCAAAATTACCAGAACAAGAAGTTCCAGAAAAAACAAGTGGCTATGAAGGATTTTATATGCTTGCTAAACAATCTGGAAATATTGGAATGGTAGAGGCAGAATATATTATTCGAGACCATTCGATGGAGAAATTCCAAGAACGTAAGAAAAATTTTGCAAAAATTGTAGAAGAACAAAATACAATGTATGATGTTCCAAGAATTGAATGTCATATTTACGATGAGTACTTTAATATGTATGAAGTGTTAAAAGAAGATATGACTTCAGTAGAAGTAGCAAAAGAAGCATACCATCAATGTGGGATTGAACCAGATATCCAACCATTTAGAGGTGGAACAGATGGATGTATTATTACCTTTAAAGGAATTCCAACACCAAACTTATTTACAGGTGCAGAGAATTTACATGGGCAATATGAATTTGTCACATTAGAAAGTATGGAAAAAGCAAAAGAAGTTGTATTAACGATTATTCAGAATGTTATCAAATAAAAAAAGCCCTCAGATGTAAAAGTCTGAGGGCTTTATAAATACAAGATTCATTTGTTCCAAAATTGTTCCGTAAAACTAAAAATTGGGAAATAGTAGAAATGTAAAACGCTGATTTAACAACATTCTGACATGATGAAAATAACTTAAAACATAAAATATGCCGAAAGCAGGGGTCGAACCTGTGACCTACGCGTTACGAGTGCGTTGCTCTACCAACTGAGCTATTTCGGCTTTACAAATATAGTATACACCTGCTAAAAACGGAAGTAAATAAGAGAAAAGCTTTAAATTCAACATTTTAGTTAAGGAAGAAAATAATAAGAAAAAATATTTCGAAAAATATAAAAAAAGTTACAAAAAATACTTGCAAAGAATAAAAAGCTATGGTAAATTATAAACACTGTTAACGAACGTTCGCATTTGAAGCGATTACGAAAAATAAATTTTAAAAATAATTTTTTAAAAAGTTGTTGACAGAGAAAAACGACTATGATAATATATAGGAGTTGTCGCGATAAGCGATGTTGACCTTTGAAAACTAAACAAAGAAGACAAACCAAATGTGTAGGGACTTCACGAAAGTGAAGAAACAACAATTTCTTTTCTCTAAGGAGAAAAACAATAAGTCAGTAATTAAAATGAGCTTTCAAAAGCTTATGAATGTATTTTCATGAGAGTTTGATCCTGGCTCAGGACGAACGCTGGCGGCGTGCCTAATACATGCAAGTCGAACGAGAGCGACCGGTGCTTGCACTGGTCAATCTAGTGGCGAACGGGTGAGTAACACGTGGGTAACCTGCCCATCAGAGGGGGATAACATTCGGAAACGGATGCTAAAACCGCATAGGTTCTACAGTCGCATGACTGAAGAAGGAAAAGAGGCTTCGGCTTCTGCTGATGGATGGACCCGCGGTGCATTAGCTAGTTGGTGAGGTAACGGCTCACCAAGGCCGTGATGCATAGCCGACCTGAGAGGGTGATC
>NZ_KI391971.1:316233-412982 GCF_000162475.2 Granulicatella elegans ATCC 700633
CTAATGTTTCGAAAAGTTTTTTGTGTTTATTTGCATTTTTTATAGACTTTGTTACAATTTAATTATTAAATTTTTGTATTAGGAGTAAGTTTTTGAAGACATTATGGAAATATGCTAGTTATTATAAAAAAGAAAGTTTGCTAGCACCTTTATTTAAATTATTAGAAGCTAGTTTTGAACTATTTGTGCCATTAGTGATGGCTCAATTAATGGATGTTGGAATTGCTCAAAATCGCCCGTCCTATATTCTAACGATGTGCGGTTTGTTAATGATTCTTGCAATTATTGGTTTAGTTGTTTCGATTACTGCGCAGTATTTTGCTGCTAAATCAGCAACTGGCTTTGCTAAGAAATTACGCTATGCTTTATTAGAAAAAATCACGGTAATGAATTTTTCAACCATTGATCAACTTGGGACGGATTCACTTATTACAAAAATGACAAGTGATATTCAACAAGTTCAAACAGGTTGGAATTTATTTTTACGCTTATTACTTCGCTCACCTTTTGTAGTGTTAGGGGCAATGATAATGGCGTTTATTGTAAATGTACAAGCAGCTTGGGTATTTGTTGTGACGATTCCTGTTTTAGCGATCATTATTTATGCTATTTTATTAAAAACAATTCCTTTATTTACAAAAGTACAAGAAGGAATGGATCGTATCACTCAAAAAACAATGGAAAATTTAACAGGAGTGAGAGTTCTTCGTGCGTTTAATCGAGTAGAAATCGAACAACATACCTTTCAAACTGAAACAGATACATTAGCGAATCAACAAAAATTCGTCAGTAATCTATCGAGTTTAACCAATCCGATTACAATGATTATTATTAATATTGCGATTATTGTGTTATTACAGTTAGGAGCGGTACAAATTGATACAGGAATCTTAACAAAGGGAGAAGTGATAGCCTTAGTAAATTATATGTCGCAAATTTTGTTAGAGCTTATTAAATTAGCGAATCTAACGATTCAAGTGACACGTTCCATTGCAAGTGCTAAGAGAATTGAAGCGATATTGACGATTGAACAACCTAATGAGTTTGCAGAAGTAATGGGTAACTTATCTTCAACAGAAGAGACAGATATTGTACTTTCATTTGAAAATGTTTCTCTGAAATATGAAGGAGATAGTCATGAAGTATTAGAAAACTTAACGTTCTCTCTAAAAAAAGGGGAAACTTTAGGCATTATTGGTGGAACAGGAAGTGGGAAAACTTCACTGATTTCATTGATTCCTAAATTTTATCTTCCAACGAGTGGAACAATTCGTATAAATGGGCAATCCATAGAAAAGATTCCAACAGAAGAATTAAGGCAGAAAATAGGGATTGTTCCACAAAAGGCAGTTTTATTTAGAGGAACGATTGCTGAAAATTTAAGATGGGGAAATGCAGATGCTACAACTCAAGAATTATATGAAGCATTAGAAATTGCCCAAGCAAAAGAAATGGTTGAACAAAAACCAAATCAATTAGAGTATGTATTGGAACAAGAAGGAAGAAATCTATCCGGTGGACAAAAACAACGCTTAACGATTGCGCGAGCTATCGTTAGAAAGCCAGAGATTTTAATATTAGATGATAGTTCTTCTGCTTTAGATTATGCAACGGATTCAGCCTTAAGAAAAGCCATTTCAAAAGCGCCGTTTAAACCAACAACTATTATTGTCTCTCAAAGAGCGGCTTCAGTGATGCAAGCTCATCAAATCATTGTGATGGAAAAAGGAAAAATCGTGGGAATTGGAACTCATGAAGAGTTACTAGAAACAAATGCGATTTATCAAGAAATAACTGCCTCACAATTTCAAAAGGAGGAACAGTAGTATGAAGCATGAAAAAATG
Source organism: Granulicatella elegans ATCC 700633 (assembly GCF_000162475.2). Lineage (GTDB taxonomy): Bacteria > Bacillota > Bacilli > Lactobacillales > Aerococcaceae > Granulicatella > Granulicatella elegans. Next base: position 318,079 of record NZ_KI391971.1, read on the forward strand.
GAAGTGTATAAAAAATTATTTCCTTATTTAAAACCATATGGTTTTCTTTTACTATTTTCTCTATTTTTAGCAATCGTTAGTGTGTTATCTAGTGTATGGATTCCAAAAGTAATCGGTCAAACCATCGATGCTATGATAGGAGTTGGAGAAGTACAATTTTCGATTGTGACAAATGGCTTATTATGGATTTTTGTGCTAGCACTAATCAGTATGGTGAGTCAATATGTGATGAGTTTATGTCATAATCATATTGCTTATGGCATGGTGAAATCATTGAGAGATGATGTCTTTATTCATTTATCTAAAATGCCTCTGAGTTATTTAGATATAAAAGCACACGGTTCTCTTCAAAGTATTGTAATCTCTGATACAGAACAAATGGCAGATGGATTGTTATTAGGATTTTCTCAATTATTTACAGGAATCTTAACGATTATCAGTACATTATTTTGGATGTTTAGTATTCAACTAACAATGACAATCGTTGTCCTTCTTTTAACGCCTATTTCATTTGTTGTTGCCTCCTTTATTGCTAAAAAAACATATCATTTATTTCATGACCAATCAACATTAAGAGCTGAACAAACAGCCTTTACTCATGAAACGATTACTGGAATAAAAGTAGTTCAAGCGTATAGTCAAGAAAAAAATGTATTAGAAACTTTTGATAAAATGAACGAAAAGTTAGCAGACCGTTCCTTAAAAGCTATTTTCTATTCTTCGATTACGAATCCAGCAACTCGTTTTGTGAATAGCTTAGTATATACCGTAGTAGGGTTAGTGGGAGCATTTTTTGTATTGAAATCTCAATTAAGTATTGGACAATTGGCAGCATTTTTAACGTATGCGAATCAGTATACAAAACCTTTTAATGAAATTTCAGGTGTGATGACTGAGTTTCAAAATTCAATGGCTTGTGCAAGTCGTGTATTTGAATTGATGGAAGAGCCTATGGAGTCTGAAGAAGGAAAAGAAATCAATTTACCAGAAATGATTAAAGGAGAAGTTTTATTTGAACAGGTGTCATTTTCTTACCAAAAAGACCAATCACTGATCGAGGATTTTTCTTTAGAAGTAAAACCTGGGGAAAAAATTGCGATTGTAGGGCCAACTGGAAGTGGTAAGAGTACACTCATTAACTTATTAATGCGATTTTATGAAGTCGATAAAGGATCTATTACCATTGATGGCATATCCATAAAAGATATGACTAGACAGCAACTTAGACAATTATTTGGAATGGTGTTACAAGAAACTTGGTTGCAATCGGGGACTATTCGAGAAAATTTATTATTAGGAAATCCCAATGCAACCGATGAAGAAATTCAACAAGTATTAATGAAATGTCAATTAGATAAAATGATTGAAAAGCTACCACAAGGATTAGAAACACCTCTTCAACGACAAGGAGAAGACTTCTCACAAGGTCAGAGACAACTCTTGTCCATTGCTAGAGTCATGCTAAGTAAACCATCGATGCTCATTCTTGATGAAGCAACTTCTTCCATTGATACAAGAACAGAGTTGAAAATTCAACAAGCTTTCCAAACATTAATGGAAGGGAAAACAAGTTTCATTGTGGCTCATAGACTTTCAACGATTCAAAATGTAGATAAAATATTAGTGTTGAAAGATGGACAAGTGATAGAACAAGGAACACATGAAGAACTGATTGCAAGGCAAGGGTTTTACCAACATCTTTATCAAAGCCAATGGATGAATGAGTAAGAATTCAAAAAGACTTTTCTTCAGTAGCAGAACATATCGTAAGCTACGAGGAAAAGTCTTTTGTTTTTTGTTTGAGAGACGTATTAAGCTTGGAATTCTTCCAAAGCTAAGCTAGCTTCTTCCCATTCCATCATTACTTCTTCTAATGATTCATTTAAGGTTTGTAAAGTTTGTTGAAGTTCACTAGAACGAGTAGGATTCATATAAACTTCTTCTAACGTTAATTCTTCGTGAACGGAAGAAATTTCTTGTTCGATTTGATGCAGTTTTTCTTCTAGTTGTTCTACTTGTCTTGTTAGAGTACGAAGTTGTTTTTGTTCTTCTTTTGAACTTAAGTAATTTTTCTTAGTATCGGTTAAAGCTACTTCTACTTGAACGACAGGAGTGGCTTCTTCTTGTTTTAAGGCTTCAAGCTCTTGTTTCTTTTCAATATAGTAATCGTAATCTCCTAAATACAAGGTACTTCCTTCAGGAGTGATTTCTAAAATAGAAGTTGCCACTTGATTAATGAAATAACGGTCGTGTGAAACAAAGCAAATTGTTCCATCATATTCAATGAGCGCTTGTTCAAGAACTTCCTTACTATCGATATCTAAGTGGTTCGTTGGTTCGTCGAGTAATAAGAAATTATCATGTTCTAATGAAAGTTTTGCTAAAGCAAGTCTTGCTTTTTCTCCCCCACTTAATTGAGCCGTAGACTTTTCAACATCTTTTCCTGAAAATAAGAAACTTCCTAAAATCGTACGAATATCTTTTTCAGGCATCGTCGTATGTCGGCTCCAAAGTTCTTCTAAAACAGTTGTTTTAGAGTTTAATCCACTTAAATTTTGATCATAGTAACCGACTTGAACATTAGCTCCAAATGAACTTTCTCCTGCAATCCATGGAATTTCTTGTGTTAGAGATTTTAATAATGTTGATTTTCCGATTCCGTTTGGACCAACAATCGCAATCGCTTCTTGTTTGCGTATATTTAAATTGATGGGGCCTGCTAGTGGTTGTCCGTCATATCCAATATAAGCATCTTGCACATTTAACACTTGATTCCCAGATTCTTTTTGAACAGAAAATGAAAAACGAGCGGATCGTGAATCTGACTGTGGTTTTTCGATGCGTTCCATTTTTTCTAATTGTTTTCTACGGGATTGTGCTCGTTTCGTAGTAGAAGCACGAACAATATTTTTCGCAACAAATTCTTCTAATTTTTGAATTTTCTCTTGTTGTTTTTCATAAGCTTTTTGTTGTAGTAAGAAGCGGTTTTCGCGTTCAGTAACATAGTATGAATAATTGCCCTTATAATATTCGCAAGTGTGATGATGAATTTCATATACTTCTTGACAGACTTTATCTAAAAAGTATTGGTCATGGCTGACAATCAGTAGTGATACAGGTGAAGATTTTAAGTAATCTTCTAACCATGTTAATGTTTCAATATCTAAGTGGTTCGTAGGTTCGTCTAAAATTAAGACATCATGTTTTTCTAATAAAATTTTAGCTAAGGCTAAACGAGTTCTTTGTCCACCGGATAATTGTTGAATAGGCTTATCATAATCTTCAGGATAAAATTGGAATCCATGTAAGACAGAGCGGATTTCACCTTCATAGCCATAGGCGTTCATTTTATTTAATTGTTCTTGTAAATCATCGTAACGAGTTAATGTTTGTTGGTAGAGTGATTCATTGGCTAATACATCTGGATTTCCTAATTTATCAGCTATGAAAAGAGCTTCTTTTTTTAGAGTTTCGACACCTTTAAATAATTCAATCATTTCTTCCCAAATTGTATTTTCAGAATCGACTGAAGCATATTGATCTAAGTAACCGATGGAAAGGTCTTTTTTCTTACTGACCATTCCTAAACTAGGTTCTTCAATTCCGGCTAAAATTTTTAATAATGTTGATTTTCCTGTTCCGTTTCTTCCCACTAATGCAATACGAGAACGTTCTTGGACTTCAAGGGAAATATTTTCAAATAGTACATCTGGGCCAAAATGTCTAGCTAGCCCTTGACCTTGTAATAAAATCATGTCATAATCCTCTTTCTATGCAGTTTCAAATTTATTCTATCACACATATGGTAAGTACAAAAGTTTTTAATGTTCTATCTCTAAATGTAAGATTGAGAAAAAATCACAATATACTTAAAATGTGAACATTTTAAGAAATATGTAGAATAAAATGTACAAATCTAATAAATTTATGTAAAAACAAGCATATTGCTTGTGAAAAATATGAAACTTATGCTAAAATACTTATGAAATTTGATATAAAGGAGACTAAAAATGAAAAAAATTGAAATTCCAAAAGCTACCGCAAAGCGCTTAGCAATTTATCATCGTTATTTAAGATTTTTACATGATGCAGGAAAACGCCGTATTTCATCAACAGAATTAAGTGATGCAGTTAAAGTAGATAGTGCGACAATCCGTCGTGACTTCTCATATTTTGGAGCGTTAGGAAAACGTGGTTATGGTTATGATGTGGAGTATTTATTAGACTTCTTCAGTCAACAATTAAATCATGATCGTTTAACAAATGTTGCTTTAGTGGGAGTGGGAAATTTAGGACAAGCTTTATTAAACTATAATTTCCACCAAAGTAATCATGTAAGAATTAGTGCTGCGTTTGAAGTTGACGAAAGTATGGTAGGAAAAATTGTGAGTGGAGTTCCAGTTTACTCTATGAATGATTTAGTAGAACAACTTCGTGTACAACAAATTCAAGTGGCAATTTTAACGGTTCCTCAAGAGGTTGCTCAAGAAACTGCTAATTTATTAGTGGAAGCAAATGTTCGTGGTATTTTAAACTTTACACCGCTTCGTTTAACTGCACCGGATCATATTCGTGTTCAAAACGTTGACTTAACAAATGAATTGCAAACTTTGATTTATTTCTTAGATAACAACAATAATAACTAATTGTAGAAACATCTTGTAAATGCGGAGAGCATTTATGAGATGTTTTTTTTTGCGTAAATGACTTTGTCTATAGTGGCAGTATGGACGGCAGCAAACCTTCGGTTTCATGCCTAAACTTTGAGCCTAGGGTCTCAAAGTTTCCAGTAATAGAAGTCGGAGCGACTTCTATTACTACTGCTACTATGAAAAGTCATTACTTGTTTTATGGAAGGGAATAACGGTTTGATGGGGAGTACGTGAAGCGTAAATGATTCTGTTGACAGATAGTTGATTTAGAATTACAATCAAGTTAGTTAATTAACTAATTTGATTATGAAAGGGGAGATGGCATATGTTTAATATAAAATGGAATGGTAATCAAGTAATAAAAGAAACAACATCAGGATTGTTTAAAAAAGAAATTGGGTACAATGAGCAAGTAATGAAAGAACAAGAAAAATTAAAAGTTATGAATGCGCATACAGGTGGAGGGACTTCTTCATCTACACCATCTTCTTCAGAACCTAGTATTGTGATGTTTTAATTTTGTTACTATTTTAACAGTACATTTAAGCTGTAACATAGATTACCGAAGCTATGTTACAGCTTTTTATGTTTATGAAATGTGGAGGTTTTTATGAATTGTTATATTGACAAAAGGTGGTAACTAGAATATCCAATTATGGCTATAATGAAATACTTACATATATTTAATTGATGAGAAAAGCAGATAATATACAAAGTAAAAAAAGCATATTACAAGAACTATCGAAAAATATAAAGATTTTAAGTTCATTAGCTATTGCTAGTATAGATACTTACGATGCACTAAATAATATTAATATATTAGGAAATAATAAAGTTGAATCATTATAGATAATGGGAAAAATATTATTCATAGAGTGGCATGTTTAGATAAGAAAATGGATATTATGGAATCTGATTCGTGTGATTTTTCTTGGTGTTATGGTTTGGTTGGGATAAGCATATATATGAAAGATTTAGAAGAAGCTAAAGATTTACTTAAGGAAATGCAACATTATATGACCAATTCGCTTGCCAAGTTGATAACTATGGATTTTCTTCCTATAAATAATCATCAAGTTTGTTTGTGCCATGGCATAGCAGGGCTTATATATTATCTCTGGCGTGAGGGTTATTTAGAGTGTAGTCATAATATTTTAAGATTATTGAATCGATATTATGAGCGCCTATTTATCGAACTAAACCAAGATTTTCGAATTCTAGAGGGGTATGGTGGTATGTTATTGGTTATGTTAGCATTACACATGAATAAACAATTCAAAGGGGATATTCTATTAGGATATAGTTAGGAGATTAATATGAAAAGTTTAATGAAATATATAAAAAGAGAATGGAAAAAGAATAGTTATGTGTTATTGACAATTATTGTAGGGCAAGCTTGTTTAGTATTGTGGGGAGTTAGTATAGCTAATTTAGTGACGGCTTTAGCCAAGTTGGAAATTGAAACAGCAAAGTTATTAAGTGTTCAATTGCTTGTTATCTTCATGGTATGGATGTTTCAACTATTTTTTGAGAGAAAATTACTAACAGATGCAGTTCAAAGTATGGATTGCAGAATACGAGAGGATATTGCGCAAGAATTAGTGACAACAGATTACCTTTCTTTTAATGAAAATGAACAGGGTGTTTATTTGTCTTGGTTGACGAATGACATCATGACGATTAATCAACACGGTTTTAACAACTTAGAGATGATGATTAATCAGGCTGTGGGGATTGCTTTGAGTGTATCGGCTATAGTTTATTTTCATTATTCAATTATTGTCGTAATAGTGTTATTATTTATAGCAATGGTGTTAGTTCCAAAAAAATTTAGCACCAAAATGACAAGTAGTATGGAAATTATGACCAAAGTCAGTGATGAGGTGACGAGTACTTTTACAGATGTACTGCATGGATTTAATGATTTATCAAGTATGAATTTAGGAGATTATTTTAAGGATAAAATCTTATTTGGATCGTACAGATTAAAAAAAGTAAAGGTACAATACGCTGTTGATTCTGGGAAAATGATATCTGCCACAAATGGATTAAGTTTATTTAGTCAAATTATCTTATTGGTATTTACAGGGTATTTATATGTAGAAGGGTATGTCCCTATAGGAGCTATAGGTGGAGTGCAGTTTTTCGCTGCAACAATTTTCTCGAGCCTAACAGGGTTTAATGCTAATTATGCGGAACTGAAAACCGTTCAACCTGTGTTTGAGAAATATAGTAAGAAATTAAAAAGTAATTGTGAAAGAAATGATGGGAAAGTCGTCAATGAGCTAACAAATAGTATCCGGTTGCAAAATATTCATTTTAGTTATCCTAATACTGAACGTGTTGTTTTAGAAAATATGAACATGGAAATTAAAAAGGGAGATAAGGTAGTGATTACTGCTGAATCAGGAAAAGGGAAATCAACACTGTTAAATATTATGAATCGTCGTCTAGAACCAACTAAAGGTAATATCTACTGGGATAATATTTCTTATAAAGACTTAGACATTACTAGTTTACATAATTCTATAATCTACATTGATCAAAATCCACATTTATTTAATGCAACGATACGTGAAAATATTATTTTAAATGAATCGATAGAGGAAGATAGATTAGAAAATATTTTAAAACAGGTTGGTCTTAGCGACTGGATTGATTCTTTGGAACTAGGGTTAGAAACAATTATTGATTATCAAGCAAAAAATATTTCTGGCGGACAGAAACAAAAAATAATATTAGCAAGAGGTTTGTTGAGAAATAAAAAAGTCGTGTTATTAGATGAAATTACTTCATCGCTAGATAATCAATCTGCACTAGAAATAGAAAAATTGTTGTTCGATAATGACACGCTTACTGTAGTAATGGTAACTCATCATCTGTCAGAGTATGTGATTCAAAGATTAACTAAACAATATGTTTTGTAACTGAATAACTTTCTTTTATTACGAAATATTACACTGAGACTTAATGTGTAGAACAAATAGTGGAGTATTTCATATCAGCATGTTTTCTGTAGTGACCCCAAAAAGTTTAACTTTTTGGGGTCACTACATTTTTGCGTAAATGACTTTGTCTATAGTAGCAAAGGACGGCAGCAAACCTTCGGTTTCATTGCTACTCCTACAATGAAAAGTCATTGTTCAGTGTCAAAATGTGTTTCGTGTAGGATTTTTATCGAGAAGTTTTCTAATCGTATTGTTTTTGTTTTTTAATTAAACTATAATCTGAATAGGAAGTTGTTTAATCTTCTAAAATTTAATGTGAAGGAGGTAACATCATGTTTTTTAATCGAGTAATATTTGTATTTTAGATTTTTATGGAGGAAATTTAATGTATCGTTATATTCGTAAAAGTATGAAACCATTTATTGCCTTTTCTTTCGTTAGTATGCTTGGGGCAGTATCTGTTGTTTTTATGGCTTATATTATTAATTTATTAGTAGAAACTATCACCGAAGGTAAAATTGAAAATTTTATATGGATTGCAGTTTTATCCTTTGTTTATGTATTGATTGATTCATATTTAGATTATGCAGTAGATGTTGTAAATGAAAGACTTACTCAGGAATTAATGTATCACATTCGAGAAGATTTACTCGAATCAATTGAAAGTCAATCCATTATGGAGTTTGAAAAATTAGGTAGAGATTACTACTTAAATATGTACACAAAAGATTTAGAAACTATTGAAAGTGATTATATTAAAGAATTGTTAAGTATGTACAATGATGTATGGGTATTTATTTTAGGATTCGTATCTGCCATAGTCATTAGTCCTTTGTTTGCTATTTTAATGATTGGATTAAGTTCGTTACCATTTGCGTTGCCATATTTTTCAAGAAAAATTTTAGGAAATGCAAAATTAAATTTATCTCAAATCAATGAAAAGTATTTATCGTTATTAACAGAGATATTCGATTCTTTTACAACTTTAAAAGTATATGATGTTTTTCCGTTATTTAATAAACGTTTAAGAAGTAAAAGTCGTGATTTAGTAGAAGCAAAGGTATACGTAACTCATACTAATAAATTTGTTTATGCAATTTCTTATGGATTGAGAATGTTTGTAAATGTATTCTCTTGGGTATTAGGAGGCTATTTTGTATTAAACCATTCGGTTACTTTAGCAGTATTTTTTACAATTAAACAATTAACACAATATGTAGCATATCCTATTCAAGGATTTGGAGCGAGTTATACGGAAGTAGTCGCTGCTAAAAGTGTGAAAGATAAAGTGTTTGAAATCATTGATCAAAGAAAAGTTAACGTCGTAAAAGAAGAATCTAATATCCAGAAAATTATTTTTGAAGATTTTTCGGTAAATTTTGATGAAAAACTAATATTTCAACATTTGAATCTTCAATTAGAAAAAGGGAAGAAGTATCTTTTGATTGGTGAAAGTGGTAGTGGAAAATCAACCTTTTTAAAATCGCTGATTGGGTCAATTCCTGTTGAAAATCATTCATTGAAATTTCAATTAGAAAATGGGAAATCGTTGTATAGTTCTGAATTAGAAAAGATTTCTCATCAAATTTCTTATATTGGACAAGAAACTTCACTCTTTCAATTATCATTAAAAGAGAATATTAGCTTACAAAATTCTATTACAGATGGGCAGTTTCAAGAGTTATGTAAGCAAGTTGGATTAGAAAAATGGGCGGATCAGTCAACGGAGTTGGATAGTATTCTTTCGACTGCATCGGGTGGTGAAAAGAGAAGAATTGATTTGGCGAGATTATTATTCTTTGATAGAGAAATTCTATTATTTGATGAACCGACTGCTGGGTTGGATTCTCAGAATCGCTTGAAAGTAGAAGAAGTAGTGAAACAGTTAGAAAATAAATTAATCGTTTATAGTACACACCAATATGATGAAGAATTTATGCAACAATTTGATTATTGTTTAGAAATACAAGATGGAAGCATTGTGATGAGGGAAAGAAAAGCGTAAATGACTTTGTTTATAGTGGCAGTAAGGACGCAAGCAGCCTCGCAAAGCGAGTCTCATTGCTAAACTTTGAGCCTAGGGTCTCAAAGTTTCCTGTAATAGAAGTCGGAGCGACTTCTAATACTACTGCTACTATGAAAAGTCATTACTTGTTGTATCTAAGGGGATAGCGCTTAGAAGTAGAATACGTAAAGCGTAAATGACTTTGGCTATAGTAGCAGAGAGGACGGCAGCAAACCTTTGGTTTCCTGTCAGAATACTATTTACTAAAACACTACTTTGCGATATAGTGAACAATAATGCTGAAAAAAGGAGGGAGCTTGATGAAAAAATATTTTTCCTTAACAGTTGTCTGTGTGATGGGTGTTTCGTTTCTATCAGTCTTGTTAAATTATCAAATAAAGGACGTTATTGATGCTGTTTCGAATCAAGATACCTATACTTTCTTTTCTCAAATTGCTTATTTGCTTGGTATTATTTTACTTTTATTAGTCGTAGAATATGGTAGAAAAGTTTTTAATATATTGTATTTGAATAAAGTAGGGAGTTATTTTCATTCCAAATCCTTAAACTATTCAGTTGCAAAAGGTATTTCACTTCAAGAAGAAGAACAATTATCTGTTGGTGAAAAAGTATCAGAAATAACAAATGATATTGAAATGGTTAAAGAGCTTCATTATGATACAAAAATTTCTATGATACAAGGAGTGACTTCTTTTATATTTTCTACGATTGCTTTGTATTATCTGAATATTTGGGTTGCTACCGCAATTTTATTGACAATGTTACTTCCAATTTTGATTCCTTTACTGTTTAAAAATTCTTTGAAAAGAAAGCAAGAATCGATTTCATTGGCAAAGAAAAAATATATAACCTATTTATCGGATTTATTAAGAAATAAATTATTAGTTAAAAATAGTCATTCTTATAGAACAATTATGGGAGTAGCTGTTCATAAGTATGAGAAAATAAATACAGATACTTTAACAAAAGAACGTCAAGTAGCATTAGTGGATATATTAGTGGGATTTGGTTTTTATATGACTTTAATCGCTATTCTTTTAGTAGGTGGAATACAGGTGTTACATGAGAAAATGACAATTGGAGTGTTGATTTCAATGTTTTCCATTTCTCAAGAGTTAACATTGCCTGCTAATTTAATTGCTAGTTCAATTAGTCAAATCCAATCGGTACAATCCATTTTTGAAAATTTAATGAAGCAATCGAACAAAGATAACCCTAAAGAAATATCATTAGAAAATTTAGAGAATATTCGGATTGAAGAAGTTTCAATTCCGTTTCAAAATTTCATGATTGCTCATTCTAAAAGAATGATTTTTGAAAAAGGAAATAAATATTTAATTACAGGTAAAAGTGGTGGGGGAAAATCGATCTTAACACTTATTTTAACGGGAAATTTAACAGCATTTAATGGCGAAGTGTATTTAAATGATAAAAAACTTCAAGATATTTCGTATGAGAGTCTTCAAAAGGAAATAAGTTATATCCCTCAAAATGTATCACTTTTCCATGATACAATACGGAATAATATAACTTCTTACCAAGAAATAGATGATGAAAGATTGTTAGAGTTGATTTATCGTTTTCAATTACAAGATAGATTTCCAACGATAGAATCTTTAGAACAAGTATATACTGAAGATTCAAGTCTTTCAGGTGGGCAAATTCAAAGAATTATTTTAATAAAAGTTTTGTTAGAAAATAAAAAATGGATTATTCTTGATGAAGCTATTTCTGCATTAGATAGAGACTTGTATCGAAAAATTGAACATGAGTTATTGCAACTAGAGGATAGAACTGTGATTCATATTTCTCATAGGGAAGAATCATTAGTTAATGATTTATATGATGAAGTGATTCAGTTGTAGAAAATACTTAAAAAAAGGAGAAATGAAATATGCTGAGTTTATTAAAATTATTCCAATCGATTCCAAAGAAAATTCTTTTGCTCATTGTTATTGGAATGGGTATTACGGCATTGGATGGGATTGTAATTCCTTATTTTATTTCCAATTTAATCGAAGTGGGAACTTCTAAAAATGTTTCAGATTTAGTACTTATTTCGATTGTTGGGATATTAGGGTATGGTTTTGTTCGTTTTGGAGTGTTTATTTGGGATGAATTTCAACAACGACTATTAAAATTATTGTCGATACAAACGAAAGAAAAACTAATTACGAATTATTATGCAGGTGACTTTGAACCAACTGAAGTGGAATCCATTTTATTAACGGAATGGAATGTGATTCAACAACAAGGAATTGTTTCGTTTATTAGTTTTGTCTATTGTCTGACTTTTTCTTTTTTTACCTTTATTTATATCGCTGTTTTAGATCTGAAAATGACAATTATATTCTTAGCGTTTGCAATTTTACCTTTACTCATTCCGCATTTGTTTACGAAGAAGATTAAAGTTAAGGCACAAGAGTGGTCACAGAATAATCAACAATATATTGCAAGGCAACATGAATTTATTGATTATAAACGTGTGATTAAAAATTTTCGAGTAGAATCGATTGCTATTTCGAATTTGGGTAGTAAAATTCGTGCTACCGAAGAAGATTATTATCAGATGAATCATTTACGTTTTCTTTCAAAAATATTAGCGAATTTAGTATCAGGAATTAGTTCTTTTCTTCCTTTAGCAATTGGTGTTTATTTTTCTATTCAGGGTGATTTGAAATTATCTGTTGTCATGGCAATTTATTTAGCAAGTGATCGTATTATTAGTCCATTATTAAATGCAATGGATTTTTATCAAAAAATGAATACAACGATTCCAATGGTTCAGCGGATGAATAAATATTTGGAGTTTGAACCGATGAAGGAAGAAGAAGTACTTGTCACAGAAGTTTTTCCTATTCAATTAACGAATATTCATTTGACATTAAAAGAACATACGATTTTAAATGAGTTACACTTTATGATGAATAGAGGAGAACGGATTTTATTAATGGGGCCATCAGGAAGTGGGAAAACAACTTTATTAGATTGTATTTATGGAGATATCCATCCACAATCTGGTCAAATAAGTTTTGCAGGAGTCGAGGCATCTGAGACGAATAATGCTTTTCAAAAAGCTAAGATTGGTTATTTTATGCAAGAATCTACTATTTTCATGAATTCATTAGCGTTTAATCTAACCCTTGGTGAAGAGTATTCTATAGAACAGATGGAAAATATTTTAAAAGAAGTGCATTTGTCTTATTTATTGGAACGATATGATTTATTGGATGAAACTGTAAACTTAGTTGACAATTTATCTGGAGGAGAAAAAGCCCGATTATGTTTAGCTCGATTATTGCTTCGTTCTTATGAAGTATTATTAATAGATGAATTTTCTTCTGCAGTTGATGAAGAAACAACTACTTTTATTCGAGAACTATTAAAAGACAGACAAATTAGTTTCATTGAAATTTCTCACCGTATACCGAAACATCCAGAGGACTATCACAAGATTTATGTGTTGGAAGATGGAAAGTTAAAAGTAACTGAAAAAATTTAAATGGAATGAAAATATATTTATTGAAAAGGACACTTTATGTGTCTTTTTTTGTTAAGAACATTAGATTTTTAAACTTTTTCAAACAAAATAATTGAATTATAAAAGCTAAAAATAGTATGATAGATAAAACATTCTTTATTAAAAAGTGAAGAGTATTTTCAGGAGGAAGTACATGAATCAATATACGAAATATATTTTAAAACGGATTTTCTACATGATTGTTACATTGTTTTTAATTGCGACAATCACGTTTTTCTTAATGAAATTATTACCGGGTTCGCCATATGCGAATGAAGAAAATTTAACAGATGCTCAATTACAAATTATGAATGCAAAATATGGGTTGGATAAACCAGTTTGGATGCAATATTTCATTTATCTAGGTGGTTTAGTTCGATTAGATTTAGGAATGTCTTTCCAATATAATTCAACGGTTTTAAATTTATTATCTAGCCGTGTAGGCCCGTCGTTCCAAATTGGGCTACAAGCATTGATTTTCGGTATGGGAATGGGGACATTGCTTGGATTAGTGGCAGCCATGAAACAAAATACGATTGTGGATACTGGAGCAACTTTTTTTGCGATTATTGGACGTTCAGTGCCAAGTTTTGTATTTGCAGTTGTTTTACAATTAGTATTCGGCGTTATTTTTCCGATTTTACCAATTGCATTATGGAATCAAGGGTTTATTTCTTCGATTCTACCAACTTTAGCCTTATCCATTTCTCCAGTAGCGGATTCTGCTCGTTTTATTCGTACAGAAATGGTTGAAGTGTTACAGTCTGATTATATGGAATTAGCACGTGCAAAAGGTTTGAGCCGTATGGAAGTGGTCATGAAACATGGGGTACGTAATGCGTTGATTCCTTTAGTGACCATTGCTGGTCCAATGTTAGTTGGTTTAATGACAGGTTCAATGGTTATTGAAAATATATTTGCCATTCCTGGTATTGGGGAGCAATTTGTTAAATCCATTTTAACAAATGATTATCCAACGATTATGGGTGTGACAATGATGTATTCATTTTTACTTGTTGTGACCATTTTAATTGTAGATTTATTGTATGGATTTATTGATCCTAGAATTCGTTTAACACAAGGAGGAGAAGCTTCATAATGACAGAAAAAGTAGCATTTAAACGTGTAGCATCGTCTTTTGAACAAGTGGAAAATATTTCACTTCCTCCTCAAAGTTTTTTACAAGATGCTTGGAGACGATTGAAAAAAAATAAGGGAGCTGTTGTATCGTTAGGAATTGTAGTTCTCTTTATCATTCTTGCTTTATTAGCCCCTTTTATTAGTCCGCATGATCCATTGGAACAAAATGTTCAATTTGCGAATTTACCAGCTAAAATTCCTGGTATTTTTAAAGGGATGAGAGCGGGAGTAGATGCATATGCTCAAGCAGGAGTTCCTGAAGGGACTTATTACTATTTAGGAACAGATGGTTTAGGGAGAGATTTATTATCTCGAATTTTATATGGAACAAGATTATCATTATTAATTGCCTTTGCTGCAGCACTTTTTGATTTAACAGTAGGAGTATTATATGGCTTGATTTCTGGTTGGTTTGGTGGTCGTGTAGACACAGTGATGCAACGTATTTTAGAAATTATGACAGCTATTCCAAACTTAGTTATCTTAGTGTTAATGTTGTTATTTTTACAACCAGGTGTCGGTACGATTATTTTAGCCATTGGGGTTACGAGTTGGTTAACAATGGCTCGTGTAGTTCGTGCACAAACATTAAAATTAAAAAATTTAGAATATGTCCTAGCGTCTAAATCATTAGGACAAAGTTTTTGGAAAATTGCATTGAAACACCTATTACCCAATATTGCTGGAATTATTATTATTCAAACGATGTTTTCAATTCCTTCAGCAATTTTCTTTGAAGCATTTTTAAGTTTCTTAGGAATTGGGGTTCCAGTACCAAATGCTTCATTAGGTTCGCTTATTAATGATGGGTATAAAACATTTAGATTTTTACCACACTTAATGTGGTTCCCGGCAATTGTATTATGTATTTTAATGATTAGTTTTAATTTATTAGCAGATGGATTAAGAGATGCCTTTGATCCAAAAATGAAAGAATAGGAGAAATGTATGAGTGAAACAATTTTAAGTGTAAAAAATTTACAAGTATCCTTTCAAACATTTGATGGAAAAGTTCAAGCGGTTCGAGGGATAGATTTTGACTTGAAAAAAGGAGAAACTTTAGCGATTGTTGGTGAGTCTGGTTCAGGTAAATCTGTTACGACTAGATCCATTATGCAATTATTATCTGCCAATGCTTTAGTTGAAAATGGAGAAATTATTTTCGAACAAGAAAATATTTTAGAAAAATCAGAAACTGAAATGCAACAAATTCGTGGGAAGAAAATTGCGATGATTTTCCAAGATCCAATGACGTCATTAGACCCAACGATGAAAGTTGGTATGCAAGTGGCGGAATCAATGATCAAGCATTTAAAATTATCGAAAAAAGAAGCCTTGCAACAAGCCGTTCAATTATTAGAACAAGTCGGAATTCCAAATGCAGAAAAAAGAGTGAATGATTATCCGCATCAATTTTCTGGTGGACAAAGACAAAGAATCGTTATTGCGATTGCATTAGCATGTAATCCAGATATTTTAATTGCGGACGAACCAACGACTGCATTGGATGTAACGATTCAAGCACAAATTTTAGAATTATTAAAAGAAATTCAACAAAAGCAGGGCACTTCTATTATTTTTATTACGCATGATTTAGGTGTTGTAGCTAATGTTGCAGATAGAGTGGCTGTAATGTATGCTGGGAAGATTGTGGAATATGGACTAGTCGATGAAATTTTTTACAATCCAAGACATCCATATTCATGGGGATTATTATGCTCAATGCCTTCTTTAGAAGAAGAAGGATCCTTATATACGATTCCTGGAACACCACCAGATTTATTAAATCCTCCAAAAGGAGATGCATTTGCTCTAAGAAGCGATTATGCATTAGATATTGATTTTGAAGAAATGCCACCAATGTTTGCTGTATCGAATACACATGCTGCAGCAACATGGTTATTAGATGAACGTGCTCCAAAAGTAGAGCCACCGGAAGAAATTCAAAAACGCTGGGCACAATTTGAAAGTAGGAGAGTGACAAATGAGTAAACGTAAATTAGTCGAAGTTAAAGGCTTAAAGTGTTACTTTGGTTCTTCTTCGAAACAAGTTGTAAAAGCAGTCGATGATATTAGTTTTGAAATTTTTGAAGGTGAGACTTTCGGTCTTGTTGGAGAATCAGGTTCCGGAAAGTCTACAACAGGTCGTTCGATTTTGCGATTGAATGATGCAACAGATGGACAAATTTTATTTGATGGAAAAGAAATTCCAACAAAAACAAAAGACTTGAAAGATTTTAGAAAACAGGCACAAATGATTTTCCAAGATCCATATGCTTCTTTAAATGGAAGAATGAAAGTTAGAGATATTATTGCTGAAGGAATGGATATCCACGGTATCGTTAAAACTCGTGCAGAAAGAGATGTAAAAGTAAACGAATTGTTGAAAATGGTAGGATTGAATCCAGAACATGCCAATCGTTACCCACATGAGTTTTCTGGTGGTCAACGTCAAAGAATCGGGATTGCAAGAGCCCTAGCAGTAAATCCTCGTTTTATTGTCTGTGATGAGCCAATTTCAGCATTAGATGTATCGATTCAAGCACAAATCGTTAATTTATTAAAAAAATTGCAAAAAGAGCAACAATTAACGTATTTATTTATTGCGCATGATTTATCGATGGTAAAATACATCAGTGATCGTATTGCAGTGATGTACCAAGGAAAAATCGTAGAATTGGGAACTGCTGATGCTGTTTATCATCAACCATTCCATCCGTATACGAAGAGTTTATTATCAGCAATTCCTTTACCAGATCCTCAATATGAAAGAAATCGTAAAAGAGTGATTTATCAGCCAACCGTTCAAAATGAACCAGAAGAAATGTTAGAAATTACTCCAGGACATTTTGTACTAACTACAAAAGAACAAGCTGAAATCTGGAAAAACAGTTTATCATAGTACTATATAAATTAAAGTGCTTTCAAAAGAAATGATAGACAATAAAGCCAAATTTGAGTAAAATAAGAGTATATCCATTAGGAGTGTAGGGAGAAATCGCTTAGACAAGGAGGAATACAAATGTCAGAGCAAGAAGTATTAGACAAGGTAATTCAATTAATTTCGGAACGTTTTAGTGTCGATGTATTAAAAATTACAAAAGATACAACATTCCAAGAAGACTTAGGTGCTGATTCATTAGATGTTGTTGAATTAGTCATGGAATTAGAAGATGCATTCGGAATTCAGATTTCTGATGAAGATGCGGAACAAATTGTTACAATTGGAGATGCTGTGAACTATATTGTTAGTCAACAAGCATAAGAAAAAAACGAGCTCAGGCTCGTTTTTTTTTATAAAAATTTTCTATAACTATAAAAGGTTATAATTATAACATATAGATATAGAAAGTTCATTAAAAGTAGATGAAAAAAATGTTAGAAAATGAAATAAATATTGAAATACATCGTAAACAGTGTTAGTATCGAAACATTCATTAGTTTTTTAACTTAGGAGGGGATAATATGAATAATAAGAAATTATATACAGGATTTCTTAGTATTACTGCTGCATTAGCATTAGCTGCGTGTGGTAACAAACAACAATCTTCTTCATCAGTACAAGCACCTGTTGAAGATGGATTTAAAACAGAGGTGGTAAACGAAGGTACACCAATTAGTGGTGGAACACTAAATGTGGCACAAGTATCTAACTCACCATTTAAGGGATTATTTAACCCTGTTTTATATATCGACTCTGGTGACGGTGCAGTTGTAGATATGGCATATTCAAGCTTATTTGAATATGATGCAAACCAAAAAATCGATAATAGTAGAGGGATGGCTGATTACAAATTAGACATCGAAAATAAAACATTT
Source organism: Granulicatella elegans ATCC 700633 (assembly GCF_000162475.2). Taxonomy (GTDB): domain Bacteria; phylum Bacillota; class Bacilli; order Lactobacillales; family Aerococcaceae; genus Granulicatella; species Granulicatella elegans. Next base: position 336,184 of record NZ_KI391971.1, read on the forward strand.
ACAGTGCATTTGAAAAAAAGTGACTATAAATGGTCAGACGGACAACCTTTAAACATTGATGACTATATTTTCACTTATGAAGTGATTAGTCGTAAAGATTATGAAGGGGTTCGTTTCTCTGAAGATTTTTTAAATGTTGAAGGAGTAGAAGAATTCCACGAAGGAAAAGCATCATCTATTTCAGGTTTAGAAAAAATCGATGATCAAACTGTAAAAATCCATTTAAAAGAAGTTTATCCAGCACTTGAACTTGGGGGACAAGCGATTAATGCTCTAGTAATTCCAAAACATATCTTTAAAGATATGAGCTATCAAGATATGATTACATCAGATTACTCTCGTACAACAGTTGTTGGTAGCGGTCCATTCGTAATCAAAAATATTGTACCAGGTGAATCAGTAAGCTTTGAGAAAAACCCATACTACTATAAAGGTCAACCAAAAATTGATGTAAAATTAGACGTTGTAAGTAGTGAACAAATTGTTTCAGAATTAAAAGCTGGTCACTATGATTACGTTAGTGGAATGCCTTCTGATCAATATGAAACATTTAAAGATCTTGACAATATTTCATTATTAGGATTAATGACAAACTCAATTAGTTATACTGGTTTCAATGTTGGACATTTTGATGCTGCTAAAGGGGAACACGTAATTGATCCTTCAAAGAAAATGAATGATGTTGCATTACGTAAGGCAGTTGCTTATGCAATCGATAATGATACTATCGGTAAAGATACTTACCATGGTTTATCAGTTCGTGCTAATACATTATTATCACCATTCTTTAAAGGCGTATATGTAGGAAAAGACGTTGTACCTGGATTTGAATACAACCCTGAAAAAGCAAAAGAAATCTTAAAAGAAGCTGGCTATAAAGATGTTGATGGCGATGGACTTGTAGAAGATAAAGAAGGAAAACCATTAGTGATTAACTTCTTAGCTGCTAAAGGTAGTGAAACTGCTGAAGCAGTATTACAACAATACATGACATGGTGGAAAGAAGTTGGATTAAATGTACAATTATTAAATGGTCGTACATTAGACTTCCAAACTTATGCTGAAAAACTACAAAAATATGCTGATGATTTCGATATGTGGACAGGTGGATTTACAATCGGTTATAACCCATCTCCAGATGGATTATATGGACCTAAAGCTGCCTTCAACTTTGGTCACTTTGTAGAACCTAAACATACAGCATTATTAGAACGTATCTCTTCAAATGAAACATTCGATGAAAATGTTAAAAAACAATTATTCTTAGAATGGCAACAATACGTTCAAGAAAACCCATTTGCAATTCCTCGTTTCAATACATTTGAATTAACAGCCGTTAATAAACGTGTTAAGAAAGTTAATATCACTCCAGATAAAGGAACTGGATGGGAAGAAATTGAGTTAGTAGCTGATAAAGGTGTCGCTTCTAAATAATCTTCATCTTGAATGAATTTAATCGTATATAAAGCAAACATCCCAAATGGGATGTTTGTTTTTTTATATACTTTTATCGTAGCAGCGAATTTTTTCGCTGTTTTTTTCGTATATAAAGATTGGAGGGGTGGTTATGGAAGAACAGGGTAGAATTCAAGTTAGATTTCAGTCACAAAGAGATTATAGACTGGAAAAGATGGGAGAAGTATTGCCGGGATTCAATACAGAAAAAGGGAACTTTGTTTGCAATCGTTGTGGTAATAAAAATATGGAAGACTTTGCAGTAGGGCCATGTATTATATGCAATAAAAAGTGTCATTATTGTTTAAAATGCTTGAATATGGGGAAAGTTAAAGAATGTTGTGTGCTAGTTGCTGTTGAGGAGAAAACTCCGGCATTTTCACCACATTCTGTTCAGATATATTATAAGCATACAATGTCTAAAGAACAGGAAAAACTTTCGCAAGAATTAGTTGAAGTAACAGATAAGGAGCATTTAGTATGGGCTGTAACTGGAGCAGGGAAAACGGAAATGATTTTTGAATTAATACGAACTGTATTAGAAAAGGGAGGAAGAGTTGGTTTAGCAGCTCCAAGAATTGATGTTTGTAACGAATTAGCTCCCAGAATTAAAGAAGCCTTTCCTTTAGAAGAAGTAATTGTTTTACATGGATTAACGGATGTGGCGTATAAAAGAACACCGATTACCATTGCAACGACTCATCAAATGTTACGATTTTATCATGCATTTGATGTACTAATTGTAGATGAAGTAGATGCCTTTCCTTATTCCAATAGTGACATGTTACAATTTGCCGTCCATCGTGCAGTTAAATCCATGGGAAGGCTGGTCTTTATGACAGCTACACCTTCGAAGTTGGAATTGTACCAAATTCAACATCATCAACTATCGTATTCTTTATTACCAGCAAGATTCCATCGGCAACCTCTTGTTGTACCTCTGTTTAAGGAATTACGAAATTGGAATAGAGCTTTAGAAAAGAAAAAAATTCCGCAAGAGTTGTATTTCTGGATGAAGAAGCGAATTGATGAAAAAACTCCGTTTTTAGTATTTGTGTCAACGATTCAAGAAATTTCTGCAGTGGAAGAAATGATGGGTCTAGCTTTTCCGAATGCAAGTTTTTCCAGTGTTTCCTCTCAAGAGGAACAGCGACAAGAAAGAATACAACAGATGAGAGAAGGAAAGTTAGATTTTTTAATTACAACAACGATTCTTGAAAGAGGCGTTACTTTTTATGGTATTGATGTAGCGGTAATAGAAGCTCAAGAAGAGATTTTTACAAGGGAAGTTTTAGTGCAAATTGCTGGGAGAGCAGGCAGAAGTGTGGATCATCCAGGAGGAGAAGTTGTCTATTTTTATGAAGGAATGAGTCGAGCAATGAAACAAGCTAAGAAAGAAATCGAATCATTGAATGAAGAAGCTAGAAAAAGAGGATTAATTGAAGGTGACTAAAATGCGTTGTGTATGGTGTGGAAATGATGTAACAGCAGATTCAGGAATTAGTTCTTTATTTCTATGGAATTCAAGACCGATTTGTAGGGAGTGTCAACAGTTATTTCACTCATTAGAAAAGGAACCAATTTGTCCGGGATGTGGGCGCTTAATGGAGGATGCGGCATTCTGTTATGACTGTATTCGTTGGAAAGAGATAGATTCTTATTTCCCCATGAATCAAGCATTATATGTTTATGAAGAACAGGCAAAAGAATTTATGGAACGATATAAATTTATAGGAGATTGTGCTGTAGCCTTTTTAATACAAGAAGATTTAAAAAAGAGATTGAAGAGATATTTAAAGCAAGGGTATACGATTTGTCCACTCCCAACGTCTAAACAAAGTTTAGAAAAAAGAGAATTTGAATCGGTTGAATATCTTTTAGAACTCTCAAAAATTCCATATCAGCAACTCTTTCAACATATTGGAAAAGGAAAAAAACAATCTGAAAAGACAAGAGAAGAGAGAATGAAACTCCAACAACCTTTTGTATTGAAAGAAGAGATACCGTTACCCAATAAAATTTTATTGTTTGATGATATTTATACGACTGGGAAAACCATTCGACTAGCTGCTAAGTTATTACAGGATAAAGGGATAGAAGACGTTAAATTGTTTACGGTGTTTCGATAATATGATGAAATAAAAAAGGAATTAAGTCATTAAAGCTACTTAATTCCTTTTAAACTTTAATATAGATATTGTTTAAAATTTTGATAAAACAGTTAAAGAAATAACTACCCCGAAAACAAAAGCAAATGAAAAAAGGGATGTAATTAATTGGGTAAGAATAAAAAATTGTAAGCTCTTTGGGATTCCAATAATCAAAACAAGAAGGAGAAATCCTATAAAAAGATAGATTCCAACTGTTATCATACGAGATTTCAGTATATTAGTTTTGATTGATAGAGTAATGACTAAAATTGTTAATACAATATTTAAGATAAATAGAATGAATATTCCTAAAAAAGCAGTATGATTATTTCTTGAAAAGTTAGGATAAAATATATTCATCATTTGGATATTGAAAAAAGGTAGTAATAGATATAATAACAAACTAGTAGAAGCAATAATTTTTTTTAACATAATAACCCTCCGTTCAATTTTAATGATTCAAATGAATTTAGATGAATTTTTTACCTATATTATACTGTGTTTAATGAAGTATTTATATAGGGGTTATGAATTATTTAGGAAATATACAAAAAATTCAGCAGAAGCAGTTATCTGCTTGAGCTGATTGGTATTATTTTTTGAATAAAATGTATTCTTTAAAAATTAAAATCGAGTTGTCACGTAATGATCAAGAGCGATTAGAGCATTGGCTACATCTTCAGCAGTATATTGAACAACCATTTGATGGATTGTTTCGCCATCTTGTGTAGCTAAACGACCGATTTTTAGTAAATCTTCATATGGTACAGTATCTAATTTTACTTCTTTTAATGTAGTTGGTAAGCCTAATTCTTTGTAGAATGTAATATATTTATCTAATTCTTCTTTAGGACGATTTTCTAATAAAAGTTGTGTTAATGTACCATAAGCTACTTTTTCACCATGAGTTAGAGTATGGATATCTCCATGTAATGCTGTAAATCCATTATGGATGGCGTGAGCAGCAGCTAAACCAGCAGATTCAAAACCAATACCACTTAATAATGTGTTTGCTTCAACAACAGCTTCTAAAGCAGGAGTTACTACTTTTGCATTTGCTGAAGCTAATGCTTGAAGACCATTTTCAAATAAAGTAGATTCGCAAGCACGAGCAATAGCTTCTGAAGCGATTGTTGGAGTATCTCCTACCATTGTTTTTCCTTGAGCTTCGATCACTGCACGAGCTTCAACCCAAGTAGCAAGAGCATCTGCAATTCCTGAAACAAGTAAACGAACAGGAGAATGAGCGATAACATTTGTATCAATTAAAACTAATTCTGGATTTTTTGTATAGAAACGATAACGTTCAAATACTCCTTCTGGAGAATAAATAACAGATAAAGCAGAAGTTGGAGCATCTGTAGAAGCAACTGTTGGTAAAATAGCTACAGGACATTGACAGTCATCTGCGATTGCTTTAGCAGTATCAATTGTTTTACCGCCGCCTAAACCAACAACCACTGTTAATTCATGTTCTTTAACAATGTCAGCTACACGACTAACTTCTTTGTTCGAAGCTTCACCATTGAAGCTTTCATGATAAACAGTTGCTCCAGCAGCAACAAAATTTTCTTCTAATTCTTTTCCGACTAAATCATAAACGATTGGGTCACATAGAAGAAGTAGTCGATTTCCTAAAGCTAAAACATGGGAAAGACCTGTTTTAAACACATCTTTTCCTTGAACATAACGAGAAGGACTTGCAAAAACTTTTTCCATAAAACAACACTCCTTTGTGTTATAAGATATCTTCAATGTAATACTGAGAACGGTTTCTGTCAATAGAAGTAATCAGTTTATTTCTTGTTTTACAATGAATTTATTCGAGCATTGAGAAAAAGTTAACAAAATAAATCATGTATTTTTTTAAAAACTAAATGTTATTTCGACTAATTTTTCTATATTTTAAAAAATGTTCAAATAAATGTTTATGATTCTTTAAAGAAATTTGAAAACGGTTGTAAAAAAATAGAAAAAGGTTTATAATTTAAGCATAGAAAGAAATCAAAAGAAGGGATTCTTAAGAGTGGTCCTTAAGAGATTTCTTCAGTCTGGCAAAGCCAGATGAAAGGGGAGATTATTATGTTCAAATATAATATTCGCGGAGAAAACATTGAAGTTACAGAAGCAATTCGTAACTATGCGGAAAAGAAACTTTCAAAATTAGAAAAATACTTCGGGGATGTTGCAAATGCAACCGTACATGTTAACTTGAAAGTATATACCGAAAAAACAGCAAAAGTTGAAGTAACAATTCCTCTTCCATACTTAGTCTTACGTGCAGAAGAAACTTCTGGAGACCTATACGGTAGTATCGACTTAGTAATTGATAAATTAGAAAGACAAGTTCGTAAATATAAAACAAAAATTAATCGTAAATCTCGTGAAAAAGGATTTGATATTCCTGTTGCACCAGTTGTACCAGAACCGGTTGACGAAGATGAATCAGTATTAGAAATTGTACGTACAAAACGAGTAGATTTAAAACCAATGGATAGTGAAGAAGCAGTTTTACAAATGAATATGTTAGGACATAATTTCTTTATCTATCAAGATGCTGAAACAAATGAAACTCATATTGTATATCGTCGTAAAGATGGAAAATATGGCTTAATTGAAACAAATGCATAAAAAATACCTTCTTTTTAAGGCAGAGTTGGAAAATTTTTTCCAACTCTGCCTTTTTTTCTTTTCTATTTTGAATAATGATGGTAAAATGAATAAGATGCAATTGGTATACTCATTTGCAAGATAGATGATTAGGAAAGAATAAAATAAAGGAGTCATAGAATGGCAAATTTTTTAAAGCAATTAGTTGAAAATAACAAACGCGAAGTTCGTAAACTTGAAAAATTAGCGGATAAAGTAATTAGTTTGGAAAGTAAAATGGAAGCATTAAGTGATGCAGACTTTCCAGTAAAAACAGAAGAGTTTAAAGCAAGATATGCTTCAGGAGAATCATTAGATAAATTATTACCAGAAGCGTTCGCTTTAGTACGTGAGGGTGCTAAACGTGTACTAGGTTTATTCCCTTATAAAGTTCAAATTATGGGAGGAATTACTCTACATAATGGGAATATTGCGGAGATGCGTACAGGGGAAGGTAAAACTTTAACAGCAACAATGCCAGTATATTTAAATGCACTTTCAGGGGATGGTGTACACGTAGTAACAGTTAATGAATACTTATCTACACGTGACGCGAAAGAAATGGGAGAATTATATAATTTCCTAGGATTAAGTGTAGGGGTAAACTTAACTGGACAATCACCAGAAGAAAAACGCGCAGCTTATTACGCAGATATCACATATAGTACAAACAGTGAATTAGGATTTGACTACTTACGTGATAACATGGTGGTGTATAAATCACAAATGGTACAACGTCCATTAAACTATGCGGTAGTTGACGAAACAGACTCAATTTTAATTGACGAAGCTCGTACACCATTGATTATTTCAGGTCAAGCTGAAAAATCTACAGTTTTATACCAACGTGCAGATTTCTTTGTTAAAGCATTGAAAGAAGATGAAGACTACACTATTGATCTAACTTCTAAATCTATTTCATTAACAGATGAAGGGATTAATAAAGCGGAACAAACTTTCCGTTTACCAAACTTATATGATATAGATAATTCAGCGTTAGTTCACCACATTGACCAAGCATTACGTGCAAACTACATTATGATTCGAGATATTGATTATGTAGTAGATGAAGGGCAAGTAAAAATCGTAGATGGATTTACAGGTCGTATTATGGAAGGTCGTCGTTATTCAGATGGTTTACACCAAGCGATTGAAGCTAAAGAAGGTGTAGAAGTTGAAAATGAATCTAAAACAATGGCGACAATTACTTACCAAAACTTCTTCCGTATGTATCGTAAATTATCTGGTATGACAGGGACAGCTAAAACAGAAGAAGAAGAATTCCGTGAAATTTATAATATGAATGTTATTAGTATTCCAACGAACCGTCCAATTCAACGTATCGATGCTCATGATGTAATTTATCCATCATTGAAGAGTAAATTTAAAGCAGTCGTTCGTGATATTAAAGAACGTCATGAAAAAGGACAACCAATTCTTGTTGGTACAGTAGCAGTTGAAACAAGTGAGTTAATCTCACAAATGTTACATCAAGAAGGAATTCCTCACGAAGTATTAAATGCTAAAAACCACTTTAAAGAAGCAGAAATCGTTATGATGGCTGGACAACGTGGTGCCGTTACAATTGCAACAAACATGGCAGGTCGTGGTACAGACATTAAGTTAGGTAAAGGTGTTAAAGAATTAGGTGGTTTATGTGTTATCGGAACAGAACGTCATGAAAGTCGTCGTATCGATAATCAGTTACGTGGACGTTCTGGACGTCAAGGAGATCCAGGTGCGACTCAATTCTACTTATCATTAGAAGATGACTTAATGAAACGTTTCGGTGGAGAAAGAATGCAAGCAATCTGGGAAAGATTAAATATTGACGAAAATGGAGACGACAATTTCATCCAAAGTAAAATGTTATCACGTCAAGTTGAATCTTCTCAAAAACGTGTTGAAGGAAATAACTATGATACACGTAAAAACGTATTACAATATGACGAAGTCATGCGTGAACAACGTGAAATCATTTATTCACAAAGATTACAAATTATTAATGAAGAAAATTCATTAGAAAAAGTAACAAAATCAATGATTCGTAGAACAATTCACCGTATGGTAGAAAATCATACATTAGGTGAAAAGAAAACTTGGGATTTAGAAAGCTTAGTAGATTTCGCAGCTAATGCAATTTGTCATCCAGACGATATTTCATTATCTGACTTAAAAGGAAAAACTCCTTCAGAAATCGAAGGTCTATTGAATGAGAAAGCAATGGAAATTTACAAAGAAAAACAAGAGCAATTAAATGGGGATTCTCAAATGCTTGAGTTTGAAAAAGTTGTTATTTTACGAGTAGTTGACCGTAAATGGACGGATCATATCGATGATATGGATCAATTACGTGAGGGTGTAGGTTTACGTGGATATGCACAAATCGACCCATTAACAGAATATCAAACAGAAGGTTTCAATCGTTTCCAACAAATGATTGCGGCTATTGATTATGATGTGACTCGTATCTTGATGAAATCTCAAATTCGTCAAAACTTACAACGTGAACAAGTACAAGGTGCTAGAAGTGTGATTGCTCAAGGGCATGATCGTCCAACTGAGGAACCAGAACAAGCATAATAAGAAGTAGGCTGGGCAAAAGTCCAGCCTACCTTTTTACAATGAGATAGGAGAATGGTATGGAAATTAGTGAAATCAGAAATGCATTAGAAAAAATGAGTACGCAAATGACAAGTTATAGGGGGTCTCTTTGACTTAGATCATTTAGAAGAAGACATTGCTTCTTATGAGCAACAAATGTCTGAACCTGGATTTTGGGATGATAATGAAAAAGCACAAATGGTCATTCAAAAAAGTAATGAATTAAAAGCTGTATATGATACCTTTCATCAATTAGAATTGCAAGTAGAAGAAGTGGAACTATTATTTGAAATGTATAAGGAAGATCCCGAAGAAGAAATTCATGATGAATTAGTGGAACGTGTTCATAGTGTAGAAAAAGAACTAGAAAAATATGAATTGAGTATGTTACTAAGTGGGCCTCATGATAAATGTAGTGCGATTTTAGAAATTCATCCAGGAGCTGGTGGGACAGAATCGCAAGACTGGGGAAGTATGTTGTTAAGAATGTATACACGATGGGCTGAACAACATGGATACCGCATCGAAACAGTCGATTATCAAGATGGAGAAGAAGCGGGTATTAAGTCTGTTACTTTATCTATTGAAGGATTAAATGCTTATGGTTATTTAAAGAGCGAAAAAGGGGTGCATCGTTTAGTGAGAATTTCTCCATTTGATGCTGCCGGAAAACGCCATACTTCGTTTTGTTCCATTGATATTATGCCTCAATTAGAAGGCGATATTGATATTGAAATTAATCCAGATGATTTGAAAATTGATGTATATCGTGCGAGTGGTGCTGGTGGGCAACATATTAATAAAACTTCATCAGCTGTTCGTATTACACATATTCCGACTGGGATTGTAACTCAAAGTCAGGCGCAGCGTTCGCAATTTAAAAATAAGGATCAAGCGATGGCGATGTTAAAAACAAAATTATATCAATTAGAAGAAGAGAAGAAAGCAGCTGAATTAGCTGAAATTCGTGGCGAACAAAAAGATATTGCTTGGGGTTCTCAAATTCGGAATTATGTTTTCCATCCGTATTCATTAGTGAAGGATTTGCGTTCTGGTCATGAGACAGGAAATATTGGTGCTGTCATGGATGGAGATTTAGATCCATTTATGGATGCGTACTTAAAATGGACACTATCCGGCGAAACGGAATAAAAATTGACTTTTTAAATAGTAGAAAGAAGACGCCAGCAGCTTCGCTTTGCGAATCTCATGGCTAAACTTTGAGCCTAAGGTCTCAAAGTTTCCTGTGATAGAAACCACATCTCGTGGTTTCTATCACTAATACTACTATAAAAAGTCATTTTTATTTGAACGGAAATCGAATGAGGGTACGTATAAAACAGTGACTTTTTAATATAGTAGTAGGAGGACGCCAGCTGCTTCGCTAGGCGAATTTCATGGCTAAACTTTGAGCCTGGGTCTCAAAGTTTCTAGAGGACGCCAGTAGCTTCGTAGGTGAATCTCATGGCTAATGCTACTAAGAATAATGATTAAAATAAAGTTGTTTGGGGTCATATCTAAACAACTTTATTTTTTCGGAAAAAAGTACGAAAAAATAGAAAAAATAATTGTTTTAAAAGGATGGAAGCAGTAAAATAAAAATAAGATAAAAAAGGGGGTTTTTGGGAATGCAATATGCAGTTAGTGAACTTCGTGGATTATTGGATACAATGGATATGATTGAAGAATTAATTCAATCGTATGAGAGCTTGGATAAATATCAAAGGAATCATGATATTCATATTATTCGATTTGAGTTTATGGATAAGTATATGAGATCTCAAAGTTCATTGATGATTTATCAGTATTTTATGAATCATTTAGACGAGTTAACTCCTAATGAACAAAGGAAGATTCAAAAAATTTCCGATTATTATTTAAAAGATAAATATGCTGAGAAATTTTTCGGGAAAAGTTATAACGTAGTACAAGATGAATTAAAAGACAAATGGCAGGAGTCTTTAAACTCAAATCAATTCGAGGAATCGTTCGAGCAAGATTTAGATCGTCTCAGATTGTTTTATTCCAATTATTTTGTAGAAAAATTTCAACTTCAATCTCCTAAATATAAAGATTTTTTAACGAATATGTATGGCGAGGAATTTGTATACTCGTGTTGTGGACAATTAAAAAAATATCGTGAAAAAATCATCCGTTTTTATCAATCCTATCTTTTATCTCAAACAATTCCAACAAATGCAAGTGTCTCTGATTTGAGAATTACAGAGCAACAAGCGTTCTATTTCTTTAATTTCTTTTTAAATCAATTTAGTAGTTTAATCCATTCTTGTAACGTTAAAGTAGAATTTACTCAAAAAGCAAAGATTATCAAAATCAATCAAAAATTCCTTATTAATTTATCCCCATATCACTCTTTTTCAGTTTCTTTATTTGAATTTTTAACCTTATTAGGTGAAGTTTATTCTAAAATTTTAGAAAAACCATTAAAAAATGAACAAACAGAAGAATCTAAAAGTTACGAAAAACAAGCTTTTAGTTGTTATGCTACTCTCATACCTATTATTTCTATTGATTTTTCTAAGATGATTGAAAAATTTTTTGTGGGAATAGGGAGTGCTGAAGAAATTTATAATATTTTATTAAAAAATTATTTAGCAATTAGAAGAAATCCTATCTCATTATCCAATATTAATGTCTTTCAATTGTTTTTAATTGATATGATAGGGTATGAATTGGAGGAAAAGTGGATTGATGGAGAAATTACTTCAAGAGAATTATTAATCAAATGGCAGGAATTAATAGTTGAATATTTTGGTAAGACTTCTTTTAATGAGTTTGAAATTACATTGAGAATATTTCAACACCTGTTAGAAGGGGTAGGGATTCCATTAGTAAGAATTGGAATTATATTAACTGCTTTTGAACGTGGGATGTTAAATGATCATTATGATCATCCTTTTAAACCATTATTACATCATTTTAGAAATCAAACTTTATCTTCGTTTTGTGTGGATGAAAAGTTTTTATCTCCTCATCTAATAAAAGAGGAGAACTTGCAATATTTATTATTATATCTGACACAACTTTATCATCAAGTTTCACTATAGTAGAATAACCTCGCAGTGTTAAATTGACATATTTTTGTAATATGCTGTCAATAGAATGTCATCTGAAAAATGGTATAATGGATAAGACATATACTATGATTAGAGAAAGCTGGTGAGCAAATGATTGAAATGATGAATGTTTCAAAGAAATATGGAAAAGGTATTTTAGCCGTTAATAATTTATCTGTAAGAATTCAAGACGGAGAATTTGTATATGTTGTAGGCCCATCAGGTGCAGGAAAATCTACATTTATTAAAATGATGTATCGTCAAGAAAAAGCTACCAAAGGAAGAATTACCGTTGGAAAATATGATTTAACGAAAATGAGAGAACGTGAAATTCCTCATTTAAGACGTTATGTAGGCGTAGTTTTCCAAGATTTTAAATTATTACCACGTTTAACCGTATATGAAAATGTTGCATATGCGATGGAAGTAATTGAAAAAGCACCAAAAGAGATTCAACGTCGAGTTGAAGAAGTATTAGCATTAGTAAACTTAAAACACCGTATGACTATGTTCCCGGATCAGTTATCAGGGGGAGAACAACAACGTGTTGCAATTGCAAGAGCGATTGTAAATACTCCAGCTGTATTAATTGCTGATGAGCCAACAGGTAACTTAGATCCAGAAACTTCTATGGAAATTATGGATATTTTAGAAAGAATTAATCAACAAGGGACAACCATTGTAATGGCAACTCATAATAGCCAAATTGTAAATGAAAAGAAACATCGAGTTTTGGCAATTGAAATGGGACGCATTGTCCGTGACCAAGAGGAAGGGGAGTACGGATATGAAGATTAGAACTATGTTGCGTCATATTCGTGATGCGGTTAAAAGCTTATTCAGAAATGGTTGGTCAACTTTTGGAGCGATTTCTGCAGTATCAATGGTATTATTATTAGTAGGAGTTTTTGTTTCGTTATTATTTAATATGAATAAAATTGCGACAGATATTGAGCAAGACGTGAATGTACGAGTTTATATTGATTTAGCAGCAGATGAAACAAAAACTGAAGAATTAAGAGCTGCAATTGAAGCATTAGAAGCAGTTTCTACAGTAAAATTCCGTTCAAAAGATGAGGAGTTAGAGGATATTACAAAGAGTGTTGCTCAAGAATTTGAGTTGTTTAAAAATGATAGTAATCCTTTAAGAAATGCATTTGATGTAAGTACAAAAAATCCAAAGCAAACAAAAGAAGTTGCCACTACGATTGAAAAAATGGAATACGTAGCTCGTGTAAACTATGGTGGAGCTCGTGCGGATACGTTATTTAAAGTTATTGCAACAGCTCGAAATGTAGGAATAGGAGTTATTGCTGTATTAATTATTATTGCTCTTTTCTTAATTTCTAATACAATTCGTGCAACGATTCATGCTCGTAGAACAGAAATTGAAATTATGCAATTAGTAGGAGCGACAAAAGCTTATATTCGTTGGCCTTTCTTCTTAGAAGGTGGATTAATTGGGTTAATTGGCTCAATTGTACCAATTGCTTTATTATGGGCTTTATATGTATGGATTTATAAAGGTGGAAGTGATTTCTTTGCGGGATCAACTTTTAGCTTATTAGCACCAAATCCTTTCTTATATCGCTTATCTTGGGCGATGGCTGGAGTAGGGATTTTAATTGGATCATTTGGTTCTATTTTCTCAATGCGTCGTTTCTTGAAAAAATAAGTGTGATAAATGGAAGGAAAATCATTTGCAAGTATTCTTAAACAATGGTAGACTATATTCCATAGAATAAAAGCATTGCACAAGAGGAGTAATACGAATTTTAGTTGATAGAGAGAGAAGGGTTGGTGAAACTTCTTAACAAATTTGTATGAAGGTAGCTTGTAAGTTGGCTAGGGGAATCATAGTAACTTAGCTCGGAGTAGACTTCGTTAACAACGTTAAAGGCATCAGTTATGATGCGAATATTAGGTGGTACCACGAAAATAATCGTCCTATGAAGTGAATTCTTCATAGGATTTTTTTATTGTATCAAAATCATTTCATTAAGGAGGAAAAAGAATGGCAAAAGAAATGTCACCAAAGTTTCAACCACAAGAAGTTGAAGCAGGAAAATATCAATGGTGGGTTGAATCAGGAGTCTTCCATCCAAACGAAGATCCAAATGCAGAACCTTATTCAATCGTTATCCCACCACCAAATGTAACAGGTAAATTACATTTAGGACATGCGTGGGACGTTACATTACAAGATATGATTATTCGTCAAAAACGTATGCAAGGGTACGATACATTATGGTTACCAGGTATGGACCATGCCGGAATTGCGACTCAAGCAAAAGTAGAAGAAAAATTACGTGGAGAAGGTTTATCTCGTTATGACCTTGGACGTGAAAAATTCTTAGAACAAACATGGGAATGGAAAGAAGAATATGCAAGCCATATCCGTGAACAATGGGCAAAAATGGGAATCTCTGTAGACTATCGTCGTGAACGTTTCACATTAGACCAAGGCTTATCAGATGCTGTTAAAAAAGTATTCGTAACATTATATGAAAAAGGCTTGATTTACCGTGGAGAATACATTATTAACTGGGATCCAAAAGCAAAAACTTCATTATCAGATATCGAAGTTATTCATAAAGATGTAGAAGGTGCTTTCTACCATATGAATTATCCATTAGCAGATGGAAGTGGAGTATTAGAAGTTGCAACGACTCGTCCTGAAACGCTACTTGGAGATACTGCTGTTGCAGTTCACCCTGAAGATGAACGTTATCAAGCATTGATTGGAAAAACAGTTATCTTACCATTAGTTGGAAAAGAAATTCCAATTATTGCTGATGAGTATGTTGAACAAGATTTTGGAACAGGGGTTGTAAAAATTACACCTGCTCATGATCCAAATGACTTTGAGGTAGGTAATCGTCATAATTTACCACGTGTAAATGTGATGAATGATGATGCAACGATGAATGAATTAGCTGGAAAATACGAAGGTATGAATCGTTTTGCAGCTCGTAAAGCTATTGTTAAAGATTTAGAAGAAGCAGGTCTTCTTGTAAAAATCGAAAAACATGTTCACAGTGTGGGACATTCTGAACGTACAGATGTTGTTGTAGAACCTCGTTTATCAAAACAATGGTTTGTTAAAATGGGACCTTTAGCAGAACAAGCAATTCAAGCACAACGTGCAGAAGAAGACAATACGGTTAATTTCTATCCACCACGTTTTAATGATGCTTACTTACGTTGGATGGAAAATATTCATGACTGGGTAATTTCTCGTCAATTATGGTGGGGACATCAAATTCCAGCATGGTATCATAATGAAACAGGTGAAGTATACGTTGGAATGGAAGCTCCAGCAGATGCAGAAAACTGGACACAAGATGTGGATGTATTAGATACATGGTTCTCATCTGCATTATGGCCATTTTCAACAATGGGTTGGCCAGATGTTGAAGCTAGCGACTATAAACGTTACTATCCAACAAGTACACTTGTAACAGGTTATGATATTTTAACATTCTGGGTAAGTCGTATGATGTTCCAAGGATTAGAATTTACTGGCAAACGTCCATTTAAAAATGTATTAATTCACGGATTAATTCGTGATAGCCAAGGACGTAAAATGAGTAAATCTCTTGGTAATGGTGTAGATCCAATGGAAGTTATCGAACAATACGGAGCAGATGCATTACGTTGGTTCTTAGCAAATGGTTCAGCACCTGGACAAGACGTTCGTTATTCAACTGATAAAATGGATGCTGCATGGAACTTTATCAATAAAATTTGGAATGCTAGTCGTTATGCATTAATGAATATTGGTGATTTAACAGTGGATCAATTAGATATCACTGGTGAAAAAACATTAGCAGACAAATGGATTTTAACTCGCTTAAATCAAGTCATTGCTAAAGTAACAGAATTATTCGAAAAATTTGAATTTGGTGAAGCGGGTCGTCTATTATATCGTTTCATTTGGGATGATTTCTGCGACTGGTATATTGAAATGTCTAAAGAAACATTAGCAGGAAATGATGAAGCTGCTAAATTAACAACTCGTAGTATTTTAGTGTATGTATTAGATCAAACATTACGTTTATTACATCCAATTATGCCATTCGTAACAGAAGAAATTTGGCAATCAGTTCCTCATATTGGAGATTCATTAGTAGTTGCTTCATATCCAGTTGTACAAGAAAGTCAAATGGATGAAGTAGCAGCAGAAAAAATGGAATTCTTAATGGACTTTATTCGTTCCGTTCGTACAAGCAGAAATGAAATGAATACACCATTATCTAAACCAATTGCAATTGTTGCCAAAACTTCAAGCGCAGATATTCAAGCTATTTTATCAGAAAATGAAAGCTATATTGCTCGTTTCTGTAATCCTGAATCATTTGAATATGGTTTAGAAGTAGAAGCACCAAGCCACGCTGTAACAAGTGTGATTAGTGGAGCTGAAATTTATTTACCATTAGCAGGATTAATTAATATTGATGATGAAATTGCTCGTTTAGAAAAAGAAGCGGCTAAATTACAAGATGAAGTGAATCGTGTAGAGAAAAAATTATCAAATGAAAAATTCGTTGCGAAAGCACCAGAAGCTGTTGTAGAAGCAGAACGTGCCAAAGGTAAAGAATACGCTGATCAACGTCAAGCAGTTCTAGAACGTATTGCAACATTAAAAACATTAGCATAAAAGAATACTGAGATAAATCAGGTGTTCGATAAATCCTGTTGGTGAGAAATCACTAGCAGGATTTTTTATTATGTGACTTTCAGTCCGTCACGCTCCGTAGGTGCGTGACAAATAAACCACCCGCTATGCGGGTGCGCATCAAAGGTTATACCAAAAAAAACTCCAATCGCGATACAATAAAGGTGTTCAAGCCTATCATATAGCGAGAGGAGAAAAAATATGGCTGAAAAAGCTAATAGTTTATCACATACAAAATGGATGTGTAAATACCACATTGTTTTTACACCTAAGTATAGACGGAAAGTTATCTATAATCAATATAGGAAAAGTTTGGGAGAAATATTTCGTCGATTGTGTAGTTATAAAGGGGTAGAGATTATAGAAGGACATCTTATGCCGGATCATGTTCATATGTTGGTAAGTATTCCACCAAGGATAAGTATTTCAAGTTTTATGGGGTATTTAAAAGGAAAAAGCGCACTAATGATGTTTGATAAACACGCAAATTTAAAATATAAATTTGGGAACCGTCATTTTTGGGCAGAAGGTTATTATGTAAGTACAGTAGGACTCAATGAAGCTACCATAAGAAAGTATATACAAGAACAAGAAAAACATGATATAGCAATCGATAAATTAAGTGTAAAAGAGTATGAGGATCCCTTCAGGGATGATGGTAAGTAATACAAACGCCTCTTTAAGAGGCAAGTGACGAGTCAAAAGCAATAAGGCTTGAACAAAGTGAAAGCCAGCGTCTTGAGGCGCTGGCTTGTAATCTGGGCTTATAGCCCCGGTTCAAACCACCCGTTAGACGGGTGGTCATGATTTGGGCTCATCGACAAATTCTGTTGGTGGATCAAATTTAACACCAAATTAAGTCTTTAATTTTTAATAATAAGGTGAGAGAAACTGAAATATTTAGTCTATTGATGAATCCACCACAAACATAACTATGAATGAAATCTAGTTTTAACTTTATAATGAGCAGGGGCATGTTATCCGCGATTAGCGGTTTGGGGGCTGTGAAATTTGATATTATTTTTCGCTTCCCCCAATTCAACATGCCCATGGAGGCTCATTGTCAAGTTAAAACGACTCTATACAACCTCTCTTAAATCATAATGATTTTCTATTGACCGGGGTAAAGAAACACCCTTTGATAATCTTAATTCTTAATTTCATATTCTCAAAATTTCGATATCCATATGCCACACGTTTAATCACTTTAATGAAATTATTCGTTCCTTCAATAGCTCCATTGGAATATCCTGTCATAAATACTTGATAAATCCCATCCTTAAAGCGTTTGAATACTTCAAACTTCTTCTTAAATTCATAAGGTAATTGTTTTGGAATCTGTTTTATACATGTCATAAATACCTCATAATCTTTCTTCTTGTAGGCTTTTCTAAGTTCTTGAATGAAATCATATGCGTCTGATAACACTTCATCAAAACTCAATAGTTTTTCCACTAATTGTGCTTGGGTGAGATGCGTTTTAAAGTGATAGTTATAGCGTAGCTTTTCTTCATCCAATTCTTCACTTGGTTTTAACAGTAGTTTCCAGTAACGTTTTAATGTCTTCTGTTGTGTTGATTTAGCAGAGAATTGCTTCATAATTACAACTCGAAGTTGATTAAAATTACGATTCATATGTTGGACAATATGGAATCGATCTACTACGATAACAGCGTTTGGAAATACTGCTTTAATAAGGTTTTGATAAGAAGCATTCATATCCATCACTAAATATTTTACTTTTAAACGTTGTTTACGGGAGAACTTCATAAAGAAAGAAATCAATTCATGAAGTGTTCTACCAGGTAAAATATCAATTAATTGGTGATTTTCTCCATCTAAACAAATGAAATTCATTTTCCCTTCTTGCGTTTTAACGCCTCTAAATTCATCTAAACAAAGCACTTTAGGTAAATAGTTATATCGTTGCATTGTTTTTATTTTAAACTTTTTCATCACTCTTTCGACTGTCTTGTCAGAAATTGAAAGAAGTTTGGCAATTGTTTTTCTAGAAAAGTTTTCTTTTAAGTACAACATAATTTGGCACGCTAAATCATAAGAAATATTACTATTTTTGGGAACAAGAGGGCAATCTGTAACCCAAGTTTTACGACAATCTTTACAGATAAATCGTTGTACTTTTAATTCTAAAAGAGTTTTATTCCCGTATAGATGTGGAATTCTAATTTTATGTTCCATTGGAGAATGTTTAATGACATTTTTACTAGAACAATATGGACAAGAAGTACAAGTATTTGTCCAAGTTCCTTTAACTTTATGAACAATTTCGTGGTTTTCTGTCACCGTTTCTAACCAATTTTCATCCGCAATAAAATTTTTTTCTGTTAATCCTAGTAATTTTCGTATACAATAGTCCATGAGAGAAATCCTCCTTTGATTGGTTTTGGTCGACTTAATCATAACCTGGATTTCTCTTTTTTTCATATAAAAAATCCTGTCGGTGATTTCTCACCAACAGGATTTGTCGAACAACCTTTATTTGTTCAAGATTATTATGTCTTGCAAGTTGAAGAGGGAATTTGTATGATGAAAAATGAAAGAAGGGGAATCATGCAAACAGTTAGAGAGTGGATCTTAGATCGAATGAAATATAAACGAAAATACGGATTAGACAGAATGAGAGTATTAATGTCGCTTCTTGGAAATCCTCAGGAAGATTATCCGATTATTCATGTAACAGGAACAAATGGAAAAGGTTCAACAATTGCGATGTTATCGTCCTTATTTGTTCATCATGGGCAAAAGGTAGGAGCATTTGTTTCCCCTCATTTAATCGATTATACGGATCGGTTTTTAATCAATGGTAACGTAATGCCCGAAGAAGATTTTGAAATCGTTGGAAATCTCGTTCAACAAGCAGAAGTAAAATTGATAGATGAGTATGAACCATTAAGTTTCTTTGAAATCATGACGGCTATGGCGTTAGTCTATTTTTCTAGAAAAAAAGTAGAAGTTGCTTTATTAGAAGTAGGGATTGGTGGATTATTAGATACAACTAATATTGTCCATTCAACGATGAGCGTGATTACATCGATTGGGATGGATCATGAAGAAATGTTAGGAAATACGCTTGAAGAAATTGCGATTCAAAAAACGGGAATTTTTAAACCAAATCAAGAAGTCGTATTAGGAAAATTACCAACAGAAGCACTACAAGTAGCTGAAGTAGTCGGAAAAGCTTATAACTGTGACTTACATACGTTCGAACGAGAGTTTAACATCGAACCGTTTGAAGATGGGTTTATTTTTACAAATTCAGATACTCGAATTCACATTTCTTATCTGAATTTGAAAGGAAATTATCAATTAGAAAATGCTGCAGTAGCGTTAGAATGCTTTTTACAATTTGAAAAGAATTTCCAACTGCCAATTGAACTATCTGCCATTCAAGAAAGTTTCCAAACGGTTACTTGGCCAGGAAGAATGGAAGTAGTGCATCAAAGTCCTACAGTAATATTAGATGGAGCTCATAATATTCATGCATTAAAACGATTTGTTGAAACGGTGAAACAACATGGAGAACTGGAAGCTCAACATACGATTTTATTTTCTGCACTAAAGAGAAAACACTATATAGAAATGGTCGATTATTTACGAAAAGAGTTACCTGAAGCTCGTTTAGTAGTAACAACATTTGAGTATGCAGGTGCAATTGAAAAAACGGACTACCCTTCTAGTGAGATTGAATTTGTAGAGAATGCTCAACAATTTATCGAGAATTACATTAACAAAACGTCAGACCAAGAAATACTTTGGATTACAGGTTCACTTTATTTTATTTCTTTTGTGAGAAAAATTTTTATAAAATAAATATTTTTAAGCCTTTTTTGCGTATATATAAGTTGAAAGAACTATAGCAAAAGGGGGAAATAAAATGGAAATGGATCAACAATTATTAGAATTGCCATTAGAATCTATGCCAAGGGAGAGATTAGAAAAATTAGGAGCTAAAAGTTTAGAAACTTATGAATTATTAGCAATTTTGCTTCGGACAGGATCCAGAGAATTAAATGTATTGCAATTATCGAAAGTTGTGTTGAATACGTTTGAAGATTTATTTACATTAAAAATGGCAACAGTAGAAGAATTAATGGCGATTCATGGAATTGGACGAACAAAAGCTATTGAATTAAAAGCTGCAATGGAATTGGGAATTCGATTAGGAACAGCGAAGCAAACAAAATTAGGACATATTACAAGCTCGCAAAAAGCAGGAGAATGTATTATGGAAGAATTGAAAGATTTATACCAAGAACATTTAATTGCATTATTTTTAAATTCAAAAAATGAAGTTATTAAGAAAAAAATTATTTTTCGAGGAGGACTGAATCAAGCAGTCGTTCATCCAAGAGAAATTTTTAGAGAAGCGGTTCGTTTTTCTGCAGCAAGAATCATTATCGGACATAATCATCCAAGTGGAAATGTTACTCCGTCTCAAGCTGATATTGATTTTACAAGACGATTATCAGAATGTGGAGAAATGATGGGAATTGAATTGTTAGATCATTTTATTGTGGGGGATCATACCTATTGCTCTTTAAAGGAAGAGGGGTATTTCTAAAGAGGGATATTTAATTTGAAATTCTTAGATTTAAAAGGTTAAAGTTTTATCAAAAAAGTCAAATTAAAATTTACTACTTACATAAGATAGATTTCATTTATTTTTACTATTGTGATAATTTCTATAATACTTCCCACAATAGTTAACAAGTTTTGCTACACTTTATGTGGGAGGATTGGATAATGAAAGTTGAGAGGTATATTAAAGAATTATTAGGTATAGTTAGTGAAGTCCAGAATATTAAGTATTCAAAAACTAATCTTGAAAAACATTTAATTAAAAGAAACCATATAGATGTTTTAAAATATTTTGATAAGATAGAAGAAATTATAAATAATCCAGATTATGTAGGAATGAATCCAAATGAAAAATCTGAGAGTATAGAGTATGTAAAGATTTTTGAAGATAATGTTTTAGTAGCATTAAAAATTCATGGTTCTAAGGATTTTTATTATATACCTAGTATGTATACAATAACAGATTATAAATTGCAATCCCGATTATTTAGTGGGAGACTGAAAAAAGTTGACAATAAAAATAATAAGCCGTAAAATACAGATAACAAGTATTATTCTTTGAGGGCAGAAAGGGTTCCTGCCGCACCTTATTGAGGTACCTGAGATGCTGGATACACCGACCAGCCAAGGAATAATCGTAAATCTGTTGAAGAGTCAAGTTCGCTTGGCTCTTTTTATATTTTCTGAAGGTGTTTTTGCAAAATGTGAGTACCTTGTCAGTTTATAGTGCATTTGATATACTAGTGTATGAACTATGAAAGAAGTATCTAGATAAGATAGTTCTAGTTGGAGGATTGTTTATGAAAATTATAGTCGTTTATGGAGGCAAAAGTGCTGAACATGATATTTCAATTTTAACGGCTTTTTCAATTATTAAAGAAATCTATTTTGATTATTATGAAGTTCAACCAGTCTATATTAATCGAAAAGGAGAATGGCTGAAAGGTGAACCATTAACAGGTCCTGTAGCTTTTTCTGAAGCATTAAGATTAGAAGTAAGTCAAGAAGCTCACTTTGCAACAAGTGAAGGAGAAGTTTCGACAGGTGTACTTGTAACTCCTTATGATTTAAAAGAAGAGGAATGTGTGGTTTTCCCAGTATTACATGGACCTAATGGGGAAGATGGAACCATTCAAGGATTGTTTGAAATGATGGATGTTCCTTACGTTGGATGTGGCGTATTGGCAAGCGCTTGTGGAATGGATAAAATTACAAGCAAACAATTATTCCAACAAGCAGGATTACCACAATTACCATATGTACCATTTAATAAAACTCAATGGAAACAAAATCCTGAAAGTATTTTTAATAAAATTGAAGGTACATTAATTTACCCAGTATTTGTTAAACCAGCTAATATGGGATCAAGTGTAGGAATTTCAAAAGCAGAAAATCGTGAAGAACTAACCACTGCAATTGTTGAGGCTTTGAAATATGATCGTAGAATTGTAGTAGAACAAGGAATTGAAGCAAGAGAAATTGAATGTGCGGTTCTAGGAAATGATGAAGCGAATACTTCTGTTGTAGGTGAAATTGTAAAAACAAGTGGATTTTATGACTACAATGAAAAATATATTAATAATACTGTCACCTTAGAAATTCCAGCGCAAATTTCAGATGAAGTTTCTGCCAAAGTAAGAGAATATTCTGCAAAAGCATTCCGTGCCATTGATGGTAGTGGGTTAACAAGATGTGATTTCTTCTTAACGGAAACAAATGATATTTACATTAATGAAGTAAATACTTTACCAGGATTTACTCAATTTAGTATGTATCCACTTCTATGGGAAAAAACAGGAATTTCTTATAAAGATTTAGTTGAAGAATTAATTCAATTAGCTTTAAAACGTTATAAAGATCGACAAAATGGATAAGAAAGGCGCCTCACAGAGGCGCTTTTTGTGAGAGAGGAAGTAAAAATATGGCAATCGGAACAGTTGCACAAATTGTAAAAGCTGTTAAAGCAATTGATTATCAAACAGATTATCGTTTTGATATGATTGAGTCAGTTTCATTTGATACAAGAAAATTATCTCAAAATAGTCTATTTATTCCTTTAAAAGGACAAACAGATGGACATGATTATATTCAACAAGCAATAGATCAGGGCGCAAAAGCTGTATTTTGGGGAAGACAAGACCAAACTCCACCAGAAGGAATTTGTGCGATATGGGTGGATGATCCACTAGAAGCTTTCCAAGAATTAGCAAAATGGTATTTGGAAAAAATTCAACCAAATGTTATTGGAATTACAGGAAGTTCTGGGAAAACAACGACAAAAGATATGACAGCTGCAGTACTTGCTAGTCGTTATCGTGTCTATAAAACGCAAGGAAATTTTAATAATGATATTGGATTACCTCAAACGATTTTAGATATGCCAGAAGATACCGAACAATTAGTATTAGAAATGGGCATGAGTGATTTTGGTGAAATTGAATTTTTAAGCAAACTAGCAAAACCTTCTGTAGCAGCGATTACTCTAATTGGTGAATCCCATATGGAAAATTTAGGAAGTCGTGCAGGAATTGCAAAGGCTAAATTAGAAATCTTAAAAGGATTGCGTGAAAAAGGAAGTATCATTTTCCCAGCAAATGAACCTTTATTAGAACAACAACTAGAAGAAATGCAGGCAGAAGAACACTTTAAGGTGTTACCGTTCGGAGAAGGTAGTAGCAGTGTGATTCAGGCTGAAAATATTCAATTATTTGAAGACCATACTATTTTTGATTTAGTGAAACCTTCTAAACAGTCTGTTCAACTTCCTGTATTAGGAGCTTACAATGTCAATAATGCGCTAGCTGCCCTTCAAGTAGGATTAGAATGTGGTGTGCCATTAGAACAAGCAATTGAAGCAATTCAACAGTTTGAATTAACAAAAAATCGTACGCAATGGGTAGATGGCATTCATGGTTCTAAAATTTTAAATGATGCCTATAATGCAAGTCCAATTGCGATGAAATCTGTGATCCAATCCTTTACATCTGTAGCAACTAAAGGACGTAAAATTGTCGTGTTAGGAGATATTCGTGAATTAGGAGAACAATCAAAAGCATTACATGCTAGTATTTCTGAAGTGATGTTCCCAGAGGACATTCAAGAAGTGTATTTATATGGGGAAGAAATGAGTGCTTTATTTGAAGCATTAAAAACTCGTTTTGAAGCATCTCACTTACATTATGTTGAAAATGATAAACAGGCATTAATCCGACTGTTGGAAGAGGAATTGCGACAAAATGATCAAGTATTAGTGAAATCTAGTAATGGTACTGGATTGTTATCAGTCGTAGAGGCCTTAAAAGAAGGTTAATTTCTATTTGTTCAGTATTTCATTTGTGAAATTTAAGGCCTTTTCTTTGCAATCTAGCTTTGAACATGCTATAGTACTTGAAGAGTTGAGAAGTTTACACAAATGTAATGATATATATGATGAAGATTGAACAAGTAATATTGTATAATCTCATAATGTTCAGAAGTCTGGAGCTCAAGATGTTCCAGACTTTTATTGTGAAGGTAAAATACCTCGTGTGCTTCTCTTCAGTAGTACAAGGAGGAAAATATGAAATTTAATGAATTAGGCTTAGATTCAGCCTTATTAGAATCAATTGAAAAAATGGGATTTGAGGAAGCTACACCTATCCAATCACAAACGATTCCATTAGCCTTAGCAGGCAAAGACGTCATTGGTCAAGCGCAAACAGGTACAGGGAAAACAGCTTCTTTTGGATTGCCAATGCTTCAAAAAATTAATCTTCGTAATCGTAAAGTACAAGGATTAGTCATTGCTCCAACACGTGAGTTAGCGATTCAAACTCAAGAAGAATTATATCGCTTAGGAAAAGATAAAAAAATTCATGTACAAGCAGTTTATGGTGGTGCAGATATTGGTCGTCAAATTCGCCAATTAAAAGATCAACCACATATCGTAGTAGGAACACCTGGACGTTTATTGGACCATATTTCTAGAAAAACACTTCGTTTAGACAATATTGAAACATTAGTATTAGATGAAGCAGATGAAATGTTAAACATGGGATTTTTAGAAGATATCGAATCGATTATTAAATTAGTTCCAGAAAACCGTCAAACTTTATTATTCTCTGCCACAATGCCAGATGATATTAAACGAATTGGAGTTCAGTTTATGAAAGAACCTGAACATGTTCGTATTAAATCAAGTGAAATGACAGCGACATTAATTGATCAATATTTTGTAAAATGTAAAGATTTCGAAAAATTTGATATTATGACTCGTTTATTAGATGTTCAAACACCAGAATTAACGATTGTATTCGGCCGTACAAAACGTCGTGTGGATGAATTAGCACGTGGACTTGAAATGCGTGGTTTTCGTGCAGAAGGAATTCATGGAGATTTAAGTCAACAAAAACGTATGAGCGTTTTACGTGATTTTAAGAATAATCATTTAGATATTTTAGTAGCAACAGACGTAGCAGCACGTGGATTAGATATTTCAGGTGTAACGCATGTTTATAACTACGATATTCCACAAGATCCAGAAAGTTATGTTCACCGTATTGGACGTACAGGACGTGCGGGACAAGAAGGAATGTCTGTTACTTTTGTAACACCAAATGAAATGGATTATTTAAGAGTCATTGAAGATTTAACTCGTAAGAGAATGACTGCATTACGTCCACCAACTCAAATGGAAGCAATAGAAGGACAAATGAAATCTGCCATTGAGCAAATTGATGAAAAGATGAAGTCAGTAGACACACGTCGTTTCAAAGAAGCTATTTCTTATTTATTAGATGAATATGAAGCAGATGAATTAGCAGCATTATTAGTGAGTGGAATGATTAAAGACCCAACAGAAATTCCTGTTAAAATCACTCCAGAACGTCCGTTACCAAGCCGTAAACGTAGTAATAACCGTGGAAACTACAACCGTAGCGATCGTAAAGATAATCGTGGACGTAATGGTAAAGGAAGCTTCAAACGTAAAGAAGACCGCCGTGGTCGTGGGTTAGACGAAGAATATACTCGTGGATATAAGAGTAAAGATTCTCGTCGTAGAAATCATAAAAAGAAATCTGACAAAGGATTTACAATCCGTCAAAAATAATCAGTGATAAGACGACTTCGGTCGTCTTTTTTTGTATTTAAATTCTATCAAGATAAAATCACTAAAGCTTTTTGTTAAATACATGTTATAATAATGAAAACGTTATCTTGGATAGATAATGTTTCTTTATTAAAAAAGGTAGTTTTTTTGAAATTGTATAGTGATAACTTAAAAAAGTAAGTTTTAAAAATTTTTTTGATAAGGGAGAAACAAATGAAACAATATAGTAAATTAGTAAAATTTAGTTTTTGCACAGCTTTTGTACTGAGTTTGGCTGCTTGTAGCCCAAATTCGAAACATAATGGAAGTACAAAAGAAGAAATAGAAACAACTCAACTTCAAAAAGAGCCTGTTTCGTGGAATGCATCTTATTCGAATTTAAATAATCAAGTAAGTGCAGAAGAAGTAGAGTCATTATTATATGCTTATTTAGATAAAAATAGTGTAGATGAATTCTTTAACTCCGTAAATGATTATAATCATACAGTTGGAGAAACAGAATTAACAGGAGATTTTAAAACATTTACAACTACAGAATATGATGTTGAAAAGATTAGTTCGCTTTGGGGTAAGAAAAAGGGAGACTTTGTAGGAACAAATTGTAGAATTACAACTTATACTTTATTGAAAAATACCGTTAAAATTCCTTCAATTGAGAAAAATGATGAATTATTATTTTTAGATAATGAGGCGATTGATAAAGGTAATTTAATGAATGATAAGGATAAGCAAGAGTTTGATATTTTATTTTCACGTGTGAAAACAGAAGCTACGACCGATATGAAAGTTCACGCAGAAAAAATGGAAAAATTCTTTAAGCAATTTGAATTTAATGAACATGCAAGAATGCTTTCTGTTGTTTTACATGATAACTTAGATGGAGAATATTTATTTGTAGGACATGTAGGAGTTTTAGTGCCAGCAGAAGATGGATTTTTATTTGTAGAAAAATTAACATTTGAAGAACCATATCAAGCCATTAAATTTGCGAGTAAAGAAGATAGTTATAAATATTTAGCAACAAAATATGAACATTATACAGGAGATGGCTTGGCAAAACCATTTATTATGGATAATGATCAATGGGTAAAAGAGTAAGGTAGAGTAAAATTTTATAAAACCAAATGGATTAAGACGGCTCCGGTCGTCTTTTTTCGTTCCTATAATTGAAACAAAATTTACTAAAGATTATTAAATTTTTCTGACAAATAGTATTTCATTTGATACAATAAGAAGTAACATTATGTTTTTAAAGGGAGAATTGAAATGGCGATTATTGGTGTCGGAATGGATGCTATTGAATTATCACGAATTGAAAAAATTGTAGTACAAGATTCATCTTTCATTCAACGAGTATTAACTCCAATGGAATATTCTGTGTATGAAACTTTAGGGATGAAAAGAAAAGTTGAATACTTAGCTGGAAGATTCGCAGCAAAAGAAGCGTATTCTAAAGCGTTAGGCACTGGAATAGGGAAAGCTGTGTCTTTTCAAGAGATTGAAATTCTAAATGCTGAGACTGGACAACCAGTATTAACTGCTCCGCACCATTATCAAAAACATGTCAGTATCACGCATACAAACCATGATGCGTATGCTGTCGTTATATTAGAAGAGACTCCCCAAATATAGAAGAAGGAAAGTGAAGATATGTTTCCTGCAATTCATAGGAATACACGTGTAATCGTTCATTTAAATGCAATTAAACAAAATATTAAAGCTGTTAAAGATCATTATCCCAATACAGATATTTTTGCCGTAGTAAAGGCAAATGCTTATGGACATGGAATGATGGAAGTGGCTAAAGCGGCTCATGAAGAAGGAGTTGCGGGGTTTTGTATCGCATTATTAGATGAAGCGATTCAATTAAGACAAGAAGGATTCCAAGAACCGATTCTGATATTAGGAATTAGCCGATTAGAAGATGTACCAATTCTCTGTGACTATCGTATATCTACTACAGTGAGTTCTTTGGATTGGTTAGAAAAAGCACAGACTCTAATTCCAGATGGAAAGCAACTGATTGTGCATCTAGCGATTGATACAGGGATGGGAAGAATTGGCGTTCGAACACCAGAGCAAGTTCAAGAGATCGAACAATTTTTAAGAGAACATGATTCGCAATTTGTTTTTGAAGGAATCTTTACTCATTTTGCGACTGCTGATGAAGCAGATACGAGTCAGTTTGAACAGCAGTTGAAATCATTTAACGAGTGTGTTGAAGCTTTAGAACAACGTCCTACTTATGTTCATTGTTCAAATTCAGCTGCGGCTATTTGGCATGAAGGATTAACAACAAATGTTATTCGCTGGGGTATTGGCTTGTATGGATTAAATCCTTCTAATGGAGGATTAAGACTTCCTGATACATTACCATTAGAAAAAGCATTAACTTGGGAAACGGAGATTGTTTTTGTAAAACAATTACATGCAGGGGACACAATTAGTTATGGTGCTACCTATACTTGTAGTGATGATGAATGGATTGCCACATTACCAGTAGGATATGCTGATGGCTATCTTCGTGCGTATGCTCCTGGTGAAGTCATTGTTTCTGGAGTAAGATGTCCGATTGTTGGACGAGTATGTATGGATCAATGTATGATTCGTCTTCCTTATGAAATTCCTGTTGGTACAAAGGTAACTCTATTAGGAAAAAATGGTAATGAGCGCATTACAGCAGAAGAATTGTCTCATAGAAGCCACACAATTTCATATGAATCACTTTGTTTAATTAGTGATCGTGTGCCAAGAAGTTATAAATGATGATTAGGAGAAAGATAAATGGTAAAACGAGGAGAAGTATATTTAGCGGACTTATCTCCTGTAGTAGGAAGTGAACAGGGAGGAAAACGTCCCGTTCTAATTGTTCAAAATGATGTTGGAAATCATTTTAGTACGACGGTCATTGTCGCTGCTATTACGGCAAAACACGAAAAAGCAAATTTACCAACACATATTGAAATTCAAAAAGATCAATTTCAATTTAGCAGGGAATCTACTGTATTATTAGAACAAGTTCGTACAATTGATAAAGTTCGATTAATTGAAAAAATAACAGAAGTTGATGATGCCTTTATGGAAAAAGTAAATGAAGGACTCAGAATTAGTTTTGGAATTTAAAGGAATAACCCGTTGTTCAATCAACGGGTTATTTTTTTAGTCAATGTCATATTCAGGTCATATTTCTCTTTTATAGTAGACATATACATTGAGAACAAAGGAGAATTTTATATGAAAATTGCATGGAATGAAATTAAATATCAACCTAAAAAATTTATTTTAATCGAGGTACTAATCGTCATAATGATGTTTATGGTTATCTTTTTATCTGGATTATCAAATGGTTTAGGAAGAATTATTACCGCACAAATTGAAAATTTTGGAGAAGTACATTATATTCTTTCGAAAGATTCGCAAGGGGTTATCCCTTTTTCTAATTTAACAAATCAAAATGTAACAGAAATTGAAGCCTTAAAATTAGAAGATTCTTTTGGGTTAGTCATTCAACGTTCATCTCTTTCTAAAGAAGATGAAGATAATAATCAAGATGTAACGTTTTTTGCAATCGATCAATTAAATTTAGTATCAAGTAAAGTAGAAACGATGGATTATTCATTAGAAAAATTAGGAAATCAAGAAGTGGTATTAGATGAATCGTATAAAGAAAAAGGAATTGCAGTAGGAGATACGATTCAAGATAAAACTTCAAAAGAGAATTTAACAGTAGTAGCTTTTGCAAAAAATGCTAAATATGGACATAGTTCGATTGCGTTTGTAACAACAGAAACATATGAAGCGATGCGTAAAAAAATTGATCCAAATTACACTTGGAAGCCACAAACAATTATAACGAATCAAACAATCAATTCAGAAGATTTATCAAGTCAATTGGTTGTCTACAATTCAAAAGAATTAATTAAAAAAATTCCAGGGTATACTGCTACAAATCTAACTCTAACAATGATTACATGGGTATTATTAGTAGCGTCCTCAGCAGTTTTAGGAGTATTCTTCTATATTTTAACACTACAAAAATTACAACAATTTGGGGTGTTAAAAGCAATTGGAATGTCTATGAAACAAATTACCATGATTCAATTATCTCAAATTAGTATTTTATCTATTATCGGAGTAAGTATTGGATTAGGGTGTGCTTTAGGTTTAGTTTTTGTTCTCCCAAGTTCAATGCCTTTTTATATGACATTACAAGGAAATGTAACAATTGCATTAAGTTTTATTATGATTTCTATATTATGTGGAATATTATCCATCTTAAAAATTAAACAAGTAGACCCAATTGAAGTCATTGGTGGAAAGGGTGAATAAAATGTCAGTTATTGAATTAAAAAATATTACAAAATCATTTATGGATGGAATGCAAAAAAGAGAAATTCTTCATGATTTGAATTTGACAGTGAATAAAGGGGAATTTGTTGCGATTGTAGGGCCTTCAGGTTCAGGAAAATCAACGTTTTTATCGATTGCTGGATTATTATTATCTTCTGATTCAGGAGAAATTCATATAGCAAATCAAAATTTAACAAATGTAACGCAAAGTGAATGGACTAAGAAGCGTTTAGAATTATTAGGATTTATTTTCCAAGATCATCAATTATTGTCTTATATGACAGTCGGAGACCAATTAGAAGAGGTTTCTAAATTAAAAGGACAAAAAGATGCTGCTAAACGTAAAGAAGAAGTTCAAACATTATTAAAAGAATTAGGAGTAGAGGGATGTTATTATTTATACCCAAATCAAATTTCTGGTGGGCAAAAACAAAGAGTTGCCATTGCAAGAGCATTTATCGGAAATCCGCAATTAATTTTAGCAGATGAACCAACGGCGAGTTTGGATCCGGAAAAAGCACAGGAAATTGCACAATTAATTCAAAGAGAAGTAAAAGAAAAACAAAAGAGTGCTATTATGGTTACTCATGACCGTTCTGTATTAGAATATGTGGACACTGTCTATGAATTAAAAAAAGGAAGTTTAGTTCGCCTATAAGAAATATGCTATAATGTTCCTAATAAGGAGGAACTATGTTTAGTATATTAGTTTGTGAAGATGATTTTGCGATTAAAACAATGATTTCAACAAAATTAAAGCAAGAAAATTACTCAGTCTATACCGTACAAAATGGACAAGAAGCTTTAAATTTGATGGAAAAACAGCAGATTGACTTAGTCATTTCAGATATTATGATGCCTGAAATGGATGGCTATGAATTCGTTCAAACATTGCGAGAAACGAAGCATACATTGCCTATTTTAATGATAACAGCAAAATCTCAATTAGAATCGCTAGAAGCAGCTTTTAAATTAGGGGTGGATGATTATATGGTGAAGCCTCTACGGTTAGAAGAGCTCGTTTTAAGAGTGAAAGCATTACTGAGAAGATCTCAACTTGAAGCAGAAAAAGTGCTGACTTTTACTCACACTCGATTAGATTACAATACCTTAACAATGACGGAGTTAACAACAGGAGAACAAGTACAAATTCCCCCAAAAGAATTTTTCTTGTTATATAAATTATTAAGTTATCCAGAAAAAATCTTTACACGATTAGATTTGTTAGATGATATATGGGGAATGGAAGAAGATTATGATGAACGTTTAATCGATGCTTGTATTAAAAGACTTCGTCAAAAATTGAAAGGAAATGAAGACTTTGATATTGTAACCGTTAGAGGATTAGGCTATAAAGGAACAATGAAACATGGATAAACAAAAAGAAATTCAATTTTCACTTCGGAAATATTTTCTCCGCTTATTTTTTAGGATATTGATAGCGACAAGTTTGATTGGAGTAGCAGTCATATTTTTCCTAAAAAATCTTTTAAAAATTGAAACAAGTTTAACAATTTGGTTATTGATTTTTAGTGGCACGATTATTGTGATTGGAAGTTTAGTGATGTGGTGGGGATCCGTTCATTTAACACGTCCCATTTCTGATTTGAATGAATCAGTTAAAGCAATTTCTAAGGGGAATTATAATCATAAAATCCATCGTAGAAAATATCCAAAAGATACTGCAAAATATCATAATGAAATTGACCAATTAGCTCAAAATGTCAATCAAATGGCTGAAGATTTAAAGAAGAGTAGCCAACACCGTGCTGATTTTATAGCCAATTTCTCCCATGAATTAAAAACTCCCATTGCAGCATTAGTCGGAGTGAGTGATTTATTAGCAGATGAAAAATTGGATGAAGCTACAAGGAGGGACTTAACGCATATTTTACAATCGGAAAGTATGCGATTGAGCCGTTTATGTGATGATATTGTAACACTTACCAAAATGGAAAAAGACTTTTTGCCACAGAAAACAAGAGTACAATTGGATGAACAAATTCGACATGCAGTTATTTTGATGACAGAAAAATGGAAAGAGAAAGACATTCACCTAACTTTTTCAAGCAAGCCTGTCTATTGTCAAACGGATGCAGACTTGATGATGCAAGTTTGGACAAATTTAATTGATAATGCTATTAAATATTCTGGAGATACGGTAGAATTAATTATTACGATTCTTGAAGAAAATGAGCACATAAAGGTTCAGATAGAAGACAAGGGAATTGGACTCTCTCCTGAAGCACAACGACATATCTTTGAACAATTTTACCAAGCAGAACACTCTCATGTTCAAGAAGGAAATGGATTAGGGCTTGCAATTGTTCAATCAATTGTGCATCGTCTACAAGGAGAAATCTCAGTAGAAAGTGAACTAGGAAAAGGAAGCATATTTGAAATTTTATTACCGATAGGAGATGAATCATTGTAAAATTTAAACTCAACGAGTTCCTGTAGAGCGGGGTTCGTTGAGTTTTTGTTTGTTTGAGATAGACTCGACAAGCAGAATAAAGGATTTTGATTGCTGGAAATAGGTATTTCGTATATAGTTTGAAGTGTAAGAGAATATAAGAAAAAGAGGGATTTAATATGAGTCAGTTATATGTACATCGTAATCAAGTAAAACAAGGAAATGAATCATTAGAAGTAGCACTACCAATGGAGAAGGATTATTACTATTTTGACTCTTACAAAGCATTAGCACATTTTATTTCAGAACATTGCTTCTCAGAAGAAGATGAATGGAAGAGCACATTACCATTTGAAAGAGAATTTGAAATTTGGAAAGAAAGCTTTGAAGCTGATCACTTGAATTTAGACTATGACTTATTTATCGCAAGCTTATCTGAATACGATTATCAAACGATTTGTGAAGAGTATAAGGACGAATTGCATGTTGAGTATCGTGAAAGTGAAGACGACTTGTAAGATTAGAAAATATGGGTGGAAACTATAGACTCAGTGGAAGCGAGGGATAGACAGAATGATAGTATCGATACATCTGAGTGAAGAAGAGGAACAACTCTTCAAAAATTACGCTGAATTTACAGGAGTAGATTTGTCCACTTTATTTAAACGAGCTTTATTGGAAAAGATTGAATTAGAGCATGAGTTAAACATAATTGCTGAATATGAAAAAGAAAAAATAAATGGTACGCTAGAGTTGTTTGATGTGGAAGAAGTTGTGGCTGAAATAGGTGTATAGGGGTATTTTTTATCTCTTGCTCTAATGGTAGAAGTGGACTTCGTAGACGGTTGTTTTCTAATTGCATTTCATTTTTTTCTTTGATATAATTATGGCGTAAAACTAATTCAGCTTTTTGATTGGTTCGATTTTTTCAAACCAATCAAAAAGTTTTTTCATTAACTGCACATAATTTACCATCATGTTCAGCTATCTAACTGCTGGTCATGATTGTTTTTTAGATTGAGTTAAAGTCTATATCCAAAACAGCGACATAACTAAAGCAAGTTTGTATAGAATAGCCTTTATAAAACACAGTATTGAATTTAAGTGATATAATAACTTTATACGAAGGTATTGGAGGAATTACTAGTATGGAATTTATTCATAAAGTACCAAGTGTTGAAGCTTATAACAAATTGAGAGTTAACTCAGGGATGAATAGTACTAAACCAAATTCTGAAGTTAAAAAGGCACTTGAGGGGACACTTTTCGCTGTTTCTGTATATGAGGATAATGAACTTATTGGACTAGGAAGAGTCGTAGGTGATGGAGGAATTACCTTTGTCGTGTCTGATATTATGGTGGATAAAAAGTTTCAGAGACGTGGAATTGCTAATAAAATTATGGGAATCATTGATCAATGGTTTGATGAAAATACACATGAGAGTAGTTTTATTACTTTAGTAGCTAAAATCCCGGCTGATAAATTATATCTTAAACATCATTTTTGTTATCTTCCAGAAAATAGAGTTGGGATGATTAGAGATAAAGATTAATGAATTAAGAATATAACTCTAATTTTAAAAAGGAAGGAGATAAGGAACAATGAAAAAACTATCAATGATTGAAAAATGTAAATTAATAGCTACAGTTTTAAAAAGTGATTTAACTCCAGAAGAAAAAGCTGAGAAATTATCTATACTAAAAGACGATTATGAATTTGAGACTTTTGCAAAAATGACTTTTCATGATTTGTACATAGCTATATTAGACCATTTAGGCATTGAAGAATATAAAGGGGATAACGTACGAATCAAACACATAGCTCGTGTATTTTAATACTAAATTTCATCCAAGTACTTAACACTTGTTAAGTGCTTTTTTGCATAAAAAAAGCATCTAGTAAAAACTAGATGCCAAAATAAGCAGGACTGTCGGGTCTCCTATATTTCTGGCACATCTCCTATGAGATGTCGCATTGGATTCTGATACTTCTCAACCTCTAAGTTCAAAAATAAAAAACACCTCACTTCAAAAAGCAAGGTGCATTTTTTCATCTTAACCATAGGGGTGTTATTTTCTTTTCTTAATATTGTTATCAAAAATCTCTTTAGACTTTTCTTTAGACACCCATTTACTCAAGTAATTTAAAAATAATTTAAAAATCAAAACTTCCCACATTATAAAATATTGATTTTAAAAGTATTTATTTCGTATCTATTCCATGTTCCAAAAATGTTCCGTGTTCCGTAAATGTTCCGTGAAATCGGCGAAACAAAAAATAGAAAACGTTGATTTAACAACGTTTTACAATCCCAGGAAACACTAGAAAATACAAAAAATGCCCCCTACATGAAGTGACCCCAAAAAGTTAGACTTTTTTTGAGACGACTTTAGTCGTCTCTTTTTGATTGATAAAATGTATGAATAACCCCCTAGGGGGTTCGCGCCAAAAATTTTGGCGCGTTTTTTTGATATATCTTTAAACGTTCAAATAGATTTTCTAGTTAAGCAATACTAGCAGAGTTTGAATGATACATCCTGTATTTTACAGGACTTAGTCCATCCAGTTTAATTTTTATACGTTTATTGTTGTAGTAATCAATATAATTGATAATAGCTTTCTCTAATTCATCAAGAGACTTAAATTCCTTTTCAAATCCATAAAACATTTCTGATTTCAAAATACCAAAGAAAGATTCCATCATACCATTATCTGCACTGTTTCCTTTACGTGACATAGACGGTAGTATACCTTTATTCTCTAAAAATTGATGATAAGAATCATGCTGGTATTGCCACCCTTGGTCACTATGGAGAATTGTGTTCTCGTACTTTTCACCTGTAAATGCCTCATTCAACATTGTCTTTACTTGTTGTAAGTTAGGTGAGCGTGAAAGATTGTACGCAATAATTTCACTGTTAAATCCATCTAAAACTGGTGATAAATATAGTTTCTGTTCGCTACTCGGAATGGCAAACTCAGTTACATCTGTGTAACATTTTTCCATTGGTTTAGTCCCTTCAAAATCACGTTGAATCAGATTATCTGATCTCTTACCAACATCTCCTTTATGCGAATAATACTTGAGTTTACGACGAATACGAGCCATTAAACCAAGAACTTTCATTAAGTGTTGTACCTTCTTATGATTCACTTTAAAACCACGATTTCTCAATTCTAAATGAATTCGACGGTAACCATAGTTTCCCTTATGTTCGGTAAAAATTTCTTGTATTTCATCTTTAATCTGTTGATTCTTATCTGGTTGGTTCATTTGTTTTAAATGGTAATAGTACGTTGAACGAGCTAATTTAATTACTTTAAGAAGAATATCCAATGGAAATTCATTGATTAATTCTTGAACAATTTCAGTCTTTCTTCTTTCTCTTTTTCCTCCTTCAATCGGAGTTCTCTCAACTTTTTTAGAATGGCATTCTCCGCTCTTAAGTATTCATTCTCTAGTTGAAGACGTTCTAAATCTGTCATTTCTTCTATTGTTTTCTTTGGTTTACGTCCCATTATTCTTGGTCTCCCTTTTGTTTTCTCAACAATAGTATACCCATTTTTCTTATAGTGTGCTAGCCAATTCGAAAGTAAACCCCAATTTGGAAGTGCATAATCAATAGATACACTTGATTGTGAACGACCTTCTAAAAGAACTTTATCCATTATTTCCTGCTTTAGCTCTGGTGAATAGTAACGATTTTTTTCTTTTTTAACAATTTCTATCCCATATCGATCAATCAATCGAACTAAGTATTTAATATTAGAAACGGCGATATCGTATTTCTGTGAAAGATTCTTTAAGCTTTCACCTTGTTTTCTTAGTTGATAAATTTCTATTTTATCTTCATAAGTTAATTTCATAAAAAAACACCCCAAAAGTTAGATTTTTATGTCTAACTTTTGGGGTGCAGTACATACAGGGATTTGGAAAGGACTTTCATATTGAGAGCAATTAAAAATATTGAAATATAAGTGATTTTAGGTATTTTCAATGTCATGATTTAAAAATGGGACAAAAGTGGGGCAAAAACCATACAGATTCTAAACTGTATGGTTCTTTTTTTATCTAACCAAGAAAGGTTAAAACTTATTAAAACAAATGCAATCAACTGTTGAAAACTTTTTAGTCCGTGTAATATAAAAACAAGTAAAAAGTTGAACTATAGGGAATATTGTGTCATAATAGGTAATAGATGAATAATTAATAGATTGGAAATAATGCTTTCTTACCTTAACAAGTTGAATTGGTTATACATTTTTTCGTCGCAATTGTGTCTATCTCTCGAGTTTAGCTAGTTTTTATAAGCTCTGGTTTCTAATCAATATAACAAATTTTAGAAGTGCATAAGACAAGATGGTGACATTACTACAGTCATTTCTAGTCACCATATGTTGCTGGCACAGGCTGTTTGTAGTGTTGGCTATTTACTAGTCAGTTTAATCGGAGTGTTTAATTTTTATTGTTGAAAGGTTTTTATATGGAGAAAATTCTATCTTTAGGTCTGACAGGTAAGAAATTACTTGCTCAGGGGTTCTTGTTTGTTCTGCTAGGTCTCATCTTGATGGTCACGGGGACTTGGTTGCCAGTAACAGTTATTCGCCTGGTTCTGTTTTTAGCTTGGATAGCAACGGTCGTAGATTTGCTATTAAGAGTTTTCAAAAAAAGCCAGTCAACGGATACCTTGGGAGTTGCACTGGTTAAATTGTTAGTGCTGGGATATTTGCTAGGTTCTAATCTTGCGACTGATATACCGATTTATGTTCTGGCTCTTGTGATTGGAGTTTATCAGATTTTTAGGGCCACGATTAATCTTGTCACCTATGTTCTCTACCGTAAAAATAATATTCGACCTCGTTTTCGTCTCTTACTAGATGGTATTCTACTAGTTTTTCTTGGTGGAGCTAGTCTTTTGTCCTCTACGGGAAATTCTGTCTTTCAACTCTTTGTTTTAGGGGCTTATTTTTTCCTTTATGGTCTGTCCAATATCCGTGACGGTTTCTTATTTGAAGGGGAAATTGGGAAAAACCATCTCAAACGTCGCATTAGAATTAGCTTACCTATTGTCCTAGCCGCTCTCATCCCTGCAAGAACTTTAGCAAAAATCAACAAATTCATGCAGGAAAATGCTGATGAGAGAGAGGATATCCATCTTGGAATGGTGAAGTCTGGTAAGACAGCGGAGCTTGAAATTTTTGTTCATACAGCTGAGACCTCTCTGTTTTCGGCAATTGGTCATGTGGATATCTGCTATCAAGGCCGTGTTATTTCTTATGGCAACTATGATCCGTCTTCTGAGACCTTATTTGGCATGGTAGGAGATGGTGTCTTATATTTCTGTGATCGTGACAAGTACATTGACCTATGTAAACGTGAGAGTCAAAAAACGCTTTTTGGTTATGGGATAGATTTGACGCCTGAAATGGAAAAAGCAGTTCAGAAAAAGTTGGCTGAATTGAAACAACTGACGATTCCATGGGAGCCAAGTGCAGATAAAATCATGACAGGTGATGGTAAGGAAGACTACACCTACGCTTATAAAATCAGACATGAGACAGATGGGGAACTTTATAAATTTATCAAATCTAAGTTTAAATCCTACTTTGTCTTATCTACAAACTGTGTGCTCTTGGCTGATACCATAGTCGGTCAGGCTGGCACCGATATCCTCTCACCCAAAGGATTTATCGCTCCAGGAACTTACCAAGCCTACCTTAATCGAGAGTTTGAAAAACCAAATAGTATAGTCGTATCTAAACATGTTTATTAAGGAGAATTTATGAACTTAGTAAAAAAATACACCCCGTTAATACTTTTTATAGGGCTGGTTGCTCTTGTAATTCTGAATGCATCGAGCTTTATATCAGGAGCAATCTCTCTCTTTGATGTAATATCAACCTTGATTTATGGTGCTGTTATTGCTTTTGTGCTTAATGTTCCTATGAAAAAAATTGAACAGTACTTAGTTAAATTGAAGGTAAAGGCAGAGTTGCGTCGTCCGATTGCCATGGTACTTGTTTTCCTAGCTCTTATCTTAATCGTGATTGCTCTTTTGGTTTTGGTGCTGCCAACCCTAGCCCAGACTATTAGTCAGCTGGGAACAGTCCTTTCAACAGTCCTTACTCAACTTGGGAAATTGCTAGGCAGCTCGGAATTTGTAACCAAAGACATGTTGTCAACTATCGTATCAGGCATACAGGGACAATCTAGTTCTATTAGCCAAGCTTTGATAGGTTTTTTATCAGGTCTGACTAGTAATATCGGCAATATTTTTTCAAGTTTGATGAATGCCTTTTTGATTATAGTCTTCACCTTTTTATTTTTATCCAGTAAGGAACATTTGGCAGCGATGACGAGTCGACTTCTAAAAGTTTTTCTTCCAGAGAAGGTGGTGATAAAGTTGACTTACATTGGACAAGTAGCACTAGAGACTTATGACCAATTTTTGATGAGTCAGCTGATTGAAGCAGTTATCATAGGAGTTATGATAGCGGTTGGTTACAGCGTGTTTGGGATACCCTATGGAGTAATGACAGGTATCTTTGCAGGAGTGCTATCGTTCATTCCTTATGTAGGGCCTATGATTGCTTGTGTTGTGGGAGCGATTTTTATCTTCACAGTGAGTCCTACTCAAGCCTTACTTTCTCTTCTTCTATATCAAGTTATACAGCTGATTGAAGGAAACCTTATTTATCCTAGAGTTGTAGGTCAGTCTATTGGCTTACCAGCCCTTTTCACGCTTGCGGCTGCTAGTATCGGAGGGAATCTTTTCGGACTACTTGGAATGATATTCTTTACCCCCGTATTTGCTGTTATCTATCGACTGGTTAAAGAATTTGTCGTTGCAAAGGAAAATCAGGTAGATTAAGAAAAACTAAATTTAATAAGATATACTGAGAAGAGAGTGAGAGATTCTCTTCTCTTTTATTTTTAAATACTTTTCTACAAAAAGCTATTAGACGTTAAAAAAAGCCTTGGTTTCAAGGCTTATTTCTGTTGATTTAGATGTGCCCCCTGCAGGGCTCGAACCTGCGCCCCATAGCTTAAGAGTCTACTGCTCTACCAACTGAGCTAAGGAGGCAACAGAAAAAGCTGAGAATGTAACTTCCCAGCTATTTTAATATGCCCAAAATGGCAGCTAGATTATTTACGAAAGGCATCAAGGATATAGGTAAAACCTTCAATTAAAAATGAAAAGGCAACGACATAAACGACAAAGATACTTGTAGCTACTGGATTGAACAAAATCACTAGACCTAGTAAAAATGCAAGCAACGCTACCCACATGATATGCTTGCCAATAATAGGGAAAATCAATCCCAGACGATTGCCTTTAAAGAAAGCTATAATGGCTTCTACAATTAACCAAATTCCTAAAATAGTTGGAATGACAACCGGCAGTTTCACAAAGCCATAGGCAACGAGGTAAAGAGCTAAGAGAAAATTAACAATCCCTTGGAAAAGATAAGCTGGTGAGCGAAGCTCTTTTGGTACAGAGAAATAGCCTAAAATAGCTGCTATAGAAGCAACCAGTAAACCAAATGCAATCCACCAGCTGTAAGCAACAAGATTAGCTACTGGGTCTGTAAATAGAAAGAATGCTAAAAGGACAAAAATAACTCCTGTAAGGAATAGCAATAAACGATTAGAAAATTTCATTTCAATACCCTCCTGTTATATAGTATAGTTTGATACTAGAACTATTCTACACCTTTGTTATAGGAAATGTCAATAAACTAAATGGAAAATTTGGAAGTTTCAGTCTAAGAAACACAAACATTTGTGACACGAACCAGTGTCAATACAACTTGTGGGACAATTGGCTTGTACACAAAACAGTTTAACGCCTGAATTTGTCAAGGGCTTTAGAGCGAAGCGTCCCTTGACAAAGGAAAAAGGCGTTGAACTACAATACATTAAGCCGATTGTAACAAGTGCTGCTGTACTATTTGATTTGGTGATTTAAAATTTAATACACACCTAGCTACATTATTTCCTCTACTAATATATCTTTTATGAGCTTTCACTAAACTATCTAAACTCTTAAAGACTCTATTATAAAATTTTCTTCCATCTTCTCTATGACTACGTTCTACTTTTCCATTTTGCCATGGAGAGTAGGGTCTAGTTTTTATATGTTTAATGCCTTTTTCTTCTAATTTTTGTTCGAAAATTGTTTTTTTACTGGTTACTTCTGGATCATTGGTAAATTCACGTCCATTATCTGTTTGAATGGCTTTAATACTAAATCCAAACTCTTCTTCTACATCCCCTAAAAATTCTGCTGTATGTATAACGCTTTTCTCATCTACAATTTTACATACTCGTTTTCTACTAAATTCATCAATAGCGGTTATTTGATAATATTTAATCCCCTTACTGTCCCATCCTATACAGTACTGTGGAACATATTTAATGTCGATTTGTACTTTTTCTCCTGGATAAGTAGTTGGTATTGGAGTCCATTTACTTTTAGGATAAGTTCTTTTTTCCTTTTTCTCAGTTAATTGAAGTTTCTTTATCATTTTTTTCATCGCTCCATATGAACGTTTATATCCTCTTCTTTGACATTGTACATAAATCTCTGCTAATCCGTCTCTGCTATAACGTTTGTACATTTTACGTATAAGTTCTAGTTCGTGGCTTTTATGTTCATTAGGATGATGTAACGGTCTTCGATTTTTTGGGAGCAATGATTGTGCAGTACCATCATATCGACTTCTCCATCGAGCAATTTGTTGTCTAGTTGTATGGTATTTTCTTGCTGCCTTAGCATTATTATCATTTTTTATCGCATATTCTACCGCACGCTGTCTTAATTTGATTTCTTCTGTTATAATAGATTTCATAAGAGAACCTCTTTCCTGATTTTTGAGCAACTTCAGTATAACATTGGTTCTCTTTTTTTTATTCTTTTTTGTCACAAATGTATGATACCCTAACACTAAATGGAAAATTTGGAAGTTTCAGTCTAATTCATGAAAAGAAAATCAGTTTTTATCATTTTGAAAATAAAAAGAGAAGATAAAATTTGTCTTCTCTACATGAAAATATTGTATGGCATCAAAGCAAAAGTAAATGGGTTTACACTATTTGTTAAGATGTAATTTGATTAAAAAAGAAAATCTAGATTTAAAAGTGGGGTAAATCAGTTATAAACAAGCAAAAAAGCCCTGTAAATCAAGGCTTCTTCCTGTTGATTTAGATGCCCCCTACAGGGCTCGAACCTGTGACCCATAGATTAAGAGTCTACTGCTCTACCAACTGAGCTAAGGAGGCATTGATTACGTTTTTAGTATAGCACTTTGAAGTTAAAATGCAATTGTTTTTAGGATTTTTTTCAAAAAATGCTAAAGTTTACTCAAAAAAATAGTTATTCAGTATCGTTTATGGTAGAATTATTGCGTATGACAATCAAGGAGTATTCTTTTTAGCGTGCTTACTTTAGAAATATAAGAAGGTGAGTTTTTCGTCTGTTTATATTTCTAAAAGTAGGTTTAAAAGATACTCTTAAAAAGAAGAAAAGGAGAATCGATATGTCAGAAAAAAAAGTATATAGCTATGAATGGGGCGGAAGACTGTTACAAGTTGAAATCGGCCAATTAGCAAAACAAGCAAATGGTGCTGTCTTAGTTCGTTATGGAGATACAGTGGTATTAACAGCAGCCGTTGGTACAAAACAAGCAAAGGATACAGATTTCTTCCCATTAACAGTGAACTATGAAGAAAAAATGTATGCAGCAGGTAAAATTCCTGGAGGATTTATTAAACGTGAAGGACGTCCAAGTGAACATGCGACATTAACAGCTCGTTTAATTGACCGTCCAATTCGTCCAATGTTTGCAGAAGGTTTCCGTAATGAAGTTCAAATTACAAATACTGTAATGTCTGTAGATCCAAACTGTCCACCAGAAATGGCAGCAATGTTTGGTTCAAGTTTAGCATTATGTATTTCAGATATTCCATTTGATGGTCCAATTGCTGGGGTAGATGTTGGTCGTGTAAACGGAGAATACGTGATTAACCCTACAACTGAACAAGCTGAATTATCAGATATCGAATTATCTGTAGCAGGTACTGCAACTGCGATTAACATGGTAGAAAGCTCTGCTAAAGAAGTGAGCGAAGAAGATATGTTAGGAGCATTATTATTCGGTCACGAAGAAATTAAAAAATTAGTAGCTTTCCAACAACAAATCGTTCAAGAAATTGGAAAAGAAAAAATGGAAGTAACATTGCTATCATTTGATCCAGAAATCGAAAAACAAGTGAAAGACTTATTCAGTCAAGCAATGATTAATGCAATCCAAACAGAAGAAAAATTAGCTCGTGAAGAAAATATTGAAAAAGTTAAAGAAACTGCCTTAGAACATTTTGAAGCTGTTTTAGAAGACAATGATGAAAAAGCAGGCTTATTAAAACAAGTTTCTCAATTAGTGGATAATCTTGAAAAAGACGAAGTACGTCGTTTAATTACTGAAGAAAAAGTACGTCCTGATGGTCGTAAAATTGATGAAATTCGTCCATTGTCTTCAGAAATTGACTTATTACCACGTGTTCACGGTTCAGGTTTATTTACTCGTGGACAAACTCAAGCATTAACTTCAGCTACATTAGCACCTTTAGGAGAATATCAAGTCATTGATGGTTTAGGAATTGAAGAAGGTAAACGATTCATCCACCACTACAATTTTCCACAATTCTCTGTAGGTTCAGTAGGTCGTGCTGGAAGCCCAGGTCGTCGTGAAATTGGTCACGGTGCTTTAGGGGAACGTGCATTGAAACAAGTCATCCCAACTCCAGAAGATTTCCCTTATACAATTCGTCTTGTATCAGAAGTATTAGAATCAAATGGTTCATCTTCTCAAGCAAGTATTTGTGCGGGAACACTAGCCTTAATGGCAGCAGGTGTACCAATTAAAGCACCTGTAGCGGGTATTGCGATGGGATTAATTTCTGATGGTACAAACTATACAGTATTAACAGATATCCAAGGGTTAGAAGACCACTTAGGAGATATGGACTTTAAAGTTGCTGGTACAACAACTGGTATTACAGCTTTACAAATGGATATTAAAATCCAAGGAATTACGGAACAAATTTTACGTGAAGCATTAACGCAAGCGAAAAAAGCTCGTTTTGAAATTTTAGAAGAATTAACTTCTACAATTGCTGAACCTCGTAAAGAGTTAAGCCCATATGCACCTAAGATTGAAATGATTTCTATTCACCCAGATAAAATTAAAGTTGTTATCGGTCGTGGTGGAGAAACAATCAATAGCATTATTGATGAAACTGGCGTTAAAATTGATATCGATCAAGAAGGTCATGTATCCATCGCTTCAACTGATGCTGCAATGATTCAACGTGCAAAAGAAATTATTGAAGATTTAACACGTGAAATCGAAGTTGGACAAGTTTATGAAGGAACTGTTCGCCGTATTGAAAAATTCGGAGCTTTTGTTGAAATTGCAAAAGGAAAAGATGGATTAGTTCACATCTCTGAATTAGCGCATGAACGTGTGGCGAAAGTAGAAGATGTATTAGCGATTGGAGATAAAGTAAAAGTAAAAGTTACTGAAATTGATGGACAAGGTCGTATCAACTTATCTCGTAAAGCATTAATCGAAAAAGAAGCTTAATCATTCATGAAATG
The DNA here is from genome assembly GCF_000162475.2 of Granulicatella elegans ATCC 700633. Taxonomy (GTDB): domain Bacteria; phylum Bacillota; class Bacilli; order Lactobacillales; family Aerococcaceae; genus Granulicatella; species Granulicatella elegans. Next base: position 380,909 of record NZ_KI391971.1, read on the forward strand.
AGGCTAGGGAAAACCTAGTCTCATTTTTTTATTTTTTTAGAAAATGTTTTTAAAAAAAGATTGACGGATTAAATGTATCAAGCGTATAATACAGTTAAAAGAAAAGTGTATTAATGCATTAACACAATGGTACAAAAGGCGGTGAATTTTTTATTATCTAATAATATTTTTCTTAATTGAAAGTTATTTCTTTATTAAATGGATAAATATGATAAGAAATGTTACAAAAATCTTTATTGATTTGATTAGATTCTATTTATACATTACATAATTTATGTACAAAATTAGGAAAAACTGAAATAGTAGAAGGAGTTATCATTATTATTTTTTATCGACGATGATTTGGTTCTACAAAAAATATATGAATTTAAAAGACTAACCATATTTTTTCAGGAGGCTATTATGAAAAAAATATTTATTTTTTTATCAACATTTCTTCTCAGCTTCTTCTTTATTTGGATTATACAATTACGTGCTCCGCAGTATTTATACGCTAGCTATGATTCTGTAACCTTAACTCGTTTGAAAAAGGATGCTAAAGAACTAACACGTGAGGTTTTTGAGCAGAAGTTAGAAGAGTTTGTAAATGAAGAGAGTAGTTTGATAGCTAGAAGAATAGTTGAACCTAGTAAAGATGGGAATACTAATTTTACTTATGCGACTTATGGTAAAGGAGACTTACCAAGAGGATTCAATAAAGCAAATCAAGAAAGTAGAGAACAAAGTGATCCTTTGAATAGTTATCTTATTTTGTCAGGTTCTCTGACTAAAGAGAAACTAGCCGAAAAATTAGGAGAGTTTGGTTATAAGGCAATTGCTGATAGGAAAATACCACCATATTTTTTAGCATTTCAAATTTTACTAAATCCACTTATTTTGATTAGTTTAGCAATATTTGGGTTGGCTTTCTTTTCAATGCTTATTATTAGTAAAGTTAAGGATATGAGAGAAGCAGGAATAAAATTATTATCTGGTCAAACCTTACTTACAATAATGTGGCATTCTTTATTTAGTGATGTGAAATGGATTTTTATATCAGCTTTTATTTCTATTTTATGTGGAGGTCTAGTACTTCAAATTCAAGGAAACTTTTATTCAATTTTATTTGAAATATATAGTTTTGGAATTAGTATCTATCTTCTATTTTTAATTGTAATATCATTACTATTAATGTCGCTTTACTTAATGAGCTTAAATTATAATGTATTAGTACCTATCATAAAGGGAAGATTGCCACTTAAACGTTTGATGATTTTAACATTATTATGTCAGTTAGTAGCTGTTTTTACAGTTGGCTATGCTATTAAATCTGGTTTAACCTCATATAATCGTTTAAAAGAACTTGAAATTTCAAAACAAGCGTGGCAAGAAAGGGAAGGTTACTATCAAATATCCTTTGGTTTAGGAGATAGAAGAAAAGAAACAGAAAATCAGAATAAATGGTATGACTTTGCTAAGGAAGCGATTGAAAAAGAAAAGGCTATCTATATAAAAGATAATCTTGTACATTTTGCAAATCCAAGTGGGAAAAATGAAAAAGGTGAAACGCTTGATACGTATAGTCCTGACGCTAATACTCTATTTGTAAGTCCAAGTTATTTGGAAAAAGAAAATATTGACATAGATGATGAAGCCAAATCGAAATTAGCTCATCTTCAAAAAGGAGAGTTTGGACTCTTGTTACCAGAAACACTGCGTAATCAGGAAGAAAATATTAGAAAGCTATTTGAAGAAAATATGAATTATTATGGAAAATCAGGTGAGGATGAGGATTCAGAATTAGAATATGAAATGAAAGCTTTTATTTATTATCTTCCAATAGGAGGAAAAAGATTTGTTTATAATAATGGTGAAAGTCCTGTGTCGCTTCAATATCTAAATGATCCAATTTTAGTCGTATTTACCCCCACTTCTACAGGCGATAGTTTTATTTCTAAGACTAGTTGGTCTATTAAGGCTGGAAAACAAATTTTCTTTAAGAATTATGAAAAAGAAATTAGTCTTTTGAAAAAATTGGGGATTTATGACCAAGTTTCTTATTTAAAAGAAGGTAGAAGTGTTTATTTATCTCGTTACAACGAAGTTCAAAATGAAACTCTAACGCTTATTTTGGGAGCTATTGTTGGAGTTGCAAGTTCATTATTACTTTTTTATTCTGTTAATCTGCTTTATTTTGAACAATTTCGTAGAGATATTTTGATTAAACGGATTTCGGGTTTACGTTTTTTTGAAACGCATTCTCAATATTTAATTAGTCAATTTTCAAGTTTTCTAATTGGAGCTCTTCTTTATGTTATCGTTAGTCGAGATTTGGTAATAGGAATTCTAACATTATTCGTCTTCCTAATTTGTGCAATTTTCGCTCTTTATCGTCAATCACAAAAGGAATCTAATATTTCTATAACAATTATGAAAGGAAAATAATATGCTTGAACTTAAAAATGTATCTAAACAATTTGGAAATCGCCAATTATTTTCTGGTATGAATATTCAGTTTGAAAAAGGAAAAATTTATGCCCTGATTGGCACTAGTGGATGTGGTAAGACTACTCTGTTAAATATGATTGGGAGATTAGAAGCTTATGATAAAGGAGAAATTATTTACGATGGTATTAATCTAAAAAAAATAAAGCCATCTGTTTTCTTTAGAGATTACTTAGGTTATTTATTTCAAGATTTTGGTTTGATTGAAAGTCGAACAGTAAGAGAAAACTTGAATCTTGGATTAGTAGGTAAAAAACTTAAAGAAAAAGATAAAATATCTTTAATGAATCAAGCTTTGACTTCTGTTAATTTATCTTATATTGATTTAAAGCAACCTATTTTTGAATTATCAGGTGGGGAAGCTCAACGTGTAGCATTAGCAAAAATTATATTAAAAAATCCACCTATAATTTTAGCTGATGAACCAACGGCATCACTTGATCCTGAAAATTCTAAGGAGCTACTTTCGATATTAGAGTCTCTAAAAAATCAGAATAGAACGATTATTATTGCAACCCATAATCCAGTTATTTGGGAAAAAGTCGATGAAGTCATTCGTGTAAATGATTTTTCTCAGCTAACATAATATTAACTAGGAACAGTCTTAGTAGATTTATTGTTTAAAATAATTTAAAATTCAACTAAAAAAATTTATTGATTTATATAGTTTTGATATTTTAAAAATTTGAGTAATGAAAAATTTGAGAAAAGGAATTAAGTAGAGTTAATAAGCTTAATTCCTTTTTTATTTCCAAGAAAAAATATGAAATGTTAGTCAAAAAATCGTAAATATGGTATTCTAGAATAAGAATGTAAACAAGTTGGTAAGACAAAATACAACAAATAAATAAGATGAGGTGAACTATGAGTTCAATTAAAATAATGGCGCTAGGAGGCGTTCGAGAAAACGGTAAGAGTTTATATGCCGTTGAAGTAGATGAAGATATTTTCGTCTTAGATTGTGGATTGGTTTATCCAGAAGACGAATTATTAGGAATCGATGTCGTGATTCCAGATTTTACTTACTTAGAAGACAATAAAGATCGGATTGCAGGAGTATTTTTAACCCATGGTCATGCGGATGCAGTAGGAGCTCTTCCTTATTTTCTAAAAAATATTCAAGCACCAGTTTTTGGGACAGAATTAACGATTGCTTTAGCAAAATATTATGTAGAGTCTTCTAAACAAGTAAAAGGATTTGATGATTATCATATCGTCACTGAAAATACAGAAATTGATTTTGAATCTGTAACGGTGAAATTTTTCAAAACAACTCATACTATTCCAGATTCAGTAGCGATTGTTTTAAAAACAGCAGACGGAAGTATTGTTTATACTGGAGACTTTAAGTTTGACCAAAGTGCTGCCGTTGGCTATCAAAGTAATTTTGGTCGTATTACGGATATTGGAGAAGAATATGTCTTAGCCTTATTAAGTGATTCTAGTGATGCTGAAAGTTATGAAGAAAATGTTAGTGATCGTAAAATTGAAGCTAGTATTTTAGATACATTTAGAAATGCAACAGGACGTATTATTGTAGCCTGTGTGGCAAGTAATATTTTACGAATTCAACAAGTGTTTAATGCAGCTCATGAATCAGGACGTAAGATTTTCTTAACAGGTGCAGAATTAGAAGAAATCGTGAATATTGCATTGAAATTAAATAAATTAACAGTTCCTTCAGAAGATTTATTCGTAACTGCACGTGAATTAAAACGTTTAGCAGATGATAAAATTGTGGTGTTAGAAACAGGAAATGTAGGCGAACCAATTAAAGCTTTACAAAAAATGGCACAAGGTCGTCACCGTCAAGTGAATTTACATCAAGGAGATTTAGTCTATATTGCGACAACTCCTTCAACTGCAATGGAAACAGCTATTGCTCGTACGAAAGATATGATTTACCGTGCGGAAGCTGAAGTCGTTGAAATGGCTGATAATGCGAAAGCAAGTGGACATGCGACTCCAAATGATTTAAAACTAATGATGAATTTATTACAACCAACATTCTTCATTCCAGTTCAAGGAGAATATCGTAGTTTATTAGCTCATGCTGAGTTAGCACACGAATTAGGAATTCCATATTCTAATATTTTCATTCCTGGTAAAGGGGATGTTATTGAACTTTCTAAAGGAAGAATGACAGCTACTGGACAAGTTCCAGCGGGAAATGTTTTAGTAGATGGAATTGGTGTTGGAGATATCGGTAATATTGTACTAAAAGATCGTAAGATTTTATCAGAAGACGGAATTTTCGTAGTCGTTGTAACGATTTCTAGACGTTTAGGAAAAATTTTATCGGGTCCACAAATTGTTTCTCGAGGATTTGTTTATATGAAGACGAGTGAAGAGTTATTACAAGAATCACAAAAAATTGTGACGGATATTGTGGAAGAAAATTTAGCAAGTGATAATTTTGAATGGCCACGTTTAAAACAAGAAGTACGTGATGGATTAAGTCGCTATTTATTTGAACAAACAAAACGTCGCCCAGTTATTCTTCCAATTATTATGGAAGCATCACATTATAAAAAAGATTAATTTGTATTGTTGAAAGGGGAACATTCATGGGTTCAAAAGCAGTTAAAATTATGTTAGAAGTTTTGTTAGCAATCGTTGTTGCTAGTGGACTTTCTTACATTCCAGCAATTGGAGGAAATGTAGTCATTGACTTTGCCATTATTCCTTTAATTTTAGTATCACTAAGACATGGAGGAATTTGGGGAGCAATTGCAAGTATTTTATTTGGTCTTCTACATGGAGTATTACATCCAAGTGGAACAGGCTATATTGTTGTTCCATTCCATGATTCTGTAATGGGATATGGATTTGTAGCTTTTGCTGGATTCTTTGCGAGAAATACTGTTCGTACAGCATTTAATGCTCGTATTTCTTCAACTGTATTAAATGTTGTAACAGCTAGCATTATTGCAACATTTGTTAGCTATAGTTTCCATGCTATTGCTACGGCTATTGGAGCACCAACACTATTTGCAACTGAAAAAGTTGCTTTAGCAAGTGGATTTTTAGGATTTTCAGTAAACTTTATTGCTACATTAGTCGTAACACTAGTAGTATTAGTAACGTTGATTTACGTAAAACGTGATATTTACATTCCTAAAGGAACAAGATACTTATCTCGAAAAGAAAAATCTCACTTATTAAATGATTAAATGATGAATCGAGTGGGGAAACAGTTATTGTTTTCCCACTTTTTTTCTAAGTAAGAAAGGAGAAAGAAAAAATGGATTTATTAACAGTGATATTTTCAGGGTTAGTATTTATCAATACACTTGGAGCAATTATTACGGTCTTTAGAGAACCGAGAGAGATTTCTGCTACATGGGCTTGGTTATTAGTCTTAGTCTTTTTCCCATTTTTAGGGTTTATTATTTATTTCTTTTTTGGAAGAAAAATTAGTAAAGATCGAATTTTCGATTTGAAATCTCAAGACACATTTCGAATTAGAAAAGTAGCCGAAACTCAATTAGAGGAATTAGAACAAGATAATACCTTTTTTGAAGATTTATATTTAAAAGAATTAGCAGTTCTATTTTTAGAAAGTGATGAATCTGTCATTACAAAAGGAAATCAAGTTGAAATTATGACGTCTGGTCAGGAGAAATTTACACAGTTAAAAGAAGATTTTAGAAATGCTAAAGACCATATTCATATTGGCTATTATATTTTTAATGATGATGAATTAGGGCATGAATTATTGGAGATTTTAATTGAAAAAGCGCAACAAGGAGTCGAAGTTTTAGTACTATATGATGCACTAGGTGCTCGCTTTACAAAACAAAAATTTTGGAAGAAACTTCACGATGCGGGTGGACGTTCAGAAGCCTTTTTTGGGTATACATTTGGGATTATTAATTTGCGGATGAACTATCGTAATCACCGTAAAATTGTTGTCATTGATGGAAAAATTGGCTATGTAGGTGGCTTTAATATAGGGGACGAATATTTAGGAAAGGGAAAACTGGGCCACTGGAGAGATACACATTTAAGAATTAGAGGGAATGCTGTATTATCTCTTCAAGCTCGTTTCTTTATTGATTGGAATGCGACAGCTTCAGAACGATATCAAAAAACATTTTCTGAGCGATATTTTCCTACTTTAGAATGTTTAGGAGATACAGCGATGCAAATCGTTTCAACAGGTCCAGATAATGATTATCAAAAAATTAAAATGGGATTTGTTAAAATGATTTATATGGCGAAAAAATCAATTGATATTCAAACGCCTTATTTTATTCCAGATGAAAGTGTTCTGGAAGCTTTGCAAGTAGCTGCTCTTTCAGGGGTAAAAGTACGGATTATGGTTCCATGTAAACCGGATCATCCATTTGTTTATCGTGCAACAGAATATTATTGTCGGAATTTATTAAAAGACGGTGTAGAAATTTATTTATACGAAGAAGGTTTCTTGCATGCAAAAACAATGGTCGTAGATGGCGTTGCTTCTACAGTTGGAACCTCTAATTTTGATATGCGAAGTTTCCGATTGAATTTTGAAATTAATGCGTTTATTTATGATGAGGAAATTTCATGTAAGCTACAAGATATTTTTGAGAAAGATATTGAGAACTGTTTATTAGTAGATGAAGCGTATTTTAAAAAGCAATCTCCGTGGAAAAAATTTAAACAAAAATTCTCCAGACTGCTTTCTCCGATATTATAAATTATTTATAAAAGACTTTATTACTATAGCAAGGACGCCAGCAGCTTCGCTTTGCGAATCTCATGGCTAAAAATTGAGCCAAGGTCTCAATTTTTCCTGTAACAGAAGGCAAAAGCCTTCTGTTACTACTGCTATGGTAATAAGTTTTTTTGTTTATACGACTTTTAGTCCGTCACGATCCTAGGTGAGTATTAAATAAACCACCCACTATGCGTGTAATCGTAGAAGGTTGTACCTAAAAATAATCCAATAGCTTTACAATAAAGATGTTCAAGCCTATCAGATAGCGAGAGAAGAAAAATATGGCTGAAAAAGCTAATAGTTTATTAAATAAAAAATGGATGTGTAAATGCAACATTGTTTTGAAACCTAAGTAAATACGGAAAGTTATCTATAATGAATATTGGAAAAGTTTGGGAGAAATATTTTTCAGATTATGTAGTTATAAAAGGATCTAGATTATAGAAGAATATCCTATGCTAGATTATGTCAAAATATTGTTAAGTATTTCAAATTATATGAGGATATAAAAACAGTTTTAATGAACTTTAGTTCATATTATTAAATCATTTCTTTTAAAAATGACTTTTTATTCATTTCATAGTTGAAATCGTTCTGTGAATGAACTATAATTCATTTATAAATTATAAAATTATTTTGAGGTGACTATGGTAAAAGATGATAATAAACAAAAATTAATAAAGGCTACAGATGCTCTCTTAAAGGATAGAAGCATAAGTTCTATTACAACAAAAGAGATTACAAAGGCTGCAGGAGTTTCTGTGGGTGTTTTTTATAATTATTTTAGTAGTAAGGAAGATGTCTTTAAAGAATTAATTAAGACATTTTTTAACTATTCTTTAAAACAAATGGAAGTTTTACGAAAAGAAGTTACTGGAAAAAATATTCGTTCAGAAATTAAATTCAAAGAATTTCTAATTAATGGAATAGATAATAATTGGGAAAATCATTTTTTAAATAGTGATATTCTGTTACTTTCAAGAAAAGATGAAGAGTTTAAAAAATTAATGATTTATTTTAATCAAAAGATGGTTTCCATTGTTGTAGAGATACTTATAGTTATTAATCCAGAACTTAAAGAAAACCCACCTTTACTAGAAGCAAAAATGATTATGAATTTAATTCAATATTCATATCCAAGCTTTTCAAAATTTGAAAGTGAGGATGAAAAAGAGCAATATATAGAAAAAATTGTAAATATTATTTTTAGTATTAGTTTCAATAGGTAAGGGGATAAAAAAGAATAATAGAACTTAATAATTATTTTATTTACCAAGCTTCAATTAGTTCTGATAACCTTTAAATAGATGGTTTAGAATTTCAAACTGAGTTGATAAGAAAACAAGGTATGATTAATATTCAATGGGAATTGGTGAAAAACTGATGGTTGATTACAAGTTAAATTCAAATATCGAAATGAATTGTACACTGCATCAGAAATAACGTATTTAAAGAAATATTATAGAATAAAGGAAGAAAAAATGGAAAATCTTTTAGAAGTTAAAAAACTATCAAAAACGTATAAAAACGGAAGAAAAGCATTAGATAATTTAAATTTTCATGTTACAAAAGGTGAAATTCTTGGTTTCTTAGGTCCAAATGGTGCAGGGAAAAGTACGACAATAAATATTTTATCTACTTTATTACAATCTGATGAAGGCGAAATAATATTTTTTAATGATAAAAATTTGTCCATCAAGGATGTAAAGAAACAACTCGGAATTGTTCCTCAAGAATTGGCTATTTATGAAGATATCACAGCCGCACAGAATGTTAAATTCTTTGCTTCTTTATACGGAGTCAAAAAAAGCGAAATTAATGAAAAAGTTGAAAATGCATTAAAAAAAGTTGGACTTGAAGACAGAAAAGATGACAAACCATCAACTTTTTCTGGTGGTATGAAAAGACGTCTGAATATTGCATGTGCAATAGCACATAACCCTAAATTGATTATTTTTGATGAACCAACAGTAGGAATTGATCCACAATCTAGGAATCATATTCTAGATTCAATTAAGAAGTTGAGGGATGAGGGAGCTACTATCATTTACACAACTCACTATATGGAAGAGGTGCAACAAATTTGTGACCGTGTCATTATCATGGATGGTGGAGCGATACTTTTGAATGGTTCTCTTGATGATATTTTAGAATATTATAGCAATTCTAATTATCAAATTAGAGTAGATAAAAAGTTATCTCCTACAGTGTTAGATGAGATTCGTGAATTAACAAATGTCGAAGAACTGAGCCAAAAAGATGAATTTGAAATAATCTTTAGTATGTGTGAGGACTCTATGTCGATTAATAGTGTACTAAAGGTATTAATTAAATTTAATTTAAATATCACCAGTATTACAATGGTAAAGAGAAATTTAGAAGATGTTTTCTTACTATTAACTGGTAAAAATTTAAGAGATTAGTGGTGATATTGTAATGTTAACAATAATGAAACAAGATACAATGAATCTTTTAAAAAATAAGCCAATTATGATGTATCTGCTAATTTATCCAATTGTTCTGATATTAATAACAGGGTTTGTATTTGGATCGATTTTTAGTGATGATATTTTAACATCATATGATTATTATGGTGTTACAATGTTGATTTATTTGTCCATGGCAACAGTAATTATATTGCCAGAATTATTATTTGGGAGTAATGTGAAGTATGCAAATTACAGAATTGTATATTCTCCGATTCCACGTTATAAGATTTATTTGTCAAAATTAATAGTTGCTATTTCTATTTCATATCTTATCCTAGCTTTTTATATGCTTATCTTTAATAGTACAGGGGTGGTAAACTATGGTAAATCTAATATTGCCTATAGTTTGTTACTTGACTTAGCCTTAGTAATTTTTTCTATCACATTTGGAGGTGCTTTCTGTGTATTGTTAAAAAGTGAAGATATTGTAACAAAAATTTTAAATTTAGTTATTAATGTTTTAGCAATTTTATCTGGTTTATTTTTCCCAATGTATATCTTTGGGGAAAAAATTGCTAATTTATCTGCCTTATCCCCAATTTCAAAAGTGATGTCAACTTTTTTTAGTATCATTTACGATAAAAATTATAGTTCATATTTTAATACATTATCAATTTTGTTACTATGTTCAGTACTATTTGTAATTATCATTCATTTTAAGTATCGACCTGAAAATTTTGGAGAGTGAAAAAATGAAATTTATTATTTTAAGAAATAACTTACAACGTTTTTTGAAAGAAAAAACATATGCTATTATATCTTTTCTACTTGTTTTTATAACCATCGCAGCAACATCATTTGTAGTAACAATGGAAAGTCAAAAAGTAAAGATTGGTGTAACAAAAACTGCCATTGAACTACTAGAGATGAATGATAACAACATTTCTGTCAAAGAAGTAGAAAGAGATATGAACTATTATACTAATCTAATATCAGGCGAATACGATGCATATATCAACAAAGAGGATGGAAAATATAAAGTAACTACAGTCAGAAACTCAACTTTAGGTATGAAATTAAGTCAGTATTTAAATGAAGGAAAATCATTAATTGCTTCTAGCGATAATAATTATTATAAAATTATTATTACTGTTATGGCTATGAGCTCTATGATACTCTCGTTAATACTATACAGATATTATTTTGATGATAGAAATGGACTGGATAAACGAATCTATCTAAGTGGAGTTTCCAATTTTTCTTATGTTTTACAACAGGTATTGTTTAATTTTTTGATTTTATTTACTACTAATTTATTAAGTAGTTTTATTTTACTTCCTTTATTTGATCTTAATATTTCATGGAAGTTAGTCCTATATATTCTCTTAATTGAGTTATTTTCAGCAAACTTTGGAATGTTTTTATCTACTTTGACTAAAAAAAATCAAGGAGCGCTTATAATTGGAACAATGGTATCTGTTATAACTATGCTTCTTTCAGGTGCGTTATTTTCTGTAAAAATAGGTTCCGTTCAAGATAAGATACATTATATCTTTCCTCAGCATTATTTTTCGAATTTAGGGAAAAATATTGATGCTAATTTAACTAATTTGGCTCATTCAGTTACAGTAATTGTAGGTTATACACTTTTGTTTTTCTTGCTTGCAAATTACTTACAAAATCAAAAAGTAGGAGAATGATACATTTTCCGGATTTTGACACTTTAAAGAATCAATAAGGCTCCTAAACGTTGATTTAACAATGTTTAAGAGCCTTATTTTTGGAAAATTCGTACTTTTCTTATTATTTTGTGGACAAGTAAATTGTTTTTCTAGTTTATGATTTAATACTCGGTAAAGTGTTAATGCCAAGAACTTTATCAAAAAATTTACCTCAATTGGATCTTTTTTTACAAAGAAAACCTGGTTTAGATTTAAATTCACTTTTCATAATACGGGAACTTTCTTCAATTTACTATCTTCTTTGACCAATACGAATAATGTTTTTAAAAAAATAGGTTTGATGAAATCTTTTTATTACTAGGATACAAGGACGACCAAATCCTGAAAATGGATTTGGTCGTCCTTGTTCTATCTATTTATACTTGAATGGCAGAAACAACTTGTTCTAAGTTTAAAATCATGGTTAAATCTTCGCTTAGAAAAACAAAATGATTGTTTGGTTGAATACAGCTTTTAATAATGCCTTTTTTAGTAAATTGTTGTAATTCACCTTTTGAATTATATTGTTCAAATAAAAGAGTAATTTCTTTTTTGAAATAGTAACTATTATGAATCGTCTCAACAACATCAATTAATGGCATTACAGGTGTAAATGAAGTTGATTCTGTTGGAAATTGTAAACTATTTAATAATGGTTGAATAAATGAATGAAATGGTTTTTTATATTGTTCCATAATTGGACCTCCCGAACAAATGTTTGTATTTGTATTATACGAACATTTGTTCTGAAATGCAAACATTATTTTAAAAAAATAAAAAATATTTTTAAAAAAGGTAGAGTTTCTTCCTATTAAACTATAATGATAATAGAGAAGAGTAGAATAGAATTATCGTTTGATACATTTAAGAAAGCAAGGTATAATAACAAAAGTAGGAATTTATTATCGAATCCAGACCTATGAGATGGGAGGTGTACTATGAGCCAAAAAATTGTAGAATCTGTTCAAGCTATTGAAAATCAAGCTCAACAATTAAAAGAAGATTTTCAAAAGAAAATTGATGAAGCAAAAATTCAAGCGAATCAAAAGATTTCTGAATCTAAAAAGAATGTAGATATCGCTTTGACGAATTATGAAAAAGAATTAGAGGATAAATATTCTCAAAAGAAATTGGATTTCCAAGAAGAATTAGCATCTCTTCAAAACGAAGAAATTCAACAAATACAACAAGTATTTGAAGCCAATCGACAAGAATTGGTTCAGGAAACAATTAAGGAGGTGTTAAAACGATATGGCAATTGCTAAAATGAAAAAATTGATGTTTATTGCACCAAATCGTATTCAAAGCCAATTGATGGACGCGGTTCAAGAATTACAATCATTAGAATTCATTTCCTTAAGTCAAGGGCAATCCATGTTAGAAGAATCAAAACCTTCGAATCAAAAAAATCTTCAAGAGTTAGAAAGTAAAGTAGAACGATTACAAGAAGATATTCGCTTTTTAGAAAAATATCTAAAACAACCTTCACTCATGAAAAAATTGAAAACTAAGAAAGAAACGTTTACGATTGAAGAACTTCAACAAACCGTTTCTAATTGGGATTATCAAGAATTAATGGAGAGTGTTGAAAAGTATCGAGTACAACTACAAAAATTTGAAGAGAAAAACGCAGAGCTTATTGAAACTGAGACTCTACTTAGAAAATGGGGAAATTTAGACTTCCATCCAAAGGAAATCTTTAAACAACCATTTACGAAGACGAAAATGGGGACGATTCCTCAAACAACGGATAATCGTTATTTAGAAAGTCTAAAAGAGAGTCAGTGGATTGTCGTTCAGGAAGTGTATCATACAAGAGAAGAAGTTGGAGTATTTGCAACTTATTCAAGAAAACATCAACAAGAAGCTAAAGAAGAATTAGCGAAAGTGAATTTTAGTGTGACATGGTACCCATTTGACCATAGCCCTAAAGAAGAATTGCAATTGAATTTAGAACGTCAAAAGCAATTAAAAGAAGCTAAAAATTCATTAGTACAAGAAATGCAACAACAAGAGGATCTTGTTAGAAAATTAAAATTGTATTGTGAATATGCGTTTAATGAATGGCAAAAAGAAATTGCAAAAGAACAATTGTATTCAGGAGAGCATTTATTCTGCTTACATGGTTATTTATGTGATGATGTGGTGGAACAAGCAAAACAACAAATAGAAGAGTATGGAATTGCTTCTCAAGTGACCGTAGTAGAATTGGACATTGACCCAGAAGAATATGAAGAAACTCCTACTGTTTTGAAAAACCATTCGCTCATTAAACCATTTGAAATGATGATTGAGATGTATGGTTTACCAAAATATGGAGAGGTGGATCCAACGCCATTTACAGCGCCGTTTTATCTTGTGTTCTTTGGAATGATGTCTGCAGATATAGGATATGGACTTGTTTTATGGTTAGCAACTTTCCTTGCGTTAAAACTATTTGTATTAGATAAAGGAATGAAACGTAATTTAATGTTCTTCCATTTATTAAGTTATCCAACAGTAGCTTGGGGAATTATCTTTGGTTCATTCTTTGGAGTGGATATGCCATTCCAACCGTTATCGCTTTCAAAAGATTTAACGACGATTATGATTTTATCAATCATTTTTGGGGTTATTCAAATTATTGTAGGTCTATTTATAGGGGCTTATAGTAATTGGAAGAAAAAAGATTATGCTAATGCGTATACCACTCATATTGGATGGTTAGCGATTATTTTTGGCTTAATTTTATATTTAGTAGGTTCGATGATTTTAAATATACCGATTCTTGCAACTATTGGCTCTTATGTAGCGATTATTGCAGCGGTACTAATTGTTATCGTATCTATGTTGACAAGTTCGAATAAATTTGCGGGCTTGGCAACTGGTTTATATAACTTATATGGTATTAGTGGTTATGTGGGAGATGTTGTTAGCTATACTCGTTTGATGGCTTTAGCAGTATCAGGCGGTAGTATTGCAGCAGCATTTAACATGTTAGTGACTTTCTTACCACCAGTTGCAAGGGTTACAGTAGGAATTCTTCTGTTAATTGCGCTTCATGGGTTAAATATTTTCCTAACATTTTTAGGAGCATATGTTCATGGATTAAGATTACAGTTTGTAGAATTCTTTGGTAAATTCTATGAAGGTGGCGGAAGAGCTTTAAAACCATTTAAAACGTATGAAAAATATATTGAAACAAAACAAAAATCAAATCAATAAGATGGAGGAAGATTTATTATGACAAACTGGTTAACATTTTTTACTGAAAATTCTGGAGGTTTTATTTTCGCAGCATTAGGAATGGGTGTAGCAAGTATTTTTTCAGGAATTGGTTCTGCAAAAGGTGTAGGGATTGCAGGGGAAGCTGCAGCATCGTTAATTAAAGAACAACCTGAAAAATTCGTTCAAGCGTTAATTTTACAATTATTACCTGGTACTCAAGGGATTTATGGTTTCATCATTGCATTCTTCATTATGCAAAAAATGAGCGCAACAATGCCTTTAAGTTCTGGTTTATACTTATTAATGGCAGCATTACCAATTGCATTCACAGGTTTATTATCTGGTATTGCTCAAGGGAAAGTAGCAGCTGCTGGTGTTCAAATTTTAGCGAAAAAACCAGAAGAATCTACTAAAGGAATTATCTTTGCAGCCATGGTTGAAACTTATGCAATCTTAGGATTATTGGCTTCATTCTTAATTATCAATCAATTAGGTTAGGAGTTGGAACGTTTGAAAGATTTAGAGCAACTAAAACAACAAGTATTAAAAGAAGTCGAAGAAGATTTCTCACATCAATTGGCTGTTGCTACTAAAGAAGAAGAAGAACGTACAAATGTCATGAATGCAACTTTAGCAGAACAAGAAGTGGCAAAGAAAACTCAATTAAAACAACGTGCAAAACAACTTTGGGATAAAGAGAAACAATCTTTAGTCAATGCGAGTAAAAAAGAAATTTTACAAGAAAAAAGAAGATTACTCGATAGCGTGTTTGATGAAGTTTACTCCTTAATGTCTGGATGGAGTGGCGTAACATTAGTACAGTTTATTCAATCGGCAGTAGCTCAATTACCTAAACAAGAAAAAATCACATTAGTATTAGGGGAAGCAACGGCAAGTCAATTATCACAAGAAGATATTCACCAATTAACGAATGCTTCTGAATTAGAAGTGTCACAAACGACTTTAAAACAAAAAGTTGGATTTGTTTTACAACAATCAGGAATTGAATACAACTATTTATTCGATGCACTATTAAAGGATTTAAAACAAGAATACTCACCAGAGTTAGCTAAAAAAGCTTTTGAAAGATAGGAGGGATTTCAATGAATGATTTAGCTTATTCAGGAATCAATACTACTGTTCGTATTTTAGAACAACAATTACTTTCAAAAGATATCATGAATAGTTTATTAGCTTCAAAAGAGTTACAACAAGCTTTAGAAGTGTTACAAAAAACGGCTTATGGTTTTCAAACGGATGAATTATTGCAAACGAAACAATTTGATGCAGTATTAATGAAGCATTTGAAAAATCAGTATGAGGAATTATATGAATTAACTCCTACACCTGAATTATTAGATATTTTTTCAATTCGTTATACGTATCATAATTTAAAAGTGTTATTAAAAGAAAAATTTGCAAAAAAAGATTTTTCACATTTATTAATACCTATTGGTCGCTATTCATTAGTAACCTTAAAACAATTAGTAGAAACTCGAGATTCTCAAGATGTTCCTAGCGTTATGGTGAAAGCCGTTCGAGAAGCTTATGAAGATTTTGAAAATTTTGAACGATTAGAAACTGCTGATGTTTTTATGGATACTTATTATTTTAGACATTTAAGAATGTTAGAACGTGAATTGCAAGATGATAAAGTGACAGAATTTGTTAATTTAATGATTGATTTAGAAAATATTGCTACTTTAATCCGAGCAAGTGCTCAAAAACAATCAAGAAGCTTTTTACAAACTGTATTATCAAATGAAGGAACGGTATCGAAAACTCAATTAATCGATACATTCCAAGAATTAGGGTGGGCATCATTAATACAATTATTTGAGGGTGTTTCTTATAAAGAAGAATTGGAAAGTATTTTATCTCAAGAAAACATTTCTGTATTGAAATTAGAATTATTGAAAGATGAATGTATTTATCGTTATTTAAAAGATGCGACATTCGATGCTTTTGGACCTTATCCATCCCTTGCCTATATTCATGCTAGTGAAATGGAAGTGAAAAATATTCGATTGATTTTAGTAGGAATCGATAATGGGTTTAGTGAAGAACAATTAAGAGAAAGGATGCGACCAGTTTATGGCTCATAAAATTGCAGTTGTTGGAGATAAAGACTCAGTCCTTCCTTTCAAAATTCTTGGTTTTGATGTGTTTCCTGCTCATGAAAGTTTAGAAGCAAGAGAAACCATTGATCGATTGGCAAGTGAAGAGTATGGAATTATTTATGTCACAGAAGCCATTGCTTCTGAAATTGCTGAAACAATTCGTCGTTATGATGCAGTTGTTTCACCAGCAATCATTTTAATTCCAAATCATAAAGGTTCATTATCCATTGGAAAATCAAGAATTCAAGAAAATGTAGAAAAGGCTGTAGGTCAAAACATTTTATAATTCGTAAAATTTAGTTAAGAGGAGGTACTTCGGTGAAGAGCGGAAGAATCGTAAAAGTATCAGGACCATTAGTGACCGCTGAAGGTATGGAAGATGCAAATATTCAAGATATTTGTCATGTAGGTCACCTTGGACTGATTGGTGAAATTATTGAGATGCGTAAAGGCGTTGCCTCTATTCAAGTTTATGAAGAAACGTCTGGAATAGGACCAGGAGAACCAGTAACAACGACAGGAGAAGCACTTTCTGTTGAATTAGCTCCCGGAATCATCTCTCAAATGTTTGATGGAATTCAACGTCCATTGAATACATTTAAAGAAGTATCTAACAGTGATTTTTTAGTTCGTGGAACGGTAGTAGCCCCATTAGATCGTCAAAAAGAATGGGAGTTTCACGCAACGGTAGCAGTTGGACAAACTGTTGAAGCTGGAGACATTGTAGGTTATGTACAAGAAACAAAAGTTGTTCAACATAAAATTATGGTTCCTTATGGAGTAAAAGGAACAGTAACAAGTATTTCAAGTGGAACGTATCGAATTGAAGATACGGTTTATACAGTTGAAACAGAAGAAGGAGAAAAATCTTTCAACCTTATTCAACGTTGGCCAGTTCGTCAAGGACGTCCATTTAAAGTGAAGAAAAATACGGAAGTTCCAATGTTAACAGGACAACGTGTTATTGATACTTTCTTCCCTGTAACAAAAGGGGGAGCTGCAGCTGTACCTGGCCCATTCGGAGCTGGTAAAACAGTTGTTCAGCACCAAATTGCAAAATGGTCTGACGTAGATATCGTAGTTTACGTAGGTTGTGGTGAACGTGGTAATGAGATGACAGACGTATTAAATGAGTTCCCAGAATTAATTGATCCAACAACTGGCGAATCAATTATGGAAAGAACAATTTTAATTGCGAACACATCAAACATGCCAGTAGCAGCTCGTGAAGCTTCTATTTATACAGGGATTACAATTGCAGAGTATTTCCGTGATATGGGATACAGTGTTGCGATTATGGCGGATTCAACTTCACGTTGGGCAGAAGCATTACGTGAAATGTCAGGACGTTTAGAAGAAATGCCTGGGGATGAAGGATATCCTGCTTACTTAGGTAGCCGTATTGCAGAATATTATGAACGTGCAGGGCGTGTTGTTACTTTAGGTAGTGAAGGCCGTGAAGGTACTATTACTGCTATTGGTGCGGTATCACCTCCAGGGGGAGATACTTCAGAACCTGTTACACAAAATACATTACGTGTTGCTAAAGTATTCTGGGGATTAGATGCAACATTAGCACAAAAACGTCACTTCCCATCTATGAACTGGTTAACTTCTTATTCTTTATACAATCAAGAAGTTGGAAAATATATGGATGAACACATTCATGAAAATTGGTCATCTATGGTTCAACATGCAATGCAAACATTGCAAGAAGAAGCAAGTTTAGAAGAAATTGTACGTTTAGTTGGTTTAGAGTCATTATCTGAAAAAGACCGTTTAACAATGACTATTGCGAAATCCATTCGTGAAGATTACTTACAACAAAATGCCTTTGACGATGTGGATACATTCACTTCTCGTGAAAAACAATATCGTATGTTAGATTTAATTTTAACATTTGAAGAACAAGCAAGACATGCGATGAGCGTTGGTGCTTACTATGCAGAAATTATGGATGGAACAGAAGAAATTCGTGACCGTATTGCTCGTTCAAAATATATTCCAGAAAGTCAAATGGAACAATTTACAGCGATTAAAGAACAAATTCAAGAAGATGTTAAAGCAACTATTCAAAAAGGAGGAATGACAAATGCTTAAAGAATATCGTACGATTAGTGAAGTTGTCGGCCCTCTAATGATGGTTGAACAAGTAGAAGGCGTTAAATTTGATGAGTTAGTAGAAATCCAATTACAAAATGGAGAAACTCGTCATGGTCAAGTACTAGAAGTACATGAAGATAAAGCGATGGTACAAATTTTTGAAGGACCTAGCGGCATCAACATTCGTGATTCAAAAGTACGTTTTAAAGGGAAACCTTTATCGTTAAATGTATCAGAAGATATGGTTGGTCGTATTTTTGATGGAATGGGAAATGTGATTGATGGTGGTCCTGAATTATTACCGGAAGCATCTTTAGATGTAAATGGACAAGCGATTAACCCAGTTTCTCGTGACTATCCGGATGAATTTATTCAAACAGGAATTTCAGCAATCGACCATTTAAATACATTAGTTCGTGGACAAAAATTGCCAGTATTCTCTGGTTCAGGTTTACCTCATAAAGAATTAGCGGCTCAAATTGCTCGTCAAGCTACTGTGTTAAATAGTGACGAAAAATTTGCGGTAGTATTTGCTGCAATGGGAATTACCTTTGACGAAGCAGAATACTTTATGGAAGACTTCCGTAAAACAGGAGCGATTGATCGTTCGGTTATGTTCATTAACTTAGCAAATGACCCAGCGATTGAAAGAATTGCGACTCCTAAAATTGCCTTAACAACAGCTGAATATTTAGCGTATGAAAAAGACATGCACGTGTTAGTTATCATGACAGATATGACAAACTACTGTGAAGCATTGCGTGAAATTTCTGCAGCTCGTCGTGAGGTTCCAGGTCGTCGTGGATATCCAGGTTACTTATATACAAACTTATCGACATTATATGAACGTGCGGGACGTTTAGTAGGACGTAAAGGGTCTGTAACTCAAATTCCAATTTTATCAATGCCTGAAGATGATATTACACACCCAATTCCAGACTTAACAGGTTATATTACTGAAGGTCAAATTATTTTGGATCGTGCATTAGATAAACAAGGAATTCAACCTCCAATTAATGTATTGCCATCTCTTTCTCGTTTGAAAGATAAAGGTTCAGGTGAAGGAAAAACTCGTAAAGACCATGCTTCAACGATGAACCAATTATTTGCTGCCTATGCAACAGGAAAACAAGCAAAAGAATTAGCAGTCGTTTTAGGGGAATCTGCTTTATCAAAAACAGATAAATTATATGTTGAATTTACAGATCGATTCGAAAAAGAATACATCAGCCAAGGATTCCAAACGAATCGTACCATTCAAGAAACATTAGATTTAGGTTGGGAATTACTATCAATTTTACCTCGTACGGAATTAAAACGTATCAAGGATGAAATGCTTGATGAATTTTTACCTAAAGGGGAGTGATTCCTAAATGGTGAGATTAAATGTAAAACCAACAAGAATGGAATTGTCTAAGTTAAAACAGCGATTAACCGTTTCTGTTCGTGGTCATAAATTATTAAAAGATAAGCAAGATGAATTAATGAGACAATTCATTGAGTTAATTCGTAAAAATAATGAATTACGTGATCAAGTTGAAAAACGTTTAACAGCAGGAATGAAAAGTTTTGTGTTAGCGAAAGCAACGCTAGAAGAAGCTTTTATTGAAGAACTAGTAGCAATTCCTCCACAA
The DNA here is from genome assembly GCF_000162475.2 of Granulicatella elegans ATCC 700633. Classification (GTDB taxonomy): domain Bacteria; phylum Bacillota; class Bacilli; order Lactobacillales; family Aerococcaceae; genus Granulicatella; species Granulicatella elegans. The sequence goes on from NZ_KI391971.1 coordinate 401,312, forward strand.
AGTGTCACATTGAATTTACAAGAAAAAAATATTATGAGTGTTTCTGTTCCAGAAATGAATTTTACGGTAGTAGAACAAAATCAAGAGAGTGATTTTAAATATGGTTATTTAAACTCCAATAGTGAGATTGATCATTCAATTGAAGAAATTTCTGCAGTGTTACCAGATTTATTATCATTAACAGAAATTGAAAAAACTTGTCAGTTATTAGCTGATGAGATTGAGAAAACACGTCGAAGAGTAAATGCTTTAGAATATCGTATGATTCCTCAATTAGAAGAAACGATTTACTACATTGAAATGAAGTTAGAAGAACAAGAACGTGCAAGTATTACTCGTATTATGAAAGTAAAAGATATGGGTCAAAAATCATAATAATAAAACGAGCATCTTGAAATAAAGATGCTCGTTTTTTGTTGTCGTTATTTTACCCAAATATGAAATGAATGAGGGTCAACTTCTTTTTCGGAGAGGACGCTACTTGAACTAATCTGATAGTGTAATAATTTATTGGCTACTAAAATTAATAAAGTGTCGTCATCTATTTGTTTCACATCTTTTAAAGAATCCTTATTAACATCAAATCCGAATTCAGATAAATCGATGAATTGTGAGGTCTGATTTGTTAAATGAAAAAGGGTGAACCCAATTTTTTTAGAATATACTGTTGAATGTTCAATAGCTACTAAATCACCTTTTAATTCAAACAGATTGCTAGGAGCAATTTCAGGTAAATCAATGAACTCTTTTGTTCCTAAATTCATATCATAGTGGAACATTTGTCCTAGAACTATTTTTTCTTTCGTATAGTCTTTATGATAACCACTTGAAGTTGCGTATAAGTGATTTCCTCTTACCAAGCTATTGTTAAAGTAATAAGTGACTTCTGGTTGCTCGTATAACGGTTCTTTATAATTCAACTGTAATTTGCTGTTATGAAGTGAAAAATGATATAAATTATTTAGGGCCTGATGATTTGAATCACCTTTGACATCTGTTCCTAAAAAATAAAGATGATTTCCCCCGTTTGAAAAATCTGAAAGAATGATTGGTTCTTCAAAAATATATTTATCTACTTTTTTTAATGTTGAATCAAAAGTTGTTAAATAATTTGAAGCGGAAGTGAAATAGTAATCAGGATTTGAGCCGGAAGATGTATAAGCATAGTCATCTGTTTTATGGTGTTTGATTTCCCCTGCTTTAAAATCAACAGATGTAACTCTTCCAATGACACCGTGTGGTTTTCCTTCCTCAGAAAATACTAAATAACGATTGGAAAGTTCTGCACGTTTAACGGTCGGATTGATTTGCCCTTTAACAATTTCTACTTTTTCATTAGAAACGTTTTTGAAATTAGAATCGTCTAATTTGTATCCTTCAATGTTGTGGTATCCCACTATATAAAAATCAGCATCTGATGAGATAGAGAAATGCTTGGTGAGTGATTCGAAAATCTTTGGTGTTAAGAAAAGTGCTAATATTACGAGTACAATAACAACAGGAAAAATAAATTTTAGTTTTTTCGATTTCTTCTTCATAAATGATTTCCCCTTTTGCACTAAAATGTAAACCTTTTCAAACTTATCTTTATCATATTGGGTTTTTAGAAAAAAGTCAATATTTTATGTGCGTCGTATCACAATATTTTTCCGGTTTATTAAAGAAAAAACACAGATAAAAATGAGGAGAAGATTATAATTTGTTGAGGAAGTGATATTTTTTCTGCTTTGGCTTGTTGTTCGACTTAAGTTTATGATAAGATAGTAGAAAGCTTTAAAAAGAATGGAGTTTTGAGACGATTATGACAAAAAGAGGATTGTTAATCGTTTTATCTGGACCATCAGGCGTAGGGAAAGGAACAGTTAGAGCTGCAATTTTTTCAAAAGGGGAACAAAAATTTGTTTACTCAATTTCAGCCACAACTCGTAAACCACGAACAGGTGAAACAGATGGAGTCGATTATTTCTTCAAGACAAGAGAAGAATTTGAACAAATGATTCAAAATAAACAATTATTGGAATATGCTGAATATGTTGGGAATTATTATGGCACTCCACTAGAATATGTAGAAAATACATTAGCAACAGGGAAAGATGTGTTTTTAGAAATTGATGTACAAGGTGCTATTCAAGTTCGTGAATTAATGCCAGAGGGAGTGTTTATTTTCTTAACGCCACCTGATTTAAATGAATTAGAAAGCCGTATTGTTAATCGAGGAACAGATTCCGATGAAGTAATTGCGAAGCGTATGAAAACAGCTCGTGAAGAATTAGAGTTGATGAAGTATTATGATTACTCTGTAGTGAACGATACAGTAGATAATGCAGTTCAAAAAATCGAAGCAATTATTCAAACGGAGCACTTGCGAATCATTAGAAATTTAGATACTATAGAAGAGTTAGAAGAAATACTGGATGAAGAGTAGAAAGAGGTAATCTATTATGATGTTATATCCTTCAATTGATAAATTATTGAACAAAATTGATTCAAAATATTCTTTAGTAATTTTATCAAGTAAAAGAGCTCATGAATTACACCATCATGAACCACAAAAATTAGAAGACTATCAATCAGATAAAAATGTTGGCCGTGCGTTAGAAGAAGTTATCGCTGGTGAATTAGGAATTCGTGAAGATAGTATTCCTGAAGAAGTTTAATGATGAAGAAGCCTTGAAGTGGAGAAATCCCTTCAAGGTTTTTATTTTTATAAATAAAATTTAAGACTGAATAAATGGTTTTCTATTTTTTGAAAAAGATGATACACTATTCTTATGATGTAAATTGGGGTAAGTGTACCTCTAAAGCGAGGTGAAATCATGTTTGCACAAGTAATTGTAGATGTTCCAGTAAAACAAGTGAATCGACCATTTGATTATAGAATTCCTGAAATCTTCGAAGGAGAAATCGAAGTAGGAATGAGAGTAGTAGTTCCATTTGCTGGAAGAAGTGTGCAAGGTTTTGTTGTTTCAATTCGTCCAACATCTGATTTTGATGGGGAATTAAAAGAAATTGAACGATTGATGGATCTTGAACCTGTTCTCTCAAAAGAAATGATTGAATTAGGAGAATATATGTCCAATCATTTATTCGCCTTTTTAATTCACTGTTATCAAACAATGTTACCAGCGATGTTAAAAACAACAACAAGAAAGTTATTTGTATTAAAAAATCCCCAAGAGCAAGAAGAAATTTTTCAAAGAATTTTTAATGGGCAATTAGAAATAGAAGTCACGGATGAAATGCCAAAGGAAATTTTGGCAGAGTTACTACGTTTAAAACAAAAAGGAATTGTTCAAACAAAAACTTTAGTAGAAGACCGCAAACAAATAAAAACAGAAGATTGGATTGTATTATCGTATTTACCTGAAGAATATTTGGAAATGATGAAGCAAGTTCCAAAAAATGCGGCAAAACAATTAAGATTTCTAGAGGGCTTGTCTAGTTTAGAGAATACAGAAATTGCGAAAGCTGAATTTATGACTCGCTTTAATGTTGTGCAAGCAGATGTGAAAAAAGCTTTTGAAAAAGGTTGGATTCTTTTAGAAAAAAGAGCAGTAGATAGAGATCCTTATGCGGGGAGAAAAATTATCAACTCGAAACCATTTGAACTAAATGAAGAGCAAAAACAAGTCTTTCAACAAGTGTTAGAAGAAGAAATTGATGAAACCTCTCATGTTTATTTATTGCAAGGCGTGACAGGCTCAGGAAAGACAGAAGTGTATCTTCAATGGATTGGAGAAGCCATTCAAAAAGGGAAAAGCGCTATGATGCTTGTTCCAGAAATTTCATTAACTCCTCAAATGGTTCAACGATTCAAAGAACGATTTGGGAATCGAGTAGCTGTTTTACATAGTGGGTTGAATCCTGGAGAAAAACATGATGAATGGCAAAAAATAAAAGAAGGTCGAGCAGACATTGTTGTTGGAGCAAGATCTTCGGTATTTGCTCCTTTAGAAAATATTGGCATTATTATTTTGGATGAAGAACATGAGAGTACTTATAAGCAGGATGATACTCCACGTTATCATGCGAGAGATATTGCGATTTGGAGAGGGAAATATCATCGCTGTCCTGTCATACTTGGTAGTGCAACTCCAAGTTTAGAATCTCGAGCAAGAGCAGAAAAGGGAGTTTATCGTTTATTACGTTTAACAAAACGTGCTAAACATCAATCATTACCTCAAGTTCATGTGCTTGATATGAAACAAGAATTTTTGGCGCAAAAAGGAAGTTTCTCCAAACGTTTATTACAAGCGTTAGAAGACCGATTAGAAAAAGGAGAGCAAAGTGTGTTGCTCTTAAATCGAAGAGGATATTCGTCCTTTATTATGTGTCGAGATTGTGGTTATGTATTGGAATGTCCAAATTGTGATATTTCTTTGACGCTTCATATGGATACAAAAGTGATGAAATGCCATTACTGTGGGCATGAAGAAGGTATTCCAAATCACTGTCCGAAATGTCATAGCCGACAAATTCGTTATTTCGGAACGGGAACTCAAAAGCTTCAAGAAGAATTAGAGCAATTGTTGCCAACTGCAAGAGTTATTCGAATGGATGTCGATACAACTCGTAAAAAGGGACAACATGAAGCGTTGTTAAAACAATTTGAAGAACAAAAAGCGGACATTTTAATTGGAACACAAATGATCGCTAAAGGGTTAGATTTTCCAAATGTTACTTTAGTAGGGGTCGTCAATGCAGATACAGCTTTAAATATTCCGGATTTTAGGGCTGCAGAAAAAACTTTCCAATTATTAACGCAAGTAGCAGGAAGAGCTGGTAGAGGAGATAAGGCTGGAGAAGTATTTATTCAAACATATAATCCAGATCATTATGCGATTCAATTAGCACAAAATCACTATTACGAAGCTTTCTTTGCTCAAGAAATGAAAATGAGACATCTTGCTCATTATCCGCCCTACTATTTTACAGTGATGATTACAGTTTCTAGTGAACAAGAATATGCTGCACAAAAACAGGCTTATAAAATTAAAAAGGTATTGGAAGGTAAACTATCTTCTCAATCTGTCTTATTAGGACCGAGTGCAAAATCAATTGCTAGAATGAATAACCGTTATTATTATCAATTAATTATTAAATATAAAAAAGATCCAGTATTAGATATTTTATTACATGAGGTCTTAGTCAATACTCAATCGACTCCACAATCAAAAGTAGCGGTATCCATTGATGTAGAACCTCAATATTTTTTATAAGGATAGGAAGTGGAATTTTGAAAAAAATTATTTTTATGGGAACACCCGAATTTTCAACAAAAGTATTACATGCTTTAGTTAGTTCAGAAGAATATGAAGTGATTGCGGTTGTGACTCAACCAGATAGACCAGTTGGACGTAAAAAAGTGATTACGCCATCACCCGTAAAAAAATATGCATTAGAACAAAATATTGCTGTATATCAACCAGAAAAATTAACGGGTTCAGAAGAATTAGAACAACTAATGGCATTAGATGCTGATTTAATTGTGACAGCTGCTTATGGTCAGTTTTTACCAAAGAAATTTTTAGAATTTCCAAAACAGGGTGCTGTCAATGTCCATGCATCCTTATTACCAAAATATCGCGGAGGTGCACCGATTCATTACGCTATTATAAATGGGGATTCTCATACAGGTGTAACTATTATGCGAATGGTTAGCAAAATGGATGCGGGAAATATTTTGTCACAACGCTCGATTCCAATTGAACAAACTGATGATGTAGCTTCCATGTTTGAAAAATTAAGTATAGTAGGTGCGGAATTATTATTAGACACATTACCGAAAATTTTTGATGGGACAATTACTGAAATTGTACAAGATGAAGCGTTCGTAACGTATTCTCCAAATATTACACGAGAACAAGAACAAATCGATTGGACAAAAGAAGCAAAAATGGTAGATTGCTTTATCCGTGGCTTACGTCCTTGGCCAACTTCATTTACTATATTAAATGGAGAAAGAGTGAAAATTTGGCAAGTGAAGGTAGTAGATCAAACAACTGCTGAACAACCAGGAACATTATTTAAAGAAAATCATCATTTGTATGTAGCATGTGGTAATCAAACCGTATTAGAAATTATTGAATTACAACCTGCAGGAAAAGCTAAAATGAGTTCAGATGCCTTTATGAATGGTTTTGCTTCTGTTATTGAAGAGAAAGCTTGCTTTGAAGGGGTAAATCATGGATAAGGTCAGAAATGCAGTTGTAGACTTATTAGTTCAAGTGGAACAAGATCAATCTTATTCAACGATTAGTTTGAAAAAGGTAATTGAGCAACAAAAATGGACTGCAAAAGATAAAGGTTTGTTAACTGAATTGTTTTATGGAACGATTCAGCGAAAAATGACGATTGATTTTTATTTAGCTCCTTATATTCAAAAAGCAAAGAAAATTCAACCATGGGTGAAACAATTGCTAAGAATTTCCATTTACCAAATGGTGTTTTTGGATAAAATTCCAGATCATGCAGCGATTTTTGAAGCAGTACAAATTGCGAAAAAACGTGGTCATCAAGGCATTGCTAAATTTGTCAATGGCGTACTTAGAAATTTCCAAAGAAATGATCTAAGAAGTTTTGAGGAAATAAAAGATACAGATGAAAGAATGAGTGTACAGTATAGTATTCCAAAATGGATGTACCAATTATTTAAACAACAGTATGGGGTAGAACAAGCACAACAAATTTCTGAATCTATTTTAACGGCGCCAAGTGTTAGTGTTCGTATTCAACCGAATCATTTGAATCAAGAGCAAGTAAAACAACTTCTATTAGAAGAAGGAGTTCAAACTAGAGAGAGTACCTTATCGAATAGATGTTTAATTGTGGAAGAGGGAAATGTATTCCTCTCAAAAACTTTTGAAAAAGGGATTATTACGATTCAAGATGAAGCTTCATCATTAGTAGCACAAGTTGCTAATTTAAAACCAACAAATAAAGTGCTTGATACATGTGCAGCACCTGGTGGAAAGACAACTCATATTGCAAGCTATTTAGATCCATCAAAAGGTGGACGTGTAGACGCTTTAGACTTATATGAACATAAATTAAAAAAAATACAAGAAAATGCCAAAAGGTTACAAGTGGATGATTGTATTTCAATGAGAATATTAGATGCTCGTAATGCTCAAGAAGCTTATCCAACTGAAAGTTTTGATGCGGTATTTGTGGATGCTCCTTGTTCAGGATTAGGTTTAGTTCGTCGTAAACCGGATATAAAATATACAAAAAGTTTAAAAGATTTAAAGAGTTTAGAAAAAATTCAACTTGATATTTTATTATCTGCTTCAAAAATGGTAAAATCAAAGGGAAGTCTAGTATATTCTACGTGTACAATTAATAAGGCAGAAAATAGAGAGCTGGTTAATCAATTTTTAGAAGAGAACCCGGCATTTGAAATTGAACCGATTGGAAAGTGGATTCATAAAGATACAGAAGATATTACAATATTACCAAATGACTTTAATAGTGATGGGTTTTATATTTGTAAATTAGTGAAAAAATCTTAAACATTAAGGAGGGATTGTATGAAATTTGCTATAAAAAGTGATGTTGGTCAACGAAGAAAAGTAAACGAAGATGCTGCTGGCTACTTTGAAAGCAAAAATAACATCCCGCTTATGATGGTTTGCGATGGAATTGGTGGACATAATGCAGGAGACGTGGCGAGTTCAATGGCGCTAATGGCGATTGGACAAGCATGGGAAAAGACTCATTTTGATGATATGGAAGAAGCATATCAATGGCTCGTTAAAAAAATTGAAGAAGCTAACGATGATATTCTTTCACGTTCTACTCAATACGCTGATTTATATGGAATGGGGACAACTTTAGTAGCTGCATGTGTCATTGGAAATCAATTAATGATTGCTAATGTTGGAGATAGTCGAGCTTATGTTTTGAGAAACTTCCAATTAAAGCAATTAACAGAAGATCAAAGTTTAGTCAATGCATTATTGAAATCAGGTGAAATCACTCCTGAAGAAGCAGAACATCATCCAAATAAAAATATCGTGACACAGTCATTAGGAGTAACTTCGGCTGTCGAAATTGATTTTGTCAGAATGACTGTGAAAGAAGAAGATATCTTATTACTATGTAGTGATGGACTTAGTGATATGTTGTCATTAGAAGAAATAAGAAATGTTCTAAATCATTATTCAGATTTGGAACAACAAGTAGAAAAAGCTGTTCAAGCGGCTAATGAGTCAGGTGGTCGTGATAATATTACAGTTGCGATTGCAAAAATTCACCTTAGAGAGGAGGAAGCCTAATGCTAGAAGCTGGTAGAACATTAAATGGACGTTATAAAATTCAATCTTTAATTGGAACTGGCGGAATGGCTGCGGTTTACCTTGCAAAGGATTTAATTTTAGATCGATTAGTTGCCATTAAAGTATTACGATTAGATTTTCGCCAAAATGATGATGCGATGAGAAGATTTAGAAGAGAAGCTTTGTCAGCGACTCAATTAACTCACCCAAACATTGTAGGTGTATATGATGTTGGACAATCACAAGAAATGAATTACATTGTGATGGAATATGTAGAAGGAACCGATTTAAAAGATTATGTGAGACAAAAAGGTGCACTACATCCTATTGAAGCTGTTCGTATTATGATGCAAATTGTATCAGCGATTGCAGCTGCACATCAAAATCGCATTATTCACCGTGATATTAAACCACAAAATATTTTAATTGATAAAGAAGGAAATGTTAAAATAACAGATTTTGGAATTGCAGTTGCTTTATCAGATACTTCATTAACTCAAACGAATACATTGCTAGGTTCAGTACATTACTTATCACCAGAACAAGCAAGAGGTGGTATGGCGACCATTCAAACAGATATTTATGCTTTAGGTATTGTGTTATATGAACTATTAACAGGAAAAGTACCTTTTGATGGAGAGTCCGCAGTTTCTATTGCGCTGAAACATTTCCAAGAACCATTACCAACGATTGTAAATCCGATTGCAATGGTTCCACAGAGCTTAGAAAATATTGTATTAAAAGCTACTGCAAAAGATCCAATGCATCGCTATAGAAGTTGTTATGAAATGTTTCAAGATTTGAAAACTTGTTTAGACTCTACAAGACTATATGAAAAGAAATTTGTACCAGCAAGTTTTTCAGGAGAAACAAAAGTACTAACACCAATTCATACACAAAAAGTTAAACCAATTCAAACAAGTAAAGAAATACCAGTTGTAGAAATGGATGAAGAGAAACCAGTTAAAAAGAGACGTAAATGGCCTTGGCTCATTCTACTCTTATTAATTTCAATAGTAGGAATAATGGCTTTTGTATTTTTACAATCTAGTCCAAAAGAAGTTCAAGTGCCAGATGTAACGAATTTAACAGAAGCAGCCGCTAAAACAAAATTAGCAGATGCCAAATTAAATGTTACAGATGTCATTCAGATAAAATCGGATGAAATTGAAAGTGGAAAAGTCATCGAAACGAATCCAAAAGCTGGTAGTACAGTAAAAGAAAAATCAAAAATTGCGATTAAAGTAAGTTCAGGAAAAGAAGCTATTACAATGAAAGACTATCGTAATAAAAATTATGAAGCTGCAAGAGATGAATTAAAAAAACTAGGATTTACAGTGGAAAAGCAAGAAGAAAATTCTGATAGTGTAGAATCTGGTAAAGTGATTTCTCAAAGTATTGCTCCAAATCAAAAAGTAGAAGGGAAAGATCCAGTAATTACATTAGTAGTTAGTAAAGGAGAAAGCTCTATTAAAATGGCTAACCTAACAGGTTATACAAGAGCAGGAGCCATTGAATATGCAAATTCAAACAATTTAGCATTAACTATTACTGAAGAAGAAAACGAAGCAACTGTAGATACAGTCATTAGACAATCAATACGAGAAGGTGCAGAAGTGAAAAAAGGAACTGCACTTACAATTGTATTATCAAAAGGTAAAAAGGAACATACAGTAACAAAACAAATTGTAATTCCTTATCAAAAGAATGCTCAAAATAATGGTCAAAAAAAAGTTAATAAAATTTCAATATATATTGAAGATACGAAACATCAAATTTCCAATGTGTATAACACATTAGAAATCACGGAAGATACTACGCTGAATTTAACATTTACTTTAAGTAATTCTCAACCAATAGGAAAATATAAAATTGTAAGTGATGGAAAAGAAATTTCATCAGGAAATGTACAATAAGAAAGAAAGACTGTAGCGAAAATGAAGTGACCCCAAAAAGTTAGACTTTTTTTGAGACGACTTAAGTCGTCTCTTTTTGATTAATAAAACAAAATGTATGAATAACCCCCTAGGGGGTTCGCGCCAAAATTTTGGCGCTTTTTTTCTTGGATATATTACTATAACTTTCAAATAAATTTACTAGCTAAGCACTACAAGAAGAGTTTGAATGACACATTCTATAGTTTACTGGACTTAGTCCATCCAGTTTGATTTTTATACGTTTATTGTTGTAATAATCAATATAATTAATAATGGCTTTCTCTAATTCGTCAAGAGACTTAAATTCCTTTTCAAATCCATAAAACATTTCTGATTTCAAAATACCAAAGAAAGATTCCATCATACCATTATCTGTACTGTTTCCCTTACGCGACATAGACGGTAGTATACCTTTGTTCTCTAAAAATTGATGGTAAGAATCATGCTGGTATTGCCACCCTTGGTCACTATGGAGAATTGTGTTCTCGTACTTTTTATCTGTAAAGGCCTCCTTCAACATTATCTTTACTTGTTGTAAGTTAGGTGAGCGTGAAAGATTGTACGCAATAATTTCACTGTTGAATCCATCTAAAACTGGCGATAAATATAGTTTCTGTTCACTACTTGGAATGGCAAACTCAGTTACATCTGTGTAGCATTTTTCCATTGGTTTAGCACCTTCAAAATCACGTTGAATCAGATTGCCTGATCTCTTACCAACATCTCCTTGGTATGAATAATACTTACGTTTACGACGAATACGAGCGATTAAACCAAGCACTTTCATCAAGCGTTGTACCTTCTTATGATTCACTTTAAATCCACGATTTCTCAATTCTAAATGAATTCTACGGTAACCATAGTTTCCCTTATGTTCGGTAAAAATGGCTTGTATTTCATCTTTAATCTGTTGATCCTTATCTGGTTGGTTCATTTGTTTTAAATGGTAATAGTACGTTGAACGAGCTAATTTAATTACTTTAAGAAGAATATCCAATGGAAATTCATTGATTAATTCTTGAACAATTTCAGTCTTTCTTCTTTCGCTTTTTCCTCCTTCAATCGGAGTTCTCTCAACTTTTTTAGAATGGCATTCTCCGCTCTTAAGTATTCATTCTCTAGTTGAAGACGTTCTAACTCTGTCATTTCTTCTATTGTTTTCTTTGGTTTACGTCCCATTATTCTTGGTCTCCCTTTTGTTTTCTCAACAATAGTATACCCATTTTTCTTATAGTGTGCTAGCCAATTCGAAAGTAAACCCCAATTTGGAAGTGCATAATCAATAGATACACTTGATTGTGAACGACCTTCTAAAAGAACTTTATCCATTATTTCCTGCTTTAGCTCTGGTGAATAGTAACGATTTTTTTCTTTTTTAACAATTTCTATCCCATATCGATCAATCAATCGAACTATGTATTTAATATTAGAAACGGCGATATCGTATTTCTGTGAAAG
>NZ_KI391971.1:413082-415320 GCF_000162475.2 Granulicatella elegans ATCC 700633
AATCAATCGAACTATGTATTTAATATTAGAAACGGCGATATCGTATTTCTGTGAAAGATTCTTTAAGCTTTCACCTTGTTTTCTTAGTTGATAAATTTCTATTTTATCTTCATAAGTTAATTTCATAAAAAAACACCCCAAAAGTTAGATTTTTTATGTCTAACTTTTGGGGTGCAGTACAAAAAAACTACAGTCTTTTCTATTGAGTAAGAAAATATAAAAAAAGTTCTAAAAAAGACTTGCAAACAGAAGCTAGCTATGGTAAATTATAAACACTGTTAACGAACGTTCGCGTTTGAAGCGTTTGAAATAAATTAAAAAAATTGTTGACAGTAAAAAATGCCTATGATAATATATAGGAGTTGTCGCGATAAGCGACGTTGACCTTTGAAAACTAAACAAAGAAGACAAACCAAATGTGTAGGGACTTCACGAAAGTGAAGAAACAACAATTTCTTTTCTCTAAGGAGAAAAACAATAAGTCAGTAATTAAAATGAGCTTTCAAAAGCTTATGAATGTATTTTCATGAGAGTTTGATCCTGGCTCAGGACGAACGCTGGCGGCGTGCCTAATACATGCAAGTCGAACGAGAGCGACCGGTGCTTGCACTGGTCAATCTAGTGGCGAACGGGTGAGTAACACGTGGGTAACCTGCCCATCAGAGGGGGATAACATTCGGAAACGGATGCTAAAACCGCATAGGTTCTACAGTCGCATGACTGAAGAAGGAAAAGAGGCTTCGGCTTCTGCTGATGGATGGACCCGCGGTGCATTAGCTAGTTGGTGAGGTAACGGCTCACCAAGGCCGTGATGCATAGCCGACCTGAGAGGGTGATCGGCCACATTGGGACTGAGACACGGCCCAAACTCCTACGGGAGGCAGCAGTAGGGAATCTTCCGCAATGGACGCAAGTCTGACGGAGCAACGCCGCGTGAGTGAAGAAGGATTTCGGTTCGTAAAACTCTGTTGTTAGAGAAGAACAGCGCATAGAGTAACTGTTATGCGTGTGACGGTATCTAACCAGAAAGCCACGGCTAACTACGTGCCAGCAGCCGCGGTAATACGTAGGTGGCAAGCGTTGTCCGGATTTATTGGGCGTAAAGCGAGCGCAGGCGGTCAATTAAGTCTGATGTGAAAGCCCCCGGCTCAACCGGGGAGGGTCATTGGAAACTGGTTGACTTGAGTGCAGAAGAGGAGAGTGGAATTCCATGTGTAGCGGTGAAATGCGTAGATATATGGAGGAACACCAGTGGCGAAGGCGACTCTCTGGTCTGTAACTGACGCTGAGGCTCGAAAGCGTGGGTAGCAAACAGGATTAGATACCCTGGTAGTCCACGCCGTAAACGATGAGTGCTAAGTGTTGGAGGGTTTCCGCCCTTCAGTGCTGCAGTTAACGCATTAAGCACTCCGCCTGGGGAGTACGACCGCAAGGTTGAAACTCAAAGGAATTGACGGGGACCCGCACAAGCGGTGGAGCATGTGGTTTAATTCGAAGCAACGCGAAGAACCTTACCAAGTCTTGACATCCTTTGACCACTCTAGAGATAGAGCTTTCCCTTCGGGGACAAAGTGACAGGTGGTGCATGGTTGTCGTCAGCTCGTGTCGTGAGATGTTGGGTTAAGTCCCGCAACGAGCGCAACCCTTATTACTAGTTGCCAGCATTGAGTTGGGCACTCTAGTGAGACTGCCGGTGACAAACCGGAGGAAGGTGGGGATGACGTCAAATCATCATGCCCCTTATGACTTGGGCTACACACGTGCTACAATGGATGGTACAACGAGCAGCGAACTCGCGAGGGTAAGCGAATCTCTTAAAGCCATTCTCAGTTCGGATTGTAGGCTGCAACTCGCCTACATGAAGCCGGAATCGCTAGTAATCGCGGATCAGCACGCCGCGGTGAATACGTTCCCGGGTCTTGTACACACCGCCCGTCACACCACGAGAGTTTGTAACACCCAAAGTCGGTGAGGTAACCTTATGGAGCCAGCCGCCTAAGGTGGGATAGATGATTGGGGTGAAGTCGTAACAAGGTAGCCGTATCGGAAGGTGCGGCTGGATCACCTCCTTTCTAAGGATAACATCTAATGTTAAGGCGTTAGATGAATACGGAACCCTACCGGTTGAAATCTTTGTTTAGTTTTGAGAGGTTAACTCTCAACTCGACCTTTGAAAACTGAATACTATATCACAAATTTAAACCAAAAATTTACCGAGAGTTAGAGAAATCTAACAAA
>NZ_KI391971.1:415420-453237 GCF_000162475.2 Granulicatella elegans ATCC 700633
GGACCGGGATGGACACACCGCTGGTGTACCAGTTGTTCTGCCAAGAGCATCGCTGGGTAGCTATGTGTGGACGGGATAAACGCTGAAAGCATCTAAGCGTGAAGCCCCCCTCGAGATGAGATTTCCCATCACAATAAGTGAGTAAGACCCCTGAGAGACGATCAGGTAGATAGGCTAGAAGTGGAAGTGCCGTGAGGCATGGAGCGGACTAGTACTAATCGGTCGAGGACTTAACCAAGGTTGAAGGTAAATGAGGAAAGTTTGGATATAGATTCAGTTTTGAGAGAGCGAGAGCTTTTTCAAAGAGAAGTGTGGTGACGATGGCAAGAAGGATACACCTGTTCCCATCTCGAACACAGAAGTTAAGCTTCTTAGCGCCGATAGTAGTTGGGGGTTTCCCCCTGTGAGGGTAGGACGTTGCCACGCTTTTCAAATATTCCGCAATAGCTCAGTTGGTAGTAGCGCATGACTGTTAATCATGATGTCGTAGGTTCGAGTCCTACTTGCGGAGTTTACAAAATATACTGGATACTCGGAGAGTTGTCCGAGCTGGCCGAAGGAGCACGATTGGAAATCGTGTAGGCAGTAATCCTGTCTCAAGGGTTCGAATCCCTTACTCTCCATATTTTGTAGAATTTATAGTATGGCCCGTTGGTCAAGCGGTTAAGACACCGCCCTTTCACGGCGGTAACACGGGTTCGAGTCCCGTACGGGTCATTAACGGAGGATTACCCAAGTCCGGCTGAAGGGAACGGTCTTGAAAACCGTCAGGCGTGTAAAAGCGTGCAAGGGTTCGAATCCCTTATCCTCCTTAATGATATTATCGCGGGGTGGAGCAGTTGGCAGCTCGTCGGGCTCATAACCCGAAGGTCGTAGGTTCGAGTCCTACCTCCGCAATTTAATAATTAGGTTCCGTGGTGTAGGGGTTAACATGCCTGCCTGTCACGCAGGAGATCGCGGGTTCGATTCCCGTCGGGACCGTTTTTTCCAGGCTCGGTAGCTCAGTTGGTAGAGCATTTGATTGAAGCTCAAAGTGTCGGCAGTTCGATTCTGTCCCGAGCCATCTGGAGGGGTAGCGAAGTGGCTAAACGCGGCGGACTGTAAATCCGCTCCTTAGGGTTCGGCAGTTCGAATCTGCCCCCCTCCATTCATTAAATAGTTTAACTATTTAGGGGTATAGTTTAAAGGTAGAACAGCGGTCTCCAAAACCGTTAGTGTGGGTTCGATTCCTGCTACCCCTGTTATCATATTATGGCGATCGTGGCGAAGTGGTTAACGCATCGGTTTGTGGCACCGACATTCGGGGGTTCGATTCCCCTCGATCGCCCTTTTTCTTGGGGTATAGCCAAGCGGTAAGGCAACGGACTTTGACTCCGTCATTCGTTGGTTCGAATCCAGCTACCCCAGTTTTTTTTATATAGAAATGGCGGTATAGCCAAGTGGTAAGGCAGAGGTCTGCAAAACCTTTATCATCGGTTCAAATCCGTTTACCGCCTTTATATGCCGGCGTGGCGGAATTGGCAGACGCGCTGGACTCAAAATCCAGTGCCCGCGAGGGCGTGCCGGTTCGACCCCGGCCGCCGGTACTACGTTAAAGCTAGAAATGTTGTTAAAGCAGCATTTCTAGTTTTTTTATACATAAAAAATTTGTGGGCAAAAAGTGGGCAAGATTTTCTACAAAGTTTGTGAATTAAGTGAACTTATAAAGTATAATTTTAGTGCTATGAATTTTTTAAGGAGGTAAATATGACAATACTAGATCAACTGGAGCAATATTCTAAGGAGTTCATCCAAAAAGGATATTCTGAAGAGATGAAGTACAAAGTCAAAGCTGACAAGAATTATTTTTTAAAAATTTCTCCTCTATCTTTTACTAAAAAGAAGGATTTAGAAGTAAAATATATTTCAGTTTTAGAAAAAGAAATCAAATTTCCTAAATTAGTAGAAATGAAGTTTGAAACCAATTCAATTCTAAGTTTATACGAATGGATAGATGGAGTTGATATTAGAGATTATGCGCCTCAATTAACAGGAGAAGAGCTTTATCAATATGGTATGCAAGCTGGATCTTTTCTAAAGAAGATTCACTCGCTTTCTATTGAAGAAATTTCAGTAAATTGGCAAGAATATTATATACAGAAGTCAAAGAAGAAGATTCATTCTTTTAGAAAACTTAATGAGGATTTTGCAGAAATTGAAACGTTTATTGATTTTATTCAAAGTCATCAATCTTTATTAAAATATAGACCCATTTCATTATGTCATGGAGATTATCATGTAGGAAATATGATGATTGAATTAGAAACAAAGAAGCTCGTTATTATTGATTTTGGCTCTTTAGAAATTGGTGATCCTATGGAAGAGTTTAATCGCATGATTTGGAATGCTCAATTATCTGAGGAATTTGCTACTGGTTTCGTTAATGGATATTTTGAAGGAGAGCAGATTCCTGATATATTTTGGAAATTAATGGCCTATTATATGGCTTGTGATGTAGTTGGCTCTATTCCTTGGGCTATTAATTTTGGCGATAATCAATTAGAGATTATGTTTAAAAGGGCAAAATTAGTGTTGGATTGGTTTGACGATTTTAAACGAGTAATTCCTAAGTTTTATAAAGGAAATAACTCTGAAAAGGAAGGTAATTTTTAATGGATATTCAACAATACAAACAAATGTTAGAGCAGCCATGGGGGAAATTCAATATGAAATTACTTTCGCTCAATTAGAACATATTAAAGGAAATAAAATTCTAGATTTTGGTTAAGGTTTTGGTTTAGTAAGTCAATTTCTAGCTGAAAATAATGAAGTCGTTGCGATTGAACCACAGGAAGAAATGTTATTTGCTTATTCCAATCAAGGGTATAAAAAAATCTTAGGTAGCTTAGATCAAGTTAAAAAATTTGAATCGGAATCTTTTGATATTATTTTGTGTCATAATGTATTAGAATATATCGATGAAAATTGTCGAGTGAACTATCTTGCTGAATTAAAGAGAGTGTTAAAACGAGATGGGAAGTTATCTATTATTAAACATAATCAAGTTGGTAAAATTATGCAATCAGTTGTCTTTTCAAATGATGTTGATCAAGCATTAGATTTATTAAATGGGAATGAATTTAAAAGTGTATCTTTTTCTCAAGGAACAACGTATACCATTGATGAATTATTGGAAATGTCAAAAATGAAATTGGAAAACTATCAAGCTATCCGTACATTTTATAGTCTACAGATAAATGAAGTAAAAACGAAAGATAACTGGTTAGAAAAGATGACTGAAATGGAACTTGCAGTATGTGATTTGTATCCATATAAAGATATTAGTTTCTTACAACATATATGGCTAGTGAAGGAATAGAAATATATTTTCTTGTAAGTAACCATTACGTATGATAAAGTTTGATTATTAGAAAATATGAGGAGAAGTTTTATGAACAGAAATGAAGTGATTGAATTACAACATAAACGTTTTGCAGTGAAAAAATATGATCCGAATCGTCGTATTTCAAATGAAGATTGGGATACATTAGTAGAAGTAGGACGTTTAGCTCCATCATCCCTTGGTTTTGAACCTTGGAAAATGCTTTTATTAGAAAATAAACAAATGAGAGAAGATTTGAAAGAAATGGCATGGGGAGCTATTAATAGTTTAGAAGCTGCAAGTCATTTTGTCATTTTCCTTGCTCGAAAAGGTGTTACTTATGATAGTTCGTATGTTGTAAAGTTGATGAAGGAAGTAAAGAATCGTGACTATGATCCAACTTCACGATTTGCTGCTCGTGTGAAGAGTTTCCATGAAATCGATGCAGCATTAAATGATGAAAGAACATTATTTGACTGGGCTAGTAAACAAACGTATATTCAAATGGCAAATATGATGTCTGCAGCAACACTTTTAGGAATTGATTCTTTACCGATTGAAGGTTTCAATAGAGAAAAAGTAGAATCTTATTTAAAAGAAAAAGGATACTTAAATACGGATGAATTTGGTGTATCTGTCATGGCAAGTTTTGGATATCGTGATCAAGAAATTACTCCTAAAGTTCGTTGGAATAAAGAAGCTATTTATGAAGTTATTGAGTAAAGTATAAAATTCAATATAGTTAGAAATATAAACGTCAATCTAAAACTGTACAATGTTACTTTGTTTGAAGATTAGAATTTCAAGTAAAGGCAACGAATCTATAAAGGGTTTGACCAATGTTCTGACACACTTGAAAGCTTATTTGATTAATACTCCGTAACTCTACTTGAGTGTTTACACATAATTATTGACAGTATCTTTTCCTTTCTGATAGAATAAAACGTAAGGAGGTATTATATGTCTAAACAAAAAATTAATCGCTTTGTCGGATCTATTGGAGCTTTTATTGGAATCCTTGTCTTTATTGCATATATTCCTCAAATTATCGCTAACTTACAAGGAGAAAAAGCTCAACCATTCCAACCACTCTTTGCAGCAGTTTCTTGCTTAATTTGGGTAATCTATGGTTGGACAAAAGAACCTAAAAAAGACTGGATCCTAATCATTCCCAATGCAGCTGGAGTGATATTAGGTGGTTTAACTTTTATTACTTCTTTGAAATAGATGCAGAATTAAATGATGACAGAACATTATTTGACTCGGCTAGTAAACAAACGTATATTCAAATGGCGAGTATGATGTCTGCAGCAACTCTTCTAGGAATTGATTCTTTACCGATTGAAGGGTTTAATAGAGAAAAAGTAGAATCTTATTTAAAAGAAAAAGGTTTCTTAAATACGGATGAATTTGGTGTATCCGTAATGGCAAGTTTTGGATATCGTGATCAAGAGATTACTCCTAAAGTTCGTTGGAATAAAGAAGCAATTTATGAGGTCATTGAATAGAGTAAAAATATAACTTAGAAAACTGTTGAAAGGAATTTATGATTTCTTTTGACAGTTTTTATTTATAAAAATGTGTAAAGAATCATCTTTCTAAATTATACAAAAATGGCTTTTTTTCCGAAAAAATAAAAATTGATTTATGATAGATATAGAAATAGGAACTGCTTAATTTATTTTTATGTTCTTTTTATTTTATAAATAGGTCTATTTGTAAAAAAAGTTTGTGAAATATAACAAATTTGGATTCCATAAGGGGCATTACTATAAATTTAAACAAATTTTAAAACATTATAAATTTTATTTTTTTATCTTAAAAGAATTAATATTTAAAAAAGTATAGATTTTCATTTTTTTCTAACAACTTTTTTAATTAACAATGAAGAAGTAACTAGATGAATAGAAAATTTGAAATGAAAATATGGAATTCGGATTTATTCTTAATGAATAGATATTCGGATGCTTCACTAATAAATTTTCTTTATAATTAAAGAAATATTCTTGATACTATAGATATATGTTCTATAATGAAAGTGAAATAAAAATTAGGAGGGGTAAATATGTGTAGCATCGAGAAATTAGTAATGAGAATTCAAAATGGTGAAGACGAAGAAGCTTTTGTTCTATTAGAGAATAAGATTAAACCTTTAATGCATATGATGTATTATCGTCATTTCTATTATTGTGTTGAGTTAGAAGATTTTATTCAAGAAGCTAGTTTTTTACTCTTCTATGCAGCACAAAAATTTGATTTTCAAAAAGGTAAATCATTTCTTGCATATTATAGAAAATCTCTAAAAAACTATGCGATCCAATTAGTTCGTCGTGAACATCGTGAAAGTGTAGTTCCAGAAAAGTATTTATGTAAATATGATATCTCTAATATTAAATTCAATATTTCTGTGGAAGAAGAATTTTTATTAAAAGAAGAAATGCCTAAGTATTGGCATTCTTTATCAGCATTTGAAAAAGCAGTATTCTATTTTTATACAAGTGGATATTCTTTTGAAGAAATAGCAGAAAAATCTAATAAATCTGTTGCAGCTATAAAAAGTGCTTTTCATCGTTGTCATAAAAAATTTAAACTTTTTTATGAATCAATTCATAAAGATAAAGCTTATTAAAAAGGATAAATGTATTGCAACTTTCTCCATTTTAACAAGAGGACTAATATTTATTATTATCCTATTGTATGATATACTATACAAGGTATATTAGGTGTCGAAATTGACACGAAAAGGAGGACCGTTTGTGGTTGCATTAAGTTTAAGAGCACAAAATATTGGTATTGATTTAGGAACTGCCAATACGATTGTTTATCTTGAAAATGAAGGTATTGTGACACGTGAACCATCTGTAGTCGCAAAAAATATAGTTACGGAAGAAATTATCGCTGTCGGTCAAAATGCATTTGATATGATTGGGCGAACACCAGAAAATATTGTCGCAGTTAGACCAATGAAAGATGGTGTAATTGCAGATTATAATACAACAACAGCAATGTTAAAATATTTTGTACAATCAATTGTAGGTCGTTCTTTCTTTAAACCGATTGTAATGATTTGCGTTCCAAGTGGAATTACGGATGTTGAAAAAAGAGCAGTATTAGATGCTACTAAATATGCTGGTGCTAAAGAAGCTTATGTTGTTGAAGAGCCTTTTGCAGCAGCTGTTGGAGCAGGATTACCTGTACAAGATCCAACTGGTAGTATGATTGTCGATATTGGTGGAGGAACGACTGATGTAGCAACAATTTCATTGGGTGGAATTGTTAATAGTCAATCTATCCGTATTGGTGGCGATGAATTAAATGAAGCCATTGTATTACATGTTCGTAAAAAATATAATTTATTAATTGGGGAAAGAACTGCAGAAGACTTAAAAATTCAATTAGGTTCTGCTTCAGTAGAAAAATCTTCTGCTTATGGAAGTATGCAAGTGCGTGGACGTGATATGGTTTCTGGCTTACCAAGAATTATCGAAGTGGAAGCTGTCGAAATTGCAGAAGCAATGAGTGAAATTATTACGCAAATTATTGATGCCGTAAGAGATGTTCTTGAACAAACACCACCAGAAATTGCATCTGATGTCATTGATCATGGTATCGTATTAACAGGTGGTGGAGCATTGTTAAGAAATCTAGCAGAAGTTATTTCTGATTACACACAAGTTCCTGCCTTTGTGGCAAATGATCCTTTGGATTGTGTTGCGTTAGGAACTGGAAAAATTTTAGCAAATCCATTATTAATGAAAAAATAATGAAAAGGAGACTGAACAGTGAATCCAATATTTTCGAACAAGAAATTAATTGGTTGGGTTTTAGGTGGAATTGTAACACTATTACTAATTACCTTTTCACTCACTGTTGGTAGTAATATCGTTTCGCAAGGTGTCAATGATGTGACGAATATTTTAGGACGTATGCTTGCATATCCTGCCAATAGTGTCAATGATTTTATGGAAAGTATTTCTAATTTAACAAATACTTATCAAGAAAATCAGACGTTAAAACAAAAAGTAGAAACAATCTATGAATTAGAAGTTCAACTAAATGACTTAAAAAAAGATAATGAAAAAATGAAGGAAGCGTTGAAGTTACAAGATACTTTAAACGACTATTCTTTAATTAATGCAACTGTAATTGCTAGAAATCCAGATACTTGGAGAGATATTGTTACGATTAATAAAGGGGCAAATGATGGATTAACTCCTCAAATGTCTGTAATGAGTGACAATGGATTAGTAGGTAAAGTATTAGATGTGAATCCTACAAGTGCTAGAGTTGCTTTATTATCGAATAATGATAATACATTAGTTCGTGTTGCAGCGATGATTCAAGGAGAAAAAGAATCCATTTATGGAACATTAACAGGTTTCGATCATGAAAAAAACATTTTAATTATGAGTCAAATTCAAGCAACTCAAGAAATTAAAGTGGGAGATAAAGTTGTTACATCCGGTTTAGGAGGCGTATCTCCAAGCTCATTATATATTGGTACAGTTGAAGAAGTAGCGATGGATCGTTTTGGACTTTATAAAGAAGTTCGTATTAAACCGGCTGCAGATACAAATGATGTTCGTTATGTAACAGTTGTAAAACGAACAAGTGAAAGTAGGACTGAATAATGCATACTTCGAAACGTATTTATTGGTTACCGATTTTAATGATTATTGCTTTCTTAATAGATGGAGTGATGATGAATCATTTTTCAGCATTTCTAATGGAATCAGGATATACTCTTGTTCCAAGAATTGTTGTTATAACGTTAGTTTTATTTACTTTTATCATTGATCATTCAAGTATGTTTTGGTTCGCGATATTAGTTGGTTTTATGTACGATAGTTATTATTCTGGTATATTAGGAATTTATATGGCGATTTTTGCTCTTATTGTTCGAGTGATTGGACATATTAGAGGGAAAATCAGTATTAATCCTTTCACACTAGGATTAGCATTGATTTTTTTACTAACGATTACTGAAACAGGTGTGTATGTTATATTTTCATTAATTGGTATTCAGCATCTTACAGTACAACAATTTTTAGTTCAACGATTAGGAGCTAGTTTAATATTAAATATTGTATTGTATTACTTATTGTATATTCCATTGAAAAATTTTGCATTATGGGTGCAATCAGGAATTTCTCATGAAAAGATTTCTTTACGAGCAGCTCGTAGAAATCAAGGAAATTCATATCATTATCGCTAAAATGAAGCCGGTTATTATGCCGGCTTTTTGTGTACGAACATATGTGCGAAAAAAGTAGAAGAAAACATAAATGTTATGCTATAATAAAAGAAAAGAAGGAGGTATAATGATGAGCAATTTATACGATACAGCGAATCAATTAGAACGTGAACTTCGTCAATCAGAAGAGTTTGCTGCAGTGAAATCAGCTTTTGAAGCAGTACAACAATCTGAAGAAGCAAAAGCTTTATTTGAAGAGTTCCGTGATATGAATGCGAAATTTTTACAAAAACAAGTGAATGGTGAAGAATTGACTGAAGAAGATTCGACTTATGCAAATGATTTATATCAAAAAGCAAGTTCGAATGAAGCGATTCAAACATTAATGCAAGCAGAACAACGTTTAAATACAGTAATGCAAGATATTAACCGTATTTTAACGACTTCATTACAAGAATTATATCAATAATAATATTGATCGAAACGGTCTTATTGATTTTTAGCCTATGAATAAAATTCATAATGGACTAGAAGTGAATAGATCGTTTTATTTTTTTACAGATAAGGAGTTTTTATGATTCGCTTTATTCATTGTGCCGATATACATTTAGGAAGTCCTTTCACTGGACTTCAACAAAAAAATAGTACGATTGCATTTCAAGCAATAGAAGCTACAAAAAAAGCCTTTTTAACGTTGATTGATACTGCCATTAAATATCATGTTGATTTTGTGCTAATTTCAGGAGATATTTTTGATTCTAATCATCAACATATTCAAGAAAAAATTTTTTTAAAAGAACAATTTCAAAGATTAGCTCAAGCAGGTATTTATACTTATTTAATTCATGGGAATCATGATTATGGAGGATTTACTGAAGATTGGAATAATGACTGGGTAAAAGTCTTTAAAGAAGAGGTTTCAACAGAAATCTTGAAAACTTCTTCCGGTGAAAGTATTGCTATTAGTGGATTTAGTTATGATACAAGATGGATAACAGAGTCAATGGCAATCCATTTTCCAATGAGAAATTCCGTAGTGGATTTTCATATTGGGATGTATCATGGTCAAACACGAACGGCATCTGATTCATCCGCAGCATATGCTCCCTTTAAAATTAGTGATTTAGAAAAGCTTTATTATGATTATTGGGCATTAGGACATATTCATCGAGCGATGGATTTAGATTCTAATGGTAGAATTGCATACTCTGGTACGATTCAAGGACGAAATTTTAAAGAGATGGGAGAAAAAGGTTTTTATGTCATTACTTTAACTAAAAACTTACCGATGAATAGACAATTTGTTTCTTGTAATCCAATTGAATGGGTGGAAATAGAATTTTTAGTGGAAGAAGTTCATTCTATAGAACAAACCGTATCACAGCTGTATAGAGAAATTTTAATCCAAAAATGGAATGTTGATAAAACTTATTTATTAAAATTTGTTTTAATAGTGGATAGAGGCTTTAATCAAATATGGTTGAAATTAATAGAAGAAATTTTACAAAAGGAAATTTCTATGAAATACGAAAAATTATATTTGATAGAAATGGATGTTGAATTTAGGAAGTTAAAAAGAAATAATCAACTAAGCATTGAATTATTGGAGGATGAGGAGAGTCATCTAAATCGATTGCAAGATATTCAAAATATTGCTATGCAACATACTCTATTGGCAAAATATTTTTCCAAAGAAATGAGTAGTGAAGCATTTCAACATAAAATGATTCAAAGAGCGAAAGTTTTAATTGAAATGAATATGGAAGTAGGTGATGAAAATGTACATTAATAGAGTTGAAATTTTTGGGTATGGAAAATGGTCAAAAGTACGAATGGATTTTCATCATCAATTACAAATATTTCAAGGAAAAAATGAATCAGGGAAATCGACTTTACGTTCTTTTATTCAACATGTCTTATTTGGTTTTCCAAAGAAAGTTTCTGGTAAATACTCTTATGAACCTCAAAATGGGGGGATTATGGGAGGACGAATTTGGTTAGATGAAACATTAGAAGGCCCCCTTTTCATAGAAAGATATATTAAAAATGGTAAGCAATGTTTTAAATGTGAAACGACTTCAGGAAAAAGTTTATCCGAAGATAGATGGCAACAATTGCTTTTTCAAATTGATGAAAAACAATATGCACAAGTTTTTGGATTTAATAAAGAACAATTAGACCAATTTCAATTTTCTTCAATGGAAGAAATAGATCAATTTCTTTATAGTGTTAGCTTAACCGGTAGCGAAGAATGGATGAAATTATCAACAAAGCTACAAAAAAAAGCAGATTCAATCTTTACTCCTAAAGCTGTTAAAAGAGTCATTAATCAGCAATTACATCAATTAGATTTACAAATGGTTAAAATAGAAGAATTAGCAAAAAATAATGATGTTTATGAAGAGACACTTCAAAAAGCTGAAGAGATTAAGCAAGAAATTCAAAGGCATTCGCTAATGATTCAAAAAAATCAGGAAGAAGAAAGAAAACTTCAATTATTACAGTCTCATTGGAATAGCTATGAAAGATGGAAACTAATTAGTAAAAAAATTAATTTCAATCAGGAAAAAAATTGGAATCCAGAGTGGAAATATGAATTAGAAAGAAATCATTTAGATGATGAATGGAATGAACAACAAATTCATGAATTACAACAGGAGTATCATTTATGGAAGCAGAGACATCAAAGTGATCAGTTACTAAAAGAAGATCCAAGATGGTCTCAATTACTAAATATTTCTTTAATGGAAGATGAAATAGAAGAAAAAATTTTGCTTAGAAAAAAATTGAAAATAGAATTAGATGAATTACAAGAAAATATTCAAAAGGAAGAAGAAATATGGGATATTCATCATGAAAATATTCCTTTGGAAATCCCAAAATATGAAATTAAACAGTTAAAAGAAAAAATTAATCAGCAAAAAACTTTACAATTTGAAGAAATCGAATTAGATACTAAAATGAATCGACTAAAAGAGGAAAAAGAAAAAATCAATCACCATTCTAAAAATCAAAATACCACTGATCATCGATTTAATATTACGGGACTTTTGATTTTTAGTGGAGTAGTGACTAGTCTTGCATCTATTTTACTATTATCAAATCCAGTATTTAGAGCTATCGGAGTAGTAATTGGAGTCATGATTGGTTTATCTAGTTGGATGTATGAAAAAAAATCTGTTCATACGAGTCAATTTCAGGAGTATTTTTCAGCAAGATTAGAAGAAATCCGTGATGAATTAGAGAAGGATGCTATACAAAGAAAAAATAATAAAGAAAAACTTGAAAAAATTTCTCTGGAATTATTTAGTTGGAAAAATAAATATGGATATGCTGATTCAAATATTACAGTTGAACAACTTTACCAAGGAGATGTTTTAAAATCTATTCGATATTTTATTGAACAAAGACAAATAAAAGAAGGAATACTTCAAAAAATTGAAAAAGAATTAACTCAATTACAGATGACCTGGCAGTGGGTTTTTGAAGTGAAGAAAGAAGCTATTCCAAATGCAATTGAATTAGAATGGAAACTGTTGAAAAAAATGATTCAAGAGGTTCAAAATTCTTATCAGCAAGAAATTCTTCAAATGAATGAAGGTTTAAAATTACAAGAGCAAATTCAACAGCTGTATAGTGATAAACAATTATTAGAAAGTCAAAAGATGTCGTTATTTAAGAAAGCTAATGTTCAAAATGCTGAAGAATTTTATCAAAAAGATGAAGCATATGAAAGGAATCGTCTACTAATTCAAGAATATACTCAGATAAAACAACAATTGCAGAATTACTTAGAAGCATTAGAAGCAATTAAAAGTAAAGAAGAACTAGAACAAAAAATCGAGAGTTCACATCACTCATTATTAAAACTTCTTCAAACAAATCAGTCGTTAATAGAAGAACAAGCACAAAAACTACAACAGATTCAACAACTAGCAACAGATGGAACCTATCATGAACAACTGATTCAATTTGAATTATGGAAGGCAGAAGTAGAAGAACAATTAGTAGAATGGGCAAGTTATTTATATGCTTCAAAATGGATTTTAGAAAGTTTACAAAAACAGTTACCTTCTCAAACAAATGAAGTGATAAAGGTAGCGGGTCATTATTTTAATCGATTAACCCAGGGTAGATATCATGGGATACAAATGAAAAACATGAAAATAGTGGTGCAAAAGAATGATGAAAACTGGTTATTTGCTAGTGAATTGTCTAGAGGTACATTAGATCAATTATTAGTTAGTATTCGTTTAGCATTTATTGAAAATCTTTCTTCAAAAATAGCATTACCTATATTAATCGATGATGGTTTTGTTAATTTTGATAGTGAACGTAAACAGATTATGTTACAATTAATTAAAGAGCTTTCAAGTAAAGTACAAGTAATCTATTTTTCATTAGATAATGAACCTTTTACGATTGCTGAAACACCTGCTAGCCTCATTAGGCTACAAAGATAGAAAGAAGAGGAATTCATGGTAAAAAAATTATATGATTATGCAGTAGATGAAGCATTAGAATTGTTTTTATTAATAAAAACAGCTGATGTGAGATTAGCAAAAAATGGGAAACCTTTTTTAGCTTTTACATTCCAAGATAAGTCGGGACAAATGGATGGAAAATATTGGTCAGCAACACCTGAAGAAATTGAACGATTTTCATCAGGAAGTATTGTTTATTTAGTTGGAAAAAGAGAAATTTTTAATGGAATGCCTCAAATAAAAATAACTGGATTACGTCTTTCTAGACCAGAAATGGGTGAACCAAATGATGTTTCAGATTTCTTAGAACATGCTCCAATGAAAAGAGAAGAGATGGAAGAAGAGTTAACTTCTATTCTTTTTGAAATTATTAATCCAACAATGCGAAGAATTGTGCATAAAATTTTAGGAAAGTATCAACACGATTTCTTTGAATACCCTGCAGCTAAACGACACCATCATGCGTTTGCAGGAGGATTAAGTTATCATACTTTATCGATGTTGCGTTTAGCAAAAGCAATTGCAGAACAATATCCAGAAGTAAATCGTTCATTGTTATTATCGGGTGTTCTATTACATGATATTGGTAAGATTATTGAATTATCTGGAGCTATTGGAACTGAATATACTTTAAAAGGTAAATTAATGGGACATATTGTGTTAATGGACGAAGAGATAACAAAAGCCTGTGAAGAATTAGATATTGATCAAAGTCATGAAGATGTTGTTCTATTAAAACATCTAGTATTAGCTCATCATGGCAAATTAGAATATGGTTCGCCAGTTCGTCCATTATTACTAGAAGCAGAAATTTTACATCATGTTGACTTAATGGATGCGAGTGTCACAATGATTACATCAGCTTTACAAAAAACAGAACCTGGACAATTTAGTGAACGAATTTTTGGATTAGACAATCGAACATTCTATAAACCACATACTGTAGAGTAAAAAATAAAAGTCTGTTTTTCAGACTTTTATTTTTTTTTGAGCAAAACTATTTACAAAAGTATAAAAGAGGTATATGATACTAACTGTAATTAAAAATATTACATTTAAAGAAAGGTGATTCATATGTCAAAAAACGTAAAAAATATTATTATCGGGTTTGGTAAAGCAGGAAAAACAATTGCTGCTTACTTAGGAACACAAGGAGAAGAAACAGTCTTAATTGAAAAATCTCCTGTAATGTACGGTGGTACATGTATTAATGTTGGATGTATCCCAACTAAAAAAATTGCAACTGCAGCAGCTCGTAAAAAATATAGCCAAGAAGATGCAGCAACTTATTATCAAAAATCAATTCAAGAAAAAAAAGCTTTAATTGCAGCATTAAATCAAGCAAACTATCAAAAAGTAAATTCAGCTCCAAATGTAACAATTGTAGATGGATTTGGTCGTTTTGTAGATGAACATACAGTTGCTGTAGATACTGCTAATGGTGTAGAAGAATATGTTGCAGAAAGAATCTTTATTAATACAGGAGGTACTCCATTCATCCCACCAATTGAAGGATTAAAAGTTGGAGGACCAATTCATACAAATGAAACAATTATGGATTTAGAAGAATTCCCAGAATCAGTTGTTATTGTTGGTAGTGGATTTATCGGATTAGAATTTGCAGCAACATATGCACAATTTGGATCAAAAGTAACAGTAGTAGATGTATTTGATGCATTTATTCCTCGTGAAGATGATGATGTTTCTGCTGCAGTTAAAGAACGTTTAGAAGAAATGGGCGTTACTTTTGAATTAGGAATTTCTGTTAAAAAAGTTGAAACAGAAGGTAACAAAGCAACTGTTTACTATGCTAAAAATGATGAAGAAAAAGTACTTGAAGCAGATGCAGTTTTAGTAGCAACAGGTAGAAAACCAAACATTCAAGGCTTAGATTTAGAAAAAGCTGGTGTTGAATTATCTGAACGTGGTGCTATTAAAGTAAATGAATTTTTACAAACAAATAAACCACATATCTTTGCATTAGGTGATGTAAATGGTGGACCTCAATTCACATTTATTTCATTAGATGATTTCAGAATTGTGAAAAACTTCTTAGCAGGAAACAAAGAATATTCAACTAAAGAACGTTCATTAATTCCAACTTCAACATTTATTAGCCCTACATTATCAAGTGTTGGTTTAAATGAAAAAGCAGCACAAGCAGCAGGAATTCCTGTGAAAGTTGCTAAATTACCAATGGCTGCTGTTCCAAAAGCAAAAATTTTAGGTAACCAAGTTGGATTCTACAAAGTTTTAGTACATGAACAAACAAATAAAATTGTTGGTGCAACATTATTTGCGGAAGAATCTCATGAAGTAATTAATATCATTGCAACTGCTATTAAAGCAAAATTACCTTATACAGCTTTACGTGATCAAATCTTTACTCACCCAACAATGGCAGAAGCATTAAATGATGTGTTTGGATTAATTAAATAGAGGAATCGAAATGGGAAACGACTTTATAGTAATCATCCATTGTTTAACCTATTTATCTGTACATCATGATAGAAGATTTTCAAGCCAACAATTAGCGCATAATGCATGTAGCAATCCTGTTATTGTTAGAAAAGTGATGAGTTTAGCTTCTTCTAAAGGTTATGTTGATGTTGTTAATGGAGTTAATGGAGGATATAAGATTCAAGTAGATCCAAAAGATATTTCATTAGGAGATTTATTTATTCTAGTTGGAGAAGATAAACGATTAAAGAAACAATATCAATCTTCTCTAGATGAAGTATGCCTGGTAGCTAATAATATTTGTAGTGTTTTTTCGGACTTACAAGAAGAACAAATTCAAAATCAAGTGAAATTTTATCAAAAACAGAGTATACTTGATATTGTAAAGAGATTACAAAAAAAGTCAGAAAAGTAGAAGTATAGGATTTTATGTAAGGAGTGAGTTTGATGGAATTTGTAAAAGAAGAAAATGCGTTTAGACATTATAATGCAGTAGGTGAAGTGGATGCTGAAATTACTTTTCAAGTTGAAAAAGATGTATTGATTGCTGATCATACTTTTGTAGATCCAACTTATAGAGGGCAAGGAATTGGAAAATTACTAGTCGATAAATTAGCGGATTATGCAAGGGAAAATCAGAAGAAAATCCATCCAACATGTTCATATGTCGTTAATTTATTTAAAAAATATGACGAATATAGTGATGTGAAAATATAAAAAAAGTTAAAATTCATAAAAGTATCACTGAAAATTCACAAAAAATTCACATTTTACCTTTATGATACAGCCATACCCAATAAAACACCTAAGGTTTACTTCTCCCAAATAAAAAATGAACTCCCAACATTTTTTATTAGTAAACCCTCCTAACCTTTTCCCGTTGTTAGAAATAGCAACGGGTTTTTTGGTATTTTAAATCGTTATAGAATGATTAAATTTTAATCATAACTGTTGGCAGTTTGGAAAAGAAATAGTATAGTTAATTATTATAGAGGATAAAGGAGAATTTATGACAAATCATTATTATACAAAAAATCCAGATAGTAAAAGTCAGCAAAAACATTGGACTTATCGCTTAAAAGGAAATACTCTTTCTTTTACAAGTGATAATGGAGTATTCTCAAAACATACGGTTGATTTTGGTAGTGAATTATTGATAGAGTCTTATGATGTTCCTGAGCAGTTTCAAAAAGCAAGTTTATTGGATATTGGCTGCGGTTATGGTACGATGGGACTTGCTTACGGAAAAGCATACCCTGAGCTATCCGTTGAAATGATTGATGTCAATGAACGAGCAATATTATTAGCAAAGGAGAATGCTCAGAAAAATGGGATTCATAATGTAGATATACATGAAAGTAATTTGTATGATGCTGTAAAGAAATCTCAATATGAAATTATCATTAGTAATCCACCAATTCGTGCTGGAAAAACAGTTGTTCATACCATTTTAGAAAAAGCATATGATTATTTAGCTGATAATGGACAATTAGTCATTGTCATTCAAAAGAAACAAGGCGCTCCAAGTGCTCAAAAGAAAATGGAAGAAGTATTTGGAAATTGTGAAAGAATTCAGTGGAATAAAGGGTATTGGATTTTAGTAAGTACAAAAGTTTAAAGGAGAATATTATGACGAAAAAAAATAGTAAGAAAAGAATTTCAAATTGGAGATTGTGGGTTGCAGGACTATTATTTATAATCGCTGGATTATTATTTGCTGCTGGTCCGATTCGTTCGTATATGCTAGCACAATTCCAACAAGAGCATACGCAACAATTAACTAAAGTTACAGCAGCCGAAGTAAAAGAAAATGAAACTCAAGAAGCAGAGTTTGACTTTTCAACCGTTGAGCCATTAGATTTACAAGCAGTTGTAAAAGCAAAAATGGATACTTCTAAATTTTTAACATTAGGGGCAATTGCTGTTCCAAGTGTGAATTTAAATTTACCAATTTATAAAGGAATTTCTAACCCAGTATTATTAGCTGGAGCGGGAACAATGAAACCAACTCAAAAAATGGGTGAAGGTAATTATGCATTAGCGAGTCATCACTATTTTTCTGATGAAAAATTATTATTCTCACCATTAATTAAATTAAAAGTTGGTGATAAAATCTATTTAACTGATATGGAATATGTCTATGAATATGAAACTACAAGTATTGATTTAGTGGAAGCTTATCAAGTAGAAGTCATTTATGATGTTCCAGGAAAAACAGAAATTACTTTAATTACATGTGATGATTTAGAAGCTTCACATCGTTATAGTTTTAAAGGAAAATTCGTTTCCAAAACTCCAATTAGTGATGTAACAGAAGATGTAAAACAAGCGTTTAATATTGATTTTACAACATTATAAAGGTAGGTGGAGTGATTGGCGACTATTCAAGATATTGCGAAAAAAGCTGGTGTAACAAAAAGTACCGTTTCAAGATATTTAAATGGCGGATCGATTAGTTTAGAAACAGCGCAAAAAATTGAAAAAGTTATTAAAGAAGAAAATTATACGCCAAGTCCATTTGCTCGAAGTTTGAAAGCAAAATTTAGTTCTATGATTGGTGTGATTGTACCAAGAGTTGATTCAGCAGCAACTGCACTTACTTTGATGGGAATTGATGAAGTTATTGAAGAATTAAACTATGAATTAATCATGAATAATGCCAGACAAGATAGTACAAGAGAAATCAAAGCCATCGAAGGGTTTACTAGAAATAAAGTAGCTGGAATTATTTTAATTGCTACAGAAATTACTACAGAACATATTAAAGCAATTAAAAATTGCCCTGTTCCAGTTGTAATTGTAGGGCAAGAACATGATGAAATTCATAGTGTGATTCATGATGATTTTCAAGCTGGTTTCGAATTAGTTCAAAATCTTGCAGCATTAGGTTACCATGAATTAACTTATGTGGGTGTTTCTAAACGAGATCATGCAGTTGGAGTTGTTCGAAAAAATGGGATTTTTTCAGGGGCTAAAGCTCATCAATTTGATAAGATTGAACAGCTTGAAGGAGATTTTTCTACTCAAAAAGCTTTAAACATTGGGATGGATTTGTTTAAGAATCAGACTCATTCCTTAGTTGTTGCAGCTACAGATAATCTTGCAGTTGCTTTAATGAAAGCCGCTCAACAATGTGGTAGAAAAATACCTGATGAAGTTGCGATAGCAGGTTTTGGTGGATACGAAATTGGTCAATTTATGAATCCAACATTAACAACAGTGGAATATCAGTTTAAAGAAGCAGGAAGAGTCTCGATGAAAGTTTTAGAAAAATTAATTCGAAACATTCCTTGCGAGATGAAAACGACGATTCCAGTTCATGTAAAATTAGGAGAAAGTACAAAAAAAGCTAGAAATTAGGGAAATGCCTAATTTCTAGCTTTTTTTATAAGGTTCAACATGAATATCGATGAAATTGATTCCGAAGTTTTCAGCAAGTTCTATTTCGATTTCTTCTGTTATTTCATGACTTCTCCAAACTGTTAAATTAGGATCCATACAAACCGTTAAATCTAAATAAACATTAGAACCATATCGTCTAGCTTTTAATTCTTCAATACTTTTCACTTCTGGGTGGGAAAGTATGAGAGGTTTATATTCTTTCATTTCTTCTGGTTCAAATCCATCAGTTAATTGGAAGGTACTTTCGCTGAAAACATCATAAGAAGTTTTTAAAATCATAATGCCAACAATAAAAGCCATTACTCCATCTAACCATGAGATTCCTAAACTTGCTGCAAAAATAGCAATGGAAGTAGAAATACTTGTTAAAGCATCACTGTAATTATCCTTTGCTGCAGCTTTTAGTCCAATGGAATTTATTTTTTTAGCTAGTGAATCGTTAAAACGATAAACTCCATACATCATTATACCAGAAATAAAACCTACTATAGCTGTAATGAGTGATGGAAGTTCTGGATTTGGATTCATGATAGTATGCGAAGCATTTCTAATAACTTCTATGCCGATAATACACATAATAAAAGAAGTAATAAGACTTGCAAGAGTTTCAAATTTCCAATGTCCATAAGGATGATTTTTATCTGCAGGTTTTTGAGAAATTTTTAAACCAGCAAATACTAGAAGTGAAGATAAAACATCTGTTAAGTTATTTAATCCATCTGAAAATAGAGCTTGAGAAAAAAATAATTTTCCAAATAGTAATTTGCTACTTGAAAGAATGATGTAAGTGATAATGCTTAGAATTGCACCTTTTTCAGCTTGTTTTAAACGTTGAGTAGCATTCATTTGATTCCCTCAATTCTTTAAAAGTTATTAAAAGAGTATATCAAAAATTTTAAAAAATACAAAGTGAAAGTTATTTTAATAGTTTTAGAATGAAAAATATTGTGAAAATGAATCAATAAATCCTTTGTTTTGACTATCTCTATTGGCATTCTTTTGGTATAATAAAAACAATTGAAACGAAAGAGAGTGAAGTAAATGGCAACAGCATTAATTGTATATGCTAGTTTAACAGGAAACACAGAAGAAATTGCAGATATTTTAGCAGAATCATTAGAAGAACAAGGAGTAGAAGTAGATATTAAAGAATGTACTTCCGCTACAGCAGATGAATTTCATGACTATGATATTTGTGTAGTCGCAACTTACACTTATGGTACAGATGGTGATTTGCCAGATGAAATCGTTGATTTTTATGAAGAATTAGAAGAAGAAGATTTAAGTGGAAAAATCTATGGAGCATTAGGTTCTGGAGATACATTCTATGATAAATTCTGTCAATCAGTATTAGATTTTGATGAACAATTTGCTAAAACAGGTGCAACAAAAGGTGCAGAAAATGTATTAGTTGATTTAAATGCGGAAGAAGAAGATGTGAAAAATATCGAAGCTTTTGCGAAAAGTTTAGTAGAAAAATTAGGATAGAAGAGAAGGTAACAGTTTGAAAAAGAACTGTTACTTTTATTTATGGAGAAAAAGATGTATCAAACAATTGAAGGGATTGCGGAATATTTAGAAGTAGATATTGCGTATGTATTATATTTAATTCGTGAAAAACAAATTTCTACGATTACAGTCGATGATGAAGTCCTCATTAATCGATCTCAATTTGACTTTTTTATAAAGCAACGGCAAAAAATGATTGAAGAATACCAAAAATACATAGATGAACCAATTCCAGAAGATATTGATATTAAGGATGAGGATTAAAAGAGGTGTTGTATGAAAGGGAAAAAAGTTTCGAACTATGAATTGTTTTTTGATTTAGTGTTTATTCTTGCGACAAGTGGGTTGTTGGGATTTTACATTCCACTCCAGAGCATATCGTAAGTTTTGAAAGGATTTTAAGCTTTGTCGTTTCTACTTTATCTATTTGGCATATTTGTCTATTTGAAAACTCCAAGACGGTGAAACCGTCTTGGAGTTTTCCACATTTAGTGGAACGAATGCAATTAATTACGATTTTAACAGTGGGAGAACTGGTTATTGCTATTATTAAAACGTATCCATTGTCAGAACATTTCCTTTTGTCAATTCTTACATTTGTAATGGTTGGATTTTTATTCGCTGCTTATATTTATCAAACGGCTATTCGAATGAATCATCATCAAGAAGTTGCAGTAGCACCGTTAGTGTATTTACATATTGCTATTTTAATTGCTATCAACATTATAACGGCTGGAGTTGAGATGTATTATGAGGGGCAGTTATTAAATATAGGA
Organism: Granulicatella elegans ATCC 700633; assembly: GCF_000162475.2. GTDB lineage: Bacteria > Bacillota > Bacilli > Lactobacillales > Aerococcaceae > Granulicatella > Granulicatella elegans. Next base: position 436,607 of record NZ_KI391971.1, read on the forward strand.
GTCTCAATGATTCTAATTGGAATTACAGTTTTTTATTTATGTTTATATGGAACAACGCGGTATAACAAAGATGAAGTGCAATTAACGAAGGGAATTATAAAAGCCTATATACTGGTATATTTGATTTGTACAACACTTGCAATTATCTTTAACAGAAATACAGAAATTTTTTATTTAGCTTTGGCGATACAGGCCATTTTAATGGTATATATTTCAGTAGATTATAGAAGAGAAGAAGACTAAAAAGATGTATTAGGCAATTAAATGGATTGTGTAAGTGTTATTTTTAATTCGCAAAGAAAATTTCTACGATTACAGTGAATGATGAAGTCCTCATTATGAAGTGACCCCAAAAAATTAGACTTTTTGGGGTCACTTTGCTTTAAATTATACTTTTTTCTTAAACATTTGATAATTTCTTGTGAGTAATTTTCATCAAAAAATTTCATAGAGTATCTCCCTATAATTATGGAAAAGTAGTAAAAATAGTTATTATCCTAGTTGATTAAAAAAATCTCTGATTTCATCATCTTTTATAAAATAATATATAATTTTTCCCTCTCTTCTAGTACCCAAGATGTTTTGATTGGCTAGTTTACGAAGATGGTGGGAAGTAGATGCCATACTGAGATTTAGTAAACAGGCTATATCACAGACACAGAGTTCTTCAACAGCAAGAAGATAGAAGATGATATTTATCTGTTTATTATCGGTAAATTTTGTTAAAATGCGAAGTGATTTTTGGACTTTTTCCTTTTCAAGGTAGTTCGTTGCGGTTGTAATATTTTGTTGATTTATAACATTCACTTGGCAGATACTATCTTTTTTCATATTATTTTCTCCTAGCCTAATATAGTCCTTAGTATGTCAAAACTGTTATTTTCAATCAGGATATATATCCCCAATCCTAAATAAACAACGGCAATAAACCATCTGCTATATTTTTCCAAAGTTTCTCCAACAGAAGAGACTTGTGCCAATTTTTGGGCAGAAAAAACCAAGAGATAAATCATGACTAGAAAGGTAAGTAAAGCTACTATCAAATTTGCTAAATTTAAGGTAGTAAAATATGGGACAAAGACACCAATATTGTCAGCACCACAACTTGCAAAAGTAATCATAGCGACTAGAAATATCAGGTTTTTATTATCTTTGCGCAAACCTTCTTTGGCAATAGCTTCTCCATCAGAATCTCCTAAAAGCAAAACTTTGAGACCTAGGAAAATTGGAATTAAACCTAGCAAACCTAAAATCTCTTTGCTAGGAATATAATTTAAGACAAATGCAAAAAGCAAACTTAGCAATATTAGACTACCAGAGCCTAGAAATTGTCCTAAATAGATGTTGATGATGTCTTTTCTGCTTTTTCTTTTGGCAAAAAATAACATTAGGATAATAAGTAAGTCTATGGCTGTCCCAGAATACAGAATTATTGAAGTAATAACATTTTGGATCATAAAACACCTCATTCAAATATATTTTTGAATGTATTGTAATATTAAACTTTGTAGATGTCAACTTTCAACTCTACCAAGATATAGATAAGAAGTTGGTGTACCAAATATTAAAAAGCCCTGCCATCGAAATGATAACAGGGCTTAACTTCAATATCTAAATGATATATTTATCTAAAAAAGATAGAGTAAATCAATTATTTTAAGTAAGCAGCAGCTTGTGCTCCAGCTTGACGTCCAAAGATGATGATGTCAGCTACAGCGTTACCACCGATACGGTTAGCACCGTGAACTCCACCAGTTACTTCACCAGCAGCGTATAATCCATTGATAACTGAACCGTCTTCTTTTAATACTTGAGCGTTTGTATTAATTTTCAAACCACCCATTGTATGGTGAATACCAGGTGCGATTTTGATTGCGTGGAATGGACCAGTTGTTAAGTCGTGATCCATAGCAGTTGAACGACCAAATTCGCTATCTTTTTTATCAGCAACAGCTTTGTTCCAAGCTTCTAAAGTTGCTTTTAAGTTTTCAGCAGGTACACCAATTTCTTTTGCTAAACCTTCTACAGTATCAGCAGTTTTTACTAAACCACGTTTTTCATAGAATTTAACAGCTTTAGCGCGATCAGTTAATGCATTATCTAAAATTAAGTATGCATATTTTTCTGGTAATCCGATAATTGCTTGAGATACTTTATCACGAGTTTCCATTTCATTGAAGAAACGTTTACCGTCTTGGTTAACAAGAATTGCACCTTCACCACGAACTGATTCAGAAATTAATGTAGAAGTTGATTGTTCAACAGTAGGGTGGATTTGGATTTCTCCCATATCTACAGTTGCAGCACCAATTTCTTTCGCTAATACAACACCGTCACCAGTTGAACCTTTTTGGTTTGTTGTTACAAATCCGTTTAATTCAGGTTTGTATTCAGTAACCATTTCCATATTTGCACCGAAACCACCAGTTGTTAAAACAACAGCGTTTGAAGCAATTGTTTTTTCTTGGCCATCGATATTAACGTTAACACCAGTAACTTTACCATCTTTTTCGTTCACTTTGTTTACAACAGCATTTACGAAAACTGGAATTTCACGTTCTGAAGCATTACGTAATAATCCAGCTACTAAGTATTCACCTACAGCTGAACCATCAGCAGGACGGTGAGTACGTTTTTCGCTCATACCACCAGTTGTTGTTAAGTTACTTAATGTAATTCCCATAGAATCTAACCAATCAATCGCTGAAGCAGAGTTGTCTACTAAGTAGTGTAATAATTCAGGATTGTTTGTTCCATGTCCACCTTTTAAAGATTCTTCGTAGAATTTATCGTTTGAATCTTTAATCCCTTCAGCTTCTTGGAATTTAGTTTGAGAGGCATTCATCCCTGCAGAAGATTTAGTTGTATTTCCTCCTGCTGTTGCCATTTTTTCTAAGATAACTGGGTTTTTACCAGCTTCTTTAGCTTGGATAGCAGCTGATAAACCAGCACCACCAGAACCAACGATTACAACATCATAGCTGTCTTTTAATGTTGAAGGATCTGCATATTTTTGAGCAGATGCACTAGCAACAGCTTCTGTTTTAGTCGTCTCCTTTGTTGTTTTTGTAGTACTACTATTTCCGCAAGCAGATAATAATAGAACTGAGGCGAAAGCTAAACTAGCCATAAGACTTTTTTTCATCTCTATTCTCCTTTTTGTGAAAAAATTTTTTTGCCTTAAATATCCTACCATAATTTTCATAAATTTACAATATTTTACAAAATTGTTACAAGAAATATTTCATTTCAAAAAAATGAAAAAAAGTTGTTGACATTTTATATAAACCGGTGCATAATAACGACATCAAGCGAAAAGGAGTTAGGAACATGAACCAAGTATTAGTATTACAATTAAATACTCGTTGGCAAAGCCACTAGATACAGGTTGTTCTTAACGTACATTTTGTACATATAGATACAACCTTCATTGACGTGAAATTGTATCTATGTGGAATTTTAAACATGAATGAACTCGACCACGTAGATTCTAAAAAAATGAACCTACGTGGTCTTTTTGTATTAAGAGACCAGAAATGGTCTCTTTTTCTTTATCGAGTTCATTCGAAAAAAGTTTTATTTATATTGGAGGAATTTATTATGAAAAAAATAAAGGAATTTTAGGATTTGCAGTAGTATTATTAGTCGTATTATTAGGATCATTAATTTACAATACAGTACAAAAATCATCTCAAAAAACAACAAATACACAACAAGTAGCACAAACAACAACACAAGATAAAAAAGTGAAATTAGGGGTATTACAATTATTAAGCCATCCAGCGTTAGATGCAATCTATCAAGGAATTCAAGATGAATTAGCTAAAGAAGGGTATGAAGCTGGTAAAAATTTAGAAATTGATTTCCAAAATGCACAAGGGGATCAAAGTAACTTAGCATCAATGAGTGAAAAATTAGTTTCTAACAAAAATGATGTCATTGTTGGGATTACAACACCTGCAACATTATCATTAGCAAATGTAACTAAAGACATTCCAATCGTAATGGGTGGGATTACTTACCCAGTAGAAGCAGGATTAATTAAAGATGAGAAAAAACCAGGAAACAACATTACTGGGGTTAGTGACCGTACACCAATTAAACAACAATTAGAAATTATGAAACAAGTGGTTCCAACATTAAAAACAGTTGGTATTTTATATACATCAAGTGAAGATAACTCAGTAAAACAAGCTAAACAAGCAGAAGAAGATGCTAAAGCTTTAGGATTAGAAGTAAAAGTTGCGACAATTGCAAATACAAACGATATTCAACAAGTAACAGAAAGTTTAGCAAGCCAAGTAGAAGCAATCTTTGTTCCAATCGACAATACAATTGCAAGTGCAATGGCAACAGTTGTAAAAGCAACAGATGCTAAAAAAATTCCAGTATTCCCATCTGCAGATACAATGGTTGCTGACGGTGGAGTGTTAGGTTTAGGGGTTGACCAATACCAAATCGGTGTAGAAACAGCTAAAATGGTAGTAGAAGTATTAAAAGGTGCTAAACCAGCTGATACACCAATTAAATTAGCAAATGAAGGTGTCATCTACTTAAATGAAGAAAAAGCGAAAGAATTAGGAATTACAATTCCAGCAGATATTGCTCAAAAAGCACAAAAAGTTACTGCTAAAAAATAATTTTAATCAAAAAGTCTAGAGGGTTAAACATTATTGTTGAGGGAGAGGATAGAAAGTTCTCTTCCCTCAATGATTTATAAAATAAATGACATATAATGATAGCTAATACCATTTGGATAAGGTATAGTTATCTAAAGGTTTTTGATACATATAGATTTGACAGAAAAGGAAGGGAAATATGGATTTAGTTATTTCAGCGATTTCTCAAGGGATACTTTGGGGAATTTTATCATTAGGTTTATTTATTAGTTTTAGAATTTTAAATATTGCAGATATGACAACAGAAGGGAGCTTCCCATTAGGAGCAGCAACTTGTGTCATGTGTATTCAACACGGTGTACATCCCCTTCTAGCAACATTTATTGCGATGTTTGTTGGAGCGTTAGCAGGATATGTTACAGGATTTTTAATTACTGTTTGTAAATTACCTAGCTTGTTAGCCGGAATTTTAACAATGACAGGGTTATTATCTGTGAATTTAAGAATTATGGGGCGTCCAAATTTATCCTTATTAAATTATAAAACGATTTTTAGTTTTTTAGAGGGAATGGAATTACCGAAGTATTTTGATATTATCTTAATCGGAATTGTATTTGTCGGAATTTTAATTGCAGCGATGTATATCTTTTTCGCAACTGAAATTGGTCAAGCATTAATTGCTACAGGGGATAATGAAAAAATGGCCATTTCTCTTGGAATTAACACGAATCAAATGACAGTATTTGGTTTAATGTTATCCAATGCGTTAATTGCGATGGCGGGAGCTGTTTTAGCCCAAAATAATGGCTATGCAGATGTGAACTCTGGTTTAGGAACAATTGTTATTGCCTTAGCTGCGATTATTATTGGAGAAGTGATTTTTGCAGATGAATCATTTGTTGGAAGATTAATATGTATTATTTTTGGTTCAGTTATTTATCGTTTATTGCAAGCGTCAATTTTACGATTAAATATTTTTGATCCAAATGATTTTAAATTATTATCTGCAGCATTAATCGCTATTTGCTTAACAATTCCGCAAATTAAACAAGCGATTTACAAAATTAGTCACCGTAAAAGTGTACAATAGGAGGTAGAAGATGGATATTAGAATTGAAAATGTTCATAAAACATTTTACCCAAATACAAATAGAAGTCATGATGCTTTAATTGATATTAACTTAACGATTCATAAAGGAGATTTTATTACAATTGTTGGGGGAAATGGTGCAGGGAAATCAACCTTTTTAAATGCCATTTCAGGAAGTTTCCCATTAGATAAAGGACATATTTACATGGGAGAAGCAGCAGTTGAACATACAGCTGAATACGAAAGAGCCAAATATATTAGTCGTGTTTATCAAAATCCTTTACAAGGAACAGCACCTCGTATGACCGTTGCTCAAAATCTTTCGTTAGCTTTAAGAAGAGGACTAAAACGTGGATTGAAAAAAGGATATACTGCTGAAGAATTAGAACAATTTAAAGCATTATTAACTCCGTTACAATTAGGATTAGAAGAACGATTAGATGCAGAAATTGGATTATTATCTGGTGGACAAAGACAGGCAGTTTCATTATTAATGGCTACATTACGAACCCCTGAATTATTATTATTAGATGAACATACAGCTGCACTAGATCCAAAAACACAACGCAAAATTATGCAATTAACAAAGGAAATTATTGAAGAGAAAGAATTAACTGCTTTAATGATTACGCATAATTTATCAGATGCATTAAGGTATGGAAATCGTTTAATGATGATGCATCGTGGAAAAATTATTCAAGTTTTCGAAAAAGAAGAAAAAGAAGCGTTAACTGAAGAAAAATTATACCAATTAATGGCAGAATTAGACGAAGCAGATTTCAATCAAGAATCTTAACAAGAACAAGGCAGACATTTATAATAAGTGTCTGCTTTTTTGTACAGAAATTTATCCTCATTTCAGATTTACAGTTTTTATTCTAATGGAATTTGGTATAATAGAAATAATTAGAAATTGAAAGGATGTTTTAAAGTGGGATTGTTTAATAGTAAACAATTTGGGAAAAGCAGTTATATTGCAATAGGTGCTATCATTGGAATACTAGTTGGAACAACCGTTAGTTTATTCCGGTTATTTCTTGGGAAAACACTAGAAGGAGTAATTGTTGTTTATTCTTATTTACAAGAATCTCCTCAGTGGCTACCGGTATGGATTGTTTTTTCTATGATTATGGCTGTTATTTTAGGACAAATTGTTAAAAGTGAGCCCGATATTAAAGGAAGTGGGATTCCACAAGTAGAGCTACAATTACAAGGTAAGATGGATATGAATTGGTGGTCTGTTTGTTGGAAAAAATTCGTTGCAGGATTTATTTCAATTGGTTCAGGATTGCTATTAGGAAGAGAAGGTCCATCGATTCAATTAGGAGCTTCTGTTGCTCAAGGGGTAGCGGAAGGATTAAAAAGTAATCGAGTTCAAAAAAATATATTTATTTCAAGTGGGGCGGGAGCAGGATTAGCAGCAGCGTTTAACGCACCAATTGCTGGGTTAATGTTTGTATTAGAAGAAGTTCATCATACATTTAGTCCATTAGTCGCTTTAACAACATTAACAGCTGCTATCGTTTCGAATTTCGTATCGTTAAATATTTTTGGAGCTCGTCCTTCTTTAAATTTAGGAAATGATCAAATCTTTCCAATGAGCCATTATGGTTATGTTATTTTATTAGGAATTGTTTTAGGTTTATTTGGATGGGTTTATCATCATTATACCTTGCAATTACCAGCGATTTATGGGAAATTATTTCCGTTTATTCCAAATTATTACTACTGTATGGTTGCCTTTATTGCCATTATTCCATTAGGTTTATGGAATCCACATGTATTAGGTGGAGGCGGTGAAATGATTTTAGAATTACTTCATGAAAATCATACCGTACAATTTTTAGCATTTTTATTTATTCTTCGTTTATTTTATTCAATGCTTTCTTATGGGACAGGATTACCTGGAGGAATTTTCCTTCCAATTCTTTCTCTCGGTGCATTGCTAGGGCTAGTGTATGCAGAAGTATTAATTCAATTCTTTGGAGTAGATCCTAGTTTACGAGTAAGTTTTGTTTTCTTTGCAATGGCAGGATATTTCTCTGCAATTGGGAAAGCTCCATTAACAGCTTTATTACTTGTAACGGAAATGGTTGGAGGATTAAACCAATTAATGCCACTGGGAATCTGTACGTTAACAGCTTATATTGTAGCTGACTACTTGAAGATGGGTCCTATTTATGAAATTTTAGCGGAACGCTTAGATTCAGAACATCCACATGAAACAAAAGGAAAACGAACAACTTTCGAAGTTCCTGTAATGGTAGAAAGTCCATTAGTTGGAAAAATGATTCGAGATATTCCTTGGCCAAAAGATATTGTTATTGCAACAGTAAGAAGGGGAGCTAAAGAAGAAATTACTCGTGGTGACACAATTATGCGACCTGGAGATATCCTTATTGTCGTTTGTGATGAAGGATTAGTTGGCGAAAGATTTGAAATGATGACACAATTAACCAAGGCATTACCGTTTTCTTAAACTTTATGGTATACTTCCTATGACAAATGGAAATGAAGGGGGATAGAAGGAAATGGCTAAACATAACCTAAGTCCACAAAGTGATGAATTGAAAGAATTTGGAGATTCATTTGCAAAATATTCACGTAAAAATACAAGTTGGTTGTATTTATTATTTATCATTGTTGTTTTATTTGGGGTTGTTTATTTATTTAATACGGTATCTAAGCGTACAAAAACACCGATTGAGGCTTATCGAGAAGAGTTTATTCAATTGAAAGAACAAATTCAACAGCAAGAGTTGAAAATTGAACAATTAGAGCAACAAATCAAACAATTATCTGAAAAACCATAACATTTTTAATGAAAAGAGTGAAAATTTTTCGTATTATTTCACTCTTTTCATTATTTTATTAAGGAATCATTTGAGACCTTTTCTAAATTTGTTCGGAAATAGACTTGTAAAAGGCTTTCAAATGTGCTATACTGACTATAGTGTTTTTGTTAGGGATATAAATGGGTTTTAAGAGCTCCTTTTTGAACCACAGGCAGAAATATGAATAACCGTGCTTCTGGCACAAGGAGGAAAATGTTCATGGAACAAGGTAAAGTAAAATGGTTTAACGCGGAAAAAGGTTTTGGATTTATTGAACGCGAAGACGGAAGTGACGTATTCGTACACTTCTCAGCTATCCAATCAGAAGGATACAAATCATTAGACGAAGGCCAAGCTGTTGAATTCGAAGTTGAAGAAGGCGCACGTGGTCCTCAAGCTGCTAACGTAGTAAAACTATAATTTTATCAAATAAGAAAGAGGTTAGGAATTTCCTAGCCTCTATTTTTTGTTTCATAAGCAATTTACTGGAATTATTTTTTTGACAGGTTTTCTAATTCGGTCTACAATAGGACTATTCTATAAAGAGGTGGTAACATGAAAGAAAGAACAGAAGTTCCAGTAGAACAAACATGGGATTTAACATTATTATTTAAAACAGAAGAGGATTATAAAAAGTCTATTGAATTCTATAAACAATTGGTAGAAAATTTCTGTAAAACATTTGAAAATCAAATCAATACTGTAGAAGTGATTCATCAAAGTTTAGCAGATTATCGTGAAATTTTAGAATTACGTGGAAAAATTGTTCAATATGCAAGTTTAGCAGTCAATGCGAATACAAAAGATAGAGAAGCACAAAATCGTTTAGCACAAACAAGAAAAGTAGTAGCAGAATGCGATGCAACATTAAGTTTCTTCTCTCCAGAATTAAGCCAATTAGAGGAAGATTTATTAGCAGAGGCTTCAAAAAATCCAGAAAATAAAATTTATCTTGAAAGATTATTAGAAGATAAACAACATTTATTATCAAAAGAAGTAGAGTCGGTATTAGCAGCACTAGGAAATACATTAGATTTCCCTTATCAAAACTACAATGATATAAAATTCAAAGATATTCAATTCCCTAATTTTGAAGTAGACGGAAAAGAATTTGAAATGACATATAATAGTTTTGAAAAACGTTTAGAGTCAGATGAAGATACAAGTATAAGAAGAAAAGCTTTCGAAGTATTTTCAAATACATTACGTAAATATGAACATAGTACAGCTTCTGCTTATAATGCTCAAGTTCAAAAAGAAAAAACAATGGCTACTTTAAGAGGATTTGATTCAGTTATTGATTATTTACTAGATCGCCAAAAAGTTTCTAGAGAATTATATAATCGTCAAATTGATTTAATTATGGAACATTTAGCACCAATTATGAGAAGCTATGCGCAATTAATTGGAAAAATTTATCAATTAGATGAAGTACGTTATGAAGATTTAAAATTAGAAGTAGACCCTCATTTTGCACCAAAAGTGAGCTATGAAGAAGCAAAAGCTTATATTTTAGATGGGTTAAAACCGCTAGGAGAATCTTATCTTTCTATTATGAAGAGAGCATTTGATGAGCGTTGGATTGATTATGCGGAAACGATTGGAAAACGTACAGGAGCATTTTGTGCCTCCCCTTATGGAGCAAATTCATTTATTTTAATGTTCTTTACGGAAAGTATGAATGATGTGATGACATTAGCACATGAATTAGGACATGCTGGACATTTCCAATTGGCGCATCAACATCAAAATATTCAATTATCTAGACCTTCTATGTACTTTGTTGAAGCACCATCTACGGCTAATGAGTTATTAGTGGAAAATTATTTATTGCAAAATGCAACTGACGCTAGAATGAAACGTTGGATCATTTCTCAAATTATTGGTAAAACTTATTACCATAATTTTGTGACGCATTTATTAGAAGCACACTATCAAAGAGAAGTGTATCGATTAGTTGATGAAGGTAAAAATTTAGATGCAGAAACATTAAACCAAATTTATCGCCAAACATTAGAACAATTCTGGGGAGATTCTGTGGTATTAACAGAGGGTGCGGAATTAACTTGGATGAGACAGCCACATTATTATATGGGATTATATTCTTATACTTATTCTGCTGGATTAACAATCGGAACTCAAGTTGCTAAAATGATTCAAGAGAATCCTGAAAAAGCTGCAGAATGGGTAGAAGTTCTTAAAATGGGAGGTTCTAAAACTGCAGAAGAGCTTGCTAAGGCTGCAGGAGTAGATGTTTCTACAGATGAGCCATTGAGAAATACAATTGAGACAATTGGTGACTATGTACAAGAATTAATTTGTTTAACGAATAGACTTGACTGAGGTAGTACTAGGACGCCAGTAGCCTCACTGTGTGAGTCTCTTGGCTAAAAGTTGAGCCTAGGTCTCAACTTTTCCTGCAATAGAATCTGTGATACAGATTCTATTGCTCGTACTACGGCGTCAAGTCTTTCGTTCTTTACGTGGATATACGAGAGTGCGTTAAAAAAAGTAGACTTGACTAAGGTAGTACTAGGACGCTAGTAGCCTCACTGTGTGAGTCTCTTGGCTAAAAGTTGAGCCTAAGGTCTCAATCTTTTCCTGCAATAGAATCTGTGATACAGATTCTATTGCTCGTACTACGGCGTCAAGTCTTTCGTTACTTATGTGGATATACGAGGGAGCGTTAAAAAATAGACTTGACTGAGGTAGTACTAGGATGGTAGCAGTCTTGCGGTCTCATGGTCGTACTACAGCGTTATATTCGTTCAATAAAAAAAGAGTTAGGGGAAATCCTCTAACTCTTTTTGTTATGTCTATTTTTGTACCCAACAACGTCCGTCTTGAGCTAATAAGTCAAAACTTTCTTGTGGTCCAGATGAACCTGCAGGATAATTAGGGAATTGTACAGATGCCTCATTATCCCATGCTTGACGAATACAATCCACAAATTTCCATGATGCAGCAACTTCTTCCCAATGCGTGAAGTTAGTCATATCGCCTTCCATACAGTCTAAAATTAAACGTTCATAAGCTTCTGGACTATTTAAACCAAAAATCTTATCAAAGATTTTTTCTAAATGACTTGTTTGTAATCCATATGAATTTCCAACTGCTTTTGAATTGATAACAAAGCAGAAGCCTTCTTTAGGAGTAATATGAATAGAAATTCGATTTGAAGGGCATTTTCCTTTTGTTTCGGCTTCGAATAGTGGAGAGTCTGCTTCTTTAAACACAATATCAATCACAGTTGTTTTAGAATCTAAGCTCTTACCTGTACGAACATAAAATGGAACATCTTTCCAACGTTCATTATCGATAAAGACTTTACCAGCCACATAAGTTTCCATATTAGAATCATCCGAAACATTTTGATCTTGACGGTAACCAGGTAAGTTACCATCTAAAGAAGGGCCATATTGACCTCGTACAAAATTTTTGGAAACTTCTTCAGGAGAATAGTGACGTAATTGTTCTAATACATTAATTTTATTTTGACGAACTGCTTCAAATGATTGAGGTGGCTCCATAGCGACTAATGCTAAAATTTGTAAAATATGGTTTTGAACCATATCTCGTAAAGCGCCACTTGTTTCATAATATCCACCACGCTCTTCAACACCTACTTGTTCAGCTAGTGTAATTTGAACATTGTCAATGTGATTGCGATTCCACATTGTTTCAAATACACGGTTTGCAAAACGAACAGCAGTAATATTTTGAATCATTTCTTTTCCTAAATAGTGGTCGATACGATAAATTTGATTTTCATCAAAAGAATGACGTAATTGTTCGTTTAAAGTTTGAGCTGATGCATAATCTTTCCCAAACGGTTTTTCAATAATTAAACGATTATAGCCGTTCTCTGTTAATAAAGCTTCATCTTTCAAGTGCTGAGTAATCGTTCCGAAAAATGAAGGAGCCATTGCTAAGTAGAAAATTCTGTTTCCTTCGATGCCATATTTTTGGTCTAATTTTTCAGATAATTCTTTTAATACGACATAGTGATGAGTATCCGTTACATTATGTGCTTGGTAGTAGAAGTGACTAGCAAATTCTTCTGCTTGATTGACATCTTCTGTTAAACTTTGGACAGATTTCACAACAACTTCACGAAAATATTCGTCAGTCCATTCACGACGTGCTGTACCAATGACTGCAAAATGATTGCGGATAAATCCTTTTTGAAATAAACGAAATAGTGCTGGGTATAATTTACGACTTGCTAAATCCCCTGTTGCACCAAAAAAAGTAATTAATACTTTTTGTTCTTGCATAATGAATGCCTCCTAGTTCAGATTTCTTTTCCAGTGTAAAATATAAAGGGAAAAATGTCTAATAATTGAACTGAAAATGAAATTTAATTTTGAAAAGGAAAGATAGGAGTGAAATAAAGGGCATTTCTTGCATGTAGGAAGTAAAATATGTTAGATTAAACACAATAGTTCAATTTGTAGGAGTGTATCAAATGACCATAAAAGAATTTTTGAGGATAGCAATTTTCAATCCAACACAATTATGGAAAATTATTGTAAAGCCAATGAAGTCCTCAAAACGTGTATTTTTCTTATTAACTTTAATATTAATGTTACCAGGTATGATTCAAATGGCTGGATTATTTCACTCATTAGGGCAGGATTTAGTAGAGATTAGTCAACAAATACCAGAGTTTGAAGTGAAAAATCAGCAATTAATCACTCAAGAAAAAAACAAAGGATTTGTTTATAAAACAGATAGTTTAATTTTTGTTTTTGATGAAAGTGGAAAAACAACTAGTGAAGATTTATTAAATGAAACCTCTTCAACAGTTCCCGTATTTGCCTTATTGAAAGATGGATTTTATTTAGAAACGAATATTAATCATCAAAAAATTGAGTTAAGTCAGTTAGAAAATATGAATAAATCATTTTTCAAAGATATTGCTAGTACTTTTCAAAAAAATATTTGGTTAAGTTTACTGATTATTTTTATCATGTATTTCCTATTTAATACGGTTTACTTATTCATTATTTTATGGATTGTTTCTTTCTTAGTAAAAGTTATAGCTGTATTATTTATGAAAGTTTTTATCCGTTTCCCTAAACCGATTGGTTGGCAAGTTGTTCTAGGAGCAGCTGTTTTACCTGTATTAATTTATACAGTAATTGATTTGTTAGGAATTCATTTTATTGGCCCAGGGGAGTTTATCTTTTTAGCAACTTCCTTTAATTGGGTTTTAGGTATTCGAGAATTTTTAAAAAATAATCGACCATCATAAAATAAGCTGGAGAATTTTTTGTTCTCCAGCTTTTTTCTTTATTTACTATTTTTCTTTCTTGCAGATTGACGATTTTGTTTTTTGCGTTCAATTCTTTGTTTTTGTTTAATTTCATGTGTTAGTTTTTTCTTGTATCCAGGTTTAACATGTTTTTTCGCTTTCTTAATCATACCTTTTAAGCGAGGATCTAAGTCAGAAGTTTGGGTATTTTTTCTTTTTTCACGGCGAGAACGGTCATAACTTTCCACTAATTCGCCATTTTTTAATTCCATTGTTTCAAAAGAGATTCCTTTTGCTTCAAGCGTTTGGATGGCTTGTTCTTGGTTTGGTGTGTAGAAAGTAATGGCTTGTCCTGCTAAACCATTTCGACCAGTACGTCCAACACGGTGAATGAAAAATTCTAATTCACTAGGAATTTCTAAATTAATAACATGAGAAACTCCTTCAATATCAATCCCTCGAGCAGCTAAATCTGTTGCAACTACATATTGATATTCCATTTGTTGAATTTGCTTCATTACACGACGACGCTCACGAGCAGGAATATCTCCATGAATGGTTGCAACTTTTAAACTTTTCTCACGTAAAAATGCTGTAACTTCATCCGCTTTTTGTTTTGTATTTACGAAAATTAACATTAAGTATGGATGACCTAATGTAATTAATTCAAATAGAACCTCTAATGGATTTTTTGTTTTCGTCACTAATAATTGGTTCGTAATCGTTGGAGAAACTAATTGTTTATTTTCTACATGAATAATTTTTGGGTTCCCAAGATATTTTTTAAGGAATGGTTTAATTTTATCTGGAATTGTTGCAGAAAATACTGACATTTGTAAATCTTTCGGCATTCTAGAAGCAATTTCATCGACGGTTTCTAAAAATCCTAAGTCAAAAGTCATATCAGCTTCATCGACAACCATCATTGTTGCCGTTTGAATAAGTAGGGCATTTTCTCGCATTAAATCGAAAATTCGTCCTGGAGTTCCAATGACAATATGAGGAGCAGTTTGTTGTAATTTTTGAACTTGGCGAAGCTTGTCTGTTCCCCCAACACATTTTTCTAAAAGAATAGGAGTAGGAGCTTCTTCGATTAATTGAGAAGTTACTCGTACTAATTGTTCGGCTAGTTCACGACTTGGGACAGTAATGACTAATTGTAATTCTTGTTTGTCTGGATCAATTTTATGAATAAGTGGTAATAAGAAACTGTGACTTTTTCCACTTCCTGTTTGGGATTGACCAATCACAGATTCTCCTTTTAATAATAGAGGAATAATTTTTTCTTGAATTTTAGTTGGAGTAGAAAATGATAATTTTTCTAATGCCTGTTGTAAAAATGGTTGTAATTGATAATCTGTAAATTTCATGTTTTCATCTCTTTTCTATAATCTAATTTGAAGCGTTGTTATTATACCATAGTTTTTAAGGATTTAAAAAAGAGAACCGTTAAATAATAGAAAAATCATAAAAAGTAAGCAAAAAAATTGCGTTTACATATGAAAGAGTGTTATCCTTTAAATATCAAACAGTACGTATAACTGTACTATATAGGAGGAATTAATTATGACTTATGAATTACCAAAATTAGCGTATGAGTTCTCTGCATTAGAACCTCACGTGGATGCTTTAACAATGGAAATCCACCATGACAAGCACCACAATGCTTATGTAACAAACTTAAACGCAGCTGTAGAAAAACACCCAGCTTTATTTGAAAAAAGCGTGGAAGAATTAGTAGCAGACTTAGCATCTGTACCAGAAGATATTCGTGGAGCTGTTCGTAACAATGGTGGTGGACATGCAAACCACAGCTTATTCTGGACAGTAATTTCACCAAATGGTGGTGGTCAACCTACTGGTGAATTAGCAGCAGCAATCGATACAAAATTCGGTGGTTTTGATGCGTTCAAACAAGCATTCTCTCAAGCAGCAGCAACTCGTTTTGGTTCAGGTTGGGCTTGGTTAGTTGTTTCAAATGGTGAATTAGAAGTAGTTTCTACTCCAAACCAAGATAACCCATTAACAGATGGTAAAACTCCAATTTTAGGATTAGATGTTTGGGAACATGCTTATTACTTAAACTACCAAAACCGTCGTCCTGATTACATTGCAGCATTTTGGAATGTAGTTGATTGGAATGAAGTAGCTCGTCGTTATGAAGCTGCAAAATAATTTTTAAGAAATATTGATTTGTTAACTCTTTGAGATTCCAGTGGGGACTTGAAGAGTTTTTTTAGTATAGGAAAGTTTTTAATAGACTTCCCGGGATATAGTAGCAGGGGACGGCAGCAGCCCTGCCGGTCTCAAATTTTATTTGAAACAAAGTACGAAAAAAAGACAAAAAGATACTACCTATGCTATAATATAAGTGGAAATTTTTTTAAATTGTCAAAGATAAAGCGTTAGTCTGTTGTCGCAGACCTAACGCTTTTTGACTATTATAAGGTTGGTGCGATTGAAGTATTTTATAGATAATTCTAAGCATTTTATGACCACAAGCGATAATAGCTTTCATTTTACTTCCTCTGCTGGAAATTCGCTGATAGAAAAGTGAAAAGGTTTCTTCTTTAGCACGTTGAACACTTAACACCGACATTACTAAGGCTTGTTTAAGATATTTATTGCCTTGCGTCGTGTGTGAAGATTTTTTTACACCGGCACTTTCGTTAGAACCTGGGCACATCCCAGCCCATGAAGCTAATTTCTTATCAGTTTTAAAATCATCAACATTTGGACCAATTTCAGCTAATATAGTGGCACAACAATTATCACTAATACCAGGAATTGTTAGAAGAAGTTGATATTCTTCAGGGAAATGTTCTAAAATA
>NZ_KI391971.1:453337-474472 GCF_000162475.2 Granulicatella elegans ATCC 700633
CGGAATCTGAGAAGATATTGAAAAGAGGAATCCAATATTGTCCTGTGCTTTCGAAGAAAACATGCGTAACTTGATGTTCAAGTATCCAATCAAGAGCTGCTTTTAATTCTTTAGTTGTGGTACCAAAGGTTGTTTGATATTTTTTAGGTTCATTTGAAGTTAGAGGACCATCTAAAATACAACAAACAATGGATTTTTGATGTACATCAATTCCACAACATATTGGGTGCATTACTTGCATAATAAAACCTCCTATTCTACTTGTTAAAGAACAATGGAACAGGAGGTAAAATGTAATTTTATTTTCATGCTCTAAGCATAATCGAGTTTTCTCATGACCCCTGTTCATCCAGTTTTCCCGACAGGAACGACAATTCCCCAATAATTCGAACGGATTAGTATTGTTCTCTAACGTAAGTATAATACCAAATTTTGTTTCTGTCATGAGTAAGACGGTGAAACCGTCTTGGCGTTTTCCCGTAATAAAAGCTAGTGTGGCTTTTATTACTAAAGCTACTATGGGAAGTCTTTTTCTAAAAATCGATTTTTCTTGTACATCGTGACAAAATTCAAGAGAAATGAGAAAATGCAATTGACAAAATGTCAGTTGCGTAATATCCTTTAAATAGGAGGGATAAAATGCGAGATGTGAAAGAACCGGAAATACGACGTGCTGAAATTATGGATGCTGCAATGCTACTTTTTATAGAGCAAGGGTATACTAATACAACAACTCAGGATATTGTTGACAAAGTAAATATATCAAGAGGCTTGCTGTACTATCACTTTAAGAATAAAGAAGATATCCTATATTGTCTTGTGGAACAATATTCAGATAAATTATTGAAAGATATTCATGTTATTGTCTATGATGAAGATAAAACCGCCATTGAAAAAATTAGAGCTTTTATAGATGCCACAATTATATCTTCGGAAAATATTTCAGCAGAGGGAACAGCGTTACAAAAAACAGTTGATCTTGAAGAAAATCGATATATGATAGATAAGTTATCCCATAAGATTATTGAAAAACTGACAATATATTTTGAAAGGATAATAAACCAAGGAATATCAGAAAAAACATTTTTTGTAAAATATCCGTCTGAAACAGCGGAATTTCTTATGACAGCCTATGTTTTTGTTTCAAATAACATAAGTATAAGATATTCAAAAAAAGAGTCTGTCAATGAGTATTTAAACGCATTTAAGATAATGCTTGAACAAAGCTTAAATACAAAAAAACTCTTTAGTAATTAAAAAAGAATAGAATGTTTGCAAAAATAATAAGGTTCCGATAGCTAATGCTAAAAAAGCTATCGGTATTATTTCAAAGAATAACTGACAAATTGTCAATGGAGGTAAAAGCATGTTAGAGATAAATAATTTTAGTAAATTTTATGGAGACAAAAAAGTTGTTGATAACCTATCCATTTCAGTACAGTCTGGAGATATTTATGGATTCATTGGTGCAAATGGAGCTGGAAAAACTACAACAATAAAAGCCGTACTTGGGATTCATGATTTTGAGAATGGAAGTATAACGATTGAGGGGTATTCCATTAAAGACGAGCCTGTTATTTGTAAAAAAATAATGGCATACATTCCGGATAATCCAGACTTATATGAACATATGACGGGATTTCAGTACATTAATTTTATTGCAGATTTATTTGAAATTTCTACTGAAATACGCAGAGAAAGAATTCTAAAATATAGTGATTTATTTGAAATGACTAAGCATCTTTCGGGGATGATATCTTCTTATTCGCATGGTATGAAGCAACGAACAGTGATTATTTCTGCACTGGTTCATTCTCCAAAGTTACTAATTTTAGATGAACCTTTTGTAGGACTTGATCCAAAAGCAGCTTTTCTACTAAAGAAAGTAATGCACGAATGCGTGTCAGATGGAGGAGCTATTTTCTTTTCAACACATGTTTTGGATGTTGCAGAAAAATTATGTAATAAAATTGCAATTATAAAAAATGGAAAGCTAATCGCAAGCGGAAATACAGAAGAAGTCAAAGGTGATAAAACTTTGGAAACTTTTTTCATGGAGGTACAAGATAATGAGCAAAATTTGGATACTAATTAGAGCCCAATTGATAAATTTTTTTCCAATCAACGAAATTAGAGAGCCAAGAAATAAAAAGCAAAGCTCTGTTGTTATTGCAAGTTTTGGAATAATAACTCTTGCTATATTTTTCTGTGTCTATAATATTATGACAGCCAAAACACTGGTACAAGTTGGACAGCAGGAATTGATACCTGCTTATATGGTTGCAGTATCAAGTTTTTCAATATTATTTTTGACAATATTTTATTCTAATGGAATTTTATTTGGTAGTCGTGATATAGAAACGCTTTTATCGCTACCTTTAAAATGCTCAGACATTATAAGTAGCAAGTTTATGTTTATGTATTTATTGAACTTTTTAATAGGATTCATGTTTATGCTTCCGGGAGGCATTGTTTGGGTATTAAACGGAAGCTTAAATGTATTACAGATTATATTGTATTTTACCTCCATGATTTTTGTTCCATTGATACCTATGTGCATAGCAGCATGTATGGGAATGATTGTTGTTGCTGTTTCATCTTATTTTAAGAGGAAAAATGTTATTGCTCTAATCTTTTCATTTGTAATGATAGGTATAATTGGATATATTGCAGTCTCAGCTATGAAATCAGGTAATGAAGACAGCATTGAGATCATGCTTTCTAAGCAAATTACAGCACTGTACCCAATATCCGGGTTATTCGTGCAACACACAAGTTTTCCAATGTATATTGGAATGGGATTATTTATTGCTTTTTCAACAGCAGTTTTTTATATATTTGTAAAAATTGTTGAGATGAAGTATGGATTGCTTAATACTCTTGCTAAAACAACATCAAGATATTCTGATAATAAAACATCTTATAATAGAAAAACGATATTTCTTGCCTTGTATAAAAACGAAATGGGACGCTTTTTAAGCTCGTACATGGCGGTCTTGAATGCAGGCCTCGGTGTAATACTTTTATGTGTTTTTAGTATATTTTTACTTTTTAATTCGGTAGAACAAATAGGAGAGTCTTCAGGAATAGAAAATATAAATGAATATCTCTCAAATTTTGCTCCATTATTTATTGCATCTATGCTCTTGCTCAGTTGCCCGGCAGCTTCAGCGATATCTTTAGAAGGAAAAAATATTTGGATTTTGCAAAGCTCTCCTGTTAAGGTAAAAATGATCTTAAATTCCAAGATTGCTGTAAACCTTACACTTCATTTGATTGGGTATATGATTTCCATGTTTGCATTTACGCTAAAACTTGATATGAACTTCATTCAAGTTATTAACTTAATAATTGTTCCTATATGCTATTCGATTTTTATAACAGTGATAGGAATTTCCCTAAATAAAAAGTATCCAAATTATGAATGGGAAAGCGAGATGATGGTTGTAAAGCAGAGCATGCCTGTTATTGTGTCTGGACTTGTAGGGATAATTGCACTCATTACACCCATTCTTCTTAATTGGTTTTTAAATCTTTCGATAATACCAGTTTTGGAGATAATGTCAATTACTTTACTTGTTATTTCAAGCGAAGTTTATAGAAAAGTTAGCAAGTTAAATTTTATTTAGTTCAAGGAGGAAAAATGGTATGAAAGATGGACTTTTAAAAGATGTCTTGGTGTTGATATTAATGATTGTTGTAATATTTATTATTTGCATATTTCTCCCAGAGAAAATTCCTGTTCATTTCAATGCAAAAGGAGTTGCAGATATGTTTGCTAATAAATATTATCTTCTGTTTGCTACGGTTATTCCGTATTCTGCTTATTGGAAATTTATACGAGGAAGGAAAAATAAAAAGGTTAAGTGAATATGTATCCATATTTACAAATAGCATCTATGATAAGAGCAACTGTTTTAAGAGGTAAGTATGTACTGGGACAACAGATGCCTCCCATAAGGACTTAAGCAGAGAGGGAAGAATGTAATCCTGCAACCGTCCGAAAAGCATTAAAAGTTCTTGAAAAACAGGGGTTGATTGTTAGTCGTGGAAGTAAAGGATTTTTTGTTATTGAAAGTGAGAAGAAAATAATTGAGTTAAGAAATCAGAATTTTAACAGGCTAACAAAAATATTGTTTGAAAAACTATATGCCTTAGGATTTTCGGATTCTGAGATTATCAAACTATTTGATAGAATAGAAACTTAAAAAATGAATAAAAATCAATTATGTGTGAAGAAGATAAAGATACTGACTATTTAGATTATTGATAAAAAGGAGGACTTCGTATGCCTAAGTGTAGAAGTCCTCCTTTTTTTACTTGTGTTTAATTGAGACATTATCACTTGTGTTTGACACCGATTTTTCTTGTACTTCGTGACAGATATTGGACTATCGTATATAATAGAGATACGTGTGAAAGAATTAGAACGAATAAAAAGAAAAATAGAGATATTTAAGGAGGAACTTATGCGAGTAGGGATTTTTACCGACACCTATTTCCCTCAAGTAAGTGGTGTTGCTACGTCTGTTCGAGTGTTGAAAGAAGAATTAGAACGCCTCGGTCATACGGTTATTATTTTTACAACAACTGATCCAAATGCTACGATGCCTGAGTGGAATATCGTTCGCTTGGGAAGTATTCCATTGTTTTCATTTAAAGAAAGAAGAATTGCTGTTCAAGGCTTTATTGAAGCTTATAAAGTTTCTCAAGAATACGAATTAGATATTATTCATACGCAAACAGAATTTAGTTTAGGCTTACTTGGCAAAATTTTAGGAGCAATGCTTGGGATTCCAACAATCCATACATACCATACAATGTATGAAAAATATTTACACTATATTGCGAATGGAAAAATTTTAAGACCAAGTCATGTGGCATATATTTCTAAAAACTTTTGTAATCAAACTCGTGGAGTGATTGCACCAAGTCAAATGACCAAAGATAAGTTATTATCTTATGGAGTGACTCAAGAAGTTCGTGTTATTCCAACAGGTGTTGAAATTCCAAAATTAAATCCACAGGCTGCAGAAGAATTACGTGAGAAATTAGGGTATACAAAAGAGGATAAAGTACTTTTATCGTTAAGCCGTTTATCGAAAGAAAAAAATATTGCTGTGATTTTAGATGCAATGCCTGCAATTTTAGAAAAAGATTCAACTGTGAAATGTTGTATTGTTGGTGGAGGGCCAGAAAAAGAAGAACTTGAAAAACAAGTGGAACGTTTAGGGATTACACCTTATGTACAGTTCGCAGGTGAAGTGGAGCATCATCAAGTGTCTCAATATTATCAAATGGCAGATTTATACGTGAATGCTTCTGAGTCTGAAAGTCAAGGATTAACTTATTTAGAAGCTTTAGTCAATAAAATACCAGTTATTGCGAAGAAAAATGATTATTTACAACAATTTATTACAAAACCTGAGTTAGGAATGTTGTTTGAAAAAGATGAAGATATTGCTTCTAGCGTGTTAACTTATTTAGAATGTTACAATCAAACTTCTCATCAAGTAGAAGAATTACAAAATCAATTATTAGAAGAAATCTCTTCTGTAACTTTTGCTAAAAGAGTAGAAGCATTTTATGAGGATGCGATTAGTAATTATCAACATGATAAAGAAAATACAAAAACTTGGTTAGAAAAAATGAATTTCTTCAAAATCTATGATGATAAGGAGACTGAAGAATGAAGAAAATAGGATTTATTGGAACTGGTGTAATGGGTTCTTCTATGGTAAAGCACTTATTAAATGCCGGTTATCCAGTTACAGTTTATAATCGTACAAAAGAAAAGGCACAAACAGTTATCGATGCTGGCGCTATATGGGCAAATACTCCAAAAGAAGTTGCAAGTCAATCCGATGTTGTATTAACGATTGTAGGTTATCCAACAGATGTTGAGGAAGTTTATTTTGGGGAAAACGGAATTTTTCAAGGGATAGAAACAGGTAAGATACTCATTGATTTAACAACAAGTACGCCTTCTTTAGCAAAGAAAATTGCAGAAGAAGCTGAAAAATTCTCTTGTGAGGCGCTAGATGCTCCAGTTTCTGGTGGTGATTTAGGAGCTAAGAACGGAACATTGTCAACAATGGTTGGTGGTAAGGAGTCTGTTTTAGAAGAAGTACGTCCAATTTTAGAGACTTTTTCAAAAACAATTACGTTACAAGGAACCAATGGAGCTGGTCAACATACTAAAATGGCGAATCAAATTATGATTGCTGGAACAATGACAGGCTTAGTTGAAATGTTAGTTTATGCAAAAGCTGCGGAATTAGATTTAGACAAAGTTCTTCAAACAGTTGGAGCAGGAAGTGCAGCGAACTGGTCATTATCGAATTATGGGCCAAGAATTTTGAAGAAAGATTATAGTCCGGGATTTTTTGCAAAACATTTCTTAAAAGACTTGCGAATTGCGATTGATGAATCTGAAAGAATGGGATTATTTTTACCAGCCACCTTACAAGCAAGAAAATTATATGAAACAGTTTGTGATGATGGTTACGGCGATTTAGGGACTCAAGCTCTTATTCATTTATATTGGACACTTCCTGAATAAATTTATAAAAAAAGTATGTTTTTTAAAGGGATTTTCATATAATCTAAAAAAGTTTTATGGTAGAATAGAAATTAAGAAAGCTGAAAGGGGTAAAGCAACATGAAACCTTCACAACTAGTTGCAATTGTGCAACGTCTACAAACAATGGCGGATCAAAGCACGGATATTGAAATTCGTCGTTTTGAAAAAGATGGTGTTGAAAAATGTGTTGTGACATTTAATCAAGAAGCAGATAGCTTTGAGTTAGAAGATTGTGAGACAAAACAAACATTCCAATTTGATGATATCGATTTAGTCGCAATTGAAATTTTTGAACTATTACAAGATTAATGACTTTGTGATAAACCACGGCGCCTATAAAATGTGTGCTGTGGTTTTTCAATATTTATACATAAAGAAAAAGTGGGGATTACGATGAAAGTAGAAAAAATTGGTTTATTAGGATTTGGAACAGTTGGAAGTGGCGTTTATCATATTTTAACAAAAAATCAAGCATCAATTGAAAAGAAAACAGGAGTTTCATTACAAATTGAAAAAGCTCTTGTAAAAGAACCAGAACTATTTGCTGATAAAATTTCAGGCATTACATTTACTTCGGATGTAGACTATATTTTAAATGATGAAGAAATCTCTATTATTGTAGAAGTTTTAGGTGGAGTGGATTTTGCCTTTAATTGTGTAAAAAAAGCTTTAGAATCAGGAAAACATGTCGTAACAGCGAATAAAGATTTATTAGCAAAACATGGTGTTGAATTATCTCAAATTGCTAGAGAAAATAATGTGTATTTATATTATGAAGCAAGTGTTGGGGGCGGAATTCCTGTACTACGTCCTTTAGTAGAACATGTTTCAAATAATGAAGTAGAAGCGATTTACGGAATTGTAAATGGAACAACAAACTTTATTTTAACTTCTATGAGCCAACAAGGATTATCTTATGAAGAAGTGTTAAAAACAGCTCAAGAAAAAGGATTTGCTGAAGCAGATCCAACAAGTGATGTAGAAGGTTATGATGCTACTTATAAATTAATCATTTTAACAAGATTAGCATTTGGAACAAATGTTTCATTCGATGCGATTCCTAAAAAAGGTATTACACAAGTGACTAAAACAGATTTACAATTAGCTAAACTTTCAGGCTATACGATTAAATTATTGGCAAGTGTTGTCGCAAATGGTGAAGAAGTATACTTAGAAGTACGTCCTTATTTTGTAAGTTTAAACCACTTGTTAGCTCAAGTTGCTTATGAAAATAATGCCATTTCTGTAACAGGTGATGCTTTAGGAGAAATTTTACTATACGGAAAAGGTGCAGGCTCACATCCAACTGCAACAAGTGTGGTAGCTGATGTCATGATGATTGCAACGCAACAAAATCGTAATGCAAAAGTAGTTCCGTTTGAACCATTGACAGAAGCAACGAAAGTTCATACAACAACAGCTCCATTGAAAGATTATGCTGTTGTAATTGAAACAAGTAAACCAGAAGAGTTTGATGGAGTTGTGTTACCAAATCAAGCAGTATTAACAAGATTTACTCAAATTTCAGAAGCTGAGTTAGAAGAAAAAGTTTCCGCATATCAACAAATAGACGGTGTAGAAGCAGTTAGAATCTATCCTGTGTTGGAGGCATAAAAATGAAAATTATTGTACCCGCAACAACTGCTAATATTGGATTAGGATTCGATTCCATTGGGATTGCAGTTGGTTTATATTTAACATTAAGAGTTGTAGAACCTAGTAATGAATGGAAAATTAAACATCCATTTGGAGAAGCCGTACCAAGCAATCAAGAGAATTTAATTATTGAGACAGCTTTAGCAGTTTGTCCAACCTTACAACCTCACCATTTAGTATGTGAGAGTGACATTCCAATGACAAGAGGATTAGGAAGTAGCTCTAGTGCGATTGTTGCAGGAATTGAATTAGCAAATCAATTAGGGGATTTGAACTTAACTCCACAACAAAAAGTTGAGTGGGCAACAAAATTAGAAGGCCATCCAGATAATGTAGCTCCTGCTATTTTAGGTGGATTAGTCGTTGCGACTTATGATGAAGAAAGTCAAGAAGTTGACTATTTACAAAAAGAAATCCAATCTGATATTCAAGGGATTGCGTTAATTCCAGATTTTGAATTATCTACAAAAGCAAGTAGACAAGTTCTTCCTAGTGAATTTCTATATTCAAAAGCGGTACAAGCAAGTAGTCGTTCGAATGTATTAGTTGCAGCACTATGGCAAGAAGATTGGGAAAATGTTTCTAGAATTGTAGAAAAAGATTTATTCCATGAACCTTATCGTGAAACATTAATTCCGTTTTTAACACCGGTACGTAAGCTTGCAAAAGAAAAAGAAGCGATTGGTACGTACTTAAGTGGAGCAGGTCCAACTGTGATGGTGTTATCTTCAAAAGATAAGTCAACAACTATTGTGGAGCATTTACAAGAACATTTACCAAGTGAATTAGGAAACTATAATATTCAAGTATTAACCGTCGATCAATTAGGCGTTCGAGTTGAAAAAAGATAACAAAGATAGAGGAGAAATATGTCCATTAAACTAACACCAACGTGGTTTATCAAAGATTATTTATCCATTTCCATTGAGTTTTTAAAAAAACAATCGATAAAAACAATTTTTGCAGATATTGATAATACATTAGTGGATTGGGATGAATTAGATACAAATGATACATTACAAACATGGGTTCAACAATTAAAAGAAAATCAGATTGAAATCATATTAGTATCTAATAATCGTAAAAATCGTATTGAAAGAGTGGCTGAACAATTAGGCGTACCGTACGTTTTTCCAGGACTAAAACCACTGCATAAAGGATTTAAAGAAGCATTGAGCCAAACGACTGCAACAAAAGATGAAATTGTGATGATTGGAGATCAGTTATTGACAGATATTTTAGGGGCGGGAACTTTTGGGATTAAAACGATCCTTGTTAAACCTTTAAAATTATCAGATGCTAAGAAAACAAGAATCAATCGATTTTTTGAAAATTTAATCCTAACGATATTATATGGAAAAAATTACTCAGAGAAATGGGAGGAGAAAATCCATGACTGAAAACCACTATTTTTGTATGGGATGTGGAGCAACGATTCAAACAGAAAATCATGAAGAAATCGGCTATACTCCTACAAGTGTATTGACAAAAATGTTAGAAAAAGAAGAACCCGTTTATTGTCAACGTTGTTTTAGACTTAGAAATTATAATGAATTACAATCTGCTTCTTTAAGTGATGATGATTTCTTAAAAATGTTATCTTCGATTGCAGAAGAAGATGCACTAGTTGTTTATGTGGTCGATTTATTTGATTTATATGGCAGTATGATTTCAGGGTTGAAACGTTTTATTGGAAATAATCCAGTATTATTTGTTGCAAATAAAGTGGATTTATATCCAAAATCAGTGAATCGTAATCGTTTGAAAAACTGGATTGAACGTTTTGCAAAAGAATATGGCATTCGTCCAGTCGATACGATTTTAGTGAGTGCGAATAAACGTATTCAAATTGACGAATTATTAGATAAAATAAATGAATACCGTCAGGGAAAAGATGCTTATGTAGTAGGGGTAACGAATGTAGGTAAATCTACTTTAATTAATAAATTAATTCAAAGTATTGGTGGAACAAAAGATGTGATTACAACTTCTCAATTCCCAGGAACTACATTAGGACAAATTTATATTCCATTTGATGAAAAATCAAGCTTAATTGATACACCGGGAATTATTCACCGTCATCAGATCGCACACTATTTAGCAGAAAAAGAAGTGAAAAAAGTATTACCTCAAAAGGAATTACAACCAAAAACTTTCCAATTAAATGCAGAACAAACGATTTTTATTGGTGGACTTGTTCGAGTGGATTATACAAAAGGAGAAAGAAATTCCTTAACATTTTATACTCCACAAACAATTGAATTACATCGTACAAAATTAGAAAAAGCAGATGAGTTTTATGCAAGACACAATGGAACGATTTTAACACCTCCTACCGGAGATAATGTGAAACAATATCCAACTCTACAGAAGATAGTCTTTTCAGTAAAAGAAAAATCAGATATCGTAATTGCTGGTCTAGGTTGGGTAACGATTCAAAAACCAGGGACGATTGAAATTTGGAGTCCAAAAGAAGTAGATGTCATTAAACGTCCATCGATTATATAAGAAGGAGGGATTGGATTGGAATTAAAAGGAAAAGAAAGACAATTTTTCAAAAAAGAAGCACATAGTATTAAACCTATTTTTCAAATTGGAAAAGGTGGTTTAAGCGAAGAAATGATTCAACAAATCCAATTTGCGATTGAAAAACGTGAATTAATTAAAGTTAGTTTATTACAAAATACAATGGAAGAACCTCAAGAAGCTGCTGAAGTATTAGCAGAACAAACAGGCAGCACGATTATTCAAGTCATTGGACATACGATTGTATTGTATAAACAAGCTAGAAATCCAAAAAATCGTGATATTTCGATTCGATTTGCAGAATTTGTAAAAAGAGGGCGATAATATGATGCAATCCATCAAGCTTTGTCCAAAAGTGAAACAAAATGATTTTAGTGGAAAACAAAAGCGTGTTGGAATTTTAGGAGGAAGTTTTAATCCACCTCATGTGGCACATTTAATTATGGCAGAGCAAGCTAGAGTTCAGTTGAATTTGGACAAAATCTATTTTATGCCGAGCCATATTCCACCTCATGTAGATGAAAAGAAGACGATTGATGCTAATTATCGAGTAGAAATGACACAATTAGCGATACGAGATAATTATCATTTTGAACTTGAAACGATTGAATTAGAACGTACTGAAAAAAGCTATAGTTTTGATACGATTCAACTATTAAAAGAAAAGAATCCAGATATAGATTATTACTTTATTATCGGTGGTGATATGGTGGATTATTTACCAACTTGGCATCGAATTGATGAATTAGTACATGAAGTTCAATTTGTAGGAGTTTGTCGTCCAGGTTATCCAAAAGAAACTCCATATCCAGTATTATGGATTGAAGCGCCTCAAATGGAAATTAGTTCAACACAAATTCGTAAAAATGTGTTATGGGGACAAAGTATTCGTTACCTTGTTCCAGAAAGTGTAGAAGAATATATTTTTGAGAAAGGACTGTATCAAGAATGACAGTTTTAGATTTTTCTCCGTATTCTTCTTTGAGTCGTGAAAAAATTTTACATCAAGTTCGCTCTCAAATGAGTCAAAGAAGATTTGAACATTGTTTAAGAGTGGAAAAGAAAATCATTGAATTAGCAACATTATATGGAGCAGATGCTACAAAAGCTTCTTTAGCAGCGTTAATTCACGATTATGCAAAAGAAAGACCCTTAGAAGAATTACAAGAATTAGTGGTCAAAAAACAGTTGTCAGAACAACTTAAAAATCAATCTTCTGAAATTTTACATGGACCAGTAGGTGCAGAGATTTTAAAAGATGAATTAGATATACAAGATGAAGAAATTTTAGACGCTATTCGTGAACATACGATTGGTGGAACAAAAATGACTCTATTATCCAAATGTTTATTTGTAGCAGATGCCATTGAAGATGGAAGAAATTATCCAGGAGTAGAAGAAGCAAGACAAATTGCTAGTCACAATATTGATGAAGCAGTTCGATATTTAGTGAGACATACTTTGCAGTATTTAATTGAAAAAGAAGTGTATATTTATCCTGGAACATTAGAAGTTTATAATTATTTAGTAATAGAAAGAGGAAACGTATGACAGAAAATCGTAGTAAACAATTATTAGATGTAGTATTAAAAGCAGCAGATGATAAATTAGCACAAGAAATCGTTGCACTAGAAGTGGGACACTTAACACCTGTGGCAGATTACTTTGTTATTACTCATGGGAAAAATGAAAAACAAGTACAAGCAATTGTCGATGCTATTGAAGAAGAAGTACATAAAGAAGGCTTTGAAGTGAAAAGCATCGAAGGAAAAGACAACGCACGTTGGATTTTAATGGACTTAAATGATGTCATTGTACATGTATTTTACTATGAAGACCGTGAATATTATAATTTAGAAAAATTATGGAATGACGCACCAATCGTTAATATTGCGAGTGAAAAAGAATGACCTATCAAATCTTTGCACATGTTTATGATGAAGTAATGGATCATGAACAATACCAATTATGGGTGAAATTTACAAAAGATTCTTTTAAAACGTATACGAGTCGAAATATTCAAAAAGTCATGGAATTAGCTTGTGGAACGGGTGAAGTTTCGACTTTACTAACAGAGGCAGGATATCAAGTGACTGGAGTTGATTTATCTAGCGAAATGTTAGATATTGCCAAAGAAAAATATCAACAAGATTATCCTTCGATTGATTGGGTTCAAAAAGATATGCGTGATTTAAAAGGATTAGAGACTTTTGACGCGATTACATTATATTCTGATTCACTTTGTTATTTAACAGAGTTTGAAGATACAATCAAAGTATTTAAATCTGTTTACGATCATTTAGAAGAGGATGGATTGTTTTTATTTGATGTGCATTCTCTTTATCAAATGCAAGAAGTATTTCCAGGATATCAATATCATTATACGAGTGAAAATTTAGCGTTTTTATGGCAAAGTTATGAATTAGAGGAACCTGGAAGTGTAGAACATGTCATCGATATGTTTGTTCGTGATGAATCTCAGACGAGTAAAGCATTATTTGAGCATTTTCAAGAAGTGCATGTTGAACAAACTTTCCCTATGGAATGGTATCAAGAAGCACTTGAAATGGTAGGATTTAAAAAAGTATGGATAAAAGCCAATTTTGGTGAATCAGAAGTGGAAGAAATTTCTCCACGTTGGTTTTTTATTGCATTGAAATGAGGAATTACATGAAAGCTTGTGGAATTATTGCAGAATATAATCCATTTCATAAAGGTCATCATTATCAAATCGAACAAATTAGAAAGCAAACAGATGCAGATGTTATTGTTGTTGCGATGAGCGGGAATTTCGTTCAAAGAGGAGAACCAGCCATTGAGAATAAATGGCATCGTGCAAAAATGGCTCTAGAAAATGGGGCGGATTTAATATTAGAATTACCAACACTTTCAAGCACACAAGCCACTGATTGGTTTGCAGCTGGGGGCGTTGGTATTTTGCATGCTGCTAAATGTCATGAAATTGCTTTTGGAGTAGAAGATATACGAATTGATTATCAAGTAGCATTTGAAGAATGGATTACATTGCAAGCAAGAATAAAAGAAGATGTCACGAATGACGATATGAAATCTCTCACTTATGCCAGTCGACTTACACTCATTGCAAAAGAGAGTTTTGGACAAAACAGTCCGTTATATCGTTTAATGCAACAACCGAATCAACAATTAGGGTTTGCCTATGTAAAAGAAATTTTTTCGAGAAATGTACCAATGAAATTCTTAACGATTGAAAGAAAGGGAAACGGGCATCTAGATGCGAAAATCCAAGATGAACAGTTTGCTAGTGGAACTGCATTACGGAAGCAACTATTAAAGCCTGAAAGAAATCCAAATCTATATGCTCAATTATCTTATTTAGAAGAAATTTCTTCAGTTGCATACCGTAACCATTGGGAACAATATTGGTTATTATTGAAGTATCAATTAGAGAGAAGTAGTGTGGAAGAATTAAGAAATATCTATCAAATGGATGAAGGGATTGAATATCGCTTAAAAAAAATCTTACCTCAAGCAAATTCTTTTTATAATTTTATTCAATTATTGAAAAATAAACGTTGGACTTGGGCAAGATTACAACGCTTATGCTTATATGTGTTATTAGGAATTACAAAGAAACAAGTGGAAAAGTATTTTGAAAGTATCCGAAAACCGAATAAAGTGACTGTTTTAGGATTTAATGAAAGAGGAAGAGAATATTTAAAAACTTTACGAGAAGAAAAAACAGAATTTATTACAAATTATGCAGATTCATCTATAGAAACACAAAAGAATTTTGATAACATATATGATATAATGAACCCGTCTAATTATAAATCTGCTCAGCAGTTTAAGCCGGAGATAAAATAAAATATAAAGAAAGGAAAGAAGTGAGTGAAGAAAAAGGTAATGACATTATTAGGATTAGGACTACTTCCAGTTACAAGTGTGTTTGCTGAAGAGGCAAAAAATGTTGGAACTAACAAGTTAACAACCATTGAAGAAAAACCAGCAAACTTACAAGATGTGGGAGAAAATAGATTAACAAAAGAAATTCCACAATATAAAGAAGTTAAAGAAGAAACTAAAGAACTTAAAGCTGAAATAAAAGAAACTAAAACAACGAAAGAACAAGTAGAAAAAACTGTTCAAGTACCAAAAGAAAAATTAGTCGTTGGAAAAAATATTGCATTAAAAGAAGGTAAGTATTATAAAATTAATAATCTTGTGACAAAAGAATGGATTTATAACGAACAAGAAGGTACTTGGTATTATCTTTCTGAAACTGGAGAAGTCGTTAAAAATGCATGGGTTGGAGATTATTACCTAGGTCAGGATGGAAAAATGCTTTCTAATCAATGGTTGTATGATTCATTTTATAAAGGATGGTATTATTTAACTAAAAGTGGTGCCTATGCGAATGCAACATGGGTTGGAGACTATTTTTTAAAACAATACGGTAAAATGGCGGACGCTGAATGGATTTATGATCCAAATTACCAATCATGGTATTATTTAAATAATGGTGGAAGTTATGCTCGTTCTCAGTGGAAAGGTAACTATTACTTGAATGCTGATGGAAAAATGGCAACAAAAGAATGGGTTGATTCGGAAAAATATTACGTAGATGAAAATGGAAAATGGATTGAGTATGTTAAACCATTAAACACTCCATGGTACTTCCAAAGAGATTATAGGTGGGGTTCTGAATTATTAAGAGGTATTACAATGGCTGTTTCAGGATGCGTACCGACATCACTTTCAATGATTTTCAATGGATTTGGTGAGAATTCAACTCCGATTGAAGTAGCACGTTGGATTAGTGAAAATACTGAATCTATGAATACTAATGGTTATGTAGGAACTAGAGCAAAAGGTTCAGCTGCAGCATTGAAAGCATGGGGATTTGATTATAAAGTGATCAATACAAAAGCAGCTGTTAAACAAGCATTAATTGAAGGAAAAACAATTTTAGCTTGTGTTGGACCCGGACATTTTGTAAAAGTATCTGGGGGCGCTCATGCTATTGTATTAAGTGGATACCAAGATGGAAAAACATTTGTGAGAGACCCTGAAAGTGATGGGAATAGTAGATGGTTTGATATCGATAACCTTTGGAATCAAAGAAGTTACGATGAAGGAGATATTGAATTAGGTGGACCATTTATGGTTGTAGAAAAAGTTACTGCTAAAAAATGATTGCAATCTTTGTCAGAAATCTGTAGAATCAGTTTATAAAATAAAATGATGGAGAAATATACAATTGTCAAGTAGAAAACATTGACAAACAAGAGATTCCTTAGTATAATTCTCTATGTTGCTTTAGGGGTGAAAAATGTGAAAATATCATTAAAACAACTTGAAAATTCTCAAGGAATGCCTGTTTATTTTGAAGAGGAAATGCAAGTAGAAGATAACTTAAAGAGTCGTGACGATACGATTTTAGAGGTTTCTCCTGCATTAGCAAAAGGTTTTCTTGTGTATCAAAATGAAACAGTCATTGCGCAATTTACTTGTGCTGTCGATATCACACTTCCTTCATCCAGGTCTCTAGAGCCAGTGGTTGTGCCATTGTCAATAGAAATTGTTGAACGATATATTCCAAAAGGAACTTCATTTGAAGAACAGGAATTAACAGAAATTGTCATTCCGTTAGAAACTGATTGGATAGATTTACAACCTGCTGTGGAAGATCATATTTTACTTTCAATTCCTTTACAAGTCTTATCGCCAGAGGAATTGAGTGAAGACCGAATGCCAAGTGGTCAAGATTGGGAAGTGATTTCTCAAGATGAGTTGTCTTTAAGACGTACAGTTGCAAAAGAACAACAAATTGATCCAAGGTTAGCGGCTCTACAGTCTTTCTTCGATTCCGATGAGACTGAAAAGTAAAAAGCATTTTATGTAAAGAAGATTGATTAGGAGGTGTACAAAATGGCAGTACCAAAACGTAAAACATCAAAAGCTAGAAAAGCTAAACGTCGTACTCACTTCAAATTAGAAGTACCAGGGTTAAACGCATGCCCTAACTGTGGTTCATTAAGAAAAAGCCACCATGTTTGCCCATCATGTGGACAATACGATGGAAAAGAAGTTGTTTCTCAAGAAGCATAATTTTAACAATCAAGCCTACACTTTATGTGTAGGTTTATTTTTTTATAAAAACGAGTCGTTTACGGAAGAAAAAATTTTTCGTAAACGACTTTTTTATAGTGTATAAAAATAATCATGGATAAAATGAAAAAAATAATAATTTTGCAATATTAAATATGATTATTTAATGAAAATGTCATATTTCTACATTTGTGAAAATCATATGATAAAATATTGTTTTATAAATAATCTTTTTGTGAAAAGTTTAAACGTAGTGTTTGTTGTAATTGATAAAATATGCTATTATATATGGGAATATCTAGATTAAGAAGGAGCCAATATGTATAAGAGAAATTTAAAAAATAATTATAACAAAATTCAAAAATTTTCTATAAGAAAATATAGTTTTGGTGCTGCTTCAGTAGCAATCGCCAGCTATTTATTATTTATGGGAAATGGGGCAGTTGCTGCAAATGAAGTAGCAATTCAAGAAAAATCAACTTCAGTAACAAAAGTAAATGTTGATGAAATATCAACAAAAAAAGAAGAAAAACAATCAGATGAAAAGAAAAACTCAGAAAATGAGAATAAACAATTAACTAATGTAAAAGGAAAATTACAAAACTATATTCAAGAAATTGAATCGAAATTAGCACAAGGAGTATATTCGAATAAGACAGAAGAAAGTATTCAATTAGTACGAGAATCTTTATCTTTAGCGAATAATGCAAAATCTTCAAATACTATTTCTGAAGTAGAGAGTGCTTATGCTCAGTTAATTACGACAGTCAATGCAAAATTACGTAATAAAGCTGTAGAGAAAAAAGAAACACCTGTTAAAGATACCACAGAAGGTAAAGAAACAGTTGGAATTAAAGCAGAGAATACAGAGAAAAAATCAGAATCTAATGCGATTGAAAACACGGGTGCAAACGATCCACGTAATGGAAGTGAAATTCAAAAAGATACTACTTTCCGTGCAGCTGTGAATCAAGATCCAAAGGTAGAATTTAATTTTTCTATTCCAAATGAGAAAAAGATCTATATCTATAATGAAGAACATTTTTCATTAGAAATTCCAGTATATTCTGAAACTGGAAAGATTCGTTATGCAACAATTAAGAAAGGATCTAGACAAAGATTTCCTAATGTTGCAGGTACGGATAATGACTTAGATGTTGAATTTGGATTTACAGCTAGAGTAATTAATCGTGCGGAAACAGCAGGAGTAACATCGGATGCTAGTCAAGCGAATCCGGCAAAAATTGTCATTACGGGACGTCCAAATGATGTGTTGAAAAAACATAGAGATTATACAAAGCAAGAAACCCAAACATTAAATATTGGTACTCGTTATGTTCAGGTAGTTGATGACCAAGGTAGAGAAAATCTTAAAAAAGGGGATAGTATCGCAGATCCAGGATACTTTTACTTAGTACTAAAAGCTCAATCAAAAAAATATGCATTAAGATCTCAACCTACGGATGAAAAAATTTCTGTAACTAGTTTAACAAATCCAACTGCAGAAGATTTAAAGAAAATTAAAGATAGTATTCAATTAGAATACTCAACAACAAACGAAGATGCAAGGTTAGCTGATAAACGTGGAACTTTAGTAGAACATCCTGAGG
This sequence comes from Granulicatella elegans ATCC 700633, assembly GCF_000162475.2. Taxonomy (GTDB): domain Bacteria; phylum Bacillota; class Bacilli; order Lactobacillales; family Aerococcaceae; genus Granulicatella; species Granulicatella elegans. The sequence goes on from NZ_KI391971.1 coordinate 471,803, forward strand.
ATGTTATTCAGTCAGTAAATATTGTTGGAAATAATATTGTCGTGACATTCACAGACGGTTCTACAAAGACAAAACCTGTGGGTGAAATTGTACAAAAAAATACCCCTCCAACAGTAACAGTACCTTATTCAGATACAGCTAACAAAAATGTTTATATTTATTCTGGAGAAGAAACAGATTTAACATTTACAGCAACGGATGAATCTAAACTTAAAGACCTAAAACTTCGTGGCCCTGGTGATATTAACTATAATAATGCAACTAGTTATGGTTTAGCAGTTGGAAAAGTAACAGATAGTGCTCTATCAAGTGGAGAAGGTTCTGTTTCAGATGATAAGAAAACTGCAACGATTAAAATGACAGGAACTACGAACTTAAAAGATGGACAGAAGTGGACAAGTATAATCGTTGCTAAAGATGATAATAATGGAGAAAGTGCACCTTTTGATGGAAGAATCAATGCAACTACAAATCCAGCAGAACGCCAAAAAATTGAAGGTTATGTAGAATTTGTTGTAAAAAATCAAACATCAAAATATGATATTAAGTCGCCCGAAGGAACTGTTAGTGTACTAGATCCTACGAATGTAACTGCTGAAGAGTTCGAAAAAATTAAAGAAAAAGTGAAAATTGAATATTCACAGACAAATAATGATGCGAACTTCACTAGTAAAAGTGGACAATTAGTAGATAATCAAGCAACAAGAATTTCTACGATTACAAAGGATTCAAATGGAAATCTTGTTGTGACCTATAAAGATGGTTCAACTGATACAAAACCTTTATCAGAGTTTACAAGTTTGAATAAGCAACCTGCTATTGATGCAGTTAACAAAGCTGCTGAAGATAAAATTGCAGAGATTAATGCTAATACAAATGCAACTGCAGAAGAAAAAGAGGCTGCAATCCAAAAAGTTAATGCCGATAAGACGAAAACTTTAACAGCGATTAATAATAACTCGGTAACGACAAAAACAGCATTAGATAATGCAAAAACATCAGGAACAACTGCTATTAGCAATGATAATCCTGTAGTAACGAAGAAAGATACAGCGAAAGCAGCTATCGATACAGCTTTAAGAGAGAAAGAAGCAGCAATTGATGCGAATAATGCCTTAACGACTGAAGAAAAGAATGCAGCAAAAGCAGATGCACAGGCAAAAGCGACTGCAGCGAAAGCAGCTATCGATAATGCGACAACAAACTCAGCTGTAGACTCAGCTAAAACTGCAGGAACAACGAGTGTAAGTTCAGTAACGCCAACAGCAACGGCAAAACCAACTGCAAAGAACGCAATAGACGAAGCTCTTAAAGCAAAAGAAGCTCAACTTGACGGTCGTGCCGACTTAACAGATGAAGAGAAAAAGGCGGCAAAAGCAGATGCACAAGCAAGAGCAACTGCAGCAAAAGCAGCAATCGATAATGCAACAACAAATGCAACTGTAGACAGTGCTAAAACATCAGGTGTTGATGATGTGGAAAGCGTTAATCCACAAGCTAGTCAAAAGAAAACTGATGCAAAAAACGCAGTTGATGATGCATTGAAAGCTAAGGAAGCAGCGATTGACGCAAACAATGACTTAACAGATGAAGAGAAAGCAAAAGCTAAGGAATCAGCAAAAGCGAAAGCTGATGCAGCGAAGCAAGCGATTGACAATGCAACAACGAACGCAGCGGTAGAAAAAGCTAAGACTGATGGAGCAACGAGTGTAAACTCAGTAAATCCAACAGCACAAGCGAAGCCAGAAGCTAAGAAAGCAATCGATGATGCATTGAAAGCTAAGAACGATGCGATCGACGCACGTACAGACTTAACAGATGAAGAGAAAACTGCAGCGAAAGCTGACGCGAAAGCGAAAGCCGATGCAGCCAAACAAGCAATCGATAACGCGACAACAAATGATGCAGTAACGCAAGCTAAAAATGATGGAGCAACAAGTGTAGACTCAGTAAATCCAACGGCAGAAGCAAAACCAGCAGCTAAGAAAGCAATCGACGATGCATTAAAAGCTAAGGACGATGAGATTGATGCAAACAATGACTTAACAGCTGAAGAAAAAGCAAAAGCTAAGGAAGATGCGAAAGCTAAAGCTGATGCAGCGAAAACAGCGATAGATACTGCAAGAACAAATGATGCAGTAACACAAGCTAAGACAGATGGAGCAACGAGTGTAGACTCAGTAAATCCAACGGCAGAAGCAAAACCAGCAGCTAAGAAAGCAATCGATGATGCGTTAAAAGCTAAGAACGATGCGATCGATGCAAACAATGACTTAACAGCTGAAGAAAAAGCAAAAGCTAAGGAAGAAGCGAAAGCCAAAGCCGATGCAGCCAAACAAGCAATCGACAACGCAACAACAAATGATGCAGTAACGCAGGCTAAGACTGATGGAGCAACGAGTGTAGACTCAGTAAATCCAACAGCACAAGCTAAGCCAGCAGCTAAGAAAGCAATCGATGATGCATTGAAAGCTAAGAACGATGCGATTGATGCGAACAACGACTTAACAGCTGAAGAAAAAGCAAAAGCTAAGGAAGATGCGAAAGCTAAAGCTGATGCAGCTAAACAAGCAATCGACAACGCGACAACAAATGATGCAGTAACGCAAGCTAAAAATGATGGAGCAACAAGTGTAGATGCAGTAAATCCAACACCAGTAGCTAAGCCAG
>NZ_KI391971.1:474572-476910 GCF_000162475.2 Granulicatella elegans ATCC 700633
GCGATCGATGCAAACAATGACTTAACAGCTGAAGAAAAAGCAAAAGCTAAGGAAGACGCGAAAGCCAAAGCTGATGCAGCTAAACAAGCAATCGACAACGCAACAACAAATGATGCAGTAACGCAAGCTAAGACTGATGGAGCAACAAGTGTAGATGCAGTAAATCCAACACCAGTAGCTAAGCCAGCAGCTAAACAAGCAATCGATGATGCGTTAAAAGCTAAGAACGATGCGATTGATGCGAACAACGACTTAACAGCTGAAGAAAAAGCAAAAGCTAAGGAAGACGCGAAAGCCAAAGCTGATGCAGCTAAACAAGCAATCGACAACGCAACAACAAATGATGCAGTAACGCAAGCTAAGACTGATGGAGCAACAAGTGTAGATGCAGTAAATCCAACACCAGTAGCTAAGCCAGCAGCTAAACAAGCAATCGATGATGCGTTAAAAGCTAAGAACGATGCGATTGATGCGAACAACGACTTAACAGCTGAAGAAAAAGCAAAAGCTAAGGAAGACGCGAAAGCCAAAGCTGATGCAGCCAAACAAGCGGTTGATAAAGCAACAACAAATGCTGATGTTGAAAATGCAAAAACTAATGGAGTAGCAGATGTAAACTCATTGAATCCAGTAGCAGTTAAGAAACCAGAGGCTAAAAAAGCTGTAGATGAAACACTTAAAGCAAAAGAAGCAGAGATTGATGAGAATAATGATTTAACAGCGGAAGAAAAATTAGCAGCTAAGGAAGAAGCTAAAGCGAAAGCCGATGCAGCTAAGCAAGCAATCGATGGAGCTGATACAGATGTTAAGGTTGACGTAAATAGTATTTCAGGTTTGAGTGATGTTAATTCATTTAATCCAGAGCCAGTTAAGAAACCGGAGGCTAAGAAAGTAATCGATTCAGATCTAGAGAAAAAAATAGAAGAAATCGATGCTCGAAATGATTTAACAACTGAAGAGAAAACTGCGGCAAAAGCTGAAGCAGAAAACAAAGCTAATCAAGCAAAAGAAGCAATAGATGCAGCAGATACTGATATTAAAGTTGATGAAAATAGCATTTCAGGTTTAAGTGATGTTAATTCGTTTAGTCCAGAAGCAGCTAAGAAACCAGCAGCCAAACAGGCAATAGATGATGCATTAAAAGCAAAAGAAGATGCAATCGATGCGAATGATGACTTAACAGCAGAAGAAAAAGTGAAAGCAAAAGCAGAAGCTAAGGCAAAAGCCGATTCAGCGAAAGAAGCAATCGACAACGCAACAACAAATGATGCAGTAACGCAAGCTAAGACTGATGGAGCAACAAGTGTAGATGCAGTAAATCCAACAGCACAAGCGAAGCCAGCGGCTAAGAAAGCAATCGACGATGCATTGAAAGCTAAGAACGATGCGATTGATGCGAATGATGACTTAACAGCAGAAGAAAAAGTGAAAGCAAAAGCAGAAGCTAAGGCAAAAGCCGATTCAGCGAAAGAAGCAATCGATAATGCGACAACAAATACAGAAGTAGAACAGGCTAAGACTGTAGGAACAACAAAGGTAGATTTAATAAATCCATTAGCGGTTAAGAAACCAGCAGCGAAACAAGCAATTGATGAAGCTATTAAAGCTAAGAATGACGAGATTGATGCTCGTACAGACTTAACAGATGAAGAGAAAACCACAGCTAAAGCAGACGCAAAAGCTAAGGCCGACGCAGCGAAAGAAGCAATCGATAATGCGACAACTAACGCAGCTGTAGAAAAAGCTAAGACAGATGGAGCAACGAGTGTAGACTCAGTAAATCCAACAGCACAAGCGAAGCCAGTAGCTAAGAAAGCAATTGATGATGCATTGAAAGCTAAAAATGACGCAATCGATGCACGTACAGACTTAACAGATGAAGAGAAAACTGCAGCGAAAGCTGATGCGAAAGCCCAAGCCGATACAGCCAAGCAAGCAATCGATAGCGCAACAACAAATGATGCAGTGACTCAAGCTAAAAATGATGGAGCAACAGAAGTAAACAATGTAAATCCAACAGCGGTGGCTAAACCAGCGGCAAAGAAAGCAATAGACGATGCACTAAAAGCTAAAAAAGATGAAATCGATGCACGTACAGACTTAACAGACGAAGAAAAAACTGTAGCGAAAGCTGATGCGAAATCCAAAGCAGATGCAGCCAAACAAGCAATCGACAATGCGACAACAAATGACGCAGTAGAAAAAGCTAAGACAGATGGAGCAACGAGTGTAGACTCAGTAAATCCAACAGCACAAGCGAAGCCAGTAGCTAAGAAAGCAATTGATGACGCACTAAAAGCTAAGAATGACGCGATTGATGCTCGTACAGACTTAACAG
>NZ_KI391971.1:477010-480624 GCF_000162475.2 Granulicatella elegans ATCC 700633
AAAAGCAAAAGCTAAGGAAGCAGCAAAAGCGAAAGCTGATGCAGCGAAAACAGCGATAGATACTGCAAGAACAAATGACGCAGTAGAAAAAGCTAAGACAGATGGAGCAACAAGTGTCGATTCAGTAAATCCAACAGCACAAGCGAAGCCAGTAGCTAAGAAAGCAATTGATGACGCACTAAAAGCTAAGAATGACGTGATTGATGCTCGTACAGACTTAACAGATGAAGAGAAAACTGCAGCGAAAGCTGATGCGAAAGCCAAAGCAGATGCAGCCAAACAAGCAATCGACAATGCGACAACAAATGATGCAGTAACTCAAGCTAAAAACGATGGAGAAACAGAAGTAGCTTCAGTAAATCCACAACCAGTAGTGAAAACGGAAGCTAAAAAAGCAATTGATGACGCACTAGAAGCTAAGAACGACAAGATTGACGCTCGTACAGACTTAACAGACGAAGAGAAAGCTACGGCTAAGGCAGACGCAAAAGCGAAAGCAGACGCAGCAAAAGCAGCAATCGACAATGCGGCAACAAATGATGCAGTAACTCAAGCTAAAAACGATGGAGAAACAGAAGTAGCTTCAGTAAATCCACAACCAGTAGTGAAAATGGAAGCTAAAAAAGCAATCGACGAAGTATTGAAAGCTAAGAATGACGAGATTGACGCTCGTACAGACTTAACAGATGAAGAAAAAGTTACAGCTAAGGCAGACGCAAAAGCGAAAGTTGATGCAGCAAAAGAAGCAATCGATAACGCAACAACAAACGCAGAAGTAGATCAAGCTAAGACTGATGGAACAACAGAAGTGACTTCAGTAAATCCAGAAGCAGTAGCTAAACCAGCAGCTAAAAAAGCAATCGACGAAGCATTGAAAGCTAAGAATGACGAGATTGACGCTCGTACAGACTTAACAGATGAAGAGAAAACTGTAGCGAAAGCTGATGCAAAAGCGAAAGCAGACGCAGCAAAAACAGCAATCGATAACGCGACAACAAATAATGCAGTAACACAAGCTAAGACAGATGGAGCAACAGAAGTAAATAATGTAAATCCAACGGCAGAAGCGAAACCAGCAGCGAAGAAAGCAATCGATGATGCACTTAAAGCTAAAAACGATGAGATCGACGCACGTGCAGACTTAACAGATGAAGAGAAAACTGCAGCGAAAGCTGACGCGAAAGCGAAAGCCGATGCAGCAAAACAATCAATCGATAACGCGACAACAAATGATGCAGTAACACAAGCTAAAAATGATGGAGTAACAGAAGTAAACAATGTAAATCCAACGGTAGAAGTAAAACCAGCAGCGAAGAAAGCAATCGATGATGCACTTAAAGCTAAAAATGACGCAATCGATGCACGTACAGACTTAACAGACGAAGAGAAAACTGCAGCAAAAGCTGACGTGAAAGCAAAAGCAGACGCAGCAAAACAAGCAATCGACAATGCGACAACAAATGCGGGTGTAGATCAAGCTAAAACAAATGGAACAACAGAAGTGACTTCAGTAAATCCAGAAGCAGTGTCGAAAACAGAAGCTAAAAAAGCAATTGAAAATGAAGCAATTGCTAAAAAAGCAGCAATTGATGCAAGAACTGATCTTTCAGAAATTGCAAAAGAGATTCTAAAATTACAAGTCGATGCAATAGTAGCACAAGCTGAAAAAGATATTAATTTTGAAACTAAAGATGGAAATGTTGCTAATGTTACAGAAAATCGAAAACTTGCTGTGAAATCAGTAGGTGAAGTAATTGTCCCAGCCGAAAAACTACTTGTTATTAATCCAATTAAATTAACTGAAGAAGAAAAAACAAAAGTTCTTGAACTTGTTAAATTAGTAAATCCTGAAGCAACAGTAAGAGTTGATGAAAAAGGGAATGTAACAGTGATGTCTAAGAGTGGTGTAAGTGAAACAATTTCTGTTGAAAAATTAGTGAAAGTTTCAACTGGTTTAGATAATATTAATTTAACTTTTGAAAAACAAATAGTGATGGATATTTTTCATATTACTAAAGATGAAAAAGAAAATGTAAAATCTAAGATTATGGCTAAAAATCCAGAAATAGCCGATGTAGTATTTGATGAAAAGGGAAATGCAACTATTATTTTAAAAGATGGCCAAATCTTTAGAGCGTTAGCAAAAGATATCTTTAAACAATACGAATCATCACACCAACCAAGTGGAGTAGTATCAACACCACAAACAAATGTAACAGTTGATAAAGCACAATTGGAAACATCAATTCTTCAATTAGATAGTCTAGTATCTCAATTAAATGATGAATACAAGAAAGAAGGTTCTGAATTATTGAAAGCAGCAAAAGTAGTATTCAATAATCAAAGAGCTACACAAGAAGAAGTAGATGCAATGGTAAAACGTATTGTGGAATTTATTGCGAAAGTTTCTACAAATTCTCCTCAAAATACAGTGAATTCTGAAGAAAACAGCAATAAAGAAACTAAAGCAGGAATAACTAATGCACTAAGCTCATCAGTTGGGAATACAAAACAATCTTCTCAAAAAGAACTTCCAAACACAGGTACATCAACATTAGGAACATTTCTTCCAGCAATTGCAGCTCTATTATCAGGAGTAGGCGTATTTGCAACAAAGAAAAAAGAAGATGAATAATCAATAGATTTCATTTATCGAGAGAAGAAGGAATATAGCTAAAAGAAGGCTATTTTCCTTCTTTTTCTATTTAGGTCATGATGCTTGAATTATGGAAAAAGGTATGTGATACTATTTAGCTAGAGTAATAGCAAATGCATAAAATAGGAGATGAACGAATGAAAGGATCATTATCACTAAGAGGATTTAGAAAATTACGTACAGGTGCTATTGTTGCGACTGGTGTATTTTTAATTGGATTAGCAAGTATCCAAACAACTGTTCAAGCAAGTGAAGAAGATGGGGTTTGGATAGCAAGAACTGTTGAACAAGTCAAAACAGATATACAGAAAGAAGATAATTTCTTTAAATACGAAATTAAATGGGGAGATACGTTAAGTGTCATTAGCGAAGCAACGAATATTCCTGTAGATGTATTAAAAGAAATGAACCGTGTTTCAGATAGAAATTTATTTTTACCACACAATGAATTACTTTACACAGAAGGTGAAAATGTAACAGATTCAAAAACAAAACATAAAATTGTCATTAAAGAAAGTTATGGTAAAAAAGAAGTTAGAACTTATGAAGTTGTACTTCAAAAAAATCATGAAACAGCAGAAGTAACGTTTGAATTGAAAGAAACTACTGAAAAAGTTCAAGAAAGTTATACATCAGTTGTAAGTTGCGGTGAGGTGTATAACTTAGTTTCAGATGAAGCAGAAGGTATAGTGGAAACACCAGGTGAGGAAGATACAGTAACTCCAGGAGCAACAGAAACACTAACACCAGCGCAACCAGCGGAAGAAAAACCTGTAACTCCAGGAACAACAGAAACACCAACACCAGCGCAACCAGCGGAAGAAAAACCTGCAACTCCAGGAGTAACAGAAACACCAACACCAGCGCAACCGGAGGGAGAAAAACCTGCAACTCCAGGAGAAACAGAAACACCAGCACCAGTGCAACCAGCGAGAGAACAACCAGCAGGTTCAGGAGC
>NZ_KI391971.1:480724-554681 GCF_000162475.2 Granulicatella elegans ATCC 700633
AACTCCAGGAGCAACAGAAACACCAACTCCAGCGCAACCAGAGGAAGAAAAAACTGCAACTCCAGGAGCAACAGAAACACCAACTCCAGCGCAACTATCGGAAGAAAAACCTGTAACTCCAGGAGCAACAGAAACACCAACTCCAGCGCAACCATCGGAAGAAAAACCTGCAACTCCAGGGGCAACAGAAACACCAACTCCAGCGCAACCGGCAGAAGAAAAACCAGCAGGTTCAGGAGTAACAGAAACACCAACACCAGGGCAACCATCGGAAGAAAAACCAGCAGCGTCAGGCACAACAGAAACACCAGCGGATTCAAATAATCAGAATAATCCAAATGTACCAAAAGATGATGTTGAAAAAGGTTTAGAAGAAAATGGCGCAGAGTTAGAGTCACGTAAAAAAATAAAATTAGAAGAAATTAACTCAAGTAGTCTATCATCTAGTGAAAAAGAAGCTGCTAAATTAAAAGTAGAAGAATATACTAAAAAAGCTAAAGAAGAAATGAAACAAGCAAAAACTACAGATGACCAAGCGGCTGTAGTGGAGAAATATTCAGATGATTTAATTACGATTGATACTCCTGGAGTTGACCAAGGTAAACCAGATTACACAAATTCAGGATTATCTGGTAACGGACCAGAAGGAACAAATATTGGAGATAACAATGTTATTGGGCATGGAAATAGTACACCAGAAAATACAGGGTTTAGAAGTGCACCAGTGTATCAACCACGTGTAACACTTCGCGAAAGAAATGCTGATGAACTAAAAAATAAAGTTTCTATTTATTATAATTATGATGGGATGAAAGATATTCCTGGATTCTTCAATGATTTAGATAGTAAAAATGAAGTTGAAGTCCCTCAAAAAGTTCCAGCTCAAACGTTGAAGTCTATTTTGAAATCAAAAATTGATCAAAAGAAAGCAGAGCTTGAAAGAAAAGGATACAAAATTGCTGATGAATATTTTGTAGGAATTAATCAAGAAAATGCAACACATTATGATTATGTAGTAACTTTTACAAAAGCATAAGATAACTTCATCAAAGAAGGCTAGCAAAAGTGTTAAACTTAAAGCTAGCCTTTTTGTGCTATTGTTAATCAATTATGAAAAATAAAAAAAGGAATGTAGTATGGTTGTTTAGGGAGAAAAGAGGTAGGTTCAATTGCTTTAAATAGGAAACTGCTGTACGAAGAAGAGTTTCTAGTGTACAATACAGTCAGAAAAGGAGAGAAAAGAATGTTTTTATTAGCACCACTTTTAATTACCATAACGATAGCCAGTTATGCCGTATTAAAATATTATTTTGGAACAAGAATTTATTTTTCAGATTCATTCTTTCTAACAATAAGAGAAGTAATGTTACCTTTATTAGTTGTTAGTTTTGAAATTTTTTCTCAAGTAGTTTTAGGATATTCTCAATTACCTTGGATGATATTATTTAGTTGTATTATTGGAGTAACATTGTTATTAGTGAAAAAAGGTAACCATGAATTCTCGTTGAGACAATATTTATATCAATTTTTCTCATTAGAATTTTTGGTATTTGTAATGGGACATCTGTTGTTAGTCATTCAGTATTGTTTTTATTTATTACTCTCTTGGGGAGTTGTCCGTTAATAATTTTAGAAATAGTTAGAGAAGCACTTAGTCAGTTGATTAAGTGCTTTTTTTATTTTAAAAATACAAAGTAAGGATAAAAAAGTGGGATTGTAATAAATTGATGAAAAATATTGATATATAAGTCTTTTTGAACGTTCTACAATGAAGAGTGTTTTTAATTTTATATAAAAAAGGGGTGGATTTAAAATATTTTTTAACTTTTTTCATAAAAAAGTGGTGAAAAGTGGGGGAGTGTGGTAAACTATGGATAATTAATGAATGATAGGAGGAGTCTGCATGTTAATCGGTGAATATCAACACACAATTGATGCTAAGGGACGAATGATTGTTCCAGCGAAGTTTCGTGAAGATTTAGGATTCACTTTTGTTGTAACACGTGGACTAGACGGCTGTTTATACGGCTATCCTCTTGATCAATGGCAATTGCTTCGTCAAAAGTTGAGTGAATTACCTCAATCTAAAAAAGACGCTCGTGCATTTGCTCGTTTCTTCAATTCTGCTGCTAGTGAAGTAGAATTTGATAAACAAGGAAGAATTAATATCACACCTACTTTAAGAGAACATGCAGGTTTAGTGAAAAACTGTCGTGTTATTGGTGTGAATGACCGAATTGAAATTTGGGATGAAGAACGTTGGAAAGCTTATATTGCTGAAACTGAAGAGAATTTTGAAGAATTAGCAGAACAAATGGCTGATTTTGGATTTTAGAAAGGATATTAATAAAGAATGTTTAAACATGTAACCGTATTGCTACATGAAACAGTGGATAATCTTGAAGTAAAACCAGATGGGATTTATGTAGATTGTACATTAGGTGGAGCAGGACATAGTGAATATTTATTAGGTCAATTGACAACGGGACATTTATATTGTTTTGATCAAGACATGAATGCCATTGATAATGCTAAAATCCGTTTGAAAAATTTTATTGATGAAGGTAAAGTAACGTTCATTCATGCAAATTTTAGAATGATTCAGAAAAAATTAAATGAATTAGGAATCAAAAAAGTAGATGGAATTTTGTATGACTTAGGTGTATCTTCTCCACAATTGGATCAAATTGAGAGAGGGTTTAGTTATCATCAAAATGCTATCTTAGATATGAGAATGGATCAAACGGCACCGTTAACTGCAAAAGAGATTATCAATGAATGGAGTTATGATGAGTTAGTTCGAATATTTTATCGTTATGGAGAAGAAAAGTTTTCTAAACAAATTGCGAGAAATATTGAACGTATTCGACAAGACCATGGAATTGAAACAACAGGGGAATTGGTAGATATTATTCGAGATAGTATCCCTGCAGCTGCAAGAAGAAAAGGTGGACATCCTGCTAAAAGAATTTTCCAAGCAGTTCGTATTGCGGTAAATGATGAATTAGCAGCAGTGGAAGATTCATTAGAACAAGCTTTTGATTTATTAGAAGTTGGGGGAAGAATTAGTGTTATTTCTTTCCATTCTTTAGAAGATCGTATTGTGAAGACGATGTTTAAACAACAAAGCACTGTTGAACAAGGTCCTAAAAATTTACCGATTTTACCAGGACAGTTAGAAAGTGCTAATTTTAAATTAATTACAAGAAAACCAATTTTGCCAACAGAAGAAGAAATGCAAGAAAACTCAAGATCACAAAGTGCAAAATTACGAGTGATTGAACGTGTGAAATAATTAGTAAAGGAGGCGTTTTTTGATGGCATTAGCAGAACAAATCGTTGATGTAAATTCTACAACAACAGTCAAAGAAGCCTTTCCGAATACTTATTCCGACAAAGTAGTAACGGCTATTCCTCAAGAAAAAGTAAAAGTTAATTATACAAGAAATATGATTATTTCAATTGTAGTAATTGTATTATTAGGCACTTTAACAGTTGTTAGCTCAATGTTAGTGGCGAATAAAAATCGTCAATTGCAAGATATACAAACTAATACAACATTGATGCAAAGAAAAAATGATACGTTATTACAATCGGCGCAAGAATTATCACAATATGACCGTGTGAATCGTATTGCAAAAGAACAAGGGTTACAAATGGGTCAAAATAACGTAAGGAATGTTGGACAATGAAAATGAATAATTTTAAGGAATATTTGGGAAATAGAAAGATTGCGATACGTTGCTTGATGGCAATCGCATTCTTCCTATTTCTCATTTTTTCTTTTCACTTCTTTAAAATAATGGTGCTGGGACAAAGTCATGGTGTTAATTTAAGAGATGAATTAGATAAGAAATTAACGCATACAACACTATTGAAGGCTAAACGTGGAAATATTTATGATGCAAGTGGTAGTCCAATTGCTGTAGATGCAACGAATTATTCTTTGTTTGCTGTATTAACAGATCAATGGGATAAAGGGAAAAAAGATTATGTACAAGATTTTTCGAAAACTGCACAAGTTTTATCAAAATATATTGATATGAAGGCTCCAGAAATTGAAAAAATTTTATCTCAAAAAAATGTTTCCCAAGTAGAATTTGGGAATGCGGGAAAAAATCTTTCCGTTGAAACAAAAGAAAAAATTGAAAAGGAAGAACTTCCTGGTATTAAATTTACGGAAAATCTTTCACGTTATTATCCAAATGGAATTTTCGCATCTCATTTAATTGGATATACAGATGTAGAAGAACAACAAGTTGACGGGAAACCAGTTGAACAATTGGTTGGTAAAATGGGGATTGAAGCATCATATAATGCTACGCTAACAGGAAAACCAGGTGAACTTGTATCTCGATTAGATGGTAATGGATATGTTATTCCAGGAAGTGAAAAAATTACGGAGCAACCTAAAGATGGGAATGATTTGTATTTAACTTTAGATAAAAAAATGCAAACGTATTTAGAATCTTTAGTTTCGCAAGTGACTGAAAAGTATTTACCAAATCAATTAACAGCAATGTTAGTGGATCCAAAGACAGGTAATATAGTAGCTGCAACTCAGAGACCAACGTTTAATGGCACAACAAAAGAAGGCATTAGTACAATGTGGAATAATCTATTAATGGATGAAGCTTATGAACCAGGTTCTACTATGAAAGTATTAGCTCTTGCTGCTGCTATTAATGAAGGAGTTTTTGACCCTAATGAAAAGTCTGAATCTGGTAAAATCCAGATTTTTAAAGATTTAGTTCGTGACTATAATAAAGTTGGTTGGGGGAGAATCACTTATTTAGAAGGTTTAGCTCACTCAAGTAACGTTGCTTTTGTTCATGTAGTTCAAAAAATTGGAGTAGAAAAATGGAAGCAATATTTAGATTTATTTGGATTTGGTCAAAGTACGCAATCAGGATTTTTAAATGAAGCTACTGGATTGAATACATATAATTCTTATTTACAACAATTGTCGACTGGTTTTGGACAAGGGATTTCTGTAACAGCTTTTCAAATGGTACAAGCTTTTACAGCAATTGCGAATCAAGGAGAAATGAAAAAATTAAGAATTGTGGATCATGAGTTTAGACCAGCAACAAATACTACAGTTAATTTTTCTGAAAATTCTTTAGGGCAAGTAATTAAACCGGAAACAGCTAAAAAAACTCTAGAATATTTACGTCAAGCAACTACTATGAAAGATGGAACATCTAATGGGTTTGATATTGAAGGTGAGGAAATAGCTTCGAAAACAGGAACTGCCGAATTTGTAAATCCTGAAACAGGAACTTATTACTCGTATGGAAGTAATTATATTTATTCTGTAGTTGGATTTGCGCCTGCAAGTGATCCAAAATATATTTTATATATTACATTGAAGCAACCTCAAAATAACCCTTATGGAGCTGGAGGTAGTGCTTTAATTAAAGAGATTTTTAATCCAATGATGAAACGTGCGTTAGATTATAGTCGATTAACGCAATAAAAAGGAGGAATTTAGAAATGTTAGCTACAGAATTAGCTCAATTAATTTATCTCAAAAAGATTGAAGGTAATTTATCAGGTGTAACAATTGATTTTTTAGCACAAGATTCAAGAAAAGTTCGTCCAAATACATTATTTTTCTGTATTGATGGAGTTACAGTAGATGGGCATCGCTTTGCTGCTGCTGCGAAAGAAAAAGGTGCCGTTGCCTTTGTAGCTAGTAAATCTATCAAAAATCAAGTAGGGGATACTCCAGTAATTTATGTTAAAGATGTGACAAGAGTGATGGCTTTGTTGGCAAATCATTTTTATGGATATCCAACTCAATCTTTACAAATGATTGGTGTTACAGGAACTAATGGTAAAACGACAGTCACTCATATGATAGATGCATTATTGGAAAAACCGAATAAACCAACTGCATTAATTGGTACAATTTATCGTAAAATTGGTCCAAAAATTATTCAGACTCATAATACAACTCCAGAAATTTTAACATTGCATGAAACTTTCCAAGAGTTAAAAGAGATTGGTGGAGAGACTTGTTTGATGGAAGTTTCTTCTCATGCCTTACAATTAGGCCGTGTTTGGGGATTAGATTATGATTGTGTAGTCTTTACGAATTTAACACATGAACATTTAGACTTACACAAAACAATGGAACAATATGCGCATGCTAAAAGTTTATTATTCTCTCAATTAGGGAATTATGTTGGAGAAAATTCTAAGCCAAAAGTAGCGGTTTTAAATGCGGATGATGAACAGTTTCAAATGTTTGAGTATTCAACTCCAGTTCAAGTGATTAGCTATGGAATTAATGAGGAAGCTGACTTCAAAGCTGAAAATATTCGTACAGAAAATGGACATACAATCTTCGAACTAGTAATTCAAAATGATGAACGTTACTTAGTAGATATGCCATTACTAGGAATTTTCAATGTTTATAATATGTTGTCTGCAATTGCAGTGGCTTATGTTTATGGAATTTCTATAGAAGAAATATTGAAAAAGGTGAAAGCTTTCCAAGGTGTAGCAGGTCGTATGCAATCTGTTGATAAAGGACAAGATTTTCAAGTAATCGTGGACTTTGCTCATACTCCGGATGGATTAGAAAATGTATTAGATTCTTTAGCACAAATTCCACATGGGAAGATTATTACAGTTGTAGGGCATAGTGGAGGAAATCGTGATTCTAGTATGAGACCAGAATTAGGAAGGATTGCTCTAACTAAATCAGACCATGTAGTCTTTACAGCAGATAATCCTAGAACAGAGCCATTAGTAAATATTTATGAAGGATTGCTAAGTGCAGTTAATAAGAAATCTGTTTCTTATGAATGTATTGATAAACGAGAAGAAGCCATTGAAAAAGCACTTCAATTAGCGAGTGCTGGAGATATTGTGCTACTTGCTGGAAAAGGGGTAGAAGCTTATCAAATTATTGGTGAAGTAGAATATCCTTATAATGAAATCGAAGTTGTAGAATCATTATTAGGAAATAGATAAAAAGGAGAAAATGATGACATTACAATTATTACTTGTATTAGGAGCCACATTACTAGCAACAGTATTTGCGGAACCTAAATTTATTCAATTTATGCGAATGAATCAGTTTGGACAAACAACTTTAGAAGATGGGCCATCTTGGCATAAAGCCAAAAGTGGAACACCTACGATGGGAGGGTTTATCTTCTTAATGATGATTGGGATTGTTAGTTTAATTCTTGGAGGATTATTCGGACATTTTAATTTCACATTATTAAGTGGCGTCATTGGATTTGTATTTTTTGGTGGAATCGGATTTTTTGATGATTTTATTAAAGTGTTTAGAAAACAAAATCAAGGCTTAAAAAGTCATCAAAAATTTGTTTTACAAATAGTAGGTTCTGCAGTTTTTGTAGCTTTATTCTTATTAAGTGGACGTACTCCATTAATTTATATTCCATTTTTTGGTGAAGTACATAGTTTAGTCTTATTTGCAATTTTTACTATCATTTGGATTACAGGATTTTCAAATGCGGTAAATTTAACAGATGGGTTAGATGGACTAGCGACATCAACATCTATTGTTGCTTATGGAACGTATGCATTTTTAGCATTACATTCAAAACAAGTAGAAATTGCATTCTTCTGTTTTAGTGTAGTTGGAGGATTAATTGGATTCTTAATGTTCAATTGGAAGCCAGCTAAAATCTTTATGGGAGATGTTGGTTCTCTAGCTTTAGGTGCAGGTTTAGCAATCATTTCTTTAATGCTTCATCATGAGTGGAGTTTACTAGGAATTGGGATTGTATTTGTATTAGAGACAGCGAGCGTTATTATTCAAGTAACCTCATTCAAATTAACAGGAAAACGTGTGTTTAAAATGAGTCCGATTCACCATCATTTTGAAATGTGTGGATGGAAAGAAGTGAAAATCGTTTTAGTCTTCAGTTTAGTTGGATTAATCGGAGCATTGATTACATTAGTATTGATTTAGAAAAGCTTTTTAGCTTTTCATACATATTTTTCGGCAGTTTATTCTGCCATATACATATTGAAATTAATTTAGGGGGCATATTAGGTGCTGAATGAAAAGAAATTTGAACATAAAAGAGTATTAGTGATTGGATTAGCAAAAAGTGGAGTGGCTGTGGCCAAATTATTACTACATCAAGGAGCGATTGTAACTGTAAATGATCGTATTCCATTAGAAGAAAATCCTGATGCAAAAAGTTTAATTGAAGAAGGAATTCGTGTTTTAGCAGGTTCACATCCAGTAGATTTATTAGAAGAACATTTTGATTTTGTTGTGAAAAACCCTGGAATTCCATACCATAATTGTATGGTCGAAGCAGCTGTGAAAAAAGGAATTCCAGTATATACAGAAGTTGAAATTGCCTATCATTTATTAGAAGGTTTAATCATTGGAATCACTGGTTCAAATGGGAAAACGACTACAACTACCTTATCGAGCTTGATGTTGAAAGAATCTTTCCCTGAACGTGATGTTTATGCTGCAGGAAATATTGGAATTCCATTATCTCAATTAGCGGAACAATCAACAAAAGAAGATATTTATGTTTCAGAATTAAGTAGTTTCCAATTAATGGGAATTGATCAATTCAAACCGAAAATTGCGTGTATTGTAAATATATTCAGCGCTCATTTAGATTATCATGGTTCACGAGAAGAATATATTAAAGCAAAACTTCAATTGACGAAAAATCAAACGGAAGACGATTATTTAGTATACAATGCTGATTATCCAGAATTGATTACATTAATTGAAGAACATACAAACGCAACACTAGTTCCATTTAGTAGAAAAAATTCTTTAGAATTTGGAGCTTCAGTAGAAGGTGATTACATTTGCTTCAATGGTGAGAAGGTAATTCCAGTTTCAACGATTCAAGTTCCTGGAACACAAAATGTTGAAAATGTACTAGCAGCAGTTGCGATTGCAAAATTAGCAGGAGCTACAAATGAAGGTATTAAAAAAGCTGTTCAAAATTTCCATGGGGTAAAACATCGTACTCAATTTGTAAAAGAAGTGAATAAAAGACGTTTCTACAATGATTCAAAAGCAACGAACATTATTGCAACTCAAACAGCCTTACGTAGCTTTACAAATCAATCGGTCATTTTAATCGCAGGTGGTTTAGATAGAGGAAATGGTTTTGATGAATTAATTCCAGATTTAACGGCTGTTTCAGGAATTGTTTTGTATGGAGAAACAAAAGAAAAATTACAAGAAGCTGCGAAAGTTGCAGGGATTCCTGTTATTGAAGTGGTGAATACATTAGAAGAAGCAACTAAAAAGGCTTATGAAATTAGTAAAGAAAACGATATTATTTTATTATCTCCAGCTTGTGCAAGTTGGGATCAATTTAAGAATTTTGAAATTCGTGGGGATGAATTTATTCGAATTGTAGAGAATTTATAAGAAAGAGGAAAAGATTCATGAGAGTTGTCGTATCTGGCGGAGGTACAGGAGGTCACATTTATCCTGCACTTGCATTTATGAGATATTTAGAAAAACAAGAAGATGTAGAATATTTATACATTGGAACCAAACGTGGATTAGAAAGTAAAATTGTTCCACAAGCAGGATATGCATTTGACTCCATTAAAATCGAAGGGTTAAAGCGTTCGCTTTCATTAGAAAATTTAAAAACAGCCTACTATATGGTAACGAGTGTCATTAAAGCAAGAAAAATTTTAAAAGAATTTAAACCTGATGTTGTCATCGGTACAGGTGGCTATGTTTGTGCGCCTGTATTATTTGCCGCAAGTTTATTAAAAATTCCAACCATTATTCATGAACAAAATAGTGTTGCAGGAGTAACGAATAAATTTTTAGCAAAATGGGTGAATAAAATTGCGATTTGCTTTGAAGATGTGAAAAAAGATTTTGCATATTACAGTGATAAAGTCGTTTTAACTGGAAATCCTAGAGGGCAGGAAGTTGTCGAAATTAAGAAAAATCCTGAATACTTAGCTTCTATTGGAGTTCAGACAGACTTACCAATCGTAGTAATTTTCGGTGGTAGTCGTGGTTCAGAGCGAATGAATGAAGTGTTTGTTGAGGCTTTAGAAGGATTTGCGGATAAAAATTATCATGTCATAATGGTTACAGGAGAAGTGCATTATGACAAAATCAACAATCAGATTACAAAATTGGAAAAATCATTGCCAAACGTTTCTGTTTTTCCGTATATTAAAGATATGCCACAATTATTCCAAAATGTGGATTTAGTTGTATGCCGTAGTGGCGCAACAACTTTAACAGAATTAACAGCATTAGGATTAGCAAGTATTTTAATTCCAAGTCCATATGTAACAAATAATCATCAAGAAGCAAATGCTCGTTCATTAGTTGATCAAGGTGCAGCATCAATGATTTTAGAAAAAGAATTGAATGCTCAAACAATGTTAGCTGAAATTGATGACATTTTATTAGATTGTCATAAAAAAGAAGCAATGGCTGCTTCTGCTAAGAAGATGGGAATTACAGATGCAAGTTCAAGATTAACAAGTATGATTCATGAAATAATGTAGAAAGAAAATGGAGGAGTCTTATGAAATTTTTTAAAAAAACTTCAACTTCTTCGCCTCCTCCTATAGAGATAAAAGAGGAGATTCCGAAAAAAAATCTTTTTCAACCAATAAAACAATTTTTCCATTTTAATCGTTTAGAAATGAAATTTTTATGGTGGATTTTTCTAGCTAGTATGTTCTGGAGTATTTATTTTATTTCTCCTTTATCAAAACCAAAAGCTATATATGTATATGGAAATCGACAAGTATCAGTTGAAATGATTCAAGATCAAGCAGGAATCAAAAAAGGAAAGAGTATCTGGGGAATTTTATCAGAACATGAAATCATTCGAAAAAGATTAACCGCTCAAAACCCTAAAATTAAAGATGTTTCTGTAACATTGTCAGGATTGAATACAATCCAGTTAACGATTTTAGAAAATCCTGCCATTGGTTATTATGTTGAAGATGGGCAATATAAAGAGTTATTAGCAGATGCTCAGTCGATTTCAGTAGAAGAATTAACGAATAAAGAAAAATATCCAGAATTAGTGAACTTCACAGAAGAATCGAGAATTCAATTAGCCAATCAATTGGAGAAAACTTCTCCAAGTGTGATTAGTAATATTCGTCAAATTCAATATGTAGATCCTGAACAAAAACCGTTAAAACTTCATTTAAAAATGAAGGATGGAATGAAAGTGATTGGGACATTAAAAGATATTGGTGAAAAGTTAAATTATTATCCAAGTATTTTAAAACAATTACCAAAAAAATCAGGAACGATTGATATGGAAGTTGGAATTTTTTACACACCTGATGTGAATGCCCAATAAATTGAAAAAATTTATTAAGAAAATATACAAATGTTTTCTTAACAGTAAAGAAATATGTTAAAATAAATCAGTATAGTTATTTATAAAATGTGAATGAAAAAATATTAGTAGGAGGTTTCAATAAACGTGAAAAATCAAGGAATTTATGTGAGTTTAGATATTGGAACCACTTCAATTAAAGTTGTTGTTGCTGAATATATTCGTGGACAATTAAACAT
The DNA here is from genome assembly GCF_000162475.2 of Granulicatella elegans ATCC 700633. GTDB lineage: Bacteria > Bacillota > Bacilli > Lactobacillales > Aerococcaceae > Granulicatella > Granulicatella elegans. The sequence continues at coordinate 492,276 of NZ_KI391971.1, forward strand.
TATTGGAGTCGGAAATGAAAAATCTCAAGGACTAAGTCGGGGAGTAATTGTAGATATCGACGAAACAGTTGAATCTATTAAAAAAGCCGTTAAACAAGCAGAACAAAAAGCAAATATTCAAATTCAAGATGTTATTGTAGGAATCCCAAGTAATCAAATTTCGATTGAACCATGTCATGGCATGATTGCTGTTTCAAGTGAAAATCGTGAAATTACGGATATTGATGTACATAATGTTATTTCGGCAGCAAAAGTTCGTTCAGTTGCTCCTGAAAGAGAAATTATTTCAGTTATCCCAGAAGAATTTATCGTTGATGGATTTGATGGAATTAAAGATCCTCGTGGAATGATTGGTGTTCGATTAGAATTATACGCAAGCATGATTACTGGACCAAAAACAATTGTACATAATATCAAACGTTGTATTGATAAAGCAGGATTAAATATTGAAGAAATGGTTATTCAACCTCTTGCTATTAGCCAAGTAGCAATGTCTGCAGGTGAACGTGAGTTTGGTACAATTCTAATTGATATGGGCGGTGGACAAACTAGTGCGTCAGTAATGCATGATCATCAATTAAAATTCTCTTATGTAGACCAAGAAGGTGGAGATTTCGTAACAAAAGATATTTCAGTTATTTTAAATGCAAGCTATGAAAATGCAGAACGTATTAAACGTGAGTATGGCTATGCTATTTCTACTGAAACTTCTGATGAAGAATTCTTCCCAGTTGAAACAATTGGGAAAAAAGATCCTGTTAAAGTGGATGAACATTATTTATCAGAAATTATTGAAGCGAGAGAAGTTCAAATTTTTGAAACAATTAAACGTGCTTTAGATCAAGTAGATGCATTAAGTTTACCTGGAGGGATTGTTTTAACTGGTGGAGCATCTTCTATGGCAGGAGTTCTTGAATTAGCTCAAGAAATTTTTGGAGTAAATGTGAAAACATATATTCCTGAACAAATGGGAATGAGAAATCCAATTTATGCAACAAGTATGGGATTAATTCAATATGCTGCATCATTAGATGATGTGCATCGTATTGCCCAAAAAGGTAAATTAACAACTGAAAAGAGAGTAACACCTCTAACGAACCCTAGCCGTCCAGTTGTAGAACCAACTCCACAACCGGTTGAAAAACCAAAAACTGAAGTGGAAGCAACACAAGAAACTGAATCAGAAAATTTTGGAGATAAAGTTAAAAATTTCTTCAAAATGTTTATAGACTAGTACGAATCTAAGGAGGAAAAAGAATGGAATTCGAATTTGATACAAATTTAGAAGGCGCAGTAATTAAAGTCATTGGTGTAGGGGGAGCAGGTAATAATGCTGTTAACCGTATGATTGCTGAAGGCGTTCAAGGCGTAGAATTTATTGTTGCCAATACAGATACACAAGCTTTAGCTAATTCTAAAGCAGAAACTAAAATCCAATTAGGGCCTAAATTGACAAAAGGTTTAGGTGCAGGTTCATTACCTGATATCGGTTTAAAAGCAGCAGAAGAAAGTGAAGAACGTATTCGTGAAGCTTTATCTGGAGCAGATTTAATTTTCGTTACAGCCGGTATGGGTGGAGGAACTGGTACTGGTGCAGCACCAATCGTAGCTCGTATTGCAAAAGAATTAGGAGCATTAACTGTTGGGGTTGTGACTCGCCCATTTAGTTTCGAAGGACCAAAACGTGGTCGTTATGCAGCAGAAGGTGTTGCACAAATGAAAGCTAATGTGGATACATTAGTAACAATTTCAAATAACCGTTTATTAGAAATCGTGGATAAAAAGACTCCTATGTTAGAAGCCTTCCGTGAAGCAGATAATGTATTACGTCAAGGTGTACAAGGTATTTCTGATTTAATTATTGCACCTGGCTATGTAAACTTAGACTTTGCTGACGTTAAAACAGTGATGAAAGATCAAGGTTCTGCATTAATGGGTATTGGGGTTGCTAGTGGTGAAAACCGTACAGCAGAAGCTACTAAAAAAGCTATCTCTTCTCCATTATTAGAAGTATCAATTGATGGAGCAGAACAAATCTTATTAAACATTACAGGTGGATCTGATTTAACATTATTTGAAGCACAAGATGCTTCTGATATCGTAGCAGCAGCTGCAACAAATGATGTAAACATTATCTTTGGTACATCTATTAATGAAAATCTTGGAGATGAAGTAATTGTAACAGTTATTGCGACTGGTATTGATGAAGAACACAAAGGTACAAAAAAGTCAGTAGCTCGTTCTAGTCGTCCAACATTAACACCTACAACACCTGCTTCAACAAAAGAAATTGGAAATAATCCTCAAACATTCCAAGAAAAACAAGTAACACCAAAGAAAAAAGCAGTAGTTGAAGAAAAACAACCTGAAAAAGATATTTTTGGGGATTGGGATATTCGTCGTGAAGCAACTGTTCGTGAAACTACAACAGAAACAGATTCTCCATTTGCTCAAAAGAGTTTTGTAGAAGCTCCAGTTGAAACAAAATATGAATCTGATGATACTTTAGACACACCACCATTCTTCAGAAGAAGAAACAGAAACTAATGACCATGATTAAAAGTAATGCAGAACAAATTGTCACTCGCATTCAACAATCATGCGATAAAGTTTCTAGAGATGTACAAGAAGTATGTCCAATTATAGTAACTAAAAATCGTACGAATGAAGAAATCCAAGAAGTTTATTCTCTTGGATTTCGGCATTTTGCGGAGAATCGTGTTGAGAAGTTATTAGAACGTCAAGAAGTATTTCCACAAGAGGATATTGTTTGGCATCTAATTGGTCCATTACAAAAAAGAAAAGTGAAGCAAATTGTTAATCGAATTCAATATTTTCATGCGATTGATCGTCTATCGATTATGGAAGAGATTGAAAAACGATTAGATTCACCATTGAAATGTTTTTTAGAAGTGAATGTTTCAGGCGAAGAATCAAAGCATGGTTTTACAAAAGCAGGAGTATTTGAAGCATTTGAAGCCGCAAAACAATATGAAAAAATTGACATCATTGGCTTCATGACAATGGCACCATTTGAAGCTAATGAAGAAGAAATTCGTCACTATTTTCATGAGTTAAAAGAAGTTTCAAAAAAAATACAAAGTACGTCCACGCTAAAATTAAGCATGGGGATGAGTCAAGATTATCCCATTGCAATTGAAGAAGGTGCACACTTTATTAGAATTGGTACTGCTTGGTTTGAATAGGAGGAGTAGTATGGGGTTTTGGAATCAATTTAAAACATTTTTAGATCCAGATGATGGCTATCATGAGGTAGAAGAAGAAATGTATGAAGAAGGAAATGATTCATCCAATGTTCAAGAATATAGAAGAACACCTTCTAATGTTGTTTCTTTTCAACAAGCTCAACAAAATAAAAAAGTATCAAAAATTTTTGTCATGGAGCCTTCTGTTTATACGGAAGCAGAAAGAATTGCGGATGCTTTATTAAAAGGTGAAGCAGTTATCATTAATTTTAGAAAAATGGAAGTTGCAGATGCTAAAAGAGTCATTGATTTTGTAGTGGGAGTGACTTATGCCATCAATGGAGATGTCCAACAAATTAGAGAGGATATTTATATCTGTTCTCCGCCAAATTATCAAGTGCAAGGTTCTTTTGTTGAGAATGAGGATTCTTCTTATTAATTTAATGGGAATATATTTATGTTAAGGAGAAAGATATGTTATTATTTCAATTAATCCGTTTATTATTACGGGCAATTGATCTTTATATATTGTTAATTACAATTTATATTGTATTAACTTGGTTACCACAAGCGCAAAATACTAAATTAGCAAGATGGCTTCAAGCGTTGTGTGAACCATATTTATCTTATTTTGATAAAATAAGAATTGGAATGTTTGGTTTTTCAGCTATTTTTGGAATTTTATTTTTACAGTTTGTAAAACTAGGCATTATTCAAATTGCTAAATTTATATTTTAATAGGTGATAGTTATGGATACGTCTATATTTCAACATTTTAGAAAAGAAGAACAAGATTTTATTCGAAAAGTAGAATCTTGGGTTACTTCTTGTCAAGAACAGTATGCACCAATATTGACACCATTTTTAGATCCACGTCAACAATTTATTGTTGAAGCGATTGTTGGTCAATATGATGACATTAAATTTCAGTTTGAAGGTGGATATATTGCTGCTGAGAGAAAAAGATGTATGATTTATCCAGATTTTTATGCACCAACAACAGAAGAGTTCGATGTTGAATTGATAGAAATTCATTATCCAATTAAATTTTCTTCAATTAGTCATGGACAAATTCTTGGTTCTTTGGTAGGCTTAGGAATAGACCGTGACCAATTAGGAGATATTATTTCTGATGGGATTCGTTGGCAATTATTGCTGACGAAACAAATGTTACCTTATTTGAAACAAAATTTTCAAAAAGTTGGAAAAATTAGTATTCGAATAGATGAAAAAGAATATACAGAATTAATTTTACCGATTGATCATTGGACATATACAACCGCAATTGTGTCTTCATTACGATTGGATACATTAATTGCATCTATTTTTCATATTTCTAGACAGCGTTCGAAGGAATTAGTAGAGAGTAATAAAGTAAAAGTTAACTGGGCTGAAGAAATTCGTCCTGATTTTATGATAGAATTACTTGATATTATTTCCATAAGAGGGTATGGTAGAATACAGATAAAAAATATTGAGGGACGGACAAAAAAGGATAAAATAAAACTTGAAATAGGTCTGCTCGAGAAAAACAAATAAGAGGAGTTGGAATTATGTTAACACCAATCGAAATTCATAATAAGGAATTTCCTACAAAATTTAAAGGATATGACCCTGAAGAAGTAAATGATTATTTAGATGAAGTCATTCGTACGGTTGAACAATTAATTCGTGAAAACAAAGATTTAGAAAAACGTGTAAAATTCAATGAAGAAAAAGTTTCATACTTCAATTCAATTCAAGAAACATTGAATAAGTCAATCATCGTAGCTCAAGAAGCTGCAGATCGTTTAAAAGAAAATGCACGTAAAGATGCTGAAATCATTATTTTTGAAGCTGAGAAAGAAGCTGAAAGATTATTAAAAGAAGCTGCAGAAAAAGCAACTGAAATTAATCGTGAAACAGATGCATTGAAGAAAGAAACACGTATGTTCCGTCAAAGATTACAAATTATGGTGGAATCTCAATTAGAAATGATTAAAAATGAAGAATGGGATTTATTATTAAATAGCCATTCTAAAATTGAAGTATCAGCACCATCGATTGATACAATTTTAGCTGGTCGTGCTAAGAAAAATGAACAATTATTTACACCAGAAGTAACTCCAGAAGTTGTACCAACTTTTGAAGAACCTACTTCAAATCAACAAGAAATTATTCTTCCAACAGATGAAGTTATTACTGTAGGTGGATTCGAATAAACAAAAAACGTGATACTAAGAAGGTATCACGTTTTTTTTGTATGTTTTTTCCATATTGAGTGAAGTCTAAATAGAGAATCTACTGTAAAAATTGCTAGAGCAATCATACCTGCTACAGCGATTGTACTAGATAAATAATAATGAGCTTTAACGGAATCTCCTGTTAAGAATGCATAAGCTGTTCGATACATTCCAGCACCGGGAACTAGTGGGAAAAATCCAGGAATAAAGAACACGGTTACTGGAGCTTTAAAAAATCTTGCTGCTATATGTGAAAGAAAAGCTACAGTTAGACCACTATAATATGTAGAAAGCTCCATTCCTGCACTTTCTAAAAATAAAAGATAAATCCACCAACCAATTCCACCAATTAGCGCGGTATATTTGATTAAACGTTTAGGAACTTCGAATACAATGCTACTGAAATAAACAGCAATGACTGAACTAATAACTTGAAACATCATAATGGATTCACACCTCCTCCAACTAATAGACCAATTGCTACAGCAATGGAAATGGATAGAGCAGTGACTGCAGCTTCTACAGCACGAGCTGTACCGGAATTATAATCTCCGCGTAAAGTATCACGAATGGCATTTGTAATAGCTGTTCCAGGAACTGCTGGCATAATTGCTCCAATAATAGGAATTCCAATATGAATAGATGGAAAGACATTAGCTTGTAAAAAGCAAATGATAATGACTATTGGAATAATAGAAACTAAGTTAGTAATAAACATTCCAAGCCCAAGTTTGGCATCAAGTTTATAAACAAAAGGTAAAACAATTGCAGCAATACCTGCAACAAACATTTCTAATAAAGTTGCTCCATAAAGCGCTGCATAACATCCACACATCAGTAATAATCCGACATCTTTTAACCATGTAGGATAATCTGATTCTTTCAAATTTTGAAATTTTTCATAAGCAGTATCAATATCAATTTCACCACTGACTAATTGACGTGAAATTGTATTTACTTTATAAATTCGATTTAAATTTGTATCTCGATTTGGAACACGACGGATTTCAGTAATACAATCAATGCAATCATCGTCTAAAGTTGCAAAAATTCCTGTTGCGTTCGCGAAGGCTTCACAAGTTGCAAAATGAGAAGTAGATAAAATATAATTCATCGTTTCTTCTACACGATAACTCTCTGCATTGCATTCTAACATAATTTGCCCTGCAAGCATGGCAGTATCCATCAATTTTTTAGCGTATTCTCGCATGATGAATCTCCTTTAAAACTTAATAAGTTTAGTATACCACAAGTTTAAAGTGTGTAAACAAGTCTTTCTTTTGAACTGTGTTAATCATTAGACTATAACAGATATGAAAATTTGAAGAATATTCTTTTAATATTCAACTTAGTACTGTTTTTTAGAAGGAATTTGTTGTATCATAGTGATAGAAAATAATTGGAGGGATAGTTGTGGAACTATTTGAAGAATTGTCAGGCAAGATTAAAGGGAAAGGATTAAAAATTGTTTTCCCAGAAGGAAGCGAACCTCGTATTTTAGGTGCTGTTGTACGTTTGAAAGCAGATGAATTATGTCATCCTATTTTATTAGGTAAAAAAGATGAAATTGAAGAAGTAGCGCAAAGACGTGGATTTAATTTACATGATATTACTGTTATTGATCCAGAAACTTATGAAAACTTTGATGCAGTAGTAGAAAGTTTTGTAGAACGTCGTAAAGGAAAGGCTACTCCAGAAGCTGCTCGTGAATTATTAAAAGATGTGACTTATTTTGGAACAATGATGGTACATATGGGATTAGCAGATGGTTTAGTATCTGGTGCAGTTCACTCTACTGGAGACACTGTACGTCCAGCTTTACAAATTATTAAAACAAAACCAGGTGTATCACGCACAAGTGGTGCATTTATCATGATTAATAGTGATAAATCTAAGAAATATTTATTCTCTGATTGCGCTATTAACATTAATCCAAATGCGCAAGAATTAGCTGAAATTGCTGTTGAATCAGCTAAAACTGCAGAATTATTTGGGATTGAACCAAATGTTGCTTTATTAAGTTTCTCAACTAAAGGTTCTGCAAAATCTGAGGAAGCATTAAAAGTAGCAGAAGCTGCTCGTATTGCGAAAGAATTAGCTCCTAATTACAATATTGATGGAGAATTACAATTTGATGCTGCATTTGTTCCAAGTGTTGGTAAACAAAAAGCTCCAGATTCACCAGTTGCAGGGGAAGCTACAGTATTTGTATTCCCTGAAATTCAATCAGGAAATATTGGTTATAAAATTGCACAACGTTTCGGTAACTTTGAAGCAATTGGACCAATCTTACAAGGATTAAACAAACCAATTTCTGATTTATCTCGTGGATGTAATGAAGAAGATGTTTATAAATTAGCGATCATTACAGCAAACCAAGCTTTAATGGAAGCATAATTTAAAAAATAACGAAAGCATGGAACAATCGTTTCATGCTTTTTTTGTCGCATACAGAAACCCTAGACTAAACTTTTCAAATGTAGCAACGGCGCAAGCAGCCTCGCTATTGCGAGTCTCATTGCTAAAAATTGAGCCTAAGGTCTCAATTTTTCCGGTAATAGAATCTGGTAAACCAGCTTCTATTACTACTGCTACGGGAAAAGTTTAGTCTAGGGTTTCTGTTATGATTGTTTCGTTTCTAAATTGTTTGTATAAGTACTTGACTAGATTTTCTGTTATGTTTCTTTCGTTTATACATGTTGTTACTAAAATATTACCAAGACTCGATTTTTAGCCAAGAGACTCGCATGGGGCTACTGGCGGCCTCACGAATAGAAAGTATTTTTACTACTTACTTTAATTATGTTAGTAATCATGCTACTGAAAGAACGTCAAAATCATGTAAAAGCAAGAAGCAAAAATATTTTATGTAGTGAAAGTAATGGAAGCCAAGGCTGGCTTCCATTACAGGTAAAATTTGAGACCAAGGCTCAAATTTTAGCCAAGAGACCCGCCAGGGGCTACTGGCGACCTCACAAACAAAAATATTTTTGCTTCTTGCTTTTTATTCTGTAATAGGCTATCAATGCAAATTTTTATAAAAATATGGTACACTGAAAATAACATTGTGAAGAATTGAGGAGCTTATCGTGAAACAAAAATTATTACTAGTAGATGGCAGCAGCTTAGCTTTTCGTGCCTTTTATTCCATCTTAGATCTAAACCGATTTAAAAACCAAAACGGATTACACACAAACGCATTGTATTCATTCCACCGAATGTTCAAAACAATCTTAGAACAAGAAAATCCTACCCATGTATTAGTAGCTTGGGATGCAGGAAAAACAACTTTCCGTACAGAAATGTATGCAGAATACAAAGGTGGCAGAGCAAAAACACCATCAGAATTCAAAGAACAAATGCCATACTTCAACGTTTTATTAGACGCATGGGGAATCCCACATTATCGCTTAAACCAATATGAAGCCGACGACATTATTGGAACATTAGCTTACCAAGCATCTAAAGAAGGATTTGAAGTAGTCGTTTTATCTGGAGACAAAGACTTAATTCAATTAGCAACTCCAGAAATTACCGTTAAAATAACTACAAAAGGAGTAAGCGAATTAGTCGAATATACTCCAGCTTTTATCAACGAAAAATATGGACTAACACCAGAACAAATTATCGACATGAAAGGACTAATGGGCGACTCATCAGATAATTACCCAGGCGTAACAAAAGTGGGTGAAAAAACCGCCATTAAATTACTTCAAGAATACGGAAGTGTAGAAGGAATTTATGAACATGTCGAAGAAATGAAAAAAAGTAAGTTAAAAGACAATTTAATTCAAGATAAAGAATTAGCCTTTTTAAGTAAAACATTAGCAAGAATAGACATCAATTCTCCATTAGAAATTACCGTAGCAGATACCCTTCGAAAAGAAGAAAGTATCGAAGAACTAATAGATTTTTATAAAGAAATGAGTTTCCAATCATTCCAAAAAGATTTGCTCAATAAAAAAGGTGGGCAAGTTGTTCAGGAAGAAAGTGTTGATAGTCTAAACGTTCAATGGATTGATACTATTTCAGGAAAAGAATTGAAAGATGCAACAACGGTTCATTTTGAATCATTTGATAACAACTATCATATTGCTCCAGTCTTAGCAGTCGCATTCGGAACGGAAAAACAAGTGTATGTTACTTCTATTGAATCAGCTGTTCAGTCTGAAGCATTTAAACAATGGTTAGCAGATGAAACCATTGAGAAAACGATGTTTGATACGAAAGCAATGAAAGTATTCGCAAACCGTTTTGGGTTAACAGTAGCAGGAGCAACATATGATGTGTCTCTATTAGCCTATCTAGTGGATGCCAATGAAATAGTCAATGAAATTTATGACGTAGCGAAACGATTTGGTATTTCATTATTGAAGACCGATGAAGAAGTATATGGAAAAGGCGTTAAAATAAAAGTTCCAGAAGAAAAAGAAGTATTTTGGAATCATTTAGCTGCAAAAATTTATGTATTAGCGACTGCTCCGAAACGTTTATTAAAACAATTGGATGAAAATGAACAAGCTCAGTTATATTGGGAAATGGAATTACCGTTGAGTGATATATTAGCTCGTATGGAAATTCAAGGGATTCGAGTAGATCAGAATCGTCTAATCGAAATGGGACTACAGTTTGAAGAACGATTAAAAGAAATTGAACAAACAATTTATGAATTAGCAGGAGAGGAATTTAATATTAATTCTCCAAAACAGTTGGGTGTTATTTTGTTTGAGAAAATGAATTTACCAGTCATTAAGAAAACAAAAACGGGATATTCGACAGCAGTCGATGTATTAGAAAAGCTAGCTTCCCAATCTCCAATTGTTGAGTGCATTTTAGAATATCGACAATTAGCAAAATTAAATTCAACATATGTTGAAGGATTACAAACTTATATTGATGAAAAAGGTAAAATTCATACACGTTTCGTACAAAACTTAACGCAAACAGGTCGTCTAAGTTCTCAAGATCCAAACTTACAAAATATTCCAATTCGTACAGAAGAAGGACGACAAGTTCGTTCAGCATTTTTACCAAGTCATCCTGAATGGAAACTACTTTCCAGTGACTACTCACAAATTGAGTTACGTGTATTAGCACATATGGCAAATGATGTGCATATGATTGAAGCATTTAAAAATAATATAGATATTCACACGAATACAGCGATGCGTGTATTTGGAATACAAAATCCTGAAGAAGTGACAAGTAGTATGAGAAGACAGGCGAAGGCTGTTAACTTTGGAATTGTGTATGGAATTAGTGATTATGGGCTCTCTCAAAATCTGAATATTCCACGTAAAAAAGCCAAAGAATTTATTGATCGCTATTTAGAAGAATTCCAAGGAGTCAAAGACTATATGGAAACTATTGTAGCGGAAGCACGTCAAAATGATTATGTAGAAACATTGTTCCATCGCCGTCGTTATTTACCAGAAATTCATTCGAGCAATTTTAACATTCGTTCATTTGCAGAAAGAACAGCGATGAATTCACCGATTCAAGGAACTGCTGCAGACATCTTAAAAGTAGCCATGATTGAGTTAGATAGAGAGTTGACAGAACGAAATTTCCAAGCAAAATTATTATTACAAGTACACGATGAATTAATTTTTGAAGTACCAGAAGAAGAAGTTGAAAGTTTACAAAGCTTAGTAGAAGAAGTCATGGAAAATGCGGTAAGCTTATCTGTGCCATTAAAAGCAGATAGTAATATTGGTAATAACTGGTATGAAGCAAAATAAAGTTGATGAGAGGAGAAACTATGAAGTATAAAAGAATTGTTTTCAAAGTAGGAACAAGTTCATTAACGAATCCGGATGGAAGCTTGTCACGAGCAAAAGTTAAAGCTATTACGCAACAACTAGCTACGTTACATGAAGAAGGACATGAATTAATTTTAGTTTCTTCTGGGGCGATTGCTGCAGGGTTCTCTTCTTTAGGATTTAAAAAACGTCCAACAAAGATTGCAGATAAACAAGCTTCTGCTGCAGTGGGGCAAGGTTTATTATTAGAAGAATATACGTCTAATTTATTAATGAAAGGCATTGTTTCAGCACAAATTTTATTAACGCAAGATGATTTTGTTGATAAACGTCGTTACAATAATGCTCATCAAGCGTTATCTGTATTATTAACGCGTCATGCGATTCCAATTATTAATGAAAATGATACAGTGTCAATTGAAGAATTAAAAGTTGGGGATAACGATACTTTAAGTGCTCAAGTAGCTGCTATGGTCCAAGCAGATTTATTAGTCCTATTAACAGATGTTGATGGCGTATATAATGATAATCCTTCAAAAAATCCAAAGGCAAAACGATTCGATAAGATTGATGAAATTACTAAAGAATTAGTAGAAATGGCAGGTGGAGCTGGTTCTAGCAATGGAACTGGCGGAATGTATACGAAAATTAAAGCAGCAACGATTGCGACAATGGCGGGTGTTCCAGTTTATATTTGTTCATCCTTAAAAGAACAAGCGTTGATTGAAGCAGCTCACCAAACGGTGGATGGAACGTATTTTACAGCGCAAGAAAAAGTGATGAAAACTCATAAACAATGGCTTGCTTTATATGCGAAAAGTAAAGGAAAATTAGTCGTTGATGCTGGCGCAAAACAAGCTCTACAAGAAGAAGGTAAAAGCTTATTAATCTCGGGTGTGAAAGCAGTTGAGGGAGAGTTTTATGAATCCGAAATTGTGACAGTTGTAGATGAACATTATCAAATAATTGGAAAAGGACAAACTCGCTTAAGTAAATATGCTATTGCACAACAATTATCGAAAAATAATCGTAAAGGGATTGTCATTCATCGAGATGATTGGATGACCATTTCTGGAGAATTAGAATTATTAGAACAAGAATTTTAAGGAGGCATGCATATTGACCACACAACAATTGTTAGAAACTGTGAATCAATTTAAAAAAGAAATCAATATTGCTTCAACAAAGTCAAAAAATGAAGCATTAGAAGCAATGGCGCTAGCTTTGTTAGAAGATACAGATGCTATTTTAAAAGCAAATGCAATAGACTTAGAAAAAGCTAAGGGACATATCTCTGACGTGATGTTGGATCGTTTGAGATTGGATGAATCTAGAATCCAATCAATGGTTGAAGGTATTCAACAAGTAGCTCAATTATCAGATCCAGTTGGAGAAGTCATTGAAGAAACAGTCGGCGCACAAAATATTCAAATTAAGAAGAAAAGAGTGCCATTTGGTGTGATTGGAATTATTTATGAGAGCAGACCAAATGTTACATCAGATGCAGTAGCATTATCGATTAAGAGTGGAAATGCGGTTGTATTAAGAGGTGGCAAGGAAGCATATCAAAGTGCTTTTGCTATTGTGACAGCCTTAAAAAAAGGATTAGCCAAAACAAGTATTTCTCCAGAATGTATTCAATTAGTCAGTGATACGAGTCGAGAAAGTGCGATGGCATTAATGAAAGCAAAAGGCTATATCGATGTGTTAATTCCTCGAGGTGGAGCTGGATTAATTCGTGCAGTTATTGAAAATGCGATTGTCCCGGTTATTGAAACAGGCACAGGAATTGTGCACATTTATATTGATAAAGATGCAGATTTAGCTAAAGCAATAAAAATAGTCAAAAATGCTAAAATGAGTCGTCCATCTGTATGTAATGCGATGGAAGTTTGTGTGGTTCATGAAGCTATTGCACCTCAATTTTTACCATTATTAAAAGCAACTTTAGTGGACAATCATACTCCAGCGGTTGAGTTAAGAGTGGATGAAAAAGCAGCTCAATACATTTCAGGAGTGAAAGCTCAAAAAGAAGATTTTGATACGGAGTTTTCTGATTATATTATGGCTGTAAAAGTTGTAAGTTCGATTGAAGAAGCAGTGGGTCATATTGAAACGCATAGTACTCATCATTCCGATGCGATTATTTCAGAATCAGATGATGCGATTGAATTCTTTACAACAAGAGTGGATAGTGCTGCGGTTTATGTGAATGCTTCTACTCGATTTACTGATGGTGGAGAATTTGGCTTGGGATGTGAAATGGGAATTTCCACTCAAAAATTACATGCTAGAGGGCCAATGGGGTTAAAAGAAATGACAACTTATAAATACATTGTGTATGGAGAAGGTCAGGTGAGATAAGATGAAAACGATTGGAATCATCGGTTTAGGAAATATGGGAAGCGTCATTGCGACAATTGCGGCTAAACATGAAACTTATCAACTATTACTTGCTAACCGTACTCATGAAAAGGCAGTAAATTTAGCAGAAAAATTAAACGCTACAGCAGTTACTAATAGACAAGTTTTTGAACAAGCAAATGTGATTTTTTTAGGAGTAAAACCAAATCAAATTCAAGAGTTATTAGAAGAAAATAAGAAGATTTTACACCAACGAGAGTCTATCCTATTGATTAGTATGGCTGCTGGAGTGACTTTAGAACAATTAGAGTCAATGACAGATACGCGTCATCGTTGGATTCGTATGATGCCAAATACACCACTACAAGTAGCAGAAGGTGTGATTAGTTTTTCTCTTGGGAAAAATGTGACTACATCGTATAAAGAGGAATTTGTTCGTTTGCTTCAAAGTGCAGGTTTACTAATAGAATTACCGGAATCTCAAATCGATGCTGCTACAGCATTAGCAGGTTGTGGCCCAGCTTTTGTTTATATCTTTATTGAAGCATTAGCAGAAGCAGGAGTGAGTATGGGCTTATCTAGAGAAGTTGCGCTGCAATTAGCGACTCAAACAGTAAAAGGATCCGCAAGTATGGTTGGTGAAACGAAGGAGCATCCAGCTATTTTAAAAGAAAAAGTTTGCAGCCCAGGAGGATCAACAATAGCTGGAGTAATTTCATTAGAACAAACAGGATTTAGATCTAGTATCATCGAAGCGACTAGATGTGCTAAACAAAGAACAGAAGAATTAGGCAAGTAAAGAAGTTAAAATGAAATCAATTCTTACTCGATGTGAAAAAAATAGTACAAAACTATGTGTTAAATAATCATATGAATTGAGTTTGTGAGATTTTTGTAGTATAATTTCTGAGTTGAAAAGAGGTTTGAGTGATGGAAATTCCATTTTTAAGCGTATTCCATCACTTTCATTTTGTTACAAATTGGAGGAAAACATGAAATTAAGAAATGATATTCGTAATATTGCCATTATCGCTCACGTTGACCATGGTAAAACAACATTAGTAGACGAATTATTAAAACAATCAGAAACATTAGATGCACGTACAGAATTATCAGAACGTGCAATGGACTCAAATGATATTGAACGTGAACGTGGTATTACGATTTTAGCAAAAAATACTGCTGTTCAATATAAAGGTACTCGTATTAACATCATGGATACACCAGGACACGCGGACTTCGGTGGAGAAGTAGAACGTATCATGAAAATGGTAGACGGTGTAGTTTTAGTTGTAGATGCTTATGAAGGAACAATGCCTCAAACACGTTTTGTATTGAAAAAAGCATTGGAACAACATTTAACACCAATCGTAGTAGTGAATAAAATCGACCGTGACGCTGCTCGTCCAGAAGAAGTAGTCGATGAAGTATTAGAATTATTTATCGAATTAGGAGCAGATGATGATCAATTAGAATTCCCTGTAGTTTATGCTTCAGCCCTAAACGGAACTTCTAGTATGTCAGATAATCCTGCAGACCAAGAACCAACAATGGACTATTTATTCGATACAATTATTGAACATATTCCAGCACCAATTGATAATTCAGATGAGCCTTTACAATTCCAAGTATCATTATTAGACTATAATGATTATGTAGGACGTATTGGTATCGGTCGTGTATTCCGTGGAACTGTAAAAGTTGGGGACCAAGTATCTCTATTAAAATTAGATGGAACGAAGAAAAACTTCCGTGTTACAAAATTATTTGGTTTCTTCGGCTTAAACCGTTTAGAGATCAATGAAGCAAAAGCAGGAGACTTAATCGCTGTTTCAGGAATGGAAGATATCTTCGTTGGGGAAACTGTAACACCAGTAGATGTACAAGAATCATTACCAGTGTTACACATTGATGAACCAACATTACAAATGACATTCTTGACAAATAACTCACCATTTGCAGGACGTGAAGGAAAATACGTAACAGCACGTAAAATCGAAGAACGTTTAATGCGTGAATTACAAACAGACGTATCTTTAAAAGTAGAACCAACGGATTCACCAGATGCATGGATTGTATCAGGGCGTGGAGAATTACACTTATCAATTTTAATTGAAAATATGCGTCGTGAAGGATATGAATTACAAGTATCTCGTCCAGAAGTAATTATTAAAGAAATTGATGGCGTAAAATGTGAACCATTTGAACGTGTACAAATTGATACTCCAGAAGAATATATGGGTTCAATTATTGAATCATTAAGTAACCGTAAAGGTGAAATGCAAGATATGCAACATAGTGAAAATGGACAAGTTCGTATCGTATTCTTAGTACCAGCTCGTGGATTATTAGGATATACAACAGAGTTCTTATCAATGACTCGTGGATACGGAATTATGAACCACACATTCGATCAATATTTACCATATATTGCTGCAAATATTGGCGGACGTAGAAATGGTGCATTAGTATCTACAGATACTGGTAAATCAACAACTTACGGAATTATGGGTGTAGAAGACCGTGGAGTTATCTTTACTGAACCAGGTACAGAAATTTATGAAGGAATGATTGTTGGGGAACACTCTCGTGAAAATGACTTAGCGGTTAATATTACGAAAGCAAAACAACAAACAAATATTCGTTCAGCAACGAAAGACCAAACTTCTGTGATTAAAACACCGAAGAAATTATCATTAGAAGAATCATTAGAATTCTTATCAGATGATGAATATTGCGAAATCACACCAGAAACTATTCGTTTAAGAAAACAAATCTTAAACAAAGGTGAGCGTGAAAAAGCAAATAAACGTAAAAAACAAGCAGAAGCTGAGAATAATTAATAGTTAGAATAATTAAGCGTGACTTTTTGGAATGCCAAAGAGTCACGTTTTTTGTATTTCTAAACTAAAAAAATTTCACAATAAAGGTTATCATTTGTATTGTGAATATTATTTATTATAGAATATAAATGACAACGATTTCAAAACAAGGAGGAGATATTATTGTTTCAAAGTAAAGAATATCAAGAAAAACAATTACGTTATTCGATTAGAAAAGTAAGTTTTGGGGCTGCATCAGTAGCGATTGCATCCTTGTATTTATTCATGGGTAGTGCTGCAGTTTCTGCGAGTGAAGTTCAACATGTAAATGGAGAACACAATACTGTTACAAATAAAGAAGAAGCAAAGAAAAATGAAAATCATACTGAAGAAACTTTAGATAAAATAAGCTTAACAAGACTTATTGAAGAAATTGAAGACAAGTTTGCTAAAGGTACATACGCTAATAAAACAGAAGATAGTGTGAATCAATTAAAAACAGCTTTAGGTGAAGCAAAATCTGTATTAAACAATGCAAAAACACAAGCTGAATTATCACAAGCACACGCTAATTTAATTGTAGCAACAACAAAATTACAAACAAAACCAGAAGAGAAAAAAGAAGCACCAGCAGTAGATACGACAAATGGAAAAGCTACTGTAGGTAAAAAAGCAACAAATACTGAGAAAGCTTCAGAATCTAACTCGATTGCCAACTCAGGTTCTAGAGATGAACGTAATGGAAAAGCATTGAATAAAAATAAGCTATTCCGCGCGGATACGGCTACTACAAATGATGACCCATCTGCGAACCAAACATATACTGCACCATCTGAGAATGCTAGTTTAGCTGAATTAATTCAAAAATTAAAAGAATTAGCAGAACATATCGAAAATAATGATAAAATTAAAGATATTGATAGTATTGGTGCAACAAAAGATGTTGAAGTAGGTACTGTTAAAGAAATTGATGAATTTGGTGGATGGAAAGCAGTTGAGGGTGGTAAATTTGCTATTGCTAGAAAAACTGCAGAAGGTGTTTATCCTTTAGAAACAATTAACTCAACTTTAGATGATACTGTTTGGTTACAAGAGCAAGCATTTGATAGAAGAACAGAGTACACTTTACTACTTTCAAAGAGTATAACTAGAGCAAATAGAGATGAAACAGCTTGGGATGGTAGTGTATATAAACCAACTGGAGTAGCTGGAGGAGTTACCAAGAATGTTGCTAGATATAAAGGGATTGAAAAAACATTTACAGCTTATTCAACTTTAGATGGTTCTGATGTAATAGTTAAGTTTAAGCCAGGTTATGTTGGAGATAGTGATGGTTCTAAAGCTAACTATAAAGTTCAAGTATATAGTATTACAGGAAATCAAGAAACATTAGTATATGAAACAACTTTTGATCCCTCAAAAGACGCAAATGATGACAAAAAAATTGTTACAAAAGCAACGGATGGGAAAAATAAAGCAAAAATTAAAATTTCTAATACGCCGAATACTACTACAATAGATAGTGGTGTAGATAATACTAAACGTGTAGATTTTATTGGAAAAAGTGAAGCAGAAAAATTAATGGCAAAACCAGAGAATTTGCCTAATGGTGAATCAGGTACATTTACAAGTAAGCTTATTGCATTACCTAAAGGTGCAGATCATTATAAAGTTAGAATTAGTTTAGCTGATCAAAATCGTACAGGGATGAGTTATCAAGCATGGGATGAAAAATATTCAGTACCTGTTACGGGATTAGATTTTTCTATTGCTCAAGATACTAGTAATGTAGCGAGAAATCTTTTACAAAGAATTTATGATAAATTAAAAGCTACAGAATCAGCAGATAAAAATGGTAAAACTTCTCAAACAATTCAAGATTATGAAGCAGAATTAGAAAAAGTTAAAGCACTATTAGCAAATCCTGCTGCTAGAACACCTAATTTCAAGCAAGCTTTACAAGATTTGTTAGCTAAACAATCAAGCTTGAAAACTGATAAAACAGGATTAACGAATTCAAAAGCTGAATTAGATGCTTTAGTGAATGAAGATCTAACTCCTGGAAAAACAACTGATACTGCAAAAGCGTATAATGCTGCAAAAGAAGCAGCAAAAACTGAAATAGCAGCAGCTTTGACAGTGATTAATGATGAAAACGCAACACCAGAACAAGTATCTGCAGCTTTAGAGAAAGTAAATGCCAAAAAAACAGCTTTACAACAAGCTAAAGATGGTTTAATTGTAGCAGCAACAACAGAAGAAAAAGCTAAATTAAAAACAGACTCTGATGCGTTGAAAAAAGTTGATACAACTGGAAAAACAGCAGATAGTATTAAAGTATATGAAGCAGAATTTGAAAAATTAAAAGATCAATTAGAAGTGGCTAAAAATGAAGCTGCAGCAGTATTAGCAAAAGAAAATAATGCATCTAAAGCAGAAGTTCAAGCAGCTCAAGCAAAAGTAGATGCAGCGAAAACAGCTTTAGATAAAGCGGCAGAGTCATTGAAAGATATTGACAGAGATGCTGCTAAAAAAGAAATTGCAGATGCTGCTAAAAAAGCGACGGATGCTATTGAAGCTAGTACAAGCTTAACGCAAGAACAAAAGGCGGAAGAAAAAGCAAAAGTAGCTAAAGAAGCAAAAGATGCAACAGATGCTATTGATAATGCAACAACTGAAGAGGGTATCAACTCTGCAAAAGAAAATGGAAAACTAGCTATCGAAAAAGAAACAGCAATTACAGCTATTAATGCTGAAAAAGCAGCGAAAGAACAAGAAATTGATAATAATACTAAGTTATCTGATGAAGAAAAATCAGCGGCAAAAGCAGAGGTAGCAAAAGCAGCTATTGAAGCAGTAGAAGCTATTAAAAAAGCAGATTCAAAAGACGCAGTAGATGCAGCTAAAGCAGAAGGTGAAAAAGCGATTAAAGCAGTAAATCCAATCGGCAAAGAAAAAGTATTAGATGCTATTCAAAAAGCAGCAGAAGAAAAAATTGCAGAAATCGATAAGAATGATAAATTATCAGCTGAAGAAAAAGCTACAGCCAAAGCAGAAGTAGCAAAAGCAGCAATTAAAGCAGTAGAAGCAATCCAAAATGCAACTACACAAGACGTAGTAGATGCAGCCAAAGCAGAAGGTGAAACAGCGATTAAAGCAGTGAATCCAGTAGGAAAAGAAAAGGCCTTGGAAGCTATTCAAACAACAACAGAAGCTAAATTAGCAGAAATCGATAAGAACAAAAACTTATCAACTGAAGAAAAAGCCGCAGCCAAAGCAGAAGTAGCCAAAGCAGCAATCGAAGCAGTAGAAGGCATCCAAAAAGCAGAAATACAAGAAGCTGTAAATGCTGCACAAGCAAAAGGCGAATCAGCGATTAAAGCAGTAAATCCAATTGGTAAAGAAAAAGCATTGGAAGCCATTCAAACAGCAGCAGAAGCTAAATTAGCAGAAATCGATAAGAATACTAGCTTATCAGATGACGAAAAAGCCGCAGCCAAAGCAGAAGTAGCCAAAGCAGCAATCGAAGCAGTAGAAGGCATCCAAAAAGCAGAACACAAGAAGCTGTAAATGCTACACAAGCAAAAGGCGAAACAGCGATTAAAGCAGTAAATCCAATCGGTAAAGAAAAAGCATTGGAAGCCATTCAAACAGCAGCAGAAGCTAAATTAGCAGAAATCGACAAGAATACTAGCTTATCAGATGACGAAAAAGCCGCAGCCAAAGCAGAAGTAGCCAAAGCAGCAATTGAAGCAGTAGAAGCAATCCAAAAAGCGACAACGCAAGAAGCTGTAAATGCTGCACAAGCAAAAGGTGAAGCAGCAATTAAAGCAGTGAATCCAGTTGGAAAAGAAAAAGCCTTGGCAGCAATCAAAGTGATAAAAGATGCCAAGTTAGCAGAAATCGATAAGAATACTACTTTATCAGTTGAGGAAAAAGCTGCAGCAAAAACTGCTGTAGAAAAAGCATATAATGAAGCAGTAGAAGCCATCCAAAAAGCAGCAACGCAAGAGGCTGTAAATGATGCAGAAGCAAAAGGCGAAGCAGCGATTAAAGCAGTGAATCCATTCGGAAAAAAAGATGTGAATGAAGCGAAAGCAGCGGTAGAAGCTGCTGCAGCTGAAAAAATTGCAAGTATTAAAGCAAATCCAAACTTATCAGCTGAAGAAAAGGCAAAAGCAATTGTTGAAGTTGAACGTTTAAAACAAGAAGCATTAACTGCCATTGATAAAGCAAGAACAAAAGCAGAATTAGAAAAAGTTTTACGTACTTTCTTATATCAATTAGATCAAAAATCACTAGTTTATGATCGCCCAACTTTCAACATTGAAGCCTACATTCAAGCATCTATTACAGGAGTCGTAAAAGTTGAAGTTGGTAAAGCAATTACTCAAGCTGATATCATTGCTAAACTAAACTTACCGGAGAGTGTTACAGTCATTAGTGTAGACTTACCTGATATAAATACATTAGGTAGAACATTTGCTAAAGTAACTTTAAGATTACCTGATGGAACAGAAGTAACGGTATTTGTCCCAGTTGAAGTTGTTGAAAGCTTTAAAGAGGATAAACAACAAAATAATACTCAAGAAGATTCAAAACCAAAAGTAGTACCTTCTAATAATTCAGAACAACCTACTGTAACTCAAACGGAAGATGTAAAAGAAAATCCTTCAAATACATCTCAAGAATCAAAAGCTTCAAATCAAAAAGTATTACCAAATACTGGTACGGGTAATGAAATTTCAATCTTTGGTTCAGTAGCAATGACTGTGTTAGCAAGTCTAGGTCTTGTAGCTACATCAAAGAAAAAAGAAGAAGAGTAATATTAGAATAAAAGTTCTATAATGATTCGACAAATCCTGTTGGTGAGAAATCACCGACAGGATTTTTTTATAAATATATTTGTATAGATCCTTTTCAAGAATTCCTGTTAGAAGTATAATGAATGGTATTAAAGGGGAGAATTTTATGAATGAAGTAGATGTATATCAAACATTTATAGATGCTGAAAATTTTTACTATGACAAGTTTTGGTTAGGAGTTATTGGAATAGCTTTAACATTATTCTTTTTGCTGGTGATGCTTTTGTATGCGAATAAAAAGCAAAAGATTATTAGTCTTCTATTAGCAATTTTTTTAATCATTCCAACTGGAATATATTTAGGGAGAAATTTTGTAAACTACCATTCTACCATTCAGTGGATGAGCCAACTAACCCCAGCTGTGCGTGAGTATGTACGAAAGCCATTTTCAAAAGAACATTATTCTGTTGTTGAACAGGAAAGTTATCGTAGAAAAAATAATCCCAATCAATATCCTGACCAATTGTATCAAAAGACTCAACTTCAAGAAGGAATCGTTTATCTAGGAAAGGATAGAAATTTTATTTATGTTCAAATGGGGAATGATTCTTATAAACTATCGAAAAATCTATTAGAAATACGGGATACAGTTTCTTCAGCTAGTAGAATTGCTACACAGTATGTTCTAAAGGATAATAGATTTATACAAGAAGGATTTGTAGATGAATCAACTATTTTCTTAGAAAAAATTGTGATTCCAAAAGAATTAGAAAGTTTAGAAGTTGATGCTTCAATCGCTAACGCTTTAAAATCTAGTACTAAAAAGATGGGGACATGGACGATTTCATAAAGAGTAAAAAAACGAGACGATTTAATCGTCTCGTTTTCTATATAGTATTCAATTTTTCAAGTATCATTTGTCCAATTCGTTCGATATCTCTTTGAGTGCCACGTAATTCAAATTCATCTAATACAGGGAAGTGGAATCGCTCAGAATACTGGCGAGCGGTTAAACAAAATTGCTTGTTAAAGTTTCGATTTCCACTACCGACAATGCCGAAGCATTTTTTGTAATTGTTATTGTAGGCAAGAAAGTCTCCGAGAGGATTGGTGAGAATTTCAGTATAGCCTGTATCTACGCCATTTCCACCTTCTAAATAAGTTGGAAGAAATGCAATCGTAGGTTGTTCTAATTCAAAAAATTCTGTATGATCCCGAATGATGTCTTTAACATTGATTAATTGGATTTGTAAAGAGGATTGTTGAAATTTAAAATACTCGACTAATTTTGTGACAAAACTATAAGTATTGCCTGTTAAACTAATATATGCAATGGTTAATGATTGAGTCATATGATCCCTCCTTGATGTAAGTATGATAGCACAAAAAAATGATAAAACCAATGGAGTATAGGATGGAATGATAAAGAATTTTAATTTCTTGTAAATGTGAAAATGCATAAGACCTTGCTTTTCAAAAACTGCAAAATCGGCTATAATACTAAAGAAACGTTTAAGAAAAAATATAGAAGTGGAGATATATACATGTCAAATCAATTAGCTGCAGAAGTTTCTTCACGTAAGACTTTTGCTATTATTTCTCACCCGGATGCGGGGAAAACAACGATTACTGAACAATTACTATTATATGGTGGAGCGATTCGTCAAGCCGGTACTGTTAAAGGGAAAAAGACTGGTAAATTCGCAAAATCAGACTGGATGGAAATTGAAAAACAACGTGGGATTTCTGTAACAAGTTCTGTGATGCAAGTGGAATATGATGGAAACCATATTAATATCGTAGATACGCCAGGGCACGAAGATTTCTCTGAAGATACGTATCGTACATTAATGGCGGTAGATAGTGCAGTCATGGTTATTGACAGTGCCAAAGGGATTGAGCCTCAAACGAAGAAATTATTCGAAGTTTGTAGTATGCGTGGGATTCCAATTTTTACATTTATTAATAAATTAGACCGTGATGGTCGTGAACCATTAGAGTTGATTGCCGAATTAGAAGAAGTATTAGGTATTGATGCTTATCCAATGAACTGGCCAATGGGGATGGGAAAAACATTTTTAGGGCTATACGATATTTATAATAAGCGTGTAGAACTAATGCATCCTGAAGAAAATGGGGATAATGACTTCTTACCATTAAATGAAGATGGAGAAGTTGAAGGGGATTATGCGTTCAAACAATCAACTTTATATGAACAAGCCATTGAAGATGCTCAATTATTATTAGAAGCAGGAAATGATTTTAGTGAAGAAGCGATTGCGAATGGAAAATTAACACCAGTATTCTTCGGATCTGCCTTAACAGGTTTTGGTGTACAAACATTTTTAGATGCCTTTGTGGATTTTGCACCAAGTCCTTCAGCTAAGAAAACAGAATCTGGAGAAAAAGTTGAACCATTAGAAGAACAATTTAGTGGATTTATTTTCAAAATTCAAGCAAATATGAATCCGGCTCACCGAGATCGTATTGCCTTTGTCAGAATTTGTTCAGGAGAATTTACACCGGGAATGGATATTACCGTAAATCGTTCTCAAAAGAAAATGAAATTATCTCATACAACGCAATTTATGGCAGATTCTCGTGAAACCGTCAAAGCAGCAGTTGCTGGGGATATTATCGGGTTATACGATACAGGAAATTTCCAAATTGGAGATACGATTTATAGTGGTAAACAAGCAATTCAATTTGAACCACTGCCACAATTTACACCGGAATTATTCAATAAAGTGGCTGCAAAAAATGTGATGAAACAAAAATCATTCCATAAGGGAATTGAGCAGTTAGTGCAAGAAGGAGCCATCCAATTATATAAAACTTACCATACTGGTGAATATATTCTTGGAGCTGTTGGTCAACTACAATTTGAAGTATTTCAATACCGTTTAATGAATGAATATAATGCGGAAGTAGTGATGACCCCAATCGGAAGTAAAATTGCTCGTTGGATTGATGAAGCAGACTTAGATCCAAATATGTCTTCAAGTCGTAACTTATTATGTCGAGACAGATTTGACCAACCAGTATTCTTATTTGAAAATCAATTTGCGTTAAATTGGTTTAAAGACAAACATCCATCGATTGAATTAAAATCATTATTCTAATTAAAATAGCCGTAGAGGAAGAACGAGAATGTTTCTTTCTCTACGGTTTTCTTTTGTGTAAGGAATGTTTTAGGGAAATCTAACTGATTTTCAAGCGAAAATATGATACACTAATGCAGTAGGAGTTGGAGATTATGAAAAAGAAAGCTAATATAAAAACAAATGCCATTCGTATGGTAGAACGTCAAAAAGTTCAGTATCAAATTTTTGAATATGAATGGGACGAAGAACATTTGGATGCCGTTCATGTGAGTGAACAAATGGGCATTTCAGTGGAGCAAGTATATAAAACAATTGTATTACACGGAGATAAAACAGGTTATTTAGTAGCTTGTGTTGCAGCTAACCATGAATTAAATTTAAAAGCTTTAGCAAAAGCATCTAAAAACAAAAAAGTAGAGCTAATCCCAGTATCTCAATTAGAAAGTTTAACAGGATATATTAGAGGTGGCTGTTCACCTGTGGGAATGAAGAAAAGTTTTCCAACTTATATTGACTTACGTGCTAAAGAACAAGAGACGATTCGAGTTTCAGCAGGTAAGAGAGGAATACAAATGGAATTAACACCACAAGATTTACAACAGCTAACTAGAGCAGAATGGTTTGACAATCTAGAAAATTAAGAAGAAAGGAATTTATATGAGCGAAGTAAAAGAAGAAACAACTGTGAATGAATTAAATGAAGTTTTAGAAGAAATCGTCGCACCTCAAGAACAGGAAGTAGAACGTGTCGTATTTTGGGTAGACGAAACTCATGTGAAAATTAAAGAAGTACATTATGAAATTGTTGAAGATTATCGTGAAGGTTTTGAATTAGATGCCTTTAATGCACGTTATCAAGATATTTTTGACAAATATGAGTATATTGTTGGAGATTGGGGACATGAAAAATTACGTCTAAAAGGATTTTATGAGTCAAAAAATAGACTATCAACTCCAGATAAGGATATTGCTTACCTACAAGATTATATATATGAATTTTGTAATTTTGGATGTCGTTATTTTGTATTAAAGAGAGATCCAAACGTAAAACCAGTAGCTCTAGAAGATGAAGGAATTCCAAAACGTCCAAAAAATAAACAACAAAAAAGAAATAATAAGCGTTTTAATAATGAACGAGTGGAAGATAAGAACTTTAAAGGAAATACGCAAAAAAATAATCGTTTTACACCTAAAAAACGTAATTTTGATATGAAAGAATCACCAAAACAAGATTTTGGGTTGAAAGAAATGACGCATAAAGAAAGTTTGCATATGGATAATAAGCAATCTTCGCCACAAACATTGAAAAATAAACGTCAAGGACGTAATTTCTCAATAAAAGAAGTGGAACAAACAAAATATCAAAAAAATACACCAATGAAACAAAAAAATAATCATCCTAATAAGAGATTTGATATTCGAGAAAAACCACAAAAAAGAGGGAAATAAGCATGTATAAAGCATATTTTATTGATTTAGATGGAACAATGTATAAAGGAAAAGAACGTATTCCAACAGCAGAAGACTTTATTCGTCGCTTGCAGGAAGCCAATATTCCATTTTTATTTGTAACGAATAATGCTACCAAAACTCCACAACAAGTTGCTGATAATTTGAGAGAAAATTATGGAGTAGAAGTGACTAAAAATGAAGTCTATACAAGTGGAGTAGCAGCTATGGACTTTTTAGAAAGTCAAAACTTTGGCAAAAAATTAATGATTGTCGGAGAAGAAGCATTAAAATCTCAAGCAGTAGAAAGAGGATATGAACTTGTAGGGGAAAATCCAGATGTTGTTTTACAGTCACTAAATCGTGATACAACTTATGCTGAATTAGAAGCGGCCACTTTAGCCATTCGTGCGGGAGCAAAATTTGTTGTAACAAATATCGACTCTAATCTTCCAAGTGAAAAAGGATTTATTCCAGGATCAGGTTCTATTACAGCATTTTTAAAAATGTCAACACAACAAGAGCCAATTGTGATGGGAAAACCAAGTAGTATTATTATGGAATCCGCTTTAAACTATTTAAATCAACAATATCCTGAGCAACATTTTACTAAAGAAGATATTGCAATGGTTGGAGATAACTACCAAACAGATATTCAAGCTGGAATTCAGTATGGAATGGATACATTAATGGTTTTAACAGGATTCTCTACAAGAGAAGATTTAGAAGGAGTAGCACAGCCTACGCATCTAGTGAATAATTTAAGTGAGTGGAAGGTATAGGAATGTCAACAAACATTAGAAGATGGAGTTTTTCTATCGTTTTAGCACTGTTCTTATTAAGTACAGCGATTACCTTTGTCATCTTTTTTGAACCACTATTTCGAGGAGTCATTTTATTATTTGGCTTAGAACAGCACAGTGGAATTTCTACAGCAAAATTAATGGAAAATTATCATGTTTTAATTTCTTATTTAACAAGACCTTGGATTAAGGAATTAGTCATGCCAGATTTTCCAAGTTCTCCTCAAGGATTATTTCACTTTGAAGAAGTGAAACGTTTATTTATGATTAATTTTGTTATTGCAGTGATTTCTACGATTGTTTCACTTGTTTTGATAAGAAGGTTGAAAAAAGAAAGAAAATTATTCCTATTACTTACTCCTTTAAAAGGAATATTGTATGCAACACTATTATTTGTCGTCTGTTTAGTGAGCTTTTTTGATGTTATTTTTGTAAAATTCCATGAATTATTTTTCCATAATTCAGCATGGATATTTGATCCAAAATTAGATCCAATTATCGAAGTATTGCCAGAAGAATTTTTTATGATTTGCTTTTTAATTGTATTTCTATGGCTTGTCTTTGGAATTATAGGGATACGGAGATGGATTAAAAAACAAGAACACTTTTAATTTAAAAATATACTTTAGAAACTATCAATCATTAGAGGGAAACTTAGGACGATTGATAGTTTTTTGTTGTTTTAATACTCAAAAAAATTAAAACATGGTATGATATTTAGGAAGATTATATTTATCAAGGAGAAAATATGAAAATATCAGTAGTAATTCCTTTTTATAACGAGGAAAGAATGATTGAAAAAATGTACAGTGAATTAGTTCGTGTACTAAATCAACAAACAAAAGAAGAATTTGAAATTATTTTAATTGATGATGGAAGTAAGGATAAAACTTTTGAAAAAATAGTAGAAATTGCCAAAATTGATGAGAGAGTTCGCTATTTGAGTTTTAGTCGTAATTTTGGGAAAGAAGCTGGAACAATTGCTGGATTACAATACGCAACGGGGGAAGCCGTTATTTTAATGGATGGGGATTTACAGCATCCACCTGCACTTGTTCCGCAAATGATTGAAGCTTATCGAGAAGGCTATGATGTCGTCAGTGGTCGTAGAACAAGAACAGGTGAAAGTCAATTTCGTACTTTTCTAGCGAATCGTTTTTATAAATTAGCCAATCGACTAATGGATACACCTTTAACGGATGGAATTTCTGAGTTTCGCTTATTTAGTCGAAAAGCAGTACGAGCGATTTTATCATTGAATGAATACAATCGTTTTTCAAAAGGGCTTTTCTCATGGATTGGGTTCAAGGAAAAAGTAATTGAATATGAAAATCATGTTCGTGAAATAGGAGAAACAAAATATTCCTTAAAATTTTCATGGAATTATGCTATTCAAGGGATTTTATCGTTTAATGATAAACCATTACGTGCGTGTATTAATTTGGGATTAGGTTGTTTATTAATATCTGTGCTATATATCGTGTGGATGTTCATTAAATATATGATTGATCCAACTTCCTTAGTGAGTGGTTATTTTACAACGATTTTTGCAGTTGTTTTACTAGGTGGAATTCAGTTAATCTCTATTGGAGTTTTAGGAGAATATATCGGGAAAATTTATTATGAAGTGAAAAAACGTCCTCATTATTTAGTGGATAAAACGAATTTTGAGGAGGAGAAAGATGAGTAAAAAGAAAGTAGTTTACTTAACGAGTTTCTTCCTACCAATTGGCATTATGCTTGTTTCGTGGATTATTAATGGATTTTTCCCATTTGGTGCAAAATCACTAATGGCAGTAGATTTTAATGCGCAATATATTGGTTTATATGCTTATTTGAAACATTTCTTCTTAAATGGGGATTGGAATAGCTTTTTCTATTCCTTTTCAAAATCCATTGGCGGAGGAATGCTGGGTATTTGGGGATTTAATTTAATTAGTCCATTTAATGTATTGTATTTCTTCTTTTCAGAACAAAATTTTCAATGGGCAGTTATGTTAACCATTGGTCTTCGATATGGAGTAATGGGACTTACTTGGACACATTTTTTTGTGAAGCGATATAATGGTTTAGAAAAAAATCCTGAATTTCTTCCTATATTTGGAAGTTTGTATGCTCTGAATGGTTTTAATGTCAGTTATCAAATGAATCCTATCTTTTATGATGGGATGATTATGTTGCCACTTGTATTAATGGGTGTAGAAGAAGTGTTGGATAGAACAGGTGCCAAACGCTATGTCCTATTGTTAGCTTTAGCTTTATTACTGCATTTTTACATGGGGTATATGATTTGTATTTTTGTAGTCATCTATGCATTGTTTTATTTATTCAAATCAAAAGATAGAACGTTTAAACAAGGGTTTATTCAATTGCTTCAACTAGGCTTATATTCTATTTTAGCAGTTGGTTTAGTGGCCTTTATTATTGTTCCAATTTTAATGAGCTTAGTTTCTACTAAAGGTGGACTTGAAAGTAAATTATTATTTGAATGGAAATTACAAATTGATCCTTTTGATATTTTTTCTAAATTATTTTTAGGAGCATTTGATAATTCTTCTTGGCCAGCAGGCCCAAATTTACCGAATATTTATGTGGGAACGCTAGGAATGATAGGAACAGTTTATTATTTCTTAAGTTCTAACATTCAAAAAAGAGAAAAAATAGCTTCTTTAGGTGTCTTAATTGTTTTTATCCTATCTTGTGTTCATGAATTTACAAGTAAATTATGGCATATGGGACAAAATCCGGCAGGATTCTTCTATCGATTTTCTTGGATTATGGCATTTTTCTTCGTTTATCTAGCTTATTTATCCTTAAGAGAAGTCGAGCAATTAAATTGGAAAAAATCATTAATAGTCGCTGGAGTCATGATTTTAATTTTCATTTTAGTGATGACAAGACAGTATTCCTTCTTAATTGTTCCACAAAAAATTGCGACATTGGCATTGATTTTTGTGATGTTATCTATTTTAGTGTGGCCACAAATTCATAAAAGATGGGCCTTTTTGGCAGCAGTAACCGCAATTGAATTAATGATGAATGCAACGATTGTTCAATCGAGAGTAGGGTATACGGATGCGTATAAATATCAAGATGCTGTAAAACAATTACAAACAGCAGTAGCTCCAATTCGCCCAAATGATAAAGAATTTTATCGTATTCATGGAAGCTTCCATTTAAGTAAAAATGATCCATTTATGGCGGATTATCCTGGAATGTCGGTGTTTAGTTCTAATTTGGAAAATTCAACAAGAGATTTATTTGAACAATTAGGAAATAACGGGATTAATGCAACGACTTACTATTATGGAACACCATTAAGTGATGCATTATTCAGTTTAAAATATTGGATGACGCCTAAACCGGTCTATACGAAGGATTATCCAGATACAAGTAAAATGTATGTGTTTGGAAAATATGCGACTCGTTTAGATATTACAGAAAATACTCCTGTAATTTATGAAGAGGAGAGAACAGAGGTATTTCAAATTCCACAAACTCTTCCAATAGCATTTGGAGTGAATGAAAAATTAGCTTCATTAGAATTAAGAATGAATCAACCGATTCAAAACTATAATAAAATTACAGAAGCTCAATTAGGAGAAGACTCTAAATATTTGGAGATGTTAGCAGCAAATGAAATTACAACTGATAATTTTTTAGCAGTTGAAAGAGCAGAGACGTATCAAAGAATTGATTCGTCAAAACCAGCTAGCATAACGTACCGTTTTACTCCTCAAACAGATGAAGAGTATTGGGTAACTTTACCAACACGCTTTTCAAAAAATGATAAAAATAATATTAAGATGTATCTCAATGGAGAGGAATATCACTTCTTAAATAATTATCAAGCGACTCAATTAGTAAATATTGCTTCGCAGTCCCAAGGAAAGTCTATTGAATTTAAGATTGAAGTGAATACAGATGAAGAATATACTTTTACTGGCGTTAGATTAGCAAAAACTTATCGTTCAGTTGCAAATCAATTTATTCAAGAACGCCAAAATCAAGCAATTCAATTAACTCATTGGGATAACTCTCATATTCGTGGAACAGTTACGATTACAGATG
Organism: Granulicatella elegans ATCC 700633; assembly: GCF_000162475.2. Classification (GTDB taxonomy): domain Bacteria; phylum Bacillota; class Bacilli; order Lactobacillales; family Aerococcaceae; genus Granulicatella; species Granulicatella elegans. Next base: position 522,884 of record NZ_KI391971.1, read on the forward strand.
ATAGTAGTGTTATGTTTACTTCGATTCCATACGATAAAGGATGGACTGTAAAAGTCGATGGAAAAGTCGTTGAAACAAGAAAAATTTGGAATAGTTTACTAGGTTTTGCAATTACGAATGGGGAACATACAATTGAATTAAGTTTCATACCTGAAGGATGGAAGATAGGAGTAGGGATTTCTATCGTTTCACTTTTTGTATTCCTAGGTTTAATTTACAAGAAATGGATTTAATGTTTTAGAATATGACTTTAATATATGTAGCAATGGACGCCAGCAGCTTCGCAAAGCGAATCTCATGGCTAAACTTTGAGCCTGGGTCTCAAAGTTTCCAGTAAAAGAAGCCACAAATTGTTGTGGCTTCTTTTACGTTTGCTACTAATATAAGTCTTATCTTAATTTTATAATAATAAAAAAATAATATTAACCTAGGATTGATTTATAAGAAATGGATTTAATGTTTCTATAACTAGACTAGATGGAAAAAATACCGACTTCTATTAGTTAGATAGCTAACTTTTAGAAGTCGGTTTTCGTTATTCGATACTATTATATTTATGATTGTGTAAAAATTCTTTAAGATAGTCTATTCTCGTATTTTCGTCAATTAATAAAGTTTGTTGTAATTGCCCATCTTTGAAAACTAATAAAGTTGGAATTGTTTGTATTTGAGATTGATCGATAAATTTCGTTAATGAATCAGTTTTCTTATCTGTATCAATATAGTAAATGGTACTATTTGTCTCTTTAGCAGCTTGTTTTAATTTTGGTCCAAATTCTTTACAAATTGAACAAGTTTCGCTACCTACGTAGATAAAGTTAATCTTTTTCTTTTTATTTTCTATATCATTTTGAATATTAGTAGAATCTATTTTAACAAATTGTTTTGTTGCTACTACATTCACACTTGAACGAAACATTAAATTAGGATTTATTAATAAGAATAGATTAACAAAAGATATCATGATGACAATATAACCAAAAACAATAAGAGTTTTCTTTTTCATACTTGATTTGCTAACAGTAGGATGTATAAAAAGTAAATAGTACATTCCTAGAAATACAAGAATGTTAAAAAAAGTAAAAAATAAAGAAAAATTTCCGGAAAAATACTGGAGCAATGCTATAACAATGGCAAGTACTATAAATAATTTTTGATTTTTTGTTAAGTTATTAATTTTATACAATAGATACATTCCTTTTTAAAATTTATAATATACATTTATAGCATGATTTGATTCTTTTGTAAATGTTCAAGGATGGAAGATAGGAGTCTATATGTCATGTATAGTGTACTTTGACGAAAAATAGTTTAGAAATGATAATAAATATTAAAGAAAAAAATTTTGTACTAGCAGTAATAAAATCTGTTTTAACAGTTTTTATTAGAGTAAAAATTGAGACCAAGGCTCAATTTTTAGCCATGAGATTCGCTTTGCGAAGCTGCTGGCGTCCTTTGCAAGTTACAAAATTTTTTTCTTTAATATTTACTTATGGTTCTTAAAAAATTCTTTGAGGTCGTTTAGGTTGATATCGCTACTGTTTGATAAAGTTTCTTGTAATTGACCGTCTTTAAAAACTAATAAAGTAGGAATAGAATCAATATGATACTGTTCTGCAAACTTTGCTAATTCATCCGTCTTATTTTCTGTATCAATATAATAAATTGTAGCATTAATACTTCTAGCAGCCTTTCTTAATTTTGGAGCAAACTCCCTACAATACGGACAAGATTCACGTCCAACATAAACAAAACGAATCTGTCTCTTTTGAGTATCCATTTCATTCTGAATAGTCGAATTTTCTAGTTGGACAAAATGACGTGTTGCCTGAACATATTCAGTAGAACGATAAACTAAAGTATTGTCATTTGAAACAAGAATACGAGGATTAACAAAACATAACATTATAATAACACCAATATAGGATGCGATTAATTTTTTTCGTGGGCTCCAAGTTTTAAAAAAATGATCTTTTAGGAATAGAAAATAATATCCAGATGCTACAAGAAATTGTAAAAAAATCCATAGTAGTGAAAATTCACTAACGAAATAATTAAATATCATATAAGCTAAAAGAATAATTAAGAATATACAATCCCCTTTAGTTAAAAATTTAACTTTAGTCATTACACCCACACCCTTTGCAAGTTACAAAATTTTTTTCTTTAATATTTACTTATGGTTCTGTAGAAATTCTTTTAAATCATTTAGGCTGATATCGCTGCTGTTTGATAAAGTTTCTTGTAATTGACCGTCTTTAAAGATTAGTAAAGTAGGGATAGAATCAATATGATATTGTTCTGCAAATTTCGCTAATTCTTCCGTCTTATTTTCCGTATTAATATAATAAATTGTAGCATTAATACTTCCTGCAGTCTGTTTTAATTTTGGAGCAAATTCCCTACAATACGGACAAGTTTCACGTCCAACATAAACAAAACGAAGCTGTCTCTTTAAATCCTTCATATTTTCTTGAATTCTTGAATTATCTAGTTCTACAAAATGACGTGTTGCTTGCATATATTCAGTTGTTCGGTAAATCCAAGAGTTATTTTTAGAAATAAATAATGGAGGAGCGATTAAAAGAATCATTAAGCAAATAGCAATTATGTTCTTTGCTAAAGTAGAAAATTTATTACTTAGAGGAGATTTAGATACTAAATAGTAAGCTCCTGTTGCTATGAAAAATGAATAGAGAATCCAAAGTAAGGATTTTCCACTAATAAAATAATCAAATAGCAAAAAGCAAATAAGAAGGATTGAAAACAATTTATCATCTTTCGTCAAAGACTTAATCTTACACATTAAAACCAACTCCTTTATTATTTTATACTTACATTATAATATAAAACTCTTTATTTGAAAACGTTTTAAAAAGAAGAGCGTAATAAATATTAAAGAAAAAAATCTTGTACTAGCAGTAATAAAAGCTGATAAATCAGATTTTATTAGAGGAAAATTTGAGACCCTAGGCTCAAATTTTAGCCATGAGATTCTCAATGCGAAGCTGCTGGCGTCCTTTGCTACTACAAAATTTTTTCTATAGTATTTATTTAGAGAAATTACGAAATCATACTTTTGTCCCATTGTCGTGGGATGAGAATATGCTATAATTTTCCTAAGAGAGTTGATAAAGGAGAAGTCTTATGAAGAAACATATTATTCAAGCTATTAAGCTATTTTTCTTTGTAGCAGTCAGTTCAAGAGTTTTTGTAAGAATGCATAGTTCTGCAGAAATGTTTCTATTTATTTTATTATGTTATGGAATATTTTTCTATGTACTATTCCGTAAAGAAATGAATCCACCAAATTGGAAAACATATTTACAGAAGGAAAAGGAATTAAAAGGCCCATCAGAGAAGCAAAAAGAAATTTATGACAAAGCAGGTTTAACAGAAAGTGATGTTGCTTTCTTTAGAGAAAAAATGAATCGAGCAAAAACTCAAATTCAACAAATCGAAGCTTATACAAAACAAAATAATAAACTAGAAGCGATTGCGAATCGTTATCAAATCGTCACTGTTTTAAAAGATTATTTCAAGGAAATTGTCCAACATCCGGAACGATTACATGCCGTTGATAAATTTTTAAATACGTATTTGCCAGGTTTAGAAGAAATGATGGGAAAATATATTGAAATCGAACAACATATTTCTAAAACACAGGAAACTTACCAAATGTTGGATCAAACAATGGACTTCATAGATGACTGTTGTCTACAGATTGAAGCGGACTATCAAAAATTCCAAGCACAAGATTTTAGTGATTTAAATTTAGAAAAGGAATATATTCAAAAGCAATCTCAAAAAGAAGAATTTGAAGATTTCTAGGAGGAAATATACATGACAGAAAAACAAACAACAGTAGAAGATTTAATTCAAAATCCATTTGGAGAACAAGTGAGTGTAACTCCATTATCAGAAGTGTCTCACGATTTTCCAGCAACACAAACAGAAGCAAGTCCAAAGAAATTAATCGATACATTGGATGAAAAACATCAAGAACAAGCTCGTGCATTAGCAAAGCAGATTGATGAAACAAATTTACAAGCGATTATTAGTTATGGAGCTGCAGCTCAAAAACAATTAGGGGAATTTTCTCATCAAATGCTTTCTCATGTGCAAGCAAAAGATACAGGAGAAATTGGGGATATTTTAAATGACTTAATGGAGCGTTTAAATGAAACAGACCCAAATGATTTAGTAGCTGAAAATCAAGGATTCTTCCAAAAATTCTTTGGAAAAATTAAGAAGAGTATTTATGAAATGCAAGCCAAATATCAAGAAGTGGGCTCACAAGTCGATAAAATTGCGATTCGTTTAGACCATGAAAAAAATGGATTATTAAATGATAATTTATCATTGGAACAATTATATCAACGCAATAAAGATTTCTTTGATGCTTTAAATATTTATATTGCAGCGGGAGAATTAAAATTAGTTGAATTACAAGAGACATTAATTCCTGAAGCTTTAGAAAAAGCACGTGTAACAGGAGACCAAATGGATGTACAAGTCGTAAATGACTTAGAACAATTCCTAGACCGCTTAGAAAAAAGAAATCATGACTTGAAATTAACGAGACAAATGACGATTCAACAAGCACCACAAATTCGTTTAATTCAAAATACAAACCAAGCATTAGCTGAAAAAATTCAATCATCGATTACAACAACCATTCCATTATGGAAAAACCAAATTGCAATTGCGATGACATTATTACGCCAAAAAGATGCCGTAACGGCACAAAGACAAGTGTCAGAAACAACAAATCAATTAATTCAAAAAAATTCAGAAATGTTGAAAATTTCTACAATTGAAACTGCTCGTGAAAATGAACGAGGCATTATTGATTTAGAAACATTACAAAAAACTCAAAAAGATTTAATTGAAACATTAGAAGAAACGTTGAAGATTCAACAAGAAGGTAGAGCAAGAAGAAGAAAAGCGGAAGTCGAATTAACAAATATGGAAGAAGATTTAAGACAAAAATTATTAGTATTAAGTCATAAAGAAAAACAAATTCATCAAGATTAATAGAATGGAATGCTAGATAGAGTTACAAGTTTAAATTACGATTCAGTAGTAAAGTTGTAATCTGCTTGTAATAAAATAAACTTGCGATTTTTTCAAACATTATTTACAATAGAGATAAATAAATTTTTTAATGAGGTGAGAAAATGCACGTTTGGATCGTAGTAGTAGCATTATTAGCTTTAGCAGTATTTTTCTTATTCATTTCATTGTTCTTAAAAGACAATCAATATGAAGATGAATTAGATGAATTAAGTGAAGGCTTATTAGAATTAAATCGAGAAGTGTATTCTTTAAAGAAAAAAATTCAAGAGTTGGAAGGAACACCTATTTATCGTGCTCCTGTTGAGCATACTCCTCAACCTGAACCAGAATTTACATTTATTCCACAACCAGTAGTTGAGCCAGAACCAACTTTCACTCCAAGATTTGAAGAAAAAGAAGAGGAAGTTCAACCAGTATTTGAACCAACACCAACATTTACTGAACCAACTTTTTCACAACATGAAGAAGAGGAAGAAGAGTTACATAGTATCACTCGTAAACATATCTTGACTCTATTTAGTCATGGTGCTTCTTATGAAGAAATTGCCGAACAATTAAATGTTCCAGTTTCAACTGTTCAATTAGTAATTGATAGCTATTTTGAATCAGGATCACATTAAGGAGGGGTAATATGAGTAAAACAAAATTTCGCTCTTTAGGTGTAGGTTTCCTTTTATCAGCAATTTTCTTAGCTTTAGCAACTGTGGCATGGCCATTTGTTCCTGAATCATTGAAAAGTCAATTAGATAGTGTTCATTTACCATTAGTAACAGATACTGTTAAAACGACTGAAGAAACAACTGCAGCTACAACGCAAGCTACACAAACAACTGAAACAACTACTAAAACAACTGCTAAAGTTGCAGATAAACCTGTAACAATTACAGTTGAAAGTGGAGAAGTTTCAAGTGATGTTGCTCGTAAATTACAAGAAGCAGGAGTTATCACTGATTCTAAAGCATTTGTAGATTATTTATTAGAAAATAATATTGCAGAAAATATTTTGGCAGGAACATTTGAAATCCAACCAAATAGTAGTTTTGAAGAAATTGCTCGGACAATTGGAGCTTTACGTTAATTTATAAAAATAAGAGGTAGACACTTAAAATAGTGTTTACCTCTTTTCTTGTTTTATATTGAAGATTTTTTCGCCCAGATTAGATAACTAAATAAGACAAAAATTAAAATGGTTAAGCTAATGAGAATTTCGACAGTAACAAATAAATTCAATAGGGAATTTTGTATTATTCCTTGAGCCATTTTTAGGGAAGTTGCAGTAACAATGGTTGGGAATGTTAAAGCTGAAAATGCAGGTTGAAATCCATGTTTTAAGATATAAGGTAAACGACTTAAAACAAATAAGAAAAATACCTGAGATGCGATCATCATCATGATTAATCCCCATGTTGGCAACTGTTGTCCCCATACACGGACTAATGATGCTAGTAATAAGGAAAAAGGAGCACAATAGATTCCTTCTTGTCCTAATAATATTGTAGGAAGTGGCTTTTGCTTTAAATCTTTATAAATACGTGGGTATAAATAAAAGGTTAAGAGAAATCCAAATAGAATCGTTGCATAGGCTATTTGAATAATTCCTACAACTGGATAGGTTAAAGCAGCAACAGCAATTCCGACATATAAAACGGTCCAAGATGGCGTAGCATAAATTTTTTCTTTTGAAGTTAATAATTGAATTGTAAAATAAGTAATTAGTCCAATATCTAATAGGAATGAGAACCACCAAAGAACTTGTGCTAATAGAGATACACTTGGAACTGTACGTAGAACATAAGTAGCTAAAATCATTCCTGCCATAGGGAAAGTAGCCATTCCTGATAAAACAGGTGGTTTCTTTAATTCTTGTTGGGCTTCTTTCCAATCTAGTAAATGTGTAACAAGAAAATAAATCCATAAGACTAGTCCCATGATACTTAATGTATGAGATAACTCAGGGATTGAGTCGGATATAAGATTTCCAGCGCCAGCTAACCCAAGAAGGCAACCAGAAAAGGCTAAAGGTAACTTTTTCATAACATCCTCCAATAAACTTTTTATGAAAAGTATATCACAAAATAGAATGCAGGAACATTTAAATTTGTAACTTTCTTAAAAAGAGAGTGATTAAAAATCCATTTTATTTCGTTAAATTATTTTAAAATCTGATAGATTTATTATTAAACCAATTCTAAATTATGCTATAATGGAGCAGTGAATATTAAAAGATGGATGTGAATACATGATTAACAAAAGAAAAAATCGTCCTATAAAGAAAAAATCACATATTCCATTTCGATTAAATTTATTATTTTTTATTGTGTTTTTTTCTTTTATGGCATTAATCGGACGATTAGCGTATGTTCAATTAGTCAAAGGGGATGATTTCATCGCCTTAGTGAAACGTACAGAAACTTCTACTGCAAAAAAAGCAGTTCCAAGGGGTTCTATTTATGATAGTAAAGGAAAAGTTTTAGTAGGAAATAAACCAAAATTAGCAGTGAACTATACACGTTCGTCAGATGCTACAACAGCAAGTATGTTGGAAACCGCTAAAAAATTAACGGAGTTTATTACAGTAGATACTAGTAAATTAAGAGAGAGAGATTTAAAAGATTATTGGTTTGCAACTCATCCGGAGGAAGCTAGTAAGCTATTAACAGCAGAAGAGAAAAAGAAAGCATCCAAAGAAGGCTTATCGAATAGTAAGACTTATGAGATGCAGTTAGATCATATTACAGAAGAACAAATCAATTATTCTGATAGTGAAAAACAAGCAATTGCTATTTTTACGAAGATGAATAGTGCCTATGCCTTATCAACCGTTACGATTAAAAATGATTCTGTAACAGAACAAGAAGTTGCTCGTATTAGTGAACGTCTTGGAGAGTTAAAAGGGATTGACATTGATTCAGATTGGGATCGTGAATACCCAATGGGAGATATGTTGAAGACAATTCTAGGTTCTGTATCTTCTGAAACAACAGGTTTACCTTCTGATAGAGTGCGTTCTTTATTAACTCTAGGGTATTCATTAAATGATCGTGTAGGTACAAGTTATTTAGAAGAACAATATGAATCAGTTTTAAGTGGAACAGAAACAGTGGTTCAAAGCCAAACGAATAATCGTGGAGAAGTGGTTAACCACGAAGAACGTTATGGTGGAAAAGCTGGTTCCAATTTAGTGATGACAATTGATACGGATTTTCAAAAGAAATTGGAAGATATTGTTACTAAAGCTGTAGAAGGATTATCAGATGCCACTGCAGACCGAGTGTATGTTGTTGCAATGAATCCAAAATCCGGAGATGTTTTAGGAATTACTGGTAAAAAGAAAAAATATAATGAAAATTATCAAGTAACTGGAATTGAAGATGATGCCTTAGGAGCTATTAATGGTGCCTTTGGGATGGGGTCAGCTGTAAAAGCGGCAACAGTTATTTCTGGATATATGGATGGAGTTATTACAAGAGAAGATAATACGATTGTCGATGAACCAATTGAGTTTGAAGCTTCTAAACCGAAAAGTTCTGTATTCAACCGTAATGGTAGTATTCCTGTAACAGATTTAGATGCGATTGAGCGTTCTTCTAACGTTTATATGATTAAGTTAGCCATGAGAATGGGTGGACAATATGAGTATAAAAAAGGTGGAAAATTAAATATTAATCTTAACGTATTTGATAAATTACGTGAGTATTATGCCCAATTTGGTTTAGGGGTTCGTACAGGAATTGACTTACCTAATGAAGGAAAAGGATATAATGGTGGTACAGGTGCTGCCTTCTCTGCACTGGACTTTGCGTTCGGTCAGTTTGACTTATATACGCCATTACAATTAGCTCAATATATGGCTACTATTGCCAATGGAGGAACACGTATTGCACCTCGTTTAGTAAAAGAAATTCATTCAACAGGTAAAGATGGAGGAATTGGTGATTTAGAGACAGTTGTTCCAACAAAAATTATGAATTCTCTCCAAGTAGAAGCAGGATTAATTGATCATATTAAAGAGGGATTATATCGTGTAACGCATGGAGCAAACGGAACTTCAGCTTATACATTTAGAAATTATACGCCTTCTGTTTCTGGTAAAACAGGTACAGTAGAAGCGTTCTACGATGGACCATTACCACAATTTAAACAAAAGGAAGTAGAGAACTCTACATTTGCTTCTTATGCTCCTTCTGATAATCCTGAAATTGTTGTATCAGTAGTTGCACCATATTTTTCAAATGGAATTCCTGGAGACTTTGCAGCTGGAATTACAAAACAAGTGTATGATGCATACTTCCACCAAGAAAGTTCAACTTCATCAACAAATTCTACAACTGCTAATGGACAAACAAATACTCAAGCAGGAAATCGTCCAGCACAACAAGCAGCGAATGCACAAGTCCAACAAAATACTCAAGCTGCAACAGTACGACAACAACAAAATACGACTGTTCCTGTAGCTCCAGTAAGAAGACAAGGACAATAATCAATAAAAAAGGTTTTTGAGTTTTCAAAAGCCTTTTTTTATTGATAAAATGAATAGACAAGATATAATACTATTAAGGAGGCGTGATTATGAATGATTTTACAGAAGTAACCGTACAAAAAGAAGTGAAGTACAAAGGTGGTATTTTTACAGTTGAACACCATGTAGTCTCTCTTCCAAATGGAAAACAATCAACGAGAGACATCGTATTACATAATGGAGCAGTAGCAGTTCTTGTTGTTCATGTGGGAAAGATTTTATTAGTACGTCAATATCGCAAAGCTATTGAAGCTCATACATTAGAAATTCCAGCAGGTAAATTAGACCACGATGGAGAAAGCCCATTAGAAGCCGCAAAAAGAGAGTTAGAAGAAGAAGCGCAATTAAGTGCAAATGAATGGAAAAAAGTAGTTGATTTAGTACCAACTCCTGGATATTGTAATGAAAAAATTCATCTTTATGAAGCAAAAGGAATTCAGCATTTAGAAAATGCAGCACCATTAGATGAAGATGAATTTGTTTCAATTGAGTGGATTCCAGTGGAAGAAGTGATTCAGAAAATCCATAATGGAGAAATCACGGATGCCAAAACGATTATTGCTGTTCAATATGCAGCATTGCATCAATAGGAGAAAATATGTCGAAAGAACCATTATTAACGCGAAAAGCTTTGAGAGAACATGTAGTAGAGCAAAAAAGGTCTCAAAATAGTGAAGAGATTGAATGGAATGATTCACCAGTTCCTAAAAAGCCTTTTTTAGAAAGATATAATCGCTTTTTAACGATTTGGATGATTGCGATGATTGTACTGATTATTGTAGCAATCGGAGTTCAAATCTTCTTATAAAATGATGGAAATATTAGATTCTAATTTAGAACATCATTTAAGGCTAGACAATTTATAAGAGCTTTGATAAAATAACACATATATTTAAAGACATTGATGGAAAAGGGTTTTAGAAAATTTCATTATTAGGGAGAAAGGTCAGCGACTGAAAGCCTTTCATGAAAATCTACAACTTTTCACTTCCGAAGTCGCCATTGGGATTCGATAAGATGAATAATGGATCGGTTCGTTACCGTTAATAACGCCGAGTGCCTGCAATGCAGGAATGAGGGTGGTACCGCGATAAAGTTCGTCCCTTACAATTTTTAGGAATTGTAAGGGACTTTTTGTTTATTAAAATGATTTATAGGAGGAAACAAAATGAATTTAGCAGAAATGAAACAACAATTTGATGCGATTCGTCAAGATGTATTAGCTGCATTAGAAACCGTTCAAACTTTAAAAGAAGTTGAACAAATTCGTGTGCAACAATTAGGAAAAAAAGGACCTATTACGGAAGTTTTAAAAAATATTAAAAATATCGTTCCTGAAGAACGTCCACAAGTAGGAGCTTTAGCAAACGAATTACGTAGTGTGATTGAAGAAAAAATTGCTAGTATTAAAGCAGACTTAGAAGCAAAAGCATTAGTAGAATCTTTACGTAAAGAAACAATCGATGTTACTATGCCAGGTCGTCCAATGACAGTCGGTACAAAACACGTATTAAGTCACGTTAGTGATGAAGTGGAAGATTTTTTCATTGGATTAGGATATCAAGTAGTAGAAGGTCCAGAAGTAGAATCAGATCACTATAACTTCGAAATGATGAACTTACCAAAAGATCATCCTGCTCGTGATATGCAAGATACATTTTATATTACACCTGAGTATTTATTACGTACGCAAACTTCACCAGTTCAAGCAAGAACGATGGAAAAACATGATTTCTCTAAAGGACCATTAAAAATGATTAGTCCAGGGCGTGTATTTAGACGTGATAATGATGATGCAACTCACTCCCATCAATTCTATCAAATCGAAGGATTAGTAATTGATAAACATATTACAATGGCAGACTTAAAAGGAACATTAGCTGCATTTGCCAAAGAGTTATTTGGTCAAGAGCGTGAAGTTCGCCTACGTCCAAGTTACTTCCCATTTACGGAGCCTTCTTTAGAAGTAGATATTACCTGTTTCAAATGTGGTGGACAAGGTTGTTCAATTTGTAAAGGAACAGGTTGGATTGAAATTTTAGGTTCTGGAATGGTTCACCCGAATGTATTAGAAGCTGCTGGAGTGGATTCAAGCGTTTATGGTGGATTTGCCTTTGGATTAGGACAAGACCGTATTGCAATGTTGAAATATGGAATCGAAGATATTCGTTCACTTTATACGAATGATGTTCGTTTCTTAAATCAATTTACGAAGTAAGGAGAAGAGAATATGAAATTATCGTATGAATGGTTAAATGAATATTTAGATTTAAGTTCAATTACTCCTCAAGAATTAGGGGAAAAAATGTCACGTACTGGGATTGAGGTAGATAGTGTATCTGTTCCAGGTGAAGGACTAAGTGGTTTAGTCGTAGGTCGTGCATTAGAAGTAGTGGATCATCCAGATTCAGATCATTTACATGTCGTAACCGTAGATGTTGCTGAAGAAGAACCATTACAAATTGTTTGTGGTGCACCAAATATTGCTAAAGGACAAAAAATTATCGTAGCAACTCATGGAGCACGTATTGCTGGTGGTCATAAAATTAAGCGTGGAAAATTAAGAGGAGTCGTATCTCAAGGGATGATTTGTTCTCTTCAAGAGTTAGGATTACCTTCTTCATTAGTACCAAAAGAATATGAGCAAGGCATTTATGTATTTGAAGATGATGCGATTGAAGTTGGAATGGATGCTGTTAAAGCATTAGCATTAGATAGTGCGATTGTGGAATTAGATATTACAGCTAACCGTGCAGATGCTTTAAGTATAAGAGGTTCTGTTCATGAAATTGGTGCTATTTATAATTTAGAAAATACATTAACACCAGATGAATTTTTAGAAGGAGGTTCGTCTTCATTAGATCCATGGATGACAGTATCGGTTGAAGATGAAGTAGATACTCCAGCTTATCACTTACAAATTATTAAAAATGTGACCGTAAAACCAAGTCCACAATGGATGCAAAATCGATTAATTGCAGCAGGTGTTCGTCCAATTAATAATATCGTTGACGTTACAAACTATGTTTTAATGGAATATGGACAACCATTACATGCATTTGATTATGATCGTTTAAATTCAAAACAAATTCATGTTCGTCGTGCAAAAGAGTGCGAAACATTAGTAACATTAGATGGTGTTGAACGTACATTAAGTAATGAAATTGTCATTACAGATGGAGAAAAACCAGTTGCCTTAGCTGGTGTAATGGGTGGATTAGATTCAGAAATTATTGAAACTACAACGACTGTTGCATTAGAATCAGCATTATTTGAGCCAAAAGCGATTCGTTTAGCTTCTCAAAAACATAATTTAAGAAGTGAATCAAGTAGCCGTTTTGAAAAAGGAATTAATAAAGCGACAATTTTACAAGCTGGTAAGAGAGCTGCAGCATTAATTGCTGAATTAGGAGATGGTGAAGTAGTTGAAGGAGTTGCTTCTGCGCAATCACTAACATTAGAGTTACCAGTTGTTTCAATTTCATTAGAACGCTTAAATCATGTTTTAGGAACTAGCCTTTCAACAGAAGAAGTATTACAAGTATTTAAACAATTAGCTTATCCTACAAAAGAAGAAGAAGGAGTATTCCATGTGACAGTTCCTGCTTGGAGATTTGATATTTCAATTGAAGCAGATTTAGTGGAAGAAGTAGGACGTATTTATGGATATGATAAAATTCCTTCTACATTACCAACAACTGCAAGTACACAAGGTGGATTAACTGAGAAACAACGCTTTGTTCGTTGGACTCGTCAATTTATGCAAGGAGCAGGCTTATCTCAATCGTACTCTTATGCGTTAACAACTCCTGAAAAATCTCATTGGTTTACAGTAGAAGAAAGACCAAGTATTCGTTTAGACTTACCGATGAGTGAAGAAAGAAGTGAATTAAGACAGTCAATGTTACCAAGTTTATTGGAAGCATTACAATATAATGTCGCTCGTTCACAACAAAATGTTCGTTTATTTGAAGTAGGGAAAGTATTCTCTATTGGTAAAGACGGTTCTGAAGATTTCCAGGAAAGAGAAGTGATTGGAGCTGCAGTAACAGGAGAATGGGGTCATGCTTCATGGCAATCACCAGCACAACCTGTTGATTTCTTCGCATTAAAAGGAGTATTAGAAGCTTATTTTGCAGAATTAAACTGTAGTGATCGTATTCGTTTTGTTGCAACAGATGCGATTGGGCAATTACATCCAGGTCAAACAGCTTATATTTATTTAGGCGAAGAATTAATTGGATTTATTGGAAAAATTCATCCAGTGATTCAAAAAGAATTAGATTTATCAGATACATTTGTATTTGAATTATTAGTGGAACCTTTATTAGCAGAAGGATTACAAGAACGTGTGATTCAATCTGTACCAAAATTCCCATCAATGACACGTGATATTGCGTTATTAGTTCCTGTATCAATGGCGCATGCAACATTAGAAGCAGTCATTAAAGAACAGGCTGGTCAATATTTACAATCAGTTACTTTATTCGACGTTTATAAAGGAGAGCATGTACAAGAAGGGTATCAATCATTAGCTTATTCGATTCGTTTCTTAAATAAAGAAGCTACTTTACAAGAGGAAGAAATTAAACAAGCAATGGATCGTATCCAAACAGCCTTAGTTGCATTGGATGATGTAACTATTCGATAAGGCGCTACGGAATAAAAGAACTTTTCTTGAATAGCAAGGACGCCAGCAGCCTCGCTCTGCGAGTCTCATGGCTAAAATTCGAGCCTAGGTCTCGAATTTTCCTAAAACAAAAAAATCCAGTTTTAACTGGATTTTTTTGTGTTTGCTATTAAGAAAAGTTCTTTTATTCCTCCGCTTGTAACGTTAAAAACAAAAAAATTTCTTGAATAAAAAATATTTTTCGGCCTTTTTTCGTATATAAAGAGTGAAATGTAATTTCAAAAAATAGAGAGAGGACGAAATAATATGAAGGTACGAATATAATGAAATAATCGAAAAGTATACTCTATACAAGGTTAATTAAATAAAAATTTAAAACATTTAAACTTGTTTTTGTGCGTTACTTTGAATATAATAAAGCACAAAAGGAAGTGGTAGCAGTGAATGAATATAAAATAAGAGAATTAATAAAACAGAACAAGGGAATCATAACGGCAAAGGAATTAACAGATAATAAAATTGATTCATGGTATCTTACGAATTTGGTGAAAAAAGGAGAGCTAGAAAGAGTAACAAGAGGTGTTTACTTTGATCCAAATTTTGATAATTATGATGAACTTTATTTCTTTCAACTTCAAAATAAGGCTTGCATTTATTCCTATCAAACAGCACTATATTTGCATAGACTAACAGATAGATTGCCATTTTCTAACGAAGTAACAGTAAAGCAAGGTTACAATGCATGGCGCATTAAAAATTCGGTTATTGTTCATCAAGTGAAAAAAGAATGGTATGAGCTAGGTAAAGCTGAAATTAAAACGGATATGGGAAATATTGTGTGTGCGTATGATATGGAGAGGACGATTTGCGACTTAGTAAGAGATAGAAAAAATCAGGATCCAGAGATATTTTCAAAAGCTTGGAATCTATATATTAAGAATGATTCTAAAGATGTATGGAAACTGAGGAAATATGCTCAGAATTTAGGAATATCAAAAAAAATAGAGGACATACTTGAGGTGATTGTATATGAATAAAGAAAGTATAACTCAAAAATTAAGGAATAAAGCAAAGGAACTTGATTTAAATTACAATTTGGTATTAAGTAAATTTTTCTTTGATGAATTTTTAAAGTTAATTTCTATTAGTATACATAGAGAAAATTTTATGCTTAAAGGTGGTATGTTATTAACTTATTCTTTAGGTGTTCAAAATAGATCTACACAAGATATTGATTTTTTAGTTAAGGGATTTACTATAGAAACTGTAGAATTAAAACGAATTTTAAAAGAAATATTGGGAGATACTAATAAAAAAGATTTATGGTTTGAATTAAATGATACTGTTGAGAAGATAAAAGCGGAAGACAAATATGGTGGTCTAAGATTTCATGTAATTGGACACTTAGCAAATATTAGAATTCCATTTAGTATTGATATTGCTACAGGAGATCCGATTTATCCTTTACCAAGATTAGAAAGATATAGCACAATTTTAGGTGATAATATTGAATTGAATATGTATCCATTGGAAACAGTGTTATCAGAAAAACTTCAAACAATACTTACACGTGGAGAAAATAATAGTAGAAGTAAAGATTTTTATGATATTTATGCTATTTTGAAAAATAAATTAGAAGTTATAAATATAAAGGAACTTAAAATAGCAGTTTCTAAGACGTTTAGTTATAGAAAGACAGAAGTTTCAAAGGATGAAGCAAAAGCTATTGTTAGTCATATTAATAGGGATTCTTTGATTATAGAGAGATGGATAAGATATCAAAAGAAAAATCCATACGCAAAAGGAATTGAGTTTAGTGAGATTATAGAAAGTCTAAATACTTTAATAGAGATGGTTATGTAAATTCTGAATCGAAATTAACTTCTTACTTATCAAAAAAATTAAAAGTTGTTAATACGCTACGGAATAAAAGAATTCCCTTGCGTAGTAAGGTCGCCAGCAGCCTCGCTGTGCGAGTCTCATGGCTAAAATTCGAGCCTAGGTCTCGAATTTTCCCTACAAAAAAAGTCAGAAATTTTCTGACTTTTTTGCTTTTACTACGAAGAAAATTCTTTTATTCCTCAGCTTGGAACGTATAAAATAAAAAAACTTTCCTACATAATGAGGAAAGTTTTTTTGTTTATTTGTTCATTATTCATGCGGTATGTCAATTGTTTCGTTTCTTTCCCACATTGGAATGCTGCACATTACAACTAGGAAAATGAAAGCTGACTGAATCCAAAATAGTGCTAAGTCGAAAATTCCGTGAACCGCAACAACGACTAAAAATGAAACATATAATCCAACAATGGGACGTTTTTGAGGTTGACGACTCATTTCGATTAAACTACGAACAGGCTTAATACTAGCGATTGCTAATAATAGAGTACCAATATATCCATAACTTAAAATCGTATCAATATAAATACTATGCGCATGTTCATGATAAATCGCACCAATTCGTTGATAACTATGCATATACGTTAATGGACCTTCACCAAATAATGGATTTTGTTTGAAAAGTGTAAATCCTGCATTCCAAATGGAAATACGTTCATCCATAGATGAATCTAATGTTCCCATTCGAACTCCAATATCATTTGAAAATAGGAAGAATAGTCCAATAATAAAGACGCCAACACTTAGCCAAAATGCTCGAGAACTTTTTATTGTCGTAAATAAATAGATAATAGCTCCGCAAATAATGGCTGGGAAAGCTGTTCTATTTTGAGTAAAGTTCAATCCGAATAAATTGATAAAGCAAGCGATAATACAGATGACTTTCCATTTCCAATTTTTGGTCGTTGTGAAAAGGTAAAAACCAATCATAATACAGAAACAACAAATGATTCCGTAATAATTTGGATTAAAGAATGTAACCTCTGCACGATTTTGATGCCAAACTTGCATATTCGGTGCTAAAAATGAGTAGTTAAATTTATGAACAATTTCAAAATGTTCTAAAAAGGCAAATAGCGCTGCAAAAATACTTCCGAGTAAAATGGTCTGTAAGACAATATGGAAAAAATCTTGATTAATCCGTTTCTGGTAATAAACAAAGAATATGGCAAACCATAAAAATAAAATGGAAGCTGCAACTCCTAGTAAATTTCCACTAATTGCTGAGATAATTGTGCTATAGGCAATAAACGTTAATAACACGGGATAATTCAGTAGTTGTCTTAAAATATGTTTCATTTTTCCTGTGAAAATTAACAGGATAAAATAAAATAAGAACAATGATAAAAACAAGTAAAACGGCAAGAAGATGCTGACAATCATTAAATAGAGTGCCAAATCTTGGTTTGGGAATCGCTTGATCTTATCAAGGATATACATTAGTTTCATAATAATTCCTTTCTAAAAATGAGAATGCTCTCAAATGAATGGTATGATATCTGACTTATTTTACCATTTTTCATTGAAATGGGAAACATTTTTAAGCAGATTATAACTTTTCTCATAAAAAACATAGGCACGTGAGCAACATAGAAGACAAAAAACTTATGATAATGATATGATATTTGTAAATTAAATCGTAAAGATATTTTAAATAAAGATGAAAGAGGGAAAAAACATGAGAGAATACGATATTATTTCAATTGGTGGAGGAAGCGGCGGTAGTGCTACGATGAATCGTGCAGCCATGCATGGAGCAAAGGCAGCCGTTATTGAAGGAAATATCATTGGGGGAACTTGTGTAAACGTTGGGTGTGTTCCTAAAAAAGTAATGTGGTATGGAGCTTTAGTTTCAGAAACACTTAAAAATTATGCATCAGATTATGGATATACAATTGGAGAAACTTCATTTGATTTCAAAAAATTAAGAAAAAATCGTCAAGCTTACATTGAACGTTCACGTCAAGCATTTTCAAACAATTTCAATCGAAATGGAATTGACTATATTGAAGGATATGCTCGTTTTGTAGATAAAAATACAGTAGAAGTAAATGGTGAACAGATTCGTGCAAAACATATTGTCATTGCGACTGGTTCATATGCTTTTGTTCCAAATATTCCAGGTAGTGAACTTGGTGGAACTTCTGATGATGTATTTGCATGGGAAGAATTACCAGAATCAGTATCAATTATTGGTGCAGGATATATTGCTGTTGAATTAGCAGGAGTTTTACATGGATTAGGAGTAAAAACTGACTTATTCGTTCGTAAAGGTGGCCCGTTAAGAGGATTTGACCAAGGTATTGTTGAAGTATTAGTGGAAGAAATGAAGAAAAATGGTCAACCATTACACACGCATAAAGTTCCTCAAAAATTAGAAAAATTAGATAATGGAGATATTCAAATTCACTTTGAAGATGGCACAACTCATACAAGTCAAAAAGTTATTTGGGCAGTAGGTCGTAAAGCAAATGTTCAACAATTAAATTTAGAAGCAGCAGGAGTTGAACTAACAGAACGTGGGTTTATTCAAGTAGATGAGTATCAAAATACAACAACACCTGGCATTTATGCACTAGGAGATGTTTCTGGTGAAAAAGAATTAACACCAGTAGCGATTAAAGCAGGTAGAACATTGGCAGAACGTTTATTCAATGGTAAAACAGATGCGAAAATGGATTATGAATTAATTCCAACAGTTGTATTCTCACATCCAGCAATTGGTTCTATTGGCTTAACACAAGAACAAGCGGAAGCAAAATATGGTGCAGAAAATATTAAAGTATATCAATCAACTTTTGCAGGAATGTACTCAGCGATTACAGTTCACCGTCAAATGACAAAATTAAAATTAATTACATTAGGGGAAGAAGAAAAAGTAATTGGGTTACACGGAATTGGGGAAGGTATTGATGAAATGATTCAAGGATTTGCAGTTGCAGTTAAAATGGGTGCTACTAAAGCAGATTTTGATGCAACTGTAGCGATTCACCCAACCGCTTCTGAAGAATTTGTTACAATGAGATAAAGAAAATTTGAAGGATAAGGATACTTTTGTTTCAGCAAAGGTATCCTTTTTTGTTGAAATGATATTAGTTGAAGAATGAAGCTACAGAGTGTATGATAAATTGTCATAAGATTTTAGGAGGAAAAGAAGTGAAAAAATACGAATATTTAATTTTTGATTTGGATAATACAATTTTTGATTTCTGGGGAGCAGAAGACTATGCTTTATCTCGTATTAGCCAAGAAGATGGATTAGAGTTTACTCCAGAAGTTTTAGAAGTTTACCGTACAATGAATAAAGGATTATGGGAACAATATGAACAGGGAGAGATTTCTCAAACTTATTTGAATGAAGAAAGATTTGTTCGCTGGTTTGCACATTATGGGATTCAAGTAGATGGCAGTATTTGTGAGAAAAAATTCCGTCACTATTTAGCAGAAGCGAATACGATGATGCCAGATGCATTAGAAATTGTTCATGAATTAAAGAAAGACTTTGTCATGGTTGCAGCCACAAATGGAATTGAAGAAACTCAATTATTACGTTTGAAAACAGCTGGATTAGAAAACTTCTTTGAAAAGTTATTTATTTCTGAAGTTGTGGGATATCGTAAGCCGAGTAAAGAATTTTTTGAAGCTGTTGTAGCCCAAACAGAAGGAATGACGATTGAGAATGCCTTAATGATTGGAGATAGTTTTAAGGCGGATATTTATGGGGCAAGTCGTATTGGAATGGATACTTGTTGGTATATGGAAAACCCTGAACGACCAACTGAGCCGGAGGAATTGTTGTCTGTAGAGCCAACGTATCAGATTGGGCATTTGTCAGAACTGTATAAAATAGTTTTATAATGGATTTATCTATAGTAGCATAAGGACGCAAGCAGCCACCTGGTGGTGTCTCATTGCTAAAAGTTGAGCCTGAGGTCTCAACTTTTCCTGTGATAAAATCTACAGTGCAGATTTTATCACTTTTGCTACTATGAAAATCCTTTGGGTTCGGTCATATATGATATGTGGGAACGTATAGAAGTTAATGAATTTATATCATAGTAGCATAGATTGTTGGGAGAGGATAAGAATGGATCATATTGAATTATATGTAAGTAATTTACAGAAGACAAAATTATTCTATTCTAAATTTTTAGTTCAATTAGGATTTGAATTGTTTCAAGAATGGGAAAAAGGATTTTCTTATAAAAAAGAAAGTTTTTATATTGTATTTGTTCAAGTCAAAGAAAAATATCAATCTACTAATTATCATCGTTGTCATGTAGGATTAAATCATTTGGCGTTTTCCTGCTCTGATAAAACGATTATTACGAAAATTAGAGAACAGTTGATAGAAGACAATGTAGAATTATTATATGATGACAAATATCCATTTGCTGGTGGGAAAAATCATTATGCATTATATTTTGAAGATCCAGATAGAATAAAAGTTGAGATTGTCTATCGTTAGAAATATAGTTTTTAATGGATTTTACATAGTAGCATGAGGACGGCAGCAGCCCTGCGGTCTCATTGTTGCTATTATGAAAATCCTTGGGTCGTTCATCTGATAGAATATCAAAACACAAAATAAAAGGGATAAAATCACGTTCTATGGAACTATGATTTTATCCCTTTTCTATATTTTATGCGGCCGGCGGGACTTGAACCCGCACAGGTATACACCCACTGCCCCCTCAAGACAGCGCGTCTGCCATTCCGCCACGACCGCTCAATGTATGTAATGGTATCAAAGTTTCTCTTAGAATGCAAGTGTTAAAAATCGTTAAAGCTTTACGGATTGTTCTTAGAATCCAACACTAAATTTCCACGGCATCGACCACAACGGAATTTATTGGTATCAATTTTTCTCATACGGTGAAAAGTAGCTCTACAAGATTTACAAGAATAAACATAGCGATAAGGTTCCATTCGTTCTACAAAGCGGTGTCCTCCAACTTCTCGTAAGAGTATTTTAAAATCTCTATCTTGGTGTCGATAACCTTTTCCTTCTTGATGCAAGTGATAATGACATAATTCATGTTTAATAACGCCGATTAAGACTTCTTTCCCGAGAATTGTTTCAACTTTAGGATTAATCTCAATATTGCCTGTTTTCAAAATGTAACGTCCACCACTTGATTTTAGTCGAGCGTTATAAGTAATCTGATGGCGAAACGCTTTATGAAAGTATTCTTTTGAAATTTCTTGGCATAATTGTTGTAAGTCTAATTCTTTCATTTACATCTATTCCTTTATTTTAATGTATCCATTGTAATATAAGGGAGGAGATTATTGCAATACATTGACGTTCTTCTATTATAAGAGTAAAATGACACTCGGAAGATTTTAAAGACCTGGAGGAAAATGTGTGAAAATAGTAATTGTTGGTGGAGGAAAGGTCGGCGAAGTACTTTGTCGAGAACTAACTTCCGAAGCAAATGATATTGTTTTAATTGATAAAAACCCAGTCATTGTAGAAAGAATGATGAATAAATTTGATATTATGGGGATTGTTGGGAATGGTGCAAGTTATGATATCCAACAAGAAGCAGGAGTTGCGAATGCAGATATTTTTCTAGCTGTATCTGAAATGGATGAAATTAATATTATCGCGGCCATTTTAGCAAAACAAATTGGTGCGGAATATACAGTAGCTCGTGTTCGAAATCCAGAGTATTCTCAACAGTTGAATTTTGTTCGAGAGAGTTTAGGAATTTCCTTATTGATTAATCCAGAATTATCAGCAGCACGTGATATTTTTAAAATTTTTAAATATCCATCTGCCTTAAGTGTAGAAAGTTTTGCAAGTAATCGCGTTAGTTTAATTGAGTTGGAAATTCAAGAACATTCACCATTAATTGGATTAAGCTTAAAAGATTTTAGAAATCGATTCGGGACTATCCTAGTTTGTGCGATTCAACGTGATTCTGAAGTATTTATTCCAAGTGGGGATTCTTTTATTCAAAAAGGGGACCGTATCCATATCACAGGAGCATATGAAGATATTTCTACCTTCTTAAAAATTACGAATTATATTACCAAACAAGTCCGTTCTAGTTTAATTGTTGGTGGAGGAAAAATTGCTTACTATTTATTAGATATGTTAAAAACGACTAAAATCCATCCAAAAGTGATTGAAGTGAATGAAGATCGTGCAAAATTCTTAAGTGAACAATTTCCAACTGCTACAATCATTCATGCAGATGGAACAGATCACGATGTTTTAGAAGAAGAAATGTTGACAAATTATGATGCATTCGTTTCATTAACAGGAATTGACGAAGAAAACTTAATTTTATCTGTATTTGCTAAACACCGTGGAGTTCGAAAAGTTATTACTAAAATGAGCCGTACAGGTATTTTAAAAGTATTAAAAAATGTCGACCCACAATCCATTATTACGCCAAAACAAATTGTTGCCAATGAAATTGTTCAATTTGTTCGTGCTCGTGCGAATACAAAAGGTTCAAACGTAGAAGCTTTATATCGTGTAGCCGATAATCAAGTAGAAGCATTACAATTCCGTATCGAAAGAAATAGTCGTGTTTGTGGTATTCCGTTATCTAAATTAAAAACAAAATCGAATTTATTAATTGCTTTTATCGTGCGTGGAGAAAAATTAATTTATCCGGATGGGAATGACCAATTAGAACCACATGATAGAGTAATCGTCGTAACAACTCAGAAAAACTTCGATGATATTATCGATATTTTGGAATAGGAGTTGATGATTTTGCAAAGAAGAACAGTATGTTATTTGGTAGGAAAAATTTTACAAGTAGAAGCTTTATTATTACTTCTACCAGTAATCGTTAGTTTGATTTATCGTGAAAGTATCCATCAACTGTTAAGTTATGCGGGAACAATTGCTTTATTAGTTGTTATTGGAACAGTTTGTACACTAGCAAAGCCTAAAAATATGAAAATTATGCCACGAGATGGGATTGTAACGGTAGCGCTAAGTTGGATATTACTTTCATTTTTTGGAGGGTTACCATTTGTATTTGCAGGAGAGATTCCTAATGTAGCAGATGCATTTTTTGAAACAGCTAGTGGTTTTACAACAACTGGTTCAAGTATTTTAAGTGATTTATCTATTTTAGGGTATTCTTCATTATTTTGGCGAAGCTTTACTCACTTAGTGGGAGGAATGGGAGTATTAGTATTTGCGTTAGCGATTTTACCAAGTACAGGATCTGATTCCGTTCAGTTGATGCGTGCGGAAGTTCCAGGACCGGTTTTTGGAAAATTAGTATCCAAATTAGCAAAGACTGCCAGAATTTTATATGCGATTTATTTAGTGATGACTGCGATTTTAGTCATTATTTTAATGCTTGTTAAAGTTCCGTTATTTGATGCCTTATTATTATCATTCGGGACAGCTGGAACAGGTGGATTCTCTATTAACAATGCAGGATTTGCCATTTATCAAAATCCTGAGATGGTTGAATGGATTATCGGTGTTGGAATGATGTTATTTGGTGTGAACTTCAACTTATATTATTTCTTATTATTAGGATCGATTCGAGAAGTGTTGACGGATGAAGAAGGACGTTCTTATATTGGAATTATTGCATTTGCATCTGTCGCTATTTTTGCTTCATTAAGCATTGTACAATCTCAGTTAGATGTTCCGTTTAGAAGTGTATTTTTCACAGTTTCATCTATTATTACAACAACAGGATATTCTACAGTTGATTTTGGGTTGTGGGGTGTATTTCCTCAAGTAGTGTTATTATTATTAATGTTTATTGGTGGTTGTGCAGGTTCAACTGCTGGAGGAATTAAAGTTTCTCGTGTAGTAATTTATTTCAAAAATGCTATCGCTGAAATTAAAAAAATGGGACAACCACGTCGAGTGATTATGTCGAAGTTTAACGGAAAAGTAGTTGACGATAAAATGTCGAGTGGAATTGCGAATTACTTATTAGTGTATGTAGCCGTATTTTTAGTATTACTCATTTCTGTTTCGATTGAAGCACCTGATTTTTTAACAGCATTTTCAAGTGTTGCAGCGACCTTTAATAATATTGGTCCTGGTTTAGGAGAAGTAGGACCAACAAGTAATTTCTCTATGTATTCTGATTTTAATACGATTTTACTTTCTCTAGGAATGATTGCTGGACGTTTAGAGATTTATCCAATGATATTATTATTCTCTACCACTTCATTAGGAGCGTTCTTCATTTCTGAAAAATAGGGGGGATCGTTTTGAATCAATTAGTAAAGGGAAGAATTTACACATTAATCGGAGCCATTTCGTGGGGATTATCTGGAGCCTGTGGTCAATATTTGATGAATGATTCAGCAGTTTCTCCTATTTATTTAACAGCACTTCGAATGATGATTGCAGGTTTGGTTTTAACACTTTTTGCATATTGGAAACAACCAAAGCAATTTCGTGAAGTAGTGAAGTCTCCAAAAATAATGGGAAGAATGTTGTTCTTTGGAATTTTTGGATTGATGTTATGTCAATTGACCTATTTAATTGCCATCCATTCGTCTAATGCTGGAACAGCGACTGTACTGCAATATACTTGTCCGATTTTAATTGTCATTTATGTGAGTATAAAAGAGAAGACAGTACCAACCGTGATGGAATTTATTGCAATATTTTGTGCGTTAGTAGGTACATTTGTTATTGCAACTCATGGAAATCCATTTAATTTATCCCTTAGTGCAGCAGGATTATTTTGGGGAATTATTTCCGCATTTACCTATGCATTATATACCTTATTACCTGGTAAATTAATTCAGCAATGGGGCAGTTTAATTGTAACAGGATTAGGATTATTGTCCGGTGGAATTTTATTTTATATCGGAAGTGCTAGTTGGCAATATACGATTCAATGGGAACCTTACACTTTATTTGCCTTTATTGGTATTATTGGGATAGGAACTATTTTTGCCTATACATTGTATTTAGAAGGAGTTTCACTCATTGGACCTGTTCAAGGGAGTTTATTGGCTTCAGCAGAACCAATTTCCTCAGTATTCTTTTCGATTATTTTATTGGGAGCAGTATTCCAAGGAATTGATATTGTGGGAATTGTACTCATATTAATAGCGGTTTATCTCATTACGATGAAAGAACAATTGCAAGAAAAACATATGAGAATAGAAAAATAAAATGAACCTCTGCGAGATGATGTCGCAGAGGTTTTTAATTATGAACAAACTAGAATATTGCACAAAGATTTTGTGAATATTTCATGAAAACGTATATATGCAAATCGTTAACGACTTATATACATGGTTACTTTTTTCTGGATAAAATATATCTACATTATGAAGATATTTTTCGAAAAATAAGGAATTTAAATACATTTGTATATATAAAATAAGACATAAATGATTTTTTGTTTATCATAAAAGGAATTATGAAAATATTGGAAATGAAAATAAAGTTGCAAAATAAATGAAAAAATATTTTTTTAAAATAAATTTCTTGACTTATAATTGTGAATTTAATATAATCTTAATTACAAGTTTTAAAAAATATGTAAAGGAGAATGTTAAATGGGTAAAAATAATCAACAAAAACCTATTAAACAATATCAAAAATTTGGTATTCGTAAATTCACTCAAGGTGTAGCTAGTGTAATGATCGCTAGTGGAATGTTTTTCATGGCAGGTGGAGTAGCATCTGCAAATGAAGTAGCAGTACAAACAGAAACTACAACACAAAAAGTAGCAGAGGAAACTGCTCCTAAGAAAACGGAAGAAAAGCAAGAATCAAAACAAGAAGAAAGAACAGTTCAATTAGATAAAACTCAATTAGAGAACTATATTAAAGAAATTACTTCTAATATCGAAGCAGGGAAATATGCTTCTAAAACAGAAGAAAGTGTAGCTAGTTTAAAAGCTGAACTATCATCAGCACAAGCTACATTAACAAGTGCAAAAACACAAGAAGAGTTAACAAAAGCTTATCAAAAACTAGTTACTACAGTTAACTCAAAATTAAAAAATAAATCAGTAGAAAAGAAAGAAACACCAGCAACAGAAGATACAACAAATGGCAAACCAACTGTAGGTAAATCTGCAGCAAATACAGAACCGGTTTCAGAAAGTAATTCAATTGCAAATACTGGTAAAAATGACGAACGTAATGGTAAAGAAATCAATAAAGAAAATGCATTCCGTGCGGATGTTGCAGATACAGTAACAGAACCACCACTTTCAGAAGAAGAACAAGCAAATCATTGGAAGCAATATGCAGATAAAAATACTGAACGATTAACGAAACAAATTAAATGGTTTGATATTGCTAATAGTAAAGCAACGGTAGAAAATATTGGTGATGGAGATCGACTTAAAGTAGGAACAAAATTCACTCAAGAAATTTCACCAGGATATGTTGTTACATTAACAGTTACTAAATTAGCTCCATTCAACTCAACAGATGAGTACAAAAAACGTGGTGGAGCAGGATATGACGCTAATGCGCAAAACGTCTACAAAGATAATACACCGGCTGAATTAAAAGTAGTAACACAAGGAGGTTACTCTGTTGCAAAAACAAACGGTATGGATACACAAGGTAAAACAGTTATTCAATCAGTAGTAGATGGAGCT
Source organism: Granulicatella elegans ATCC 700633 (assembly GCF_000162475.2). GTDB lineage: Bacteria > Bacillota > Bacilli > Lactobacillales > Aerococcaceae > Granulicatella > Granulicatella elegans. Next base: position 549,589 of record NZ_KI391971.1, read on the forward strand.
AACGTAGGGGTAGAATTCTCAGTTAAATCTACTTTAAACGGAAAAGAAGTACCTTCGAACGTTGTATTCTTAACTGGGGAAGAAGCTGGTTCATCTGAAATTGAAATCTATAAAACAGATGGAGATGGATTTGAATTAGTAACTGAATTATCAAACACAACACCGCAATATAGTACTGCTCGTTCGTATATTGGAGAAATATATGAAAGAAGAACAGTGGATACTGCAGGTCACGGACAAAATAGAACAGATGGACAATTAGGTATTTCTTATACGCTTGAAGGAAATGGCAAACCAGCTTTTGCTCCATTCTTAGCTGACAAAGGTGCAGGATTCTTCAATACAACAGTTACATCAGACACAGTAATTACTGCAACAGCAAAAGATGGTACTATTCATGCAGATGGATTAGGAACACAAGTTTTCGGACCGGTATCAACTCACCGTGAATCAGGGTTCTCAACTCCATTAGTCATGACACGTAATGCTAAAAATATTGGTATGTACATTTTATCTGCAGGTCAACAAGGGTCAATGCTTGGATTCATGGTTTTAGATGAAGGAGATGCTCCTGCATCTTACGGAAGAGTAGCGCACTCTATCTCTAAATCTGATGGACAAAAACAACCATATTTAGGATCTGTTCCAGCTGACGTTGATGTTCGTACAACTCCAATTAACAAAACAACAGCATTTGTATACGATGATATTAATGGTATCGGTGCTGCGGATGAAGGCGCTCGTCAATTAATGGGTGACGATGTAGCTCCAAATGATAACTACAAACTTAAAAAAGTTAATGATGGAACATACTCAATGACATTTGATGCTCACCTAGACGGAGAAGCTAAAGCTTATGTTAATGGTTGGATCGACTTCAATAATAATGGTAAATTCGATGAAGGTGAAGCTGCAGGGGTTACAGAAGTAACACAAGATGGAAAAGTAACACTAACTTGGACAAACAATTACCAAAACGTAGACACAACTGCTACAAAACTAGCTACTCGTTTACGTATTGCTTATGACAAAGCTGATGTTAAGGCACCAACTGGTATTGCATACTCTGGGGAAGTAGAAGACTTCCAAATTCAACAAACAATTCCACCACGTGGAACTAAAAAAGAAACTAAAGATGTACAAGGTGCTACTCAAACATCAACTGTAGCATTTAATGCATACGGTCAAAAGAACTATGATTTTGATAAAGACAATGCTATTGATACAACAGTTAAATCACAAATTGTTAAACCTGATGGATCATTAGTAAGAGATGCTGACTTAGTAGATGGTTACTATGTAGTACCAGGACAAGGTAAATATAAAATTACTGACAACGGTGTAAATGTAGATGTAGAATTTATTCCAGAAGCAAACTTCGTCGGTACAGCAGATGGTATTACAATTCGTCGTACAGACGTAAATGGTAACACTACTGGTTGGGGTAACGAAGGTCGTACAATCATCGGTGGTGAAGGAGAAAATAAAGATCAACTTGAATTAGTTAGTGAACAAGTTCAATTAACTGGACTTGCAGCTAAAGGTTCTATGGATGGACGTTATATTCCAACAGTAACTCCAAAAGAAATCAAAGGAACACCTGAAGAATCAACAGATATCCAAGGTAAACCACAAACAAAAACACCTAAATTCTCAATCGACGTAGATAAAGATGGAGACGGAACTGCGCCAGATGCAGTAACTCCAAGTGCACAATATCCTGCTAAATTAGTAGATCCAGCAACTGGACAACCAACAGATGAAAAAACTGTAACAGTAAAAGGTGAAGGAACATACACAATTGATCCGGAAACAGGAGCGGTAACATTTACACCAGAACCACAATTTACAGGAACTGCTAAAGGTATTGACGTATCATTAACAGCACCAGTAGGTCAAGATAAAAATGGTCAACCTGCAACAGCAACAGCTACTACAAAATACACGCCAACTGTAACACCTGTTAAACCAACAGCAGCTCCAGATACTTCAACAGGAGTACAAGGGGAAACTCAAACAGGTAAACCAACATTTACAGAAGGAAATACAGAAGTACCTATTAAAGAAGGATCTGTAAAATTATTAAATCCAGATGGAACAGAAGCAAATGGACCAGTAGAGGCTCTAGACCCAACTGGTAAAAAAATTGGTGAATACACCGTAGATCCAACAACAGGTGTAGTAACATTCACACCAACAGATAAATCTTATACAGGACCAGTACAACCTGCTAAAGTTCAAGCTGAAGATAAGAATGGATCAAAAGTTGATACAACTTACACACCATCTATCGTAGGTGTAACACCAACAGCAGAACCAGCTACAACTCAAGATATTCAAGGTAAAACTCAAGAAAGTGCAGTTTCATTCGAAGGTGGAAAAACTACAATTGCTGGAAAAGAAAAAGCTGTAGAAATCGATCCAGCTACTTACACTCTTCTAGGTGAAGATGGACAACCAGCTACTGAAGTGCCAGCTAAAGATCCAGAAGGAAATGTAATTGGTAAATACACTCTTAAAACTGTAGATGGAAAAGCTGTTGCAGTATTCGAGCCAACAGACAAAACTTACTCAGGAGATGTACAACCAGTACGTGTTCAAGCTAAAGATAAGAACGGAACAGCTGTAGAAACAACTTACACACCGAAGATTACTCCGGTAACACCAACAGCAGAACCAGCTCAATCAGCAGCTATCCAAGGTGAAACTCAAAAAGGAACTCCAACATTCTCTCCAGGAGACACTATTGCCCCAATTAAAGAGAATTCATACAAACTTCTAGATAAAGAAGGAAATGAAGTTCCAGCAGGACAAACAACTCCAGCATACGCTGAAGATGGAGTAACTCCAGTAGGTACTTACTCAATCAATCCAGCAACAGGAGAAGTAACATTCACACCAACAGATAAATCTTACACTGGTAAAGTACTACCAGCTGAAGTTCAAGGTGAGGACACAAATGGAACAAAAGTTTCTACAACTTATACTCCATCAATCGTACCTGCAACACCAACAGCAGAACCAGCTAAAACTGTAGATGTTCAAGGTGCAACTCAAACTGGTAAACCAGTATTCCAAGGTGGGACTGCTATGGTTAACGGTGAAGAAAAAACTGTAGAAATCGATGAAGATAAACCAGCCAAATTAGTAGATCCAAAAACTGGAGAACAAGTAGATTCAGTAACTGTTGCAGGTGAAGGAACTTACACTGTAGCTCCAGACGGAACAGTGACATTCACACCAGAAAAAACTTTCACAGGTGTAGCTAAAGGCGTTGAAGTAGTTCGTCAAGATAAGAACGGAACACCAGTTAAAGCATCGTACACACCAGAAGTTAAACCAGCAACACCAACAGGAACAGACGCTATAACTGAAGATGTTCAAGGTTCAACTCAAACAGGTAAACCAACATTTGAAGGTGGAAAAGTAACAGTAAACGGTGAAGAAAAAACTGTAGAAATCAACGAAGACAAGCCAGCTAAATTAGTAGATCCAAAAACTGGAGACCCAGTTGATTCAGTAACAATCGAAGGAGAAGGAACTTACACAGTAGCTCCAGATGGAACAGTAACATTCAAACCAGAGAAAAACTTCACTGGTAAAGGAACAGGTGTAACAGTTCAACGTGAAGATAAGAACGGAACACCAGTAAAAGCTAAGTACACTCCAGTAGTTAAACCAACAACACCAACAAGTACTGATGTAATTACTACAAATGTTCAAGGTGCAACTCAAGAAGGAACACCAACATTTGAAGGTGGAAAAGTAACAGTAAATGGTGAAGAAAAAACTGTAGCAATCGACGAAACTGTTAAACCAACATTCGATGATGGAACAACTGAGAAGAAAGTACCAGGAGAAGGAACTTATACAATCGACGAAAATGGTAAAGTAACATTTACACCAGAAAAAACTTTTACAGGTCAAGCGACAGGTGTAACAGTTAAACGTGTTGACAAAAATGGAACACCAGTAACAGCTAAGTACACTCCAGTAGTAGTACCAGTAACTCCAACTTCAAAAGATTCTGAATCTGAAGGGCCAAAAGGACAACCTCAATCAGGAACACCAACATTTGAAGGTGGAAAAGTAACAATCAACGGTAAAGAAGTACCAGTAGAAATCGACGAAACTGTAAAACCAACATTTGAAGATGGAACAACTGAGAAGAAAGTACCTGGAGAAGGAACTTACACAATCGATGAAAATGGTAAAGTAACATTTACTCCAGAACCAGATTTTGTAGGAAAAGCATCAGGTGTAACAGTTAAACGTGTTGACAAAAACGGAACACCAGTAACAGCTAAGTACACTCCAACAGTACGTCCAAATACTACACATGTTGATAAAGATGGAAATCCATTATCACCATCAGAAGATGGAACTAAACCTACAAAAGATATCCCAGGATATAAAGTAGTTAAAACTGAAATCGATGAAAAAGGAAATACAAAACACATCTATGAAAAAGTGACAACAACTCACAAAGATAAAGATGGAAATGTAATTCCAGGAACAACTACTGAAGAAGGAACAACTCCGAAGAAAGATATTCCAGGCTACCGCTTCGTAGAAACTAAGACTCTTCCAAATGGTGATACAGAACATGTATACGAAAAAGTTAAAACAAGTCATAAAGATAAAGAAGGAAACGAAATTCCAAATTATCCAACAGAAGACGGAGAACAACCTAAGAAAGATATTCCAGGCTACCGCTTCGTAGAGACTAAGAAACTTCCAAACGGAGATATCGAGCACGTATACGAAAAAGTTAAAACAAGTCATAAAGATAAAGAGGAAACGAAATTCCAAATTATCCAACAGAAGACGGAGAACAACCTAAGAAAGATATTCCAGGCTACCGCTTCGTAGAGACTAAGAAACTTCCAAACGGAGATATCGAGCACGTATACGAAAAAGTTAAAACAAGTCACAAAGATAAAGACGGAAACGAAATTCCAAATTATCCAACAGAAGACGGAGAACAACCTAAGAAAGATATTCCAGGCTACCGCTTCGTAGAGACTAAGAAACTTCCAAACGGAGATATCGAGCACGTATACGAAAAAGTTAAAACAGTCACAAAGATAAAG
>NZ_KI391971.1:554781-560800 GCF_000162475.2 Granulicatella elegans ATCC 700633
AACCTAAGAAAGATATTCCGGGCTACCGCTTCGTAGAGACTAAAAACTTCCAAATGGAGATATCGAGCACGTATACGAAAAAGTTAAAACAAGTCATAAAGATAAAGAAGGAAACGAAATTCCAAATTATTCAACAGAAGACGGAGAACAACCTAAGAAAGATATTCCAGGCTACCGCTTCGTAGAGACTAAGAAACTTCCAAATGGAGACATCGAGCACGTGTACGAAAAAGTTAAAACTCCAACACCAACTCCAGCTCCAACACCAACTCCAGTAGTAGAAAAATCTACAACATGGGTAGATGAAAATGGAAATCCATTAAAACAAACTGAAAAAGGAACTAAAGATCCAGGATCAATCCCAGGATATGAATTAGTTAAGACTGTAGTTGATAAAGATGGAAATGTACAACACATTTTCAGAAAAGTAACAACTCCAAATCAACCAGTAACTCCTGCTAAACCTGAACAGCCAGAAACTCCAGTTAAACCTGAACAACCAGCTAAACCTGAAGTGTCAGCTACACCAGCACCTCAAGAAAAAGTGGTTCGTCAAGAGTTACCACAAACAGGAACTGGAAATGAAGCAGCAGTATTTGGTGTTGCAGCATCAGCTATTCTTGCAGGATTAGGCATGATGGCTCCAGCTAAAAAGAAACAAGATGAAGAGTAAAATACTTTATCAAATAATCGAATAGATTAGAGTTTTTGAGACGACTTCGGTCGTCTCTTTTTTATGAATGAAATGATTCAAAGTTTAAACATTTATAAAATCTTAATAAAAATGCAATTGAAATTTATAAAAAATCTCCACAAATCTTCAAGAAAATAAAGTAAGATAGTAATGTCAAAGGAGGTTAATGACATGAAAAAAATATTTCGCCCTATAGTTGTTGCTACAATGCTATTAGGACTTGTTTCTCAGCAAGTTTATGCAATTGATACAACAGCCATTAATGACAAATGGGGGAAACCAACTGTTGTTTACGGTGGAGGATTAAGTGATCAACAAATTAAAGAAACATCTAAATTATTAGGAATTAAGGATGAAAATACTGTAACGACAACAAAAGCTACAGGAGAAGACTTAGTGAAATATTTAGGAGCTGGTGAAGCGAATACTTCTGTAATGATTTCATCTGTAATGGTTCAAAAGAGAAATAAGGGGGAAGGGGTAAAAGTTCATATTGCTACTCCGAAAAATATTACTCTTGTTACTTCTGAACAATATGCCAATGCTGCGATTACAGCAGGGGTAGCTGATGCAGAAATTGAAGTAGCTGCTGTATCTAAAGTGACAGGTGAATCTGCTTTAACAGGTGTATATAAAGCTTTTGAAGCAAATGGAGTTGTATTAGATGGAAAACGTACAGCAGTTGCTCAAAAGGAGCTAGAGTTAACGAATCAAATTGCTCAAGAACAGGCAAAAGAAAAAGGCTTTGATGCTGCAAAATTAGATCAAGCTATGATTGATATTAAGAAAGCTCTAGCAGAAATCAAAGAAAAACAAGGTCAAGTAGCGACAAAAGAAGACGTTGAAAGAATTGTGAATGAGGCATTAAAAAAATATGGATTAGATAAAGTTATTAGTCCAACTCAAGTGAATAATATTATTCAGTTTGCCTTAAGTTACCAACAAACTAGTGCGATTGATTCCAAACAAGTATTAGAACAATTAAATTCATTATCTAATACTGTAAAAGGAAAAATTGGTCAATTAGTGAATCAAGCCAATCGTGAAGGATGGTTGGATAAAATTGTGACATTCTTCAAAGAAATATTTAATGCTATTTTTAGTTCAAAATAGAGAGTAACAAAAAAGTCCATAGAGCGAATCTATGGACTTTTTACTGTCTAAAATAAAATAAATAATAAACTTAAAACAATAATTAATTGAATACATAAACCAATTAAAGCAATGTATGGCGTATCTAAACTAGTATCATTTTGTTCTTGAGCAATGGAAATGACAAATGTTACGATAAATGTAAACAAATGCAATGTAAAGAAGAATAAAATGACGACTAATAAAGCAATTGGAGATACAAATGTCATAAATGCTGTAATGATTAATAAAATAATCGCTAAAGCATTCATCGATTCATATTGTGTTAACCAGTAATGAAATACATGTTGTCGTTTTAAGAAAATATGTTTCACTCCAAAAGCAATGACTGGGAATCCAAAATAAAATACTGCGTAAAATAATAATAGTTTTAAGAAAACTAAAATATAATTTGGAGTAACCGTTAAACTTGGTAAGATAGAAATATCCGCTAGTAATTGATATTGGGATAAAACTGCTCGAATACCATGTGTAGTAATATAAGCTGATAATAATGTCGAAACGATAATCATAATGTAACCAAATAATCGACTATTTTGACGTTTTCTCGAATAATTATTTGTTGGATGGATTAATTTTCCAAAGAAAAAGCTAAAGAAACGAGTAATTTTTCTCCAAAAGCTTGAATAAATCGCTTGGTTATTTTTAATACGGTATTCTTGATCACTTCTATTTTCTACAGAATTTGGTTGAGTAGATTTATTTTCTTCATCAAATAAAGATGTTTGAATCGTTGTTGAATTTTCATCTAACTGTTCTTCTTGAATAGTGCCACAGAAAGGACATAAAGTTTCTTTCTCTTCAATTAATTCGTGGCAGAAAGGGCAATGTTTCACGTAAATTCTCCTTTATCAATCATAATTCATTTTCTCTGTTGTATTGTATCATAGAATGCAAGTGGACAAAAGAAAAAGGACTAGAAATCTCTAATCCTTTTATAGTGGCATATACATAATATATGTGTCATGGTGTTCACATCACACATGAACAAACAGCTACATCCGGTAGTGTGCAAGCACATCTGTTCCACTTGACTTAGCAGACTTCTTTGTCTGCTTGTCGCCTCATCGCATAGATAATATTATAGCAGAGAAGAGAGTAGCTGTCACGTAAAAATACTAAATATCCAAAATTTTTCAATATAAAAAGCACCTTAAAAGGTGCTCAGTGATTACATTTCAGTAAATGCTAGTGGAACTAAATCACGTAAAATGGTTTCTTTTAATTCGCCTTTATTATTAGAAAGGTAAATTGGAGTATCAGCAGGGCATAGTTCTACTAATACTTGACGGCATAAACAACATGGAGGTAAGAAGTAGTCTGTTTTACCAGCTACTACAAGCATTTCCACATCTTCTTTTTGATAGCCTTTTGTTACCCCAGTGAATAAAGCAGTACGTTCTGCACAGTTTGTTGCTCCAAAAGATACATTTTCCACATTAACTCCAGTAATTACTGTTCCATCTTTATATAAAATGGCACAGCCTACTGGAAAGTTAGAGTATGGACAGTATGAATGTTCCAATGCATTTTTTGCATGTACATATAGTTCTTCAGGTTTCATAAAAGTTCTCCTTAAATGGGATTATTTTTCACGAATAATTTCGATTTTGTATCCATCAGGATCTTTCACAAAATAGTAGTTTGCTGGATTTCCAGGAAGACCTTTTAATTCTGTAACATCATAGCCTTTAGCTACGTGTTCAGCATGCCATCCTTCTAAATCATTGCTACTAATTGCAATATGACCGTAACCGTCTCCGATTTCATATCCTGGATGTCCGTAGTTATACGTTAATTCTAATTCGTAATCGTCACCTTCAAATGCTAAATAAACGATTGTAAATTTGTGTTCTGGAAAATCTTTACGACGAGTTTCTTTAAATCCAAATGCTTCTTGGTAGAAAGCTAAACTCTCTTCTAAGTTTTTAACACGAACACATGTGTGTAACATTTTTGACATAGTATTCTCTCCTTTTGGATGTTTTTGTCTTATTAGCATAACGGATTATAAGTTTCAATGCAAGAAATATACAACTTAAGATAAAAGGGAGTGTAATCCAAAATGTAAACACTTGTATATAAAATAAATACACTTTTTAATGAAAATCGAGTAAAAATGATTGCAGTTCAAAAAAGAATTTGCTATTCTGTTACCATTATGAAATAAAATAGAGTTAATCATCTAAATGAGGTGTCAAAGTGAAAGTAATTAAATTTGGTGGAAGTTCATTAGCCAATAGTCAACAAATCAAAAAAGTATTTCAAATTGTACAAGCAGATAGTGATAGAAGAATTGTCGTTGTATCTGCACCAGGAAAACGTCATTCAGACGATGAAAAAGTAACGGATTTATTAATTCAATTAGCAACTTCTCAAATTGAAGGAAAATATAATGAAGCAGTTTTAGAAGTGATTTTAGAACGTTATCAAGAAATTTATGATGAATTACAATTAAATTCAGATGTAATGAACAACATTCGTCAGCATTTTGCAACATTAAAGGAAAGTAATTTAGAACCTGCTTATTTAATGGATGCGTATAAAGCAAGTGGGGAAGATAATAATGCAAAATTAATCGCAGACTATTTTACAAAAGAAGGTTTACCAGCAAAATATATTAGCCCTAAAGAAGCGAATTTATTCGTCAGTGATACTCCAGGAAATGCTCAAGTATTAGAAGAAGCGTATAAAGAATTAGAATACTTACAATTAGAAAAAGACATTATTGTATTCCCAGGATTCTTCGGAGTTACAAAAGATGGAAAAGTTGTGACATTTTCTCGTGGAGGATCAGACATTACAGGATCTATTTTAGCGAATGCCGTTTCTGCTGAAGAGTATGAAAACTTTACAGATGTGGATGCAATCTTTGTAGCAAGTCCAAAATTAGTTCATAAACCAATTGGAATTGATGTATTGTCTTATACAGAAATGCGTGAGTTGTCTTACGCAGGATTTTCAGTATTCCATACAGAAGCATTATTACCAGCCATTAAAAAAGGAATTCCAGTTCATGTATGTAATACGAATAATCCTTCTGCAAAAGGAACTTACATTATGAAAGGGAAAGTAAATTCACCTTCAATTATTTCTGGAATTGCAAGTTCTTCAGGTTTCGTTAGTGTTTATATTCAAAAATATTTAATGAATCACGAAATTGGATTTTTAAGAAAAACATTACAATTATTCGAAGATGAAGGGGTAAGTGTAGAACATATTCCAACAGGGATTGATGATGCAACGATTATTATTCGTGGAGAAGATGCTACGGATGAAATATTAGATCGCATTGTACATCGTTTGAAAGTAGAACTAAATGCGGATGAAGCACACTACGAACGAGGATTATGCTTAATCATGTTAGTAGGGGAAGGAATGGTTAGCATGGTCGGTACAACTGCTCGTGTTGCTAGCACATTAGCCCGTGAACAAATCAATATTGAATTGTACAACCAAGGGGTATCCGAAGTTTCTATGATGTTTGGTATTAGAGAAGAGTACGAAAAACGTGCGATTCAAGCATTATATGACGAATTCTTTGGTGAAGAAGTAGAATACGAAGTAGTGGATAAATAGTAAATTAAATAAAACAAATACAAGAGAACTTTCTAATGTAGCAATGGACGGTAGCAACCTCGCAAAGCGAGTTTCATACCACTAACGCTACATTGGAAAGTTTATTTTATTTGAAAAACTACTTGCTTTTAATTTTAAAATAGGGTAAACTTGTTCTTGTATCAGATACAACTTTAAGAGGAGCGGAATTATGGATACTAAATTTTCAGTTGCATTACATATTCTTTCAATGATAAGTGAGAGTAGTACTATTTTAAGTTCTCAATCTTTAGCAGAAAGTGTTGGAACTAATGCAAGTTATATTCGTAAAGTCATTGCTTTATTAATTTGTTCGGAAATAGACTTGTAAAAGGCTTTCAAATGTGCTATACTGACTATAGTGTTTTTGTTAGGGATATAAATGGGTTTTAAGAGCTCCTTTTTGAACCACAGGCAGAAATATGAATAACCGTGCTTCTGGCACAAGGAGGAAAATGTTCATGGAACAAGGTAAAGTAAAATGGTTTAACGCGGAAAAAGGTTTTGGATTTATTGAACGCGAAGACGGAAGTGACGTATTCGTACACTTCTCAGCTATCCAATCAGAAGGATACA
>NZ_KI391971.1:560900-953928 GCF_000162475.2 Granulicatella elegans ATCC 700633
CGGTACAACTGCTCGTGTTGCTAGCACATTAGCCCGTGAACAAATCAATATTGAATTGTACAACCAAGGGGTATCCGAAGTTTCTATGATGTTTGGTATTAGAGAAGAGTACGAAAAACGTGCGATTCAAGCATTATATGACGAATTCTTTGGTGAAGAAGTAGAATACGAAGTAGTGGATAAATAGTAAATTAAATAAAACAAATACAAGAGAACTTTCTAATGTAGCAATGGACGGTAGCAACCTCGCAAAGCGAGTTTCATACCACTAACGCTACATTGGAAAGTTTATTTTATTTGAAAAACTACTTGCTTTTAATTTTAAAATAGGGTAAACTTGTTCTTGTATCAGATACAACTTTAAGAGGAGCGGAATTATGGATACTAAATTTTCAGTTGCATTACATATTCTTTCAATGATAAGTGAGAGTAGTACTATTTTAAGTTCTCAATCTTTAGCAGAAAGTGTTGGAACTAATGCAAGTTATATTCGTAAAGTCATTGCTTTATTAAAAAAAGCAGAGATTATTTCTTCACATCAAGGAAAATCAGGATATGAATTAACAAAATCTCCAAAAGATCTTAGTTTATTAGAAATTTATTTTGCAACACAGGAAGTAGAACGTATTAGTTTATTCCCAGTTCATCAAAATAGAAATTTAAACTGTCCAGTTGGAAGATATATCGAAGGAGCTATTTCACCTATTTTTTCTGACGTAGAAGAAGAATTAGAAAGAGAATTAAAAAATAAAACATTGAAAGATGTTATCGATAATTTATATCAAACAGCAAAAGATTCAAAACGCTGACTTAGAAATAAGTCAGTAATATTTTAGAAAACATGTATCCTTATTGGATACAAGAAAGAAGAGGAATTAAAATGAAAGCAGCACAACATACAAAATACCATAAAGAAAATATTACAGTAACGATAACAGAAATTGAAAAACCAAAAATTTCTAGTGAACAAGTTTTAGTAAGAGTAAAAGCAGCAGGTGTGAATCCATTAGATAACATGATTTCAAGAGGAGAAGTGAAACTTATTGTTCCTTATTCAATCCCTCAAACAGCGGGAAATGAATTTGTAGGAGTAGTAGAAGAAGTTGGAAATCAAGTAAAGAATTTTAAATTAGGGGAGCGTGTATTTGCTAGATTACCACTTGATTCAATTGGTGCCTTTGCTGAATATATTGCAGTAGATAGTGAAGCCTTAGCAAAAGTTCCAGAATATTTAAGCGATGAAGAAGCAGCAGCGATTCCACTTACAGCTTTAACGATTATGCAAGCATTGGAATTAATGAAAGCAGAAGCAGGAAAAACAATTTTCATTTCAGGTGGTACTGGTGGAGTTGGTGGAATGGCAATTCCAATTGCAAAAGCAAAGGGATTAACCGTTATTACAAATGGTGATGTAGCTAATAAAGAACGTGTAATGGCACTTGGAGTGGATCGATTTATTGATTATAAGACAGAAGACTATACTCAAACATTACAAAATGTGGATTATGTTTTAGATACTCTAGGTGGTGCAGAAACTGAAAAACAAATGTCAATCATGAAACCAGGAGGAGAATTAGTTTCATTAAGAGCAATGCCGAATGGTGATTTTGCTAAAAGAATGAAATTACCTAAATGGAAACAAATACTATTTTGGTTAGCAGGACGTAAATTTGATACATTAGCTAAAAAATACAATATTCATTATCACTTTATCTTTGTTCAAAGTAACGGACGCCAATTACAAGAAGTAGCAAATATTTTTGAACAATTAAAAATTAAACCATCCATTGATACCGTATATTCTTTTGAAGAAGTGAATAAAGCACTAGATAAAGTAGCTAATGGTCGTTCAAAAGGAAAAACAGTTTTAACATTCGAAGGAGAAAAATAACATGTCTTATATTCAAACTAAAAATCAATTCATTAGTGTAAAAGGAAATCAAATTGCTTATCGAGAATTAGGGAAAGGAAATTCAGACATTCCATTAGTTATGCTTACGCATTTAGCGGCAGTTTTAGATAATTGGGATCCAAAATTATTAGATTTAATCGCAGCAAAACATCATATTATCGTAATGGATTTACCTGGAGTTGGAGCTAGTCAGGGAAAAGTTGCTGATACAATTCCTGGAATGGCAGAGCAAGCTATTGAGATCATTACAGCATTAGGTTATGGACGAATTAATTTATTAGGATTATCTATGGGTGGAATGGTTGCTCAAGAAATTGTCCGTTTAAATTCTTCTTTAGTTAATTGTTTAGTATTAGCAGGAACTGGTCCACGAGGTGGTCTTGAAATGGATAAAGTCACTAGTAAAACATTCCGTTTTATGTTTAAAGCAATGTTACATCGAGTAGATCCAAAACGTTATATTTTCTATAATCATGATGAAAAAGGATATCAAGAAGCGATGAAAGTATTGAATCGTATGGGTGAGAGAACGAAAGAAAATGCGGACAAAGAAATGAATGTTCCAGGATTTTTAACTCAATTAAAAGCGATTAAACGTTGGGGACAAGATGAAAAGGATAGTCTTTCTTTTATAACTCAGTCAACTTTAATTGTGAATGGGGATAATGACTTACAAGTGCCAACTCAAAATTCATATGAGATGCATGAAAAAATTGCTGGAAGTGAATTGATCATCTATCCAAATGCGGGGCATGGGTCTATTTTCCAATACGCAAAAGAATTTTCTGAAACGTTATTAGAGTTTTTAGAAAAATAATGAAAAATTAATAGTAAATAAAAAATGACTTTCTAATAGTAGCAAAAGTACTAGAAGCTGAGTGGCTTCTAGTACAGGAAATTTCGAGACCTAAGGCTCGAAATTTAGCAATGAGACTCGCTTTAGCGAGGCTGCTTGCGTCCTATGCTACTATTTAAAAAGTCATTTTTCTTTTGTTTAAATTCGGCTTTTATAATTTCTTAAGTAAACGTAATCCGTTTAAGATTACTAAGATGGTACTTCCTTCGTGTCCGATAACACCTAAAGGTAAGTTAATGAATTGGAAAACATTTGCTAAAATTAAAATTGTAATCACTGATAATGAGAACACAATATTTTGTAAAATGATGCGTTTCATTTTTTTAGATAATTCGTGACCATATTTAATTAATGATAAATTATTTTTTAATAAGACAATATCACTTGCTTCAATTGCTAAAGCAGTTCCTTCACCAATCGCAATTCCAACGGTTGCATTTGCAAGAGCAGGAGCGTCATTAATACCATCCCCAACCATGGCTACAGAAACACCTTTATCAGCTAAGTTCTTAACATAAGTTGCTTTATCTTCAGGTAAACAGTTTGCTTGATAATCAGAGATTTCTAAGTGTTTTGCTACAGCTTCAGCAGTTGATTCTGAATCCCCAGTCATCATAATCGTTTGAATATTTTCTTTGTTAAAGTAGTGTAATACAGATTGGCTACTTTCTTTAATTTCATCTGTAATAGCATAGAAACCAATGAATTGTCCATTTTTCTCGATTGCTAAAACAATTTCACCTTGTTCTAAGTGCTTTTCAATATCAGAAGCTAATGCTGTGTGTTGTTTCCAGTCTTCATCAATCCAAGCTAATTTACCAATTTTCCAAGTTGAACCTTGAGTTGTTGCTACTAATCCATTTCCGATTACTTCTTCAAAGCTGTCAAATGAAATCGCATCAGAATTTTTGTAAGCTTGTGTATACGCTGTAATAGATTTTCCTAATGGGTGAGTTGAACGAATTTCCATTTCATACATCATTGCATGAACTTCTTCTTCGTTTTCATTTACAATTACTGCCTTTTGAACAGTTGGTTTTCCTTTTGTTAATGTACCAGTTTTATCTAAAACAATTGATTCAATTGAAGATAATTGTTCTAAGGCTTCTCCACCTTTTAATAAGATCCCTTGTTTTGCTGCATTAGATAAACTTGCTAAAATCGCAGGGCTAGCGGAAGCAACTAAGGCACATGGAGACATTACTGTTAACAAAATCATTCCTCTATAGAAAGATTCTTGCCATGACCATTGGAAACCGAAGTAGAAGAATGCAATTGCTAATGGTACGAATACTAATACAAATTTTACATATTGATCTTCGATTTTGTTTAAGAAGCTACTTGTTTTTGTTTCTTGTTCTTGAGCTTCTTCTACTAATCGAATGATAGAAGCCATCACAGTTTCATCTGCATTTTTGTGTACAGTAGCTGTACAAGATTGGTGTAAATTAATACTTCCTGCGAAAATTTCTTCGCCTACTTTTTTGTTAGCTGGAAGTGGTTCACCATTAATCATACTTTCATCGAATAAACTTTCACCTTCTGTTAGGATAGCGTCCATTGGAACAGCTTCTCCTTTTTTAATGAAAATAACATCATTAATTGCTAAGTCTTCAACATCTACTGTTTCATAGTGACCATCACGAATACGTGTAGCTGTTTTTGGTTGTAAGTTTAATAATTCTGTCATTGATTTTTCACTTTTTGCCATAGCATATTCTTCAAGAGCTCCACTTAATGAGAAAATAAAAATTAATAAAGCTCCTTCTAACCAGTAACCAATAATAGAAGCACCAATTGCCGCTAATACCATTAATAAGTCAACATTTAAATGTTGTTCTTGTAAAGTTTCTTGAATTCCTTCAACGGCTGAGTGGAATCCTCCAACTAAGAACGCTGTCAAGTAGCAAATCACAGATACTATATTCAATCCGTGGAAGCTAGCAGCTAGTCCCAAAATAATTAATGTTCCGCAAGTAATTGTATATCGAATTTGTTTTTGTTCTAAAATGTTCATATTTTTTCACCTCGTATTTTATTTGTTGAATATATCATAGCATAAATTTTCCTAGATTAGAATAATTCTAAACTAGATGAGAGTGAAATTCATTCTCAATTAGCTTATTGAGAATGAGAGAAAATAAGAAAGTCTTAATTTTTAAGGATTTTCCCTTTATAAATTTAAAAATTCATAGTAGAATGGTTTCATATCTTAAAATGAAGGTGGGAGAACAAATGAGTGATAAAAAACCATTAACTCGTGAAGAAGTTCCTGTAGAATTAACATGGGACTTAACATTAATTTATCCAGATAATTCTGGTTTTGAAGCTGATTTAGCTTTTGTATCAGAAAAAATTCCAGTAATTGCTGCAAGTAAAGAAACAGCTTTACAATCTGGAGAAAATTTATATAACTACTTATTGTTATCAAATCAAGTAGAAGAAAAAATTGAAACAGCTTATGTGTATTCACATTTAAAAGCTGACCAAGATACTACAAATGATGAAAATCAAGTATTAAATCAACGTGCTTTCTCAGTATATGTTGAATTATCAGGTGCTTCATCATGGTTTGAACCAGCTATCTTAGAAAAAACAGATGAAGAATTTGAGAACTTCTTTAAAGAAGAACCACGCTTAGAAGAATTCCGTGTTGCATTAGAAGCGGCTCGTATTCAAAAAGGTCACGTATTATCAGATCGTGAAGAAGCTTTATTATCAAAAGCAAATGAAGTATTCTCTGGGCCATCAAAAACATTTAACTTTTTAAATAATGCGGACATTAAATTTGGAACAGTTAAGAATGAAAAAGGGGAAGAAGTAGAATTAACTCACGGAAACTATACAACATTCTTAGAATCAACAAATGCTGAAGTTCGTAAAAATGCATTTGAAACAAAATATAAACCATATATTCAATTTAAAAATACATTTGCTAGCACGCTAGGTTCAGAAGTGAAAGCTCATAATTTTAAAGCGTTAGCTCATAATTATGAATCAGCCCGTCAAGCTGCCTTATCTTCTAACCAAGTTCCTGAAGAAGTATATGATGCTTTAGTAAAAGTAGTGAATGAAAAATTACCATTATTACATCGTTATATTGCTTTACAACAAAAAGCTTTAGGTTTAGATGAGTTACATATGTATGATATGTATGTTCCAATTACTGGTGAAGCTCCAATTACTTACAATTATGAAGAAGCTTCTAAAGCAACTTTTGAAGCATTGAAACCATTAGGGGAAGAATATCAAGATATTCTTAAACAAGCTTATGATCAACGTTGGATTGATGTTGCTGAAAATGTTGGAAAACGTAGTGGTGGTTATTCATCAGGTGGTTATGCTACTGCTCCTTATATTTTATTAAACTGGCATGATGATTTAAGTAATTTCTTTACATTAGTGCATGAATTAGGACATAGTGCGCATAGTTATTTCACTCGTCATACTCAACCATTCCAATATGGGGATTATTCAATTTTCTTAGCGGAAATTGCTTCTACAACGAATGAAAACTTATTAACAGATTACTTATTGAAGAAACATACGGATAAAGAGAGTCAAAAATATATTTTAAATAATTATTTAAATCGTTTTAAATCGACTATTTTCCGTCAAACTCAATTTGCTGAATTTGAACATCAAATTCATGTGGCAGATCAAAAAGGTGAGCCTTTAACTCAAGCAGCGATGGCTGAGATTTATGGTGCAATTAATAAAAAATATTATGCAAATGTTATTCAAGATGAAGAGATTGCATATGAGTGGACTCGTATTCCTCACTTCTATATGAATTACTATGTATATCAATATGCAACTGGTATGGCTGCAGCAACTGCTTTAGCAGATAAGATTTTACATGGTACTCCTGAAGATTTAGAGGCTTACTTGAACTACTTACGTGCTGGACGTAGCGACAAACCAATTGAGGTTATGAAAAAAGCAGGGGTAGATATGACTCAAACTCAATATCTATATGATGCAATGAATGTATTCGAACAACGACTAGAGCAATTAGAAGCGTTGATGAACGAAGAGTAAAAGACTATAAATAGACTTTCCTAGTATAGCAGTATTAGGACGCTAGCAGACAGCTTTGCTGTCTCATAGCTAAAATTTGAGCCTAAGGTCTCAAATTTCCCTGCGATAGAATCTGTATAACAGATTCTATCGCTCATACTGCTATGGAAAGTCTTTTGTATTTTAATGGATATTATGAGAGAACGTTAGTGAATAGAGTTTTCTGTATAGTAGCACTTGGACGCCAGTAGATCTTCGGTCTCTTGAATTCTGCTACTATGAAGACTCTTTTTTATTTATACTATTTGTTATTCTTCTTTATTTAAAATATAATAAATTGGTATAAAAATATTTTAAAGGAGAAGGTTATGGCGGTAGTAAATTTTGGAAATTCTTGTTCGTGGATTAATATAAATTCAGATTTAATTAGTGAGTATTCGTCTATCTATGAAACGTATGAAATTGATAGTGAAATGTTGGAGTATGCCCTTGATGAACATGAGCGTGCTCATATTGAATACGATCGACGTAAAGAAACACTGATTGTTATTTATAATGTGATTAAACAATCATTAAATTCAAATCAATACGAAACAATTCCTATGACATTTATTGTACGTAAAAATCAAATTATTACAATTACAAACCATCATAATGAATACATTGTTCAAGCAATGAAAGAGGAATTAAAAGAAAGACCAGATATATCTCTGTTTACATTTTTATTTTCCAGTTTGTTTATGATTACGGAATATTATTTCCCAAAAATTGAAAAATTAAAAAAAGAACAAGGGTTATTAAGTCAAATGTTACGACAAAAAACAACAAAGAAAAATTTATTTGCTTTATCAGATTTGGAAATCGGTAGTGTTTATTTAGTTTCAGCCACTAAACAAAATGCGATTGTATTGGAGCAATTGAAAACTCAATCTGTATTTAAAGTCTTAGATGATGTAGAAAAAGAAGAGTTAGAAGATAGTTTAATTGAAGCAAAGCAGCTAGTGGAAATGACTTCGATTAATCTTCAAATTTTGCAGCAATTATCGGGTACATATAATAATGTTTTGAATAATAATTTGAATGATACGATGCGTATGTTAACTGTTATTTCTATTCTTTTAACGATTCCTGATATTGTGACGGGATTTTTTGGAATGAATGTGCAAATTCCTTTTACAGAACATTCTCATGGTTGGGGAATTGCATTAGGAATTATTTTAGGAATTTGGATACTAGTCAGTGTGATATTGGGGCGTCTTATGAAAAAGTGAAGGGCGTGGAAATTGATATTTTTATAGTAGTATTAGGACGCCAGAAGCCCTTACGGTCTCTTGGCTAAAAATTGAGCCTAAGGTCTCAATTTTCCCTGTAAAAGAATCTGTCACACAGATTCTTTTACTCATACTACTATAAAATATCATTTCTACTTGGAACGATAAGTATGAGAGTGCGTATGATACAGTGAGTTTTTGGTATATTAGTGTAGACCTTCGGTCTCATGGGTCATGCCACTATGAAATGTCAAATGCTTCTTGAAACGATATTCAAAAAATTACGTAATAATTTATTTTTCACTTTAACGAATACCTTATTAGATAGAGTAAAAGAAGGAGTTTTTATAGTAGTACGAGTGATAGAATCTTTCACACCAGATTCTATCACAAGGAAATTTGAGCCTACAGGCTCAAATTTTAGCCAAGAGACCCGATAGGGGCTACTGGCGTCTTAGTACTACTATATCAAAAAACTCCGTTTTTACGATGTATCGAAAAATATTAGAGAGCATAAAATCAGGCGTACAATCAGGTGTTTGAACTTAATTGTACGCCTTTGTTCGTTATGGGATTATTTTGTTAAATCAATGGCTTTTTGTGTGTTGGCAAAGTGTAATTTAGCAACTTTTCTTAAACCGTCCATACCTTCTTGTTTTAAAATTTTACTTGCTAATTCATCTACTGAAGCGTTAGCCCCAGATAGTAGAGGATATCCATATTCTTTCGATAAAGTTTTTAATCCTTCTAAAAATGCATCTCGTGCAATCATCGATGCTGCAGCTACTGCAATATGATGGCTTTCACCTTTTGTTTTAAAATATGTAATTGCTTTAAGAGGAGCAGATTGATCCCCTAAATAACGGTAATAGTTTGAAGGAGAACAAAATTCATCAATTAATACAGCTTGAAGTAAATCAGCATTGATTTGTTGGTATAATCGTTTGATGGCTTGATTATGAAGTAGTGCTTTCATTTCGTTTAGATTTTTTGTTTGTTGTACTTCATTATATTTTTCAGGCCAAAGTGTAAGTAATTTGTATGGAACTAATTCTTTAATTTTTGGAACGATTTCTTGAATTTGAGAGTCTGTTAAAATTTTTGAGTCTTTAACACCTAGTATTTGCAATTCTTTAATAAGATTTTCAGGAACAAAAGCACAAGCAACGGTTAATGGTCCAAAATAACTTCCTGTTCCAACTTCATCACTACCAATGACGCCCCAGTTTGAAAAGCCTTCTGGAAGTCCATTTGTTTCAACTTTGGATTTCTTTGTACTTGTTGAAGCTGTTAAATCATGTTTTTGAACAAATGCATCTACATTAGTTCCTTGTAAAACAACTTTTCCAGAATGGTAAGCTGTAACTGTTAAAGAAGGAAGTTTTAATTGATAATGTGCATGAGGGGGGATTTGATGGATAGCATCTTGATAAATTTCACCCAATTGTTGGATTGTATGTTCATCTAATAATAAAACGGTTGTTGCCATAAATAACCTCCAATGAATAAAAAGAGACTGAAATTCAGTCTCTTATAGTTTAATGTACCATTTTAATTACGCAGCAAGGTTGATGCTTTTGTGTTTTTTTAGGGCATTTATCTATTGCATGATGTAGATTTTCACAGACATGTTCAATCATATCTGCAGAAATATTTTCATGTAAGATAACTCCAAATTGTTGATTTAAATTATCAAAAATAACAAGAGAAGGGTTTGATTCGACCATCATTTCTTGTGCAATTTGTTGATCTCTTTCATATTCTTGATGAACGAGTTTACTCGATTTATCTTCGTAGAACATTTTTTCATCAAGTCCAATAGTTTGAATAATTTCCTGTAATAATTCAGGAGTGTATTCTTTATGAAGAAGATGTAGTTGTGTTTGCAATTCCATTAAAAAGGCTCTACCTAATTTTTTTCCTTGTAGAAGAGCAGCCTTATAAGATAGGCAAGCATCATAGATTTTTGTATAGATTTCGTTTCGTAAGTCAATATTCTTGTTATTTAACTGATTATTTTTCATATATTGCGTTACTGATTTAAAATTATGAAAAGGTATGAAATGAACGTGTACTTTATAAGGAGTTCGTTCAATAAATTTCATCACTTCTTGTTCACAATGATAACATTGTTTTCCTATTGGATTAATAAATAAGTAACAGTCGAAAATTCTCTCAGTAGATAATGGACTAGGTTGAATATGACTCAGTTCACTATTCTTCACCTCTAACTAAATCTCCTTTCGTTAATTTGTATCTTTATTGTATCAGAAAACTGAAAAAATTCTGAATAAAAAGCCTTGGATTAGCCAAGATTTTTAGTAGCAAGTAATGCACGTCTGATTTTGCTAATTGGTTTTTGTGGTGTAATACCATGACGATTTAAAATTTCTAAGAAGACTTCTTTTCCTGCTTCTAAATCTTCAACTTCCATTTCTATTTCATAATCTTTTTGACCTGCATAGTGACTTTCGTCTAATACTAGTAAACAGCCAGGACTTAACATTCCTTCTAATCGATGGGTTGTTAGAGTAGCAGTTGGAGAGATATTGGATAATTCAATCCCTTGTTCTTCAAGTGCTAGCTTAATACTTGTTGGAAGTAAGAAAATATCTTCTTCGACCCACCATTGTAATTGTTCTGTAGGTAATTCTTCAGTAATTTCAATGACTTCGCAGTCTGATTGAGGAAGTTTTAATGTAATTTCTCCTGTTTTTTGTCCGTCAATAAGACGAATTCGTAAAGCAGAACGATTATTTTCTAATTGTTGGTGACAATCATAATATTGATTCGTTTGCGTAATATCTTTCGTGAAAATAGATTGAAATTCTTCTTTTAAAGCTTCGTATTGCTCTTTTGTTAGAAGATTTTTATATTCTTTTTCTAAATGGGCCATGTTTCTACCTCTTTCTATCACAAAGCTTTTTCTACTTTATCTTAAATTACTGTGAATTACAAATAATAACCATTGAAGAGTTTAAGATTATCAAAATTCTTTTAGACTCAGTAAAAAATATGCTATGATAGGAAGGATGAGATTAAAGTAGGTGAGTAAATGGAAGAAAAATATTTACCAGAAGTTGAAGACTGGGATGCTTTTTTAGCACCCTATAGTCAAGCAATAGAAGAATTAAAAATTAAATTAAAAGGCATTCGCCTTCAATATCGACAAAAAGGGAAACATGCTCCAATTGAATTTATTACAGGACGTGTGAAAACTCCTGAAAGTATTCGTGAAAAAATGCAAGTGAGAAAGATTTTAACAGAAGATTTCTTAGAAGGAGTTCAAGATATTGCAGGATTACGGATTATGTGCCAATTTGTAGATGATATTTTTGAAGTCGTACGATTACTTCGTCAACGAAATGACTTTACGATTATTATTGAACGTGATTATATCCATCAAAAGAAAGCAAGTGGATATCGTTCGTACCATGTTGTATTAGAATATCCTGTTCAAAGAATTGAAGGAGAAGAGAAAATTCTAGTAGAAATTCAAATTCGAACATTAGCGATGAATTTCTGGGCAACAATTGAACATTCTTTAAACTATAAGTATAAAGGAGAATTTCCAGAAATTATCCATGAACGATTAGAAAGAGCAGCAGAAGCGGCCTTTTTATTAGATGAAGAAATGTCGCAAATTCGAGAAGAAATTCAAGAAGCGCAATATATTTTCTCAACAAATAAAGAAAATCAACGTAAAAGAAAATCATAAGTGTTCATGTTAGAAAATTAAAGAGAGGGTGAAGTGAATTGATGAAAGTAGGGTTATATTATAATCAGTCAGAAAAAAGCCAAAAGGTAGCAGAAGAATTTTTAAATGTATGTTGCCATAAGGAATTTGAACGAGATGATGAAAATCCAGATGTTGTAATTACAATTGGGGGAGATGGGACTTTGCTAGGTGCTGTCCACCATTATAAATCACAACTAGATCATATTCGCTTCGCAGCTATTCATACAGGTCATTTAGGATTTTATACAGATTGGCGTGATTTTCAAGCAGGTGAATTAATTGAAAGCTTGAAGCATGATCAAGGAGAAAGTGTGAGTTATCCTCTATTAGATGTGACTTTAGAAAAAGCAGATGGAACAATCGAAAATCATATTGCATTAAATGAAGCAACATTGAGAAAAGTAAACGGAACTCTTGTATGCGAAGTCTTAATTAATGGTGAATTATTCGAAAATTTTAGAGGAGATGGCGTATGTGTTGCAACTCCAACAGGCTCAACAGGAGTTAATAAGTCATTAGGAGGAGCCATCGTTCATCCAAGAGCAGAAGTGATGCAAATGACAGAAATGGCTTCAATTAATA
Organism: Granulicatella elegans ATCC 700633; assembly: GCF_000162475.2. GTDB lineage: Bacteria > Bacillota > Bacilli > Lactobacillales > Aerococcaceae > Granulicatella > Granulicatella elegans. The sequence goes on from NZ_KI391971.1 coordinate 573,281, forward strand.
ATCGTGTGTATCGTACATTAAGTTCTCCAATGATTTTTGCACCAGAAGAAGTGTTAACGTTATTACCCCATAGTGAAAATGGAATGGTTCTATCAATGGATCATTTAACCTATGATGCCAATGATATTGTCAAAGTACATTTACATATTAGTACACAACGTGTATCATTTGTTCGATATCGTCATACTCATTTTTGGGATAGAGTAGAAAACTCTTTTATTGGAGCAAGAGAAATAGATTAGAAGAAAGATAATGAGGGAAATCATTGAATTTAACATGGACTTATCCGTATTCATCACCCATGATGATGCGTAGTTTTTTACAAGAAAAGGGAATTACAAAAACATTTTTAGCCCATGTCAAACGAAATGGGAAATTACTCGTCAATGGTCGAGAGGAAATTGTTTTAAAGACTTTAGTGCCTGGAGATGTACTGACGATGGTGATTCCTCCAGAAGGCGAGCATGAAACAGTTGTTCCCAGTCATATTCCTTTGGATATTTTATTCGAGGATGACTACTTATTAATTGTGAACAAGCCACAAGGGACAGCTTCGATTCCATCACAACTACATCCAGACCAATCAATGGCAAATCGTGTAAAAGGTTATTTACAAACGACAAGAACCCAAGATTGTGTGACTCATGTTGTAACAAGATTAGACCGTGATACAACGGGAGTGATGATGTTTGCCAAACATCGTGTAGTTCACGCGTGGATGGATCAAGCGCTTCGAAATAAGACGATTCAAAAAACGTATCATGCGATTGTGACGAAACAGGATGTTTTAAAAGAACATGATTTGATTGATGCGCCGATTGGACGAACGGATGATTCGATTATTAATCGTTGTGTGAGACCGGATGGGAAGCCGTCTTTAACGGAATATTGGTTAGAAGAAACGTATCAGCATAGTCAATTGGTGAAGATTCGTTTACATACGGGACGTACGCATCAGATTCGTGTGCATTTTAGTTGGCTTGGTTGTCCGTTGTTAGGGGACGATTTATATGGTGGCGAGAAGATTGAGCCACTGATGAGGCAGGCACTTCATTGTAGTCAGTTGGATTTTGTTCATCCGATGACGGGGGAGAAGATGTGTGTTAAGGCTCTGTTGCCGAAAGACATGGCAGAGTGGATAGAGAAAGATAGATAAATATTTTAGATATAAATAGGAACTTTCCTATAGTACTAGGATGCTAGCAGCCCCCTTGCGGGGTCTCATAGCTAAAAATCAAGCCTAAGGTCTTGATTTTCCCTGTAATAAAATCCGCTTGGCTTTTATTACTTGTACTATGGGAAAGTTATTTTTATCTTCAGGGAGAAGGGAGGAAGAATACGTACAAGAATGAGGTTTCCTATAGTACTAGGATGCCAGAAGTCATCTATGCTGTCTTATCGTACTATGGGAAAGTTTGGTTGTTCGACAAATTCTTTATTTTCTGTATCAAAAAAGACGACCGAAGTCGTCTTGAAATATCCTTATTCTGTTATTCGTTAGCAGACATATATTCGTCTAATTCTATTACGGAAATGCTCAATTGTTTTGCGCCTTCTTCTTTAGAGAGAAGACCATCTTTTATTAAGCTGATAATCATCATTTTCTTTCCATGTTCAATGCCGCGTACTTTTCCTTTTTCGATACCTTCCGCTAACCCTTCCATTCTTGCATCTTTCTTTTCTTTTTCTATAGTAGCTAAAAAACTTGAATATGCTTGAAGATATCGTGTTCTTTCATCGTACATTTCTCGTTCCTCCTTTGTCCAGTCTACTCGACTCACAATTCGATCTGCTTGTTCTAATATTTTTTCAGGGCTTTGTGTGTATGGTTGATTTCCAAAAAATTCAATCCATCTAACTTTCTTGTATTCTTGTATCTTGTCTCTATTATACTTCTCTAATTCTAAAAATGCCATTAAGGCTAAGTTTTGTTCTTCTTCAAATCCTTTAAAATAAACTTTCAATTCATCGTTTGTATTTTTTTCTTTGAAGCAGTATACGTGAACCATTTTATCGTCCTTAAAATACCTTTTTTGAGTGATGGCAATGGTGTACACTGGTAACAATTCTTCTGCGAGTTTATGGGTTTCTACTCTATCTTTTTTATGTTCATCTGCATTTTTAGTCACTTGATTACATAGATATAACCATAAACGTTTAATAAAGTCAAATTGATAGGCTACTTGGATTTCTATAATGACCTGTGTACCATCATTCAATTCTGCTAATACATCGATACTAGTTACATAAGTCTTTATATCTTCGAATTGATGATTGTGTATTTGTGTTCCATCAAGTATTTTTACATGGTGAACAGGTAAGTCTAGGATGTCTCGAATAAACTGTGCTGTTATTTCAGGATTACTGAAAACTTTCTTTGCCATTAAATCCATCATTGGCCTTGCATCTTTAATACGTTCTATCATTTTTACCACTTCCTATAGTTATTTGAAGGAGACTACTAATGACTTGTCACTTGTAACCATCTCTTCAACTATAAATATGAAAAAAATGGAGGAAAATAATTTTTATGGTAACTTTTTTTGATTTGTTGAACAAGCGTCCGTATACGAATAACACCCGAGAGAGCCTGATGCTTTCTCGGGTGTTTCTTTTAGTTATTATAATATTTTTGGATTCCTTGAGTGATTCCGTCTACTAATTTTTGTTGGTATTCTTTTGTACGGATTTTTTGTGATTCTTTTGAATCATCCATGTATCCTAATTCTAATAAAACTGCAGGTTTGTTTGTTTCACGTAATACAGCAAAACTCTTCGCTAATAATCCAGCATCTTTAGCATGAGTCGTTGCTAAAACAGATTGATGAATATAAGAACCAAGTTTATAACTATATTTCAAGCGAGTAGGATTGTCATGCCATTTTTTATTAATGACAGAAGGGATATTTCCAGTTGGTAAGTACGTATAGGTTTGAATACCATCTTCACCACTGTCTAGTCCGTGACCTGTCGCATTAAAGTGAATACTAATGAACATATCAGCATTTGTCTCATTTGACATTCTAGAACGTTCAGTAATGAAATCAACATCAATATCTGACGAACGACTCATAATCACTTTGTAACCTAACGATTCTAATTTTGTTTTTAATTGCATAGATACTTGAAGATTTAAGTCTTTTTCCTTTAATCCTAAATATTGGGCACCAGGATCTTTTCCACCGTGACCAGGGTCTAAGAAGATGACTTTTTGATAGTTGCTTGTCGCAAAAGGTAATTCATTTGAAGATTTTTCTTCTTTAATTTCTTTAATCCATGCACCATTTCCTTTAAAGCTATGAAGAGCGCCATTAATTAAATGAGAACCTGTTACATATGCACCATTTTCATCAAGATAGAACCATGCTTGATAACTAGAATCATAAATCCATTCTTTTTTCGCCATGTATCCACCAGACTTTAAGTAATAATCACCTTTCCAAGTGTTTTGGGCATAGCGTCCAGTAGAAGTAAGATAAAACCATGATTGATACGTTGGATCAAAGACCCATTCGTTTTCAGCCATTGCACCTGAAGGTTTTAGATAGTAAACGTCTTTCCATTGATTGGCTAACATCATCTCTTGAGCGTTAAAGACATACCATCTTTGATTAATAGACATCCATTCATTTAGTGCTAAAGATCCAGAGGACTTTGCATAGTACCAATGGTTGTTTTCATAAATCCACTCTTGACTCGCCATTTTTCCATCTTTATGGAAGTAGTAGGAATTCCAAAAGGTATGTTTTAACATAACACCTTGTTCATTATAGTAATACCAATGATTTCCAACTTGTTTCCACTGATTTTTGATTACTTCCTCTTTTGGAGGTGTAGGTACTTCAGTATTCTTTTTATTTTCTTTTTGCTCTTGTTTTGGAGCAGTAGTGGTAGTAGTTTCTTGTGCAAAAATTGGAGTTGAAGCACATAGGCAAGCTCCTATGAGTAAAGTTGATAAGAATATTTTCTTTTTCATAATGTGTCTCCTAATCTTTTATTTGTTATCAGTTTAGCAAAATCATTGAATAAAATCTATGAAAATATAAAGGTTCATATTGTCATTATTGACTAATTAAAGGTATAATCATTTTATGCAAAAAAATAATGATTAATAGAGGTGATTCGATGTCTGAAATGGCTTATGAATTTGATGAAATTTTAGAACAAATTCATCATACGTTAAAAACAGATGATAAGCAGCAATTTAAAGAAATATTTTTAGAAAACCATACTTATGACCAAGCACAAATTTACTTGTCGTTAAGTGAGGAACAACGTCAATTGGTGTATCAATATCTGTCGCCAGAAGACATGGCACCTGTATTTGAAATTATTGAAGAAGATGTCGAAGATGTGGAAGAATATCTTCGAGAAATGGATGAGCGATATGCTGCAAGAATGTTGGCAGAAATGTATGCTGATAATGCAGTAGATATTTTGCAACAAGTACAAGAAGATGAAGTCAGAAAATATTTGCGCATGATGCCTCATAAAACTTCTAACGAAATTCGTAACTTATTAAATTATGAAGATGATACAGCTGGAGCGATGATGACAACAGAAATTATCGCTATTCATGAAAGTCAAACAGTTGGAAGTGCGATGACGACTGTTAAAAAAATGGCAGAAGAAGCAGAAACGATTTATTACGTGTATGTAGTAGATGAAGAAAATCGATTAAAAGGGGTCTTGACACTTAAAGATTTAATCGTTCATAAAGAAGATGTGAAAATTAGTGAAATCATGGTAGATCGTGTTGTTTCTGTAGAAGTACAAGAAGCACAAGATGCTGTAGCGAAAATGATTCGAGACTATGACTTCTTAGCAATTCCAGTTGTTGATGAAGAAGAAAAACTCATTGGAATTATTACAGTCGATGATGCGATTGACGTTATCGATGAAGAAGCAACAAGTGATTACTCAGGTTTAGCAGGGGTAGACGTAGATGAACAATCTGTGAACCCATTTATTGCAGCCTCAAAACGTTTGCCATGGTTAATTAGTTTATTATTCTTAGGATTAACAACAGCAGCTTTATTAAGTCGTTATGAAGGAATTATCGGACAAGCTAGTGTACTCTCAATTTTCATTACATTAATTACAGGTACAGCAGGGAATGCGGGAACACAATCTTTAGCGGTAGCAGTTCGTAAAATAGGATTAAATGAAGATGAGTCAGTTTTTGTAAAAACGATATTATCAGAAGTTGCAACAGGGATTATTAGTGGGATTGCGACAGGATTAATTATTTTTGTTGTAGTAGGTTTATGGCAAGCAAACTGGATTTTAGGTGGAATCATTGGAGTGTCAATGTTCTTTGCGATTACAGTAGCAACCATTGCCGGAAGTTTAATTCCATTATTAATCGACTCTATGGGGTTTGACCCTTCATTCGCGAGTGGTTTATTCATTACTACAGTCAGTGACTTAACGAGTGTATTTGTATATTTCACGATTGCAAGCATGTTTCTTGAGAAATTTTTAGGAATTTAACAAAAAAATGGCTCCACCTCAAAAAGGGCGAGCCATTTTTAATTATTCAGAAACTTTGTAATACATTGCTTTTTTCAGTGCGTCTGAAGTTAGGGCAGATTGAGTACCGAATAAACGATCTTTTGATGTATCAGAAGTATCTTTATTTCCTTCAATGAGTCCATAAGTAACAACTTGATTTTTAGGAACAAAAGTCATAATGGCACTCCCAACGGTTGGTTGATTTTCTAATGGAGTGAAAATCCAGTTTAACAGTCCTTCTTGATATTGAGTTTGAGTTGGTTGAACTTTATAGGTAGATTCTTTAACAGAAACTGTCCCATTATCATGGAAAGTTAATTCTTGACCATAGTCATTTCTCCACGTTCCTTTAATACTTGAAAGATTTCCTGTTTTAATTTCTTCTATATTCATTGAAGTAGAAGCGACCGTAGTTTTATTTTGAACAGTAGCTTTCTTAGCTTCTTGAGTAGTTGTTTCTTGTTTTGTTTCAGAAGCTGTTTTAGTTGTAGTTGGCTGTTCTTTAGTCGTTGTTACTTTTGTAGTTGAGGTTGTCTTTGTAGTAACGGTTGTTGGAGTAGTAGTTGTTTCAGTAGGTTTTGTAGATGAACTCTTACAAGCTGTTAAAACAAATAAACTGGATAATAAAACTAAATACTGTTTTTTCATAAAATTTCCTCCCTTAAGTACTTATATTATAGAACAAATTGCATAAAAAGACGATGAAGTTTGAGAAAATTTAAAAAATATAAAATAATTTTGTAGAAAACTGTTGACAAGAGTAGAGGATTACTGTAAACTACAGAAGTTGAGAAAACAAGCAGAAGCATCCCGCTTCTCGCCTAAGTTGACTGAAGTCCTTGGGCCGATAGTAATGTTTATTTAATGAAGACATTGGCAGCGGGGATATTTTGTTCTCGTTGCTTTTTTGCTTTTTTCTCTCAAAAATTTTGGAGGTGAACAATCATAGCAAAAGATATGATGGTCAATGATGGAATTCGAGCTCGTGAATTACGTGTAATTGACAATAACGGTGAACAAATTGGTGTTCAAACAAAAAACGATGCATTGCGTTTAGCAGAACAAGCTGGACTAGATTTAGTTTTAGTTTCGCCAAATGCAAAACCACCAGTTGCTCGAATTATGGATTATGGTAAGTATCGCTTTGAGCAACAAAAGAAAGAACGTGAAGCTCGTAAAAATCAAAAAGTCATCAATATCAAAGAAGTGCGTCTAAGCCCTACAATCGATGAAAACGACTTTAATACGAAATTGAAAGCAGCACAAAAGTTTCTTGAAAAAGGCGACAAAGTGAAAGCTACAATCCGCTTTAAAGGCCGTGCCATTACTCATAAAGAGATTGGACAAAAGGTTTTAGAACGTTTGGCAGAACAAGTTAGCGAACTTGCAACTGTCGAACAAAAGGCAAAAATGGACGGACGAAGCATGTTCTTGATGTTAGCGCCCAAAAATGACAAGTAAAAAGTAACAGGAGGAAAGTCTCATGCCAAAACAAAAAACACACCGTGGTTCAGCTAAACGTTTCAAACGTACAGGTGGTGGAGGATTAAAACGTTCACAAGCCTTCACAAGCCACCGTTTCCATGGTAAAACTAAGAAACAACGTCGTCACTTGCGTAAACAAACAATGGTTCACGCTACTGACATCAAACGTATTAAACAACAATTAAGTCAAATGCGTTAATTCAGCACGCAAAACTATTACATTTTCTAGACAGTCGCAAGAGACTGAAAGACCAAGGAGGAATTAATTATGCCACGTGTTAAAGGTGGAACAGTTACTCGTCGTCGTCGTAACCGTGTTTTAAAATTAGCTAAAGGTTACTACGGAGCGAAATCAAAATTATTTAAAACAGCTAAACAAGCAGTCATGAAATCATACATGTATGCTTACCGTGACCGTCGTCAAAAGAAACGTGACTTCCGTAAATTATGGATTGCACGTATCAATGCGGCAGCTCGCTTAAACGGATTAAGCTACAGCAAATTAATGCACGGCTTAAAATTAGCTGGTATCGAAATGAACCGCAAAATGTTAGCTGACTTAGCAGTTAACGATGCAGCAGCATTCACTGTTTTAGCTGAACAAGCTAAATCAGCATTAGCTAAATAATTATCTGAGAGATTATTTACATCAAGTAAAGGAATCACTCGATATTCCAATAAGATAAACCACCATTGAGCCCCGTTAAACTCAATGTGAAGAAATACCAAGAAGAATTTGGAGGAAATAATCGTGCGTACAACATTTATGGCAAAAGCTAGCACTACTGAACGTAACTGGGTTGTAATCGACGCTACTGATGTACCATTAGGACGTCTTTCAGCTGTTGCTGCAAGCATTTTACGTGGAAAAAACAAACCAACATTTACACCTAACGTTGACACAGGTGATTTCGTAATCATCATCAACGCTGATAAAGTTGCTTTAACAGGTAAAAAAGCATCTGATAAAGTTTACTATCACCACTCAAACCACCCAGGTGGATTGACTGCTCGTACAGCTGGTGAATTACGTGCAAACAACTCTCGTAAATTAGTTGAATTATCAATCAAAGGCATGTTACCTAAAAACTCTTTAGGACGTCGTCAATTTACTAAATTACATGTTTACGGTGGAGCTGAACATCCACATGCTGCACAACAACCAGTAGCAGTAGACATCCAATCACTAATTTAAGGAGGAAAAAGCATTGGCTCAAGCACAATACCGCGGCACTGGACGCCGTAAAAACTCAACTGCCCGTGTTATCTTAGTACCAGGGACAGGTAAAATTACTATTAACAAAAAATCAATCGAAGAATACATTCCATTTGCTTACTTACACGAAGTAATCAAACAACCTTTAAACATTACTGAAACAATCGGAACTTACGATGTATTAGTAAACGTTAATGGTGGTGGATTCACTGGTCAATCAGGAGCTATCCGTCATGGTATCGCTCGTGCATTATTAACAGTTGATCCTGATTTCCGTGGCGCTTTAAAAGCTGCTGGTTTATTAACTCGTGATCCTCGTATGAAAGAACGTAAAAAACCAGGTCTTAAAAAAGCTCGTAAAGCTTCACAATTCTCAAAACGTTAATATTTTATATATCAACATTTCAACACTCTGTGGTTATACCACAGGGTGTTTTTTGCGTATATGAGCATAGAAATTGATTTTTCCGGTTGTAGCAATGGACGCAAGCAGCCTCGCAATAGCGAGTCTCATTGCTAAAATTTGAGCCTAGGGTCTCAAATTTTCCAGTACTAGAATCCGATGGGACGGATTCTAGTACTCGTGCTACTGAGAAAAGTCATTTCTATTTTGGCGTGAGATTATGGGAGGGCGTTTGGGAGATTGACTTTTCTAAATGTAGTAGTGGACACAAGCAGCTTCGCACAGCGAATTTCATTTCTATATTGTCATTTTTGGTTGAGAAGGATAGTGTTTTTCCGTATAATGAGGTTTAAATTACAAATGTTTGTTGAATAAATCAGATATAAAAGAGGTTAAAAAATGACTTTTGAAGATAAATTTATGGAAGTTCAAGTTGGTATGATTTCGTTAGCAATGGAATATGTTCAAAATCAGGCAGAAAAAGTATATATCTATGCAATAGCGGACAGTTTGTATAGTTTTAAGCCATTTTATAAAATTAATGGTATTGTGATTGAAATGGAAAAAGTTAATGAAGTTGTGACAAAAACAGTAGATGATTCTGATAATATGGCATTTACTTTATTGAAATATGGAACTGAAGATATGCAGAAATTGCAGGAGGTTTGCCAAGAATATAATCGTGAACATCCGACTGAGATGTGGTTGATTTATGATGCACAGAAAAATACCCTTAATAGTCGCTATAGCTATGAAGGGCGTTATGACAAGGATGAAGAATTGCTTCCACGTTTAGAGTTTGAAAAATGGTTTGAGGAAGTAAAAAGTGAAGAAATGTAGGAGAATAAGATATGTACCAACAAAATCAATCAATTATCTATCCCTTGCCAACTGATACGCTATTACAGGAAAGAGAAGTAGCGTGGAGAGTTAAACTGCCTGATGATTATAAGGGATTTATAAAGAAAGAGAATGGAGTCATTCCCTCAAAAAGGTATTTTCATTTTGAGCATAATGAGAAAGTAATTGATCGTTTTTTATCTATACTAGCTATTTCAGGGGAGAAGACAGAAGAGGATTACGATATAGGAGTTGTGAGTACGCAATTAGAAGGTCGTATTGTATTTGATGAAGATAATGTTGGAATGCAACTAATCCCTATAGCAGCATTGTTTGGTGGTGATTTTGTTTGTCTAAATTATGTTAAGGAGACTGAAAATCCGAGTATTTGTATCTGGTATCATGAAGAGTCCTATGAGCTGGAGCCTGCTATAGAGTTTTTAGCTAACAACTTCACAGAGTTTTTAGCAATGCTACAGGATTAGCTATGTGATGGATATTAATTTAACGCGAATCCGAAGAAACGAATAAAAGACTGATTAAGGTAGGAATTCTCAGATGAAAGGTTGATACAATGTTAGAATATAAAAAACATCAGCTAATAGTAAACGGTAAAGTTATAAAATCATTTAAATTTGAAATCCGAAAAGTAATTGAACAGGGTGACGAATTTATTGTTTTATTGGAGATTCCTTTTGATAATGCGAGTGAAAAGGATAACATTTTTAGGATTGGTGCGAGTGGAAATGTAGTCTGGACGATAAATAATAATGGATACAGTAATAATAGTTATCCCTTTGAACAGATGACTTTAAGAGATGGCTGGCTTTATGCGACTGATTTTTATGCCAGAAGGGTAAAAGTCGATATAAAAACGGGAAAAATAGTTGATATGATTATATCAAAGTAATATTCTGAGATTGTTTATTTAGGGATGATGTCAGATAAAAGTTTGGGAATTATGGGGGAGAATGTTCAATGGTGTCCGAGTGTTAAAAACTATTCGGGTGGTGTAGTAGAATTCGTGATTGATAGAGTTCTTAAGATAAATTGAACATTAAAGAATTATGGAGTGAATAATAGTGAAAGAAATACCAACAAAAAAAGGTGATATGTTAGAAATTTATGAAGCCAATGGTAAATATATTTTAAAGTATCCGACTTTCAATATCACCATGCCAGAGGTATCTAAAGAAATCCCTAAAGAAGTAGTGGATAGCTATTTAGCAGGAGAACATAATGGTGAAGAATTAATTAATTATGCTAATTTCGGATTTTGGGAATCAAAAATTAGTCAAGAAGATGCTAACAAACAATTTTTAAGAGATAATCCAGAATTTCTTCTTATTGATACAGATAGAAAGAGACACTATTTCTCCGAAAAAGAATTTGAAGAATTGTTGAAAAAAGCTCATAAATCCTTAGAGTGATTCTGTGTTTAGAATAGAAACGGTGGGGAACTCTATGGTATAAGTCCGACTATGGTAGAATATAATGTTGCTTTAGAGAAAACATTGATTGATGCAGGATTTACGCCAAATGAAACCAAGGATGTTGTATCCTAAGCTATGGATCAGCAGATTTCTTATGAATTAACAACTGAAAAACTTGTTCCTAGAATACCAGGGAAAATGAATCTTCCCAAATGAAATGAAGGTTAGTTATGAAAATATATGATGATGTTATTAAAAGTTTGGTTACGATTGATCTGGATGATGATCTGAACAAATAGTTAGTGGCAGCCTATATTTTGGGGATGTTAAACTGAAAAGCTCATATGGAAAGCCGCACTAAATGATATTCCGCCAAAGAAAGTTTCAGTAAGGATAGATACTGCTTTTGAAAAAGATTCTATATCAGTCAGACTAAAAATGTTTAATGTACTCTATCAAATTGAAGGAGGGTTGCTTAGAATTAAGCAGATAAGGAATAAACCAGGAGGTTAAAAATGTTAGAAAATCAATTAAGCCAATTGTTTAATGATATAGCAAATAATGTAAATCGTATTATTCCAGTAACTTGGAATGATTTATACTTTAATGTTGAGTTAAAGGAAGGAGATGGAGAAGTTTTATTTTATTTTAATACGAAAGAAAATCCTGAAAAATATATTTTTTCACATGATATACCAGTAATTTATGACATTCCATTTTCTGAATATATGGACACCTTTAATCAATTAATGAGCATTTCTAGAAATATTTTAGAGGTTTTAGAAGATAATAATCAACCTAAATGGTATGCAATGGTTTTCATAGTGAAATCTCGGAAACAATTAAAGGTTGAGTTTGATTATACTGATTGGTTTGCTAGTTCATTTACCTCGAATCAAAGGCTGTCTTTTTTTAAATATAAATATTTAGGAGAAGAACCTGAAAATAATGATTTACTTCAACTTTTTAAAGAAATGGAAGAATATCAAAACAAAAGTTAAACATCTTTGACGAACGCTTGAAAGACCTAGCATATTTCCCGTATGACCTTCTAGTCCAAGAAAACTAGGAGGGATGGGGTTCTAACCAGTTTTAATTGAAAAGGGGAATATCTTCACCTATAGTAACTTTAAAATCGACGATAGCATAGGAGGCATCACTAGATGTTTGGAAAAATAAAATCAAATCCCTCTCATCAGTTCCATCCACTTACCAAGGATGAAATTAAAAACAGCGAATCAAAGTTAGAAATAATATTTCCGAAATTACTTAGAGAATTTTAATTAGAAATTGGCTATGGTTTTATTGGAAGTGAAGTAGGTAACATCAATCGAATTATGGATCCAGAGTCTGTTTTGGACTTTAGATTGAGACAAAATGATTTTGAATTTTATCCGGATATTGAAATATATAATGAATTTGAAGAAGATAAAATGATTTTCTTTGAAGCAAATGAATCTGTCCTGATATCAATTGGCTTTGGTTCAGATAATAATGGCAAGATTTATTATTATGATAAAGAGATATCCAAAAATCTTGGAGAATTTTTAGAAAAATTGTTAGAGGACGATGCTTTTTATTATTAATTTTTCTAACTTTGAAGATTTTCTAGATAAGTAGATGAGCTATTTTCAAAAAAGGAATGAAGTAAGAATATGAAGTGGTTGAATTATAAAGATAGTTCTATAGATATAATAGAAAGTGTGGAGCATAGATTACAAATTACTCTACCAGAGGATTATAAACAATTTGTTTTAAAATATGATGGTGGTTATCCTAATCCTAATCATTTTAAGGTAGATGGAAAGGTAGAAATTTTCAACAATTTGATCAGCCTAGATGAGAATGAATACAATAATATATATGAAATTCTTGAAGATTTACAAGATAGAATCGGCGATCAACTGATTCCATTTGCAGAAGATGGATTTGGAAATTTATTATGTTTTGATTATTCAGCTGATAAAAACATCGTTTTTTGGGATCATGAAAAGAACCATGATGATTTTAAAGAGTCAACCTTTGTTTGTTTCAGTTTTTCTAGTCTAATTGGGAATCTTTTTTAAGATGTATAGTAGTAAATGACCATTGTTGAGTATATAAGTATGAAAATTGGAAGGAAATCGTGAGTATGAATCACTATAACGCATTATTTAAATTAGGAATAGCTACATGGTTATCTAAGTCAATGCAGGAAAGTCAGTTTTATAACAAGATTGAAGAGCTTCTCGAAGAATGCTGGAAATGGGTAGAGAATCATGAGGTATCTGCAGATGTCCTCTATTCCCTTCTTGATGATGGAACTGATTTCGGAGGGGCTTTTATTTATATGCAAGTGGATGAACCAAAATATGAATCAGAGTGGAACTGTATTTTTGAAGCGGGTGCTTCTATAGCCTCATTAGCTTATAAGTTAGAAGGGAAAAAATATATACCTGCATTACTAGAAGAAATTGATTCAGCCCAACAAGAAGAATTCTATAGTGAGCAATTGGAAAACATTCTTGGAAGTAAAATCCAACACCTAGATGACTTTAAAAACTATTTATTAGATGACAAAGAAAAGAACAAAGAAAAGATACTAAAGAAACTATCTGATATATTAGACTAGCTGTGAGATAAGAAAAAAAGGAGTGAATACATGTTAAGAGACAAACATAAAGATCATGCATATTTTGAAAAACGTTTGAATCGGTTACAAAAACGTTTAAGAGAAGATATCGAGATGACAGATGAAATTTCGGAGAAGTATTTGTTGTTCCATTATCAAGATTTGGTTTTGGATAATGAAGAACTAGTGAAACTTTCCTATTCTATAGGGGCTTCGAAAGAGGAGATTTTTCCCTATTATCAAGGTATTCTGTCTCATCTCAAAGTTATTGCTTCGCAGGGAGTCCCCTTTTATCGTGCAGTTGATGTCTTTGCCCTGGGAGTTCTCTATAGTGAGCGTAAGGAAGAGTTTCTGGATGATTTAAAGGCTATTTATGAGCAGATGGATCATACAGATGGTTTGATTGAATACTTTATGGTCTATCTATTCCATGATAAGATAGTCCCTTTTCATTCGATTTTAGAGTATCAAAATATGATTGAGGATACTTATGAGAGTGTAGCCAAGGCGCAAGGTTTCTGGTACTATAGCCACTCAGATGCTCCATGGTATAACAATCATACAAAAGATACCTATAAGGGCTATTGGAGTTTTGATACCGCCGCAACCTGCAAAATCAAAGGGATTTTCGACGAACGCTTGAAAGACTTAGAGTACTTCCCATATGATTTGTTGTTGCAAGGAGAGTAGGTTGAGAAAAGGAGTTAACATATGATAAGAGATAGAATCAAAACTGAAGAATACTTTCAGGAAGCATTTGAATGGTATTCTGGAAGTTTGCGCAAGAAGTTGGAACGTTTTGATAAGGTAAAACCAGAAAATCTTTCGGATCATTTTCGATTTAGAGTTATTAATTATGAAGATTTATTAAGAGTTGGCTACTCTCTAGGAAAGGATATTCAGGAGCTCTTCCCTTATTACCAAGGGATTCTCTCCAACTTAAAAGAGGTTGCCTCAGAGGGAGTTCCTTTTGACTTGGCGGTTGATATATTTGCCTTAGGAGTTCTTTATAGTGAGCGTAAGGAAGAGTTTCTAGATGATTTAAAGGCTATTTATGAGCAGATGGACCACACAGATGGCTTGATTGAATACTACATGGTTTATCTATTCCATGACAAGATAGTTCCTTTTCATTCGATTTTAGAGTATCAAAATATGATTGAGGATGCTTATAAGAGTGTGGCTAAGGCACAGGGTTTCTGGTACTATAGCCACTCAGATGCTCCATGGTATAATAATCATACCAAAGATACTTATGTGGGCTACTGGAGTTTTGACACTGCCGCAACCTGCAAAATCAAAGGGATTTACGATGAACGCTTGAAAGACTTAGAGTACTTCCCATATGATTTGTTGTTGCAAGGAGAGTAGGTTGAGAAAAGGAGTTAACATATGATAAGAGATAGAATCAAAACAGAGGAATACTTCCGAGAAGACAGAGAATTGTATCTAGGTTCGCTAAATAGGAGATTAGCAAAATATGATAAAATTAAACCAGAAAATAAAAGTGTTTATTTTCGAAATCTAGTAATTGATAATGAAACTTTATTTAAAATATGTTATTCTCTAGGGGATTCTGTTCAAACTCTTTTCCCCTATTATCAAGGGATTCTTTCTAATTTAAAGCTCATTGCCTCAGAGGGATTCCAATTTGACTTGGCAGTTAACATCTTTGCCCTGGGAGTGCTTTACAGTGAGCGCAAGGAAGAGTTTCTGGATGATTTGAAGGCTATTTATGAGCAGATGGACCACACAGATGGATTGATTGAATACTACATGGTTTATCTATTCCATGACAAGATAGTTCCTTTTCACTCGATTCTAGAGTATCAAAATATGATAGAGGACACTTATGAGAGTGTAGCCAAAGCGCAGGGTTTCTGGTACTATAGCCACTCGGATGAACCTTGGTATAATTCTCATCAATATGAACACTGTGGTTATTATGGCTACTGGAGTTTTGACACCGCCGCAACCTGCAAAATCAAAGGGATTTACGATGAACGCTTGAAAGACTTAGAGTACTTCCCATATGACCTTCTAGTCCAAGAAAACTAAGGAAACTGGGTTTCCACCCAGTTTTTATCGAACATGTAGTGCCCTTTTTCTTTCTACCTATCTAAATGTTCGCTTTATTTATTAAAAAAGGAGTCTATATGTTAAAAGATATTACAAGAGTGGCAGCTATGCCTCAAGAAGTGATTGAAAAGTACAAGGATCAAGTTCCGGCAGAGCTGGTTCAAATCTGGGAGGAAGACGGTCTGGGAACCTTTTTAGACGGTTATCTGAAAGTGATTAATCCGGATGAGTATCTTGAACTGGTTCAGGAAACTTATTTCAGAGGAGACATCTCCGTTCCTATTTTTGCGACAGCTTTTGGGGATGTTATTGTTTGTGAAGAAAAACAATATTTAAGAATGGTCAAATATAAGGATGGAATATTTGATACCATATTTGAAAAGATGCCTCTGTTTATAAAATTTGTAAACGATAAAGATTTTACAGATGATTATTTTGACCTACCGCTTTATCACGAGGCGATAGAGAAATATGGCTCGCTTGATTATACACAGTGTTTTGGATTTGTGCCACTTTTGGCTTTAGGTGGCTTTAAAGACGTAAATCATCTGAATAAGGTAAAAATATATGAACATATTTTACTAATTACTCAATTCGCTGGTCCTATAGGAGATTAAAAGTAATCATACTCTTGATAATCTAATCAAAATCAAGGTGCAACTCAGAAACTATAGGAACGTTTTGACAATAAATTAGATTGAGGTATTAAAAATGGATGTAACAAAATTAAATAAACTATCATATATTTTATATTCTGAAAGCAATGCTGAAGCTGTGGAACTAGTTAAATCTATTAATAGTGAAGATGAACTCTTTGTCTTACTTGATAATTATAACTGGGATAATGGTTTTGAAGTGCCAGAGGCAATTATTAATCATCCTAATTGTACTCTCCCTGTTGCCTTATTAGCTTTTCATCGAGCAGACGGTATACAATATTTACTTGAAGGAGAGGCCATTTTTGCAAATCGCTTATCGAAATCCTGGGAAGATTTTATAAAGGAAGTTTATGATAAAATTTTGAAAAAGAATTATCCAAAGGGAAGTATCTCTTTTCAGCCTGAAATAACAAAAATTCAAAAGTTCAAATTAAATAAGTTGAATCCTAATTTCGATTCGTTTATTTTAGACGGAGTGTTAGGAAAAGATCTACATATTCATCTTTAAAAATAAGAATAAAGTATCATTAAGAATGATAAGGAAAAATGTGAAGAATGTTTGAAGCAAGCTCATTTGTCTCTTGTAGAAGCTCATAAAGATTAAACAAAATTAATATGTTTAGAAGTAAATGAGGGTGATATCATAAATCTTGTAATTAAATAGATAACGTATTTGAAACTACTTTAAAAATTACGCTCATTGTAAAATTGAAATGATAACATAGTATTATCGGGGGAATTAATTAATTCCTTTTTTTGTTTAAAAAGTATTTTTTAATATAGTATTGGACGCAAGTAATTCTCAAACGTAAGGCTTGTTGTCACAGAAAAAGTCATTTCTATTTTTATGTGAATTTATGAGATTGTTTTTTTGATAAAGAAATACTAGAATTACGGTGTACGATAAGAAAGTGAAGAAAGGGGAAATCGAAAATGAATTTACAACAATATTTAGGAAAAAATATACGAGTTACATTTAAGGATGGACATATTTTAGAAGGACATTGTAATACTTTTACCGGAAAATTAGATACGGAAGAGGAATTATATGATGAAATAACAATAGAAACAAACAAACATCCTTACGTTGGATTTAATGAGAGTATTATAAAAGATATTGAAGTGATATAGTGCTTTAAAGTTATTTTTGTCATATAGCATTTTAAAACTAAAAATTTTCTTCAAAAAAGTCTGATTATTGGAGTATAATGAAGGAGAACAGTGATGTTAGACTGTAAATTTAGTTCGACCAATGAGTTCATATTTTCGAAAGTGAGAAAAGATAATGCTACAAAATTTTAAACCATTAAACTCAGAACAAAAATTAATTTTATTTTCAAACCTCGTGGTTTCTGCAATTATAACAATGATGTTAGCCTTTTTTATGAATCCAGGAGTCGATTTCTCAATTTTAGGTTGGATAAAAAATCATCTATGGAGTGTTTTACCCGCATTTATCAATGTATTTGTATGGAATCATTATCAAATTCAATTAACGAATAAGAATTTTTTCTTTAAATTTCTTATTAGTTGGGTTCTAGTTCTTATAACAACGATCATCATGAAATTGATTCTTCTTTTGATTCTAGTAATAATCGTTTATTTCGTTTCCTATGGTCGGGATATTATGTAAGGATTCATTGTCTCGTTTTAGAATTAAAAATATTTTTATATAAAAGTTTACAAATGACTTTTTCAAATGTAGCAATAGGAATAAACAAATCCATGTTCTTAGAGTTACAATGAAAAGTCATTTTTATTTTGATTGTTTTTATATAAGAGAGTTGTAAATACAAAAGATTTGCAGTGAGGAAAAAGAATTTTAAGAAATAAAAAAGCGGCTCTTCTCTGTGGTGAGACAGTGCCGCAGACTGCTGAAAGACATTTTGAAAGTTTTCGGTTGTCAATCATACCACCGAATGTTAGAACTAATATTGGATACCGAAAAATACAAGACCAAATTCTCAAAGTATTCAATAAGTGATTCCCTTGAATAGGAGTACAGAGCAATCACTCTAACTTGAAGAATTATTTGGTTTAAAAAAATGATATCCAATGTGTGTAGTCTAACAAAGGAAGAAATACTTGTCAATTTGTAAAGACACTTGTGTAGCTATTGTAAATGATTTACGGAATTGTTTATATACGATAAAATTAAAATGAAATTTAAATAGGAAAGGAACTGTTATGAAATTATTTAAACAACAAACAAAATTAGTATATGCCACAACTTTCTTTTTAATCATTATTTCAATTATCGAATCATTATTTAATTTTAAGTTATTACCGTACTTAAGAATCGTTGATCGTATCGTTTTTACGATGCTCTTAGTCTTCTTTGCAGATAGTTTCTACTCTAGTAATAATAAAAAGAAATTCATGTTACACTTATTTATAATGAGTGTGGTCATGCCCATTGTCATTTTAATAAATCAAAAATTTTTTAGTTTGCTAACATGGTTTGGTTTTAATGATATGGGGGCTACATTCTTTAGAACGTTTGAATGGCTCATTTATAAAAATATCTTCACTACATTATTTATCATTGGTTTATTAAATTATGGTTGGGATTTTCTAGTCGATGCTTATAAACATAAATCTGCATCTTCATTATTTAAGGGAATAGGAATGATTTTAACACCTATTCTTATAACGATTCCATTATTTGAAATAGGAATGACATTTGGACATGAAAGAGCTCTTCCACGAATGTTAGAAGATATAGCTTCATTCATTTTTATAATAACACCTAGTCTTTTAACAGTCGGAGGTGGAGCAGCAATAGTATTATTAGGTTGGTTGTTTTATATCTTTAGAGAAAAAAGAAAGATTCAAGCTCTAATTTTATTGATTTTTAGTATACTTATTTTTCTCTTATATCCATCTAGATTTGACTGGATGAGGGTATTTACAATTATTCCGTTATATTACTATAATTGTATGAAGTTAAATCAAGAAGGGAGAATGGAAGAGCATGATGCAACAGTTTAAAAGACTGACCCGTGAACAGAAAGGGAATACAATTTCCGTTTTTTTAGTTTCAGCATTGATTACGATGATTTTTGCTAGAATTCATATATTAAAAGATGGTGATTTTGATTTTACTATTTTAGGATGGATGAAAGTACATTTCTGGAGTATTATTCCAGCCTTTGCTAGTGTTTGGATATTGAAATGGACAAAACTAGAATTGATAACTGGAAATTTCATCGTTAAAGGATTATTGAATTGGTTTCTAACGATAGTCGCCACAATATTAATAGAACTTTCCTTTGTACTAATTTTCTATTTATTTATCTACCTGTTATATAGTTTTTAATGGAGGAATAAAGACTATAAAAATATATGAAAAATAAAGTGACCCCAAAAAGTCAAACTTTTTGGGGTCACTTTAAGTATGGAAAGAATTCTTTTTATAAAATACTTTACAAAGTAAACTAAAATGTTATAATAACTGTATAGGTAATGCAAACGTTTGCCTAAATTAAAAAATAAAGGAGATTTGAATGATGAAAGAGACATTCAAAAATATCTTGTCTTTCGAGTTTTGGCAAAAATTCGGTAAGGCTTTGATGGTGGTTATCGCTGTTATGCCGGCTGCTGGTTTGATGATTTCAATCGGTAAGTCACTTGTAATGATTAATCCAACTTTTGCACCACTTGTAATCACAGGTGGAATTCTTGAGCAAATTGGTTGGGGTGTAATTGGTAACCTACATATTTTATTTGCCCTTGCTATTGGAGGAAGCTGGGCTAAAGAACGTGCTGGTGGTGCTTTTGCTGCTGGTCTTGCCTTCATTTTAATTAATCGTATCACTGGTACCATCTTTGGTGTATCAGGCGCTATGTTGAAAGATCCTCAAGCAATGGTAACAACTCTGTTTGGCGGTTCAATTAAAGTTGCTGATTACTTTATCAGTGTTATGGAAGCTCCAGCATTGAACATGGGTGTGTTTGTAGGGATTATCTCTGGTTTTGTAGGGGCTACTGCTTTCAACAAATACTACAACTTCCGTAAACTTCCAGATGCACTTTCATTCTTTAACGGGAAACGTTTTGTACCATTTGTAGTAATTCTTCGTTCAGCAATTGCTGCAATCGTACTTTCAGTTTTATGGCCACTTGTTCAAACTGGTATCAATAATTTTGGTATTTGGATTGCCAACTCACAAGAAAATGCTCCAATCCTTGCACCATTCTTATATGGTACTTTGGAACGTTTGCTATTGCCATTCGGTCTTCATCATATGTTAACTATCCCAATGAACTATACAGCTCTTGGTGGTACTTATGAAATCTTGACAGGTGCAGCGAAAGGCACTCAAGTATTTGGACAAGATCCATTATGGCTTGCATGGATCACAGACCTTGTGAACCTTAAAGGTACAGATGCAAGTCACTACCAACAATTATTAGATACTGTTCATCCAGCTCGTTTTAAAGTTGGACAAATGATTGGTTCATTCGGTATCTTGATGGGTGTGCTTGTTGCTATCTACCGTAATGTTGATAATGACAAGAAACATAAATATAAAGGTATGATGATTGCAACTGCTCTTGCAACATTCTTAACAGGGGTTACTGAGCCAATCGAATACATGTTTATGTTTATCGCAACACCTTTATATCTTGTTTATTCACTAGTTCAAGGTGCAGCATTTGCTATGGCTGACGTAGTGAACTTACGTATGCACTCATTTGGTTCAATCGAGTTCTTAACTCGTACACCAATTGCGATTAGCGCTGGTATCGGTATGGATATTATTAACTTTATTTGGGTAACAGTTCTATTTGCAGTAATTATGTACTTTATCGCAAACTTCATGATTCAAAAATTCAACTATGCAACTCCAGGACGTAACGGAAACTACGAAACTGCTGAAGCTTCAGAAGAATCTAGTAGTGAAGTAAAAGTTGCAGAAGGTTCTCAAGCTGTAAACATTATTAACCTTCTTGGTGGACGTGCAAACATCGTTGATGTGGATGCATGTATGACTCGTCTACGTGTAACGGTTAAAGACGCTGATAAAGTCGGTGATGCAGAGCAATGGAAAGCAGAAGGAGCTATGGGTCTTGTTATGAAAGGACAAGGAGTTCAAGCTATCTACGGTCCAAAAGCCGACGTATTGAAATCAGATATCCAAGATATCCTTGATTCAGGTGAAATCATTCCTGAAACTCTTCCAACTCAAATGACGGAAGCACAACAAAATGCTGTTCAATACAAAGGTCTAACTGAGGAAGTTTACTCAGTAGCAGATGGTGAAGTAATTGCATTAGAACAAGTAAAAGATCCAGTATTTTCTCAAAAAATGATGGGTGATGGATTTGCTGTAGAACCTGCAAATGGAAATATTGTATCTCCAGTTTCAGGTACTGTTTCAAGCATTTTCCCAACAAAACATGCTCTTGGTCTTGTGACTGAAGCAGGTCTTGAAGTACTTGTTCACATTGGATTGGACACAGTAAGTCTTGAAGGAAAACCATTTACCGTTCATGTTGCTGAAGGACAAAAAGTTACAGCAGGTGATTTACTTGTTACAGCTGACTTGGATGCTATTCGTGCAGCAGGTCGTGAAACTTCAACAATCGTTGTTTTCACAAATGGTGACGTTATTAAATCAGTTAATTTAGAACAAACAGGTTCTCATGCAGCTAAAACAGTAGTTGCTAAAGTAGAATTATAATAGTCTTGAGGTTGGAATCTATTTTCCAACCTCTTGTTTTAGGAGAAAAATATGAAATTTTTAACACTGAATACTCATAGCTGGATGGAGAAAGAAGCAGAAGAAAAATTCAATCTTTTACTTCAAGATATTCTTGATAAGAATTATGATTTGATTTGTTTTCAAGAAGTCAATCAGGAAATTACTTTACCAGAGGTAAAAGTTGATGACTACTACAAAGCTTTGCCATCAGCAGAACCGATTCATCAAGATCACTACGTTAGACTTTTGTTAGAAAAATTAGCTGAAAGCGGCAGAAATTATTATTGGACTTGGTCTTATAATCATATTGGTTATGATCGATACCATGAAGGTGTAGCGATCTTATCTAAAACACCAATCGAAGCCAGAGAAGTTTTGGTCTCAGACGTAGATGATCCAACAGACTATCATACCCGTCGTGTTGCCTTAGCTGAAACGGTAGTAGATGGTAAGGAACTAGCAGTTGCTAGTGTGCACCTTTCTTGGTGGGATAAAGGTTTCCAAGAAGAATGGGCAAGATTTGAGACTGTACTGAAAACTTTGAACAAGCCTCTTTTGTTAGCGGGAGATTTTAACAACCCAGCAGGTCAAGAAGGGTACCAAGCTATTTTAGCTAGTCCATTAGGCTTACAAGATGCATTTGAAGTTGCTAAAGAGAAAAGTGGTAGCTATACTGTTCCACCAGAAATTGATGGATGGAAGGGGAATACAGAACCACTCCGCATTGACTATGTTTTTACCACTAAAGAGTTAGAGATAGAAAACCTACATGTCGTTTTTGATGGGAATCATAGTCCTCAAGTGAGTGACCACTTTGGTTTAAATGCTCAATTAAACTGGAAATAAAAGTAGGAAAAAGGTTAGGAAAGAATCCTAACCTTTTTTACATACCTGGATATTGAAATGCGAACTTTATTAGGATTAACGAAGGATAGAGTCGGGGATATTCTACAAGTATTCATAATTGTTTACTAGAAATCTCTTATCTTGTAAAATAAAGGTTAGTTTAAAAAGCGAGGTATAAAGATGATAAAGAATTTTTTACAATTAACACGTAAACAACAAATCATTACAATTGTAGTTTATACAGTGATTGCAGCTATGACGATGTATCTTGGGTATAAACAAAGTCAAGCCCCTGTTGTGACTACGAACTCTCTTACAGGATTCCAAAGTGCTCAATTACCTTCAGCACCGGACAATTCTATTTTAGGATGGTTAAATTTCCATAAAATTGGATTAGTTTTTGCACCAGTGAGTGTATTGATTCTTGATTACTTTAAAATCCATTTAATTCGTAAAGGATTTATTCTGAAAACATTACTCAGTGCAGGTTTGATTTTACTATTTGCATTTTTATTACAAGTAGCTTTAGTCATTGTCTTTACCGTTGTTGTACTAGCTGTAGCTCTTGGCATTCTTTTCAATGAATTTGGATCGAGCTCAGGTAGTTATAGTGGAGGTGGAGATTATTCGGCTCCATCTGGTAATAACAATGATGCTTTCAATGCTGAACAATCTAGACTTGCAAGTGAGCAAGATGCAGAACGTAGAAGACAACAAGATATTGATCGTTACGAAAGAGCAGCTTATGAATACCAAAGCCGTGGCTTAAATCGAGCTGCAGATGAAATGAATCAAAGAGCGAATAATTTGAAATAAGATTAGACTTAGACTTTTTGATGTAGAAGCAGTGAAGCTACGGATAAAAGTCTTTTTTAGAAAGGAAATTTAATATGATATCAATGCAATATAAAATTCAATTACCAGATTCGTTTGACATGAACATCATTAGAGAACGAGTTCGAGAAAATGGATATAAAATGGACGGTTTTAAAGATTTACTTTTTAAAGCGTATCTTATCTCTGTAGAAAATAGTAAAAATGACATCAAAAAAGAATATGCTCCATTATATTTATGGAAAAATTCAGTAGGAATGAATCAATTTATATGGGATGGATTTTATGATAATATTCTGAAATCATTTGGATGGCAAACTATTTCTACAGCAATTCCATTAGCATTTGAGAAAAAGGAAAACTTTAATAATAGTCATTATTGTTTAGAAATAACAAGAGAAATCTCAGAATCAGCTCAAATGGAACGATTAGGCTTCTCAAGTACCTTTGATAATAGTACGAGTCAATTATTAGTTTATAATCCAGAAAAATGGCAATGTAAGGAATATTATTTCTTTGAAGAACTTCCAGAACAAATGGAAGGTACAAATATTTATGAAATTTTACATTTATCATTAGATAAATAAAGGAGAATGAATATGACAAATTATGAATTACCACGTGTGTGGAGTGCAGCAGATAGTAATCAAGGAAAATTTTCAGGAATTAATCGTCCAACTGCTGGATCTCGCTTTGAACAAGTATTACCAAAAGGGGAGAAACCTTTCCAATTATATTCTCTAGGAACTCCAAATGGTGTAAAAGTGACGATTTTATTAGAAGAATTATTAGCATTAGGAATAAAAGAAGCAGACTATGACTTATATAAAATCTCTATTATGGATGGAGAACAGTTCGGAGCTGGCTTTGTCGAAGTAAATCCAAACTCAAAAATTCCTGCTTTATTAGATCAATCTAGTGCAAACGATATTAGAATCTTTGAATCAGCGAATATCTTATTATACCTCGCTGAAAAATTTGAACAGTTTATTCCAAAAGAAGTTGAAAAACGTACAGAAGTATTAAACTGGCTATTTTGGCAAGCTGGATCTGCACCATTTGTCGGTGGAGGATTTGGACATTTCTTTAATTATGCTCCTGAAAAAATTGAATATGCCATCAATCGTTTTACAATGGAAACAAAACGTCAATTAGATTTACTAGATAAAGAATTAGCAACAAGACCTTATATTGCAGGAGACGAGTATACAATTGCAGATATTGCGATTTGGTCTTGGTATGGACAATTAGTATTAGATAAACTATACAAAAATTCAGCAGAGTTTTTAGATGCATCTAGCTACACACACTTAGTGGAATGGGCAAAACGAATTGAGAATAGACCTGCTGTTCAAAAAGCACTAGACATAGAATATAAGAGTTTATAGTTCGTAGTTGAAGCGAAAAGTTAGAAAAGGAATTAGGCGCTATTTAGTGTCTTAATTCCTTTTTTGTGTCAAAAAACATTTACTTATCCTAAATTAACTGTTATCATTCAACTATTATCTTAATAAAAAGGAGAACTTATGAAAATTTATACACATCGTTCAAAATTAATGTATTTTGCAATTTTTTTAATGATAATCGATAGTTTTCGACCATTACTATTTAGTTTGGATACTTCACTTTATTTATCAATCGTAGGTCGCATTGTTTATCCTATTTTGTTATTCTTATTTGCAGATAGTTTCTACCATACAACTAATAAAAAGAAAATAATGATTGGATTACTCCTATTGAGTTGGTTGCTATCTCTTGGGTATGGACTGATTGATCATTTTATTGTACCGATAGGATGGCAAAGTTATAAAAATATCTTTACGACATTACTAATTGTTGCTATGTTCAATGTTGGAACTGATTATTTAAGAAAGTATCGTAAACAATTAGGAAAGAAAAATTATATTCCACGGTTCCAAGGAATAGTAATGATTTTATTACCTTTTATCCTATCGTTTTTAGTATTTGAAATTGGAATGTTCTTTTTGAAACCAAGGTTTTCGAAAGCTATTGTGTATTATATCGTGGGAGCAGTAATGTTAATGTTACCAAGTCTCTTTGTAGTTCCTACTGGCGTAATGATGGTAATATTAGGTTGGTTATTTTATATTTTTAGAAAAAGAAGAGGAATTCAATATTTATTAATCCTTGTTTATAGTATCTTTAGTTTTCTTTTACATCCATATAGCCTTCAATGGACGATGGTATTCTCAATTATAGCGATTCATTTCTGTTATCGAGAAAAGAAAGAAAAAACAAATCCAACTTCAGATATTTCTGAATAAAGTATCTTTATATGTTCGTGATTGAACCATTAAATTTATAAAACTAAAAAAACACGCTCAGTTTCATATTGAGCGTGTTTTGATTTATACGATTTAATCGTTATTAATCTTTTTTAAAGATGTTTTTAACACCTTCAATAGCGCCTTCAACAGCTTCTTTAGCGTCTTCAGCAACTTCTTTTACTTTAGAAACTACTTGTTCAGTAGCACCTTCAGATTCAAGTTTTTTGTCGCCAGTTAATTTACCAAAACCTTCTTTGATAGAACCAGCAACTTGGTTTAATTTTTCTTCTGCTGACATGAGATTACCTCCATTTATTAGTTTATATCTAATTCAAAGAAGAGTAATCATCATTAAACTAGATAGTAGCTAAAGTATATCTATTCTGATTTTCAAAAGCAAATTAAATGCTCAGAAATTTTACTGAACATTCATCAAAATATTAATACGTTACAACATTAATTTGCCCTTTGTCGTATTCAGCAATAAAGATATCCGCTACATTATCATAGCCTTCTTCTTCTAACTTAGCCATTAACCATTCTTCAGATTTGCCAATTGTATCTAAAATTTCCGTTTGAATAACACCGTCTGTAATAATAGGGTATTTAGGATTTTCATCGCCCATTCTTACAATAATAAATTGCCCATTTTGTTCAATCACAGCTCTTTTAACATCTTTTAATTGGAAGATACCTTGAGAACGTAATTTAAGAGCCACTTCTGAAGCAGATAATCCTTTAGAACGACATGCTTCAGAATCTAATTTTCCATTTTTAATAATCAAAACAGGTTTACCATCAATTAATTGCTTAATCACTAAGACATTCGTGTTCAACCATTTCAATAGTAAGATTAAGATTGTCCAAATAATTAAAATAACAACATACTGAAGAAGTGAAATCGAACTATTGTAAATAATCCCACCAAGAAGTCCCCCGAGAACAAAGTTTTGTACTTGGTCTACTGCAGAACTTGGTGCTAAATTTCCTTTACCAGTTACATTGATAACAAATACTAAAGAAATAAGACCTAGTGCTAACTTAATCGCAATTGTAATAAAAAAGCTCATTATTTTTTAACCTCCACAAGTTCAACATCTGATTTATATAATTCCATCTTCTCTAATAAATAACTATCCTTGTTAGAGCCATTTAAAGCACGATAAAATTGATCTCCAACTTTGATAATAACTCCATCAGTCGTAGCAGAAGTGTTGACATATATCTTTTCCTTATCTACACCTAATTCTTTTGAAACAATTTCAATAAAGTGTAGAGAGTTACGGAACTGATTATTTGTAGATTGATTACTTTGAAAATTAGAAATACTAATTAAAACAACAGCTACTAAAGCTAAAATTGAAATAAGCGACAATTCACGAAATTTACTGCCACGCTTATCTTGATAAGCTTTAAAAGCGAAAAATGCAGTGACAAAAATCAATACTGCAGAAATAATAACCATTACCCAATCTTGCTGACTGATTTGACTTAATACATATTCATATGAATAAAATTTCATAATAAACCTCCTTTTTGAACGTAGTTTATTATAAGACATTTATGATATAAAGACAATGTTTTTAGATGATTGGATATACTTTAAAAAATATTTACTAATAAAAAGAAATAATGTACAATTTGCTTAAATTCAAGAAAGAGTGGAATCAAAAGGATGGAAACACAACAATCATTAACACGAAAACAGAAGATACTGGTGGCTATCGTATTTTTAGTTTCTGCACTAGTAACATCGGAAATGGCTCATCTATATATTGAAAAAAACGGAGAATACGAATATTCCATTTTTAGATGGATACTAGTACATCAATGGAGTATCGTCCCTGCTGTTGGAAGTGTCTGGTTATTAAATTGGAAAAAAATAGAACTCATCAAACAAAATTTTTATATTAAAGTATTGCTAAACTGGTTTCTCATACTAGCACTGACTTATATTTTAGAAATCGTTGCACTTCTTGTTCTATTAATATTTATTCTTTAAATCTGATATAAAATTTGAAAAAAAGTGATAAAAGTACTTTACGATTAGTAGAGTACTTTTTTGTTGGGGAATTCTAAAAGGTTTAATGCTATACTATGAGTACAAAATAAAAAGATTGGAAGTAGAAAACTGGAATAAAAAAAACTATTGAGGAGATGATGCAAAAAGATTACAAAACTTTTGTAACAGCATTAATCAGTATCGAAAAAGACATTAACAATCAGGAAGTATTAGATATGATATACCAAAAATATATGAACACAGATGAAATGCATTTATTGAATGATAAGTTTGATGAGATGATTGAAGCAGTGCATATCTAAGAAAAACTGATAGTAAATAATATTAATAGAGGAATAGTTTATGACACAAAATTTGTTTAATAAGGAGAGGTAAAATGACAAGTGAATATCAAAAAATGATTGCAGGAGAACCGTATTGTCCATCAGATTCAGAATTAGTTCAGTTATCAAAAGAATCTAGACAAAAACAAAATGCCTTCAACAACGAAGAAAATCCTAAAGAAGGGGCTAAAATCATCAAAAAATGGTTTGGCTCAACAGGAGAAAATGTATACATTAACAGATTGGTAGTCGTCGATTACGGCATTAACATTCATATTGGAGAAAACTTTTATTCAAATTACAATCTAACGATGTTAGACGTTTGCCCGATTACTATAGGAAAGAATGCTATGATTGGACCAAATTGTCAATTCTTGACACCCCTTCACCCATTAGATCCAACCGAACGAAATTCAGGAAAAGAATATGGAGCACCTATCACAATAGGAGATAACTTCTGGGCAGGAGGAGGAGTCACAGTCCTACCAGGAGTCACATTAGGCAATAATGTCGTTGCAGGAGCCGGATCAGTCATCACAAAATCATTCGGAGACAATGTCGTCCTAGCAGGAAACCCAGCACGAGTCATTAAAGAAATTCCAGTGAAATAAAGAAATCAAAAAGTACTTTACGTTTTGTAGAGTACTTTTTTGATAGGGAAATGTGGGTGGAATAATGCTATACTATGAATACAAAATGAAAAGATGGGAAGTAGAAAAATGGACTTTTTTAAAAACAAAACAAGCAATTGAAGAGATGATGCAAAAAGATTACAAAACGTTTTTTACAGCATTAATAAGTATCGAAAAAGACATCAATAATCAAGATGTATTAGACATGATGTACCAAAAATATATGAACACAGATGAAATGCATTTGTTGAATGATGAGTTTGATGAGATGATTACGGTAGTTAGAGTGTAAGATAGTTTTAAAACTTTAAATGCATAAAAAAAGGTTGATAGAATGTCTCTACCAACCTTTTTGCTGTGTAAGTTTAATCTAATGTATACATTGATAAAATTTCATTAACTAAGAAATCTGTTCTTCTGTCAATGTCTTCTAAAGTCCATCTTTCTTTCTGATCAATTGTTTCATTATTATTTGGAATAGACTCATTTAACCAAAGTCTTGTTTTTAAACCAACTTCAGAAAGAGATTCTTTTTCTCGGTAATCTCTTTTGTCTTTAAAACTTTTACTACTCATTTCTGAATTATATCCAGTTAGAGTTAAGTTTCCAATTTTGTGGGTATACTCTTCAAGTTTAGAAGATAAATCGTCTTCATTAACTCCAGATTCAATTAATTCAGTACGCCATAATTTATTTCCTTCAGCAGATTGAGGTAAAATATGCTCTAATGTCCAAATATATGCACCAGATGAATTTACACTTTCTAAGTTTTCTGGATTTTGCTTAGTAAAGAATTTGCTATTTTTTCTTTCAAGTTCAACTAATACGAAACGAGTAGTTCGTTTTGAAGTTGTATAAACTGAGTCTGAAAGAGATTGTCGGAAAAATTCGTCAGGAGCTGCAATAGATTTAAAATATTCTTTAAATTTATTAATAATAGTTTGGTCAATGATATCTACATTCTGATAGTCTCTAATACATTGAAGAGATTTAGCTCTAATATTTGATGATTTAGGGCGTAAAATAAAGTTTCTACGTACATAATAACTAATTAAGAAATCTATAAAATCTTCAAAGATATCAATACTAGTTTTATTTTGAATTAATTTATCCAATAAGAATAGTACAACCGGTATAACTTGAGTAGATTCTAGAGTGGATAACTTTTCTAGTTTTATTACTGTAGAGGTGTTTAAATTATTATTGATAGTGTTAATCTTTGGATTCAACAGTGAAAATAATTTAGCCCTATAAATCAAAGCTTCAATATAATCGCCTTTTTTTTCTGAAAAAATAGTATCATATGCATTTAAAGCTGATCCTCTAGTAATTGAAGATTTAGAAGTGTTTTCAAATGTATCATAATTGTTTAATAAAAATTGAGTAACCACATCAGAAATAGGTTCTTCATTTTTGTTATTAAAAATATTTAATAATTGATACCATTTATCTATTACACCAGGAGAATCTCCAGCTTCACGTATATAATATGATTTAAATAGGTCAATTAGAGTTAATGGAACTCCTTTGGCGTTGAATGATGTAAAGATAGTAAATGCATCATTTAAATTAGTAACTTCGATTTTTAAAATATTTGCATCAATTAATTTAGTATAAAAATCAATTAAGTTATTTACTTTTGTGTCAATATTGTTGTCTTCAAGAATCATATCTGATTCAAAGAATTTATTAAGAAGGTTTTTCTTAATGCTTTGATATCTCTTACCTAAAATTTTATTTTTGTGTTGCTTTTTATCAGTTTTAAAATTAATTACTCTATCAATTAGATCAAAATAAATACTTCTATCAGGTTCAAGTAAATTTAATTTAATTTGTTCGCTAAAATTAAAACTAACTTTATTAAATTTTTCTTCAAAAGTTAATCTACGTTCTATATCAAATTTTTTTCTTTCATAACGTGTCTTTTGTTCCTTTGATAAAGTAGTGATTTCAGTAGCATCATTAAGTATGTCATAAATAGCTAAGAAAATTAGAGTAATAGTTGTAAATCTTTGTTGTCCATCAACTATATCATAAGTATCTTCTGAATCGCTTTTAGAAGTAATGATAATATTTCCCAAATAGTATCCATCATCTTCATTGATAATATCTTGAATTAATGTTTCTATGTTATCTTCGGACCAAGAATAGTTTCGTTGGTATTCAGGAATATTGTAATTCCCTTTTCCCTCTATGGGCATTAATTCAGAAATTGCACATTTTGTTACTTTAATATCCATAAAAAATCCCCCCTTATATTTATTCATAGTATATGACAATACGCTTGATCTGTATAGATCTTAATTAATAATAGAAGAAATTTTATGATTATATTTTATGATTTCATAAAATATGGAAAATAGCTTAAAAAATGAGTATACTAATTGATGAAATATATAAAGAATCGCCTTAGGAATGGAGAACTAAAACTATGACTAATTTAAGTTGGATATTTTATAAAGAAATTCCAGTACCGCATGATGTTCAGGAATTATTAATTAATGGTGAAGTAGCAGAACGAGCATTTAGAACCGTTCGTGATGTGGCGATTTTTACCAATAAGCGATTGATTGTTAAGGATGTTCAAGGCTTAACTGGAAGTAAGGTGGAGATTTATTCTTTACCATATAGTTCTGTTCATATGTGGTCTACTGAAAATGCCGGAATGTTAGATTTTACTTCAGAAGTAGAATTATGGACAAGGGCAGGTAATATTAAGATTCAATTGAAGAGAGATATTAATATTCGTACCTTTGAACGTTTACTCGCTGAGTATATTTTGTAAAATAATTTACCGTGGATACATGTTGTCCACGGTATTTTCATTTAAAAGAACATAAGCGTCTTTTGCAAAGAGATACTCAGATATTTTGGACGTTTTTATAAACTTAAAAATCCTTTTCTTGTCTATAAAAAATGTTATAACATATGAAACACTTACAGGCTTAAAAATAAATTAAAAAATTTATTAAAAAAGTAAGCTAAAAGTTTGCAATTTCCTTTGAAATTGTATACGATATCACTTGTAGATGAGAATCATTCTTATTTATTATGAAAACATAGGAGGCTAACATACATGAAAGTTGTAGTAGTTGGATGTACTCATGCGGGTACTGCTGCAGTAAAAACAATTTTAAATGATAACCCAGGAGCACAAGTCGTAGTATATGAAAGAAATGACAATGTATCTTTCTTATCATGCGGTATTGCGTTATACGTTGGAGGAGTTGTTAAAGACCCTCAAGGCTTATTCTATTCTAGTCCAGAAGAATTAGCTTCATTAGGAGCAGAAGTTCATATGGAACACGATGTAACAAGCATCGATACAAAAGGTAAATCTTTAACTGTTAAAGATTTAAAATCAGGAGAAGAAAAAACAGAAACTTTTGATAAATTAGTTTTAACAACTGGTTCTTGGCCAATTCTTCCTCCAATTCCAGGACGTGAGTTAGAAAACGTTCAATTATGTAAAAACTATAACCAAGCTAAAGAAATCTTTGCTAAGAAAACTGACAAGAAGAAAATCGTTGTTGTCGGTGGTGGATACATTGGTATCGAATTAGTAGAAGCATTTGCTTTAGAAGGTAAAGAAGTAACATTAGTTGACGGTTTAGACCGTATCTTAAACAAATACTTAGACCCAGAATTCACTGATATCTTAGAAGAAGACTTACGTGAACGTGGTGTACAAGTTCGCTTAAACGAAATGGTTAAATCATTCGAAGGCGAAAACGGAGTTGTAAACAAAGTTGTAACTTCTGGTGGCGAATACGAAGCTGACATGGTTATCCTATGTGTAGGTTTCCGTCCAAATAACGACTTAGTTAAAGACCAATTAGAAACAATGCCTAACGGTGCTATCATCGTTAACGACTACATGGAAACATCTGTTAAAGATGTATTCGCAGCTGGAGATAGCTGTGCTGTTAACTACAATCCTAACGGAGGACACGCATACATTCCATTAGCAACAAACGCTGTACGTATGGGTGCTTTAGTTGGTAAAAACATTAACGGACACAAAGTTAAATACCGTGGAACACAATCTACATCAGGATTACACTTATTCGGATGGAACATTGGTTCAACAGGTGTAAACGTAGGTAGCGCACCTCACTTTGGTTTAGATGTGCGTTCTGTATACGTGGTAGATAACCACCGTCCAGAATTCATGCCAACATACGAAAAAATCTACATGAAATTAGTTTACGAAGTAGGTACAAACCGTATCGTAGGTGGACAAGTAATGTCTAAATACGACTGTACAGCTTCTGCAAACACATTGTCATTAGCAATCCAAAACAAAATGACAATCGAAGACTTAGCATACGTAGACTTCTTCTTCCAACCAGTATTCGACCGTCCATGGAACTACTTAAACATCTTAGGACAAGCTGCAGTAGAACAAGAACGTGTATTAGCTGAAGGCAAATAATTTAATTAAAAGATGAAACAAAAACGACAAGTATCTAAACGACACTTGTCGTTTTTTGCGTTTCTTACCCCTGACAAATCGGTTGTTTGAAAATAGAAAAAAATTTATAGTAGCAGAAAAGACATAACCGCCCTTCACATTAAGGAGAGTGAACAGAAACAGAAAAAATTTTCATCGTAGCAATAATATAAGCCACAGCAACAGTGGCTTATATTATTAGGAAAAATTGAGACCAAGGCTCAATTTTTAGCCATGAAACCCGAATGGGTTTGCTGGCGTCCGGCTACAATAAAAATTATTTTCTGTTTCTATTCACGAGTATTCTCTAAAAAAAGAATTAAGGTAACAATTGAATTAGCATTTCTGTTCGTTTCTATGTTACAATAAGTACGTTATATTCCATCAGAATATAGAACTCAGACATTAGATACAATAACAGAAAAGGAGTTACCAATGAAAAGGAAAATTATGTACGACGAACAAGATTCCCGTATCGATTACGGAATCATCCTACCCGTCTTATTACTAGCACTAATCAGCATAGCGACACTATTATCAACCACCTATATCCAAGTAGCACACGGATCCCTCAGAACCGTCTTCATGCAATTTGCTTGGTACGTAGTCGGCACAATCGCTATTATCGTTATCATGCAATTTGACTCAGAACAACTATGGAAACTAACCACCCTGAGTTACATCATAGGACTTATACTCCTAGTAGCCGTCCTATTCCTCTACGATAGAGGAACCGCAGCCGCAACCGGTGCGAAAAGTTGGTTCAGAATCGCAAGCTTCTCATTCCAACCATCCGAAATCGTAAAAATCTTCTACATCTTGATGCTCGCAAAAGTAGCGACCCATCATAACATGTTAACGAAGTACCGTACAAAAAGTACCGACTGGTATTTATTCGGAAAACTAATCGCATATGCATTACCAGCGTTATTACTCGTTATCCTACAAAACGACTTAGGAACAACTTTAGTATTCTTAATGATTCTAGGCGGCGTTATGATTATGTCAGGAATTAGCTGGAAAATCTTATTACCATTAATTTTAACAGCCATTTTAATCGGTTCATTACTCATCTACCTTGTAGTGTATAACCGACAATTATTATTAAATATTGGATTCAAAAATTATCAATTCGGCCGTATCGATTCATGGTTAGATCCATATCGTGACCAAGGTGGAGCAGGATTCCAATTATTCCAAAGCTTGAAAGCTATCGGTTCAGGGAAAATGTTCGGTAAAGGATATGGACACTCAGAAGTTTACGTTCCTGTTCGTGAATCAGACTTAATTTTTGCGACAATCGGTGAAAACTTCGGATTCCTAGGAGGAACATTCTTAATTACCGTGTATTTCATTTTAATTTATCAAATGATTCGTGTATGTTTTGATACAAAAAATGAGTTTTATTCTTATATTGCAACGGGAGTAATTATGATGATTTTATTCCACGTTGTAGAAAATATCGGAATGACAATTGGGTTATTACCATTAACAGGGATTCCATTACCATTCATTTCTCAAGGGGGATCTTCTCTATTAGGAAATATGATGGGGATTGGGTTAATGATGTCGATGAGATACCACTTCAAGAGTAATATTTTTGGAGAAGATGAGGATCCATTTAACCAACAAACAAGACAACAACAACAACTACCAGAAGAATTTTTAAAAGCAAGAGCGTAAGGGAGAACAAACATGATTATTTATAGCCATCCAAAATGTACAACTTGTAAGAAAGCCTTAAAATGGTTAGAGCTACACAATATTCCATTTGAAGTAAAAGATATTCGTGAAGATCATCCAACTTCAGAAGAATTACAAGTCTTATTTGAAAGAAGTGCATTACCACTAACAAAAGTATTCAACACT
The DNA here is from genome assembly GCF_000162475.2 of Granulicatella elegans ATCC 700633. Taxonomy (GTDB): domain Bacteria; phylum Bacillota; class Bacilli; order Lactobacillales; family Aerococcaceae; genus Granulicatella; species Granulicatella elegans. Next base: position 608,497 of record NZ_KI391971.1, read on the forward strand.
AGTGGAGAATTATATCGTAAATTGGGATTAAAAGATGTCATTAAAACAATGGAAACTTCTAAAGCGATGGAATTATTAGCCAGTGATGGAATGTTAATTAAACGACCATTATTAGTATCAGATGAAGCAGTGTTTTTCGGGTTTAAAGAAGAACAATATGAACAATTATTGAAAGGTGAATCAAATGATTAAATATAGTGAAAATGGATTATGGATTAAACAAGAGGACAACCGTTATACAGTAGGCATTTCTCCAAAAGGTCAAGATGATATTGGAGATGTTAGTTTTGTAGAATTATTTAACCAAGAAAATTTAACAATAGAAGATTCATTTATGAGTGTGGAAGCAGCAAAAGCTGTTACAGAATTTGTCAGTCCATTATCAGGAAAAGTAGTTGCTTGGCATACAGAATTAGAAGATAATCCTGAAATGTTAAACCAAGTGGATACAGCTGTGAACTGGATTTATACATTAGAAGAAGTGGATGAAGCAGCATTTGCGAGCTTATTAGATAAAGATTTACCAATCGTTTGTGAGAAGAAAGAAGGGTGTGAAAACTAGAATGCAAGTACAAATGATTTCAGCAGAAACTTTTGAACAACGTCAAGAAAGTTTTGAGTGTGCCAATTTTTTACAAACAAGACAAATGGCAGAAGTTCATGAGCAACGTAGTGTATTTGAAGAAGTATTCTTTATTGCTTGGACAGAAGGCGACGAATGGATTGCGCAAGGTTTAGTAGGAATCCGTAGACGTTTTAGATTTTTCAAAGAAGCCGTAATGATTCAAGGTCCATTATTTGAAGAAGATAAAATTGCCCAACTTCCTCAAATGTTAGAAAGTTTAGAAGAATTCTTGAAAGAACAAGGCATTGCCAGAGTAGAAATGAATCCATATATGATGAATAAAGTGATTAATGAATCTTTAGAAGTCGTAGAAGAGTGTCGTTATCCAGAATTATTAGCGAATTTTGAAAAAGCTGGATATGACCGTTTCTTAGATTTAGATGGTCGAGCAGTTATGGGGCAATTGTTTAGAAAAGACTTATCAGAATATGAAGATAGCGAAGCGATTTATAAAGATTATTCGAATTCATTAAAACGTGACTTACGTAAAGCGGTAGAATCTCATATTACGATTCGTGAATTAGAATTAGATGATTTAGAAATTTTCTACTCTATTTTAAGTGAAACTTCTGTTAGAAAAGGATTCCGAGTACAAGATTTCAGTTATTTCCAACAAATGAAAGAAGCTTTCCAAGGTAAAGTGAAATACATGGTTGCTTTCTTAGATGTTGAAGCTTATAAAGCTTATTATCATGAAAGAATTGAATTCTTTACGAATCGAGTGGAAGAGTTGGAAAAAGAATTAGCAGTCCGTGAAGAAGAAGGAAAACATGTGAAGAAAACACGTGGATTGATTACAGATGCAAAAGATCAATTAGCGAGTTATCAAAAACGTAAAAAGACTTTTGAAGCATTAGATATTCATAATCCTATGTTAGCTTTATCAGGATACTTATTTATGTGTTATGGGGATGAAGTGATTTCAGTATTTGGTGGTTCTCATGAAGAATACTTAAACTTTGGAGGTTCAAGCTTATTGAACTGGGAAATGATGAAATATGCGAAAGACAATGGATTTAAGTATTATAATTTCTATGGAACGATTGAAACGAACCAAGCGAACCAAAATGAAGGAAACTTTAACTTCAAACGTCAATTTGGAGGAAGACTCGTACAACCAGTCGGTAACTTCACAAAAACACTAAGTCCAGTATTAGGGTTTATTGCGAAATTTAAGAAGATATAACAATCTACAGAAATAGCCTTTTCTGTGAAGTAGCAAAAAGGACGGTAGCAGCCTTGCTTTGAAAGTCTCATACCTAAAATTCGAGCCAAGGTCTCGAATTTTCCAGTAACAAAAGCCACTTTTTAGTGGCTTTTATTACTTTTGCTACGGAGAAAAGTCTATTTCTTCCGATTTTAGTGTATGCAAAAAGAGAAAACGTGTGAGACAGTTGACTGCCATTCGTTTTCTCTTTATTTGCGTCCTAAATACTACATGTTAGAAAAGTCTGTTCTCCTTAATGTAACGTACAAAATGGTTGAACAATTCTTGCATTTCGTCGTAATCGTTCACCATTGTTTCTGGATGCCCTTGTATAGCAAGAACATATTGTCCTTCTTCATTTGATTCAAAAGCTTCGATTAATCCATCTGAACTCCAAGCAACAGCTTTGAAGTTAGGAGCAAGTTCTTTAACCGCTTGATGATGATACGAATTAATCGCTGTTTTTGTTCCAAATATTTTAGATAATTCACTACCTTCTGCTATTTCAATCGTATGAGTAGCAGTAGAAGGCATTGTTTTTTGAACATGTAAAATCGTTGATTCTGGATATTGCGATTGAATGTCTTGATACAAAGTACCTCCAAAAGCAACATTTAAAATTTGAATACCTCTACAGATGGCAAGAATTGGTTTACGTTGACGATAAGCTTCTTCAATTAGCGCAAGTTCATACGCATCTCTTACTGGATAAGTTCTTCCTAAGTTAATATGAGGTTCTTCTCCATATAAAAGAGGTGAAACATCTTGCCCTCCTGATAAAACTAATGCGTCAACTCTTGAAATATATTCGTGAGCTGTTTCTTGAGAAACAATCGGTAAGATTACTGGAATGGCTTTTGCTTTTTCTAAACCAGTAACAAATCCGTTAGGTGCATAAGATAGGATATAGGTATCATGTTCAGTATTATCTTGACGATGATTCCCTGAAATTCCTATTAAAGGATATTGTTGCATCTATTTTTCCCCTTTCGCATTGTAAGTAGTTTATATGATACTCCATTTTCATGAAAATGAAAAGTTTTTTATGTGAAAATAAGTGAAAAACTTACAATAGAAGATATGAATTCGAAACGTTATCTTTTGATAATCGTTCTCATTTAAGATAAAATATTAATAATGTGACAGATAAAAAATTCTGTTATATCATTGAGGATTTATTTTGAAAGGGGCTTAATAATGGCAACATTAGAAATTAAAAATTTACATGTGTCAATTGAAGATAAAGAAATTTTAAAAGGTGTGAATTTAACCATCAATACTGGAGAAATTCATGCAGTCATGGGACCGAATGGAACAGGAAAATCAACTCTTTCTGCAGCGATTATGGGACATCCAAGTTATGAAGTAACAGAAGGAGAAATCTTATTAGATGGAGAAAACGTTCTTGAAATGGAAGTAGATGAACGTGCTCGTGCAGGTCTATTTTTAGCAATGCAATATCCAAGTGAAATTGCCGGCGTAACAAATGCAGAATTTATGCGTTCAGCTATCAATGCTCGTCGTGATGAAGACAATAAAATGGGTGTTCGTGAGTTCATCAAAAAATTAGATGAAAAAATGGCGATTTTAGATATGCCAGAAGAAATGGCAGAACGTTACTTGAATGAAGGATTCTCTGGTGGAGAAAAGAAACGTAATGAAATTCTTCAATTAATGATGATTGAGCCAAGTTTTGCTATTTTAGATGAAATTGACTCAGGGTTAGATATTGATGCGCTTAAAGTTGTTTCTCGTGGTGTTAATGCTATGCGTGGGGAAAACTTTGGATCATTAATTATTACTCACTATCAACGTTTATTAAACTATATTGAACCAGATGTTGTTCATATTATGATGGACGGACGTGTTGTAATGACTGGAGATGCTGCATTAGCAAAACGTCTAGAAGCAGAAGGATATAAAGGAATTAGTGAAGAATTAGGAATTTCTTTAGAACATCAAGAATAGGAGAAAGAGAATGGCAGAGAAATTAACCGTATCACCAGAACAACTGACTTCATTCTCACTTCTAAAGAATGAACCAGATTGGTTTTTAGACATTCGTTTAAAAGCATTGGAATTAGCGAAACAATTACCATTACCATTTATTGAGCGTGTAAAATTCCATCGCTGGAATTTATTCCAAAGTGAAATTGGAGAAGCAAACTCACTCATTACAGAATTAGAAAAAGACATTCCAAGTGCAGTAGGAAGTGCAAAAATTGTTCAATTAGGAGCAGTTTCTTACTGGGAAGAGATGAATGTTGAAACAGCGATGCAAGATGTATTAGTAATGGATTTATTTGAAGCATTACAACAATATCCAGAATTAGTGAAACCATACTATATGACAAAAGCTGTACCAGTGGATGAAGATAGCTTAACAGCATATCATGCAGCAATGGTTAATTCAGGAATTTTCATTTATGTTCCTAAAAATGTTGTTTTAGAAGACATTATTGAATCTCATTTTGTACAAAATAATACAATAGACGAAGCATTTGTTAAACACGTATTAATTGTTGCAGAAGAAAATAGTTCACTCTCTTATGTGGAACGTTTCGAAAGTATTGGAGATTGTAAAAATACTGCGAATATTATTGTAGAAGTGATTGCAAAAGAAGGTGCAAAAGTTCATTTTGCAGCAGTTGATACATTAGGACAACCAACGGATGCCTACATTAACCGCCGTGGTTATTTAGAAAAAGATGCGACTATTGAATGGGCATTAGGGATTATGAATGACGGAAATGTAATCGCAGACTTTGATAGTGAATTACGTGGAGTAGGTTCTACTGCAAAAGTAAATGTGGTTGCTATTTCAACTGGTAAACAAGTTCAAGGAATTGATACAAGAGTGACAAACTATGCAAACCACTCAGTGGGACATATTTTACAACATGGAGTTATTCTTGATAAATCAACGTTAACATTTAACGGAATTGGACATATTATTAAAGGAGCAAAATTCGCAGATGCACAACAAGAGAGCCGTGTATTAATGCTTTCTGAAGGCGGACGTGGAGATGCAAACCCAATTTTATTAATTGATGAAAATGAAGTAACAGCAGGACATGCGGCAAGTGTAGGACAAGTGGATGACGAACAATTATTCTACTTAACAAGCCGTGGAATTAGTCAAGCAGAAGCGAAACGTTTAGTAATTCGTGGATTCTTAGGTTCTGTTATTAGTGCAATTCCAGCACAAAATACACAAAAAGAATTAGTAGAAATGATTGATCAAAAGTTGGCGAAAAATGATGAACAGTAATGACATTCGAAAAGATTTTCCAATTTTAACTAGAACCGTTAATGATGAACCATTAGTGTATTTGGATAATGCTGCTACAACGCAAAAGCCTGAAAGTGTGATTCGTTGTATAGAAGAGTATTATCGAAATTATAATGCCAATATTCATCGTGGCGTGCATACACTCGCTCAACTAGCAACTGATGCCTATGAAGCGAGTCGTCAAAAAGTGCAAACATTTATTAATGCTTCTTCGATAAAGGAAGTATTGTTTACAAGAGGGACAACGACTGGAATCAATTGGGTGGCGCAAGGTTTTGCCAAATATCGCCTGCATGAAGGAGACGAGATTTGGATTAGTAAAACGGAGCATCATTCTAATTTTGTTCCATGGCAACAATTAGCACTTCAAACAGGAGCTAGTTTAAACTTCCTTCCATTAACCGAGGAAGGGGAGCTAGATTTACAAGCTACAAAAGAAGTGTTGACTCATCAAGCAAAAATCGTTTCAATTGCTCATGCTTCAAATGTGTTAGGAACCATTCAGCCAATTAAAGAATTAGCACAAATCGTCCATGAAGTTGGAGGAGTATTAGTTGTTGATGGAGCTCAAGCAGCACCGCATATGAAAATCGATGTACAAGACTTAGATTGTGATTTTTATGCGTTTAGTGGTCATAAAATGTTAGCTCCAACAGGTATTGGTGTCTTATATGGGAAGCAAGCACTATTAGAAGAAATGCAACCCATTGAATTTGGTGGGGAAATGATTGATTTCGTGTATGATACAGAAAGTACATGGAATGAACTTCCATGGAAATTTGAAGCAGGCACGCCTAATATTGCCGGTGGAATAGCACTAGGAGCAGCGATTGATTATTTAGAACAAATTGGTATGGATCACATTCATGCTCATGAACAACAATTAGTAGCGTATGTTTATGACCAATTAACAAAAATGGAAGGTGTGACCGTCCATGGTCCAACGGATGTTTCAAGAAGAAGTGGCGTCATTTCATTTACAATGGATGGCGTTCACCCTCACGATTTAGCAACTGCCTTAGATATGGAAGGAGTCGCAATTCGTGCAGGACATCATTGTGCGCAACCATTAATGAGAGATTTATGCGTTTCTTCAACTGCCCGTGTTAGTTTTTATATTTATAATACAATGGAAGAAGCTGAATTTTTCATAGAAGCATTACAAAAAGTAAAGGAGTTTTTCTCAGATGGCTTTATCTAAATTAGATCAATTATATCGTCAAGTGATTTTAGACCATTCGAATTTTCCTCGTCATAAAGGGATTCAAACTGAAAAAAAAGCTGAAGTTATCGAGTTGAATAATCCGACTTGTGGCGATGTATTACAGTTACAATTAGAATTATCAGACGATGGTCATATTACAAGTGCTCGCTTTGATGGACAAGGTTGTTCGATTAGTATGGCAAGTGCCAGTATGATGTGTGTTATTTTAGAAGGAAAAACTTTACCAGAAGCTTTGGAATTAGCAGAAGATTTTTCAAAATTAGTGCAAGGACAAAGTGTGAATGAAGATCGATTAGAAGATGCTGCCTTACTAAGTGGAGTTTCTAAATTCCCTGCACGTATTAAATGTGCAACCTTAGCATGGAAAGCATTAGAAAAAGCAGTTGAACAGAAAAACAAGAAAGGAATTTAAAAATGAGTGGAGTTCCAGAATTAGAAGATTACAAGTATGGCTTTCATGAAGATGTAACGCCCGTATTTGATAGTGGAGTTGGATTAAGCGAAGAAGTCGTTCGTACAATTTCAAAAATGAAAAACGAACCAGAATGGATGCTTGAATTCCGACTAAAATCTTTAAAAGCATTTGAAAAAATGCCAATGCAAACATGGGGAGCAGATTTATCAGATATTGATTTTGATGCGATTACCTATTTCAAACGTGCGAGTGATAAACCAGCTCGTTCTTGGGATGATGTTCCTGAGAAAATCAAAGATACATTTGAAAAAATTGGGATTCCAGAAGCAGAACGTGCTTATTTAGCAGGGGCATCTGCACAGTTTGAGTCAGAAGTTGTGTATCACAATATGAAAGAAGAATTCGATAAACTAGGAATTGTCTTCACCGATACAGACTCAGCATTAAAAGAATACCCAGAATTATTCGAAAAATATTTTGCAAAATTAGTACCACCAACAGACAATAAATTAGCAGCATTAAACTCAGCAGTATGGTCAGGAGGAACGTTTATTTACGTACCAAAAGGCGTAAAATGTGATGTTCCACTTCAAACGTACTTCCGTATTAATGACCAAAATATGGGACAATTTGAACGTACATTAATTATTGTAGATGAAGGGGCAAGCGTACACTATGTAGAAGGATGTACAGCACCAACATACTCATCAAACAGCTTACACGCTGCGATTGTAGAAATCTTCGTAGAAGAAGGTGGATACTGCCGTTATACAACGATTCAAAACTGGTCTGATAATGTCTACAATCTTGTAACTAAACGTGCTCGTGCAGCAGCTCATGGAACAGTTGAATGGATCGATGGAAACTTAGGAGCAAAAACAACAATGAAATATCCTTCTGTATTTTTAGAAGGACCTTATGCAAAAGGGACAATGTTATCAATTGCCTTTGCTGGAGAAGGTCAACACCAAGATACAGGAGCAAAAATGATTCATAATGCACCTCATACTTCTAGTTCGATTGTTTCAAAATCAATCGCAAAAGATGGTGGTGTCGTAAACTATCGTGGACAAGTAACCTTTAGTAAGAAATCTGATTATTCTATTTCTCATATCGAATGTGACACGATTATTATGGATGATTTATCAAAATCAGATACAATTCCATTTAACGAAATTCATAATGATAAAGTCGCTTTAGAACATGAAGCAAAAGTATCAAAAATTTCTGAAGAACAATTATTCTACTTAATGAGTAGAGGAATTAGTGAATCTGAAGCAACAGAGATGATTGTCATGGGATTCGTTGAACCATTTACAAAAGAACTTCCAATGGAATATGCAGTTGAATTAAACCGATTAATTGCTTATGAGATGGAGGGTAGTGTGGGATAAAACCCTAGCAAGTGCTAGAAACGTTGATATAACAACGTTTTTAGGCTTGCTTTTTTGTTTGTTTTTTGAATTTTGTCATAGATTTTGTCATAGATTGCTAAAATCCTAAATGTTTTGCAAAATTCTATTGAAAAAAATAAAATCTGGTCTTATTATTTAGGTGTAAAAGATATGAGTAATGAAACATAGGATTTGACAATAGAGCAATTTACTTGTAGAATATGTTTATTATTAATGGGGGGACGTAGTGACGTCCAAAAAAGGCTACAAGTGAAAACTTGTAGCCTTTTTGTGTTAGGAGGGTATATGAAAAAGCCATTTAGAACTTTAGAAGAACAAATTGAAATTCTTAAAAATAGAGGGTTGGATATAAGAGACGAAAATTTCTCTAAATTAATTTTACATCGGTATAGTTATTATGACATCGTCAATGGATATAAGTCTTATTTTATAGATAAAAATTTAGAAGAGGAAACATTTTTATCAGGAGTTACACTTGAAGATTTATTCTCTTTATATTTATTTGATTCTAATCTTAGAGATTTAACGTTAAGTACAATTCAAAAAATTGAACATGTGTTAAGAAGTATTACTTCCTATAGAATTGCAGAATCTTATGGTTCTGAAGAAGTAAACTATTTGTGTCGTGAAAATTATAATTTAGGTCATAAGTTTGATAAAAATATGAATTAGATAAATTGTTTTATAAATTTGAAAAGATATTACAGGATGATATTCATCCTTATAAACATTATAGAGAAAAATATAAAAACTGTCCTCCTTGGATTTTATTAAAAGGTACTAGTTTAGGAAATCTCATTGTATTTATTAGATTGCAAAAGAAAGAAATAAAAGAAAAGATTATAGCAGATTTTTTTCTAAGAGATATTAATGAAATTACTGAAAAAGAAAAAAATTTTTTTATGGATTCATTATATTTGATATTAGAGTTTAGAAATAGAGCAGCCCATGGTAATAGAATTTATAATTTTAAACCACAAAGAAGAAAAATTAATTTTGTAAAATATATTCATGAAAGAATAGGCATAAATGAAGAAATGTATGCCTCAGGAATAGGGAGTAATGATTGGAATGCAATTATAGTATTTTTATCCTTTATTCAAGATGATACGCTTTCCATATTTTTAGAAAAACTTGTTCATTGTCTTAATAGAATGGATGTAAAATCTGACTTTAGTAAAAATGTTGTGAGACATGGAATGGGATTATTAGATACAATGATTGGAGAAACTGAAACAACTCTCGAAAGAACATAAATATATTATCCGAAATGACTCTTGTTGAGAATAATAGTTTACTAATTTTTGTTTAATGTAAATTGAGGTAAAATTGATATTGTCGCTATGTAACTATAATATATAAGAATGTTATAAAGGAGAACAAATGAAAGCACTAATTGTATTAGATTGTCAAAAAGGCATGTTAGAACGTGGAAATTTTGACGAGTTAAGAAAAAACATTTTAACATTACAAAACATTTTTAAGCAAAATGGAGATATTATTATTAATACGAGACATATTGATAATGATGAAAATAGCATTATTTACAATGGAAATGAAAGTGGAAGTTTAGATGAAGAATTGTCAGTTTTAGCAGACTATATTATTGAAAAAGAAAGTCCAAATATTTTTCAATGTAAAGATTTGACGGAGATTTTATTGAAGCATCAAATTAAAGAAGTTGTGATTACAGGATTAAATGCGGAATATTGTTGTTTATTTTCTGCTATTATTGCTTCAGATAGAGGTTATAAAGTAACTTATATTGAAGATGCAACTGCCAGTGTGAATAATGGGGAAACGTATGAAATGAAGGATTTAGATATTGTTGACTTCATTGGTTGTATATTAGATTGGTCAGGGCAAGTAGAAGTATTGTACCTTGATGAATTTGAAAAATAAAAAAATAGCGCATTATAGCGCTATTTTTTATTTTAATGTAAAACTCATTGAAACTGGGTTGTGATCGGAATGTTGGAATTCTAAGTCATGTGCTTGGACATGATTGAATTGTACATTGTCTGAAATAATGAATCCATCGACTAATGTTACAAAAGTTCTTCCTTTTTGGTATCCTTCATCTAATGCACGAGCTGAAGGAATTTTTTGTTGTGCTAATCCTTGAGTGGCTAATGTAAAATGCTTTGAAAGATTTTCTACTGGGAATGGGTGAGTCCAAGTTTGTGGTTCATCAGATGTTTGGAAGACTTCCGGACTTTTTCCAAGTAAAATATCATGATTAAAGTCACCACCGACAATAACATAGTTTCCTTTTTCATATTCACTTTCCATATAATGGAATAGCTTTTCTAACTGGCTTTTTCCAATTGTTGGATCTTTTGTATATGCAGATAAGTGAATATTGATTAATGCTAATTGTTTCTGATTTGACACGGGTAAGTAACTAACAGTAAAAGCTCTGTCTAAATCGAAAAATTTATTAAAGTTCGTTTCAATTGGTAAACTATATCGTTGGCTCGATTGAATCGTATATTTGGACATCGTTAGGAGTCCAGAAGTTGCTTTTCCAATTGGGTCTAATATTGGATAAAATAAATACGGTGAATCATAGTTTTGTCCAAATACCCAATTTTGCTTCTCAAAAGCCTGAGTGATGAATTCTACTTCATCCACATGTTGGGAACGATCTCCATCCGTGTCTATTTCTTGAAATAGAGCAATATCTGGTTGAATCATTTGAATAGCATTTTGGATTCCTTGCATATTGTCTAATACAGTTTCTCGATTGTAAGCTCTTGAATATTTCCCGCCATCCATAAAGAAGCTATAATCTTGAGGATAGGCTCCATATCCAATATTAAAAGAGGATATGGTATACTCTTTTCCAGTATTGAGAGATTGATCTGTATGGCTTGTAATTGATAAAGTCAGATTATCTTCTAAACGATAATAAGCCGTATAACCATAAATAAAATAGCCAATAATCAAACTGATAAAAATAATTATAGGACTTAAAAAATAAAATAGTTTTCGTCTGAATGCTGTTTTTCTTTTCATAATAAATTCCTTTTACTGTCAATAATTTCTTTATAGATTATAGCACGATAATTTAAAACTACATAAAGGAATGAATTTCATTTCATTGACAGTGCTTTCTATTTTGGTGTATAGTGGCTCTGTTATACAGATTACTAGGAGGTTTTGTTATGACAGAAGTAGAAAGTTTTACATTAGATCATAATAAAGTGATTGCACCTTATGTGCGTAAAATTACAGAAGAAGTTGGAGAAAAAGGAGATCGTATTACGAATTTCGATATTCGTTTCTTACAACCAAATAAGCAAGAAATGCCAACAGGGGTCATTCATACATTTGAACATTTATTAGCGGATTTATTAAGAGATCGAGTAGATGGAATTATTGATATTTCTCCATTTGGATGCCGTACAGGATTCCATTTAATTACATGGGGAACACCAAGTGCAGAAACAATTGCTGTTGAGCTAAAAGCAACATTAGAACAAATTGTTCATGAAATTCGTTTTGAAGATATTCAAGGAATTTCAGCAGTACAATGTGGAAACTATAAAGATCATTCATTGTTCGGTGCAAAAGAATACGCAAAACAAGTATTAGAACAAGGAATCAGCATTGACCCATTCGAAAGAAAAGTTATTTAATAGACGGAACAATTGTCGTGAAGTAGAGAGTGTAAACTCAGAACTTCACGTTTTTTTAATTTTTAGAGGTTAGGATTTTAATGAGAAAAAGACCTTTATGAAGTAGCTTGAGTAATATAAGTTTTTCAAGCTTATATTACAGGAAATTTTGAGACTACAGGCTCAAAATTTAGCCATGAAACCCGAAGGGGTTGCTGGCGTCCTTAGCAACTTCATAAAGGTCTTTATTAATTTATAATAGTTATTTTCTGTTTTGTTTTCCGCTGTTTTTTCCTGTTGATGTGCGGTTTCTTTGCGCAAATGTTTGTTGAGCAGGTGAAACAGTTGTATTATTAGGATTCTTAACAGTGTTAGTTGTATCTGGTAAGATAACTGAATTTCCTTGTGCCTCTAATTCAGCATCGATTTCAGCTTTTACTTTTGGACGAATGAATTGGTTTTGAATCCAAGTTTGTAAAATAGCTGTTAATCCAGAAGTGAAGAAGTAAATCCCAATCCCTGCAGCTGTACCAACCGTGAACATTAGCATCATGACTGGCATCAAAAATAGCGTAGCTTTAGCTTGAGCCTTTTGCGTTTCATCCATATATAATTGGCTAATATATCCTTGGATTAAATAAATAACGGCAGTTGCAATTGCAATTGGTAAATACGTACTACCTAATGAAACTCCCATAAATGAACTATTTGAAATTTCAGGAGAGTATAAAATCGCATTATATAAAGCACTATAGACGGGCATTGTGACTAATACTGGAAGACATCCAGAAGCAACCCCACCTGTTAATGAAACATTATTTAAACGATAAATATCCATTGTATATTGTTGAACTTCCATACGTTGTTCTGGTGTTGGGTTATCCCCATAACGTTCGTTCATTTTATCAATATATGGTTTTAATAATGCCATTTTTTCTTGGTTCATTAACATTGTTTTCATTTGTTTAAACATCGTTGGCATTAAAATAATACGAACTACAATTGAAACAATCATAATAGAAATGACATAGTTTCCACCGATTGCTGAAGCAATCCAGTTTAAAATGGTTTGAGTTGGTACTGCTAAATAATCATACACAATTCCATACGGTTGATTAGTGGCTTTGTCGATTTGTACACATCCAGAAAGGAATAGTACAAGTAAGCTCGATAGAGCTGCTAATTGAACTTTTTTTGTTAATTTCATGAATCACATTCCTTTATTTTTTTCTGTTAAACACAATCATTTTACTTTATATTGAATAGAATAGCAATGAAAATCAGTCGTATGTGGCTCTCTCTCTTTTATTTTTTATCATTAATAATAAATTGAGAATCCTTTATAAATTGGTTCGTTTTCAATAATTTCTAATGTTGATGAACGGATTTTTGCATACGGAGATGGGGGAGAGGTTTTTACTCGGTCTACAAAAGCATAGGCTCTCTCCGGGGTATCCTGGACAATGATTTCAACGGAAGCATCGATTTTATTTTTTACCATTCCGTTTATCTGTAATTGGTCTGCTAAACGTTTTGTATAAAAACGAAATCCAACTCCTTGAACAAGTCCCCAAACTCTTAGACGTAAAGTAATCATTTGAATTCCTCCTTTTTAACTATCCTATCAAAAATATATGAAATTTCAATGGATGAAGATAACAAGTTTTGAAAAAGTCTGGTATACTGTTCAAGAGAGGTGATAGATATGTATTGTGTTATCCAAACAAAAGGGGTCGATGAACCTTGGTGGATGATGGACGACTGGAAAGAGATGATTGTTTTAGAAGAATTTTGTTCCACTCTAGAAGAAGCAAAAGAACTTTATAAACAATTAGTAGAAACATATACAGCTAAATATCAAATGAAACGTGAGAAACATTTTTCTTGCGCATTTTGGGATGAGAATGAATGTGAATATTGTGAGTCCTGTGAGGATTGTTTGCAAATTTATTATGGAGTACTCATTTTAACACCAGAAGGAAAACTATATTCAGAAGGAGAGTAAAGTGGCTAAGCAAGAACAAAAGAGAAAAAGAAAATCTACAAAAAAGAAGACTGAGTCTACAATGTCCATTGAAATTGTGATGGCGATATTGATTCTAATTCAATTGTTAGCCATTTTTAAATTAGGATTTTTAGGACGATTTTTTGCCAATAGTATTCGTTTTTTTGTAGGAGATTTATTTATATATGCAGGGATTGTTGGAGTACTCGCTTCAATAGGAGTTTTATTCCGTGGAAGAATACATTCTATTCCGAAAAAATGGATTGGAGTCGCTACATGTCTTTTAATTGGGATTTTTCTTTGGGTAGAAGTGGCTGTATTTAGTAATCATGTTCAAGAAGGCGGTCAGTTATTTAAAGAAATGATGGCTCGTTATGCGATTGATTTTAAAGCAAATGCTATCGAACAAAATTTAGGTTCGGGGATAATTGGAGCATTATTTTATACGATTACTTATTTCTTAGTTTCTCAATGGGGAACTTATTTGACGATTTTCGTACTATTTATGATTGCCATATTCGTAGCATTTGAAATTCACTTAAGAGATGTTTTCGAAGTTTTAAGAAATTGGACAGCCCAAGTTAAACACCAATTAGAAGAAAATAAAGTGGAAAAAGCTTCTCAAGTTCGTGAAACAAAACCAGAAGTGATTGAAGCAAAACCAAAAGAAGTAAAAGAAAAGAAAGCTTCTTTAATAGACAAGATGAAAAACTTTGTTTTTGATGAAGAGGAAGAAGAGGATGAGTTTGAAGAAATTTATCCAGAAGTAACACCACCACCTGTTACAAAACCAGTTGTAGAAGAAGAGTTTGTTCAACCGAAAAGAGAAGAACCAACTTCTTTCAATCCTTTTGTCGAACCAACAGAAGTAGAGGAAGATACGGAAGATTTAGAAGACTTTGTCATTAATGGAGGAACTGATGATTCAGATTATCAATTGCCACCATTAACATTATTAAATCCAATTCCACCATCTGATCAATCAGATGAGAAGATGATTGTTGAGAAGAATCTTAAAATTTTAGAAAGAACGTTTGAAAGTTTTGGAGTAGAGGCAAAAGTGATGCCAAATCCATTAGTAGGGCCTGCTGTAACTAAATTTGAAATTAAGCCTGCTATTGGAGTGAAGGTTAGTAAAATTGTGAATTTAAGTGATGATATTGCTTTAGCTCTTGCTGCAAAAGATATCCGTATTGAAGCGCCAATTCCTGGAAAACCTTATGTAGGAATTGAAGTTCCAAATAGTAAAACGAGTTTTGTGGCTTTCAGTGATGTGATTCAAGCAGCTCTTCAATCACCAAAACCATTGGATGTGCCTCTAGGAAGAGACATTTCTGGAAATGTTCGATTATGCGATATTTCTAAAATGCCGCACTTATTAATTGCTGGTTCAACGGGTAGTGGTAAGTCCGTTTGTATTAATGGGATTATTACAAGTATTTTGATGAAGACAAAACCGCATGAAGTTAAATTAATGATGATTGACCCTAAAATGGTAGAGTTAAATGGCTATAATGGGATTCCTCATTTATTAACGCCTGTTGTAACGAATCCAAGAAAAGCAGCGCAAGCTTTGAAAAAAGTTGTGAGTGAAATGGAAAAACGTTATGAAATGTTTGCGGCAATGGGAATGAAAAATATCGATGGTTATAATGCGCATGTAGCTTCTTATAATGCTGAAACTGGAGAAGAGAATCCATTACTTCCATATATTGTAGTTATTGTGGATGAGTTAGCAGACTTAATGATGGTTGCGAGTAATGAAGTCGAAGATGCGATTATTCGTTTAGCGCAAATGGCTCGTGCAGCGGGGATTCATATGATTTTAGCAACGCAACGTCCATCAGTTGATGTTATTACCGGGATTATTAAAGCAAATGTACCTTCAAGAATTGCCTTTGCAGTATCCAGTGGTACAGATTCTCGTACGATTATTGATTCAAGTGGTGCTGAAAAATTACTTGGTCGAGGAGATATGTTATATATTCCAATGGGTGAGAATAAGCCGATTCGTGTGCAAGGAGCTTATTTAACCGATGAAGAAGTAGAAAGAATTGTCGAATTTGTAAAAACACAACAAGAGGTGGAATATGACGAGACAATGATGCTTCCAGAAACATCAGAGGGTAGTTCGGATGATCCTGAAGATGATTTGTTTTATGAAGTATTAGAAATGATTCGAGAATTAGAAACGATTAGTACTTCTTATATTCAACGCCGATTTAAAATTGGATTCAATCGTGCAGCTCGTTTAATTGAAGAGTTAGAAGCAAGAGGTTACGTAGGGCCTTCAGAAGGAAGTAAGCCAAGAAAAGTAAACTTAGATGCTTTTGATCATGAAAATGACTCACAAAATCCACCAACTGTGTAACAAATGAAATGCTAGGACAAGTGATGCCGAAATGTTAGAATAAAACCTAACAAAAAGGTTCGCTAACCTAGCATTTTTTTGAAATCAGTCTTTAGATGGATAGTCAGGAAAGAAGGAATATGTTACTTTTATAGTGAGAAATTACTCTAAAGAAAGAAGGGTAGAAATGAAAAATAATCGATTCATCTTAATACTATTTATTATAGCGATTGGGATGTTTTTAACGGGATTTCAATTATTCACGAATCACCATTTACTGTATTTATTTGTTTTAGGAATTATTTTTGTAGGAATTGCCATCCAACTAAAAAATCGTTTTATTCGGACAAATGGGCTTTTCTTTGGAATATTAATGATTTTATTATCTGTATTTTCTACATGGGGAATTTGGTTAGCAGGAAGTATTTTAATAGTTTATGGTCTTTCTTATGGTAGAAAATTAATTAAAAAATACTTTTCAGCTGATAGTGAATGGATTTGGAAGAAAAAAAGATATGTTTCCGTTAAGCTAGAAGAACCGTCAGACCGATTTGGAACACAAAGACAGGAATGGATTGGAGTCCAAAAAATTGGAAAAGACACATTTGAATGGGATGATATTAATATTAGTCAATTAATGGGAGACACGATTATTGATTTAGGAAATACGGTTCTTCCAAATGAACAAAATACCATTATGATTCGAAAAGGTATTGGACGTATTCGTGTTATTGTTCCTATTGGGGTTGGCGTGAAACTTTGTCATAATGCATTTATTGGTGAAGCAAAGTTTGATGGGCAACAGTTAGAATTAAAAAATGAGACGATTACAATGTATTCGGAACGCTTTGAATCGAGTCATAAAAAAATTATCATTATCTCATCAGTTCTTGTAGGAGAAATTGAGGTGATTGAAGCATGAAAAAGTGGTTTTTACGAATCTGTTTTGTTGTGTTTCTCTTTGTCTCCAGTATTTTTCTAATTGGTGTAAATGTTATTCATTCTTTATTTGGAATTGAGTTATTTGAAAAACTGTCGTCTAATCAGTTAATTATATTATTTCTAGTAGTGACATTAATTGTATTTGTTATTACTTTTATGGCAGCAAGTATTGTATTTTTCTTGCAGCGATTAACGGATTCTGTTATGTACAATCAATTAGAAGCCATTAGAAATCAACAATATTCAAATGTAAAAAAATCAGTGGATGAAATTTGGTATCGTCCTTTATTAATGATTCGATTGGATACATTTTTCCAAGAAACTGCTAAAATAGCAGAAATGCAGGAACAACTGGTTCAAAATCTTCAACAGATTTCTTCTAGACCAGAATATATTGGTGAAGAAACGAAGGAAGAAATTATTGAATTGGAAAGACATCGTATTGCTCGAGAATTACATGATTCGGTGAGTCAACAATTATTTGCTGCGATGATGATGCTTTCTGCGATGAATGAGCAAAAAGAACAATTATCTCCAGTAATCCAGCAACAATTAGCATTAGTAGAGAAAGTTATCAATGATTCTCAATCAGAAATGAGAGCTTTATTATTACACTTACGTCCGATTTCACTTGAAAATAAAACATTAGTTCAAGGGATTGAAAGCTTATTAAAAGAATTAACGACAAAAGTGCAATTATCGCTTCACTGGGAATTAGATGAAGTGACACTACCTAGTACTTTTGAAGATCATCTTTTTAGAATTGTACAAGAATTGGTGTCCAATACATTACGACATGCAAAAGCCAAACAATTAGAAGTCTTTTTAAAACAAAAGGATGATTATATTATTTTAAAACTAGTCGATGATGGAATTGGATTTGATACAAGTGTTTCAAAAGCAGGTAGTTATGGTTTGAAAAATATTGAAGAACGTGTTGCAGGAATGGGAGGACAATGCAAAATTATTAGTATTGCCAATCAAGGAACGATTATTGAAATTAAAATTCCTCAAAAGCAGGAGAAGGAGTAGTTGAATGATTAAAGTTCTATTAGTAGATGACCATGAAATGGTTCGATTAGGTGTATCAGCCTATTTATCTGTTCAAGAGGATATTGAAGTAATAGCTCAAGCAGAAAATGGAAAAATCGGTGTTGAAAAAGCACTAGAATTAAAACCAGATATTATTTTAATGGATTTAGTAATGCCTGTGATGGATGGAATTGAAGCGACAAAAGAAATTTTATCTAAATGGAAAGAAGCTAAAATTATTATTGTGACAAGCTTTATAGATGATGAAAAAGTTTATCCAGCTATTAGTGCTGGGGCAAAAAGTTATTTACTAAAAACTTCGTCTGCTTCTGAAATTGCTCAAGCGATTCGTGATACTTATCGTGGAGAAGGAGTATTCGAAAAAGAAGTAAGTGAGAAGTTAGAACATCGTCATGAAGTAGAAGAAGAATTTCGTTTGTTTGAAGAATTAACGAGTCGTGAAAAAGAAGTGCTTTTATTGATTGCGCAAGGGAAATCGAACCAAGAAATTGCGGACGAGTGTTTTATTACGTTGAAAACGGTGAAAACGCATGTTTCGAATATTTTATCGAAGTTGCAAGTAGAAGACCGTACACAAGCGACGATATATGCTTTTAAGCATCATTTAGTCCAACCATAAAGGCATAAATTTTTAAAGACTTTTCTGATTATAGTAGTAGTGGACGGCAGCAGCTTCGCAGAGCGAATCTCATGCCTAAAATTTGAGCCTGGGGT
This sequence comes from Granulicatella elegans ATCC 700633, assembly GCF_000162475.2. Lineage (GTDB taxonomy): Bacteria > Bacillota > Bacilli > Lactobacillales > Aerococcaceae > Granulicatella > Granulicatella elegans. Next base: position 627,360 of record NZ_KI391971.1, read on the forward strand.
CTCAAATTTTCCAGTGATAAAAGCCATTCTTGGCTTTTATCACGAATACTACTATGAAAAGTCTTTGTGGGTTGTTTTGTATATATTAGAGTACGTAAAATAGAGTGATTATTTTAGTAGAAAAATGCTAAAATAGTCATTCTATTTTTTATTTTACAATAGCCAAAAAATATTGTACGCTTAGGATTAGAAAAACTTTTCATGAAAGTAGGATATTATGATACGGAATAGTAAAAAATCAATGGGATTAAGCGATAAAATCCGTATGCAAAGAGATTCAAAAGAAATATTATTAGAAGGATCTTCTTGGCTAACGATTGGTAGTATGGTTTCGAGATTATTAGGAGCATTATATATTATTCCATGGGGAGCAATGTTTGCGACTCAAAGGGATGATGCAAACTTCTTATATTTCATTGCATACAATATTTATGCTTTAGTATTACAAATTTCAACTGCTGGAATTCCAGTAGCGATTTCAAAAATTGTGGCAGATAATCAATCAAGAAAAGATTACGAGACAAGTTGGAATATTTTTAAAGGCGGAATGTTATTTATGACCGCAACAGGAATTGTCAGTGCGATTGTCATGTATGTAACGGCTCCTTATTTTGCAAAAGGAGGTTCTGCTCAAGAAATTCAAGATAGTATCATGGTCATTCGTTCACTTGTTCCAGCAGTAGTGATTATTCCACCATTAAGTTTATTAAGAGGATATTATCAAGGATATAGTGATATGGCACCTTCTGCTAAATCTCAGTTATGGGAACAAATCGTGCGTATTATTTATATGTTACTCTTAACGTTCATTGTCATGAAATTATTCGGTGGCAGTTATGCTGTCGCAGTTGCGCATTCAACTTTTGCTGCATTTGTTGGGGCGGTTGTTGCATTTATCTATTTAGGGTATAAAATGTGGAAAGATATGCCTGGTATGAAGCAATTAATGAGTGAAGGGCGACCTGCTCGTAATATGAGTTTTGGGCGAATTGTATTTGAAGTGATTCGTGAAGCCTTACCATTTGTGATTGTGACTTCAAGTATTCAGTTAATTAGTATTTTGGATCAAGAAACTTTCCAACCACTAGCGATGACATTTACTCATTTGAATTTTGAACAAAGTAAAGAATTATTAACAATTTTTGGATTTAATGCCAATAAAATTATTATGATTATTTTATCTCTTGCCATTAGTATTTCAACAGCGGCATTACCATTGTTAGCTTCTCATTTTTCTGTGAAAAATCATGTAGAAGTGAAAAATGTGATTGAGGAAAATATTGGTTTGTATTCCTTTATTATGATTCCAGCTTCTGTTGGAATGGCAGTGGTAGCAGAGCCAATTTATAATGTGTTTTATTCTCCAAGTAAAGATGGAACGTATTTATTAATGGTTTCTTGTGTTTTATGTATTTTTATGGGGGCCTTTACAGTCTTTACATCGATTCAACAATCGATGCAGCAACATATGATTGCTATTAAAGCTTTAGTGATTGCTTTAGTGGTGAAAATGTTATGGCAACCAATGATGATTTATTTCTTTGAAGGTGCGGGACCATTATGGGCGACAAGTCTTGGATTTATTTTAGCAACCGTTTATATGGGGTATCACTTATATTACCAAACCTTATTTAATCTAAAAAAAGTCGCTATTCAATTAGTCAAAGTAATGGGAATTTCATTGGTTATGCTGATTGTCAGTTCCTTAACTCTAGTAGGATTAAAACAAATCATTAATATTGATGGGAAATTAATGGCGTTGATTGCTGTTGCGATTGTTGGTTTTGTTGGAGCGATTGTTTATGGATTAATGAGCTTATATACAAGATTAGCAGACGAATTATTAGGGCAAAGAATGGTTGCGATTCGTAGAAAACTAAAAATGAAGGAGTAGGTTTAGTGAGACTAGATAAGTTTTTAGCCGATTCTGGAATAGCAACACGTTCTCAAGTAAAATTAATTTTAAAACAAAAGCGTGTTCGAAAAAATCAAGAAACTGTGACGAATGGTAAAGTACAAATCGATGAAAAATTAGATGAAATCTATTTAGATGATGAAAGAGTCTATTATGAAAAATATTTGTACTATGTGATGAATAAGCCAAAAGGGGTTGTTTCAGCAACAGAGGATACGAAACATGCAACCGTGTTAGACTTAATTGGTGAATTAGCACAAAAACGAGGAGTCTTTCCTGTAGGAAGACTGGATATTGATACGCATGGATTTCTATTATTAACGAATAATGGAGCTTTAAGTCATGCAATGTTATCTCCAAAAAAACATGTGGAAAAAACTTATGTTGCTAAAATTGAAGGAATCATGACTCAGGAGGATCAAGTTTCTTTTGAAAAGGGAATTACATTGGATGATGGTTATGAATGTATGCCGGCTCATTTAGAGATTCTTTCCGTAGATAAAAATCATCAAGCTTCACTTGTTCAAATTAAGATAAAAGAAGGTAAATTTCATCAAGTGAAACGTATGGTGAAAGCTTGCGGAAAAACGGTCATAGATTTACAACGAATCAGTATGGGACCATTACACTTAGATAAATCCTTAAAACTTGGAGAGTTTCGTAGTTTAAAGGATTCCGAATTAGAAGCCTTAAAAATTTTTAATGTAGAATTGTAATCAATAGAGGAGTAAGAAATGAATGTTTCTTATTCCTTTTTTAGTTATCTCTTCTAGCAAAATATATGGAAAAATGATAAGATAAACCTAATGAATTTCGTAAAGGAGCGATAATATGACAATTGATTGGAAAAAAGAAGTCGAAAGCCGTAAAGAAGACTTATTAAAAGATTTATTTGATTTATTACGTATTGATAGTGTTCGTGATGATTCAAAAGCAAGTGAGGATGCACCAGTAGGCCCTGGTCCTAAAAAAGCTTTAGAAGCCTTTTTAGCTATTGGGGAACGTGATGGATTTACAACAAAAATGGTTGGAAATTTAGCAGGTCATATTGAATTTGCTCCAAATCCTGATTATAAAGAAACATTAGGAGTATTAGGACATGTGGACGTTGTTCCTGTTGGAACAGGTTGGGAAACAGATCCTTTTGAACCACAAATTATCAATGACCGTATTTATGCACGTGGTTCAAGTGATGATAAAGGGCCAAGTATGGCAGCTTATTATGCGCTAAAAATTATTAAAGAATTAGGATTACCAGTCTCAAAACGTGTTCGTTTCATTATTGGTACAGATGAAGAATCTGGTTGGAAATGTATGGATCGTTACTTCAAAACTGAAGAAATGCCAGATTTTGGTTTTTCACCAGATGCTGAATTCCCAATTATTAACGGAGAAAAAGGAATTTTATCACTACATTTTGAGTTAGCAGCAGGAGAAAGTGCTGGAGAATTCCAATTGAAAAACTTCAATTCTGGATTAAGAGAAAACATGGTACCTCAAGATGCTCATGCAGAAGTAGTTGTTCCAAATTCTTCTGAATTTGTAGCAGCATTTGAAGCGTATATTGCAGCAAATCCAGTTGAAGGAACAGCTTCAGTTAATGAAGATGTAGTTGTATTAGATGTAGTTGGTAAATCAGCTCATGGTTCAACTCCTCATGCAGGAATTAATGCAGCTACTTATTTAGCAGCATTCTTAAATCAATATGAGTTTGCAGGACAAGCGAAAAAATTCTTATCATTTGCTGCAGATGTGCTTCACTTAGATACAGATGGCGCAAAATTAAATGTAGCATTTGAAGATTCAGTAATGGGACCATTAACTGCAAATGCAGGTATTTTAACATTTACCCCTGAAGTAGGAGGAAAATTAGTGGTTAACTTCCGTTACCCACGTGGAATTGATGCAAAAACAGTAGAAACAAAAGCAAATGCTGTGTCATCTAATTATGGATTGACTGTTTCTGCAGGTAAATCTCAAGTGCCTCACTATGTTTCACCAGAAGATCCATTGGTAGCAACATTATTAGAGGTATATGCAAAACAAACAGGACTTCCAGCTCATGAACAATCCATCGGTGGAGGAACTTATGGTCGTATTTTTGAACGTGGAGTAGCGTATGGAGCTTTATTCCCAGATTCAATTGATACAATGCACCAAGCAAATGAATTCTTTGCACTAGATGATTTATTCCGTTCAGCAGCAATCTATGCAGAAGCGATTTATGAATTAATCAAATAATCAATAAAAGAATCTTTCTAAAGGACCAAATATTCGCTATAAATGACGGATTTTGGTTCTTTTTTTCGAAAAAATTTTTGCTATAAAGTATACAAACGTGATATACTAGTCCTGTATGTAAATTAATATGTAGATAAATAAATTTTGGAGGAAGAGATATGGGATTTGTATATTTCTTACTTATAATCGTGGTAGCCGGTGCCATTGGTTATGGAGTAGCACATTACTTAAGTCAAAAACAAAGTAAAGTTATCGAAGAATTAGGAGTTAAAAAACAAAAATTAATGACTGTTCCAATTGCAGATATTTTATTTACTTTAAAAAATCTGAATTTGACAGGACAAACAAAACGTACGTATGAAACTTGGCAAGCAACTTGGCAAACCATTACTCGTTTCCGTTTTCCAGAGATTGAAGCAGCATTAGTAAGTGCTGAACAATATACACAACGTTTGAATTTTGTTAAAGGTTCTCAAATTTCAAATCAAGCTAGTCAATTAATTGAAGAAACGAAAGCAGAAGTCGATAAAATTTACACAGCATTACAAAAATTATTAGATAGCGAAAAGAAAAACCGTGAAGAATTAGAAGTATTACAAGAACGTTATGCAAGTATGCGTAAAGATTTATTAGCACATAGTTTCTCATTTGGTGAAGCACTAGAGTCATTAGAAAAACGTTTATCTTATTTAGAATTAGATTTTACAAAATTTAATACTCTAACAAATGAAGGTGACCACTTAGAAGCTAAAGAAGTATTAGGTCGAATCGAAGCTGAAATGCAAGATTTCGAACAAATCGTTGAAGAAGTTCCTAAATACTTAAAAGAAATCGAAGAAGAATATGAAGACCAAGTAGCTGACTTAAAAGAAGGCTATCAAAAAATGGTGGAAGAGCATTATCAATTCCCTAAAATTTCTATTCCGACTGAAATTCAAAAAATTGAAGAAATTATTGCTGTTGCAAGAGAACATATTAAGGCAACTGAATTAGAAGATGCTCGTCAACAATTAGATAAAGTTGCGCGTGAAATTGATCAATTATATGCAGTAATGGAAACTGAAATCGAAGCAAAAGCATTTGTACAAAGAAATCGTGCTCAAGTTGAAAGAAAATTAAATCAAGTATTACAAAGCAACCGTTATGTTAATATCGAAGTGGATCGTGTATCTCAAAACTTTGTATTATCGAATAATGAATTTAATCGTGTGCAAGATTTTGCAAAACAATTAGAAAAAGAACAAGAGGCAGTTGCTTACTACAGTAAAGCATTACAAAATCAACAAGTTCCTTATTCTATTGTGAAAGAACACTATGAAATTGTATTAAATACCTTAAAAGAAATTGATGAAAATCAATTATCATTAGTAAATACATTGACTGATTTAAGTCAACAAGAAAAGAGTATTCGTGATGGATTAGATGTTTTTGAATTAGATTTACGTAATATGAAACGTACGATTGAAAAATATCATTTACCAGGCTTACCAAAAGAATATTTAGAATTATTCTTTGCAACAAGTTCTCGTATCGAACAATTATCTCAATTAATGAATCGTGTAAAATTAGATATGACTGAAATTACAGGATTAAATCAAACGATTGAAGATGATGTTGAAAAATTAGATATTATGACAGAAGAAATTGTTGACCATGCTCAATTAACAGAGTTCATGATTCAACATGCGAACCGTTATCGTTTAGATCATCCAGAAATTGATACAGCTATTCAACAAGCTTTAGAACAATTTAATCATTTCTATCGTTATGAAGAATCATTAGCGATTATTGAAAAAGCATTGAATCAAGTGGACCCTGGTTCTGCTCAACGTGTACGTGATAATTATCAATCAGAAAAGAATAATAGTCTATTCTTCTAAAGTAAAAAAGAAGCCGTGAGGCTTCTTTTTTGTTTTTAAAATCTCATTTTACGTGTTTTTTTTACAAAAAAATGGTACACTTAAAATAATATGGTAACGAATGAAAGGATGAAAGTTGTGTCTCAAAAGAAACAGCGTTATCGTGCAAATATTGCTGGAAAGACTTATACCATTTTAGGTACAAAATCCCATCAGCATATGCATAGCGTCATTAAATTATTAAATGAACAGTGGAATGAACTTAGTGAAGTTGCGAAAGAATGCTCTAATGAAGAAAAGGCCATTTTATTAGCCATTAATGCAGTGAGTTTACAATTAGAAAAACAAGAACAATTAATGATGTTAGAAGAAGAAAATCAACAATTGAAGAAAAATGTTCCTCATCATAGAGGAAGTAAACGTCAAAGTATTGCTCTAGAACGTAAGGAACAATTTGAAAAACAATTTGCAGAACAAGAAGATTTATGGAGAAAGTAGGTACTAAATGGTAACAATAGGAATTATCATATTTTTATTATTAGGAATTTATACAGGTGCTAGAAGAGGATTAGCTTTACAAATCCTTCATCTTGTTGGATATATTCTATCAACATTTATTGCAGTATTTGGTTATCGAGCATTTTCTAAAATGATTGAAATGTACGTACCATTCCCATCTTACATTCCTGGAACACATTTAGCAGTTTTTTCAGATGGACAAGCATTAGAAATGGACCAATCATTTTATTATTTATTCTCGTTTATTATTATTATGGTTGTGAACTGGGCAATTGTTCGTTTGATTACAACAGTGATTAAAGAAATGATAAAATTACCAATTATTAAACAATTTAATACATTAGGGGGAGCAATTTTAGGATTTGTTTTCCACTATGTAGCGATTTTCTTTGTATTATATTTAGTAGCGATGATTCCTACAGATTCAGTACAAAAGATTTTTGAAGGACATACTCTAGCAAATTGGATTGTGACTAATACACCATTATTCTCAGGAATTGTTAAAATGTGGTTGTTTTCATAATCTATGATTAGAAATCCATTCAACAAAGAATAGTAGAATCTATAAGAGTGGAAAATAATTTTATTTTTCACTTTTTTTCTGTCTAAAAGGAGGAGAAAGCATGAATCAAAAAATTGAAGATATTTTAGAATTTCATAAAATAAGACATGCTGTAAAAGAATTTGCGAATACTCAAAAAGCAAAAACAATGATTCTTCAATTACCAATTGAAACGAATGCTAAAAAAATTCGCCATAAAATTGAAGAAACAAGAGATGCAGTGACGCTTTTACGATTAAAGCAAGGAATCCCCATTCCTAAATTAGAAGATATTAGTGTATCAATTAAACGATTAGAAGTAGAAGCAGGATTAAATGGAAGAGAATTAAGTGAAATTTTAAAAGTATTACAAACAACGAATCAAGTGGCTAATTTCTTTGAAAAAGTGAAGGAAGAAGAGATTACATTAGATCGATTGCCACAATTAGTAGAAAAATTAGAATATTTACCTGAAATTTCGAAACAATTACAGTTATCTATCCGTGAAGATGGATATGTATTAGATGATGCTTCCATCCCATTAAAAGGAATTCGTCAAGGAATTTCCAGAACTGAACAAGAAATTAAAGGACAATTAGATACGTATGTCACTGGGAAATATGCAAAATATTTAACGGACTCTTTAATTACAATTCGTAATGATCGTTATGTTGTTCCTGTTAAAGCAGAATACAAATCAACCTTTGGTGGAATTGTGCATGACCAAAGTGCAACAGGGCAAACATTATTTATGGAACCACAAGCGATTGTAAACTTGAATAATAAATTACGAGATTATCAATTACAAGAAAAGAAAGAAGTCGAGCGCATTTTATTGGAATTATCTGAAAAATTAATGCCTCATACACCTTCACTAACACAAAATCATTATGTATTATCTCGTTTAGATATCGCAAATGCAAAAGCACTCTATGCCAAACAAATAAAAGCAAATGAGCCAATTATTGATGAAGAAAATCACGTTGCGATTTGGCAAGCAAGACATCCGCTTATTTCGCCAAAATCAGTAGTCGCTAATGATATTATTTTAGGGCAAGAATATCAGTCAATTGTTATTACTGGTCCAAATACGGGTGGTAAAACTATTCTTTTAAAAACGATTGGGATTATCCAATTAATGGCACAAATGGGATTATATATTCCAGCACTACCGGACAGTCGTGTAGGAGTCTTTACTCAAATTTTCGCAGATATTGGGGATGAACAATCGATTGAACAAAACTTGAGTACATTTTCATCCCATATGTCTAATATCGTTTCAATTTTAAATAAAATTGATGAAAAAAGTTTAGTATTAATGGATGAAATTGGTTCGGGAACGGATCCACAAGAAGGAGCATCACTCGCAATTGCGATTTTAGATTATATTGGAACAAAACAAAGTTATGTAATTGCAACGACTCACTACCCTGAGTTGAAAGTCTATGGATATAATCGAGTAGGAACGATTAATGCAAGTATGGAGTTTGATAGTGATACACTTCAACCAACGTATCGATTCTTATTAGGAGTTCCAGGAAGAAGTAATGCCTTTGATATTTCAGCAAGACTAGGACTTCCAAAAGTTGTGATTGAACAAGCACGACAATTTATTTCTGTTGAGAGCCAAGAATTAAATGAAATGATTTCTGATTTAGAAAGAAAACGTCGTATTGTAGACCAAGAAAAATCAGTGATTCAACAACAATTAAAAGAAAGTTCGCAATTACTAGAAGCATTGAAACTTGAAACAGAAAACTTCAAAGAAAATAAAGCTCGACTTATTGAACAAGCAAAAGAAAAAGCCAATGAATTAGTAGCTCAAAGTCAAGAAGATGCAGAAAAAATCTTGTCGGATATTCGTGCAATGCAATTGAAGAGTAAGGAAACAGTTGTCAAAGAACACGAATTGATTGAGAAGAAAACAGCTTTAACGGATTTAAAACATGAACAAGTGTTGAAGAAAAATAAAGTTTTAAAACGCGAAAAGGCTAAAAAATCATTACGTCCAGGACAAAGTGTAGAAGTCACAAGTTTTGGACAAAGAGGAACATTAGTTGAAAAAATTTCCGAACAAGAATGGGTTGTTCAAATGGGCATTATTAAGATGAAATTGCCTGTTGAAGATTTGATTAGTATTGAGGAAGAACCAAGTAAACCAACTCAAGTGATTGTGAAGAGTCATCGTTCGAGTCATGTTTCAACGGAATTAGATTTGCGTGGGAAACGTTATGAAGAAGCTATCAAGGATTTAGAATTGTTCTTAGATGCAGCTTTATTAGCGGGATATCCTCGTGTGACGATTATTCATGGTCGTGGTACGGGTGCAATTCAACAAGGTGTTCATAAGACTCTAAAGAAACATCGTAGTGTGGCTTCTTATGAATTTGCTCCAATGAATATGGGAGGAAACGGTGCTACTGTAGTATTATTTAAATAATATATAAATAGATTTTTCTGATGTAGCAAAAGACGGCAGCAGCCTCGCAAAATGCGAGGCTCGTTGTTTTTATTATTGTGGAATTTTTCGTGAGCAGAATATTTTGTAAATAGCATAAGCCTTGATATACTATGTTTACAAGTGAGAAGAAAGGGTGATTTTAATGGTACAATCATTAAATGATAGCAATTTTGTAGAAAAAACAAATGAAGGAGTTGTGTTAGTAGACTTTTGGGCACCTTGGTGTGGACCATGTCGTATGCAAGCTCCAGTTATCGATGCATTAGACGAAGAATTGGGAGATAAAGTGACTTTTGCAAAAGTTGATGTTGATGAAAATCCTAATACTGCTCGTCAATTTGGAGTAATGAGTATTCCAACTTTACTTGTTAAGAAAGATGGAGAAGTCGTAAATAAAGTAATCGGCTACCATTCTAAAGAACAATTAGAAGAATTGTTAGAACAATATTTATAAGAAATAGACTTTTCTAAATGTAGCAAAGGACGGCAGCAGCCTCGCAAAAATGCGAGTCTCATGCCTAAAAATTGAGCCTAAAGTCTCAATTTTCCCTAGTACTAGTATCCAAAAGCATGGATACTAGTATCCATGCTTTTGGATACTAGTACGCTTGCTACTGGGAAAAGTCTTTTCTTTTTATAAAAAATAAGAAGTGGAATGATTTGTTTGGTCTATAGAAAAATTTAAGAAGAAAAAATTTTCTTTGTAGCATTAGTAAAACTCCAGTTCTTCATGGATTTTTACAGGGGAAATTCGAGACCAAGGCTCGAATTTTAGCCATGAGACTCGCGTTGCGAGGCTGCTGGCGACCTTGTAGACAAAGGGAATTTTTTCTTCTTAAATTTTAGTAAAAGATGAAATAACTGTATCATTTGCCATGGTACTATTGGCATTGTTGTCATTAATTGTCAAAATCATAGAAATAATGACAAAAAAATAACACCGCCTATAACTTTGACGAGTTTGCGGTGTTAATACACTAAAAATAAGCCACCGTCTTTTTAACGGTCTACAAGAGAGTCGAGTTCGCGCTCGGCTCTTTTTGTATCTTTAGTATAACACAAATTGTGTAATATACAAATTATTCGAGCAATCATCGCTCTGCTTATAAACATCTATAAACGGCAATCTAAAAACTCACAATAGTTTTGTTTACGGATAGAAAAATTTAAGAAGAAAAAATTTTCTTTGTAGCATTAGTAAAAATCCAGTTCTTTATGGATTTTTACAGGGGAAATTCGAGACCTAGGCTCGAATTTTAGCCATGAGACTCGATTGTCGAGGCTGCTGGCGACCTTGCAAACAAAGGGAATTTTTTCTTCTTAAATTTTATTTGATAGATTTTAAAAAATATTTTCTTAACTGTTGACAAAAGGAGATAAAAGGATTATAGTTAGTTACACAAGTAGTTAACCGGTAAAGTGTTTGATTTTATAGAAAGGAAGAGAGGAATGAAATTTGATTTTCAAAGTGACTTGCCATTATTTCAACAAGTGGCTTATCAACTAGAATTAGAAATTTTTAGAGGAACTTACCAAGAAGGGGATCAAGTTCCTTCAACAACAGAGATATCCACGAGTTATCAAATTAATCCAGCAACAGTATTAAAGGGGATGAATTTATTGGTTGCACAAGATATTTTAGAAAAACGTAGAGGATTAGGAACTTATGTTAGCGTAGGTGCAATGCATATTATCCAAACAAAACGACAAAAAGAATTTTTGGAATCGACCATTCCAACCATCGTTCAAGAAGCACAAACATTAGGCATTAGTAGTCAGGAACTTTTATCAATGATTGAAAAAGAAATGACTCGATAAGGGAGTGAAAGATATGACATTAGAAGTTAGAAATGTATCAAAAAAATATAAAAAAAATCTTGCAGTAAAAGATGTGAGCTTTACATTACAACCAGAAAGTATTTATGGATTACTTGGAAGAAATGGTGCTGGAAAAAGTACAGTTTTGAATATGATTGCTCATCGAATTGAAAAGAATTCAGGGGAAATCTTATTAGATAATCAGCCTTTATGGACAACTCCAGAAGCAATGAGTGATATTTACTTATCAAGTCCTGAAAATTGGTTCCCAATTGATTGGAAAGTGAAAAAAATTGTTAAAGTTTTCCAACAAATTTATCCAGAATTTGATACCGAGTTTGCCGAAGAATGCATGAAAGCATTTGGAGTTGACGAGAAAAAGAAATTAGTCGAATTATCTACAGGATATAAGAGTATTGTAAAGTTAACATTAGCACTAAGTGTACCTGTATCCTATGTATTTTTAGATGAACCAGTTTTAGGATTAGATGCAAACCACCGTCAATTATTTAATAAAAAATTATTAGAAGCGTATGCTCGTAGACCGAGAACTTTTGTGATTGCGACGCATTTGATTGAAGAAATTTCCTACTTATTAGAAGAAGTCATTGTTATTCGTGACGGGGTTACTTTCCAACAATCAAGTGTTGAAGAAATTTTACAACATGCTTATTTAGTAACAGGATCAAAAACAGTTGTGAGTGAAATTATTGCAAATCAAACTATTATTCATCAAGAGGAAGTTGGAAATCAATTTCAAGCAGTGATTATCTCACAACAAGTTCCTCAAGAAACAGCCGATTTTTCCGTTCGTCGCTTGACATTACAAGAGTACTTTATTCAGCTAACACGCAAGGAAGGTGAATAAGATGACTCGATTTTATCAATTGTTGAAAATTCAAATTTTAGATTATTTACGTATTTTACTAATTGGGTTAGGTTCTTATTTGGGTGTCATTAATGTTCTAAATTTTATCGATAGATCTGAGGGATTTTCATTTACAATTAATTTACCTGCTATAAGTTTTTTAGCAATTACTTTATTAGGAATAGCTTTTTCAGTTGCTGATTTTAGAATAATGAACCAATTGAGTTTTACAAGAAGAGAACAATATCAATTTCCGATTTATATGGGAGTTATTATGACAACATTATTAACACTCAAAAATATTTTCTTTTATGTATTAGCTAGTAAAGCAGCTTCAGTGGGAATTAAATTAATTCAATGGACTGATTTAGAAAATGACTTTGTTTTAGGAACTCTTTCTTTATGGGGTTGGTTACTAGTAATGTTTTTATTCTCATCAATTATAGGGTTTATTCTAAATAAGTTTAACAATCAAAAGATTGTGTTAATCGTTACTGCAACAAGTTTAGGGGGAATATTTGCACTTTTTGGAATATTTGCTCGTTCAGAAGTAGTGAATAATTTCCTAGATAGAATGATTCAATACAATATCCCACTTAGTTATATGATGATTGCTATTTGTGTTTTACTATTATACGTAGTGATTCGTCATCATGAAAGTAAAGAAGTCGGTGTAGGAATGTAGAGGTGCTTGTCATGTCAAATTTACAAAAAAGATTACTAAAGTTATTTTTAATGGAACGTTTAAAAGTGATGGGGCTAACATTTTTATTCTTTAGTGCTATAGTAGTTATTTTTTCATTGATTCCTCGTATGGAAACTTTTGTGTTTGAGTTTGAGTTTGAGGGAAGTACATTGATCACGTTTGCGATGATATTCAGTATATTTTTAAAATGTATCCCTCAATTTCAATTGAGTACGATGGCAGGGTTAACTCGAAAGAAAATTATTATGAATGAATTGTTGTTGAACACTATCAATGTACTAATTACTTTAATCATCTTTTTGATTGCTTCCGTTTTAAAGATTAATTGGACAATCGGATCGGTTCATATTTATTTTAGCCCTGAGATGATACAGTTTGGTTTAAATTCTATGACAGGAATGATTGCCATTTTTCTTAGCTTGTTTGCAAGTTTTATGGGTGTGACAACTTTCTTCTTTGTAATGAACAAGTTTACATCGAAAAAAGCATTTGTGTTTATGATATTTTTAATGTATCCAATCGTTGGACTGCTTGTCATGATTGTGACATCGATTCCAAATTTATTAAGCTTCTTAATAGCGAGCTACAATTTCTATATTCAAAATCTATTTATTGGAAATGTCATCCTTTGTGGAGTGATGACAGTTTTATTCCTACTTGCAATTTATAAGCACGAAAGTAAGAGTACAGTTTCAGATGTTTAAGGATAAAACATGTTAGTAGTTATTGCTAACATGTTTTATTTATTATGAAAATATGTTTTTCCTACATAATCAAACAATCCATGGTATAATGAACCAAGAGAATTTAAGGAAGAAGGAACGATATTTTAAAAGCAAGAGGAGAGAATGATGTCAAATTTACAAAAAAGATTGTTGAAGATGTTTTTATTAGAACGGTTAAAAGTTATTGGAATTACTTTACTATTTTTTGCCGCTTTAAGTGCGGTACTTTCTCTATTTCCGATTTTTAATTTCTTAAGAAATTGGATTCTTCCAGATTTCTCGATTTACTATTCGGATAATTTTAGACCTACTATAGAAGGAAATATCATCCTTATGATTGGTATCATAGTGAGTATATTTTTAAAATGTATTTCTCAATTTCAATTGAGTACATTGGCAGGATTAACTCGAAAACAAATTATTGTGAATGAATTATTGATTATTAGTGTATATGTATTGATTAGTATTTTTGTTTTAAATTTTATAAAGATTGATTGGAATTGGGGACTAGTTCGTATATCGTTTAGCTCAATGTTTCCTCCTTTTAGAGAATTTCCTTTAAGTGCAATGATACTAAAACTATTTGCAGATTATTTAGGATGGACTATTTTATTCTTTATTGTTAATAAGTTTACATCTAAAAAGATGATTATAATTCTTTTCTTTTTAATTTATCCATTTGCGGGAACATTCTTTTTGATTTCAATATTGATACCGAATTTTTACGTAATCGTATTTACACTTTTATATTATTATTTTCAATTTCCAATTTTGGGAACTTTTATTGTTTGTGGGGTAATGCTCCTCTTTTTCTTCCTTGTTGTATATAAACATCAAAGTAAGATTACAGTTTCAGTTATTTAATGATAAAACATGTTAGTAGTTTTTGCTAACATGTTTTATTTATTATGAGAAATTTAAGAAAAATAGGCTTTTCCTACAAAATTGAACAATCCATGGTATAATGAATCAAGAGAAAAGAAGAAAGAGTGAACAACATGTCGAAAGCAATAGGATTCATTGATTCGGGTGTAGGAGGATTGACTGTTTTAAAAGAAGCCTTGAAACAATTACCTCATGAATCAATGATTTTTTTAGGAGATTCTGCAAGATGCCCGTATGGAAATCGAACAGTTGAAGAAATTAGAAAATTTACAAAAGAAATGGTTCAATTTCTCCTTAAAAAAGATGTAAAGATGATTGTGATTGCCTGCAATACAGCAACAGCGGTGATCCTAGAAGAATTACAAGAAACATTAGACATACCAGTAGTGGGCGTGATTCAGCCAGGAAGTTTAGCAGCGATTAAACAAACAAAATCACAGAAAATTGCAGTCTTAGGAACTCATGCAACGATTCAAAGTGATGTATATCGTAAAACAATCCAAAAGAAAAATCATCAATTAATGGTTACCAGTTTAGAATGTCCAAAATTTGTTCCTTTAGTAGAAAGTAATCAGACGGATTCTCCAATTGCTAAAAAAGTGGTCGCACAAACATTACAACCTTTAATGGGAAAAGAATTTGATACTTTAATATTAGGCTGTACTCATTATCCTTTATTAAAGCAAAGAATTCAAGCAGTTGTGGGTCCTCAAGTTACATTAATCGATTCAGGTGCAGAAACGGTTTCTACCGTTAGTGCGTTATTAGATTTTAATTATTTAGCAGAAAATTACGAAACGAATCCTTCTCCAACATTAGAAATTTATACAACTGGTTCACCTATTTTATTTAAAGAAATTGCAGAAAATTGGTTGAATAGAAGTCCGTTAACTGTTGAAAAAGTGAGTTTAGAACCTTATAAGGAGGAAGAGATGTCTCAAAAAGAATTAGTTATTGCAACGAAAAATGCTGGTAAAGCAAAGGAGTTTGCTAGTATTTTTGAACCTAAAGGATATAGCGTCAAAACATTATTAGATTTTCCAGAATTGGAAGATGTAGCAGAAACAGGTCAAACATTTGAAGAAAATGCCCGTTTAAAAGCAGAAACAATTGCTGAAAGACTTCAAAAAATTGTATTAGCGGATGATTCTGGATTATGTGTGGATGCATTAGAGGGACAACCGGGTGTTTATTCCGCAAGATATGCTGGAAATCAAAAAAGTGATGCTGCCAATAATGCAAAATTATTAGCTGAATTAGGAGAATTACCTTCTGATAAAAGAAGTGCACATTTCCATTGTTGTTTAGTGATGGCTGCTCCTAATCATGAATCTTTAGTCGTTGAAGGTATTTGTGATGGAGAAATTGCGAAATTTCCTTCAGGAGAAGGAGGATTTGGATACGATCCATTATTTTTCGTCCCTGAAATTCAAAAAACATTTGGGCAATTATCTCGTGAAGAAAAAAATCAAATCAGTCACCGTGCAAAAGCTGTGAACTTATTAGTGGAACAATGGGAAGAATGGCTAGCACTAGTGAATCGTTAGTAAGAGGTGAATGTATGAAAATTATTATTATGAGTGATAACCATGGACAAAAAATAGCATTACAAAAAGTATTTGAACACTATCAATCAGAATCAGATGTTCGTTTTATTCATTGTGGGGATTCAGAGTTTCCTTATGAAGATGAAGTTTTTCAAGGATGCCTTCGAGTAACGGGAAATTGTGATTATGATACAAATTATCCGGAAGTAGAAGTGTTTGAAGAAGGTGGCATTTGTTTTTTAGTAACGCATGGTCATATGCAAGCAGTCAATAGTGGGGTGTATCGCTTAGCGAAATTTGCAAAAGAACAAGGAATTCAAGTAGCTTTCTATGGTCATACACATAAATTGTATGAGGAAACGTATGAAGGCGTATTATGTATAAATTCAGGAAGTGTTTCTTATCCAAGAGGACATTTTGCAATGACTCCAACTTATGCTGTTTTAACAATTCATTCAGAATCAGAAATTGAATTACAATATTTTGATATGAAGCATCAACCATTAGAGGGACTTCATTATTCGTATCATTTAGATTCAGAAAGAGGATTTATTCATGATTAATCGAGTAGTACAAGACTTATTACTAGAAGAAAAGGATAAATTATTTATTGCAGCTGATAAAGTAGCAATTTTGGAAGAAGACCATACATTAGATCATGCCATGTTAGTTTTAACTCATGTTCGTTATTCTCTTATTCCAGTTGTGAATCGCCAAAATAAATTAACCGGATTAATTTCATTAGCGATGATTTTAAATCAAGTTGCCACATTGGAAGAAATTGATTTAAGTCGATTACATGATTTTCAAGTAAAAGAAGCCATGGAAACAGAATTTCCAACGATTACATTTAATACAGATATTGAAGATGTATTGAATGAATTAGTCGATCATAGTTTCTTATGTATAACAAATGATGAACAAGAATTTGTAGGAATTGTGACTAGAAAAGAAGTGTTAAAACGAGTGAATTATATGGTTCATGAATTGAATCGTAAATATGAATTAGTTGAAAAATAATAAAAAGTTACTCCTTTTGCGGGAGTAACTTTTTTGTTACGATGCAGGATTGATAGCGGTATTTGTTGTTGGAAGTGAAATGCCAGCTTCAATTAATGCTTCTTGATAAAGTTTTAAAAATTGATTATAAATCATATGCTGTTTTCCATTTTTCGTAAAAATACTAATTCTGAAAACAAATTGTCCATTTGGAAGAGTTTGTGGACCGATAATAGTTGGACCTTTTACAATTTCTGGATATTGTGATGCATTCTTTGTATTGACTTGATCAACCGTATCATATACAACCGTTAAGTCAGCGTCGCTAAAAAGTGGAATTTCAATTAAGGCTCTCATATCACCTCTAGACTGATTACTTACGACAGAGATGCTTCGATTTGGGATAAAATGAAGAGTACCATCGAATCCACGGACTTGAGTTGTTCTAACTCCAACATTCGCAACAGTTCCAGAAACAGCACCAATAATGACAATGTCTCCAACATCATATTGACGTTCCAGTAAAATGAAGAATCCATTTACAACATCACTTAAAAATCCTTGAGCCCCTAATCCAATCGCAACCCCAGCAATTCCTGCACCAGCTAATAAGCTTGTAATAGGAATTCCTAAAATCACTAAAATCCAATAAATTAAAACAAAGTAAAGTAAATAGTCTAAACAGTTTTCTAATAATCGCATTAAAGTATTTTTACGAGCTATACTTTGTGACGATAGTCGAATCGATGAAAGAACTGTTTTTTGAAAAACTTTATGCAATACTTTTTTTCCAATGATAAATAAAATACATAGAAAAGTTAATGATATTAATTTCGATAAAATTTCAGATAAAATCATTTGCCATGGAATTGAAAGCCAATATTGTTCGAAAAAACTTTGTACAGTTGAACGAATATCCATGAGGTTTCCTCCTTTTTTGAGATTCTTTTATATAGTTTATCATAATTAAAATAATTTAGAAAATACTATATCACTTTTAGTAGCGTTTTATGCATGATAATGGTATTATGATTAATAATATCGGAAATTGAGGAGGGATGTTCAAAATGTCTGGAATAGAAGTTGCAGCTTTAATTGCAGCATGTTCATTATTAGGTTTAGTAGTATTTCTAGTTTTAAAACTTAATCCAGTTTTAAATAAATTAGATAAAACAGTGAACCATGTGAACAACTCTATTGAAATTATTACAAGGGATGTCGATAATTTATCTATCGAAGTAGAGGGATTATTGAATAAAACAAATGCTTTAGTAGACGATATTAATGGAAAAGTAAAAAGAACAGATCCATTATTTACAGCTATTGGAGATTTAGGATTAACAGTTTCTGATGTAAATCATTCAACTCGTTCCCTTGCGACTAGAGTATCAAGCATTAAACCAGCTCGTACTTTAGGGGCTTTATCTGTTGGAAAAGCGATTTTATCAAGAAAGAAAAAATAATGAACGGAGTGAAGAAAAATGGGTAAAAAAACAGGCGGATTTCTTTTAGGAGCATTTATCGGAAGTGTGGCAGCAGCAACGACTGCATTATTATTTGCACCAAAATCAGGTAAGGAATTACGTGAAGATTTAGCAGTAAAAGCAGATGAATTGAAAGAACAATTATCTGACTATGTAGATATTTCAATTGAAAAAGGAGTTGAATTATCAGAAGTAGCTTTAAATGCTACAGAAGATATTCGTGTAAATTTAAAAGATTCAGCTTCTCAATTTAAAGATACAGTTAAAAAATCTGCGACTAATTTAAAAGAAGAAGTTTCTCAAACTGTAAGTAAAGTTCAAGATACTTTCTCAGCTAAAAAAGAAGAAGCAGAAGAAGTTGTTGCAGAGTTAAAAGAAGAAGTTAAATAGTAAATTTGACTTCCCTTAAGTAGCTAAGGACGCAAGCAGCCTCGCAAAAAAGCGAGTCTCATTGCTTAAGTTATGTTTTCTAAGACAATAAATAATAAACCGAGGAAATAAAAATTCCTCGGTTTTTGTTATATTCTAATTTTTTGTAACTTCTTGTGGGAAATGGGTAAATAGTTCGCAACCGTCTTTTGTAACAACTAAACAGTCTTCTACACGAACTCCATAATCTTTTGCAATGTATACACCTGGTTCAACAGAGAAGCACATGCCTTCTTCTAGAATCATATCATTGCCTTCCATAATGGATGGAAATTCATGACAACTTTGACCAATTCCATGCCCTAAACGATGGATAAAGTATTCACCGTATCCTTTTTCTGTAATATAATCACGTGCAATCGCATCGATTTCACTAGCTTTCATTCCTGGTTTAACAGATTGAATTGCTAAATCATGAGCAGTTTTGACAATATTAAAAATTTCTTGGTGGCGAACATCTTTTGCATTTTCTTCACCAAAGAAAATAGTACGAGTCATATCGCTCGCATAACCATTATGCATAGTTCCTAAATCAAAAAGTACCCATTCGTTCTTTCTTAATTTTCTATCTCCCGGAACTCCATGAGGATCAGCAGCATGGTCTCCAAACAATACCATCGTATCAAAACTCATAGAAGTAATGCCTAATTTTTTCATTTCATATTCGATTTTAGCAACAACTTCTAATTCTGTAATGCCTTCTGTTAAGCTTTGAATCCCAATTTCTACTGCTTTATCTGCGTATGTTCCTGAATCTTTTAATTTTTGAATCGCATCGGCATCTTTTCTTAAACGTAAATCATTAATGATAGGTGTTAAGTCATCTGTCCATTGAATTTTTGAGTTTTCTTTTTTCAAATTTTCAACAGTATGTAATGTAATAAAATTTTTCTCTACCGACCATTTAGTAGGTAAATCAAATTGCTGTTGAATAGCAGAAGTTAAAATTTCCCATGGATTTTCATGGTCTTGATAACTTACAACAGTATAAGTTGGTTCAGCCGCTTTTGCCATATTCTTTTCAAGAGCAGGTACAAAGAGTAGAGGAGTATGATTGGCAGATACAACCATCGCTAAAACACGTTCATGTGGATCTGTTGTATAGTGGGTCAATAAACTAATCGTTGTTGGATCTTGAATAAATGCAATATCACAATTTAGTTGTTGTAAAACGTTGGTAAAATGAATATAAGTTTGTTTATTACTCATAATAAATCCTCCATATTTTTCAATTGGTAAGCATATTTTAGCACAAATAGCACGGAAAATGTAAAGAGTTTCAAAAAATATGAAAATAGTTATATGAAACGCTTGCAAAACTTCGTGAAAAATGATAACCTTTACCTAGAATGGTGTACAAATACATATTTTTTTAAATATTTAGAGGAGAATTTATATGGAAAAACAAACAATTACAATTTATGATGTTGCTCGTGAAGCGAATGTTTCAATGGCAACTGTTTCCAGAGTGGTAAATGGGAACCCAAATGTTAAACCAGCAACAAGAAAAAAAGTGTTAGATGTTATCGATGAATTAGATTACCGTCCAAATGCAGTTGCGCGAGGACTAGCAAGTAAAAAAACTACTACAGTTGGAGTTATTATTCCAGATGTAACGAATTTATATTTTGCAAGCTTAGCAAGAGGGATTGATGATATTGCTACAATGTACAAATATAATATTATTTTAGCAAATTCGGATCAAAATAATCATAAAGAAATCCAAGTATTAAATACTTTATTATCTAAACAAGTAGATGGTATTTTATACATGGGAAATAATTTAACTCCAGAGTTGCGTGCAGAAATTGTACGTTCTAAAACTCCAATCGTACTAGCAGGAACAATTGATTCTGATCATGTAGTTGCGTCAGTAAATATTGATTATAAAGTAGCTACACAAGAAGCAGTACAAAAATTAATTGAAAATGGGCATAAAAAAATTGCATTTGTAACTCCATCGTTAAAAAATACTTTTGCAACTGATTTACGTTTAGATGGGTATAAAGAAGCTTTAGCAGTAGCTAAAATTGACTACAATGAAAAATTTGTATATGAAATTCCATTAACGTATCAAGCAGGAGAAGCTTTAGCAGATAAGTTATTACATGCTGGAATTACAGCTGCAGTTGTAACAGATGATGAAGCAGCAGTTGGCTTATTAAATGGGTTATATGATCATGGAGTGAATGTTCCTAAAGACTTCGAAGTAATTTCAAGCCATAATTCAAAATTAACTAAAATGACTCGTCCAACACTAACAACTATTGCTCCACCATTATATGATATTGGAGCAGTAGCTATGAGATTGTTAACAAAAATTATGAATAAAGAAGAAATTGTCGATGCTGAAATCACCTTACCTTATAAGATTGAGTATCGCCAAACAACTAAATAATTATAAAAACGACTTCGAGTTTTATCTCGAAGTCGTTTTATTAATTTCTTGATTTTGTAGTCTGTGTTGAAGAAGATGATGATTTTTTCTTATCTTTATCTTCGCTAGCTTCTTTTTCCTTCTCAGCTTTTTTCTTTTCAGCTTCTTTTTCTTGATCGCTAAGTCCGTTCCAATATCTATCTAATTCATTATTCGTTGCACCGACTGCAAAATGGTAAGTTGGTGCAATTGGTCCAAAATCTTTTTTGAATAGATCTGTTGTAGTACTTCCACCAATAGAATAAGTTTGACCATTATAAGTAGCTGTTCCAGGTTTTGTTCCTGTTACAGATACAACGGAATCTTGATAAACTGTTGAAGGTTGGACAAATTTTGCACTTTGATTAAACAAACTTGGTTTTGCACTATAGACTGCATTCATAAGACTCGTCCAATTTCGTAAACTTCTCATAGTTGGATGTCCATAGCCATCAGATTCTGTAATAGAGTAACGAGCACTGTAGAAATTATCATATCCAATCCATGAACCAAGAGTTACTTCAGGAGTATATCCTACAAACCAGTTATCTACTTCAAATTCTGACGTACCTGTTTTACCAGCTATATCTGCTGAAAATTTCAAGTTACCTTTAATATTATAGAAATCAGTAGTTGCAGCTACTTGACGTAAAATATCTGTTGTTAAATAAGCTGTTGCAGGGGAGAAGACTTCAGTCGAGTTGTCTTCATGTTGATAAACAACTTTTCCACGAATATCTTCAATTTTTTCAATTAAATAAGCTTCGTGATGAACACCACCATTTGCTAACGTAGAAAAGGCACTTGTTTGTTCCAATACGGTAGGACCAGTTTTTGTTCCACCGATAGATAAAGCAATATTTTGATATTCTTCTTCGCCAATTCCTTGAATCCCCATTTTCTTCAAATATCCACCAGCATTGATTCCTTTAGAAAGCATTGTTTGGAAAATTTTGATTGTTGGGTTATTTAATGAATTTTTTAATGAATGACGAGCGGTTAAGAAATTATTGGAAATTCGATTACCGTAGTTGGTAGGTTCCCAATAAGTTCCATTTTGTTGTAAAATACTAATTTTTGTATCTGGAATAATACTAGCTGGATAAATAATATTATTTTCCATTGCAGGAGCATAAACAAGTAATGGTTTAATGGTTGAACCCGGAGAACGATGGGTTGTAAAAGCATGGTCTACTTGGTTTACTTGGAAATCACGTCCAGCAACGAAACCTAATATACGTCCACTATTGTTCTCAATTAATACAGCACCATTTTGTGCCATATCTGTTTGTTTTTTTGCTTCACCAGTATTTTGATCAATATAAGGTGTTTGGTAAGTTGGACCAATTTTACTTCCATTAATAGCCGTGGATTCTTGCATCGCTTCGTAAATACCTTGGTCAACAGTAGAAGTAATTTTATATCCACCTGTTGCTAATTCAGCATTAGCACGATCATAATATCGATTAAATAATTCTGTATCTTTTTTTAATTGCTCATATGTTAATCGGTCTTTCTCAGCCATTTTTTTCATTAAGATTTTCGTTGCTTCACGATTAACGGCTTGATATAAATAAGATTGACGTTGAGTTGAGATTTCTTCAGGAGCTAAAAAGTCTTGAGTGATATCATAAGCAAGAGCTTCATCATATTGTTGTTTTGTAATTTTCTTCTCACGATACATACTAAAAAGAACAGTTTTCATACGAGTTAATCCCGCAGAAACGTCTTCTTTTAGTGTTGCGTAGTTTGTATATGGAGTATATGTAATTGGATTTTGAGGCATTCCAACTAAGTAAGCTGCTTGAGGTAGAGTTAAGTCTTTTGCAGATACTCCAAATACTCCTTGAGCTGCTTCCTCAATACCTGAAATATTTAAGCCATTATGATTTCGTCCGAATGGAGAAACATTTAAGTAGGCTTCTAAAATTTGATCCTTTGAAAAATGTTTTTCTAAACGAAGTGCATATAAAATTTCATTAGCTTTACGTTTAAAGGTTACTTCACTTGTTAAGATTTGTTGTTTAATTAATTGTTGTGTTAAGGTAGAGCCACCAGAAACACCTGAACTTGATGAACCAGCTTCTTGGATAAGTGCACGAACGAGTGCTTTTGGAACAATACCATTATGCTGATAGAAATAGCTATCTTCAGTAGCAACAATTCCATCTTTAACAAATGGGGAAATTTTATCCAGTGTAGTTACTAAACGAACTTCATCACTAGTAACATCAGAAATTTTTTCGCCATCTTGATAATAAAAACTAGAAACTAAGTTTAAATTCGTTATTGCATCAGCCATTTCTTCTTGAGTTAATGGTTTTTCATTAGCAGTCAAACTTGCAAAATATCCTAATCCAATTCCTGTACCAAAAATTCCTAATAATATCAATCCACATAAAAGAATGAATAATAAATTTTTAATAACAGAAAAACTTACATTAAAGATGAAACGTAAATGTTTTTGCAAAGGTTGATTCCAAAAAGCCAAGAATTCTTTTGAAAATTCTCGAAAGTTATTTGAATTTGGCATACTCTCAACTCTTTTCTTTTTAAGTATAATATCAGCCATATTATATCAAATAATTCAAGAAAACGCTAATTTCTTAATAAAACAAGGGTTTTGAGAGGGGAAAGTAGAAATTTGAATAAAAAAATAGGGGTGTAAAGAAAAAATACTTTACAACTGATTTTTTTTCTGATAATATATCTAACTGTGAGATGAAAACATGGAGGTGTAAAAAAATGGCAGTTAAAATTCGTTTAAAACGTATGGGTTCTAAGAAAAATCCTTTCTACCGTGTAGTAGTTGCAGATTCACGTTCTCCACGTGATGGACGTTTCATTGAAACAGTTGGTACTTACAACCCAGTTGCAAACCCAGCACAAGTTTCAATCAACGAAGAATTAGCATTAAAATGGTTAGCTAACGGAGCTCAACCTTCAGATACTGTTCGTAACTTATTATCACAACAAGGTATCATGAAGAAATTCCACGAATCAAAGTTTTCTAAGTAATTTTTCTCATCGAGATAATTCGGTAAAGAGGTGAAAAGAATGCCTGATATTCGTGAATTAATTTTAGCAATCGTTCAACCATTGGTTGATTTTCCAGATGATGTAACAATTGAAGTTGCAGAATCAGATGAATTTTTAGAATACACATTACGTGTGAATTCTGAAGATATTGGACGTGTAATTGGAAAACAAGGACGTGTTGCTCGTGCAATTCGTACAATTGTTTATAGTGTTCGCACTAGAAACCAAAAACGTGTTCGTTTAAGCATTGAAAACAATGACTAGAAAAAAGTTCAACAATTTCGCTTAGGAGTTGTTGAACTTTTTTGTTTATACCTAGCACTTAAAATGGATTTTGTTTGCAATTTTGTTCAATTCTCACGTATGATAACAGTAATGAATTGTGAGGAGGAAAGTAAAAAAGATGTCACAATATTTTAAAGTAGGAAAAATAGTTAATACACAAGGATTAAGAGGAGAAGTTCGTGTGATTTCTACAACGGACTTTGCAGAAGATCGTTATCAAAAAGGAGTAGAATTAGCTTTATTTAGAGATGGCGAATTCGAAAAATTACTTACGATTAAAAGTCACAGACGTCATAAAAATTTTGATTTATTAACGTTTGAAGATCATTCTCGAATTGAAGATGTGGAAGGATATAGAGATTGTTTATTAAAAGTGTCAAGTGATGCTCTAGAAGAATTAGAAGAAGATGAACTATATTATCATGAAGTAGTTGGTTTAGAGATTATTACAGATGAAGGAGAACATTTAGGAAAAGTATCTGAAATTTTATCTCCAGGTTCCAATGATGTATGGGTTGTTAAACAAAAAGGAAAGAAAGACTTATTAATTCCATTTATTGAACCAGTTGTTTATAAAATCGATAAAGAAAATAAGCAAGCTTTTATTCATGTATTAGAAGGGTTGTTTGACTAAAATGAGAATCGATGTCTTAACATTATTCCCTGAAATGTTTGCTCCAATGGAACAATCGATGATGAAAAGAGCTATTGAGAAAGAAAAAATTACATTTGATACGATTGATTTTAGAGACTTTGCATTTCATAAGCACAATCGAGTAGATGATTATGTCTTTGGTGGAGGAGCTGGTTTATTATTAAAAGTAGAACCGATTGACCGTGCATTAAAAGATTTAGAACAGAGAACTCCGGAAACTAAAAAGAGAGTGATTTTACTAGATCCAGCAGGAAAGAAATTTAGTCAATCTGATGCAGAAGAATTAGCAAAGGAAGAACATTTAGTTTTTATTTGCGGTCATTACGAAGGATATGATGAACGTATTCGAACACTAGTAACAGATGAATATTCTATTGGAGATTTTGTATTAACGGGTGGAGAATTGGGAGCTATGGTGATGATTGATGCAACGGTTCGATTAATTCCAGATGTACTTGGCAATTACGAATCAGCTATTGGGGATTCTCATTCCATGGGATTATTAGAGCATCCTCAGTATACTCGTCCAAGAGAATATGAGGGAATGGAAGTTCCAGAAGTATTATTTAGTGGAAATCATGCAAAAATTGCTACATGGCAGAAAAAAGAATCCTTAAGAAGAACGTATCAAAGAAGACCCGATTTATTAGAAAGTTATTCATTAGATAAAGAAGAAGAAAAATTACTAAAAGAAATTATGCAAGAAGAGAGTATGAATCAGAAATAATCGAATAATGATCCAGTATAAACAATTCAAGAAAAGTTGGGAAATAGCATTGGTATTCCTTAGATGATTCACATGTATTATCCGTATATCGTATGGATTTTGAACACTCAAAAGAAAATTTAAAAAAGTAAAGTAAAAATACTTTACAACTAATCATATCTATGATAAACTCTCAAAAGTGGGTAGGAGACTATCCATATAAAACGATATTCCGCTGATTGGACATTCGGCCAAATCATGAATGTTTGTTGGAAGGAGAAAAAACATGAGCAAATTAATCGATAGCTTAACACAAGAACAATTACGTTCTGATATTCCTGCATTCCGTCCTGGGGACACTGTACGTGTTCACGCTAAGGTAGTTGAAGGAACTCGTGAGCGTATCCAAATCTTCGAAGGTGTTGTTATTAAACGTCGTGGTGCTGGTATCAGCGAAACTTATACAGTACGTAAAGTTTCTAACGGTGTTGGTGTGGAACGTACATTCCCATTACACACTCCACGTGTAGCACAAATCGAAGTAGTTCGTTACGGTAAAGTTCGTCGTGCTAAATTATATTACTTACGTAACTTACGTGGTAAAGCAGCGCGTATCCAAGAACGTCGTCGTTAATAGAAAGACAAAACCCCTTGAGAAATCAAGGGGTTTCTTTGTATAGATTTTAATTGTATGGAATAAAAATATCTCCATATTCATTTGTTGGTTTGAAAATTGTCGCAATAAATCTAAAGAAAGCAATAATAGAAGGGATAAATGTCCAAGAAAATAGGATTGAAAGTATTCCTTTTAAATTTTTACCTTCGTAAAAATAATGAATTCCAAAGGCTCCTAAAAAGAACATTAATACTAATAAAATTACTTTATTAACATATCTACCTGGAATGTATCCACGATTATTAGTTGGATCATAAGAGTAGTTTGCCATCTTGAGTTCACCTCACTTATATTTTTAGCTATCGTAACATAAAGTCAATATACAAGCAATAATGATTGTTAAATAAGAGATATACAAAAATCCCTTCATCTGTATTTGATGAAGGGATTGTTTTAAAATTGATAAAAGATACCAATTAAAATTGTTAATACTGTCGCGTACCAATAAAAATAAGTACTAATTCTACTTGGCTTAGCATTTTTCTTTAAAAGAATATGGTATAGAATTGGTACAATTCCACTGATTCCAATTAGAATAAATGCAACTAATGAGAAATGTGTTCCTACTACATAAAAACTAATTGGATAAGCAATGAACCAACATAAGTTAAAAATAAGAGATAAAAACATACTCCAAACAGGATAGTCTAACTTCTCAGGATTATGTCGTTCAACTGATTTTTGTTTAAATTGAATCATACTAATTCCAAAGATTGCATAGCATAAAAATACTTGGAAAATACTATTTGAGATTTGATGTGTAATTGTATAATACATTAAAAAGTTTCCAACTGTGAATTTTGCTAAAGTATTTAATAGTACATGATATGCATATGCAGGATGATTTGATTGTAAATGGAAAATCCAACTATGATTTACTCCGACAACTAAAGCTGCGATAATTCCAATTCGAATTCCAAAAGTTTGTACAAAATAAACAATTGGTAGCAGTAATAAAAAATTTGTTAAGAGTAATACAACGGATTGCCCACGTTTTGGAACTTTATAAAATTTAGAATACATCATTTCTTGTAAGTTAATCATAAACAAGAAAAAATATAATACGAGTACCCCTGAAAGTGGGATAGCATTTGTTTTAATGGCTAGCAAAAAACCTAAAAATGAATAACTGAGTGGAGCTAAAAATAAACTCCATAAAGGATTTGTCAATTGCTTCATATAAGGTATTTCTGGATGTACCATAGAATTTGCGGACATATAAATTACCTCGATAATACTTTTTTATTTTCATGATAGGTAAATTAATCTAGCTTGTCAAGCAATATTTAAACGATTTCATAACATTTTCACAAAATAAATGTATAAAAAAGAGAAATAATACTAGGAATTTTTAAAAATAATGCTATAATAGTTGAGTCTTAAAAAATATGATATTCCCGAGAGGATACACAATGTGTAGATGCCTTGTAACCGGAATTGAATGGGGGAAAAACAATGGAAAAAATTTTATTTACGTCGGAGTCAGTTACAGAAGGACATCCCGATAAAATCGCAGACCAAATTAGTGATGGAGTATTAGATGCTATTTTAGCTCAAGATCCAACCGCTCGTGTGGCTTGTGAAACTGTCGTTAATACAGGTTTAGTCGTATTAGTTGGTGAAATTACAACAACAGCTACAGTCGATTATCAACAAATTGCAAGAGATACCATTCGTAAAATTGGTTATGCTGATCGTAAGTATGGCTATGATGCGGATAGTGTTGCAGTAATGGTTTCTTTAGATAAGCAATCACCTGACATTGCAATGGGGGTTAATGATGCTTTAGAAACTCGTGGACAGCAAGAAGAGTTTGGTGCTGGAGACCAAGGGTTAATGTTTGGTTTTGCAACAAACGAAACAGATACTTACTTACCAATGCCAATTTACCTAAGTCATCAATTAGCTTATCAATTAGCAAAAGTTCGTAAGGAAAAACAATTAGATTATTTAGGACCAGATGGTAAAGTTCAAGTAACGGTTGAATATACAACAGACCATAAAGTAAAACGTATTGATACGATTGTTGTTAGTACACAACATGATGAAGAAATTTCTCAAGAACAAATTCATCGTGATGTTTTAGAGTATGTTGTTAAACCAGTTGTCCCAAGTGAATTATTAGATGATGAGACACGTTATTTCATTAATCCAACAGGAAAATTCGTAATTGGTGGACCAGTTGGAGATTCTGGATTAACAGGACGCAAAATTATCGTAGATACTTACGGTGGATATGCTCGTCATGGTGGAGGAGCATTCTCAGGAAAAGATGCAACAAAAGTTGACCGTTCTGCAAGTTATGCTGCACGTTATATTGCTAAAAACGTAGTAGCTGCAGGTTTAGCGGATAAATGTGAAATTCAATTAGCTTATGCGATTGGGGTAGCTCAACCAGTATCAATTTCTGTGGATACTTTTGGAACAAATCATGTTTCTGAAGAAAAATTAATTGCTGCGATTCGTAAAGTATTCAAGTTAACTCCAAAAGGAATTATTGAAACATTACAATTACGTAGACCAATTTACCAACAAACTGCTGCTTACGGACATTTTGGACGTAAAGATGTAGATTTACCATGGGAACAATTAGATAAAGTAGAAGCTTTAAAAGCGGAATTCTAATAAAAAAACGATTATAACATTTGAGTTATAATCGTTTTTTTACTATTTATAATTCATAACAGTCATTGCAAATTGGAATACAATTACGCCTAAAGTTGCTAATAACATAAACCATACAACAACACGAGTAATTTTTTCCATTGTTGAAAGATTACGTTTTTGTTTTTTTCTTGGTTTTCTTGACACTAGTATCTCTCCTTTATTTCAAATCATTGTTAGTTTACATGAATTGCTTCAAATAAACAAGTAGAACAGTTATGAAAATTTTCTTTAAGTGCAAATGGCTTTCCTAAAATTGCAAATTTTGGTATGATGTGTAAGTAAATTATTTTGATTATTGGAGGAATTTTAAATGTCAAAACAACAAATTGGTGTCGTTGGTATGGCAGTAATGGGTCGTAATTTAGCTTTAAATATTGAAAGTCGTGGTTATTCGGTTTCAATTTTTAACCGTTCATCTTCAAAAACAGATGAAGTGATTGCATTACATCCTGACAAAAAATTAGTTCCAACTTATACAGTGGAAGAGTTCGTGGATTCATTAGAAAAACCAAGAAGAATTTTATTAATGGTTAAAGCTGGTGAAGCAACTGATAAAACAATTCAAAGTTTATTACCACATTTAGATAAAGGGGATATCTTAATTGATGGAGGAAATACATTCTTCCAAGATACAATCCGTCGTAATGAAATGTTAGCAAACTCAGGTATTAACTTTATCGGTACTGGAGTTTCTGGTGGTGAAGAAGGGGCATTAAAAGGTCCTGCTATTATGCCTGGTGGACAAAAAGATGCTTATGATTTAGTAGCGCCAATCTTAGAAGAAATTGCTGCAAAAGCTGATGATGGTGCACCATGTGTGACTTATGTTGGTCCAAATGGAGCAGGTCATTATGTAAAAATGGTTCATAACGGAATTGAATATGGTGATATGCAATTAATCGCTGAAAGTTATGATATTTTACGCCGTGTAGGTGGATTAACAGTAGAAGAAACTGCAGAAGTATTCAAATCTTGGAATACTGGCGAATTGGATAGTTACTTAATTGAAATTACTGCTGATATTTTAACGAAAAAAGATCCTGAAACAGGTAAACCAATGGTTGAAGTGATTATGGATACTGCTGGAAATAAAGGGACTGGTAAATGGACTTCTCAAAGTGCATTAGATTTAGGGGTGCCACTTCCATTAATTACAGAATCAGTATTTGCACGTTATATTTCTACATTAAAAGAAGAACGTGAAATTGCTAGTAAAGAATTATCTCCAATTAAAGTTCCTGAATTATCTAATACTGAAAAACAAGCGTTAATCGAATCAGTTCGTAAAGGTTTGTATTTCTCTAAAATTATGAGTTATGCGCAAGGATTCGCTCAAATGCGTGTAGCAAGTGAAGAGTTTGATTGGAACTTAAATTATGGGGAAATTGCAAAAATTTTCCGTGCTGGATGTATTATTCGTGCTCAATTTTTACAAAAGATTACAGATGCATTTGAACGTGATCCAGAATTGAAAAACTTATTATTAGATAAATACTTCTTATATGTTACAGAATCTTATCAAGCAGCAGTTCGTGAAGTTGTTGTGACAGCTGTTCAAGCAGGAATTCCTGTTCCAACATTCTCAAGTGCATTAGCTTACTATGATTCTTATCGTTCAGAAGTTTTACCAGCTAACTTAATTCAAGCGCAACGTGACTACTTTGGTGCTCACACTTATAATCGTGTGGATAAACCTGGAGTGTTCCACTTCGAATGGGCGCAAGAACGTGAAATCGAACAATAATAACCATAATTTTAATAAGACTAGTCTATAGTAGCCAGGACGCAAGCAGCCAGCGAAGCTGTCTCATTGCTAAATTTCGAGCCTAGGTCTCGAAATTTCCTGTACTAGAAGCCTCTTGGCTTCTAGTACTTGGGCTACTATGGTAGTCTTTTTGTTTTGGTCATTCATTAATGAGGGGGCGTTTAGGAGTATAATTTTTCTGTTTACTTATTCATTTATAAGAGACGTTTTAAATAAGATTAGTCTATAGTAGCTAGGGCGGCAGTAGCCTTGCAAAAGCGAGTCTCATGCCTAAATTTCGAGCCTAGGTCTCGAAATTTCCTGTACAAGAAGCCACTTGGCTTCTTGTACTTGAGCTACTATAGGTAGTCTTTTTGGTTTGTGTAATTTCTTAAAATAAAAAAAGCATCTCTCTTGAGATGCTTTTTTATTGATGTGATTGTGGTGCTGTTTTTGTTGGTTTCATGAAGACGTGTTGGATTAATACAATCCCACATGAAACTAAAACTCCAACAATAACTGCATTTGTAAAGTTATATGGAGATTGTGCTAATGCAGAGCCTAAATAATAGGTTACTTGACTTAAAATAAATCCCCAAACAAAAGTTACGAGGTATTTCATTTCGACACCTTCTTTCATTTTCATTATAGTCAATCCTACTAATTCATACAAGTAAAATTTCTTAAACTTGCATGAATCAAATTGTTTAAAAAACAACATCACAATATTTGTACAAAATTCTATTCAGCCGTTATAATGAATGAGAAGAAATGATAGAAAGGAATCATTATGACATTTACGATTTTACAAGTTACTAGTGGCTATAGCTTACTGAGAAGTACCATTGATTTATATAGATATGTTATGACTGCTAAGGAATTAGGGTATCAAAAATTAGCTTTAACCGATGAAGGTGTTTTACATGGGGCAATTGAATTTTATAATTTATGTCGTAATCAAAATATTGAACCTATTATTGGCTGTTTATTCCAATATAAGCAATGGAGAAATGCAGAAGCTTTTTCGTCTATGATTGTTTACGCAAAAGATGAAATTGGTTACCAATCATTAATCGAATTATCAACTCAATATCAAAAATCAAAACTTGTTTCAAAAGATATGGAAAAAATCATAAAAGAAGCTTCTGAGCATTTACAAATAGTATTCCCACAAGAAAATAGTGAATGGGCATTGGAATGTTCAAACGGAGAAGTTGCTTTTCAACGTTGGTTGTTTGAGGCTGAAGAACGTTATTTTCCAAATATTCATCTAGGTATTGAATCAAACCAAATTTTACCAATTCCTCTAGAAGAATTAGAAGCATGGGGACAAGATTTTTCAATGAAACTTCTTCCTTTTGTTAAAACTTTCTATTTAAAAGCTGAGGATGATTTTAGTTATCGAGTATTAAAAGCTATTGGAGATGGGGAAACACTAAGTACGACTCAAGCAGAAGTGAGTGGACAATACTATTTACAAGATGAGAAGACATTAACTCAACAATCGTCAACTATATTAGAAGGAAAATTAGTTCGTCAATTAGAAGAATTTGTCGATTCCTTAAAATGGAAACTCTCGAAACACAAACTTTTACTTCCAAAATTTCAAACTCCTGAAGGAAAAATGAGTCAGGAATATTTACAAGAAATTTGTCAGCAATCTTTAAAAGACAAAGAATTAGTAAAAGACGAGTATGAATCGCGCCTGAATTATGAATTGTCCATTATTCATCAAATGGGATTTGACGATTATTTCTTAATTGTATGGGATATTATGAAGTACGCTCATGAAGCAGGCATTCAAACAGGCCCTGGACGTGGTTCGGCGGCGGGTTCATTAGTATCTTATTTGTTAAATATAACTAAAGTTGATCCAATTGAGTATCAATTATTATTTGAACGTTTCTTAAATCCGGAACGATATACAATGCCGGATATCGATTTAGATTTTCCGGATAATCGAAGAGAAGATATATTAGACTATGTTCGAAGAAAATATGGGGAAAATCATGTCGCTCAAATTGCAACTTTTGGAACATTTGGAAGTAAGCAAGCATTGAGAGATGTATGCCGTGTGTTAGGGCTAACAACAGTGCAAGCGGGAGAATGGTCTAAAGCTATTCCAAATCAACTAGGAATTAATCTGAAAACAGCTTATGAACAGTCAAAAAATTTACAAACATTAGTTTCGAGAAGTCCAAAAAATCAATTGATATTTGAGACAGCTTGTCGAATTGAAGGATTACCTCGACATCTATCAACCCATGCTGCTGGTGTAGTGCTATATGATAAACCGTTAACGGATGTCATTCCTCTAATTTATAAAGACCAACAAATGCCAATAACGCAATATACAATGAAGTATGTCGAACAAATTGGATTATTAAAAATGGACTTTTTAGGGTTAACGAATTTATCGATTTTACATGATTCAATTGAATTAACAAAATCAATTTATCAACATGAAATTATTTTAAATGAAATTCCATTAGATGATGAGAAGACTCTTGAATTATTCCAAATGGCTGATACAAATGGAATATTCCAATTTGAGTCAGATGGAATTCGTAGAGTGCTTAAAAAGCTTCGACCAACGAATTTAGAAGATATTGCTGCAGTAAATGCTTTATACCGACCTGGTCCTATGGAACAAATTGATACTTTTATTAAACGCAAACATGGACAAGAAGTTGTGAAATATCCTCATCCAATTTTAGAGTCAATTCTCCAATCAACATATGGTGTCATGGTCTATCAAGAACAAGTTATGCAAGTAACTTCTCAAATGGCAGGATTTACATTGGGACAAGCAGATATTTTAAGACGAGCTATTGGGAAAAAAGATGCCAAAGTGATTGAAACAGAAAAAGCTCATTTTATTGAAGGAGCAATCGGAAAAGGGATTGATGTAGCTAGTGCGACAGAAGTTTATCAATATATCGAGCGATTTGCGAATTATGGGTTTAACCGTTCGCATGCATTTGCGTATTCATTATTAGCGTACCAATTAGCTTATTTTAAAGCTCATTATCCACGTGCATTTTATACGGCAATTTTAAGATTTGTTGGAGATCGTTCTCCAAAATTACAAACTTACTTTATCGAGGCGAAACAAAGAGGAATTTCGATTAAAAATCCATCGATTAATACAAGTGTAGACGATTATACTGCAACAATAGATGGGATTTTTATTGGATTAAATGCAATTAAAGGATTAAGAAGAGATTTCATTCAAGAAATTCTTACTCAACGTAAACAAAATGGTCCATTTATTGACTTTATGGATTTTGCATTTAGAATTGGTAAAAGGTATTGTAAAAAAGAAGTGTTAGAAGCATTAATTGATGCAGGAGCTTTTGATGAATTAGGAAAAAATCGAGCGACATTACGAGCAACTATTGATGCTGTGATTGAAAGTGTAAAATTTCATGGAAGTAATATTGCACTAGAGTTAAATGAAGAAATGTATCCAAAATATTTTGAAGAAGAAGATAGTAATATTATTGAAAAAATTGAACGAGAAATTGCTGTATTAGGATTTCCGGTTTCTGCTTTTCCAACAGAACCTTATGAAATCTTATATAAAGAACAAAAAGCAAATCGTATTTCAACAATTTATGAATCAAAGCTAGTATCAGTATTAGGAATACTAAAAAATATTCGTAAAACTCGTACAAAAAAAGGCGAACCTATGGCTTTTGGGACGATACAAGATGAAACGGGTGAAATTGATTTTGTTGTATTTTTTGAAGTGTATCCAATTGTTTTCTCATTATTAGAAGAAAATCAGTTAGTATTATTAAAAGGAAAATCAAGAAAAAATCTACAGTCTAAATGGCAAGTACAAGTTCAGGAAGTATTAAGTTTATTGGAAGTAGAAGGTTTAGCACAAGCAACTTCAATTAAATGTTATATTAAAATCACTGAAAAATTACAAACTAAAGAAGTCTTTGATCAAATTAGAAATGTCATTATTAATAATCCTGGCGATACAACGGTTCTTTTATATATAGAAAGTAAAGATCAACTATTAAAAATGAATTTTAACTCCGGATTAGCAGTTGATGCTGAGACGATAAAAGCCCTTTCTTCTATTGTAGGAGAAAAAAATGTAAAAATTATAAAATAAAAACCTTTTCATTGATGAAAAGAAAAGACATTTTTTAAGAAAAGTGTTAAAATAGGGTAAGATATTGGATGAGTTCCAAATAATAAATAAGAGGTGAATAGCTTGAAACGTATTGCTGTTTTAACAAGTGGTGGAGATGCACCAGGTATGAATGCTGCAGTTCGTGCCATCGTTCGTAAAGGGATTTATGAAGGATTTGAAGTCTATGGGATTAACTATGGATATGCAGGATTAGTAGCAGGAGACATCCGTAAAATGGAAGCTTCTGATGTAGGAGATATGATTGGCCGTGGAGGTACTTTCTTATATTCTGCTCGTTATCCTGAATTTGCACACCGTGAAGGTCAAGAAAAAGGAATCGAACAATTGAAAAAATTCGGTATCGAAGGTTTAGTTGTTATTGGTGGAGATGGAAGTTACCAAGGTGCAGTAGCTTTAACAAAATTAGGGTTCCCTACAATTGGGGTACCTGGAACAATCGACAATGACATTCCAGGTACAGATTATACAATTGGTTTTGATACAGCGATTAATACTGTATTAGAAGCAGTTGATCGCTTAAGAGATACTGCAACAAGTCACGTACGTACATTTATTGTTGAAGTAATGGGACGTAATGCAGGAGATATTGCTCTATGGACTGGTATCGGTAGTGGAGCAGAACAAATTTTAATTCCTGAGCAAGAATTTGACATTGCTGAAGTTGCAAAAGATTTAAAACGTGGTCGCTTAAATGGTAAAAAGCATACAATTATCCTTTTAGCTGAAGGGGTAATGAGTGGCGATGAATTTGCTAAGAAATTATGGGAATACGATGAAGATTTCCATACTCGTGTAACAGTATTAGGACACGTTCAACGTGGTGGTTCACCAACTGCTCGTGACCGTGTGTTAGCAAGTCGTTTAGGTGCAAAAGCTATCGACCTATTAAAAGAAGGCGTTGGTGGAGTTTGCGTTGGTGTTCGTGGCGAAGAAGTTGTTTATAACGATATCGTAGAAACATTGGCAAATGGTAAACATGTACCAAATCTAGAATTATATCAATTAAATAAAGAAATTTCATTTTAATTAAGGAGTAATTTGTTATGAAAAAAACTAAAATTGTATGTACAATTGGACCAGCAAGTGAATCAATTGAAAAATTAACAGCATTAGTAGAAGCAGGAATGAACGTATCACGTTTAAACTTCTCTCATGGTGACCATGAAGAACATTTAGCACGTATTAACAATATCAAAAAAGTACGTCAAGAAACTGGTAAAATGATTGCTATCTTATTAGATACAAAAGGACCAGAAATTCGTACACATGATATGGAAGGTGGAGCTTTAGAATTCTTCACTGGTGATGTATTACGTATTTCAATGACTCAAGTTTTAGGAACTAAAGAAAAAATTTCTATTACTTATCCAGAATTAATTAACGATGTTAAAGTTGGTTCTACTATCTTAATCGATGATGGTTTAGTAGGTTTAACAGTTACTGAAATTGATCATGCAAATGGTGAAATTGTAACAGTAGTAAACAATAGCGGTGTTGTTAAAAACAAAAAAGGTGTTAACGTTCCAGGCGTAAGCACTAAATTACCAGGAATCACTGAAAAAGATAGAGCAGATATCATCTTCGGTATTGAAAATGATATTGACTATATTGCAGCAAGTTTCGTTCGTCGTGCATCTGACGTTCAAGAAATCAGAGATTTATTAGAAGAACACAATGCAACTCATATTCAAATTATTCCAAAAATTGAAAACCAAGAAGGTATTGACAACATTGACGAAATCTTAGCTTTATCTGATGGTTTAATGGTTGCTCGTGGAGACATGGGTGTTGAAATTCCTGCAGAGGAAGTTCCAATCGTTCAAAAAGCTTTAATTAAGAAATGTAATGCTTGTGGTAAACCAGTAATCACAGCTACACAAATGTTAGATTCAATGCAACGTAACCCACGTCCAACTCGTGCGGAAGCAGGGGACGTAGCAAATGCTATCTTCGATGGAACAGATGCTGTAATGTTATCTGGTGAATCTGCAGCAGGGGACTACCCAGTAGAAGCTGTTAAAACAATGGCAAGTATTTGTGTACGTACTGAACGTGAATTACGTGGACAAGATAAATTTAAATTAAAAACTTATGATGCATCAGATGTAGCTGAAGCAATTGCTCGTTCAGTAGCTCATACAGCTAAAAACTTAGATATTAAAACAATTGTGGCTGCAACTCAATCTGGTCATACTCCAAAAATGATTTCTAAGTATCGCCCAAGTGCAAATATTATGGCTGTGACATACACTGAACGTCAACAACGTGCTTTAGCATTAGTATGGGGTGTTCAACCTTTTGTAATTGATAGACCTGCATCAACTGATGAAATGTTTAAGCTTGCAAATGATATCGTATTAGAAAAAGGATTTGCTGAAAAAGGAGAATTATTAATTCTTACTGCAGGTCTTAAAGTTGGAGAAACAGGTTCAACAAATATGTTGAAGGTCCAAAAAACATTTTAAGAATTCGAAATAGACTCTTGTATAGTAGTAAAGGACGGCAGCAGACTCGCAAAAGCGAGTCTCATGCCTAACTTTCGAGCCTAAGGTCTCGAAAGTTCCTAGTAAAAGTTGCCTAATAGGCAACTTTTACGCTTACTACTATAAGAGTCTTTTCTATTTGGACGAATAATTATGGGAGAGTGTACGGTGAGTAGTTTCTTGTAGTAAAAGTCGTAAAGCATGGTGGCAACTTTTGAGTTTACTATTATGAAAAGTCTTTTCTGTTTGAATGGATAATTATGAGAGAGCGTTGGAGAGTTGGCTCTTATTTAGTAGTAAAGGATGCAAGTAGCCAGCTTTGCTGGCTCATACTGTTATGGGAAGTCTTTTTTGTGTATAAAAAAACTCTTTGCTTCGAAAACAAAGAGTTTATTATTCGTTCGGTTAAAAAATTCGATTACGATAGAGGCTGACTACTTTTCCTAAGATGGTTACATTTGGTAAGATAATTGGATCAAGTTGATCGTTTTCTGGTTCTAAGCGAATATGGTCAGATTCTCTATAAAATCTTTTACATGTAGCAGTATCTTCTTCTGTCATGGCAATCACAATTTCACCATTAGAAGCAGTGGATTGTTTTCTTACGATAACAGAATCGCCATCGAAGATTCCTGCATTAATCATACTGTCACCTTTAATAGTTAACATGAATAAATCTTCTGCATCTTGTTGTAAGTCTGGTGGAATTGGAAAGAATCCATTTGCTTCTTCAATTGCTAAAATAGGAGAACCCGCAGAAACAGTTCCTAACATTGGAATAGCAGTAGCTGTAGCTCCGATTGCTTTTAGTCCAATTTGTGTTAATTCAATTGCTCTAGGTTTACTAGGATCTCGTTGAATATATCCATTCTTTTCTAAACGAGAAAGGTGTCCATGTACAGTCGAAGTGGAAGAAAGCCCAACTGCATTACAAATTTCTCGAACTGTTGGTGGATAACCATGTTCTTTAACTTCTTCATATATAAAACGTAGGACATCAATTTGCTTTGAATCTTTTCCATTTGACATTGTATCACCTTCTCTATATCTTTTACGTAATCATAGCACAAATTGAACACTAAATCAAACAAATGTTCGTATGTTAGAATGTTTTCTTTTTATCCAAATAATGGTATGATAAATAGGTAAACATTGAATGTTAGAAAGGAAGTCTTATATGTTAGATCCTAAAAAAATCGAAAGAATCAATGAATTAGCTCGTAAGAAAAAAACAGTTGGATTAACTCAAGTTGAACAAGATGAACAATTGTTATTACGTCAAGAATATTTAGAAGCATTCCGTGGAGGAATGAGAAATCATATTGAAGGGTTAAAAGTTGTTGATGAAGATGGAAACGATGTAACTCCTGAAAAATTGAAACAAATCCAAAAAGAAAAAGGATTACATAATCGTAACGAAGAATAGTTTTTAATTAAAATAGTGAATGAATAAAATAATCATTTGAATAGGAGTGTTAATATGTTTGATAAAGTAGATCAGTTAGCAGTAGATACGATTCGTACAATGAGTGTGGATGCCATTCAAGCCGCAAATTCTGGACATCCAGGGTTACCAATTGGTGCTGCTCCAATGGCTTATGTATTGTGGTCAAAATATTTAAAAGTAAATCCAAAACAATCTAAGTGGGTCGATCGTGATCGATTTGTTTTATCAGGTGGACATGGTTCAGCGCTCTTATATTCATTGTTACATTTATCTGGCTATCAAGTTTCAATTGAAGATGTAAAAAATTTCCGTCAATTTAATAGTAAAACTCCAGGTCACCCTGAAGTTGCTCACACTGATGGAGTAGAAGCAACAACTGGACCTCTAGGGCAAGGGTTCGCAAATGGTGTAGGGATGGCCATGGCTGAAGCACATCTAGCTGCAACTTATAATCGTCCAGGATTTCCAATTGTAGATCACCATACTTATGTGATGTGTGGGGATGGAGATTTAATGGAAGGTATTTCTTATGAAGCAACTTCATTAGCAGGTACTTTGAAATTAAATAAATTAATCGTTTTATACGATTCAAATGATATTACATTAGATGGTGAATTATCAAAATCATTCAATGAAAGTGTAAAAGATCGATTTATTGCCCAAGGTTGGAATTATATTCGTGTTGAAGATGGTAATGATTTAGATGAAATTGCAGAAGCCATTGAAGAAGCGCAAGGTGAAACTGAAAAACCAACTTTAATCGAAGTAAAAACGATTATTGGATATGGCGCTCCAAATCAAGGAACAAATAAAATTCATGGAACTCCTTTAGGTGAAGAAGGCATTAAAATCATGAAACAAAATTATGGCTGGGAGTATGCTCCATTTGAAGTTCCAGAAGAAGTAGCTCATCGTTTTGAAAAATTATTAATTCAAACAGGAGAAAATGATTACCAAGAATGGCAAGAATTATTCGAAGCCTATCGTAAAGAATATCCTGAATTAGCGAAACAATTTGAAGATGCTTTTTCTGGAAAAGTTGAAGTAGATTGGAAAGAAATCTTGCCAAAATATGAATTTGGTAGCTCAGCAAAAGCTTCACGTGTGACAAGCCAAGAAGTGATTCAAGAATTAGGAAAACATATCCCATCATTCTGGGGAGGTTCAGCTGATTTATCTTCTTCAAACAACACAATGAATAAAGCAGATACTGATTTTTCTGCAGGGAATTATGTTGGACGTAATATTTGGTTTGGAGTACGTGAGTTTTCAATGGGTGCTGCTTTAAATGGTATTTTATTACATGGTGGTACAAGAGGGTATATTGGAACTTTCTTTGTATTTGCAGACTATGTTAAACCAGCTATGAGGGTAGCTGCATTATCTAAATTACCAACCATTTATGTTTATACGCATGATTCAATTGCAGTAGGGGAAGATGGCCCAACTCATGAACCAATTGAACAATTAGCAGCATTCCGTGCTACTCCAAATACAAATGTCTTTAGACCAGCAGATGGAAATGAAGTAGCTGCAGCATGGAAAACAGCTTTAGAAGATACTACTAGACCATCCTTATTAGTCTTATCAAGACAAAATCTTCCAGTATTAGAACATTCATTGGAATTAGCTTTCAATGGAGTGGATAAAGGTGCATATGTTGTGAGCCCTCAAGAAGGGGAAGTTCCAGAAGGAATTTTGATCGCAACTGGTTCTGAAGTGAATTTAGCAGTAGAAGCTCAAAAAGTTTTACGAGAAACAGGACATGATGTTTCAGTAGTGTCAATGCCAGCGATGAATCGTTTTGAAGAACAATCAAAAGAATATCAAGAATCTGTATTACCAAGTTCAGTTCGCAAACGCGTTGCCATTGAAATGGGTGCAAGCTTAGGATGGCATCGTTATGTAGGATTTGATGGGGAATTAGTAACGATTGATAAATTCGGTGCTTCTGGTAACGGAAATACGGTTATGAAAGAATATGGATTTACAGTAGAAAATGTAGTGGCAAGTTATTTATCATTAATTTAATAAAAGAATAGGAATGGACTTCTCTGATGTTGTAAATAACGTCGTCAGAGAGGTCTTTTTTATTGTAATTAGATGATAAAAATGAATCAAAAGAATTATTCCTGCAGAAGAGGGAAAATGTTTTGATTTTATTAAAAATTTAACAATTAAAGCAGATTTCTAAGTGTTTAGAGTATTATTCTTACTCTTTTTGTTCTATAATGAATGTTTGAAGAAGTGATTTTATGCTTAAAAATAGATTTGTAAGAATCAGAAATAAATACGTTTCTTTGAAAACTGTTTTACTGACATTCTATGATAGATAAGTAATTTCTATATGATAAAAGTTGATAAAAAAAGTTTATAATTTATATAAAATGGGATGAAGGAAATCATAGGGGGAGATAATTTGATCGATATTCATTCACATATTATTTTTGGAGTCGATGACGGACCACAGACAATCGAAGAGAGTAGAAGTCTTTTAATGGATGCTTATAATCAAGGTGTACGTACTA
This sequence comes from Granulicatella elegans ATCC 700633, assembly GCF_000162475.2. Lineage (GTDB taxonomy): Bacteria > Bacillota > Bacilli > Lactobacillales > Aerococcaceae > Granulicatella > Granulicatella elegans. The sequence goes on from NZ_KI391971.1 coordinate 669,174, forward strand.
TTGTTGCAACTTCACATCGTAGAATAGGAATGTTTGAGACATCTGAAGATACAATAGAAAAGAATTTTAAAAGAGTTCAAAAACTTTCTAAAGAAGTAGCATCAGATTTAACCGTTTTATACGGGGCAGAGATTTATTATTCTAGTGAATTAATGGATAAATTAGAGAAAAAGATGATTCCAAGTATAAATGGAAGCTCTTATGTTCTAATAGAGTTTAGTCAAAATGCAAAATTCTGGGAAATTAAAACAAGTTTAACAAATGTTTTAAGACTGGGATTTATTCCAGTTATTGCTCATGTAGAACGTTATCAATCTCTTGAGAATAATGAAAATTTTTTGAAAGAATTGATTAATATAGGTTGCTATATTCAAATTAATAGTTCAAGTGTGTTAAAATATAAATGGTTTTTTGATAAAAATAGGTTGTTTAAGAAAAGAGCAAAGTATTTTTTAGATAGAGATTTAGTTCATTGTATAGCAAGTGATATGCATCATCTATCAAAGAGGCCATCTTATATGAAAGAAGCATTTGAGATTATTTCTCATACATATGGGCGAAAAAAAGCAAAAGAGTTATTTGTAGAAAATCCTAATCGGATAGTTACTAATCAAATGATAGAATAAAATTAAATATTTTACGAACAGTATCGATAAGATGTTAATCATTGTAAAAGTTGTGAGATTACTATGAAAGAGGAAATTATGTGTGCTTATAGAATTATAAAAAGAGGGATTGATTTCTTTATAAGTATAGTATTATTAATACCAGTTATGTTGATTTGTAGTATTAGTGCTTTATTTATTATATTAGAAACAAAAGGAAATCCTTTGTACATCCAAGAAAGAGTTGGATTAAACGGAAAAAAATTTAAAATTTATAAACTAAGATCGATGTATTCAGATGCCGAAAAAGATGGTTATCAATGGGCAATGAAAAATGATGTTCGTATTACAAAAGTGGGTCAATTTCTTCGGAAAAGTCGAATTGATGAATTACCTCAATTAATTAATATTATTAAAGGCGATATGGCTATTATAGGGCCACGTCCAGAAAGACCTGAATTTATTGAAGAATTTTTACAAGAGATTCCAGATTTTAATGATCGTATAACGATAAAACCAGGAATTACAGGTTGGGCACAAGTCAATGGTGGTTATGAATTATCCCCAAAAGAAAAGTTAAAATACGATAAATACTATATAGAACATGAAAGTTTAAAATTAGATATTTTAATTTGGATAAAAACAGTACAAGTTGTTTTTACCGGAGATGGATCTAGGTAAAAATTAAATAGAGGAGAACAATAAATGGATATTTTTAATAATATGACAAGATTTTATAGTCTTATTAAGTCGAAATTTATTTTTTTAATAAGCTTTATACTTTTAGGAGTTGGTTGTGTTACATTATATACCATTGTAGCTATTAAACCAGTATATAGTGTGTCATCTACTCTTATTATGAAAAATATGAGTACGGAAAAAAATGATTCTCAAGTAATAGAATCTTTAAACTTGTTTCAAAGACAGGCAAAAACCTATTTAGAAATTGCAGCATTACCGCCTGTAAAGGAAGCAACTAATCAAGCGTTAGCACTTTCTCCTGAAGAATCATCTAAAATTAAGAGTGTTAAACTAACGAATGATTCAGGTTCGCAATTGATGACTTTAACAATACGAGCTACAGATAGAGAGCTGGCTGTTAATTATATTCAACAATATGTAAAACAATATAAAAAATTTACAGCAGAAAAATTTGGTCGTGATGATTTAGAAGTAGTAAGTGAGGCATTAGGAAGTTCAAAACCTGTTTATCCAATTTTATGGAAAAATATGTTCATATCTTTAATCGTTTTAACATTTATAGCCTTTAATATGATATTTTTCCGTTATATTTTAAGTGATTCCATTGATTCTTCTGAAGATTTGGAAGAATTAACAGGTGTTCCAACTTTAGGAATGATTCCTGATATAGAGAAAAAAGGAAGAAGGTAGAAATATGCATATTGAAGTCATTCATAATAGTAAATCGATTGCATCAGAATCTTTCAGAACTTTACGAAGTAATATTCAATTTTCAAATTTTGGGCAAAGTATTCAAACAATTGTTGTGACGAGTTCCAATCCTAATGAAGGAAAGAGTGAAGTGAGTATTAATCTTGTAGCTTCATTAGCTCAACAAGGAAAGAGAGTTTTATTAATTGATGCGGATATGAGAAAACCCACTCAACATAAAATTATTGAAGTTATGAATACTGAAGGATTGAGTAAGTTTTTATTACGCGAAACAGGTGCAGAGGCTATTCAACATTTAAATATTCTTGATGTGAAATTTGATGTTTTAACTTCAGGTCCTGTTCCGCCAAATCCTTCAGAAATGTTAGCTAGTATGGCGATGGAGCAAAGTATTAAAGCATTTGTAGAGTATTATGATTATGTCATTATTGATACACCACCTTTATTAGCAGCTACTGATGCACAAGTATTGGCGAGAATTGCAGATGCAACTTTATTAGTAGTTGATCCTAAACAAAGCAAACGTAGACAAATCGTAGAAGCTAAAAAAAGATTGGACAATGTTGGAGCTAGACTATTAGGAACAGTGATGAATAAATTAAAATTAACAGAAGGTAATAATTATTATTACTATTACAAATACTAATTGGTGAAAAAGATAAGAAAGCAAAGGGAAGGAGTTAAATTTATGATATATATTTTAATGTTTATGTATCTTACCTTACTTGCGTTCTTATCTTTTTATTTTGAAGAAAGAAAAAGAGAAATAAACTTTTTTATTTTTCCAACATTTATGTTCTTCTTACTAATTGATGGGTTTAGAAAATCAAGTGTAGGAGGAGATTTAAGTGTTTATGTGTCTATTTTTGAACAAAATGCTTTAAAACTTCCAGAATTTTCTAAAATCTTTAAATCAAGATTTGAACTAGGATATGTTTTCACTAACCAATTCATTCGTAGCTTGACTGAAAATTACTCGATATTACTCTTTTTATTTGCTTTCCTAACATTATGGATATGGTTCTATGTATTAGACAAGTATTCTAAAAATGTGTATATGAGTTTAATTATTTATTTAAGCTCTTTAGGAATGTTTTTATATTCTTTATCAAATATTCGCCAAGGACTAGCAGTTGCTTTTGGTTTTTTAGGATTTTATTTTTTATCAGAAGAAAAGAAAATAAGAGGGATTCTTTTTGTATTATTAGCGCCACTATTTCATACTTCAGGAATTATTTGTATTCTATTGATCTTTATTAGAAAAATAAGACTAAGTGTGAAATATTATCCAGCTATTATATTAGGTTTTATAGCTTTATTTCCATTTGTAAAATTAATTACGATTGCTATCATTAAATATTTTCCACAATATAATTCTTATTTAGAATCATCCTGGTTTTTAGATAGTAATAGGTGGGCTCCTCTATTACTAACAATTTTATATGTATTGGTTTTTATAATTGGAGAGATAATTTTAAATAAGCAAACATTAACAAAGGTGGAAGAATCCATTAGAACGTTATTTTTAGCTTATTTAGTGTTAACAGCTATGACATTACAAACAAGTCTTATTGGTAGATTTGCGCATTACTTTTCTCCATTTGTAGCATTGTATATTCCAATGGTGTTATCCAAAGTTTCACAAAGAAAAATAAAATGGATTTTGTTTTATGGGATTATTTTAGTTTATTTGATGATGCTTTTAGTACTGATTTATTATAAACCAGACTGGTATCGTATAGTTCCTTATCGTTCCGTTATTACAGATTGGTTGATAGGAAATTAGATAGAGGTGTAGGTATGGAGTTTTCCGTTTTAGTAACTGTTTATAAGAAAGAAATTCCTGAAAATTTAAGAAAATGTTTATTAAGTTCTTATAAACAGACTGTAAAACCAAAAGAAATTATTTTAGTTTGTGATGGGGAATTAACAGAAGAATTAAATGAAGAAATTGAGAGATTAAAAAAAGAAATTCCTATTTTATCGGTTTATTATTTGCCTGAAAATTTAGGTTCAGGGCCAACGTCTCGTTTTGGAGTAAATCGCTGTCAAACGGAATTCATTGCTCGAATCGATAGTGATGATTATTGTGTGGAGACACGATTTGAAAAGCAAATGAACGCTTTTAAGAATAATCCTAATTTGATTATGGTTGGTTCCAATATTTTAGAAAAGAATACAGAATTTATCGCATTAAAGAAAGTACCAGAAACAAGTGCAGAAATTCGACAATATTCAAAAATGCGAAATCCATTTAATAATCCTTCTAGTATGATGAAAAAACAGTACGTTTTAAAATCTGGAAACTATCGGGAATTTCGTTATTTAGAAGACTACGATTTGACGATGAGGTTATTACATGATAATCCGACTAAAGATTTTTATAATATTCAAGAACCTTTAGTAGTGATGCAAACAAATGATTCTAGTTATTTACGAAGAGGCGGTTTATTGTATGTGAAGACAGATTTTATTCTGCAGTTAGATTTTTATCGTAGAGGGGATATAAATTTGTTGGAATTGGTGAGAAATATTTTTCTTCGCAACGTTGTACGAATTTTGCCTAATAAGGTTCGAAAATGGATCTACAAGAAAAAAATGAGAGATGAAGTAGAAAAAATTCCAACTATTAAATAATATTTCCAGATAAGATTGAGGTGAATTAGAAGAAATGAGAAGAGTTATTACATATGGGACATTTGACTTACTACACTATGGTCATATTAATCTATTAAAACGTGCAAAAGCATTAGGAGATTATTTAATTGTTGGATTATCTACGAATGAATTTAATCAAAAAGAAAAAAATAAAGACTGTTATTTTGACTATGATAAGAGAAAGTCTCTTTTAGAGGCAATTAGATATGTGGACCTTGTCATACCAGAGGAAAATTGGGAACAAAAAGTTTCTGATATCGAGAAATATCATGCGGATGTGTTTGTAATTGGAGATGACTGGAAAGGAAAGTTTGATCATTTAGAAGACTTAGGAGTCGAAGTTGTTTATTTGCCAAGAACGGAAGAAATTTCCACTTCTAAAATTAAAAAAGACTTAAACCAAGGGTGATAGGATGAAATATCATGTTTTCCACGTGACTGGTGGAGTGCGAAATACGATGAGTGGGGTACAAAGTTTTATAAAAAACCATATTCAAGAAGATGATTCTGAGTTTAACTATATAGTTGGGGAATCTAATGGCGAGCCTTATTTTCCTTTTAATCAATATTTAGATGAAAAACAAATTAAACGAATCGTATTTCCAGAATTGAAGATTTCTAACATGATTCAATATGCAAGAGAATGTAAAAAGTTTTATGAAAATAACTCAATCGATATTTTGCATGTTCATAATCCTATTACTGCCTTTATACATAATTATTATGCACGAAAAAATGGTGTTCCTGTAAGAATTTATCATAATCATAGTAGTCAGTTTTCTGATCATTGGTTAAAAAGTATTCGAAATCGATTTTTGGTGTTTTTAGCATTAAAAAATGCGACACATCGTATTTCTTGTGGTCAATTAGCTGGAGTAAAAATTTTTGGAAATCAGTCGTTTCAAATTATTCCAAATGCTATACAGGTAGAAAAATTTAAATTTTCATCAGAATATAGAAATGAGATTCGAGAAGAGTTCCAAATTCCTAACCATCAAAAAGTAGTTGGAATGGTTGGGATTTTAAATCCGTTTAAAAATCAACAATTTTTAATTGAAATTGCAAAACTGATGCCGGAAGTTACTTTTATATTTGTTGGTGAAGGTCCGGATCGTTTAATGTTAGAAGAACAATGTAAAGAATTAGAGAATGTTATTTTTACGGGTCGTAGAAATGATGTGCATAAATTTTATTCAGCGTTTGATATTTTTGCATTTCCGTCCCTTTATGAAGGATTTCCGATGGTAATAGTAGAGGCACAATGCTCTGGAGTGAATATTATTATGAATGAAACGATTGATTCCACAACGCAACTGAATCAGAAGCTTTGTACAGCTTTACCTTTAAAGAAGGAAGTTTGGATGAATACTATTAAAGAAGCACCTCTTTTAGATCAACATCGTTCATTAGAGGAAGCGTTAAAACCGTTCAATATTGATGAAAACAGAGAATATTTGAAAGCAATTTATAAGCAAGGCTTGGAGAGATGATATGAATCAATATTTCAAAATACTTATGTTTAACCTTAAATCGATTACTTCGAAAATAAATACGATGATTCCAAAGAAAAGTAAGAGAATTGTTTTATATTCCAATTGGGGATTCAGAGATAATCTTAGAACGCTTTATCAGTATTTAGTGGATAATGGCTATCAAGAAGAATATGACATTATTTGTGCGTCAAATGATTTTTATCATCTAGAAAAAGATAAGAACGTGAAGTATGTTTCAATTTATCGAGGACTCTATTATTTTTTAACTTCAAAATATTTTTTCTATTCATTTGGTAAGTATCCTATTAAGCCTGCACCAAATCAGATGGTAGTAAATTTATGGCATGGAATGCCTTTAAAAAAAATTGGAAACCTCGAAGAGGGGCTAGAGAATGTTGACTATAACTTTTTTACAAAATTAGTATCGTCTTCAGATTACTTTACACCAATTATGAAAGCTGCCTTTAATGCTACTGATGAGCAAATGTTATTGGTAGGAAATATTCGAAATGATGAATTATTTAAAGAAAAACAAGATAAGAGAGTTATTTGGATGCCAACTTACCGAAATTCCAAAAATTATCATGATAGTCAGGATGCACTAATATTTTCTCTTGAAGAAGTTGATTTTAGAAAAATAGAACAATTATTATTGAAATATGGTTACCAATTATATATTAAATTACATCCTTTAGAAGAATCTTGCCTTCAAGTACAAATGAATCACTCAACTATTCATCTATTAACAGAAGAGATTATTAGTGAGCAATATGGGACTTTATATACATTTTTAGGGACTACTAGCGCATTAATTACTGATTATTCTTCAGTATTTTTAGATTATTATTTATTAAATAGACCAGTAGCCTTTACGATTAATGATTACGAAGAATATAAGGACAAACGTGGTTTTGTATTTGAAGATGTTAAGAGTCTTATGGTTGGGAGTGTCATTCGTGATTCTCACGATTTATTAGAGTTCCTAGAGAGTGTCATGAAATCTGAAGATAGTTACATTGAAGAAAGAACAAAAGTAAATGATAAAGTCAATGCCATTCAAAAAGGTTTTACAAAGACCCTTTTGAATGAAATTGGATTAAAGAAATAAGGTTAGGATAAAAATGATTAGCGTAATTATTCCCGTTTATAATGTAGAAAATTATTTAGAAGAATGTTTAAAAAGTATTCAAAATCAAACATATACGAATATTGAAGTACTATTAATAAATGACGGATCTACGGATAATTCTAAACATATTTGTGAACATTATTGTCAAGAGGATAGTCGTTTTCACTTAATCAGTCAAGAAAATCAAGGGCAAAGTGTCGCAAGAAATGTTGGAGTATCGGCTTCAACAGGAGAGTATATTGCATTTGTCGATAGTGATGATGTTATTAAAGCAAATTATTTAGAAGAATTAATGAAATATATGACTGCAGATGTAGACATTGTGGAAAGTAAGTTTACAGTACATAAAAAAGATTTTTTTACTGATGATTTTGAAAAAAGAACGATTCTATTTGAAGGGAATTCTATCGAAGCTGTGAGAGCTGTTCCTCGTCATATATTGAGCGTTAACCCAGTTACAAAACTCTATAGAAAATCAATCGTTGAATCGGTTCCTTATTTAGAAGGGGTTATTTTTGAAGATATTTATAGTGGTGTTGGTATGCTGAAGTATATTCGAAAGATTGTTAAAATCGACTATGTAGGCTATTATTACCGTCAACATCAATCGAGTACTATGCATCGAACATTTACTGAAAAAAATTTAGACATATTCCTGGTTTGTGACAAGTTAATAGAGTTGTATTCTGATAGTGAAGAACTTCTTCCTTATATTGGAAGCTTCTTAGTGCATGTAGCAACGATGCATTATCAAGATTATATCGAAAAAGGAAATCCATACGCAGAATTTTATAATCAAAAGTTAACAGAGTATGTAACATTAACAAAGAAAAATCCAGAGTTAGCTAGAGCATCACGTTTGATTAAGCTCTATAACTTTTGCCCCAAATATTATAATTCAATTGTATTCCCAATCTACTATGCAATTTGGAAATTCAAAAATGGCATTAAAGAAGTAAAGGTAGATGAATAAAAATAAGTGAGAAGGAAATTGTTTTATGATTAGTGTAATTGTACCAGTTTATAATGTGGAAGAATATTTAGAAGAATGTCTAGAAAGTATAAGGCAGCAAACTTTCACAGATATTGAAGTGATCTTAGTAAACGATGGTTCAACGGACAGCTCAAAAGAGATTTGCGAACGATTTTGCCAGGTAGATAATCGCTTTAAATTAATCAATCAAGAAAATCAAGGACAAAGTGTCGCTAGAAATCGCGGTGTTAAAGAATCTGTTGGACAATTTATTATGTTTGTGGATAGCGATGATGTTATCAATACAAATGTACTAGAAGTGTTACTTCCTTACATGAAGACGGATGTGGATATCGTAGAATGTAGAATGACAAGAAAAAAAGAAGAATTCTTTCTTAATAAGACTTCTACAATTGTATTCGAAGGGAACTCTAAAGAAGCAATTCTTAACTGTATTGCGTTTAAAGAAGTGAAGTATTGTGCTTTTAAAAAATTATATAGAAGAGAAATTGTTCAAAAGATTCCATTTTTAGAAGGATATATTTATGAAGATGTCTTTACAGGAATTAATTATCTAAAACATATTCGAAAAATAGTAGTTATTGATTATATTGGTTATTATTACCGTGTTCATGCAAATAGTACTATGACGAAATCCTTTAATGAAAAAGATTTAGATATTTTTAAAGTGGGAAATAAGTTAGTAGATTCTTTTAAAGATGATGAAAATATGCTTCCGTACATTGGTTATTTTTTGTTTTATCTTGGTCATGGACACTATTTAAAAGATGGGATTAATACGAAGAGTCCGTATGTTGATTTATATGAAGATTTTATTCGAAATGCTGCTTTTATAGCAAAGCAATCCAAGGAAGTTGTTCGAAAATATCGTTTATTGCGACTGTACTTACTTGCTCCAAAATATTATACAACGATTACTCATCCTATTTATAAAAGTTTACAAAAGAGATGGATTGCTGCTAAAAAAGTAATGAATCATCTAAACGATAAATTACATATAAGAAAAAATTGAGTATTTAAATAAGTAGGATAATACAATGAATTTAAAAGGAAATGTTAGAAAGAATATGATTAGTATAATAGTACCAGTTTATAATGTAGAAAATTATCTGGAAGAATGTTTAGAGAGTATAAAAAATCAAACGTATACAGATATCGAAGTAATACTAGTCAATGATGAATCTACTGATGGTTCAAAAGAAATATGTGAACGATATTGTGAACTAGATAGTCGTTTTCGTTTAATAAATCAAGAAAACCAAGGGCAAAGTGTTGCAAGAAATCATGGAGTTAGCGCTTCTATAGGTGAATTGCTCACTTTTGTGGATAGCGATGATGTCCTTTCTATCAAATATTTAGAGATCTTGAATCGTTACATGACAGAAGACATTGATTTGGTAGAATGCAATTATAGAGCAACTCGAAGTGTTTTTGAACACTTAAAGGAAGCAGAAAATATTCAAATTGAGTTTGAGGGGAATTCAGAAGAATCTGTTATTAAAGCTTGTAATTATGGGATATCATATTCTCCAGTCTGTAAATTATATCGAAGAAAGTTATTAGAAGATTTTCCATTTTTGACGGGAGTGATTTATGAAGATATTTATCACGGCGTTGGAATGTTGAAATTTATCCGTAAAATGGTAAGACTTGACTATGTAGGATATTATTATCGAAAACGTTCAAACAGTACGATGCATAAACAATTTTCTGAGAAGAATCTAGATTTATTTACTTGTTGTGATAAACTCGTGGATTTGTTTGCTTCAGATGAAACCTTAATCACTTATATCGGAAAGTTTTTAGTTCAAATTGTTACGACTCATCATAAAGATTTTATAGAAAAAGGGAATCCATACCAAAAATTGTATGAAGATAAGTTAAGAGAATATATAAAATTGGTTGAAAAATCTCCAGAAGTGGCAAGAAGTAGTAAAATGATTTGGATGTATCAACTATCGCCAAAACATTATTTACGATATACATTTCCAATTGTAAATAGAATATGGAGAAAGATTCATAGTTTAAAAGAACTTATATATAAAGGGGAATAAAGGTGGAATACGATAAATTGATTAGTATCATTGTACCCATTTATAATGTTGAAGAATATTTAGAAGAATGTTTAGATAGTATTCAATGTCAAACTTATAACAATATTGAAGTAATATTAGTCAACGATGGATCAACAGATGCTTCAAAAGAAATTTGTGAGAGATTTTGTAGGCAGGACAGTCGTTTTCATTTAATCAATCAAGAAAATAAAGGATTAAGTGGTGCAAGAAACCGTGGTATGAGCGAATCCCACGGTGAATTCATCACTTTTGTAGACAGTGATGATGTTCTTAAAGAAGATATGTTGGAACAATTGATAAAACAGGTTACCATAGATGATATTGATATTGTAGAGTGTTGGTATACGAATGATCAAAAAGAAATATTAATACCTTCACCAGAAAATGTAAAAATTATTTTTCAAGGGAATACTAAAGAAGCTTTAGTTTCTTTATGTAGAGATAATATTGTTCGTTTGAATGCAGTTGCTAAATTATTTCGAAGAGAAGTAATTCTCAATTTTCCATTTTTAGAAGGTTTATTTTATGAAGATGTTTATGGAGGAATGGGAATCTTAAAACAGATTCGTAGAATGGTGAAAATCGATTATATAGGATATTATTACCGTGTACGACAAGGTAGTATTATGAATCGAGAATTTAATTTGAAAAATTTAGATTTATTTACAATATGTGATAAAGTCGAACAATTATATGAAGGAGATGTAGAGCTACTTCCATACATTTATCGTCGCTTGTTCCATTTAGTCTTGATGCACGTTGTCGACTATCATATATTCGAGGGAAATCCATATCAAGAGAAATATGTGGAATATTTGAATCGATACGCTAAAAGTTCAAGCCCATCATTTTTAATGAGAGCTTATCGATTATTCCCAAAAAATATTGTCTTCATTTCAAGAGTTGTTGGAGCGATTAAATGGAGATTTGAAAAATATATTATAAAAGGATTATGGAAAGGGATGTAGTAGCATGAACTATTATTTAAAAGAAAATTATGCTAAAGCTAAACATGCAGGATCTAAAGCTAGATTAGATGCTGAAAAAATAATGGTAGAAGCAGGATATGCCCCTTATTTCTTAAATAATCATTCAAATGCTGTTCCTTTAACAAAAGACGATGTAATCGTTCTTCAATTTCCATTATTATGGCAGTCGTTAAAAAAACAAATTTTAACTAGATTTTTGAAAAATAGAAAGTTCAAAGCTTATTTACTCATCCATGATATAGAATCACTTAGAAATAGAAAGATAAAGACAGTTAAAGATTTTAAACATTCTATTATTTATTTTTTACAAAATAAAACGGTACTTGAAAAAGTAGATGGTATTATTGCTCATAATGATAAGATGAAAGCAGAATTAGTGAGATTAGGAATACCAGAGGAGAAGATTGTTGCATTAGAAATGTTTGATTATGTCATTCCTCATTATGAAGAGAAGACAGCTTATGAGAAGAATACAGTTATCGTTGCAGGTAATTTTGATATTCGAAAAACAAAATATGCAAGACAATTACCTGGAAATCCGGAATTTTCCATTTATGGCATTAACTTTGAAGAAGAGCATCTTCCTAAAAATGTTCATTATAAAGGTGCTTTTTCACCTGATGAACTTTCTCATCATCTTCAAGGTGGCTTTGGTTTAGTATGGGATGGAGATAGTCCGCATACTTGTAGTGGAATGTATGGAGAATATTTAAAGATGAATAACCCGCATAAAGCTTCTCTTTATTTAGCCTCAGGGTTTCCAATTATTGTGTGGAGCCAATCTGCCTTGGCTGATTTCGTAAGACAAAATAAATGTGGAATACTTGTTGATTCATTATTTGAAATTGCAGAATCTTTAGAATCACTTTCAGAGAATGACTATCAAGAGATGATTAAAAATAGTAAAAGAATTGGAAAAAAAATTCGTAATGGTATTTTTCTAAAAACAGCTTTAGAAAAGTGTGAAAGGAGCTTGTAACCTATGAAACTACAAACATTACGAGAAAAAATCATTCGATATTGTCAAATCGTAAAATATTATGGAGTTAAGCAGACAGTAGCTTATTATCTTGCGCAACAATCTGAGACAAAGTTCTATGATTTTCATAAAAAAATTCTTTTAGATTTTGTATTGAAATTACGTAAAGAAGCTCAAATAGATGAATCGAGTAATGAGAACGAAGAAGTTGACAAAGAGTTCCCAAAAATCATTTGGACAATGTGGCAACAGGGAGAAGCACAAATACCTGAAACGGTAAAAGCTTCACTGAAGACAATTAAAGACTTTGCTAAAAGAAATGGTTGTGAATTACATTTATTAACGGATGAAAATCTTGCGGATTTCATTAATATTCCAGCAGATATCGCTGAAAAATACAAGAAAAAAGAATTATCAGCTGCACATTATTCAGATATTATTCGTTTTAGTTTGTTATACCAATATGGTGGAATATGGATGGATGCAACTTTATTTGTCTCTCCTTATGCAACTTTAGAAATGTTTAAAGGTGATTTTTTTAGTTTGAATCATCCACCTTTACATACGGATAAAATAGAACGAGCTATTGGTGATTTTAAATGGTCAGGTTTCTTTTTAGCAGGGAAAAAAGGGAAGCCATATTTTAAACATATTCGGGATTTATATTTGTACTATATCCGTAAATTCCCAATTTTTATTCATTATCTAATCATGGATTATTTTATTTTATCCGAATATGAGTGTAATCCTGAATTTAAAGGATTAGTGGATGAGTTACCAATCTTAGCTCATGCTGAGCGAGTATGGTTTTTAAGAGATCATGCTATGGATTTTTTTGATGAAAATGAATGGAGAGAAGTGTTAAAACACACACCAATTATGAAAACAACCTATAAAATTAATAAAGAAGAGTTAATTCCTAATAGCTATTTATATAAACTCTTCCATGGAGAATTAAATGAATAGAGGGAATGCATGAAAAAAAGTAGAACAGAATTTGCCACTTTGAATACAAGTATAGCTCTTGCGCTTCAACCGTTTCAAGTGATTCTTGGATTTGTCAATCGAACAGTTTTTGTTAATATTCTTGGAATTACTTATTTAGGATTAAGCAATTATTTATCTAGTTTAGTATCGATTTTGTCTTTGGCAGAATTGGGAGTAGCTGGAGCTATAAGTTATGCTCTATATGCACCATTAGTGAGAGAAGAACATGGAAAAGTTAATGCATTTATGATTCTTTTTAAAAAATTATATCGAATCATTGGTGTATCTATTTTTATACTAGGAACCATATTATCATTATTTCTTCCTCATTTGATTAAGGATTATACGATTAATCAGGAAGTCTATTGGATTTATTTTTTATTTGTATTTAATGCTGGTTCCAGCTATTTTTTCTCATACAAACGAACATTGTTGTATGTTGACCAGAGAAATTATGTGATGACGTTAATTGATTTTGGATTAAACACTTTGCGAGTATTATTACAAATTGCAGTAGTAGTTTTAACTCATAATTTTATTTTCTATTTATTGATTAGTATTATTATGAATGTTACTGGAAATATTGTAATGTCACTGATGGTAGATCGATTATACGATTATTTGTATAACGAAGAAATATCTCCAATTAATCAAGACGAAAGAGAGAAATTTATTCGGAATATTAAAGGCAATATCATTGGAAGTATTGGAGAAACGGTAGTATTTCAAACGGATAGTATTTTAATGGCGAAATTTATTAGTTTAGCAACGATTGGAATTTATGGAAATTATACTTATGTTTTAGGATTTGTTTTAATGGTTTTAAATACGGCTATTAATTCGGTGGTTTCTTCTGTTGGAAATTTAGTTCATTCAGAAGATAGAACAGTAGAAGATAAAATCCATTTTTTAAAAAAATTTCAGTTTATTGTTTTTAGTATGATTTATTTTGCTAGTATGGGATATCTACTATTTATTCATCCGTTTATAACGATCTGGTTAGGAGAGAGTTTTTCATTTAATCGTATGATTGAAATTCTAATTGTTCTTCATTTTTTCTTTACTTTTTATAGAAGACCGATTTTAGTGATGATTTCAGTGTATGGCTTAAGTTATGAACAAAATAAAAAAACTATTGCAGAAATTCTATTAAATATCATTCTTTCACTGTATTTTTTATCGATTTTAGATTTAGGAGTCGCTGGAATATTATTAGGAACAATTGGCTCCACAATACTAACTTGTACATGGTATGAACCTTATAGTGTATTTAAGTATGGATTGAAAGCTTCCTCAAAAGAATATTTTAAAACGATGATAAAACATTTTATCGTAGCAGGATTAAGTATTCTATGTATTAGCTTATTAGAATTATTTGTGTTTACAGAAATGGATTTCATCTGGAGTATCCTTATTAAAATTGTCCTTTATTTAGCAATATTGTGTGTATATGTCTTCATGTTTAGAAATCATGAAGGTGGAAAACAAATTATATTAATGATTCAAAAAGTATTAAAGTTAAAAAAATAAGGAGAAAATCAATGAAAAGAATTTTGGTCTGTGGATTAGTTCCAGATATCGGTGGACTAGAAAAAATTGTGGTAGATTTTTATAATCATATTGATACCAACGAATTTGAACTGGAATTTCTACTACAGGGTTCTGAAGATGTTGAATTTAGTAATCATTTTAAGAATCTCTGTCGTAATCCATTAATCGTGCATAGAATTCCTAAGTTAAGACCTCATATGAAACAAGCATTAAAAGAATGGGATCTTTTCTTCAAGGAGAATGCTCATCGTTATGATATTTTATGGTCGAATCAAAATGGATTGACTCATTTAGAATTTCTAAAATTAGCAAAGAAATATGGAATTGAAAAAAGAATTGTTCATGGACATTGTGCTACAGCCGATAAATTTTATCGTTTTATTCACCCTATTAATCGACTTTTTGTTGGGAAATATGCAACAGATTTTTGGGCATGTGGAATAGAAGCATTGAACCATTTTTATCATGGTAAAGAAAGAAATAAAGCTTTGGTGATACATAATGCGATTGAGGTAGAAAAGTTTTTATATGATGACGAAAAAAAAGTTCAACTTCGAAAGGAATACCATATTCCAGAAGATTGTTTTGTTGTAGGACAAGTTTCTCGTTTATATGAAAAACAAAAAAATCAAAGTTTTTGTATTAAAGTTTTTGCTGAATTAGTTAAAAAAGAACCGAATTCCCGTTTAGTTTTTATTGGAAGAGGAGATACTGCTTTTTTACAAAATATAGCTGAACAATATGGAGTAGCTGATAAAGTGATTTTTACAGGATTGAAAACCAATATAGGCGAGATGCTCAATTTACTTGATGTGTTCTTCTTCCCATCTAATTTTGAAGGGTTACCGATTGTATTAATTGAAGCTCAAACCAATGGGTTACCTGTAGTCACAGCGTGTCACTTACCGAATGCGAAGATTTTAGAGAATTTCGATAATTCTTTAGCTTTAACGGACTCACTAGAAAACTGGGCGGACAAGATTTTATCTGTTCGAAATAGTCGAGAATTGGATACAGAAAAAGTGAAGAAAAAAATTGATGAAGCAGGATATGAGATTGAATCCGCAACTCGGAATTTAGAGAAGTTATTCAATAATTGATGAAGTGAAACAAAGAAGAATATCTTTATTGTTGAATGCTTGTTTACGATATCGTGAGCAAGCATTTTTTAAGTAGTGTTTATAAGGGTTAAAAATTTAATCAGTGAAGAAACGTAAATACAGTATAAAAGAAAGCAGAAAAATCTTTTTGTAGCGAAAGCAATAGAAGCCAAGGTAGGCTTCTATTGCAGGTGAAAATCGAGACAACGGCTCGATTTTTAGCCATGAGACCCATAGGGGCTGCTGGCGACCTCGCAAACAAAAAGCATTTTTCTTCTTTCTTTTATTACGTATTAGTTGCAAGGTCATAGAAGATTAGGTACACTGTCATTTGTATATGAATGAAAAGGAGTTAAGGAATGAAAGAGTGGAAACAAGCATTTAAATTATCATTACCAATTTTCTTTGGCTATTTATTTTTAGGAATTGCATTTGCTATTTTAATGGTTCAAGATGGTTACTCAGGTTGGTGGGCAATTTTTTCTAGTATTTTTATGTATGCAGGCTCAATGCAATTTGCCATTGTCAGCTTTATGAATGCCGGTTTAGGACTTGGAATGATTGCTATTATGACTTTACTCATTAATGCACGTATGATGTTTTATGGAATTAGTTTTATTGAATTATTTAAGCGATTAGGATGGAAAGCTTTTTATTTAATCTTCGCTTTATCGGATGAAACATTTTCAGTAATGGTAGGGATGAAGCAAGAGGAAGAGGGAACTTATTCTGATATTGTTCATGTGTATCTTGCGTTTTTAAATCATGTGTACTGGGTATTCGGGACGATGGTTGGTGTTATCGCTGGAAACTTTATTCCTTTTTCTGCAAAAGGAATTGATTTTTCAATGACGGCATTATTCGTGTTAATTGTTGTGAATCAAATCATGCAAAGTGATCGTTATTATCCATTCTTAATCGGTGGAAGTAGTGCATTATTCTGGTTAATTACAGTTGGACCAAAATATTTCTTATTACCAAGTTTAGCTTGTACAGTCATTTTATTAATGGTAATTTTTGAAAGAAATATGAAACATCCATTGAAGGAGGGAGTATCGAAATGACACCAATGATGATTTTTTTAAGTATGATGGTTGCAACGATTGTAACATTCGGATTAAGATTATTCCCTTATGTGATGTTTCGTCATCATGATGTATTACCCCCTCGCTTGCAATTTATTGCACAAGTATTGCCTAAAGCAATTATGACGACATTAGTTATATACTGTGTCAAAGATGTAGCTTGGACACAAGCACCATTTGGGGCAGCAGAACTCATTAGTATTGCTTGTGTAGTAGTTTTACATTGGTGGAAACAAAATACTTTATTAAGCATCTTTGTTCCAACGATGATATATATGTTTTTAATTCAAGTAGTATTTGCTTAAATGTAAAAAGTAATAAAAGCTCCTAAAGTCTTTATAAGGCTTTAGGAGTTTTTTGCATTCTATTCGAATTTCTTTCAGCAAAACACTATCATTTCAAAACATTTGTTGTTACACTAATAGAAGATGAAATAGAAAGAGGAGTCACATGAAGTTATTATTTGTTGGAGACGTTGTTGGTGCTCCAGGTCGTCAAGCTATTGAAGATTATTTACCAAAATTAAAGAAAAAATATAAACCTCAAGTAACAATTGTCAATGGGGAAAATGCTGCGAATGGAAAGGGCATTACGGAGAAAATTTATAAGCAATTATTACAGGCTGGTGCAGATGTTGTGACATTAGGAAATCATGCATTTGATAATCGTGATATTTTTGAATTTATTGATGATGCAAAAAAAATGGTTCGTCCAGCGAATTATCCAGCAGGTGTTCCAGGGCAAGGAATGGTATTTGTAAAGTGTAATCAAGTGGAAGTTTGTGTGATTAACTTACAAGGCCGTGTGTTTATGAATACGCTAGATGATCCATTTCAAGTGATTCAGTCACTCATTGAAATAGCTCGTAAGAGAACGCCCATTATTTTTGTAGATTTCCATGCGGAAGTGACAAGTGAAAAACAAGCAATGGGTTGGTTTTTAGATGGGAAAGTAACCGCCGTGATTGGAACGCATACGCATGTGCAAACGAATGATGCCCGTATTTTACCTCAGGGAACGGCAGTCATGTGTGATGTGGGTATGACAGGTCCTTATAATGGAATTTTAGGAATGGAAAGAGAAGCGATTATTGGTAAATTTTTAAACCAATTACCAACACGGTTCGAAGTGTCTGATCCTGATGAGATTCAATTATCCGCTTGTTTTATTGAATGTGATGATACAACTGGAAAAGTGAAGAAAATTTTACCTATTAAAATTTCACCAGATCAACCATTTATGGAATAATAAAGGAGAAAATTTTACGAATGCCTCAAAAAACGAAGAGAACGCCCATGATGGAACAATATTTTTCGATTAAGGAACAATATCCGGATTGTTTATTGTTTTATCGTTTGGGAGATTTTTATGAATTATTTTATGATGATGCACTAGAAGCTGCTCGTCTATTAGAAATTACATTAACAAGTCGAAATAAAAATGCAGAAGATCCAATTCCGATGTGTGGAGTTCCTCATCATTCTGCTAAAGAATATATTCGAACATTAATTGAATATGGAAAGAAAGTTGCGATTTGTGAGCAATTAGAAGACCCCAAATTTACTAAAGGAATGGTCAAAAGAGATGTTGTCCAAGTTTTAACGCCTGGGACATATACGGAGTATTCTCAACAACATGCTAATAATTATTTAGTAGCATTAAAACCATTGGCGCAAGATTCTTATGCTTTAGGCTATGTTGATGTTGCAACAGGGGAATTAAAAGGAACTTGTGTTCAATCAATGGAAGAAGTTCGTAGTGAATGTTCAAGTTTAAAAACGAGAGAATTAGTCAAAGTTGGAGATTTTTCTTCGGAAGCATTAGAAGAAATGTGCTTGTATTTTGATATTTTACCATCTACCTTAGCAACTGAAGACATTCAAAAAGGTAGTTTTGATGCGTTGTTAGAAGATATTGAACAAGAAGATGTCTATGAAGTTCTGGAAGGTTTATTATCTTATTTAGCGAAAACTCAAAAGAAAAGTTTTACTCACCTGCAAAAAGCGAGTTATTATGAACGAGATTTTTACTTATTCATGAATTATGAAGCAAAAAGAAACTTAGAGTTAACGAGTACGATTCGTACACAGCAAAAACAAGGTTCACTTTATTGGTTCTTAGATGAAACTCAAACAGCGATGGGTGCTCGTTTATTAAAGCAATGGATTGAAAAACCATTAGTGCTTCAAACTGATATTGAAGAACGACATGATTTAGTAGAAAGTTTGACGCAACATTATTTTGAACGGATAGATTTTATTGAAGCGTTAAAAGGTGTATATGATTTAGAGCGCATTGTTGGGAAAGTTTCATTTGGAACTGCTAATGCGAGAGATTTATTACAATTAAAACAAACATTAGCGAAAGTTCCTGTTTTTAGAGCGATTGCAGATAGTTTGAATCATCCGAAGTGGCAAAAGTTAAAACAACAATTACATGCGATTCCAGAATTATATGAACGCATCGAAAGAGCCATTGATGAAGATGCTCCGGTATCTTTATCAGATGGAAATATTATTAAAAAAGGCTATCATGAAAAACTAGACCTTTACCGTGAAACGATGGCACATGGGAAAGAATGGATTGCTCAATTACAACAAACAGAGAGAGAAGCTACTGGAATCAAATCGTTAAAAATTAGTTATAATAAAGTGTTTGGGTATTATATCGAAGTGACAAAAGCAAATCTTTCTCAGTTAGATGATAGTCGTTATGAACGAAAACAAACATTGAGTAATGCAGAACGTTTTATTACACCTGAATTAAAAGAAAAAGAAGCGTTGATTTTAGAAGCTGAAGAGAAATCAAGTTTACTAGAATATGAATTATTTGTGGCTGTTCGTGAAGAAGTGAAAACTTATACGGAGCAATTACAAGAATTAGCAAAAGCAGTCGCAACCATCGATGTATTGCAATCGTTTAGTACCGTGAGTGAAGCGTATCAATTAACAAGACCTACGATTTCATTAATGGATCGCTCGTTAGAAATTATCGATGGTCGTCACCCAGTTGTTGAAAAAGTGATGGGACGTTCTAGCTATGTCCCTAATTCGATTCAAATGTCGCCAGAAGACCATATTTTATTAATTACAGGACCAAATATGTCTGGTAAATCAACGTATATGAGACAGTTGGCGCTTTGTGTGATTCTATCTCAAATTGGTTGCTTTGTTCCAGCGACAAGTGCAAAAATTCCAATTTTTACAAAAATCTTTACACGAATTGGAGCAGCAGATGATTTAATCTCTGGTCAAAGTACCTTCATGGTAGAAATGATGGAAACCAATACAGCATTACGACAAGCTGATCCAACAAGTTTATTATTATTTGATGAAATTGGAAGAGGAACAGCTACTTATGACGGGATGGCTCTTGCTCATGCCATTATTGGATATATTCATGAACATTTAACTGCGAAAGTCCTTTTTTCAACTCATTATCATGAATTAACAGCTTTAAGTGATACATATGAAGATTTGAAAAATGTCCATGTAGGAGCCATTGAAAAAGATGGCGAAGTGGTCTTCCTTCATAAAATTATGGAAGGGCCAGCAGATAAGAGTTACGGAATTCATGTCGCTAAATTAGCTGGATTACCTTCATCATTATTAAATCATGCGGAAAATATTTTAACGATTTTAGAAACTAATTCGCAAGCGAATATAAGTCTTCAAGAAGATGCTCCCGTGGAAAAGGCTGAAGTGGAAATTGTAGAAACTAGTGCTACTGTTGAAGTTCCACGTGTTGAATCAGAACAATTGGATTTATTTACAAGTAATCTCGATCAAGAAGTATTAGAGGAGATAAAATCTGTTCGAGTGATGAATTTAACGCCACTTCAAGCGTTGCAATTCATCGACCAATGGCAAACAAGACTGAAAGGGTGAGTCTATGGGGAAAATTAAAGAATTAAGTGCTTTATTAACCAATCAGATAGCAGCAGGGGAAGTCATTGAACGACCGTCATCTGTTGTCAAAGAATTATTGGAAAATGCAGTAGATGCTGGCAGTACAAGGATTGTCATTGAAATTGAAGAAGCAGGATTAAAACTCATACGAATCACCGATAATGGTTCAGGGATGAGTCGTGAAGATGCTGTACTATCGATTCGCCGTCATACGACGAGTAAAATTTATTCGCCTGAACAATTATTTCGCATTAAAACATTAGGATTCAGAGGAGAAGCTTTAGCGAGTATTACAGCAGTTTCAAAAGTGACTGTAACGACTTCAACAGGAGAAGAAGTGGGAACTCAGTTAAAAGTGGAGTCAGGAACGATTGTGGAAGAAACTCAAGTACCTCCATTAAAAGGGACTACCATTGAAGTTTCAGATTTATTTTATAATACTCCTGCTCGGTTGAAATTTGTTCGAACACTTCAAACGGAAATTGCTCATATTACAGATGTTGTGAGTAAAATCTCTTTAAGTCATCCAGAAATTTCGATTATTTTAAGAAATGAAGGAAATGAATTAATTCGAACAGCAGGAAATGGTGACTTACGTCAAGCGATTGCGGGTAATTTAGGTCCTACTAACGCTCGTAAAATGTTAGCATTTAGTGGGGAAGATGATGATTTCAAAGTCAGTGGATATACTTCTTTGCCAGAATTAACAAGGTCCAATCGAAATTATATTTCGATTTTTATCAATGGTCGTTCAATTCGTAACATTGCCATTTCTAAAGCAATTGTGGCAGGATATGGTTCTACTTTAATGGTGGGACGTTTTCCAATTACAGTAATTGATATTGAAATGGATTTCCAATTAGTCGATGTCAATGTGCATCCAACAAAGCAAGAAGTGCGTATTAGTAAAGAAGTGGAGCTATCAGCACTTATTCAAAAAGCGATCCATGAGTCGATTCAAGGGGTACAACGAATTCCTGAATCATTAGAAGATTTACCATTTAAACGTAAATCAACGGAATCGACAACTGCTCGACCGGTAGTGGAACAGGAAACGTTAAATTTTGACTTAAAACCAGTTCAGCCATCCATTCGAGTTGAAACTCCTAGCGAGTGGATACAAGAGGATGAGATTACTTCGTATACGAGTGAAGCTGTAAGTTTAGAAGAGTTACCTTTAGAAACTGAAGAGAGTCCATTTAAGGGAGAGATTTCCAAAGAACTAACAGAGGAAATTCCAGTTCAAATAACGAATCATAACAAAGAGGGCTGTGAAGATTGCCGAATAGATTTTCACCAAGAAAAAGCGAATTATTGGAAATTATCTCAAGAATTGGATGAAGAAAATTTTGAAACTGATTTTCCAGAATTACATTATTTTGGACAAATGCATGGGACGTATTTATTTGCGCAAAATGAAAAAGGGTTATACATGATTGACCAACATGCTGCTCAAGAACGGATTAAATATGAAATATTTAAAGTTTCTATTGGAGAAGTAGCACCAGTGAGTCAATCCTTAATGATTCCGATTATCATGGAATTTTCGAAAAAAGAAGCGCTAAAATTACAAGAGTCCTTAGAAATGATTCGTGAATTTGGTATTGAAATTGAACCATTTGGGACTCATACGTTTCAAATTCAATCTCACCCTAGTTGGATTAAACAGGGAGAAGAAAAGGAAATCATTGAGGAAATTATTGATTTAGTTCTCTCAAATCAAAAAGTAACAGTTGCTCAGTTACGGAAGGCAACTGCCATTATGATGAGCTGTAAAGGGTCGATTAAGGCGAATCATCGTTTAACAACGCTTGAGGCGGAACAATTATTAGTGGACTTAGCAAAATGTAAAAATCCGTATAATTGCCCGCATGGTAGACCAGTATTAGTTCATTTAAGCAATAAAGATTTGGAAAAATTATTTAAACGAATTCAAGATCCACATCAATCGAAGTGGAAGTTTGAAGATTAGGAGGAAGAAAAATGTCAGATTTTTCAAAAGAAGCATTAAAACAACGATTAACAGAAATTCAATATGAAGTGACGCAAAATGAAGCGACAGAACGTCCGTTTTCAGGAGAATATGATGAATTTTTTGAAGAAGGTATTTATGTAGATGTAGTGAGTGGTGAACCATTATTTAGTTCAAAAGATAAATTCGATGCAGGTTGTGGCTGGCCATCATTTTCAAAACCAATTCAAAATACAACATTAACAGAAAAAGAAGACCATAAATTAAATCGTGTTCGTACAGAAGTTCGTAGTCAAAAAGCGGATTCTCATTTAGGGCATGTATTTCCAGATGGACCTGAAGAATTAGGTGGATTACGTTATTGTATTAATTCTGCTGCATTAAGATTTATTCCAAAGGCAGATTTAGAAAAAGAAGGATATGGAGAATTTCTTCAATACTTTTAAAGAGAAATGGAGTTAGAAAATGAGTCGTACTGTTCATACTGAATTGACAAATATGTGTATGATTTATGACCAAGAGGGTAATGTTTTAGTGCAAGAGAAAAATTTGAGTTATGCACAAGGATTAATCTTTCCTGGTGGTCATATTGAACCAATGGAATCGATTGTAGATTCGACTATTAGAGAAATTAAAGAAGAAACAGGTCTAACGATTAGTCAGCTAGAGTTTTGTGGAATTAAAGATTGGATTCAACCAGATGGTACACGTTATATTGTCTTTTTATATAAAACGAGTCATTACACTGGCGAACTTCGTTCTTCTTCTGAGGGAGATATGTTTTGGATTTCTTTAGAAGATTTGAAGAAGAGAGAACCATTATGGCATTTGGATCAAATGTTAGACATTTTTGAACAAAAGGGACCTACTGAATTATTTTTCAATCGTGGAGATGAGGAGTACGTTCCGGAATTGAAGTAGGACAGACTTTTTATACGAAACTACGAAAGACTTCTGTTATAGTAGCATAGGACGGTAGCGGCCTCGCAAAAAGCGAGTCTCATGCCTAAATTTCGAGCCTTGGTCTCGAAATTTCCTAATCATAGTAACCGATGTTTCGACTACTATGATATATGCTACTATGGGAAGTCTTTCTTCGTTTTACGAAATATGAGAGAGAAGGTAATCATTCTTGATTAACACGTGTAACACGTGCTATAATATTTGTGTCAGGAGGTAGAGCGCTATGCCGATGACGCAAAATGAGATGGTCAAACTTCTTATCGCTCATGGTTGGTCAAAGACAAAGGGTGGTAAAGGTTCCCATGTAAAAATGGAGAAACAAGGAGAAAGACCTATCATAATTCCCCACGGTGAGTTAAATAAATTCACTGAAAAAGGGATAAAAAAGCAAGCTGGGTTGTAAAACTCAGCCTCTGCTTTTCTAATTGGAGGTATGAAAATGTTAGTAACTTATCCAGCGTTATTTTATTATGATGATTCAGATGGTACTAGTGCACCTTATTTTGTACATTTTCCAGATTTTTCAAATATTTCTGGTACTCAAGGAAAAGATATTAGTGATGCATTGGAAATGGCAAGTGAGTGGCTAGGCATGAATGCTGCTGATTGTATCGAAAATGATATCGATTTACCTAAGCCATCAGATATAAATTCTTTATCCTTAGTTGAGCATAATCCTTTCAAGGATGATAAAGATATTGAATTAAAATTTGATTCAAAAAAATCATTTATTTCTATGGTAGGTGTAAATGTAAATCATTATTTAGGAAATCAAGAACCAGTAAAAAAAACTTTAACGATACCGAGATGGGCTGATAAGTTAGGCAGAGAATTAGGTTTAAATTTTTCTCAAACTTTAACGGAAGCAATTGTCGAAAGAAAAATAAACTTTTAGGATTTCCTAAGAGTTTATTTTTTTGATATGAATTTGATAGAGCACAAGAAAGCTTTCTAACGTGTTGCTTCTGTACCGTCGAAATATTAAAATCAAAGTACAAAAGCAACCTTCTTTAGCAAGCTTAGCGAAGCTGATAAAGTAACAGACTCCTATTGAATTATTTGACAAATAAAACAGATTTTCTTATACTAATTGAGTATGAACCAGTCAGATAAAAGAATTTTAATCGTAGAGAGGTCTAGTCGGTGAAAATGACCACAAAATTTATGCTCCTGATTGGAATTTTGTAGAAATACAGACGCTTCCCGCGTTATCGGAATGAATGAGGATGAAATGCTGTTTCATTGTAAGCAAGGTGGTACCGCGTGGTAGACGCCCTTGTAACAATGGGGCAGTTTTTATTTTTTTATAATAAACGAAAAGGATGGTAAAGATGAAAAAATTATCTAGTAGTGAAATTCGTCAAATGTATCTTGATTTCTTCCAAGAGAAAGGACATAAGGTACATCCAAGTGCAAGTTTAATTCCTGTGAATGATCCAACATTATTATGGATCAACTCAGGGGTAGCTACTTTGAAAAAATATTTTGATGGAACAGAAACACCTGAAGTTCCAAGAATTACAAATGCTCAAAAGAGTATTCGTACAAACGATATTGAAAATGTAGGTCATACGGCAAGACACCATACATTATTTGAAATGATGGGGAACTTCTCAATCGGCGATTACTTCAAAGAAGAAGTAATTCCATGGGCTTGGGAATTTTTAACAAGCGAAAAATGGTTAGCATTAGACCCAAATCGTTTATATGTAACTTATTATCCAAAAGATCCTGAAACAAAATACTTATGGATGGAAAAAGTTGGATTACCAGAAGACCATATTATTCCAGTAGAAGATAACTTCTGGGATATCGGTGCTGGACCATGTGGACCAGATACTGAGATTTTCTATGACCGTGGTGAAAAATATCAAACATTAGCGGAAGATGATCCTGAAAATTACCCAGGAGGAGAAAACGAACGTTACTTAGAAATCTGGAACTTAGTATTCTCTCAATTTAACCATATGCCAGATGGAACTTATCCTCCATTACCACATAAAAACGTCGATACGGGGATGGGATTAGAGCGTGTTGTTTCTGTAATTCAAGATACTCCAACAAACTTTGAAACAGATTTATTCATGCCAATTATTCAACAATTAGAACAACTAAGTGCTGGTAAAAAATATAATACTTCAAAAGATTTAGATGTTTCATTTAAAGTTATTGCTGACCATATTCGTGCAGTTAGCTTTGCGATTGGTGATGGTGCGTTACCTTCAAATGAAGGACGTGGATATATTATTCGTCGTTTAATCCGTCGTTCAGTAATGCATGGTCAACGTTTAGGCATTCAAGGTTCATTCTTAACAAAATTAGTGCCAACTGTTGCAAGCATTATGCATAGCTACTATCCTGAAGTAACTGAAAATATGGAGTTCATTCAAAAAGTTATTGCAAATGAAGAAAATCGTTTCCAAGAAACAATTCATGATGGACTTGCAATTTTAGAAACAGTATTTGCTGAAATGAAAGAACAAAATCAAACTGTATTATCAGGTGAAAATGCCTTTAAACTATATGATACTTATGGATTCCCTTATGAATTAACATTAGAATATGCTAGTGATAATGGTTATGAAGTGGATGAAGAAGGATTCCAAGCTGAAATGAAAGCACAAAAAGAACGTGCTCGTGCAGCTCGTAATACAGAAACTTCTATGAATGTTCAATCAGCTGTTCTACGTGATATTACAGTAGAAAGTACATTTGTGGGATATGACCGTACAACTGAAAAAGGTCTATTAAGTGCGATTGTATATGAAGATGAATTAGTAGAATCTGCTTTAGAAGACACAAGAGTACAAGTTGTCTTCAATCAAACTCCATTCTATGCTGAAATGGGTGGACAATTATCTGATCATGGTGTGATTAAGGATGAATCAGGTCAAGTAGTTGCAACTGTTGTTCAAGTGAAGAAAGCTCCAAATGGTCAACCTTTACATACAATTGATGTTATTGCTCCAATGCAATTAAATTCAACTTATGTATTAGAAGTGGATCAACAAGAGCGTGCTAAATTAATTAAAAACCACACTGCCACTCACTTATTACACCAAGCATTAAAAGAAGTATTAGGAACACATGCTAACCAAGCAGGTTCATTAGTAGCTCCAGGATACTTACGTTTTGACTTTAGCCACTTTGGTCAAGTAACAGCTGAAGAATTAGCTGAAATGGAACGTATTGTAAATGAAAAAATTTGGGCAGCTTTAGATGTAGTGACTGTGGAAACTACATTAGAAGAAGCGAAAAAATTAGGTGCAATGGCTTTATTCGGTGAAAAATATGGTAATAAAGTTCGTATGGTAAACATTGCAA
Source organism: Granulicatella elegans ATCC 700633 (assembly GCF_000162475.2). Taxonomy (GTDB): domain Bacteria; phylum Bacillota; class Bacilli; order Lactobacillales; family Aerococcaceae; genus Granulicatella; species Granulicatella elegans. The sequence goes on from NZ_KI391971.1 coordinate 696,399, forward strand.
ACTGGTCTATTGAATTATGTGGTGGGGTTCACGTTTCAAATACTCAAGAAATCGGTCTATTCAAGATTCTTTCTGAATCTGGTATTGGTGCAGGAGTTCGCCGTATTGAAGCTGTAACTAGTCAAGAAGCCTTTGAGTTATTAGCAAAACATGAATTGTTATTAAAACAAATTGCAAGTGATGTTAAATCGGTACAATTAGATAGTACTCCAGAACGAGTTTCTCACTTACAACAAGAATTAAAAGAAGCTCAACATGAAATTTCAGCTCTAAAAGCTAAATTAATGAAATCTGAAGTAGCAGACTTATTCGAATCTGTTTCTACAGCAGGAAACTACTCATTCATTACTGTTCACTTACCAAACAAAGATATGAATGAATTACGTCAATTAGCAGATACTTGGAGACAAAAAGCAGCAAGCGATGTATTTGTAGTTGCTACAAATGAAGGTGAAAAAGCGAATTTATTAGCTGCAGTTTCTAAAGATGCGAATGAAAAAGGAATTAAAGCAGGTGATATTATCAAATCTATTGCTTCACATATCCAAGGTGGCGGTGGTGGCCGTCCAGATATGGCTCAAGCAGGTGGTAAAAATCCAGCAGGTATTCCAGCTGCGTTAAAAGCAGTAGAAGAGTTCTTAACTCAAGCATAATTATTAAATTGAAATGGAGTAGGATGTGATCCATTCTACTTCATTTTTTTAAGGAAAGTTTAATCTCTATCGTATTTATTGTAGTTTTTAGTAAAATCTAGTAGAATGAAGATACAAAGAAATGAGGTGTTAATATGAGTTCAATGGATGAAACAGTTCTATTTAACTTTCATGATAAAGATGAAAAAACAGTACAAGAGACACTAACAATTGTTTATGATGCATTAAACGAAAAAGGTTATAGTGCAGTGAATCAAATTGTTGGGTACTTATTATCTGGCGATCCAGCTTATATTCCTCGACATCGTGATGCTAGAAATCTAGTAAGACGTCACGAGCGTGATGAAATTATCGAAGAATTAATCCGCCATTATATTCGTTCGACAGGTAGAGATTGTTAATGAGAGTAATGGGATTAGATGTCGGCAGTAAAACGGTTGGAGTTGCGATTAGTGACCCATTAGGTTGGACTGCTCAAGGTGTTGAAACGATTGTGATTAATGAAGCTGCAAGTGAATTTGGTTTTAACCGTGTGGTGGAATTGGTTAAAGAATACGAAGTTGAAAAGATTGTTATCGGTATGCCGAAAAACATGAATAATACAGCTGGACCCAGAGCAGAAGCTTCACAAAAATATGGTAGAAGTTTAGAAAAGCGATTAGAAATTCCAATCGTTTTTCACGATGAACGGTTAACAACGATGCAAGCAGAAAGAATGCTTGTTGAGGAGGCGAATGTTTCTCGTAAAAAGAGAAAAGAAGTCATTGATAAGTTAGCAGCCGTCATCATTTTACAAAATTATTTAGATTTAAATATTAAATAGAAAAGAGGAAACGTAATGACAGAACATACACATGAACATGATGGACATGAACATATTACAATTATTGATGAAGAAGGAAATGAAGTCTTACACGAGGTTTTATTTACTTTCGATTCAGAAGATTTTGGTAAATCATATGTTTTAGTATACCCAGCAGGAATTCCAGAAGGAGAAGAAGTTGAACTTCAAGCATTTTCATATGTTGAAGCTGAAGATGGTACTGAAGGCGACTTACTTCCTATTGAAACTGATGAAGAATGGGATATGATTGAGGAAGTTTTAAATACTTTCTTAGATGAAGAAGAAGAATAATGATGTGGGAAGACGCCTGATAGAATGCTATTTGGTGTCTTCTTTTACTTTTATGGGGCGAAATTGGACTTGACTGAAGTAGCGGAGGACGGCAGCAGCCCTTCGGTCTCATGCCTAAATTTTGAGCCTAAGGTCTCAAAATTTCCTGTACTAGAAGCCGGTATGGCTTCTAGTACTAACGCTACGTCGTCAAGTCCATTTCGCTGGACGTGTGTTTATGAGAGGGCGTTTAAATTATGGGACTTTCCTGAAGTAGCAAGGACGCAAGCAGCTTTGCAAGCGAATTTCATGGCACTGCGTTAAGTCTATTTTGCTTTCATAGTATATCTTGATAGAATTTGTAACATAATTGTAGAACTCCTAGTCTTCAATTGTTATATGAATTCATGTATAATGACAACGAAGTTAAAAGGAGGCGGATTATGTCAAAAAAAGAGCGTTTTAAAACAAATTTTATGTATGAAAATGAAGAACTTAGAGCTATTCGAAAAAAAGAATCAAAAATTACTCGAAATATTGTTCGCTTATTTGCCATTCTATTTGCAGTAATTGTGATTGGTGGAGGAGTGTATGGTTACTATTATGTTTCCAACTCATTAAAACCAGTGGATACAAAACAAACTCAAACAGTAGAAGTAGAAATTCCAGCAGGATCTTCTGTAAAACAAATTGCAAAAATTTTAGAAGATAATAAGCTTATACGTAATTCAAAAATTTTTAATTTTTATATTAAATTTAAAAATGTAGCTGGATTTAAAGCAGGATTTTATCAATTATCTCCATCTATGGATATTGATCAAATTTTAGGACAATTAGCAGATGGCGGTAAAGATAAATCTGCTAATGTAGCTAAAGTAGTCGTGCGTGAAGGTGAAACATTAACAGGAATTGCAGAAGAAGTAGAAAAATCTACGAAATATTCTAAAGAAGACTTTATGAATAAAGTACAAGAGCAAGGTTTTATTGATCAATTGGTACAAAAATTCCCTCGATTATTTAAAGATGCTCAAAAAGCTCAAAATGTTCGATATTTCTTAGAAGGATATTTATATCCTGCAACTTATGATGCAGATGAAAGCAAAACTTTACAAATGATTATTGAAGAAATGGTTGCGAAAACAGATAGTATTTTATCAAAATATTATGCAAAAATTTCTCAAGGAGATTATAATGTTCATGAAATTTTAACGATGGCTTCTTTAGTAGAAAAAGAAGGATTTAAATTAGAAGACCGTCAAAAAATTGCAAGTGTATTTTATAATCGGATTAAAAAGAATATGATGTTACAAACAGATATTTCTGTTCTATATGCTTTAGGCGAGCATAAAGAAGTCGTAACATTAAAAGATTTAGAAGTAAATTCTCCATATAATTTATATAAGTACAGAGGCTTGGGACCGGGACCGTTTAATAGTCCAAGTGAAGAAGCGATTTTAGCGGCTATTGATCCAGCTCAAACAGATTATGAATATTTCGTAGCAGATATTCAAACAAAAGAAGTTTATTTTGCAAAAACATATGAAGAACACTTAGCCTTAAAAGCTAAATACGTTGATAAGGAGTAATTTATGAAAAAGAAGCCAATTGTTATTGGAGTGACTGGTGGTTCTGGTAGTGGTAAAACTACTGTTAGTAGAAAAATTTTGGAACACTTTCCAGAATTGAGTATTGTAAAAATTGACCAAGACTTCTATTATAAAGACCAAAGTGATATGCCTTTTGAAGAACGTTTAAAAACAAATTATGACCATCCATTTGCGTTTGATACGGATTTATTAATTGAACATATGAATAAGTTAATCAATTTTGAATCTATTGATGAACCCGTATATGATTATGAAAATCATACGAGAAGTAATCAAACCATTCATCAAGAACCTAAAGATGTTATTTTAATTGAAGGAATCTTAATTTTGGAAGATGAACGCTTACGTGATTTAATGGATATTAAAGTATATGTAGATACAGACGATGATATTCGAATTATTCGTCGTATTAAACGAGATATGGTTGAACGTGGTAGAACTCTTGATTCCATTATCCATCAATATGTTACTGTTGTAAAACCAATGTATCATCAGTTTATTGAGCCTACTAAGAAATTTGCAGATATTATTATTCCTGAAGGTGGCTCAAATGTTGTAGCAATTGACTTAATGACAACGAAAATAGCATCTATTTTAAGTGATTTAACATAAATTTCTCAGAAATTTTAAAATAAAGCTTGCAATCTTCTTCATAAAATGGTATGTTTTTACCACTGTCAAAACAGTAAAATGGAAAAGAGGGAGAAGCCAAATGACTGAGAAATTATATCCAATGACGCTTGAAGGGAAAGCAAAATTAGAAGCTGAATTGGAAGAATTAAAAGTAGTTAAACGTAAAGAAATCGTTGAGCGTATTAAAATTGCTCGTAGTTATGGCGACTTATCTGAAAATTCAGAGTACGAATCAGCTAAAGATGAACAAGCATTTGTTGAAGGAAGAATTACAACTCTTGAAAAAATGATTCGTTTTGCTGAAATTATCGATGATAATAATGTCGAAAAAGATGTCGTTTCATTAGGGCGTAAAATTACTTTTATCGAATTACCAGATGGTGAAGAAGAGTCTTATACAATCGTTGGTAGTGCAGAAGCAAATCCAATCGAAGGAAAAATTTCAAATGATTCTCCAATTGCTAAAGGAATCATTGGTAAGAAATTAAATGACGAAGTTGTTATCCAAACTCCTGGTGGAGACATGAAGGTAAAAATTACTAAAATTGAATCTGTATAAGAAATCTTTTGTGAACTGTAAGAGAATGAGTTTCTCTTACAGTTTTTTTGTTTAAGAAAGAATGTGAACTATGATGTTGGATATGGTATAATTAATTTAGAATATAAAAGAAAAGGTGAAAAATTTTTGAGGAAATTAACGAAATTTTTTGGAACTATTTCTGTATTATGCTTAATAGGTTTAGTAAAACCAATAGCAGCAGAAACTGTAGATATTGTTGAATTAACAAAAAATGCAGGATATGAAGTAAATCCTGATGATAAACCTAAGTCATCGATTGTGGTTGATGCATATACTGGTAGAATTTTATGGCAAGATAATATTGATGAAGAGCGGGATCCAGCAAGTATTAGTAAAGTTTTGACAGTATATTTAGTGATGGAGGCTATTCAAAAAGGTGAATTATCTTTATCTCAAAAGATTACAGCGACAAAAGAGGATGAAGCTATTTCCAATATTTATGCAATTAGTAATAATAAAATTATTGAGGGTGTTGAATATCCAATTGAAGAATTAATTAAGATGACTCTTGTTCCTTCTTCAAATGCCGCAACGATAATGTTAGCAAATACATTGGATAAAGATTCTGCAGCATTTATTGGAAAAATGAATGCTAAAGCAAAAGAATTAGGAATGAATCATACGACATTCAATAATGCTTCTGGTGCAGTGGCTGAATTGTTTCAAGGTTATTATCAACCGGAAGGTTATGATGCTTCAAAACCAAATCAAACAACTGCTCGTGATTTAGCAATTTTAGCTATGGATTTAATGAATCATTATCCACAAGTATTACAATACACTAATTCTGCTGTTGTAAAAACAATGGAAGGAACGCCATATGAAGAAAAATTTGATACGTATAATTATTCTCTTCCTGGAGCAAAGTATGGAATTGAAGGAGTTAATGGATTAAAAACTGGATCAAGTGGCTATGGTGCTTTTAACTATATTGCAACGTATGAAAAGGATCAAATGAAGTTAGTGGAAGTTGTTCTTGGAGTTGGAGATTGGTATAATCAAGCTGGTGAAATGATTCGACATACATTTGGGAATGCAATTTTGAATTATGTATTAGAACATTTCTCATTCCAAACGATATTACCCGCAGGAGAGCATAATTTTGATGGGCATAAGATTACAACTAATCAACCTCTTCAAATGATTGTTGAAAATGGAAAAAAACCTGAATGGGAGGTAGCCAATAAAAGAGTAAGTATTGATTTGCCAGGTGTTTTCTTAAAAGAAAACCAAAAAAATCCGAGCGTTGAAGTAGTAGCAGAAAGTGGATTTGCAGATTTACCCAAAGAACCAGAGAAAAGACAACAAACACTTCAAGTGTATATTATACAAAATGCTTTTGCTTTTGCAGTTATAATTGGTGGTTCAATTTTATTTCTTTTAGTATTGTTTGGAGAGAGTCGAGCTAAAAAAAGACGAAGCCATAAAAGGAAATAATAAAAGGATAAAACGGAAAAAATCTTATTAAAATCTGATAAAAATATATACGAATTACTAGACTTTGTGTGTATTTTATGACAGAATACACTCGAGGGGTACTATAGCTCAGCAGGATAGAGCAAACGTTTCCTAAACGTTAGGTCGGGGGTTCAAATCCCTCTAGTACCGTAATGATGATTATTTAATACAAAAATGGGGATTTAGAAAAGAATAGTTTGATCAAGAAACGACAGGAATTGGAGAGTAATGACTCTTCATTCTGAATATATTTTGTATGGGTGATAGCTATGTATGCGATGAATCGTCAGTTAAAATCATTGAAATTGTTTATAGAAATCATAGAAAAAGGTCATAGTATCGAATTTGAATTTAATGGAAATCTCTATCGATTTTCACATATTAATGATGAATATGTATTAATTAATTACACGACTAAAAATGAGTTACATTTCAAGACAATTGAAGAAGTGATGGAAGCCGAATCTAATGGATTGAATTTCCAAAAGATTTGGAAAAAATTAAAAATTCTGTCTATACGATAGTCATCAGTTTAGTCTAATTTAAAACTATACTATTATTGTGTTGGGTATTAGTAATACAGTATTAAATAGAATAATCATCATTTTGTTAGCATGATTCTTCAAATGGGTAGTGGGGATGAAGCTGATTACATTAAGTGGATTGATAACTTTTATGTTGTCATCCACTTTTTTTATTTTAAAATTTCTTATACATTTTAGTGTTGCTATTTAAAGATGATAGGTGTAAACTATCCTTAGTTCACAAAAACAGAAAGTGGTGATTACATGAACGTTCAAGAATTAGATATTCTGAACGCAATTCGAAAGAATCCTAAGGTGAATCAACGAGAAATTGCAAATCAATCAGGATATTCATTAGGGTTTGTTAATCGTGTAGTAAAAGAATTACAGGAAGAAAAATGGCTTTCTCCTACTGGAGAATTAAGTAAAAAGGCTAAAACATTTATAAAAGAAAATCAACCACAGCGCGCGATTATTTTAGCAGCGGGATTTGGGATGCGAATGGTTCCAATTAATACGGAAATTCCTAAAGGATTAATGGAAGTAAAGGGAGAAGTATTAATTGAAAGAATGATTCGTCATCTTCATGAAGTAGGTATTACAGATATTCAAGTAGTAGTTGGCTTTATGAAAGAAAGATATGAATATTTAATCGATGAATTCCAAGTGAAATTAGTCGTAAATTCTGAATACCAAGTAAAAAATAATTTACATTCATTAAGTAAGGTAAAATCATCATTAGACAAAACGTATATTATTCCTTGTGATATTTGGTCTGAAGAAAATCCGTTTAGTGATTTTGAACCATATTCATGGTATATGGTTACGAATGAACAGTCAATTGAAAGTACCGTTCGTGTGAATCGCAAAAGAGAATTAGTGATGATTGATGAAACTGAGGAAGGTAACCAAATGATTGGTCTATCTTATGTAATGGGAGAAGAAGCTACGCTTATTCAAGAAAAATTACAAGAATTTTCAAAGAAATCTTCTTATGATCATGAATTTTGGGAATGTACTTTACAAGATAAAAATAAATGGATTATTCCTTCTAAGGTTGTAAATTCAAAACAATTGATTGAAATTAACACATATGAACAATTGCGGGAAATAGATGGAAATTCTGCTAACTTACAAACAGATGCAATTTCAATTATTCAAGATTGTTTCAATGTTGAAGTTGATGAAATTAAAAATATTACTGTTTTGAAAAAAGGAATGACGAATCGCTCGTTTTTATTTGAATGTCAAAATCAAAAATATATTATGCGAATTCCTGGTGAAGGAACAGATTATCTAATTAATCGAAAAGAAGAAGCAGATGTTTATCAAGCTTTAGAAAATCGACAAATTTGTGATGATGTTTTATATATGAATCCAGATAATGGGTATAAAATTACTGCTTATTTAGAAGATGCAACAAATTGTGATGCAGAAAACTGGGATGAAGTGGAAGCTTGTATGACAAAATTAAGAGAATTTCACGAATTAAATTTAAAAGTAGATCATCGTTTTGATATTTTTGGTCAAATTGATTTTTATGAAAGTTTGTGGAATGGTGAAAAATCTTATTTTAAAGATTACGAAACTACAAAAACAGCTATTTTCGAGTTGAAAAAGTGGATTGATACATTAGAGAAGAATGAAACTCTTGTTCATATTGATGCTGTTCCAGATAACTTCTTATTTATAAAAGATGGCATTCGAATTATCGACTGGGAATATGCGGGAATGCAAGATCCTCATGTTGATATTGCGATGTTTAGTATTTATTCATTGTATTCAAGAGAACAAGTGGATCATTTAATTGATTTATACTTTAAAGAAGAAGTTTCTCCAATCATTCGCACTAAAATTTATGCGTATATTGCAAGTGCGGGATTATTATGGAGTAATTGGTGCGAATATAAGAGAAGTTTAGGAATTGATTTTGGGGAATATTCATTATGTCAGTATCGCTATGCAAAAGAATATTCTAAATTAGTGCTGTCTACATTAGAAGAACTATGAAAAGAGGAGAATTATGACAAATACAATTAAAAGAGCCATTTTAATGGCTGCAGGTCAAGGAACAAGAATGAGACCTATTACAAACCATACTCCAAAACCGCTTGTAAAAGTAAATGGAGTTCGAATGATTGATACGGTTATTCAGGTACTACATAAGAATGGCATTACGGAAATTTATGTAGTAGTTGGATATTTAAAAGACCAATTTTATGCATTAGAACAAGAATATCCAGGATTAAAAATTATTGAAAATCCTTATTATGATACTTGTAATAATATTTCTTCTCTATATGTAGCAAGACAATATTTAGAAGATGTGATTATTTTAGATAGCGACCAATTAATTTATAATCAGGAAATTCTTCATGCTGACTTTACTCACTCAGGTTATAACTGTGTGTGGACTGAAGGACATACCGATGAATGGTTAATGACAGTAAATGAACAAGAAAAAGTTATTCAATGTTCACGTACTGGTGGAGAAAAAGGCTGGCAATTATATAGTATTTCTCGTTGGAATAAAGAAGATGGACAGCGTTTAGCACGTCATTTAGAACAAGAATTTGATGTGAAACAAAATCGTCAAATTTATTGGGACGATGTAGCGATGTTTTGTTATCCAGAAGAATATGAATTAGGAATTTATCCAATGGAAAAAACAGATATTGTGGAAATCGATAATTTAGAAGAATTATTAGACTTAGATCCAAGTTATCAAAGTATCTTGGATGAAGGTGAGGAAGTTTAACATGCAAAAGAGATTACATCAAGAAATTGACTGGGTATCTACTATAGTACCTTTGTTAGGAGTTTTGTTACTAGGAGTACTATTTTTAGTCATTCCAGAACAATCATCATTAATTCTAGGCGGAATTCGTACTTGGTTAGGAGATCAATTTAGTATTTATTATGCACTTTTAGGTGTGGGAATTTTTAGTTGTAGTATGTATGTAGCCTTTTCAAAATATGGTTCTATTGTATTAGGAAAAGGAGAAAAGCCTGAATATACTTCATTCCAATGGGGAGTGATGATTTTTACTTCTACAATGGCTGCAGATATTTTGTTCTATTCTCTATGTGAATGGGCACTATATGCAAATGAAGATTATGTGGCTCAATTAGGTGGCATTCAAAGATGGGCTCCTACATTTCCATTATTCCACTGGGGACCAATTGCTTGGGGATTTTATATTATGTTAGCTGTTGCATTTGGTTTTATGTTACATGTGCGTAAAGTAGAAAAACAAAAATTCTCTGAAGCATGTCGTCCTATTTTAAAAGATAAAGTAGATGGATGGATGGGGAAAGTCATTGATTTAATTGCGATTTTTGCGTTAATTGCTGGAACTGCAACAACGTTCTCATTAGCAACTCCTTTATTATCAGCAGCAATGGGTCATGTTTTTGGATTTGAAAACTCAACTGGTGCAACAATTGTTATTTTATTATTAATTGCTTTAGTTTACACTTCAACAGTGTTATTAGGAATGGAAGCTGTTTCTAAATTAGCAACGTATTGTTCATATTTATTCTTTGCTCTATTAGCTTATTTCTTATTTGCGGGTGGAGAAACAGTTTATATTTTAGAAACTGGGTTTAGCTCTATTGGGAATTTAGCGCAAAACTTTATTGGATTATCAACTTGGTTAGATCCATTGCGTGAAACATCATTCCCACAAAAATGGACAATTTATTACTGGGCTTATTGGATGGTTTGGTGTGTCGCAACTCCTTTCTTTATTGGTAGTATTAGTAAAGGGCGTACGATTAAGCAAACCATTTTAGGGGCTTATTCTTGGGGAATTGCTGGAACATTTACTTCATTTATTATTTTAGGAAATTATGGTTTAGCACAACAATTAAAACATGGTTTAGATATTTCTAGTAATTTAGTTACGGATACTCCAGATTATGCAGGTATTATCTTGAAAATTTTTGACACAATGCCTTTAAGTCAGTTAGGGTTAATTTTATTAGCTGTGACAATGGTTGCTTTTTATGCGACAACATTTGATGCATTGACTTTAGTCATTTCTGCTTATTCTTATAAGACATTAGAGGATACGCATGATTCTGATAAACGTGTTCGTATGTTTTGGGCAGTAGTGTTTATTATTTTACCGATTGCATTAATATTCTCAGAAAATTCAATGTATAATTTACAATCTGTTGCGATTATTGCAGCATTCCCAATTGGATTAATTATTATTTTAATTGTGGCAAGCTTCTTCAAAGACTTGAAAGCTTACGAAAAAGAAGAGAAACGCTAAAAATAGACATTCCCATAGCAATATGGGAATGTCTATTTTTTTATTTTGGCTTTTATGATTTCTGTGTTAGAATAGGAATGCTAAATAAGTAAAGGAGGGAAAGCGATGACAAATGATTTATCTACTATTATTCAAGCTATCGTAACGGATGAAAATGATAAAGCGTACTTTGTTCAAAAACAAGGTGAAACTTATCGTGTTTCAAAAAATCCCGATGTAACATTAGCCATCGGAGATGTCGTAACAGGCTTTGTATATGAAAATAGTGATCGTAAGAAAATCATGACCCTTGATATTCCAGAAGTAACTAATGAAACTTATGGATGGGCAACGGTTACTCAAGTGAGAAAAGATTTAGGCGTATTCGTATCGATTGGATTACCTGATAAAGATATGGTTGTTTCATTAGATGAATTACCAAACTTAAAAGAATTATGGCCAAAGAAAAATAATCGATTATATGTAACTTTAATTAAAGATAAGAAAAATCGTACTTGGGCAACTATGGGAGATGGAACAGAGTTAAAAGCTAAATCCATTAGAGCGAATCAAACGTTGAAAAATAAAGATGTATCTGCTACTGTAACCAATGTAAAATTAGTAGGGACATTTTTAATAACAGAAGAAGGGTATCGATGCTTCTTACATCCAAGTGAACGATTATATGAACCAACACTTGGTGAATTAGTCAATGTACGAGTGATTGGTGTTCGTCCAGATGGTGTATTAAATGTATCCATGAGACCAAGAGCATTTGAAGCAATTGGGGATGATGCAGAAATGATTTTAACAATGTTAAGAAATCGTCCAACGCATACATTACCGTATTGGGATAAAACAGATCCAACGATTATTAAAGAAATTTTTGGAATTAGTAAGGGACAATTCAAACGTGCGATTGGTTCCTTATTAAAAGCAAAAAAGATTACACAATCAGAAGGATTTATTCAATTAGTAGAAGAAAAATAAGGATTGAAATGGGGGGATAGGACTGTGTTAACAATGGAAGGCATCAAAAAGAAATTGCAAGAAGAGGGATTTAAGCTAACTCCTCAAAGACAAGCTACGGTTGCAATTTTATTAGAAAAAGAAGATGACCATCTGAGTGCTGAGGCTATATATATGCTCGTTAAACGGAAATATCCTGATATTGGATTAGCAACAGTCTATCGAACTTTAGAAATATTAACAGATTTAAATATTACTTATCGAGTTGTGTTCGATGATGGATTAGCTCGTTATGATTTAAAACGAGATGAATCCAATCGTTTCCACCATCATTTACTATGTAATAAATGTGGGAATATTGAAGAAATTCATGAAAACTTATTAGGTGAAGTGGAAAAAGTAGTTGAAGAACGATTTCATTTCAAAGTGGAAGATCATCGTTTAACTTTCCATGGCATTTGTCAAAAATGTAGAGAAGGTGAAACTCATGCAACGTAATTTGGATTATTTTGTGGATTCATTAGCAATTCAAGGATTATCTCAAAATACAGTGATGAGTTATCAAAGAGATTTAATGAAATTTTACCAATTTTTGAAAGAGCAGCAAATTCGAGATTGGAAAGAAGTCGATTATTCTCTAATTGTATTATTTTTACAAGACTTAAAACAGGATGGTTATGCGACAAGTTCTACTAGTAGAATGATTAGTTGTCTAAAAAAATTTTTTAAATTTTTACAACAAGAACAATTAGTTGAAACAAATCCAGTACAACCCCTGAAAGTTCCTAAAAAGAGTAAGATGTTACCAAAAGCATTAACGGTTGATGAAGTGACACAAGTATTAAATTCCTGTGATACTTCAACGGTATTAGGATTAAGAGATAAAGCAATGTTAGAACTCCTTTATGCGACCGGAATGCGTGTTAGTGAGTTAATTACTTTAAAACTTAGTGATTTACATTTAGAATTAGGATTTCTTCAAACGATTGGTAAAGGAAATAAACAAAGAATTATTCCTATTGGACAAGCTGCCACTAATTGGGTTCAGCATTATTTAACTTATGCAAGAGTGGTTTTAGAGCAAGAATCAAATCCAGTAGAATATTTGTTTTTAAATCACCGTGGAAATGGATTTACAAGACAAGGATTTTGGAAAAATTTAAAGAAAATTGTTCAAGAAGCAGGCGTTCATAAAGACGTAAGTCCCCATACATTGCGTCATTCTTTTGCGACACATATTTTAGAAGCAGGGGCTGATTTGAGAATTGTACAAGAATTATTAGGACATAGCGATATTAGTACAACTCAAATTTATACACACTTAACCAATGAACGAATGAAAGAAATTTATCAACAGGCACACCCACGTGCTAAAAAATAAAATTTATACTAGAAAGAAGAATGCCAGATGAAATTTAAAAGAATTCACGTAATTGTAATGGACTCAGTAGGGATTGGAGAAGCACCTGATGCTGCTGCATTTAATGATGCAGGTTCTCATACATTAGGACATATTTCAGAACGAGTTGGTTTAAATGTTCCAAATATGCAAGCATATGGATTAGGAAATATTGCTCCATTAAAAACTGTACCGCCAGTTGAAAATCCAAAAGGAAGTTACACTAAATTAGAAGAAGTTTCTGTAGGAAAAGATACAATGACAGGTCACTGGGAATTAATGGGATTAAATATTAAAACACCATTTAGAGTATTCCCTGATGGATTCCCTCAAGATTTATTAGATAAAATTACAGAATTCTCTGGAAGAAATATTGTTTGTAATAAACCATATAGTGGAACAGCTGTTATTGATGATTTTGGTAAACATCAAATGGAAACAGGCGATTTAATCGTTTATACAAGTGCTGACCCAGTATTACAAATTGCAGCTCATGAAGAAATTATTCCTTTAGAAGAATTATATCGTATTTGTGAATATACAAGAGAAATTACAAAAGATGATCCATATATGATTGGTCGTATTATTGCTCGTCCATATGTAGGAACTCCTGGTAACTTCCAACGTACTTCAAACCGTCATGACTATGCATTAAGTCCATTTGGTCAAACAACATTAGATTTCTTAAAAGAAAAAGGATTTGATGTTATTGCGATTGGTAAAATTAATGACATTTTCAACGGTCAAGGAATTACTGAATTTGTTCGTACGAAAAACAATATGGATGGTGTCGATAAATTAGTAGATATCTTGAAAAAAGATTTCACTGGAATGAGTTTCTTAAACTTAGTAGACTTTGATGCTGCTTATGGACACCGTAGAGATACTGTTGGATATGGGAATGCATTAGAAGAATTCGATGCCCGTATTCCAGAAATTTTAGAGCATATGCATGAAGATGACTTATTAATTATTACAGCTGACCATGGTAATGACCCAACATTCCCAGGAACTGACCATACTCGTGAGTATATTCCAGTGTTAGCAATTAGTAAATCTCTTCAACATCCAACACGCTTAACTCAAGGACATTTTTCAGATATTGCTGAAACCATTTCTGAAAACTTTGGCGTATCTTCAACTGGAAACGGACAAAGCTTCTTAAGTGAATTACAATAATATAATTGTGGAAATTCAATGAGTTCCATTATTGGATTTCCACTTCTTTTTTAAATAACCTAAATAAAGAGAGGACAGAGTAGCATGGCTTTAGATGATCAATTACTACATTTAGAACAAACAAAACGATTTTTACAAAACAATGGAGTTCAAAACATTGATTTTGGACTAATTTTAGGTTCAGGATTAGGAGAATTAGCAACAGAAGTAGAAAATCCAATTATCTTCAATTACAAAGATATTCCACACTTCCCAGTATCTACAGTAGTAGGTCACGCTGGTCGTTTAGTATACGGCGAATTATGTGGTAAAAAAGTTTTAATTATGGATGGACGTTTCCATTTTTATGAAGGATATCCAATGGAAACAGTTACGTTCCCAATTCGTTTAATGAAATTATTGGAAGTTGAAACAATGATTGTGACAAACTCTGCAGGAGGAAGCAATCCAAACTTCAAACCAGGGGACTTAATGTTAATTACAGACCATATTAATATTACAGGGACAAATCCATTAATTGGACCAAATGCTGATAGTTTTGGACCTCGTTTCCCTGATATGTCTCATGCTTATCATGTCTATGGACAAGAAGTTGTTCGTAAGGCTGCAAAAGAAGTAGGAGTGCAATTACAAGAAGGAGTTTATACAGGTTTATCTGGCCCAACTTATGAAACACCTGCTGAAGTTCGTATGGTACAAGTATTAGGTGGAGATGCAGTTGGTATGTCAACGGTTCCGGAAGTCATTATTGCAAACCATTCAGGAATTAAAGTGATCGGTATTTCTTGTATTACAAACTTAGCAGCTGGATTACAAGCAAACTTAAACCATGAGGAAGTTGTAGAAACAACTCAACGTGTAAAAGAATCATTCAAAGGTTTAGTTCGTAAAGTCATTGAAATTTATTAATTAGAATAGGAGTAGAGAAAGTGGATGCGTTAACGCTACGTATTGGGGAATTTGAAGGCCCAATGGATTTGTTATTACATTTAATTAAAGAGATGAAAATTGATATTTATAACATTCCAATGGTGGAATTAACGCATCAATATTTATCCTATATTCATTCCATGCAAGAAATGGAATTAGAAGTAGCTAGCGAGTATTTATTAATGGCAGCAACTTTATTAGAAATTAAAGCAAGAATGCTTTTACCGAAACCAAAAGTGGAAATTGATGAAGTAGAAGTAGAAGAAGATCCTAGGGACGAGTTAGTTGAAAAATTAATGGAATATAAGCAATTCCAAGAAGGTGCCAAAAAATTGGAAGAACTTTCTTTTCAAAGAGGCATGCATTATGGAAAAGAAGCTAGTGATTTATCTACTCTTCAAGAAATTATTCCATTACAAGAAGGTCAAGTAACGACTCAAGATTTATGGAATGCATTAAAGAAAATCGCAAGAAGAAATCTTGATAAAATGCCTCTACAAGCAAATATTCAACATGAAACACATACAGTAGAGGAAATGATGGATTCGATTTTAACAAAAATTCAAGAAAATCCTCAAAAAAGTATTCGATTTGATAAATGTTTTCCTTCGTTTCATCGTCATGCCATTGTAACAACATTTTTGGCGATGTTACAATTAGTAAGAGAACATAAAATTCGATTGGTACAACATGTGCCTTATGAAGATATTGTTTTAGAAACTTTCGATAAAGGTGGTGCATTTAGTGAATAATTATTTAGCAGCAACTCAAGCTTTATTATTTGTAGCAGGAGATGATGGCTTAACACTAGAAGAAATTAGTTATGTCGTTGGCATTGATAAAACGGCAGTTCGACAACTATTGGAAGAATTAATGGAACAATTAAAAGATGAAACAAGCGGCTTAGAATTGATTTTAACGGCGCAACGATATAAATTTGTAACGAAAGCATCGTTAAAACCCTATCTTGAAAAATATGCTGTTTCCCCATTTTCTTCTCAATTATCTAGTGCAGCTCTTGAAACATTGGCCATTATTGCTTATAAACAACCAATCACAAGATTAGAAGTTGAAAGTATACGTGGAGTTCAATGTAGTGGAGCCATTCAAAAATTATTGTTAAGAGATTTAATTGAAGAAGCAGGTCGAATGGATAGTCCAGGTCGTCCAAAATTATATCGTACGACTACTTATTTTATGGATTATTTCGGATTAGAAACATTAGATCAATTGCCAGATGTTGAATCATTACTAGAATTAAATCAAGAAGAAAGTAAGCAATTATTTAAAAATAATGAAGATTTGTTTGCAGAATTAGAACAAATGCATCAAGATGAAGAAACTATTTCGTAAGGGAAGAAGGAGTATCTAGTGGAAAGATTACAAAAAGTCATGGCACATGCCGGAATTGCATCTCGTAGAAAATGCGAAGCATTTATTGAAGAAGGTCGTGTTAAAGTAAATGGCACAGTTGTGAGAGAATTGGGATATAAAGTGTCTCAATCGGATAAAATTGAAGTAGATGGCATTCCGATTTATAAAGAAGAACCAGTTTACTTTATGTTTTATAAACCAAAATCTGTATTATCCAGTGTAACAGATGATAGAGGACGTACCGTTATTAGTGATTATTTTAAAGATATCCCACAACGTGTCTATCCAGTAGGAAGATTAGACTATGATACAACAGGATTAATTTTATTAACGAATGATGGTGAATTTGCGAATTTAATGACGCATCCAAAACATCATGTTGAAAAGAAATATATTGCTAAAGTAAAAGGTGTTCCAACACCACGCCATATGAGACAATTAGAAAGAGGTATTTGGATTGATGGCAAGAAAACTTCTAAAGCAGTTGCCAGAATTTTATCCGTTGATACTGAAAAAAATACAGGAATTGTTTCTTTAACGATTCACGAAGGTTGGAATCACCAAGTGAAGAAAATGTTTGAAGCGGTAGAATTACCCGTTCAAAAATTAAAACGTGAAGAATTCGGATTTTTAACATTAGAAAATTTAAGACCGGGAGATTATCGTGAACTTCGTGCATTTGAAGTTCAAAAATTAGTTCGTTTAGCAAAAAATGAGATTTAATTGACTTTTCTGAAGTAGTTATGAATGCCTGTAGCCAGTTTTTACTGGTTATGGGCAAACTACTAGGTAAAGTCATTTTTGTTTTTCATACTAATCAATCACTGAATTATGTTATAATGTTTTTGAGGAATTTTCACTGAAATGAGGAAAAATATGACGATCA
This sequence comes from Granulicatella elegans ATCC 700633, assembly GCF_000162475.2. Taxonomy (GTDB): domain Bacteria; phylum Bacillota; class Bacilli; order Lactobacillales; family Aerococcaceae; genus Granulicatella; species Granulicatella elegans. The sequence goes on from NZ_KI391971.1 coordinate 713,964, forward strand.
CAATTCAAACGACATCACAAGAAGAAACAATGAAAATAGGAGAATTATTAGCAAAAGGTGCCTTTTCTAACAGTACAATCATTTTGTCTGGAGATTTAGGAGCTGGTAAAACGACTTTTACAAAAGGATTTGCTTTAGGATTAGACATTACACGTGTCATTAAAAGTCCAACCTATACTTTAATTCGTGAATATACTAAAGGTCGCTTACCTTTATTTCATATGGATATGTATCGTATTGAAGAAAGTGGAGGAGCGAGTGAAATTGGTTTAGAGGAGTATTTTCATCGTGAAGGTGTCGTAATGGTTGAATGGGCAAATTTTATCGAAGAAGAATTACCTATGAATCGATTAATTATTTCTATTGAACAAACTTCTCTCACTACTCGATCCATTACACTTGATGCTATAGGAAAAGAATACGAAAAATGGTTGAATCAATTTGAGGGTTGGTGGACAAATGAAAGAGAAAGTTGAATTAGAAATTGAAGTAGTGTCTGTAGAAGATGCAGAAGCTTTAATTGAATATACAAAAAAAGTTGGAAAAGAAACAAATTTTTTAAGTTTTGGTGAAGAAGGATTAGAGTTAACTGTCCAACAAGAAGAATTATATATTCAATCTGTTTTAGAAAGTGATAATCAAATGTTGCTACTTGCAAAATTAGGGCAAGAAATTATTGCAGTCGCTTCAATTGGTGGAAATTCAAAAGAAAAATTTCAACATGTGGGTGAACTAGGCATTAGTATTTTAAAAGAATATTGGGGTCAAGGATTAGGAAGTGCCTTAATGGAAGAATTACTTTCATGGGCAAAAGACTATTCACCTCTTGAAAAAATTAGATTAGCAGTTGTTCAAGAAAATGTTGCAGCAATTGCTTTATATAAAAAGTTTGGGTTTGAAATAGTAGCGATTGAAGAAAAAGAAATGAAAGTAAATGGTCAATATTATGATGTCATTCAAATGGCCTATTTCGTAGAAAAGGAGTAATACATGAAAGTCGGAATTATTGCAGCGATGGAAGAGGAAAAACGTCTTCTATCTGAAGAAATGACAATTGAACAGGAAGTAAAAATTGCAGGATGGACATTTTTAGAAGGACGTTTAAATGGCGTATCTATTGTATTAGTGCAATCTGGTATTGGTAAAGTAATGTCTAGTGTAACAGCTGCTTTATTAATTCACCATTTTAATGTGACCCTAGTCATTAATACAGGATCAGCAGGTGGATTTGGAACAGAAATGAATATTGGAGATATTGTGGTTGCTACAGAATTAGCGTACAGTGATGCAGATGTAACAGCTTTTCAATATGAATATGGACAAATGCCAGGAATGCCTGCACGCTTCCAAGCTCAAGTGATTGAAGATGACGTTATAAAAGCAATTCAATCTGAGTTGAATTTATCTGTGTATAAAGGACTGGTTGTTTCAGCAGATAGTTTTATTCATCGTGAAGATCAACGATTATTAATTTTAAAACATTTCCCAGATGTTTTAGCAACTGAAATGGAAGGAGCCTCTATTGCACAAGCTTGTTATGCATTACAAACTCCAGTCATTGTTGTCAGAGCAATCTCGGATATGCCACAAAAAGGAACATCAGCAGTTGATTTTGATACATTTATTGTTGAAGCAGGTCGTAAATCAGCATTGATTGTTCATCAATTATTACATCATTTAAAAGAAGATTAATGATTAGGGGGAGTTCTCTTGTTAAATATTGGAGTAGTTGGGATTGGTGCGATTGCACAAAAAGCCTATTTACCAGTAATGCGTTCAATTGGTAATGTAAAATGGTATATGTGTACTAGAAATGTAGAAGTTTTACAACGAGAATCAAAATTATTAGGGCGTTGTATTCCATGTAGTAGTGTAGAGGAATTATTACAGTTTGATTTAGATGGAGTCATGATTCATGTTTCAACGGAGGCTCATGTTGAAGTTGCCAAGCAATTTTTAGAAAAAGGAATTCCAGTATATTTAGATAAACCGATTGCTCCTAGTTATGAAGAAACGCTTGAATTATATCGATTAGCCAAAGAAAATCAAACTTTTTTAACAGCAGGATTTAATCGACGTTTTGCTCCCAAAGTAGTGGAATTAAAAAATGTCCTTCATAAGAAGAGAATTATTACAGAGAAGAATTGTACGATTCCAAGTTTTGATAATCGTACACGTATTTTTGATGTTTTTATTCATCCTTTAGATACAGCATTATTTTTAATGGATGAAAAACCAAACCGTGGATCATTCTATTATAAGAAAAATCGCGGTGTTATTGAACAATGTACAATTTATTTAGAAAATGAAGAACAATCAGCTATTGTAATGATGAATACAGAATCTGGTGCGAATCTTGAAAGAATTGAAGTTCAAGCTGAAACGGGTACTTTTTCATTACAAAATTTAACAGACTTAACCATTTATCAAGGTGGAGAAGAAATTAAAGATCATTTTTCATCCTGGGATTCTACTTTATATAAGAGAGGATTTGAAAGTATTGTTCATTCCTTTATTATTGCTGTTCAAACTAATGGTGAAAATCCAGTTTCTCCTATTTCAAGCTTATTAAGTCATTTTATTTGTGAGAGATTAGCACATGCAAAAGCATCTGAAGGCTTTTTATCATTTGACGTAGAAACTGATGAATAGTATCATAAAAAAGATATTGCATAAATAGGAGAGAAGAAGATGAAAGAATGGTGGAAAGAGCAATTTCCAGAAGTGAAAGTATGCTTCCATGAACCTTTAAAAAAATATACTTATACAAAAACAGGTGGGGAAGCTGAATGTTTAATTTTCCCAAAAGATAAACATGAAACTGCCAAAATTATTAAAGCTTTACAAGAAAAACAAATTCCAATTACAGTATTAGGAAATGCCAGCAATGTCATTGTTAGAGATGGTGGCATAAAAGGAGCTGTTATTTTATTAAATGAAATGACGGCTATGAAAGTAATGGGAAATAAAATTTTAGCAGAAGCTGGTGTGTCTTTAATTGAAGTGACAAAATGCGCATTAGAACAATCTTTAACAGGATTAGAATTCGCATGTGGTATCCCAGGAAGTGTTGGTGGAGCCATGTATATGAACGCAGGTGCCTATGGTGGTGAAGTTTGCGAAGTAGTAGAATTTGTGGATGTTGTCACTCGTACAGGTGAAATCAAACGTCTAACAAATGAAGAATTAGAGTTTTCATATCGTCATAGTGCTTTACAAGAAAGTGGAGATTTAGTGATTGATGTCTGCTTTAATTTAAGTCCAGGGAAAAGGGAATCAATTAAAGCAAAAATGGAAGAATTAACTCATTTACGTGAAAGTAAACAGCCATTAGAATATCCTTCTTGTGGAAGTGTGTTTAAGCGACCAGAAGGTCATTTTACTGGAAAATTAATCCAAGATGCAGGACTTCAAGGATTCCAAATTGGTGGTGCTCAAGTGTCTAAAAAACATGCAGGGTTTATTGTAAACATTGATCATGCAACAGCTACAGATTATTTAGCGGTGATTCAACATGTTCAAGAAATTGTGTTCGAACAATTCCAAGTAAGACTCGAGCCCGAAGTGAAAATTATTGGTGAAGAGTCAAGATAGAGGAGAAAAAATGATGAAAGAGAATAAATTCTTACAAACAGGTCTTCTTCATGTAGTTTCGTTAATTGTTTTAGTTCTAAGTTATCACTATGTAGGGATTACATTGCCAATTTTTAATGGAGTGGATATTAACTTCTTTTATATTTTATTAGCGATTGTGGCTGGTTTAGCGGGTTCGTTATTTGCTGCAATTGTTGGTGTAGCAACGATTATTATTGATTTATTATTAGGGACGACAGAGCAGTGGATTGCAATTGCGATTTCTGTAGGGATTCTTGGATATGTTTTTGGTCTAGGTATTCGACGTAAGTCATTTTTAGCGGGTACTTTTTCTCGTCATGATGCTTTGCGTTTTAATGTGATTCAAGTGGTTGCGAATGTGATTATTTTTGGTTTGATTTTACCGACGTTAGAGGTCTTTTTCTATCAAGCTTCTACGGCAGTTGTTTTTATTAATGGTTGGATTTTTAGTATGATTAATTCAATTTTGATTGCCATTTTCGCAACAGCATTGTTTAAATTAATTGCGAATCGTGTGAAAGTTAAACGTACAAATAACAAATAAAGAATACAAAAAATATTTCCTGATTTAGCTAGGACGCCAGCAGCTTCGCTTTGCGAATCTCATGGCTAAAATTTGAGCCTAAGGTCTCAATTTTTCCAATAGTGACAAAAACACTTCCTAGTGTTTCTGTCACTAAAGCTAAAAAGGAAATATTTTTTATATTCTTTATTTTTTACGTAGTGAACATTTGGTAGCTGAAGTGATAGAAATGGTAATTGCGTTTATATATGATACGTAAGAATATCGTCTAAGAAAACTAAATAACATTAATAAAGAAATAAAAAATAATTTTTTATAGCTATAGCGATTTAATCGCTAAGGAAAATTTGAGACCAAGGTTCAAATTTTAGCCATGAGACCGCGAGGTCTGCTGACGTCCTAGCTATACGAAAAATCATTTTTTATTTCTTTATTCTAGGCTAAGAACTTTTCTTTAACATCTTGTTAAAAACTTATCATGGTAGTAAAATAAGCGTATACATAGATAGATTAATAAAAGGGGGAAACTATCATGAATCGTTTGCAAAAAATTTGTTTAGCTGTTATTTGGAATCTAGGAACTTTTACCGGTTGCGTGCTAAGTTCATTTGATTATCGTTTTATAATCTTTTTCCTAATTACATTAATCACTACACCTCTTGTTATTAAGTTGTTAGAAAAATTTATTCAAAAAAATTTTGTAAAATAACTTTAAAATAATTTAATTGTCTTACTACATCAAAAATTGATTTCTATTTTTGTAAGATGCGTAAGAACGTAACGTCAGAAAACTAAATAACTAAAATAAAGAAATAAAAAATAATTTTTTTATAGCTGAGGTGATAGAATTGCTGAATAGCGATTCTATCACAAAGGAAAATTTGAGACCAAGGCTCAAATTTTAGCCATGAGACCGTCAGGTCTGCTGGCGTCCTAGCTATACGAAAAATTATTTTTTTATTTCTTTATTCTACGTCTAAAACTTTTATGTTCCAATGATTTTTTCTTGCTTATTGTTAGAAATCGTGTTTGAATAAAAGACAAGCAGATTCAATTTAGAAATGGAGGTCATTTCATGACAAAAGAATTTAACAGTTTTACACTCGTAGAACAAAAACCATTACCAGATATCCGTTGCGATTACTATTTATATAAACATGACAAAACAGGTGCTCAAGTCATGTACTTAAAAACAGACGATGACAACAAAGCATTCTCCATCGCATTCCGTACACCACCATATGACGACAACGGAATTGCGCACATTATCGAACACTCCGTATTAAACGGATCAAAAAAATACCCAACAAAAGAACCATTCGTAGAATTATTAAAAGGTTCCCTACAAACATTTTTAAACGCATGGACATTTTCTGATAAAACAATGTACCCAGTAGCTTCAAGAAATCAGAAAGATTTTGAGAATTTAATGGACGTATATTTAGACGCAGTATTTTATCCAAATCTTTTATCAAACCCACAAATTTTAATGCAAGAAGGATGGCATTATCATTTAGAAAATAAAGAAGATGAATTAACTTATAAAGGCGTTGTTTATAATGAAATGAAGGGAGCATTTTCTCAACCAGAATCAGAATTAAATCGCCTAGTTGAACCAACATTATTCCCAGATACATTTTATAAACATGTTTCTGGAGGAATGCCAGCTTCAATTCCAACACTGACACAAGAAAAATTCATTGATTTCCATCAAACGTATTATCACCCAAGTAATGCTCGAGTAACTTTATATGGGAATTTAGATTTAGCAAAAGCAATGGAACAATTATCAGAATACTTTGATGCTTTTGAAGCAAAAGAAGTTCCATTTGTAGGATACCAACAAGAACCATTTACAAGTGTTAAAGAACTAACAAGTACGTATTCTGTTTCTAAAGGCGACTCAACTGAGAATAAAACATTGTTAGAATATGCTTGGGCTACAGGAACGAGTACTAATGGAGAAGAAGGAATTGCTTTAAGTATTTTAGATGAATTACTATTAGGTAGTAATACAGCACCATTGAAGAAAGCTTTATTAAAAGCGAATATTGGTAGTGATGTTATGGGTGGATATTCTGCTTATACGTATTCTCCAACATTTGAAGTTGTTTTAAAAGATACAGATGCTGATAAAAAAGAACAATTTGTTCAAATTATTCAACAGGAATTACAACGTTTAGTGAAAGAAGGAATTTCTAGAAAAGCGATTCAAGCTGCTTTAAATAAAACAGCTTTCCGTTATAAAGAATTAACAGCTTTGGAAGGTAGTACACCAAAAGGTGTTATGTATGGAATGAATGCTTTAACAAGTTGGTTATATGATGGAAGTCCATATGTATCATTTGAATACCAACAACATTTAGATGCCATTCAAGCTAAAGTTGAAGAAGGATATTTTGAAAACATTATTCAAAAATATTTATTAGACAATACTCATGCTGCTATTATTACTTTAAAACCAGAAGCAGGTTTATTAGAAGAAAAAGAAGCAGAATTAGCTAAAAAATTAGCAGAGTACAAAGCAAGTCTAAGTGAAGAAGAGTTAGATCAATTAGTCGAAACGACTCAAAAATTAATCGAAAGACAAGAATCTCCTGATAGACCAGAAGATTTAGCGAAAATTCCAACACTATCCATTGATGATATTCAAAAGAAAGCAACTCAATATCCATTAACCGTTGAAGAAGGAAACGATACACCGACTTTCTTACATTATGAAGACTTCACAGCAGGTATTTCATATGCGAAATATTTCTTTGATATGAGAGGGATTAAAACGGAAGAAATTCCGGTAGCTGCTTTTGTCACTGAATTATTAGGTGAAATTAGTACAAAACATTTTGCTGATGAAGATTTAAATACGGAGATGGATTTCTATACCGGTGGAATTTCAACAAATGCTTTTGTCATGACAGAAGATGTTGCGAAAAATGTGTATTATCCATTCTTCACAGTTTCAGGAAAAGCTTTATCTCAATATTTACCAAAATTAATTGAATTAGTGGAAGAAATTGTCTTCCGTTCAAACTTGGAAGATTATGATAAGATTAAAGAACTGTTATTAAATACAAAAGCGAATTTAGAAATGCATATGAATTATGCTTCGCATACCATTGCAGTCCGTAGATTAGAATCTTACTATTCAGAAGGAGCAAAATATGCTCAAGCATTAGAAGGTATTGATTACTATGATTATATTTCTAATTTAGTGAAACATTATGATGAGAGAAAAGAAAGCTTTAGTCAACAATTGATTGCTGTACTTCGTCAAATCTTAAATATTCATGGAGTAACTGCTACATTTGTCGGAAGTAAAGAGGATTTTGAACAATTTAAAGCTTTATCTCAATCATTCTTCCAACACTTATCACAAGAAGTAGTGACACCACAACCATTCACAACTCCTGTTGAAGTATTGAATGAAGGATTTAAAACTGCTCAAGAAATTCAATATGTAGCAAAAGGGTACAATCAAACATTACTAGGTGTTCCATTTGAAGGATCTAATGCATTCTTACAAACGGTTTTAGGGTTAGATTATTTATGGAATACAGTTCGTGTTAAAGGTGGTGCGTACGGTGGAATGAGTGTGATTGGTGGAAAAGGTGAAGTAGCTGCTGTGTCCTATCGTGATCCAAACTTAGTAGAAACTCTGAAAACTTATGATGGACAAGTTCAATATTTAGAAAATTACAATCCATCAAAAGAAGAATTTGAGAAAAATCTCATTGGAACATTTAGCAGTATTGATCGTCCACTTTCTGCAAATCAAAAAGGAAATATTGCCTTTACTCGTTACTTTACTCATGTGACAAATGAACTTGTTCAAAAAACTCGTGATGAAGTTTTAAATGTAACACCTGAAAAAGTTCGTTCATTTGCTCCAACAATGAAAAAAGTATTAGATCAAAATGCCTTTGTAGTAGTTGGAAATGATGTAAAAATCGAACAAAATAAGGAAATTTTCAAAACAATTCGTTCATTATTCAATGACTAATCATTTGACTTAATTTCATCTATCGTTAAAAGAGGAATTTTCTATTTAGTAGAAATTCCTTTTTTATTTATTTGAACAATTATGAGGGGGGATGTTTTAAGATTTTGTTTGAGTTTTTAAGCTTTTAATTATACAATGTCAAAGTGAGACTTTTAGTAAAGGAGAATTAGACTAGATGAAATTAAGAAATATCGCATTGACATTGTCTGCATTGGTACTGTTATCTTTACCGACAGTTAATGCAAAAGAAGAAAAAACTGAAAAATTAACAGGATGGCAAACGGTTAATGGCCAACAATATTTTTATAATGAAGATGGTACAAAAGCAACTTCTTCATGGATCGATCATTTCTATGTAAATAAAGAAGGAAAAAAAGTTGTTTCTGAATTCATTTATGATGAAAATTATAAAGCATCATTTTTCTTAAAAGCAGATGGAACATTTGCTGAAAATCAATGGCTTGAAATTAATGGAAAATGGTATTACTTCAAAGCTGGTGGATACATGGCTAAAAATCAATGGAAAGATCGTTATTATTTAAAAGATAATGGTCAGATGGCTATTAATGAATGGGTTTATACACCAGAAGCCTTTTATGTTAAAGCAGATGGTAGTTACGCTGAAAATCAATGGTTGGAAATTGGGACTAAATGGTATTATTTTAAAGAATCAGGATTCATGGCTAAAAACGAGTGGAAAGGGAATTATTATTTAAATCCAAATGGAGCAATGGCGAAACAAGAATGGATTTATGATGATCAGTATAAATCTTATTTCTATGCAAAAAAAGATGGAAAATATGCTGAAAAAGAATGGATTCAAGATGGAGGAAAATGGTATTACTTACTATCTGCTGGATATTTAGCAACTCGTCAATGGGTTGGTGATTATTTTGTGAATGGTAGTGGAGCGATGATGACTAAAGAATGGTTATTTGATCCAAGTTATCAATCTATGTTTTATTTAAATGCAGATGGCCGTTATGCACGTAATGAATGGGTTCAAATTGACGGAGATTGGTATTACTTTAAAGCAAACGGTGCTAGAGCTGAAAGAGAATGGGTAGGTAATTATTATTTAGGTGACGCTGGTGCAATGGCTACCGGTGTTGTAACAGTTGGAGATACAAAATATACATTCTCAAATTCTGGAACGATTGAAAAGCAAGAAAAAGTCAATAGAGGTTGGGTTCAAAAAAATGGTCAACGTTATTTCTATAATGGACGATCTGAACAAGTTGGTGGAAGTAATGCCAAGAAAGTCATCGATGTGAGTGAACATAATGGAAAAATCCAAAACTGGAGTCAAGTGATTCGTGATAATGGCATTGATGGAGTTATCGTTCGTTTAGGATATTACGCTTATGATGAAGATAAACAGTTGGCTTATAATATTAAAGAATTGAACCGTTTGGGGATTCCATATGGTGTTTATTTATATACTTATGCAGAAAATGAATCAGATGCTGAATTAGAAGCGAAACATACTATTAAACTAATGGAAAAATATCATATTCAACCAAGTTACCCAATTTATTATGATGTTGAAAATTGGGAATATGTGAATAAAACAAAAGCTGCTCCTAAAGATACAAAAACATGGGTAAAAATTGTAAATAAATATATGGATACCATGCATAAAGCAGGCTATACGAATGTAAGAATTTATAGCTATAGACATTTATTACAAACACGTTTAAATCATCCAGATATTTTAAAATATGTGGACTGGGTAGCTGCTTATACAGATGCATTAGATTGGAATAATCCTCATTATTCAGGATCTAAAGGTTGGCAATATACTTCAAGCGAATACTTAAAAGGTATTAGCGGAAAAGTAGACGTTAGCGTTTGGTATTAATGAATTTAAGAAATATAAAAAAAGTCAGACATAAGTCTGGCTTTTTTTAGTGATGACAACAACGACATTGCCCTGGAATACATGTACAAGCTAAATGTTCAGGAGCATCCATTTCTTTTTCTTGTAATAATTTTTGTAATTGATGAGTATCTTGTTTTGATAATTGAGCTTTTTGAATAAGTAAGGCTAGTAATTCACCTTGTTTTTTTTGGCAAACATGACTTAATAACTCATTGCATTCTATATCTAGTAGTTCTTCTTCTGTTAATGTTGCAATATATTGATAAGGTCTTTTAGAAGTTGGTACAATAAATTCTTTTTTCAAAAGTCGATTGATGAGAGTTTTAATCGTAGCAGCTTGCCAATTGAAATTTGTAGATAATGCTTCAATAATAAAAGAACTCGTGCATTTTGGGTTTGCCCATATTACTCGAAGAACTTGTCTTTCTGAAGCACTAATTGTATGAGAAAGTGTCATTTTTATTCTCCTTTCTTTGATATTTATTAGTGTAAATCTGAAAAATCTCTTTGTCAATATATTGATGGAGACTTAATTTTATCACTATATTTTGTGTTATTGTTTTTATGAAATACTAAATATAGAATTTTTTTTGTTGATATAAGACTGGAAAGTAGATATAATAGGGAGGTATGAAATAGAGGAGTAAGTATGAAAGTAGTTTTTTTATCATTGACAGGACAGACGAGAAGATTTGTTCAAAAATTGGAGTTTCCCACTGTAGAAATTACACCACAAAATGTATTTCAAACAATGGATGAGCCATATATTATTATAAGTCCTACTTATGATATGGAAGTATTTGAATATTTTCAAGATTTTATTGAAACAGGTAATAACCAAGCTTTATTAAAAGGAGTAGCTGGTTCTGGAAATCGCAATTTTAATACGTCCTTTTGTCAAACAGCAAAAATTATTTCTGCTACTTATGAAGTTCCACTATTGCATTGTTTTGAGTTTCATGGAACTCAAAAAGACGTAACTATAATAAAGGAAAAGGTGAGCGAACTTGGATAGTCCAAAATTAATTAGTAAATCTCAAGAAGTAACATATTTTTCATTAAATAATGAATTGAACCGTCCGGTTGATGGAAAAATTCCGTTGCATAAGGATAAAGAAGCAGTACGTGCTTTCTTCTTAGAACATGTCAATCCAAACACGGTATTTTTCTATACATTAGATGAAAAATTAGATTATTTACTTGAACATGATTATTTAGAAGAAGAGTTTTTAAATAAATATGATCGTGAATTTGTTAAAAGCTTAATGCAAGAAATTTATAAGAAAAAATTCCGTTTTCGTTCATTTATGTCAGCATTTAAGTTTTATAAGCAATATGCTTTAAAAACAAATGATGGCGAACGTTATTTAGAACGTTTTGAAGATCGTATTGTCTTTAATGCTTTATTTTTAGCAGATGGAGATGAACAATTAGCTAGAGACTTAGCTGAAGAGATGATTCATCAACGTTACCAACCAGCGACTCCAACATTTTTAAATGCTGGAAGAAAGCGTCGTGGTGAATTAGTTTCTTGTTTCTTAATTCAAACAACGGATGACATGAATAGTATTGGCCGTACGATTAACTCTGCATTACAATTATCAAGAATTGGTGGAGGCGTTGGAGTAAGCTTATCAAACGTTCGTGCAGCTGGAGACCCAATTAAGAAAATTGAAAATGCTTCTAGCGGGGTTGTTCCAATTATGAAATTATTAGAAGATAGTTTCAGTTATTCAAACCAATTAGGACAACGTAATGGTGCAGGAGCCGTTTATTTAAATGTTTTCCACCCAGATATCGTATCATTCTTGTCGACTAAAAAAGAAAATGCGGATGAAAAAATTCGTGTTAAAACATTATCATTAGGGCTAGTAGTTCCAGATAAGTTTTACGAGTTAATTAAGAATGATGATATGATGTACTTATTTAGTCCATATGATGTGGAACGTATTTATGGTGTTCCTTTCTCTTATGTAGATATTACAAAAGAGTATGAGAATATGGTGAATAATTCAGAAATTCGTAAATCAAAATTGCGTGCACGTGATTTAGAACAAGAAATTAGTAAATTACAACAAGAATCTGGTTATCCATATATCGTAAATATCGATACAGTGAACAAAGCAAATCCAATTGATGGAAAAATCATTATGAGTAACTTATGTTCAGAAATTTTACAAGTACAAAGTCCTTCAGTAATTAATAATGCCCAAGAGTATGAAGTGCTTGGAACGGATATTAGTTGTAATTTAGGTTCTACAAATATTGTTAATTTAATGCAATCACCTGATTTTGAACGTTCAATTGAAGTAGCAGTTCGTGCATTAACATTTGTCACAGATCACTCAAGTATCGATGCAGTTCCAACAGTGAAAAATGGAAACCAAAAAGCTCATACAATTGGTTTAGGAGCAATGGGCTTACATACATTCTTTGCGTTAAATCAAATGGAATATGGTTCGCCTGAATCGATTGAAGTAACAGATTTATACTTCCGTCTATTGAATTTCTATACATTAAAAGCAAGTCATAAAATTGCGAAAGAACGTGGTGTAACATTTGATGGCTTTGAAAAATCTGCCTATGCATCAGGAACTTATTTCGATGCTTACACGGAATCAGATGTAGAAATTAAATCTGAAAAAGTAAAAGAAATTTTTGAAAACTTACCAATTCCAACGGCAGAAGATTGGAAACAATTAAAAGCAGATGTTATGGCTGATGGATTATATCACCAAAATCGTTTAGCAATTGCTCCAACAGGCTCAATCAGCTATGTAAATGAAACAAGTGCAAGCTTGCATCCAATTACTCGTTTAATTGAGGAGCGTCAAGAGAAGAAAACTGGTAAAACATATTATCCAGCACCATTCTTATCAAATGAAACATTACCATATTATAAATCAGCTTATGATATTGATATGCGTAAAGTGATTGATGTATATGCAGCAGCTCAAAAACATATTGACCAAGGAATGAGTTTAACATTATTCATGCGTTCTGAATTACCAGAAGGTTTATATGAATGGAAAAATGGACGTACAAGAAAAATGACAACAAGAGATTTAAATATCTTAAGAAACTATGCTTGGAATAAAGGAATCAAATCAATTTATTATGTTCGTACATTTACAGAAAATAATGATGAAATTGGAAGTAATGGTTGCGAAAGTTGTAGTATTTAATTCAAAAAAGGAGACTTATCATGAGTGAGAAACGTTATTTTAATGAGATTTTGTCACAAAATGCTTCTGCACCAGTAGCTTATTATAAAGCAATCGACTGGAACCAAGTAGAAGATATGATCGACAAAATGACATGGGAAAAGTTAACCGAGCAATTTTGGTTAGATACTCGTATTCCTGTTTCAAATGACTTAGATGACTGGAGAACATTATCACCAGCTGAAAAAGATGTTGTAGGGAAAGTATTTGGAGGATTGACTTTATTAGATACATTGCAATCTGAAGAAGGTGCAAGTCTGATGAAAGACTATGTTCGTACACAACATGAAGAAGCAGTATGGAATAATATTCAATTTATGGAATCTGTTCATGCGAAAAGTTATTCAACGATTTTCAGTACTTTACATACAAAAGCTGAAATCGAAGAAATTTTTGAGTGGACAAATAATAATGAGTTTTTACAATATAAAGCTCAAAAAATTAATGAAATTTATCAAAGTAGAGATGCACTAAAAATGAAAGTAGCTTCAACTATGTTAGAAACATTTTTATTCTATAGCGGCTTCTTTACACCATTGTATTATTTAGGAAATAATAAATTAGCTAATGTAGCGGAAATTATTAAATTAATTATTCGTGATGAATCTGTTCACGGAACTTATACAGGCTATAAATTCCAACAAGGATACAATGAATTACCATTAGAAGAACAAGAAACTCTTAAAATGTGGGTTTATCAATTATGTTTAGAATTGTATCAAAATGAAGTGAAGTATACACAATCAATTTATGATCAAGTTGGTTGGACTGAAAAAGTAAAAGTATTCATTCGATATAATGCGAATAAGGCTTTACAAAATTTAGGGTTTGATCCATTATTCCCAGACACAGCTGAAGATGTGGATCCAATTGTGATGAATGGTATTTCAACAGGTACAAGTAACCATGACTTCTTCTCTCAAGTAGGGAATGGTTATTTACTTGGAACAGTAGAAGCTATGGAAGATGACGATTATTCTAAATGGATGTAATCAAAATAAAGACTTTTATGCGCGCATAAAAGTCTTTATTTGTGTTTAAATGGACAAGAATCAAGGTGATCATTGATGATGCCAGATGCTTGTAAAAATGAATAGAGAGTAGTCGGTCCGATAAACTTAAAACCCATTTTTTTAAATTCTTTACATAATTGTTCAGTTAGTGGAGTAGAAGATGGAACATCTTCCATTTTTTCCCAATGATTGATGATGGGAGTGTGTTCAAACTTGCTCCATAAAAATTCATGAAAACTTCCGTATTGTTTTTGTAGTTGCAAAATAATTTTCGCATTTTGAATAGTCGCTTCAATCTTTTGACGATGACGAATAATTTTAGGATTTTGGAGTAATGTTTCTACATCATCTTTTGTAAATTGACTAACTTTATGGATTTCAAATTGTTCGAAGGATTCTCTGAAACCTTCTCGTTTTTTCAAAATGGTCGACCAACTAAGTCCCGCTTGCATCACTTCTAAAGTCAATATCTCAAATAGTTTTTGATCATCAAAACAAGGAACTCCCCATTCTTCATCATGATATTTTTGATCGAGTTCAGAAATAGTTGCCCAAGCACAACGCATAAAATTTCCCCCCTTTAAGAATGAAAAAATTATATCATGATGAAGTGTTAAAAGCTAACAAATGATTGATATAACTTGACTTTTGAAGGAAAAATCAGTAATATTAATGCAGTAAATATGATGTTGAAAATGAGACTTTAATTCTAGATATGTATAGAGAGAGCGGGCTAGGTGGAATCCGTTTGATAGAGAATTAATAGTGGCGCATTGGAGTCAATCAACAATGAAGCTTAGAGTTTTCTAAGAAATTAGGGTGGAACCGCGATGAATCGTCCCTATGTATGCTTTTTTAGTGTACATAGGGATTTTTTTATAGGGAAAAGGAGGAAAGACTTCATTTTACAATAAGAGATTCTAGATGAATTTTATCCTGTCATAAAAATTATAGAAAGTAGGAATACTATGTCAAAAAAATTAACAGTACAAGAAATTATTTTAACATTACAAAATTATTGGTCAAATCAAGGCTGTTTATTATTACAAGCTTATGATACTGAAAAAGGTGCTGGAACAATGAGTCCATATACTTTTTTACGTGCGATTGGACCAGAACCATGGAATGCTGCCTATGTAGAACCATCTCGCCGTCCAGCTGATGGTCGTTATGGTGAAAATCCAAATCGTTTATTCCAACATCATCAATTCCAAGTTGTTATGAAACCATCTCCTGAAAACATTCAAGAGTTATATATCGGAAGTTTAATTGCATTAGGGATTGACCCATTAGAACATGATATTCGTTTCGTTGAAGATAACTGGGAAAATCCATCACTAGGCTGTGCTGGTCTTGGATGGGAAGTATGGTTAGATGGAATGGAAGTCACTCAATTTACATACTTCCAACAAGTAGGGGGATTAGAATGTCACCCAGTAACAAGTGAAATTACTTATGGACTAGAACGTTTAGCTTCTTATATCCAAGAAGTAGAAAGTGTATATGATTTAGTGTGGACTGGTGATGTAAAATATGGAGATATTTTCAAACAACCAGAATTTGAACATTCTAAATATGCATTTGAAGAAAGTAATCCTGAATTATTAATGCAATTATTTACTGAATATGAAAAAGAAGCAACAATCCTAATGGAAAAAGGTCTTGTTCACCCAGCTTATGACTGTGTATTAAAATGCTCTCATGCCTTTAACTTAATGGATGCACGTGGCATTATTTCTGCGACAGACCGTGCAGGATTTTTAGGTCGTATTCGTAAAATGGCCCGTACAATTGCTAAAACATTCGTAGCTGAAAGAGAATCTTTAGGATTCCCATTATTGAAAGACTAATAGGATAGTCTAGTAACATTAGGAGGACAATTATGACAAAATCATTATTATTAGAAATTGGTTTAGAAGAATTACCAGCACAATATGTTCGTACAAGTTCAGAACAATTAGCAACTCGTGTAGAAGACTTTTTCAAACAAGAAAACTTAGCTTTTGAATCTGTAGAAGCTTTTGCAACACCAAGAAGATTAGCTGTTCGTGTAAATGGATTAGAAGAAGAGCAAAAGGACCGTATTGAAATTTTCAAAGGTCCATCATTAGCGATTGCTCAAAAAGATGGAGCTTGGACAAAAGCTGCTGAAGGATTTGTTCGTGGAAAAGGATTAACAACAGACGACATTTATGTGGAAACAATTAAAGATGTGGACTATATTCACGTTAAACAATTATTAAAAGGTAAATCTACAAAAGAAGTTGTTAAGAATTTATCTTCAGTTATTACAGATATGAAATTCCCAGTTACAATGCGTTGGGCTGCTCATACTTTTGAATATTTACGTCCAATTCATTGGATTGTTGCTTTATATGGAGAAGAAGTCATTGAAGAAATTCAAGTATTAGATGTGAAAGCTGGTCGAGTTTCAAGAGGACATCGTTTCTTAGGAAAAGATACTGAGATTGCTAGCCCAGAACAATATGAAAAAGCTTTAGCGGAACAATTTGTAATTGTAAATCAAGATGAAAGAAAAGCGTTAGTTCGTAAACAAATTGAAGAATTAGCAGCTAAAAATGCTTGGATAGTTCCAATTGATGAAGAATTATTAGAAGAAGTAAGTTCTATTTTAGAATATCCAACAGCATTTGCTGGAACATTTGATGAAAAATATTTAGTTGTTCCAGAACCAGTATTAGTCACTTCTATGAAAGAACACCAACGTTACTTTGTTGTGTATAATGCTAAAGGTAAATTACAACCTTATTTCATTTCTGCACGTAACGGAAATGACTACATGATTGAAAATGTCGCAAAAGGAAATCAAAAAGTATTAACAGCTCGTCTAGAAGATGCTTTATTCTTCTATGAAGAAGATAAAAAAGTTCCAATGACAGCATTCTTGAAGAAATTAGAAACATTAAACTTCCATGCGAAAATTGGTTCAATGACTGAAAAAATGAATCGTGTTCAATTATTAGTAGGGCGTATTGCAAGTGAATTAAACTTAGATGCAAAAGATGTTGAAACAGCTCAACGTGCAGCTGAAATTTATAAATTTGACTTAGTAACGAATATGGTTGGTGAATTCCCAGAATTACAAGGAATTATGGGTGAAATTTATTCGAAAAATTATGGAGAAACTCCAGAAGTAGCTAGAGCGATTCGTGAACATTACATGCCAATTAGTGCAGATGCTGAATTACCTTCATCAGTTCCAGGTGCATTATTAGCGATTGCAGATAAATTAGATACATTCTTAAGCTTTACAGCAGCAGGTATGTTACCAACAGGATCAAATGACCCTTATGCATTACGTCGTCAAGTAATGGGATTAGTACAAATTTTAGAAGCGTTCGAATGGCACTTAGACATTGATGATTTCGCTAAAACATTATTAGCATTGGATTATGCATCATTCTTAGTGGATAAGAAAGAAGATGTTCAAGCATTTATTTTAGGATTTATTCGTGAAAGACTTGCACAAAGAATGACTTCAATTTCAAAACGTCATGATGTGATTGAAGCAGTATTAAATTCTAACTCTAATAGTGTTCCAGAAAAAATGCAGGCAGTAGCAGTATTAGAAAAAGAAGTGACTACTTCAGAAATCAAAGATATTACTGAAGCTTTAAACCGTGTGATTAATATTAGTGCAAAAGGATTTGACGAAGCTCGTCATTCTTCAGAATACTCATTAGATAAAGTTGAGACAGAAAGTGAACGTCAATTAGTAGAATCAATTGCTACTTTAAGAAAAGACTTCGAGAACTATTCAGCTGAAGAAAAATTTGCAGCATTTGCATCGATTACTCCAAAAATTCATGAATTCTTTAATGAAAATATGGTCATGGTTGATAATGAAGAAATTCGTACAAATCGTTTACGTTTCTTACGTGAATTAGCGCTAATGATTTTAGAGTTTGCTGACTTCACAGAGTTAATTGTTAAATAGTTACTAAAAATAAGAAAGGAGTAAATCCTAATGGCAGTTTTTTATGATCGTGCGACGATATGGGTGAAAGCCGGAGACGGTGGTAACGGTATGGTAGCATTTAGAAGAGAAAAATACGTCCCAGATGGAGGTCCTGCTGGTGGAGATGGCGGACGAGGCGGTAGTGTCATTTTTAAAGTCGATTCAGGACTTAGAACGTTATTAGATTTCCGTCACAAACGTCATTTTAAGGCAAAACCTGGTGAAAATGGGATGAGTAAAAGTATGTATGGTCGTGGAGCAGATGACTTAATTGTTAAAGTACCTGCTGGAACAATTGTTCGTAATGCTCAAACAAAAGAATTGATTGCAGACTTAGTAGAAGTAGATCAAGAAGTAGTAGTAGCAAAGGGTGGTCGTGGAGGCCGTGGAAATATTCGCTTTGCTACTCATAAAAATCCGGCTCCAGATATTGCTGAAAATGGAGAACCAGGAGAAGAATTTGAAATTGAATTAGAATTAAAAGTATTAGCAGATGTCGGTTTAGTTGGATTCCCATCTGTAGGAAAATCAACTTTATTATCGGTAATTTCTAGCGCAAAACCAAAAATTGCGGATTATCATTTTACAACTTTAAATCCACAATTAGGGATGACACAAGCTCCAAATGGTGAACAATTTGTTGTAGCTGACCTTCCTGGATTAATCGAAGGAGCTCATATGGGCGTTGGTTTAGGAATCCATTTCTTAAAACATATTGAACGTACAAAAGTATTACTACATGTCATTGATATGGCTTCAATGGAAGGAAGAAATCCTTATGAAGATTATCAAGTCATTATGCAAGAACTAGGTTCTTATCATTTAAGATTACTAGAACGTCCAATGATTATTGTTGCAAATAAAATGGATCAGCCACAGTCTGAAGAATTATTAGAACAATTTAAAAAAGATTTACAAGAAAACTTACCAGATGGTCAAGAAATGCCTGAAATTTTCCCGATTTCTGCTTATCGTAAAGATGGCTTACAAGCACTACTAGCAAGAACAGCAGAAATATTAGAAGAAACAGAATTCTTCCCATTAGATGAAGTACAAGAAGCTCAAACTCATATGGTTTATGGATTGGAAGAAGAAGAACGTCCATTTGATATTACAAGAGATCCTGATGGTACATGGGTATTATATGGAGAAAAACTAGAAAAATTATTCTTAATGACGAATATGGAACATGATGAATCTGTGATGCGTTTTTCACGTCAATTACGTGGAATGGGTGTCGATGCTGCCTTACGTAGTCAAGGTGCTGAAAACGGTGATATGGTTAGAATTCGTAAATTTGTCTTTGAGTTTGTCGATTAGGTGATGTCATGATTGATAGAACTGAAATTGAAAAACGAGATTATATCGCAGCTTTTGATGGTTTAAGAGCCATTGCGATTATGAGTATAGTAGGCCATCAAATGATGGCTTACCGTATTCCAGGTGGATTTCTAGGCTTAAATATCTTTTTACTATTATCAGGCTATTTTATGACTGCTAGTCTAATGGATTCTTTAATGAAAAATGGAAAAGTACCATTAAAGTCATTTTTAACGAAAAGATTAAAACGAATTATTATTCCAACGTTTGCGATGATAGTAGCAGTTATTTTTTATTTATTGCTATTTCAAAGGGAACTCTTAGTGAATTTAAGAAGTACAATGGTTTCCAATTTATTCTTTATGAATAACTGGTGGCAAATTATTCAGGAAAATGATCATGCGATAACGGTATTAACGCAATCGCCATTTTCTCATTTATGGTATATGTCATTAGCAGTTCAATATTATTTATTGTGGCCAATTTTATTTGTATTTTTAAGTGTGATGATTAAAAAACATCAAGTGTTACAAAAGGTAGTGCTTGCTCTTTTAGTAGCTTCTGTTTTATTAATGATTACAAAAGATTTTTCAAATGTTCACTTCCTAAGAATTTTCTTTGGTACGGACACACGAGCTTTTTCTGTTTTAACAGGAGCAGTTGTAGCCTTATTATTTCCAATTCAAAGATTTTATGGGGAATATATTCAAAAATATCGTTATGAGTCAGTCATTCGTTTTGTACCAATTGTATTATTAGTTCTAACCTTATTTATAATGAAAGAGCATAGTCATTTAACATTTAGAGGTGGAATGTTTATCTTTGATGTAATTGTGGCTGCTTTAATAATGATTTCATTGCATCCTAAATCAGTAACATCATTATTTTTCCGTTTAAAACCTTTAACAGTTATTGGAAGAAGAAGTCTTTCTTATTACTTATGGTATTTACCTTTATCGGTTTTATACCAAGCTAAAATTGGGGATACAAGTTCTACGCCTTTTTTACATAGAATTGTAGAAATTGTGTTATTAGTTATTTTAGGGGAACTTTGGTATCAATTGTTTGAAAAAGGGAAATTCTCTAAAGTGATGAATCAATTATCTGCTCAATGGACTCATTCGACTCGTAGAACTGTAAAAATGGTTTATAGTGCTGCAGTTGTATTGATTTTATTGATTGGATTTATTCAAGCAAGTCCGAGATTATCAGCTCAAGAATCAGCTTTACAAGAAGTAATATTGGCAAGTGAATCCTTGTCACAAAACACACGTAATACTGATAAGAAAGTTGTTAAAACGATTAATAATATTCAAGGACTTAGTAGAGAAGAAACAGTCTTTAGTTCAAATACTTCTATTACATTTATTGGAGATACGATGTTATTAGCAATGGCACAAGAAATTCCGACATTATATCCAAATGCAGTAATTAGTGCAAATAGAGATCTTCAAGTATTTGAATTAGGAGAAATGATTGACCAATTGAAAGAACAAAAACAATTAGGGGATATCATTGTATTAATGGTAGGAAGTAATGGAGCATATACTAAAGGACAATTAGATGCTGTTTTAAAAAATATTGGTATGGACAAACAAATCTTCTTAGTGTCAAATACGATTAATCGCACTTGGCAACAAGAAATTAATCATATTTCTGAAAGTTTGGCACAAAAATATTCAAATGTTCATTATATTGATTGGAAATCTGAATCAAGTACACATCCAGATTGGTTTTATGAAAAAGCGTCTATCGTAAATACAACTGGGGCACATCAACAAGGTTTGTGGATTGCAAAAATGATTTATCAAACATTAAGAGGTAGTTAGGAGCCATTATGGAATTACAATTTTTAGGTACAGGTGCTGGGGTTCCAGCCAAAATGAGAAATGTTTCGTCAATCGCTTTGAAACTATTAGATGAAAGAAATGAAATTTGGTTATTTGATTGCGGAGAAGCAACGCAACAACAAATTTTAAATACAACCATTCGACCAGGAAAAATTAAAAAATATTTATTACCCATCTTCATGGAGATCATATTTTTGGGTTGCCAGGCTTATTAACGAGTCGATCATTCCAAGGTGGAGAAGATGAATTAATCGTTTATGGGCCAAAAGGCATTAAACGTTTTATTGATGCGAGTATTTCTGTTTCTTATTCGAAATTGGGCTATCCATTGAAAGTTGTGGAATTTGAAGAGGATGGAGTATTATTTTCTGATCAACAATTCAGAGTAGAAGCGATGAAGTTAGAACATGGAATTCCTTCTTATGGATTTCGAATTACAGAATCTGACCAAATTGGTGAGTTAAAGGCAGAAGAATTAAGAGCTATAGGAGTCCCATTTGGTCCTGTCTTTGGTCGATTAAAACGTGGAGAAGTTGTTACTTTAGAGGATGGTCGTGTCATTGATGGAAAAGACTATGTGAGCGAGGATATTAAGGGACGTGTTGTTGTAATCTGTGGAGATACAAGATTTACTCCAAAAAGTATTACTTTATCGCAAAATGCTAATGTTCTCGTTCATGAAGCTACTTATGAAGCGGATAAAGAAAAAACTGCTCGTCAACATTTCCATTCAACAAGTAAACAAGCGGCAACGATTGCTTTAGAAGCGAATGTTCAACAATTGTATTTAACTCATATTAGTGCGCGTTATTTAGGGCATCAAGTGAGTCAATTAGAACAGGAAGCTCGTAAAGTATTCCCACAAACAAAAGTAGTTAAAGATTTTGATACATTTACGATTGGAAGAAATTAATATGGTAAAACGTGAACAGTTTTCAATAAATGGGAAAATGGTATTGATTACAGGAGCTAGTGGAGGCTTAGGCGAACAATTAGCTTATGAATGTGCCAAACAACAAGCCGGTTTAATATTAGTGGCAAGACGTGAGGAAGTCTTAAAGAAAGTAGCTAACACTTGTCAACAATGGACAAATCAACCCGTCTATTATTATGCCTGTGATTTATCGAATGTAGTTAAAGTAGAATTACTATTAGAAAAAATTCAATCCATTGATGTCGATATTGTCATTAATAATGCAGGTAGAGGATATTTAAAACAAGCTGTTGATTTATCAAAAGAAGAAATTGAAGAAATGTTACAATTGAATTTATATACTTTGATTCAAATCACTCAACAATATCTTCCTAAATTCATTCAGAAAAAATCAGGAATGTTCGTACAAATTGCTTCTCAAGCTGGAAAAACAGCAACTCCAAAAACTTCGGTTTATTCAGCTTCAAAATTTGGAGTGTTAGGTTATTCCAATGCTTTACGATTAGAATTAAAAGAACAAGGCATTCATGTAATGACGGTCAATCCTGGACCAATTGCTACTCAATTTTTTGAAAAAGCAGAACCCACAGGAAAATATTTAGCAAGTGTGTCTAGGTATGTTTTAACAAGTAAGGAAGTTGCAAGAAAAATTGTTCGAGGAATGAAACTTCAAAAAAGAGAAGTGAATGTACCGTATAGTATGAATCTTGCAGCAAAATTAAACTTCTGTTTCCCAAAAATTGGAGACATGAGTATTTTAAAATTATTTAATAAAAAATAAGTTCTGGAGGTGATAGGATGTCTTTTGCAAATGCTAAATGGGATTTAATCAATAATGAGATAGAGGAAAGTTCAAAAGAAATTGCGAAAGCATTAGGACTTTCTCCTTTATTGATTCAAATTTGTAGGAGAAGAGGATATCAAACTGAGGAACAAATTCAAGAATTTCTATCATCTTCACCGACATTATGGCATGATCCATATTTAATGTATGATATGGAAAAAGCAATTCAACGTATTCAACAAGCGATTGAAACGGATGAAAGTATTTTAATATTCGGGGACTATGATGCTGACGGTATTACTAGTACTGCAGTATTATACGAAACATTAGAAATGATGGGTGCACAAGTAGAATATTATCTACCAAATCGTTTTATAGATGGATATGGTCCGAATATCCGTGTTTTTGAAGAGTATCTTGAAAAAGGAGTATCTTTAATTATAACGGTTGACTGTGGAATTGCGGCTCATGAAAGTGTTGAATGGGCAATGAGTCAACAATGTGATGTTATTGTAACAGATCACCATGAGATTCCTCCTGTTCTCCCTAAAGCTTATGCAGTGATACATCCTCGCCATCCCGATGGTGAGTATCCATTTGGAGATTTATCTGGAGCAGGAGTTGCTTTTAAATTAGCACATGCATTATTAGGAGAACTTCCTGTTGAATTAGCAGAAATTGCTTGTATTGGAACAATTGCAGACCTAGTTAGTTTAACGGATGAAAATCGTAGTTTAGTAAAATTAGGTTTGCAACAATTAAATCAAACGGAGCGAATTGGGTTAAGTTACTTATTTCAAGAATTACAATTAATTCCTGGTTCAATAGATGAAAAAACAATAGGGTTTCAAGTAGGTCCTTGTTTAAATGCTCTTGGAAGACTTGGAGATGCGACTCCAGGGGTTGCTTTATTTACGACTTTTGATGATGAAGTCGCTCAAGAAGTTGTGACTTTAATGCAACAAGAAAATGCTAAGAGAAAACAAATTGTAGATGATATTACAAAAGAAGCATTAGAATTAGCCAAAGCTCAAATAGATCACAAAGTGTTAGTATTAGCTCAATCTAATTGGCATGAAGGTGTATTGGGAATTGTTGCGAGTCGAATCGTCGAACAATTACAAAAACCGACGATTGTTTTAGGAATTCAATCAGATGGATTAATGGCAAAAGGTTCTGCAAGATCTTGCGCTCAGTTTAATCTCTATGATGCACTATCTTATTGCCAAGAGACTTTAGCTAAATTTGGAGGCCATCATATGGCTGCTGGACTAAGTGTCGAAACAGTGATGTTACCAGGATTTATGGAAGCTATCGAAACTTATGCGAAACAGCATCCCGAATTGTTGGAAGATGAAAAAGTAATTCCTATCGAAGAAGCATTATCACTTTCGCAAGTAAATGTTGAGTTTATCGATTCTCTTCAAGCATTAAAACCATATGGAACGAATAATGCTGAACCGATTTTTAAAATTAGTAATATATTAGTAGGTCAAAAACAAAAGATTGGTGCTCAACAGCAGCATTTAAAATTAACGTTGAATTCTGAACAGAATCAGTTACAGGCTTTAATTTTTAATAAAGGAGAATGGGCAGATAGCTTAAATCTTCAAGCAGAGGTTGAAGTCATTGGGACTTTAGAAATTAATGAATGGCAACAAAATCGTTTACCTCAATTAATGTTAAAAGATATCTCTGTTAAAGATGCGTTAATTTTTGATTGGCGTACCAATAAAATTCGACCAGAACATTTATCAGTGAAGAAGGCAGCTTATTTAGTTGAAAGAGATGCTCTAAAACCATTAGTGAGTGAAAGAATTGATACAAGTTCTAAAGTCTTTTCAATGGAAGAATGGATAAAAGAAGAAAAACAAGAGGATTTTAATTCGATTGTATTCTTTGATTGTCCGCAATCTAAAGAAGTGATTCAAGAATTTCGTAAACATTCCTATACGCAAAAAATGTATATTATTGCGTATACACCTAAATCTATTATGACAATGGGAATCCCCACAAGGGAACGATTTGTGGCTGTTTATCAATATTTAAAAACACATTCAAATGTACCCTATA
This sequence comes from Granulicatella elegans ATCC 700633, assembly GCF_000162475.2. GTDB lineage: Bacteria > Bacillota > Bacilli > Lactobacillales > Aerococcaceae > Granulicatella > Granulicatella elegans. The sequence continues at coordinate 739,161 of NZ_KI391971.1, forward strand.
ATGAAAAAACAGGAGAATTAGCCACTTATTTAAAAATTCCTTTAGATCAATTTAAAGTAATTTTAAAAGTGTTTTTTGAATTAAAATTTGTTATAATAGAAAACGGCTGTTTAAGTTTAAATCCAGAATCCACATCAATGGATTTAATGCAGTCAACCTTAATGAAACAATTGCAAGAAGAACTTTGGCTCGAAAGAGTATTTATCTATAGTCAATTTTCTGAATTAACAAATTGGCTGACAAATATGGAGGAATAAAAATGAATTTAAAAAATTACATTGCAAGTGTACCAAACTACCCTAAAGAAGGTATTATTTTTAGAGATATTTCACCTTTAATGGCAGATGGGAAAGCATACCAATATGCGACACAACAAATTGTAGACTATGCGAAAAGTAGAGGAGCTGACATGATTGTTGGTCCTGAAGCTCGTGGATTTATCGTTGGGTGTCCTGTTGCATATGAATTAGGAATTGGTTTTGCACCAGCACGAAAAAAAGGAAAATTACCTCGTGAAACAGTTTCTGTAGAATATGATTTAGAATATGGTACTGCAGAATTACATTTACATAAAGATGCTGTAAAACCAGGTCAAAAAGTATTAATTTGTGATGACTTATTAGCAACAGGTGGAACAATGGATGCTTGTGCTAAATTAGTTGAAAAATTAGGTGGAGAAGTTGTTGGTTTAGCATTTTTAGTGGAATTAACAGACTTAAAAGGCCGTGAAAAAATCGAAGGATATGACATCTTTACATTGATGGAATACACAGAAGACGAAAGATAAAGAAATAGATTTTTCTGAAGTAGTAACGAAAGCCATGATATTCGGATTTGCGAATATCATGGCTTTTATGCTTATCTAATGCTTTCTAATATTTTTTGTACGGTTTCTAAATTTAAATGTTTTTGTTCTTTCAGTAATTGGATAATTTGTGGAATTTCTTCTTCTGTTGCTCCAGCCGTTAAAGCTAGAGATTTTACTTGTAAATTCATATGTCCTTTTTGAATCCCATCGGTTACTAATGCTTTTAAGGCGGCAAAATTTTGTGCTAAACCTATAGAAGCAATAATTACTGCTAATTCTTTAGCAGATGGATTCATCAATAATTCATGAGAAAATTGAGCAGCAGGATGAATTGATATAGAACCACCAACTGTTCCGATAGGCATTGGAATACTTAATGTTCCTACTAATTTCTTATCATTATGGATAAACCATTTACTAAAAGGTTGATAAGTTCCTGATAGAGTTGCATATGCATGTGCTCCAGCTTCAATGGCTCGCCAATCATTTCCAGTTGCAATAACAACTGCATCAATTCCATTCATAATTCCTTTATTATGAGTAGCAGCACGATAAGGATCGACTTGGGATAGTTCGCTAGCAATTTCAATTCTACGGGCAATTTCTTCACCTGAGATTGTCTTTGTTTCTAAATTTTCAAAAGGAATATGGCATGTAGTCGTGACAACGGAATGAGTTGACAAATTCGATAAAATTGCCATAATACAAGTTCCATTTGTAAAAGTTTCGATAGGAGAAACTAAGGCTTCTAAAATCGTATTTAAAATATTTGCCCCCATTGCTTCCTTTGTATCTACAGAAATATAAAATACATAAAACGTATGATTTGGATGTTGTTTTTTCTCTACCCAAATCGATTGGATTCCACCACCGCGTTTCACAATAGAAGGGTGGGCTTCATGAGCAATAGTAAATAAATGATCGATTTCCTTTGAAAGTTTTTTCTCTATTTCTTCTATAGAATATGGGGAATCATAGATTGCAATTTCACCAATCATTTCTCTCTTTTCTTGAGTAGTAGTAAATCCCCCAGAACGATGAATGATTTTACAACCATTACTTGCTGCAGCAATGACGGAAGGTTCCTCTGTTACCATTGGAACAGTATAAGTTTTACCATTTACGGTAACTTCAGGAACAATTCCAAGTGGTAAATCATATAGTCCGATTTGATTTTCAATCATTTGATTAGCTACAGATTCTGGTAAGTTAAATCCAGTTAATAAGTTTGCTTTTTTTTCATCTGATAAATGAGATAAGTTTGTTAAAATATTTTTTCTTTCTAGCGGTGTTTTTTGATAAAATTTATAAAATAAATGCTCGTTCATAATAAGCCCCCTTAGTGACTCTAGTATAACAAATTTATTAGTATGAGGGGAAGATACAAGAAAAAATGTTTCAAATACTGTATACTAGAATACAAGGAGTGATGAAATGAAATTTACGAGAACAATTCAAGAACATTTATTTATTGTAGAAGCCAAAGAGGCTTATCAAAAAGAAGTAGAAGATTTATTAACGATTGTAGAAGAGTATTTTGAAGAAAATTTAGAAGAATTAAATCAATTGATTCCAATTCATTATGGAAATATTAAAGTTGTGTCCATTGAAAATGAGTATCATGTTTGCGTTCCGAATTATGAACAAAAACAATTAGAGGAATGGATTACAGATTGTAGTTATTTCTTAGAGATTGTTCAAAAAACATTTAAAGCAGGGAAACGTACGAAAACATTAGGAAAGTTAGTTCCATTCCGTTTTGATAGTCCTGTTATTATTGCAAATCATACATTTGAAGTGGAAGATTTTTATGCGCATCGTTTTGATGATGAAACATGGTATGTAGCACCTGTGGATCAAGAAATTGAATCTCAACCATTATCAGGAGCAAAAGCTTATGAAATTTTCCCGGATTATCCTAGCTTTTATGATATGATGCATTTACCAACAGATACAATTGTGATTTTCCATAAAGGAGAAATTGTATCGGTATTAAATGAAAATAGTGAAGATATTTGGAACTAATAGGAGGCTGCTATGACGGTTGACGTAATTTGCCAAATAGAGCGTACAATTCTTCCTTATGAATGTGATTGGAAAGAGAATTTATTATTAAGCCAAGCTCTAGGAATGATGATGTTAGCTTCTAGAAAGCAACAACAACAATTACAAAATCCAAACTTAATTTATGAAAAAGGCTATACATGGATCGTGATTCAACACGAAATTGAGATTCAGCGTATGCCAAAAGTAGATGAAGAAGTGATCATTGAAACACAAGCGATTAGCTATAATAAATTTTTTACTTACCGTGAATATCGTATTCTTTCAAAAGAAAGAGAAGAGTTGTTTAAATGTATCACGACATTTGCAATGCTTGATATGAAGGCACGCAAAATTGTTTCAATAGATGAAGAAGTTGTGTTGGAATATCCACTATCTATTGGAAAAGAAATGAGAAAAGCAACTCGAATTCCTAAAAAAGATTTTTCAGATGCTACAACGGGGGAATACAAAATTCGAATCAATGATATTGATGCTAATCTCCACGTTAATAATGCTCGATACTTTGATTTTGCTTTTAGTGAATTAGGAATGGAGTTTATAGAGGATCATCAGTTGAAACAAGTTGTGATTAAATATGAAAAAGAAGTATTACCAGAATCAACGATTTCATGTTCGACTTTATGGGAAGAAAATACATTAGAAAGTCAAGAGAGAAGACAAACGTATCATTTAATTTCGCAGGATGGAAATCGATGTGCGAATATTCAAATGAAATGGGAAGAAATCGTATAAAATAGTTTGCATTTTATTCAAACATCTGATACAATAATTTTTGTGTAAAATATGCAGCAGAAATAAGAGAAGCTCGTCAACAGTCCTATCCATTAAGAGGAAGGTAGTAACCACGGCTGCAAAGGTGAACCCTAGTAGAGACTGCACGAATCTACTGTTTCGCAATTATTTTACTCCAAAAAAAATTTTTTATTATTGGAGGAATGTTCAATGTCACGTTACACTGGACCAAGCTGGAAGTTATCTCGTCGTTTAGGAATTTCACTTTCAGGAACAGGAAAAGAAATCGCTCGTCGTCCATACGCACCAGGTCAACACGGACCAAATAACCGTAGTAAATTATCTGAGTATGGTCAACAATTACAAGAAAAACAAAAATTACGTCATATGTATGGTATGAACGAACGTCAATTTGCTACTTTATTCAAAAAAGCTGGCAAAATTAAAGAAGGAAAACATGGTGAAAACTTCATGATCCTTCTAGAACAACGTTTAGATAACGTAGTTTACCGTTTAGGATTAGCTTCAACTCGTCGTCAAGCTCGTCAATTAGTAAACCACGGTCACGTTACTGTAAATGGTAAACGTGTAGATATCCCTTCATTCCAAGTACAAGTTGGAGATGTTGTTGGTGTTCGTGAAAAATCACGTAACTTAACAATCATTAAAGAATCTTTAGAATCTTTATATGGACGTCCAGAATTTGTTACATTTGATGAAGAAAAATTAGAAGGTTCATTAAACCGTCTACCATTACGTGATGAGTTAACATCTGATGTTGACGAATCATTAATCGTTGAATACTATAACAAATTAGGCTAGGATTATTCCTAGATTTATCGAACTCAAGAATCGTTAAAATAGTAGCGATTCTTGAGTTTTTTATATTTTAAATTTCAGTTAAAATAGAATGAAATTTTTTATAATAGAAAAGCTAAATTAGTTGAAACAATTTTCAATTGATGATAATATATATCCTGTATCATTAGGGATATTAGGTGTAAAAGGAAAAGTTCCTTAATAATTCAGGAAAAGGAGGCAGTTTATGAGTCAAGTCATCCCTGAAGAAACGCTGAATCAGATTCAATCGCAAGTAAATATTGTCGATATTGTAAGTCAGTATGTTTCTTTGAAAAAACGAGGGAAGAACTATTTTGGCCATTGTCCTTTTCATGATGAACGGACACCTTCATTTTCAGTAACTGAGGAAAAACAAATCTATCATTGCTTTAGTTGTGGTAGAGGAGGAACTGTTTTTTCATTTATATCAGAGATTGAAGGACTTTCTTTTGTTGAATCCGTAGCAAAAGTTGCAGAATTAGCTCAAATCCCATTTGAAAATAAATATTTGAGTTCTCGACCATCTGTTCAAGATACTTATCAACCGATTGTTGCGGCTCATGAAAAAGCTGCTGAATTTTATCAACATGTGTTATTACAAACACGTGGAGGTGAAAAAGCTTTAGAGTATCTTCAACATAGAGGATATACACTAGAGACGATTCAAACCTTTAAAATGGGACTAGCATTAAAAGATCGCACTTATGTGACGAATTTGATTAAACAAATCCCATTAACACCTCAACAAATGGAAGAATCAGGACTATTCATTGCAAGAAATGATGATTTTATCGATCGTTTTTATCATAGAATTATGATTCCGCTTCGTAATGAGCAAGGAAAAGTGATTGCTTTTTCTGGTCGGATTTTACCTAATGATGAGGAAATGGTCGATGAACAAGAAGCGAAATATTTAAATAGTTCTGAAACACCTATTTTTAATAAGCGACAGTTCTTATTTAATTATGATTTAGCAAAATCAGCGATTCGTAAAACTGGACAAGTTGTCTTATATGAAGGATATATGGATGTCATTGCTTCTTGGCAAGCTGGTGCTAAAAACGGTGTAGCATCAATGGGGACTTCTTTAACAAAAGAACAAATCCAAATTTTATCACGAGTAGCAAATGAAATTATTATTGCTTATGATAGTGATAGGGCAGGTTTAGATGCAACGAATCGGGCAATTGAATTATTGCAAGAAAATTCAGCTTTAACGATTTCAATCTTATCTTTAGATGCTGGAAAGGACCCAGATGAATTTATTCAACAAAGAGGTGCAGAAGCTTATCTTGAACAATTAGCTCATCATACAGAATCTGTTTTCCAGTTTAAAAAGAGATATTTTTCAAAACAATATCGATTAGAAATTGAACGAGAAAAAGTACAATTTTTAGAACAAATGACGATTGAATTGGCAAAAATTTCTAAACCAATTGAACGTGAATTTGCGATTAAATCATTGGCAGATGAATACGGAATATCCGCAGAATTACTTTCCAGTCAAGTCAATTTTGTTCAACGAAAATTCAAGCAACAATCTTCTCACTCAACAGGGGAGTGGACGGCAAGTCCTATGAGAATTTCACAGGATGGTCCAATGGAAGTTTCTCAAAAGCAACTTCTGTATCGTCTATTACATTCTCCGGAAGCATGGAGTTATTTAGCAAGAGAAAATGAAGAGTTTGAATTTCCTTATGTAGATTATCAACAATTTTATATTTTGTTGAGAAGCTATCGTGAGCAGCATCTTGAAGAATTACTTGTACAAGAATTTATGAATTTTTTAGATGAATCCGATGCAGTGAATCGTAATCTATTATCGATGATTGAATGGCTAGAAATGCCTGAAGAATGTACGGAAAAAGAAATTCATGACTTAATGTATTTTTTATCGAAAAAAGAAGATTTAAAACAACAATATCAAAGATGTATGCAAGAAATGAAAGAAGCTCAATTATCAAATGATGCTACTAGAGCAAATCAATTGATGATGGAGTTAGTTAATATTCAGAAACAATTAAAAAAATCATGAATGGAGGAATAGTGGATGACAGTTGAAAACAATAAGAATGGTCAAACGCTAAAAGAAGCTACAAGTAAATTGCTAGCAGAACGAAAATTGTTTGGGCAAATTTTATATGATGATTTATCAGCGCAAATTGCGATTCCATATGAATTAGATGCAGAAGGAATGGATAAATTAATCCAACAATTCGAAGATGCTGGTGTGAGTGTAGTAGATGCAGATGGTGGACCAACTAGTCGTCAATTATCTTCAGAATCTGCAAAAGAACCTGAAGTAGAAATGACAGAAGACGAAACAGCTTTATCGTCAAATGTAAAAATTAATGACTCTGTTCGTATGTATTTAAAAGAAATTGGACGTGTTCCATTATTAAGTGCGGATGAAGAAGTAAACCTTGCTTTACGTATTCAACAAGGAGATCAAGAAGCAAAACAAGAATTAGCAGAAGCTAACTTACGTTTAGTAGTTTCGATTGCAAAACGTTATGTAGGACGTGGAATGCAATTTTTAGATTTAATTCAAGAAGGAAATATGGGCTTAATGAAAGCTGTTGAAAAATTTGACCATACAAAAGGATTTAAGTTTTCAACTTATGCTACATGGTGGATTCGTCAAGCAATTACTCGTGCGATTGCTGACCAAGCACGTACTATTCGTATTCCAGTTCATATGGTAGAAACAATCAATAAATTAGTTCGTATCCAAAGACAACTATTACAAGATTTAGGACGCGAACCTACTCCTGAAGAAATTGGAGCAGAAATGGATTTACCAACTGAAAAAGTAAGAGAAATTCTAAAAATTGCTCAAGAACCAGTGTCGTTAGAAACTCCAATTGGGGAAGAAGATGATTCACATTTAGGAGACTTTATTGAAGATGATAATGCAACAAGTCCAGCTGAACATACAGCTTATGCATTATTAAAAGAACAATTAGATGAAGTATTAGAACAATTAACGGATCGTGAAGAAAATGTATTACGTTTACGTTTTGGTCTAGACAAAAATGGAGAAATCCGTACATTAGAACAAGTAGGCCAAGTATTTGGAGTTACTCGTGAAAGAATCCGTCAAATTGAAGCGAAAGCACTTCGCAAATTACGTCATCCAAGTCGTTCAAAACAATTGAAAGATTTCTTAGACTAATATTGATGGAGACTGGGCAGTAGCCTAGTCTCTTTATTTATAAATGAAAGGAGAAACTTATGTTTCGTCAAATTTTAAATGGTTTTTGTATGGCATTAGCCGATAGTGTTCCTGGAGTTTCTGGAGGAACAGTAGCTTTTATTATGGGGTTTTATGACCAATTTATTGGTTCCATTCATGATATGGCATTTGGAAGTAAAAAGGAGAAGAAAGAAGCTTTTACTTATTTAGTAAAATTAGGAATTGGTTGGGTTATTGGAATGGTCAGTGCCATTTTAGTATTATCTTCATTATTTGAATCACATATTTATGGAGTAAGTTCTTTATTTATTGGATTCATTGCAGGAGCCATTCCTTTAATGATGATGGAAGAAAAAGAATCTTTGAAAAAACCATTAATGGGAATTTTTTATATTTTAGTAGGGGTGGCTATTGTTGCAGGAATTACTTGGATGAATTCTCGTACAGGTAAAGGTAGTTTTGATTTAAGCCAGTTTTCTCTTGTAGCTTCCATTAAATTATTCTTTATTGGAATGATTGCTATTTCAGCAATGTTTTTACCAGGAATCTCTGGTTCAACTTTATTATTAATTTTTGGAGCTTATATTCCAGTCGTTTTTGCTGTAAAAGCAGTATTAACTTTCCAATTAGCATATGTTCCAAGTTTAGCTATTTTTGCTTTAGGAGTGTTAGCTGGAGCTTTATTTGTAGTTAAAGCCATTAAATATTGTTTAGAACATTACCGTAGTCAAATGATTTATGGCATCATTGGAATGATGATTGGTTCATTTTATGCGATTGTAATGGGACCAACGACATTAAAAATTCCTCAAGAAGCAATGAATTTCTCAACATTTTCACCAATTGCGGCTTTAGTTGGTTTGTTATTAGTATTAGGATTACAAAAATTAAAAGAAAAGGATTCTAAATAGATGACAGAATTACAAATTCTTGATGGATTTCAAAAATTACACAATCCAATATTAGATTTTATCATGATTTTTATTACTTCATTAGGAAATGTTGGATTCATTTGGCTAGCGATAATTGCAGTTTTGTTAATGAATAAGAAAACAAGATCTCTAGGGATTCTGTTAGCTATTGCGGTAGTAATCAATACAATTTTGTGTAATGGTCTCATTAAACCAATTGTAGCTAGAACACGTCCGTATGAGGTTAATTCAGCAGTTTCTTTATTAATTACAAAACCATTAGATTATTCATTCCCATCAGGGCATACAGCTATTTCATTTACAGTAGTTAGTGTATTGTATTTCCTTCGTATGAAAAAGTACTGGATTATGGCTTTCGTTTTAGCAAGCCTCATTGCTTTTTCAAGAATGTATTTATACGTTCATTATCCAACAGATGTACTAGCAGGAGCAATCGTAGGAACATTCAGCGGCTGGATCACCGTAAAATGGAGCCAATCAAAACATAGAAGATTTGTATAAGAAGAAAAGGTATAAAAGCGAGTACAGCCTTGCTTTTATACCTTTTTTGTGTTGGAACTAGAAATTAAATATTTTTAATCCATCTAACTATTTTTTTAAAATTAATTACCAATCCAATAACAATTAACGCAAAGATTACTGTGGCGATTTCAGCACCTAACATATAAATTCCTCCTTTATAGAAAGTGACTAAATACTGTTATGATTTTAAACAGTTTATCTAATAGAATTCTATCTTAAAATTGATAAAAAGAATCTCCATTTTTATACCTTTGAGGATCTATAACCATCATAACAAAACCTCCAATTAATTAAATTAAGATTTGATAACGTTTTCTTGCGAATATTATACCTTATTTAGTACGCTAAATAAAGTAGCAGTGAATAAATTTTGAATTGAGAAAAATCAAAAGAAAGATCCCCTCACAGACTTTTTAAAGTAGTTGTATAGCCAAGAGACACCAAAGGTGGCTACTGGCGTCCAAATACTACGGTACCCAAGAAGTCTATAAACAAGATGTACTATTTTAGAATAAGTCCAATCTTCCCCAAAACCATTGCAATCACAGAAATTTTTGGTAAACTAATAATTATGTAATTGAGAATGATTATCAATTAGGAAGGAGAGACTATGAAATTTAAACATTTAAGCATCCTTTTGCTCATTCTATCATTAATATCTTTATCAGTTGGAGCACAAACATTTTCTTGGGGACTATTCATCCATCAAGATGATAAAATGCAACAAGTCTTTTGGTTATCTCGAGTTCCAAGACTATTGAGTGTGATATTAGCTGGAAGTTCTATGAGTATTGCAGGATTATTAATGCAGACAATGACGCAAAATGAATTTGCAGCACCTAGTACGATTGGTACCACTGAAGCAGCAAAATTAGGACTACTATTAAGTTTATTCTTTTTTAATGGACCTAGCTTATTTCAGAAAATGCTATGTGCCTTTATATGTTCCTTTGCACTTACGATTGTTTTTATTATGATTCAGCAATCCTTACAATTGAAAGAGAAGTGGATGATTCCTTTAGTAGGATTAATTTTTAGTGGAATGATTTCAGCCTTTACAAATATGATATCGTATCAATTTCATCTTGTACAAAGTTTAACGTCATGGACACAAGGATCCTTCTCCATGATTCAAACTCACCAATACGAATGGTTATTCTTTGGTTTAATTATCATTATTGTTTCTACAAAATTGGCGCATGTTTATACGATTGCTAATTTAGGAGAATCGATTAGTTTGAATTTAGGAATTTCTTATAAGACTTTAGAATGGTTAACATTATTACTCGTTTCACTTACAACGAGTGTCACGATGATAACAGTAGGCTCACTTCCTTTTATAGGAATTATTATTCCAAATTTAGTACGCTATTTATCGGGAGATGATTTAAAAAAGACGATTCCACAAACAGCTCTATTAGGTGCAGTACTAGTTCTAGCATGCGATATTGTAGCTCGATTAGTTATTCCGCCTTATGAAGTATCAGTTAGTCTGATTTTAGGGATTGTTGGAGCTGGACTCTTAATTAGTCAAATCTTAAGAATTAGCTCGCAAAGAAGGGGGAGCATTCGATGAAGAAAAGAACCCTTCTATTAACAATTACATTAGTAAGCTTATTACTCATTATCAGTGCTATTTTCTTATTTTTTCCAATCGGAAATATGGGAAAATTCTCTGTCCTCTTATTTAAAAAGAGAGTTATAAAATGGCTAGTCATTTTATTAGTTAGTTTATGTGTTTCGATATCGACCATTAGTTTCCAAACAATTGTACAAAACCGATTTTTAACACCGGGTGTTCTTGGAGTTGAGAGTGTCTTTGTATTGTTTCAAACATTGGTTTATTGGGGGCAATTAAGTCTAGGAATGGAAACAGCGCCAAATCTATGGATTTCAATCTTCACAATTGTGTTGCAGATAATCTTTTTCTTTCTTATTTATCGAGCCTTTAATGATTTATTATCGATTCCATTTTCGATGCTATTATTCATTTGTTTAGCGTTTGGAACATTGTTTAGAAGTTTAAGTACATTTGTTCAAGTATTAATGGATCCAAATGAATTTGATAAATTGCAAGGAAAATTATTTCACTCCTTCCAAAGAATGCATCATCAAAGTGAATTAGTCATTGTAGTGGTCATATTAACAGCTATCTCAGTAATCTATTTAATAAGAAAACATATGGTGTTAAATGTATTTCACCTTGGGAAAGTTCAAGCACAAATACTAGGTGTAAATGTAGCTAAAGAAGAGAAGTGGATTTTATTAGTAATTGTGTTACTAACAAGTCTATCGACAACATTAGTAGGTCCGATGCAATTTTTAGGATTTATGATTGCCAATGTAACGTATCAATGGATTAAAGATTACCGACACTTACAAATGTGGACTATCGCATTTTTATTAGGAAGTATTTTATTGCTAGGAGGACAACTGGTTATCGAGAAGCTCTTCCAATTAAATATTCCAATTAGCGTTGTTATTGAATGGTTTGGAGGATTATTATATTTTGTATTGTTATTGAAAGGAAGGTACCGTAGTGGAATTAAAAAATATTCATAAAGCATATGATACGGTAGTTGTCGATTCCGTTTCATTAACGATTCCAAAAAATCAGTTAACAGCTTTTATCGGACCAAATGGAGCAGGAAAATCGACTTTAGTTTCCATTATGAGTCGATTATTACAAAAAGATTCTGGTCAATTATGGATTAAAGGTAAAGAAATTGAAGCTTGGAATTCAAAAGAACTCGCAAAAGAATTATCCGTTTTAAAACAAAATCAAACATTTCAAGTATCTTTAACAGTAGAAGAGTTAGTTAGCTTTGGTCGTTATCCTTATTCAAAAGGAAAGTTATCGACACTTGATTATCAAATGATTGATCAAGCATTAAAACATACGAATTTATTAGAGTTAAGAGAACGTTCGATACAAACTTTATCAGGCGGACAAATGCAAAGAGTTTTTATCGCAATGGTATTAGCTCAAGATACAGAAATTATTTTATTAGATGAACCTTTAAATCATTTAGATTTAAAACAAGCGGTAGAAATTATGAAATTACTGCGTTATATGGTAGAGAATTTGGATAAAACAGTGGTCATTGTCATGCATGATTTAAATATGGCGATTAACTTTTCTGATTATTTAGTAGCCTTTAAAGAAGGAAAATGTGAGTTTCATGGCCAAACCATGGATGTGGTTACGAATCAAACCTTATCAGAATTATATGAAATTGATATCGAAGTGATAGAAGTTTCAGGAAAAAAATATATTACAGTAAAGTAGGAGAAAAATATGAAAAAATTATTAACAACCGTAGTTATGGGGGCAACATTTTTATTAGCTTCTTGTGGAACAAAAACAACAAATGTAACATCAACTACACAAGAAAATTCAGTGAAACAAGTACAATTAACAGATGGATCAGAAACTGTTGAAGTGAAGTCAAATCCAAAGAAAATTGTGACTTTTGACTTAGGTGCTGCAGATACATTACGTGCCATTGGACAAGGTGAAACAATCGTTGGAATGCCAACAAAACCATTACCAACGTATATTAAAGATTTAGGAGATAAAGTACAAAATGTAGGAAGCATGAAAGAACCAGATATCGAAGCAATTGCAGCAATGCAGCCAGACTTAATTATTGCTTCTACACGTACAAAAGATTTTATTCCTCAATTAAAAGAAATTGCTCCAACAGTTATCTTTAATGTAGATAGCAAAGATTATTGGGGTTCTGTTCAAAAAAATGTTAAAAGCTTAGCAAGTTTATTTAACGAAGCAACTCAACAAAAAGCAAGTGCTCAAGTAAAAGAATTACAAACAACTATTGATACGATTGCAGCTCAAAATGAAAAACATAGCGAAAAAAGTTTAGCGATTATGTTAAATGAAGGTAAAATGTCTGCATTTGGCGCACAATCACGTTTTGGCTTCTTATACCAAGATTTAAAATTCCGTCCAACAGATGCTAAAATTGAAGAAAGTAGACACGGACAAGAAATTAGTTTTGAAGGTGTTAGCGAATTAAATCCTGATGTCTTATTTGTATTAAATCGTACATTAGCAATTGGTGGAGATAATTCTAAAGCAGATGCCTTAATGAAAAATGAATTAATTCAAGCTACAAATGCTGTAAAAAATAATAAAGTAGTAAACTTAACTTCTGACTTATGGTATTTAAGTGGTGGAGGATTAGAATCTACTAAATTAATGCTACAAGACTTACAACATGTATTTCAATAATGATAGATAACCGCTACTTTAGAGAAAATAGCTCGATAATTTTACAAGATAGCTACTTATTCAATGCAAAAATTAAAGAAAACATCACATTCTTCGATAAAGATTTAGATATAGAAGAGTTGGATGGTATCATTAAAAAAAACTAATTTAAGAAATTTTGTAGATAGCTTGAAACGTCGTGAAAATGAAATCGTTGGTGAGAGAAGTTCGAACATAAGTTATGGAAAAAAACAACGTTTATCAGTAGCTCGTTCATTCTACAATGATAGTAAAGTTCTGATACTTGATGAAGCAACAGCAAACATCGATATCTTCAGTGGAATCTAAGTGCTAAAGCTTTAGAAGAAAGTAAAAAAGATAAGATAACAATAATAATTTCACACAATAAATCAACATTATCAATCTGCGATATGGTAATTTGATTAGGTGAATAGAAAAGTTAACTCCTGGAAGAAATTCTGGGAGTTTTTTATAATAAAACATTAGTAATTTAAACTTAATTTAAAGGCGCTTAAGTACAGTATCAATATGATATAATATTTATAAAGTAAGGATAATAAAATATGGAATAAATTTCTTAATTTTTCAGAACGAAAAATTATAAATCGTATGAAGAGGTTATAATATCTTTAGCATGCTATGATTTGAATGAAAATTTTTTGTTAAGGAGGATATATATCATAATGAAAATACTTGAGGTTCTTAATGAGTTTTATGGTGATTTTGAATTCATTAAAGAAAAGTGGAACGAAAAATATGAAGGTATCCTTATAAAAATAACGGAGGAACAAGGTTATAAAAGGTGTCGCTTGGCAAAAAGAACACCAAAAAAAGAAGGATATTTTACAGTTTTTTGGAAAAAAGATCAAAATAATAAGAACATTCCTTACACAAACAAAGATTTGGAGAATGAAATCGTTATTGTTGTGATTGATAACGACAAGAGAGGACTTTTTATTATTCCTAAAGAGGAGGCTATCCGTAGAAAAATTCTCTCGACAAAGGATAGTAAAGGAAAAATGTCTATGCGATTTTATCCACCTTGGAGCGTAAATTTGAATACAACGGCTTTAGAAACACAAAAATGGCAATTGAAATTTTTTAGAAAAATTGAATAACAAGAATGATTTCTTTCTTATTTAAGCAAAAAACATTGAAAAAATTTTAGCTGATTTATATTTATAAAAAAGATTTAGTTTTGTGCAAGCTAAGTGTTGTACTGTTAATGTAACTTTTGAGATATTTTCTTAATAATCTAAACTTCGTTTAAGGTCGAAAATGAAATAAAATTTTGCTATAATAATGCTAAAGTTTATTCAAAATGAAGGTGATATGATGTCATTGATTAAAATTGAAAACTTAACATTTTCGTATTTTTCATCTACAAAACCTGTGTTTGATGACGTGAGTTTTTCTTTAGATACCAATTGGAAAACTGGGTTAATTGGTAGAAATGGAATCGGAAAATCAACCTTGTTTAAGTTATTATTAGAACAAGAATCTTACCAAGGAAAGATTCATAAAAGTGTTGAATTTGTTCAATTTCCACCTAATCATCTGGATTTTTCAAAGACTGGGATAGAATTGCTGGAAGAGTGGACAGTGCAAGAAGATGAGTGGAAAGTGTATCGTGAGCTTCATCAGTTGAAGTTAGATGAAAGTATTATGGATAGAAAATTTGAAACTCTTTCTAAAGGAGAACAAACTAAAGTTCTTTTGGCGATATTATTTACGAAAGATAATGGATTTTTATTGATTGACGAACCAACAAATCATCTTGATGTGAATGGAAGAAAAATTGTATGTGATTATCTGAAGAGTAAAAAAGGATTTTTATTGATTTCTCATGATAGAGATTTTTTAGATGGATGTATTAATCATGTCATTTCTTTTAATCGAAACTCAATTGATGTACAATCAGGTAATTTTACGTCATGGTATGAAAATAAAGTATCGAAAGATCAGTATGAGTTCAATCAAAATGAAAAAATTAAAAGTGAGATTGAGCGATTAAATAAAGCAGCAAGACAGACAAAAGTTTGGTCGAATAAAGTTGAAAATACGAAGAATGGTGTGAAAATTTCTGGTATAAAGCCAGATAAAGGACGTATTGGACATTTGGCGGCAAAAATGATGCAAAAGACAAAAAACTTGGAAAAGCGTCAGCAAAAAGCAATCGAAGAAAAAGAAAAATTATTAAAAGATCTTGAAAGAAAAGATAGTCTATTTCTTCGTCCATTACAACATTATAAATCTTTGATTGTATCTGCTAGTGAGTTGAGTTATCAATTTGGAGAAAGAAAACTATTTTCTGATCTCAATTTTGAAATTCATCAAGGGGATGTAATTGCTATAAATGGAGCAAATGGTAGTGGAAAATCAACTCTTATTAAAATTTTATTGGGGCAATATCTTGATTATATTGGTGAGTTAAAAATGGCGAATCATTTAGAAATTTCATATATTTCACAAGATACTTCATTCTTGGAAGGAGATTTAATGAAGTATATTCATAGTCAAGGAGTAGATGAAACTACTTGTCGGACCATTTTAAGTAAATTAGATTTTCCGAAAGAATTATTTGATACAAATATGAAATTGTATAGTGATGGTCAAAAAAAGAAAGTATTAATTTCTATTAGTCTTTCGAAACCTGCTCATCTATATATTTGGGACGAACCTCTAAATTATATTGATGTGATTTCAAGAATACAAATTGAAGAACTAATCAAAGAAGTGAAACCAACCTTAGTTTTAATTGAACATGATCAACGGTTTGTAAATCATATTGCGAATAAAATCGTACAAATATAGAAAAAAGTCGACGAGATGAAGTGACCCCAAAAACTTAGATTTTTTTTGAGACGACTTAAGTCGTCTCTTTTTGATGAATAAAACAAATGTATGAATAACCCCCTAGGGGGTTCGCGCCAAAATTTTTGGCGCGTTTTTTCTTGGAAATATTATTAAACTTTCAATTAGATTTACTAGCTAAGCACTACAAGAAGAGTTTGAATGACACATTCTATAGTTTACTGGACTTAGTCCATCCAGTTTAATTTTTATACGTTTATTGTTGTAATAATCAATATAATTGATAATAGCTTTCTCTAATTCGTAAAGAGACTTAAATTTCTTTTCAAATCCATAAAACATTTCTGATTTCAAAATACCAAAGAAAGATTCCATCATACCATTATCTGCACTGTTCCCCTTACGTGACATAGACGGCTTTATATCTTTACTTTCTAAAAATCGATGATAAGAATCATGCTGATATTGCCAACCTTGGTCACTGTGAAGAATAGTATTTTCGTATTTGTCATCTGTAAATGCTTCGTTTAACATTGCCTTTAGTTGATGTAAGTTAGGTGAACGAGAAAGATTGAACGCAATAATTTCATTGTTAAATCCATCTAAGACTGGTGATAAATATAGTTTCTGTTCACTATTTGGAATGGCAAACTCTGTTACATCTGTGTAACATTTTTCCATTGGTTTAACTCCTTCAAAATCACGTTGAATCAGATTATCTGATTTCTTTCCAACATCTCCTTGGTATGAATAATATTTACGTTTACGACGAATACGGGCAATTAAACCAAGTGCTTTCATTAAGCGTTGTACCTTCTTATGATTCACTTTAAAGCCACGATTTCTTAATTCTAAATGAATTCTACGGTAACCATAATTTTCCTTATGTTCGGTAAAAATGGCTTGTATTTCATCTTTAATCTGTTGATCCTTATCTGGTTGGTTGATTTGTTTTAAATGGTAATAGTATGTTGAACGAGCTAATTTAATCACTTTAAGAAGAATATCTAATGAAAACTCACTGATTAATTCTTGAACAATTTCAGTTTTTTTTCTTTCTCTTTTTCCTCCTTCAATCGTAGTTCCCTCAACTTTTTTAGAATGGCATTCTCCGCTCTTAAGTATTCATTCTCTAGTTGAAGACGTTCTAAATCTGTCATTTCTTCTATTTTTTTCTTTGGTTTACGTCCCATTATTCTTGGTCTCCCTTTTGTTTTCTCAACAATAGTATACCCATTTTTCTTATAGTGTGCTAGCCAATTCGAAAGTAAACCCCAATTTGGAAGTGCATAATCAATAGATACACTTGATTGTGAACGACCTTCTAAAAGAACTTTATTCATTATTTCCTGCTTTAGCTCTGGTGAATAGTAACGATTTTTTTCTTTTTTAACAATTTCTATCCCATATCGATCAATCAATCGAACTAAGTATTTAATATTAGAAACGGCGATATCGTATTTCTGTGAAAGATTCTTTAAGCTTTCACCTTGTTTTCTTAGTTGATAAATTTCTATTTTATCTTCATAAGTTAATTTCATAAAAAACACCCCAAAAGTTAGATTTTTTATGTCTAACTTTTGGGGTGCAGTACAAGAGTCGACTTTTTTTATTCTTCCACATCTTCTGCGCTAACACCCATTAAGACTGGTAAAATCATTGGGCGACGAGCGGTTTGTTTATATAAATAAGGATTTAACGTATCGATAATGAGATTACGTAATGATCTCTCATTTAAAGGCTCATCAGCTTCATTAATGAAGGCTTGTAATTCTTCTTTTAATATTTGCTGAGCTTGATTTAATAGTTCACCGGACTCACGCATATAAATGAATCCACGAGATAAAATTTCAGGTCCTGTTACTAATTCACGTTCATCATAATCAACAGTTGCAACGACAATCACTAAACCGTCTTGAGATAAAGTTTTACGGTCACGTAAAACGATATTTCCGATATCTCCAATACCATTTCCGTCTACATAAACATCTCCAGCATAGAAATGTCCAGCACGACGAGCAGAGTCACTTGTTACAGCTAAAATATCTCCATTACTTAAAATGAATGAATTCTCTTTAGGAATTCCAACTTGACTTGCTAAGTTAGCTTGGATTTTTTGCATTCTGTATTCACCGTGAACTGGCATGAAATACTTCGGTTTCATTAATCGTAACATTAGTTTTTGTTCTTCTTGAGAACCATGTCCTGAAGTGTGAATATTATTTAATTTACCATGAATAACTTCAGCTCCAGCTTCAGATAGTAAGTTAATCACACGATTTACTGCAGCTGTATTTCCTGGAATAGGAGAGCTTGAGAAGATGACCGTATCTCCAGGTTGTACAGAAATTTGACGGTGATTTCCATTGGCAATACGGCTTAAGGCAGCCATTGGTTCACCTTGAGATCCTGTACATAAAATAATCACTTCTTCAGCAGGATATTGGTTAATATCACGACCATCGATAAATGTATCATCTGGCGCAGAAATATAGCCTAATTCACGAGAAGTAGCAAAGCTAGCTTCCATACTACGTCCAAAGACAGCAATTTTACGTCCAGTTGCTACTGCAACATCTGTTACTTGTTTTAAACGAGAAACATTCGATGCAAAAGTAGCGAAAATAATACGACCTTCCACACGTTGGATGATTTCTTTAATCGATTGTCCAACGACTTGTTCTGATTTCGTGAATCCTGGAACTTCTGAGTTCGTACTATCCCCTAAAAGAACTAGGACACCTTCTTCGCCAATTTGAGCCATTTTGTGTAAATTAGCAGGTTGTCCTACTGGTGTAAAGTCAAATTTATAGTCTCCCGTAAATACAATATTTCCAGGAGGAGTTTTAATGACAATTCCAAATGCATCTGGAATAGAGTGAGTAGTGCGGTAAAAACTTACTTGAGTTTTTCTAAATTTAATAACCGAATCTTCATCTATTTCATGTAAGATAGCATCTCGAAGTAAGCCATGTTCTTCAAGTTTGTTTCGAATGAGTGACATTGCCAATTTAGTCGCATAAATTGGAATATTCACTTGTTTAATTAAGAAAGGAATACCACCAATATGGTCTTCGTGTCCATGAGAGATGAAGAGACCTTTAACTTTACTTTGGTTTTGAATAATGTAGCTATAGTCAGGAATAACATAGTCAATTCCTAATAAATCATCTTCAGGGAACTTAATTCCAGCATCTAGAATAATTAATTCATCCTGGAATTGGACGCCATAGGTATTCTTTCCGATTTCACCTAAACCACCAAAAGCGAATACGCCCGTTTCATTATTTTTGATTGTTGGTTTCATTAGTTAAACACCGTAACTTTGAAATCAGGATTTTTTTGTTCATATGCTAAATGTTTTTCATCTAATTCTTGAATGAATTCAACATTATATTCAGTATTTTCGTCAACTAAACGACGAGCTTCAACTTTATCTTGTGCTTCTACATATAGAGATAAAGTATTTTCACGACGTGGTGCTTCAGTTTTTGATGGTTGGTAAGTAATTTTAAAAATCATTTTATAACTCCTTATTTGTTCAATTTATTTTCAAAAATTATTTTAACATAAAAGTACACTTTAAGTACAATTATCTGTGTAGTTTTTGTTGGATTAAAGGAAATATATCCTTCGGTTCTTTAGCTACATCACAAGAGAGCTTTCCTTGATCCATTTGATGATATTTTATAAATTGAATCGGATGCCAATTCGCTTGAATAGCTCCAGTAATATCAGTTTTTATATCGTCTCCAATCATAAAATACTCATCAGCAGAAATTTTTGATTCGACATGATGGAAAGCTTGAATGCTTGGTTTTTTCGCTTGAATAGATTCTGAAATAAACCAAAAATCTTCAGGAATCCATTTGGATAAGTTCAATTGATACAGTTTATTTTTCTGATGGTTTGTTGGACCATTCGTCAAAATAGCGATTTGATATGATTCTTTATTGCATTGTTGAAATACTTCAATCCATTCTTCAGAAAGGGTAATAGCATTTAAAGTGTCTTGGTAAGCTTTAATAAAAGCTTGAGTTTTTTCAGAGGATAACTCAATCCCTACATCTTTAAAAGTATTGGCAACTCGTGTTTGATGCGATTGAGAAAGAGTAATTTCTCCTGCAGAAAATTTTTCAAAAGCCTCATCACTTCGTTTTTGATAAGTTGAATAGAGACTTTCCGCATCTATACTTGGTGTTGCGAATTGACATAACGTTTTAAAAAACACTTCACTCTTAGAATAAAGGGTATCATCTAAATCAAATATCACTGCAATTTTTTTATCCAATTACGACAGCTCCTTCAGGAATATATTGTGGTTGAGCTTGGTTAATATGATCATAGAACATGACTCCGTTTAAGTGATCAATTTCGTGCTGAACAACAATCGCTTCATAATCCGTCAAAGTTTTAACTTTTTCTTCACCTTCTGGTGTGAAATATTTTACAGTAATTCTTTGAGGTCGTAATACGACTCCAGGAACGTCTCTATTCACAGATAGACAACCTTCGCCTTCTTTTAAGCAAGTTTTCTTAACAGATTCTCTTAAAATGCGAGGATTAATCCAGACTTCATCAAGTAGGGCAGGTTCATCTTCATATCCAGGAATTAAAAGAGCAATCATTTGAATTTCTTTTCCTAACTGTGGAGCAGCTAAACCAACTCCAGCACGTAATTCATATTTTGCAGCAATTTCTTCGTCTTGACTATTATGTAAAAATTCAAGCATTTCTTTTGCTAAATGCTGCAAGTCATCTGATAGTGGAAAACTAATTTTTCCCGCTCGCTTTCTCAAGGCAGGATGACCTTCTAAGACAATATCTTTCATTGTAATCATTTTAATTTTTCTACCTCCTATTTGCTTCTTTTCCTCTAGCATTATACCATTTTTTTCCTAAGAAGACCATGGTAGAAAGCTTCTTTCAAGAGTTTATTCTAGAAAGACTAAGAATGGTTTAAAAGGAGGGAATAAACTACCCAATGTTCTATTTTTCTGTTACAATGAAAGAGTATTTCATAAGTAAAGGAATTGAAATGATGCTTTTTTGGAAAAAGAAAAAAGAAACGAAAACTATTGAATTAGATAAAACAAATATTCCTCAACATATTGCTGTTATTATGGATGGTAATGGACGTTGGGCGAAAAGTAGAAATTTACCTCGAATTGCTGGTCATAAAGAGGGTATGAGTACGGTTAAAAGAATAGCTATTGCTGCTGATGAATTAGGAGTAAAGGCTATGACAATGTATGCATTTAGTACAGAAAATTGGAAGAGACCAACCGAAGAAGTGAGCTTTTTAATGAAACTTCCTGGTGACTTTTTTAGTTCATTTATGCCTGAATTGCAGGAGAGAAATATGCGTATTCGTTTAATTGGATTTACCGATCAATTGCCTGAAGCAACAAGACGAGTCGTTGAAAAAGCTGTTGAGGATACAAAAGACAATACAGGAATGACGTTATGTTTTGCTTTAAATTATGGTTCTAGAGCAGAAATTCTTCAAGCGGTAAAAGAAATTGCAGTAGATGTTTCTAATGGTAAGTATGATGCTGAATCTATTAATGAAGAAGTATTTGCGAACCATTTACAAACGAATTTTTTAGGAGATTTATCAGAGCCAGATTTAATGATCCGTACAAGTGGAGAACAACGTTTAAGTAATTTTCTTTTATGGCAATTAGCCTATAGTGAATATTATTTTACAGATATTTTTTGGCCAGATTTTAGTAAAGAAGATTTAGAAGAAGCGATTTTAACGTACCAGAAACGTCAGAGACGATATGGGGGATTAATTTAATGAAGACACGAATCATCACTGCCATTGTTTCCTTGATGTTGTTTATTCCTGCTTTAATTATTGGTGGGCATTTATTAAAAGCAGTTATTGCATTTTTATCATTTGTTGCTATTTTTGAGTTTTTTCAAATGAAGAAATTATCTATTTTTTCTATTGAAGGAGTCTTAACTCTTATAGCTACCCTATCGATTATTTTTGCAAGAGCGCCAATTATTGAATTGCCAGTCGGAGTTGATTTCTTTTATATTTTCTTCCTTTGTGTCATGGTATTAATGTCATTAACGGTATATAAAAGTGAGACATTATTTATTGAAGATGTCAGTTTCTTATCTCTTATAGCTTTATATGTTGGCGGAGGATTTTCCGGAATTTTATATGTACGTGAATATGGTTTTGGAATGGTCGTTTTTGTTTTTTGTATTATATGGGGAACTGATACGTTTGCTTATTTTACAGGAAGAGCTTTTGGCAAACATAAATTAGCACCTGCTATTAGCCCAAATAAAACGATTGAAGGTTCCATTGGTGGAGTGATTGGAGCGATTGGTTTAGGGACTATTGCTTTAAAATTATTTAACCCATTAGGGTTTCATTTTATCGAAATGACCATTTTAATGATTGCCTTATCCGTATTTGGACAATTAGGCGATTTAGTAGAATCTGCTTATAAACGTAGATTTAATGTAAAAGATTCTGGGAAAATTTTCCCAGGTCATGGAGGAGTATTAGACCGATTTGATTCAACATTTTTTGCAATGTTTATGTTTCAAATTGTATTGAAATTTATTGGTACTCATTAAGGAGGACATATGATTAAAACAATTATTGCATTTATATTTGTATTTGGTGTCATTGTGACTATTCATGAATTTGGACACTTTTATTTTGCAAAACGTGCAGGTATTTTAGTAAAAGAATTTGCCATTGGAATGGGACCAAAGGTATTCCAAGTGCGTAAAGGTGAGACGGTTTATACATTACGATTACTACCCGTTGGTGGATATGTTCGTATGGCGGGTCATGAGGAAAGTGATCAAGAGATTAAACCTGGTATGATGGTGACACTTCGATTAGAAGATGGAATTGTTCAGCAAATTTCATTTGATCCATCTACTGAATTAGAACAAGGTATTCCTTTCCAAATTGAATCTTGTGATTTAGAAAAAAAGATGGTAGTAAAAGGATATAAACCTCAAACAGAAAAATTAGAAAAATTAAAGGTTTCTAAAACAGCAACCATTATTGAAGAAGATGGTACTGAAGTATCTGTTGCTCCAATTGAACGTCAATTTAATTCTGCTAGTTTAAAAGACCGTATGTTAACAAATTTTGCTGGACCGATGAATAATTTTATTTTATCGATTATTACATTTATTATCGTCGCATTTTTAACAGGAGGAGTTCCTTCTAATGAAGCAGTAGTTGGAAACTTTGCAAGTGAATCTGTAGCTCAAGTAGCCGGATTACAAGTTGGCGATAAGATTATTGAAATTGAAGGACAAGCAGTACAAAAATGGGGAGATATTAGTAAACAAATTTCTCCACGTGCTGACCTTGAAACAAAACTTGTGATTGAACGAAATGGAAATCAACAAACAGTTGTGGTGACTCCTAAACCGTATGATTTATCTGATGGATCTAAAATCGGTGTGTTAGGAATTGAACGTGCGAAGAAAACAGATGTATTGTCTAAAGTACTTTATGGGTTTACTCAAACTTGGTTTGTCATTAGTTCGGTATTCTTAACGATTGCATCATTCTTTACAAAAGGATTTTCTATTAATCATTTAGGTGGTCCAGTAGCAATGTTCTCACTAACTTCTCAAGTTGCTCAAAGTGGAGTTGTTTCAGTTTTGAATTTCTTAGGATTAATTAGTGCCAATATTGGGATTATGAATTTATTACCAATTCCAGCTTTAGATGGAGGAAAATTAGTATTAAATATCATCGAAGGGATTCGTAAGAAACCTCTAAAAGAGGAATATGAATCTTATATTACAATTGCCGGGGCAGTATTTTTAATCATTTTAATGATTTTAGTGACATGGAATGATATTAGTAAATTATTTTAACAAGTAACAGGAGGTAAGTGATGGTTTTCTATAGTAATTTAATAGAAAACCACACTTATTTTTTCAGTTTTAGAGAGGAGTGATCAAGTGTCAGAACATCAACAACAATTATTTTTAACGTTAATGAATCAATTGCAGCTAGACAATGAACAGTTTTTACAACCAGATTTTGATCAAGCCTCATTAACAAAAATTGATATTACAAAAAGTATTCCGGAATGGTGTTTTAATATTGAGACGAATCATGTGATACAGTACGAGAAATTCAAACGTTTCTATGAACAATTGAAACAGACTTATGAAAAAATTGCTCAGGTAAGATTAGTAGTCAAAACGAGAGAAGAGTCTCAAATTACCCAAGAACAAATTCAAGCGTATTGGGAAATGGTTCTCTTCCAATTGCAACAAGAATCACCTCTTGTAGTTCAATTACTATCTGGACAAATCCCAACTTGGAATCAGAAAAAAATACAATTTCATTGTCCAAATGAAATTACTAAATCTCATGTCAATGAAAATTACATCAAAAAAATTCAACAATATTTTGAGAATTTTGGTTTTCCAAAAATGGGTGTGGATATTATTGTCAATGACGAATTAGGTAGTCAATTAGAAGAAGAGTTACGAATCAAACATGAAACGATTGAACAAGAGTATCAAGAAAAAGCTGTTCAACAAAAAGAAGTTCAAGAAACAGCAGCTTCTAAACCTGCTGCAGTTAATTCAGACTCATCTATTTTATATGGAAAAGCGATTCGTAGTAATTTAGAAACAAGAGAGATAGCAGATATTTATGAAGAAGAGCGAAATGTATTAGTTGAAGCGCAAATTTTTGATATTGAAATTCGTACAAGAAAAGCAAGTGGGAAATCCTTTGCCAATATTAAAATGACGGACTATACTTCATCGATTGGGGCAACTTTATTTCCTTCAACAGCTGAAGATGAAGAACGTTTAGCTGCCTTAAAAAAAGGAACATGGGTAAAAGCATATGGAAATATTGAGATTAATAAATTTTCTCAAGAATTAAATATGATTGTTCGAGATATGAATAAAGTCGAGCATATTGGTCGAATTGATCGTGCGCCTGAAGACCAAAAACGTATTGAATTACATTTACACACAAATATGTCGGTCATGGATGCAACAAATTCTGCTAGTGATTTAGTCAAACAAGCAGCAAAATGGGGACATCCTGCAGTAGCCATTACAGACCACGCAAACTTACAATCGTATCCAGAAGCTCATGGAGCAGGAAAAGGAAATAATATTAAAATCTTATACGGGTTAGAAGGAAATATTGTCGATGACCAAGTGAATGTTGCCTATAATCCACAACATATTTTATTAGAAGATGCGACTTATGTAGTGTTTGACGTGGAAACAACAGGTTTATCAGCCATTTATGATTCTATTATTGAATTAGCCGCTGTTAAAATGCATAAAGGAAATGTTATCGATAAGTTTGAAGAATTTATTGACCCAGGACATCCTTTATCTGCGACAACGATTCAATTAACAGGCATTACAGATGATATGGTTCGTGGTTCTAAATCACAAGCTCAAGTATTAAAAGAATTTGCAGCTTTTACAAAAGATACGATTTTAGTTGCACATAATGCTAGTTTCGATATGGGATTTTTAAATACTGGATATGAAAAAGAAGGCTTGGAGAAAACGACTCAACCGGTCATTGATACATTAGAGTTATCTAGATTACTACATCCACATTTAAAATCTCACCGTTTAAATACATTAGCCAAACGTTATAATGTTGCCTTAGAACAACATCACCGTGCGGTATTTGACTCAGAAACAACTGGTCATTTATGTCATATTTTCTTAAAAGAAGCAGCTAATGATCATGGATTAATATATCATGACCAATTGAATACGAACTTACACCCAGAAGAAGTGTTCAAAAATGGTCGTCCATTCCATGCTACGATTTTTGCAAAGCATCAAGCAGGATTGAAAGAACTCTTTAAAGTAGTCTCTGCTTCCAATGTACAATATTTTTATAGAGTTCCTAGAATTTTACGAAGTATGTTAATTGAAAATAGAGATTCATTTTTAATTGGATCTGGATGTAGCGAAGGGGAAGTCTTTGAAGCAATGATGCAAAAAGGCTATGAAGAAGCTAAAGAAAAGGCTAAGTTTTATGATTATATTGAAATTATGCCAAAAGCAGTCTATCGCCCATTAATTGACAAAGAACTCATTCGAAATGAACACCATCTAGAAGAAATTATTAAAAATCTCGTGAAATTAGGAGAAGAACTAGATATTCCAGTTGTCGCAACAGGAAATGTTCACTACTTAAATCCGGAAGATAAAATCTATCGAGAAATTTTATTAACATCTGTGAATAATGGTCAAAAATTAAATTATCCAGATGTTCATTTTAGAACGACGAATGAAATGCTAGATGAATTCGCTTTTTTAGGAGAAGAAAAAGCTTTTGAAGTCGTTGTGACAAATACTCATTGGGTTAATGATCAACTAGAAGTAATTATTCCAATTAAAGATGACTTATATACGCCTAAAATTGAAGGAGCAGAAGATGAAATTACAAAATTAAGTTATGACAAAGCTCATGAATGGTATGGCGAAGAATTACCAGAAATCGTTGAGAAACGTATCGATAAAGAATTAAAGAGTATTATCGGAAATGGATTCTCGGTTATTTACTTAATTTCTCAAAAATTAGTGCATAAGAGTAATGAAGATGGGTATTTAGTAGGATCTCGTGGATCCGTTGGTTCCTCATTAGTAGCGACATTAACAGGGATTACGGAAGTAAATCCATTAGCACCTCACTATCGTTGTCCAAATTGTTGTTATTCAGAATTTTTTGATGATGGTTCTGTAGGTTCTGGTTTTGACTTGCCTGAAAAAGATTGTCCTAAATGTGGAACACGACTTGCAAAAGATGGACATGATATTCCATTTGAAACGTTCTTAGGATTCTATGGGGATAAAGTACCCGATATCGATTTAAACTTCTCAGGGGAATATCAGCCACAAGCGCACAACTATACGAAAGTATTATTCGGAGAAGACTATGTGTATCGTGCAGGAACCATTGGTACTGTTGCAGATAAAACAGCCTTTGGATATGTAAAAGGATATGAACGAGATTTAGGATTAGAATTTAGGCAAGCGGAAATTGATCGTTTAGCAAAAGGATGTACGGGAGTAAAAAGAAGTACTGGACAACACCCTGGGGGAATTATTGTAATTCCAGATTATATGGATGTTTACGACTTTACTCCAATCCAATTCCCAGCAGATGACCAAAATGCAGAGTGGAAAACAACTCACTTTGATTTCCATTCCATCCATGATAATGTGTTAAAACTTGATATACTTGGACACGATGATCCGACTGTGATTAGAATGCTACAAGATTTGTCAGGAATTGAACCGAAGGATATTCCACCAGATGATCCAGAAGTGATGAAAATCTTCGGTGGAACAGAAGTATTAGGCGTTACGCCAGAACAAATTGATTCTAATACGGGTACACTCGGAATCCCTGAATTTGGTACAAAATTTGTACGTGGAATGTTAGAACAAACAAAGCCAACTACATTTACAGAGTTACTACAAATTTCAGGACTATCTCATGGTACAGACGTATATCTTGGAAATGCAGAAGAATTAATTCGACTACATGGTATCCCACTTTCTGAAGTAATTGGATGTCGTGATGATATTATGGTGTACTTAATTCATAAAGGTGTTGAAAACGGGGCTGCTTTCAAAATTATGGAAGGTGTACGTAAAGGAAAGGGAATACCGGAAGACTATCAAGCAATGATGCGAGAAAATAATGTTCCAGAATGGTATATCGAATCGTGCTTGAAGATTAAGTACATGTTCCCGAAAGCCCATGCTGCAGCTTATGTATTAATGGCCTTACGTGTAGCATGGTTTAAAGTTCATAAACCTTTATTATATTACTGTGCTTATTTCTCAGTTCGTGCTCAAGACTTTGATATTGTGGCAATGTCACAGGGAAAAGAAATGATTAAACAAAGAATGAAGGAAATCCGTGATAAAGGAAATGATGCAAGTACTAAAGAAGTAAACTTATTAACTGTACTTGAACTAGCCAATGAAATGTGTGAACGTGGATTTAATTTTAAAATGGTCGATATTGAAAAGTCTGATGCAGTGAATTTTGTCATTGAAGGAGATAGTTTAATTGCTCCATTTAGATCAATTCCAGGATTAGGACTAAACGTAGCCAACAAAATTGTTGAAGCAAGACAAGAACAACCATTTATTTCTAAAAAAGATTTAGCAACACGTGGGAAAGTTTCTAAAACTTTAATTGATTATATGACTGAGAATAAAGTATTAGACGACTTACCAGATGAGAATCAATTATCCTTATTTGATTTTTAATAGAAAAGCAAAATAGACGACTTCGGTCGTCTATTTTTTATAATATTCTTCAATTTGTAAAAAGATTTGTAGTAATTTTTCTTGTAAGTTTTTCGATTTTTGTGGATCCAATGTATTGTTATGAAGATAGAGTGAATAAGGTATTTCTATTTGAATCGCTTCTATATTTGCTTGTTTAGATACTTCATGAATAATATTTCCACCTTTAAAAGGCTTATCTAGCTGAGTTGATAAAGCTGCTTTTTCAAAACAATTTAAAATATAATTTAACGATTCTTTTGATATTGTTGAATGTCCTTTAGTACTAATAATAATTTTATTTGTATGAAAGTATTGATCATCATAGCTATGTAAATCTAGTAAACAAACGATTGAATTATTTTGTTTCTTTACAGTTATTTGTTTGAATATTGCATCGTAATAAGGAGTATAATATTCCTTTATCCATTGTTGTTGAATGGATTTTGAAGGATATTGTTTAAATAAAGGACTTCCAAATTCGTCATATTTGGGAATGATTGGAAATGTAGCATTTTTAGAACTATATTTTGAACGATTAACATCTACAACATATCTAGATAAATTTGAAGTAATTGTTGTAAATGGAAAATCTTTTATGAATAAATCTAATTGCCAATCGGTATGAATTCTTTTTGCTTGCTGATTGATTCGATTTTGAATCGATTCAGGAATTTCAGTACCTGAATGAGGAATTGAAATAAGCAAGGGAGAACAATTTGTAGCATGAGAAATTGTTAAATAAACGTTCATAAAATACCTCCTTTTCATTATTGTAGTATAGTTTTTATCATAATGAAAGTTTCTGTTGAAATAGATACTGTATTTAGTATAATGTTGTAAAGGAGTGAGTGAGATGAACCAACGTGAAATTGATGAATTGCATGAATATTTAAAGGAATTTACCTCAGAAGTGTTAGCTTGTGCATCAAGTTTTAGAGAAAAGAATACAATATATGCCTCATTTACGTATTATCCAGAATTTCAACATAAATTTTTATTATCGTATCGTAATGAAAATGATACAGTAGAATATGTAGACGATAATGGTAATGTTATTTCTGAAGATGAATTAGAATACAAAACAACGGAAATTTCAATGACTTATGGTGAAATGGTTGATATCGTATTGAGTCAATTATTAGAATTTCGCAAAAAATATTATCAAAAGCAAGTTAAAACAAGTTCATTTATTTTATAATTGTTGTCTATAAAAAGTACAATTTATAAAAGTAGAATTTATTTTTCAAGTATTGACAGTTATTATACATATTGTTATAATAACTTTTGTACTGTTCTAGTAGCTCAGCAGGATAGAGCATTCGCCTTCTAAGCGAACGGTCGGGGGTTCGAATCCCTCCTAGAACGCTAGATTCGAGAACGTTGAGTAATCAACGTTCTTTTTTTCTATAAAATTAGAAGAGTTTGAAGAAAGCATCAACCGTTTTTTATTAAAATGTGTTATAATGGTAACAACTAATGACAAAATGGAGGGATAATGAATGAGTGAACCAGTTGTTGGATATATTCATTCTACAGAAAGTTTTGGTTCTGTTGATGGACCTGGGGTTCGATTTGTAACATTTATGCAAGGATGTCGTATGCGTTGCGAGTTTTGCCATAATCCAGATACATGGAATATTGGCGGAGGGAAAAAAATTACAAGTCAAGAATTATTGGAAGAAGCTTTACGTTATCGTGCCTTTTGGGGTAAAAAAGGTGGCGTAACAGTCAGTGGAGGAGAACCTTTACTACAAGTTGATTTTTTAATTGATTTCTTTAAACGTTGTAAAGCAATGGGAATCCATACTACATTAGATAGCTGTGGAATGCCATTCACGTATGATGAACCATTCTTTAGTAAATTTGAGGAATTATTAGAATATACAGATTTAATTTTATTAGATATTAAACATATTGATGATGAACAACATAAAAAATTAACAGCTTGGACTAATAAAAATATTTTACAATTAGCAGAATATTTATCAGAGAAAGGTCAACCTGTTTGGATTCGTCACGTATTAGTTCCAGAACGTTCAGATTATGACGAGTATTTAGAACGTTTAAGCGAATTTGTTGCTGGATTAAAAAATGTATTAAAATTTGAAGTTTTACCATATCATCGTTTAGGTGTTTATAAATGGAAAAATTTAGGTATTCCATATAAATTAGAACATATTGAGCCACCAACAAAAGAACGTGTTGCAAATGCAAACCGTATTTTAAGAACACAAGAATACAAAGGGTATTTAGAAGTTTAGTTTGGTTTTCTAAACATTGTGTGGTAAAATAGTCATTATAAAATTTATAAAAGTGAGGATTAAAGATGAGTAAATTATTAGTTTTTGGACACCAAAATCCAGATACAGATGCGATTACATCAGCAATTTCGTATGCTTATTTATTAAAACAATTAGGTGAAGAAGCAGAAGCAGTTGCATTAGGAGAACCTAATGAAGAAACTCAATATGCATTAAATTATTTTAATCGAACAGCTCCACGTGTCGTATCTTCAGTTAGTGAAGAAACAGATAGAGTAGCATTAGTAGACCATAATGAAGTTCAACAAAGTGCTTCTGATGTTGAAAAAGTTGAAGTACAATATGTTGTAGATCACCATCGAATTGCGAATTTCCAAACTGCAAATCCTCTATTCTATCGTTGTGAACCAGTAGGATGTACAAATACAATTTTATTTAAAATGTATAAAGAATATGGAATTGAAATTCCAAAAGAAATTGCAGGTTTAATGGTTTCAGCAATTGTTTCTGATACATTATTATTTAAATCACCAACATGTACACAACAAGATATCGAAGCTGCAACTGAATTAGCTCGTATTGCAGAAATTGATGTAAATTCTTATGGATTAGAAATGTTAAAAGCAGGTACAAATTTATCTACTAAATCTGAAGCTGAGTTAATTGATTTAGATGCAAAATCATTCCCAATGGGCTCATACAATATGCGTATTGCTCAAGTGAATGTTGTAGATGAACAAGAACTATTAGCTCGTAGAGAAGCATTAGAATTTAGTATGAAAGAAGCAAACGCAACTCATGGCTATGATACATTCTTATTAGTTGTAACAAATATTTTAACAAGTGTTTCTACTGGCTTAGTTGTCGGAGAAGCATTAGAAACTGTTGCAAAAGCATTTAATACAGAGTATGAAAATGGTCTATTGATTTTACCAGGTGTTGTATCTCGTAAAAAACAAGTGGTACCACCTTTAACAGTTGCATTCGAAAACTAGAATGAATTGATGTTGAATCCGAACTATTGATATTATGTTCGGATTATTTTATTTTTAAATTGAAATAATAAAGGATGAAGAGCAGTGAAAAATTTATTTGACTATTTAAAAAATTTATTGCCTTCTGGTTCAAAAAAAGAATGGGATATAGCTCAAGTAACATTATTTGTAGAAAATATTCATAGCATGAAAAGGTTTTATACACAAGTTCTTGGGTTAACCATTTTACAAGACTTTGAAACAGAAGTTTTGTTAGGATTACCTCAAGGAAGTATTCCAATGATTCGTCTAATGACAGCTGAAAATACTGGAACACGTAAGACTAATTTAACGTATTATTTAGGGTTTGAAATTCCAAAGAAACAATTATTGGGAGATTTGAGTAATCATTTTCTACTAGAAGAACAAATGATTATGGCAACTTGTGATGATGGGTATAGTGAAGGATTTTATATTATGGATCCCGAACAAAATCGTTTGAAATTTTATTGTGTAAAAAAAGATTTATTACTAGAAGATGTGAATCATGAAATGCAATATTTAGAAGGTAACGAAGTGACGATTCCTATCCAAGAATTTATCCAATTAGGAGATACGGGAGTCCATGGTTTACCTGCTAAAACACGATTAAATCAAGTACATTATATTGTGAATGATATTCAAAAAACATCGGATTTTTTAACAAAGAATTTTCAATTTAAAACAACTTATGATTATGTTGCAGAACGTATTAATTTTCAAATCAATGAACATTATTATTCCATTGCAGTGAATGAGTGGCAGGTAATTGATGCTACTCATACAATGTATGGGGTAAGAGAAATTATGTTTTTTGTTCCAGAAATCAAAGTCATAGAAGCTATTGTAGAACGTTTAGAAGAAATTGAATGGCCTTA
Source organism: Granulicatella elegans ATCC 700633 (assembly GCF_000162475.2). Classification (GTDB taxonomy): domain Bacteria; phylum Bacillota; class Bacilli; order Lactobacillales; family Aerococcaceae; genus Granulicatella; species Granulicatella elegans. The sequence continues at coordinate 771,785 of NZ_KI391971.1, forward strand.
TTTATATCAAGACTCTGAATTAAAAGTATTAACGCCTGATCATATTCGTTATCACTTTAAAGTGGGGGAACGATTATGAGTTTATTAAATCCCGCAATGTATCGTAAATATCGTAAAAATCCTAAAGTTCGTCATTTAGTTAGTCTATTAACTATTATTTTGTCTGGTTTTTTACAAGCATTTACTCTAAAAGTATTTATTCAACCTTCAAATTTACTTTCTAGTGGATTTTTAGGGGTATCTATTTTAATTCATCAAATTGCTGAATTATTTGGGTTGGATATTTCAATTTCTTTAATGATGTTAGTATTAAATATTCCTGTAGCTATTATTTGTTATCGAGGAATTAGCCCTAGATTTACATTTTATTCAATATTACAAGTATTTTTTGGAAGTTTCTTTATTCGAATATTGAATTTTGAGCCAATTTTTGATGATGTATTATTAAATGTAATTTTTGGTGGAGTATTAAATGGAATTTATATTTCGATTGCGTTAAAAGGAAATGCTTCAACAGGGGGAACTGACTTTGTTGCGTTGTACTTCTCAAATAGAAATGGAAAAACAATTTGGCAAGAAGTATTTTTCTTTAATACATTATTATTATTAATATTTGGTGCTATTTTTGGTTGGAAATATGCTGGTTATTCTATTATTTTCCAATTTATTTCTACAAAAGTTATTAGTACTTTCCATCAACGGTATCATCGTGTAACTTTACAAATTACGACACGTTATGGTGAGGAAGTTATGCAAGCTTATTTAAAAAATATTCGCCACGGAATTTCTTGTGTAGAAGCTATTGGTGGATTTAGTCATGAAAAAATGTATTTATTACATACGGTGTTGTCTTCTTATGAATTGATTGATGCCATTTCTGTATTAAAGGAAGCAGATCCTCGTGTTATTATTAATCAATTCGCAACGGAAAACTTTTATGGAAGATTTCATCGAGAGCCAGAGTAAGAGAAAGGAGAAGTCTATATGAAAAAATATATTAATCAAGATACACTCACTTCAATACTAATGGTAACTATTGGTTCCTTTATTTTTTCGTTTACGATTAATGCTGTCGTGATTCCCAACCAATTTGGGAGTGGTGGAGTAACAGGAATTACATTGTTGCTATATTATATTTTGGGCATTAATCCAGGGACTTCTAACTTAGTTATTAATATTGTTTTATTATTAATTGGGTATCAATTTTTAGAGAGAAGAACAATGTTTTATACCATTTATGCTGTAATTTTAATGTCTGTCTTTCTAGATATTACTAGAGGTATGTATCAATTTATTCCACATAATACATTGTTAGCCGCTATTGGTGGTGGTGTTGTAGGTGGTGCAGCTTTAGGTCTTGTAATGCTAGGAAATGGAACTACTGCCGGTACAGATATTATTGCCATGATGTTGAAAAAGTATTTAGGTTGGAATGTATCTGTTTCATTATTATTGTTAGATATTATTGTTGTAAGTCCATTATCGATTATTTCAGATTTAGAAAAAGTAATTATTACATTAATTTATTTATTTACAGCTAGTAGAATGATTAACCTTGTTTTAGAAGGATTTAACTCTAAGAAATCATTTATGATTATTTCTAAGAAATATGAAGAGATTGGAAGTCAAATTCAAGAAAAAATTGGTCGTGGAACAACGATTCTAGACGGTCATGGTTTTTATTCTCGCGAAGAACGAAAAGTATTATTTGTAGCAGTAAACCGTCTACAAGTGATGACTTTACAAAGGATTATTCATGATGTAGATCCTAAAGCTTTTATCATTATTACCGAAGTAACACATGTTATCGGTGAAGGATTTACCTATCAACCAAAATCATAAATTTGATACACTTCCATTTTGGAGGTGTATTTTTTTGAAAAAAATCTTGACTATAACCTAACGTCATACCTTATACTGTAATTGTTAGGAGGGATAAAGATGTATTTCATTAAACAAGTGAGTGAACTTAGTGGTGTATCGGTGCGCACTTTACATCATTATGACAATATAGGTTTACTTTCACCACAAAAAGACGAAAATGGTTATCGATATTATAGTGAGGAAGACTTATCTTATCTACAAACGATTCTTTATTATAAATATTTAGGATTTTCTCTAAAAGAAATTCAGTCACTTTTGCAACAGAAGGAAGAGGACTTATTACCACACTTACAAAAACAATTAATGTTAATGCAAAATGAAAAGGAAAAACTTCTAACATTAATTGATACATTAGAAAAGACAATTCTGTCTACAGAAAGGAAAATTAGGATGTCATCAGAAGAAAAATTTAAAGGATTTAGTGTTTCAGATAATAAAAAATATAAAAATGAAGCCATAAAAAAATATGGTGAAGAAGTGATTAATGAAGCTGAAGAAAAGCAACAAGGAAAAGAGGACATTGTAGCTGAAGGATTCAATCGCATTTTCTTTGCTTATGCAGATAATATTCAAAAAGGAATTCCAGCAACTGATGAAGTAAACGTAACTCTTGCAAAAGAATTACATCAGCATATGTGTCAATATGCATTTGATTGTTCGATTGATGTATTTTCAAGTATTGGGCTTGGATATGCTAAAAATGATGAGTTCAGAACGAACCTAGATAAATATGGAGAAGGTGTTGGGCAATATGCATGTGATGCTATTCAACAATATGTAGCAGAAGTGAGAGGTTAGTTGAAAAAGAAAAAAGGAGTCGTAAGACTCCTTTTTTTTATGTTAAATAGATTGGATAAGTAATTAGTTTAGCGTCTAGTTCAACTTCTTCAAATGAATAAAATTCACCATCAGTCTGCATCAAAATTGGCTGTTCAATTTTGATAGAAGCTGTAGTAGCAGTTTGTTTGATTAAATGTTTAGGAAAACGTTCAAAATGTTGTTTATTCCATAAAATAAATGGAAATGCTTTTAGTATAGTTGGAGTAGTAACATCTCTAGCAACTACTACTTCAAAGTTATGTGAATTTTGTTTAGCAGTTGGAACAAAACGAATTCCACCCCCAAAATAAGAGTGATTGAATAGTCCAACCAATAAATTTTTATCTGAAACTTGAACAGGTTCGTTATTAATTTGAATGGAAGCTTGAAATTCTTTATGATTTTTAAAAGCATTGATAATAGGTGTTAAATAAGATAATTTATTTAAGCCTAGTTTACTTTTTTGTTTTTTAGATTTTAATGTATTTAGCTGGCAAATTGCAGCATCAATTCCAAAACCTAGAGAGTTTAGTGCAATACCACAAGTATGAGATAATTTTTCATTGTAGGAAATTAGTTCTAGTGTTGATATCATTTCATTATTTAATCGTTCTATAAAGGTTGGAATGTCATGTGTAAAATTCATTTCTCTTGAAAAATCATTGCCTGTTCCTGCCGGTAAATAACTGATTGGAATAGATTTTTGAAATTTAATAAAAGTGGCAATTGCTTCATTTAATGTTCCATCTCCACCAATAATAATGATACGATGATTAGCATTAAGAGCTGGTAATATTTTTTTTATAATTTGATACACTTCACCAGCATAATGAGTTAAATGACTCGAATAAGATAGAGAATGATCGTTGAAATATTGAATTAGTAAATTAAATTGTTTCATTCCCATTCCAGCACCAGAATGAGGGTTTGCGATAATGATGTACTCCATAAAAGACTCCCTAATTTTTATTAAACTATATTATAACAAATCTACAATATAAATGAAATGGAGAATTTTAAATTTATGATTTATAATAGAACTGAGGTGATAAGAATGTCCAATAATTTTTTTGAAGCGGTATTAAATCCTACATGGAAAACATTATCAAATGAAATGAAAACTCTAGTCATTCAAAATGTTGTAAGGCATTTTGTAAATCCAATATTAGAAGTTACAGAAATTAGTCCTGTTAGTTATCAATTTGGAGGATTTAAAATAGATACATTTGAAATAACTATTGACGGAGTAGAGTATGTTTTTGTCCCAGGTCAGAAGAAGTGTATTTTAGGATGGGATAATGGATTATCTGGTTTGTCAGGTCTAGATTGTAGTGAAGAGCGTCAAGAATTAAGATATGAAATAAAACGTTATTGTAATCAACACTTAACAAGTACACTTTTGACTGAAATAGGTTTTTTAAATCAGGATTTTTCACATATTCGATTATCGACAGATTATATTGATGAAAAAATTAATGCTTCAACGTCTCCATTAAGGGAAGTTGATATTCCAGCATTATTAGTTGAAAAGAAACCAAAGTTTGTTGGATTAAAATACATTGGAGAATATAATGTCGTTTCAGGTCAATTATCCAATCATGATTATCAATCTGATGAAAGGCTTCAATTGATTCAACAAATATTACACCCTGAAGGTCAAGATCATCACTTTCTACAAGATTATCCAACTGTAGGAAGAAAATCTTCTTTATTGATTCAACAAAATCCATTAAATCCTGATGTGTTTGATTGTTATGTAGATGATGCTGTTTCTTATTCAGATTTGAAACGAGATATTGAGCGTAATGGTATGGGATTACTAAAAGAAGATGAATGGGAATATTGTTGTGGTGGAAGTTGTCGTCGTTTATTCAAATGGGGAAATCAGTTAAAACGTCAGTTATTCAAAAAAAATATTTCTCCATTATGGAAAGAAAATATGTTTGGATTATTTATTGCAAATGCTGAATTTGGTCCGGAATTAATTGATGATGAATATTATACTAAAGGTGGTTGGTTAGAGGAGACTCACAAGGCACCGATTATTAATTTATTACCTTTATCGTCGTATTATCGTGGCGAGGGGATTGAGGATCAGGAGAAGGATTTAATACCTGGATATTACTGTGTAAGAAGAGTTATACGTATCGATTTGAAGTGAAATGGCATCGAAAAGACTATTCATAGTAGCAAAGGACGCAAGCAAACCTACGGTTTCATTGCTAAAATTTGAGCCAAGGTCTCAAATTTTCCTGCACAATAAGCCATATTTGTCTTATTGTGTTAATGCTACTATGAAATAGTCTTTTCTCTTTTTGAAGAGTTATAATGTATAGACGTTAAAAATATAAAATTTTATTGTACATAGGACGGTAGCAGCTTCGTATAAGCCATTTTTGGCTCATGTTGTTTCAGCTACTATGAATTTTCTATTATTTTTTATGTGATAATTAGAGGACGTATAAAAACATAAGACTAGTTTATAATAGCTAAGGACGCAAGCAAACCTTGCGGTTTCATTGTTTTGTTAATGCTGCTTTGAATTAGTCTTTTATTTTTTTGTCAAAAAGTCAAAAAAAGTCAAAGAAAATGTTTGACCTTTATTGACTAATGAGTTATAATATAAACATCAAAGAGATTTGATAGCAAGAAATGGAAGAAAAAGAATGGGGGAAGCAAGATGAATATTGAAAAAATGACAACAATGATGCAACAATCACTTGCTCAGGCACAAGAAATTGCGCAAAATAGAAAACATCAAGAAATCGATGTCTCACATTTGTGGAAAGTATTTTTAACGCCAAATCATTTTGTGAGAAATCTATATGAAGATGTCCATGTTCCAATTTCAGAATTAGAAAAGTTTGTGGATGAAAAAATTGATCAATTACCAGTCGTAGAAGGAAGCCAAGTCCAATATGGTCAAAGCTTAAGTCAATCTTTATACCAAATACTAACAAAAGCTGATGAAATTCGACAACAATTTCAAGATGAATATTTAGCAACTGAAGTGATTGTATTAGCTTTAATGGAAAGTAATCATCCAATTAAAGAATTTTTATTGAAACATCAAGTAACAAAACAAGTATTACAAGAAAGAATTGAAAAATTGAGAGGAGGAAGTCGTGTGACTAGTCAAAATCAAGAAAATCAATATGAAGCATTAAAACAATATGCACAAAATTTAAATGAAGCAGTAAAATCTGGAAAACAAGATCCAGTTATTGGACGTGATGAAGAAATTCGTGATGTCATTCGTATTTTATCTAGAAAAACAAAAAATAATCCTGTATTAATTGGAGAACCTGGGGTAGGTAAAACAGCTATCGTAGAAGGTCTTGCACAAAGAATTGTGCGTAAAGATGTTCCTGAAAATTTAAAGGATAAAGTGATTTACTCATTAGATATGGGAGCTTTAATTGCGGGGGCAAAATTCCGTGGAGAATTTGAAGAACGTCTAAAAGCAGTGTTATCAGAAGTGACAAAATCAGAAGGGCAAATCATTTTATTTATTGATGAGATTCATACAATTGTTGGAGCTGGTAAAACAGAAGGGTCTATGGATGCCGGTAACTTACTAAAACCAATGTTAGCTCGTGGAGAATTACACTGTATTGGAGCAACAACATTAGATGAATATCGTGAAAATATGGAAAAAGATAAAGCTTTAGAAAGACGTTTCCAAAAAGTATTAGTTCATGAACCAACTGTAGAAGATACAATTTCTATTTTACGTGGATTAAAAGAACGTTTTGAAATTCACCATAGTGTTAATATTCATGATAATGCTTTAGTAGCGGCAGCAACTTTATCAAATCGTTATATTACAGATCGATATTTACCAGATAAAGCGATTGATTTAGTCGATGAGGCATGTGCAACGATACGTGTAGAAATGAATTCAATGCCAACACAATTAGATGCTGTCATTCGTCGTTTAATGCAATTAGAAATTGAAGAACAAGCATTAAAAATGGAAAAAGATGAAGCAAGTAAAAAACGCTTATCGATTCTTCAAGAAGAATTAGCAACATTACGTGAAGAAGCAAATAGCTTGAAAATGAAATGGGAAATTGAAAAAGAAGAAGTGAATAAAATTCGTGATAAACGTGAAGAAATTGATCGCTTAAAACATGAATTAGAAGAAGCTGAAGCTGAATATAATTTAGAAAAGGCTGCTGAACTTCGTCATGGTCGTATTCCTAAATTAGAAAAAGAAATTCAAGAATTAGAAGCTCAAGCAAAACTTCATGCTCAAGAAGATAATCGATTAGTGCAAGAAGCTGTAACAGATGAAGAAATCGCTCGTGTTGTTGGTAGATTAACAGGTATTCCAGTGACTAAATTAGTAGAAGGAGAAAGAGAAAAACTTCTTCAATTAGAAGATACTTTACATGAACGTGTGATTGGGCAAGATGAAGCTGTTCAAAAAGTGGCAGATGCAGTCTTACGTTCTCGTGCAGGCTTACAAAATCCAAATAGACCAATTGGTAGCTTCTTATTCTTAGGACCAACTGGTGTTGGTAAAACAGAATTAGCGAAAACATTGGCAGAAAACTTATTTGATAGTCAAGACCATATGGTCAGAATTGATATGAGTGAATATATGGAGAAATTCTCTGTGAGTCGTTTAGTTGGAGCACCTCCAGGATATGTTGGTTATGAAGAAGGCGGTCAATTAACAGAAGCAGTTCGTCGTAATCCATATACGATTGTTTTATTAGATGAAATCGAAAAAGCACATCCAGATGTCTTTAATATTTTATTACAAGTATTAGATGATGGTCGTCTAACAGATTCAAAAGGTAGAGTTGTTGACTTTAAAAATACGGTCTTTATTATGACAAGTAATATCGGTTCTCAATTCTTATTAGAAATTGAAGGGGAGACAATTGATGCTGAAACGAGACAAGCAGTGGAAAGTGTCTTGAAGGCTACATTTAAACCTGAATTTTTAAACCGTATTGATGAAACAATTTTCTTTACACCATTATCAAAAACTCATATTCATGGCATCATTGATAAGATGTTGAAAGATTTGAATCTTCGTTTACAAGAGCAAGAGATTCAATTAGAGTTCACGGATGAATTGAAAGATTGGATTTCTGAAAATGCTTATAATCCAGTTTATGGTGCTAGACCAATTGCTCGTTATATTCAACGTGAAATTGAAACACCATTAGCAAAAGAATTAATTCGTTCAAGTATTTTACCAGGAAATACTGTACAATGTGATGTAGTAGCAGACCACGTTACGTTTCATGTAGTAGAGGAATTAAAATAAAAAAGAAAAACTTTTCTATGTAGTTAGGACGCCAGCAGACCTGCGGTCTCATGGCTAAACTTTGAGCCTAGGTCTCAAAGTTTCCTGTACTATAAGCCACAGTCGTGTGGCTTATAGTACTACTACATTGAAAAGTTTTCTTTTTGTATTTATTCACTAACCGGTTTACGTTTACGCACTCCCCAGAATTGGAAGTAGTCGGTACGAATTGCACCATTGTATAGTTTACGTTTCTTAGTGGCTTGTTTTCCATAATGTTCTTCAAAACTTAAATCACTCGTTAAAATATACTTACTCCAAGTTTCTAATGGTTCATACGTTTGTCCCATTTGACGGTAAATATTTTGAGCTTGTTCTTCAGATAATAAACGATCACCATATGGTGGATTAGCGACTAATACACCATTTTCTTTTTTCGTACGGAAATCTTTTAATTGCATTTGTTTAAATTCAATATGCTCGCTAACGCCAGCTTTAATTGCATTTTGTTTTGCAATCTCAATCATAGAACCATCAATATCAGCTCCAAGAATGTCTAATGTTACATCTGTACGAATTTCTTTTCTTGCTTCTTGACGAACAGTGTCAAATGCTTTTGGATCAAAGAATGTCCATTTTTCAGCTGCAAAGGAACGATTTAATCCAGGTGCAATGTTTAATCCAATTAAAGCAGCTTCGATTGGAATGGTACCTGAACCACAACATGGATCGTAAAATGGTTTATCAGGGAACCAATTCGTTAACATGACAAGAGCAGCAGCCATATTTTCTTTTAATGGTGCGCCACCTTTTTCAGTACGGTAGCCACGTTTAAATAAACTTGTTCCACTTGTATCAATCGTTAATGTTACGACATCTTTAAGGATAGAAACTTCGATAGGATAGAGTGCTCCTGTTTCTGGTAAATGTGTTCTACGTGCATATGCTGCACTTAAACGATTAACAATTGCTTTTTTTACAATAGATTGGCAGTTAGGAACACTATGTAACGTTGATTTAACAGATTTTCCTGATACGGGAAATTCTGCATCAACTGGTAAAATTTGTTCCCAAGGGAGTGCTTTTGTTTGTTCAAATAAAGCATCAAAAGTTTTAGCGGTAAATTGACCAAAAACAATTTTAATACGATCTGCTGTACGTAAATAAATATTCGTTTTTGCAATATCATAATCATTTCCAGTAAAATAAGCTTTTCCATTTTCTACTTGGCAATCATATCCAAGAGTTCTTAATTCTTTTCCAACAAGTGCTTCAATGCCAGCTGCAGCAGTGGCGACTAATTTATAAGTTGTCATAATGATTTCCTTTCTATGAAAGTTTTGTTTTTCAAAAAAAATACCGGGAGACCCCGGTAAATAACCTGAATGCAAACTTCTATAAGCCATGTTCTGTTCCATCAATTAGCAGGTTCTAATTGATTTCAGTAATCATCTGTCTACACAAATGTGCCTCTTATTTCGTTCATTTCCTAATAAAGAGTGCCCCTACCATATGTTTGGGTTGCTCGCTCGAGGGGTTTACCGCGTTCCACCATTTCCGTTTCCAGAAATGCTTCGTCACTGTGGCACTTTCAAGAATACTTTGGCATAGAAATCCTTAGCCATTTTTTCTGCCGTCAACAAATTGTTGCCTTAGCTTATTGTTTCGCTAAGCACGAACACTACAGACATCTCAGTCTGTGCGAGCATGGACTTTCCTCAGTAGTGCAATCACTACCGCGATTACTCAAAGTTTACAAGTTTTATTAATCTTTAATTGGGGTAATGACACGAGTTTTGTCTAAATCGTCCTCGTTATCGTCTTCTAATTTTTCATCAAAGACATGTTTTTCTAAATTTGCTAAACGTTTTAAAATATCAAAGTTTGTAACTCCAGCAGAAGGAATGCTAGCTGAGCGAGTTCCTTTTGTGACAGTTGCTTGTTTTGATAATTCGTCAACTTTATTTACTAAACGTTCATTTTCACTTTGTAAAAAGCTAATTTCTTTTTGGAATGTATCATAATCACGAATAATTAAATCTAAAAATGCATCTACTTCTTCAATGTCAAATCCTCTAAATGAGCGTTTAAATTGTTTATTTAAAATATCTTTTGTTGATAAATGTCTTGCCATGGTTTCATTACTCCTTAATATCTATAATCAATCATCTTTTTTGTTAGGATGCTTGCTACTCGATGCAAAAATGTCTTTTGCAAGCAGTGAAAAATCTTTTGTTTTTCTATCTTCAATATCATACTAAAAAATCAGAAAAATTACAAATATGTTACATTAAATTTTTAGGCAATTTTTATTTTCTTTGTTATAATGTCTTGTGAACAATGATAAATGATTAAAGGAGAGTCAATAAATGGATTGGTTAGAAGTTACAGTAGTAACTCATACAGAAAGTGTAGAGGCAGTTAGTGAAATTTTTATGGAAATTGGAGCAAAAGGAGTTTCGATTGAAGATCCTCTCGATTATGATCAATTAAACCAAGAACAATTAGAATGGCTTTCAGTAGAAAGAAAGTCTTTATATGAAACAGATGAAGTTTTTGTTAAAGCTTATTTTCAACCAAATCAATGGAATGATGGAATGACAGAAACAGTTACGAATAGAGTTCAAGAACTAAAATCTTTCGGATTAACAATTGGTAAGGGAATTGTGACATTACAAACAGTAGGAGAAGCAGACTGGGCAGAAGCTTGGAAAAAATATTATTTCCCAGTTCGTGTCACAAGATATTTAACTGTTGTGCCTAGTTGGTTAGAGTATCAAAAACAACAAGAAGATGAGCTCTTAATTCGATTAGATCCAGGTTTAGCATTCGGAACAGGTACACATCCAACGACTCAATTATCACTAGCAGCTTTAGAACAATATGTTCGTGGTGGAGAGAGTGTATTAGATGTTGGAACAGGATCTGGTGTGTTAAGTATTGCTGCTAAACTATTAGGTGCAAGTACAGTCACAGCTTTTGATATTGATGAAATGGCAACAAGAGTTTCAAAAGAAAACATTTCATTAAACCCAGAAGTTGGTGAAATTGCTGTTTATGAAAATAATTTATTACAAGGTATTCAACAACCTTCTGATTTCATTGTAGCGAATATTTTAGCTGAGATATTATTAATGATGCCAGTTGATGCCTATCATAATTTAAATGAAAATGGTGTTTTAATTTTATCAGGAATTATTCAGTCAAAAGCAGAGGAAGTACGTTCTGCTTATGAAAATGCAGGATTTACTTTAAAACAACAACTCACAATGGGTGAATGGAATACATTTGTTATGACAAAAGTGAAAGACTAGGTGAAAGAGGATGCAACGTTATTTTATTAATCAAGTCGTTCAATCAGTCGGAGAAAAGATTTCCGTTCTAAAAGATCAAGAGCATCATATGCTAAAAGTGATGCGTATGAATATCGAGGAAAGTTGTGAAGTTGTAGATGAAAATGAACAATTGTATATCGCAAAAATTACTCAACTATCTCCATTCGAGTTAAGAATAGAAGAACATAAAGAACAACAGGTGGAATTACCGATTGATGTTACAATTTTTGTAGGACTTTCTAAAGGAGATAAATTAGAAACCATTGTCCAAAAAGCAACGGAATTAGGCGTTCACACGATTGTACCAGTAGAAATGAAACGGAATATGGTGAAATGGACAAAGGATAAATCTCAAAAGAAAATAGAAAGATTACAAAAAATTGCTCAAGAAGCTGCAGAACAATCCCATCGACTACATGTTCCAAAAGTGTTAGATTTAATGACTTTAAAGGAAAGTGTAGTTTTAGCAAAACAATCGACAAAAGCATTAGTTGCATTTGAAGAAGTTGCTAAAGAAGGAGAAGCGGCAGTATTTGTTCAAACGTTGACTTCCTTACAAAAAGGAGATTCGATTGCCTTTTATTTTGGTCCAGAAGGTGGATTCGATCTACAAGAAATTGAGTATTTAAATAGCCAGGAAGTACATTCTTGTGCCTTAGGTCCAAGAATTTTAAGAGCTGAAACAGCACCCATGTATGCACTTGCTGCAGTGTCCTATCATTTCGAGCTTTTAAAAGGTTAGAAATAGTTGACGGAAGGCTAAGAAAGAGATAGGATAAGTATTATCTAAAGTTAAGAAAGCAGTAACAAATAATAGTTTAATACGGTTACTGTCATGAATTAAGGGGAAAAACGTATATGTCAAAAAATAAAAATTATACGGCTGAAGATGTGATTTCACTCTGTCGTGAATATATGAATGAAAAGAGTATTCAGTTCATTGAAAAAGCCCTTGAATATGCGACCTTCGCTCATAAAGATCAAGTAAGAAAATCTGGAGAAGCATATATTGTTCACCCAATTCAAGTAGCTGGAATTTTAGCAGAATTGCGATTAGATCCAGATACAATTGCAACTGGATTTTTGCACGATGTTGTTGAAGATACAGGATTTACGATTGAAGACATTGAATATGTATTTGGCAAAGATGTTGCATTTTTAGTAGATGGTGTTACAAAATTAGGAAAAATTAAATATAAATCTCATGAAGAACAACAAGCAGAAAATCATCGTAAAATGTTATTAGCAATGGCGAATGATTTAAGAGTTATTATGGTAAAACTGGCTGACCGTTTACATAATTTAAGAACTCTAAAATTCCATAAACCAGAAAAACAACGCATGATTGCGAATGAAACATTAGAGATTTATGCTCCTTTAGCACATCGACTAGGGATGAATAAAATTAAGTGGGAATTAGAGGATACATCATTAAGATATTTAAACCCACAACAATATTATCGTATTGTTCAATTAATGGATTCAAAACGTGATGAACGTGAAGCATATATCCATGAAACAGTGGTGAATATCGAAGAAGCTACAAAAGAATTAGAAATCGAAGCTGAAATATATGGTAGACCAAAACATATTTATTCAATTTATCGAAAAATGAAAGATAAAAAGAAAGATTTTAATGAAATCTATGATTTATTAGCGATTCGTGTTTTAGTGAATAGTATTCGTGATTGTTATGCAGTTGTTGGGGCAATCCATACAAAATGGAAACCAATGCCTCGTCGTTTCAAAGATTATATTGCAATGCCGAAGGCAAATATGTATCAATCCATTCATACGACAGTTATTGGACCAGGAGGTAAACCGGTAGAAATTCAAATTCGTACATTTGAAATGCATGCTGTTGCAGAATACGGTGTTGCTGCTCACTGGGCGTATAAAGAAGGAAATACTCAAAAAGTATCGGCTGATCCACTTCAAAAACAATTAGATTGGTTTAAAGATTTAATTGAATTACAAGATGATTCAAAAGATGCGAATGACTTTATGAATAGTGTGAAGGAAGATATTTTTGGTGATAAAGTATATGTCTTTACTCCAAAAGGAGATGTTTCTGAGTTACCATTAGGTTCAGGGCCGTTAGATTTTGCCTACAATATTCATACGGAAGTTGGAAATAAAACAGTTGGTGCAAAAGTTAATAATAAAATTGTACCATTAAATTATCAGTTAAAAACAGGAGATATTGTAGAAGTATTAACTTCTGCTAATTCATTTGGTCCATCAAGAGACTGGATTAATTTAGTCTTTACGACTCGTGCGAAAAATAAAATTCGTCGATTCTTTAAATTACAAAATCGTGAAGAAAGTATTCTTCGTGGACGTGATTTACTAGAAAAACAAATTGTTGATTTAGAGTTTTCTCCAAAAGACTTTTTATCAAAAACTCAATTAAAAGAAATTTCTGGTCGATTTAATTTTGCCAATGAAGATGATTTATTTGCAGCGATTGGATTTGGAGAAGTTTCTGTTCAAACAGTTGCGAATCGATTAACGGATAAAGCTCGTCGAGAAATTGAAAAGCAAAAAATGCAAGAAGAAGCTTTTGAACAAACGACTGAAAAAATTCAACGAAAAGATACTCAAAAGATGAGTATTAAACATGAAAATGGCGTCATTATTGAAGGGGTTAATAACTTATTAATTCGCTTAAGTCGTTGTTGTAATCCAGTACCGGGGGATGAAATTGTTGGATATATTACAAAGGGGCGTGGCATTTCTGTCCATCGTAAGGACTGTCCGAATGTGAAAGTTCAACAAGATCAACAAACTCGTCTTATTGATGTGGATTGGGAAGATACGGGTAATTCTAAGCAACAATATGATACAGAATTAGTTGTTGAAGGATACAATCGTAATGGTTTATTGAATGAGGTATTAAATGTCATCAATAGTATTACGAAGTCTTTAAATTCTGTGAATGGTAAAGTGGATTCTAATAAGATGGCTACAATTACGGTCAATATTGGAATTCATAATACGGAACAATTAGAATTTATTGTGAAGAAAATTAATCAAATTCCTGATGTTTATAGTGTTCGTCGTGTAATTTCATAATCGGATGCGAGAAAGAGGGAAGAGTTATGAGAGTTGTTTTACAGCGTGTTGCTCATGCTAGTGTTACGGTTGATGGGGAAATCATTGGAAAGATTCAACGTGGTTTTCTTTTATTAGTGGGTGTAACGCATGATGATGCGATGGATGATATGGAATATCTTGTTCGTAAGATTGTTCAGATGAGAATTTTTGAAGATGAAGAGGGGAAATTGAATCGTAGTATTCAAGATATTGGCGGTGAGATTTTATCGGTTTCGCAGTTTACTTTATATGCGGATACGAAGAAGGGGAATCGTCCTTCGTTTTCAAAGGCTGCTCCTGGGGATGTTGCGCTTAAGATGTTTGAGCAGTTTAATGGTTTGTTAAGAGATACTGGGATTCCTGTTGAAACGGGGCAGTTTGGTGCGGATATGAAGGTAGAGTTACTAAATGACGGACCAGTGACAATCCTGTTGGATTCAAAAAACCGTTAATGGGGCGTAATAGAAAAAGAGAACTGGAAAGAATTTCTTGTTGTAGTAGCAATGGACGGTAGCAGACTCGCAAAAACACGAGTCTCATGCCTAAAAATTGAGCCTAAGGTCTCAATTTTTCCAGTAATAGAAGCCAACTTGGCTTCTATTACCTGTGCTACTACGGGAAATTTTTCCAGTTCTCTTTTTCTATACTTTTTTAGTGTCACTAACATATAAGGTGTTGAAGACTTTTATTGTCGTTGGTTTTCTAGGTCTGTGCGGACTACTAAGACGTCACAGCTAGCGTTTCGGATGACGTATTCTGATACTGAACCGATAAATAATCGTTCGACTGCGTTTAGTCCTGTTGCGCCCATCATAATTAAATCAATTTGATAATCCTTTGGAATATTTTTTGAAATATAAACTTTTGGAGAACCATATTCTAAAACAAAATCGATGTCATTAAAATCATGTTCTTGGGCATATTGACGATATTCTTGGAATAAGTTTTCTGTTTGTCTTTGAATTTCTTCATTAAAGTTTCCTTCGAAACCAGTAGGAGTTTGAAGGACACGTGTATCAATAATATGGGCAATTAACACTTGAGCACGATTTCTTTTAGCGACTTCAATTGCTTTTTCAAAAGCTAATCTAGCTTCATTTGATCCATCTACCGGAACTAGAATTTTTGAATATTCATGGAACATAACAATCACTCCTTCATCTTTATATCTTTATTATACCACTATGAAATAGTTTTAAAAGGGGTTTCATAAAGATAAAATCCGTTTATAAAAGAAAAAACCACTCAAAGAGTGGTCCAAAGTAAAAACTTTATTGATAGATTTCCGGTGATGCCGTTTGATGTATTTGATAGTTTTGAACCCGCATTCTAAGCAGGTGGGCTTCTATGAGTTACTTCTTAACTTCCAAGTGCAATGGCTTGTTATCCATAACAACAATCTGAATCCCTAAAAAGTCATTAATTGTTCGGTCAACACTTAGTAAATACCGCGCACATCTCAGATTTCTATGTCACTATAGTAGCACTCCTTATATAAAAAATCAATACTTATATTGATAGCGTTTACTTATAATTAAAGCGCAAATATTTTTTTAAGCAGATAAGTTGAAAATGATTTCAAATATGATATGATAAAGGAAAATTTAATAAAACCAAAACATTTGGGGTGCCAATTGGCTGAGATTATACCCATTGAACCTGATCTGGATAGTACCAGCGAAGGGAAATGTGGAATGTTACGATAGTAATGTTTTCTAATGATTTGTTTTCTCGATATATAATGATATTATTTTTTATGATGTATTTATGTCGGAACTCAAAGATTTAGTTTCCATTGCTTCTGTTAATAATGTTAGTGAATGTGCCTCCTTTTGTTTTGAAAACGAAGGGAGTTTTTTTTATGGAAAAATGGAGTTTGAAAGATGTCATTTTAATGGCATTATTAGCGTTTCTTTTTGGGGGCGTATTTATGGGAGCAGGATTTTTGTATGTTGCATTAGAAGTGGCATTAACGTCTGGAGGGTATCAGCCTTTTGCGAATGAAATTTTATTTGGATTATGGACGATGGCTGCTCCGATGATTGGAGTACTGTTGAAGAAGAAAGGAAGTTCGACTCTTGGAGAAATGTTAGCTGCGTTAGCAGAAATGTTAATGGGTTCTCATTTTGGAGTTGGAGTTTTAGTTTCTGGTTTTGTTCAAGGTTTAGGTACTGAAGCAGGATTTTTTGCAACGGGTTATAAGAGATATGATACTTTCTCTCTTACATTAGGTGCGATTGGTACAGTTGTCTTTAGCTTTATTTATGAGTATTTCAAATTAGGATATGGCGCTTATTCTTTAGGATTTTTAGTTGCATTAATCGTTGTTCGTTTTATTTCTGTTTTTGTTTTTGGTGTAGTATTTGTAAAAATTGTAATGAACTTATTGGAAAAAGTAAAAGCTACAAGAGGAAATTAATCAATGAATGGTATCACTTTAGAAGATGTGAGCGTTTGGCAAGGGAAAACTAACATTCTTCAACATCTCCATTGCAAGCTAGAAATGGGCGAATTCATTTTATTAACAGGTGATACGGGGAGTGGAAAGTCAACTCTATTTCAATTTTTATCGGGTATTAAACCGATGAATTTTGAAGGCCAGTGTTACTTGTTAGGAAAAGATATTTCTTCCATGACACCTGTAGAAAGAGCAACGATTGCTGGAACTGTATTTCAAAAAGCATATCGTCAATTTACGATGAAAAATTTAAGGAGTGAATTAACGTTTACTCTTGAAAATTTAGGGTTTAATTATGAACAAATTCAAAAACGAATTCATCACGTTACGATGGATACAGTAACGCAACATCTATTAGATCGACCTTTTGTTCAATTATCTGGAGGGGAGCAACAACGTTCTGCGATTGCAGTCTTATTAGCAATGGATGTTCCGATTTTATTATTAGATGAGCCATTTGCGAGTGTAGATGAAAAAAGTAGACGCTCCTTAATGAAATTATTATTTGAACTTTCTCAAAAGGGGAAATTAGTCATTGTCAGTGATCATGATACGAATGGATACAGCGAATATGTTAGTCGTGTATTACAGATTCAGAAAGGTTGCTTACAGACGGTTCCGATTAGTTCCTTATCGAACCATTCAGTTATTTCATTAGAACAAGAAGGCGCATCAACAGAGAAGTTTTTCACCTTTCAAAATGTTATAAAAGAAGGTTTATGGTCGATTCCAGAGTTTTCTTTAGAAAAAGGGATTACGACTTTAACAGGAGATAATGGTGTCGGCAAATCAACTTTACTAAGAGCGATGGTTCAATTGTCAAAAGTAAAGGGAAATTTTATGTATGAGGGGCAAAAAATAACTAAGAGAAATCGTTCAAAATTTTTAACATTGACTGTTCAAGAAGCAATGCATCAATTTGTTACTTTAATGCCAAGGGATGAAATGAATTTTGGAATGAAGAGATTTGCTCATGCTCATAAATGGCAAGAACGAATACTCGCAGAAACTCCTTTAGGTTCAAAACTGGATACAAGTTTGATGTATTTAAGTGGTGGAGAACAAAAATTGATTCAGCTAATCTGTATGCTAAGTTTAGAGATTCCATTTTTATTATTAGATGAACCTTTTACCGGATTAGATAAAAAAAGTTGTCAATTGATAGGAGAATGGATGAAGTGGAATCAACAAACTCATAATCAACAATTATTAGTCGTTTCTCATCGATTAGCTCCTTTAGAAGGTGTGAGTCAACATCATATTCAAATCACTGAGCAGACATTGAAAAAAGGGGGCATGCAACATGGAAAAACAGTCTAAAAGTTTAGCTTTTTCTCTTTTTCTAATCATAGTAACGATTGAATTATCGTTTGTTCCTTCAAATGTCTTGAATAGTTTTGTATTAGTTGTTGGATTTCTGTATCTTCTTTGGAAGAAGCAGTGGGGTGTTATTGGTGCTACAATGATTGTTCCATTATTTCCAGCGATTGGTAGTTATTGGTCGATTCGTGTTCAAGGAATTCATCTAGAGCTTGCTTCAGTGATGTTTACAAGAACATTTGCATTTGCTCTATTAGGATTTTTATTGGCATTTAGTGTGGATTTGGAAGAATTATTATTAGTTTTGGAACAAAAAGGGCTGCCTCCTCATTTTGTCTATGGCTTATTAGTCATTATTCATGCTTTTCCATATATTAGAAGAGAAGTTGTGCAAATGAAGGAAGCGAGTCAATTAAGAGGTCGTCCCTTACATTTTTGGTCAAGCTTATATTATATCAAAGTTATTTTTACAGCTTATCACTTACAAGAGCAATATGAACAAGCAATGATTAGCCATGGATTTGATGAAAAAGGAAAACGAACACCATCGATTATTTGGAAAAATGATGGTAAAGCTTTGGGATGGATGATTTTATTATTTGTAGTAGGAAATAGTATTGCATGGTTATGGAGGTAGGAAAATGACATTTACAGAAAAAGCCATGGAAGTTTCTAAACGTTATTGGCAAGGAAGTTTTGAACATCCATTTGTAACGGGATTACAAGATGGGACATTGGGGGATTCGATATTTCGTTATTATTTATTACAAGATCGTTATTATTTAGAACATTTTAGTAAATTATATCAAATTATTTCTGATGCATCTGATGATGCAGAAGTGAAAGAATTAATGCGTAGAAATTCGCAACATTTAGCAGAAGGGGAACAATTAATTCGAGAAGAATTTTTTCAAGAATTAGGTATCGATGAAGAAGAAATCAAAAATACACCGATTGCTCCAACTGCTTATAATTATGTATCACATTTATATCGACAACTAGCAGAAAAAAATGTTGTTGTAGCTTGTGCAGGAATGTTACCTTGTCCGTGGTTATATCAAGCCATTGGAGAACAATTAATCAAGCAAGGTTCGCCTCATGAAATGTATCAACGATGGATTATGACCTATGCGGGTGAAGATAGTAAAGAAGCGGTTCAATATGAATGTGGTGTTATTGAACGTTTGTATGAAGAAGCAACAGATGAAACAAAAGAAGAAATGATAGAAGCATTTTATCGTAGTTGCCAATTTGAGTATCTATTTTGGGAAATGGCATATACACACGAAACATGGAAATTAGAAGGTTAGGTAGGTTTAAAAAATGAGTAGAAATAAAAAAATTATGTTTTTAGCAATGATGGTAGCGTTAGATGTGGTTTTATCCCCATTAATGCGCATTGAAGGAATGGCACCAATGTCTAGTACGATTAATGTCATTGCAGCTATGTTAATGGGACCAGTATACGGAGTAGCAATGGCATTTTTAACAGCGATTCTTCGCATGACTTTATTAGCAATTCCACCTTTAGCATTAACTGGTGCAGTATTTGGAGCGTTATTAGCAGGTATTGGAGCAAGAATGACTAAGAACATTTATGGAGCGATGATTGGTGAATTTATTGGAACAGGATTAATTGGTTCCTTATTATCTTATCCCGTAATGGTTTGGTTTACTGGAACAACAACTGGATTATTCTGGTTTGTTTATACACCACGTTTTTGTGGAGGAGCAATTATTGGTTCAACGATTGCTTGGTTAGTTTGGGTAAAATTAAAAAACGTATCAACTATCCAACGTATTCAAAAATTATTTGCACCAACTAAGGAATGTCCATTATGCAAAAAGTTTTAGAAAATATTTTCCCATTACAACGCCCTCTGATTCATTGCATTACGAATGGGATTACAAAAGAATTAGTGGCAAATGCATTATTATACGTAGGGGCAAAACCAATTATGGCTGAAGACCAACGAGAAATTGAATCAGTTATTCAAGTATCATCTGCCTTATTACTAAATATTGGACATTTAACAGAGCAAAAAGAAGCTTGCATTATTAAAGCAGCAAAACTTGCGAATAAGGCTCAAAAACCACTTGTAGTAGATGCTGTTGGAATAGTGGGACTATCCAATCGTCTTGCTTTAGTACAACGTTTATTAGACATTGGCGTTACCGTTGTAAAGGGAAATATTTCAGAAATGAGAAGACTAGCTGGACTAAAGAGTAGTGCCAAAGGAGTCGATAGTGCTAAGGAAGACCAAAGTACAATGGAATTAAAAGACTTAGCTCACGCATTAAGAAAGTTGGCTAAAACTTATCCTCAAACAGTTTTTCTAGCAACGGGTGAACAAGACTTAATCCTTACGGATTCAAACTGTTTTTGCCTAAAAAATGGAGTAGATTCTTTAGAATTATTTACCGGTACAGGAGATGTAGTGGGAGCTTTAATTACAGGTGTTTTAGGAAACGGCATTGAACCATTGGAAGCTACGATTGGTGCGATTACTTACTTTAATGTATGTGGAGAAAAAGCAAGCAAGGTACTCCAGCAAGGAATGGAAAGTTTTCGTATAGAAACTTGTAATCAATTATCCAAATTGTACAAAGAAAATTGGCAAGAAATGCTAAAAATGGAGGACTGGACAAATGAAGAAGTTAGATAAAATATTAGCCCTTTATTTAGTAACGGCACGTTATGATTGGAAAGAAGAAGACTTTTTGAATAAAGTAGAAGAAGCTTGTAGGTCTGGTGTGACTCTTGTGCAATTAAGAGAAAAAGAATGCAGTACAAGAGAATATTATGAATTAGCTCAAAAAGTTAAGACTATCACAGATACGTATCAAATTCCTTTGATGATTGATGATCGAGTAGATATTTGTTTAGCCATTGATGCTAGTGGTGTGCATATTGGAGCAGATGAATTACCTGTTGAAGTAGTTCGCAAACTCATTGGAAAAGACAAAATTCTAGGAGTTACAGCTAAAACAGTTGAACGAGCATTAGAAGCAGAACAACACGGAGCAGATTACTTAGGTGTAGGAGCTATCTATCCAACTACGACAAAAGTCATTACTCAACCAACATCTATTGAAACGCTTAGGGAAATTGCCACAACTGTAACGATTCCTATCGTAGCCATTGGTGGTATTAAAGAAGACAATATGGAACCTTTAAAAGGGACAGGGATTGCAGGAATTGCCATTGTTAGTGAGATTATGAAAGCTCAAGATATCAAACAAAAATGTTACTGTTTAAGAAAGAAAGTAACGGAAATTTTAGGAGGGGAAGCAAATGAGTAATGAAACTATACAAGTAGTGACTATTGCTGGATCTGATTCAGGCGGCGGAGCAGGAGCTCAAGCAGATTTAAAAACATTTCAAGCTCGACAAGTTTTCGGAATGAGTATTTTTGTAGCTTTAACAGCGCAAAATACTTTAGGAGTACAAGCAGTTCATGAAGTGCCAAGTGCATTTATTGATGCGCAGTTTCAATCATTGGCAAGTGATTTTCATATTCGTGCAGCAAAAACAGGAATGTTAGCAGATAGTCGAGTTGTTCGCACTGTAGTAGAAAATTATAAAAAAGTAAATTTTGGTCCATTAATTGTGGATCCAGTTATGATTGCTAAAGGCGGACATCCATTATTACAACCAGAAGCAATTGAAACGATTAAAAAAGAATTATTACCCATTGCCACAGTTTGTACGCCAAATTTACCAGAAGCAGAAGAATTAATTGGCAAGAAAATCTTAACAGAAACAGATATGATGCAAGCTGCAGCTATTTTACAAAATCTTGGAGTGAAAAATGTCATTATTAAAGGCGGACATGGAACGTTGGATATTGTAAAAGACTTTGTCTTATTAGAAGACGGAACAGCATTTTGGACAGAAGCTAAACGAATTAAAACAGCTTCTACCCATGGAACAGGTGATACATTCTCCGCTTGTATTACAGCTGAATTAGCAAAAGGACAGCCTTTGAAAGAAAGCATTATTACAGCTCGCAAATTTATTCAAGGTGCAATTGCTCAACCAATCTATGTAGGAAATGGACACGGCCCAACAAATCACTGGGCGAAGTTGGATGACAGTGTTCGAGTAATTGAAGCGTAAGAAAATAGGAATATGACTTTTCGATGTAGGAGAAGATGACAGTATGTTTTGTCATTAGTTTTACTATTGGAGAGTTGTATTCTTTTTTTAGTGAGTTATCGATAATTGAAAATGAAATAAAAAACAGGTGACATACTAAACTTCTAGATTTACAATATAAAATGTAAAGGAGATGAGTATTATGGTACACAATAAAAAATGGTTTTACGGATTTATTCTACTCTTCTTAGGGAATACACTTTTGTTAAGGTCAACAGAGTTTTCTATAATACTGTCAATTATAATAATACTATTAGGCCATTTATTCATTATACTGATTGGAAAAGAACAGTTTGGTCTGAAAAAAATTATTAAAAGTAATATTGTGATTGCGTTAGTTTTTACGATATATTATTTTGTTTTCAATCAAATGAAATTAGGTTTGCTCCATAATATTTTCATTGCACTGATAGTGTATATTTCATTTTGGTATTTAAGTCGTGAAAAAGAAAAACAAGAAATGAAGAAAAACAAATAAACATTCTCTGATAGTGGTGTGATTGTAACGTTGTTTAATAGAAATTTTTGTAACAACTATGAAAAACTTATAGATCTGAAAAAATGTACTGACAATACATCTAACATAAATTATAATGGTGAAAATTACGAGGAGATAATAAGATGAGTAATTATATAAAATTTAATGAAAATAGATGGAATAATGTGAATAATGACTATACTGCTCCATTAACACATGAACAATTAGAAGAACTTAAAAATAAGCCCATTTCTGTTGCATTAACGATTGGGAAAAAAGTTCCCGAAGAATGGTTTGAAAAAGCTAACGGAAAAAAGATATTAGGGTTAGCTTGTGGTGGGGGACAGCAGGGACCAGTTTTTGCGTTAAAAGGTTATGATGTAACCATAATGGATTTCTCTACCTCACAATTAGAAAGAGATGAAATGGTTGCTAAAAGAGAAGGCTTAACAATCAACACAGTTCAAGGTGATATGACAAAACCATTCCCATTTGAAAATGAAACTTTTGATATTATTTTCAATCCAGTTTCAAATGTTTATATTGAAGATTTAGAAAACATGTATAAAGAAGCCGCCCGAGTATTGAAAAAAGGTGGACTGTTAATGGTAGGATTTATGAATCCATGGATATACATGTATGATGCTGATATTGTATGGGATAAGCCTGATGAAGAATTACTTTTAAAGTATTCACTCCCTTTTAATTCAAAAGAGCTTGAAGAAGAAGGAAAATTAACCATAAATCCAGAATATGGATATGAATTTAGCCATACATTAGAAAGTCAGATTAGAGGACAACTTAAAAATGGTCTTGCTATGATCGATTTTTATGAATCATGTGATAAAAGAAATAGATTATCTCATTATGGTAATGACTATATAGCTACACTTTGCGTGAAACTATAATATATTTCAATTGTATAGCATTCTACAAAAACATCCCCAACAGAAATAGCACGCCTATTCCTGTTGGGGATATTTCCATATTATCGAAATTTCTTATACTGTTCTTTCAACGCTTCTTCGAATTTCGAAGTTGGGTCTGGGTGGAAGTATTGTGTATGTTTGAGGGTATCTGGTAAGTATTGTTGTTTTACCCAGTGGTTTGGATAGTTATGCGGATATTGGTAATTTGTTCCTCGTCCTAATTTTTGGGCTCCTTGATAGTGTGCATCTTGTAAGTGCGAAGGGATTTTTCCTGATTTTCCTTGTCTGACATCTGAGAGTGCTGCATCAATGGAGAGAATGGCTGTATTTGATTTAGGGGAGAGGGCTAATTCAATCACTGCATTGGCAAGTGGGATTCTTGCTTCGGGTAAGCCGAGTTTTTCCGCAGCTTGTACAGCTAATACGGCACGACTAGCTCCTGCGGGGTTTGCTAATCCGATATCTTCATACGCTATGACTAATAATCGTCTGATTAATGTAATGAGTTCACCTGCTTCAATGAGTCTTGCCATATAGTGGAGTGCTGCATCTACGTCACTTCCTCGAATTGATTTTTGGAATGCGGAGATGACATCATAATGTTGATCTCCGTTTTTATCGTGTGCGAATACTTTTCTTTGTAGGCAGTTTCCTGCGATTTCTTCTGTGATGATAATTTTTCTGTCTTCATTTTCTGGAGTAGATTTCACAGCTAATTCTAAGGCGTTTAGTGAACTTCTGACATCTCCATTTGAAAAATGGGTAAAGGTGTGCATTGCTCCGTCTTCGACTTCTACATCATATTGTCCTAAGCCCTTTGTTTCATCTGTTAATGCACGGTTAAGTGCTTGATGAATTTCTTCTGGTGTAAGAGGGATGAGTTCAAAAATTTGTGTTCTACTGCGAATCGCTGGGTTAATCGCTATATAAGGATTTTCAGTAGTGGCTCCTATTAAAATTACACGTCCATTTTCTAAGTGTGGAAGGAGGAAATCTTGTTTTGGTTTGTCTAAGCGGTGAATTTCATCGAGTAATAAAATAACCGTTCCGCTCATCTTTGCTTCTTCAATAACGATTTGTAATTCTTTTTTTGTATCTGTGGCAGCATTTAATGTACGAAAGGCATACTTCGTTGTTCCTGCGATGGCACTGGCAATACTTGTTTTTCCAATTCCAGGAGGGCCATATAAAATCATGGAAGAGAGTTGTTTAGCGGCAATCATTCGAGCAATAATTTTTCCAGGTGCTACTAAATGTTGTTGTCCGACAATTTCTTCTAAGCAAGTGGGTCTCATTCGGTAGGCTAATGGTTGATTTTTCATAATTCTCCTCACTTTCTGTTCTTTCTATTGTAGCATAGTTTAAATACTTACGTGAGTCAAAAATATTTACCTTATTTTGAAAAATATACTATACTAGTAAGAGTAGAAAATGATAGATGTAAAATTTTATCCAAAAGAAAGGACGATATCGTTGCATTATTTAGATTATGCTGCCACTACACCAGTTGTAGAGGAAGTGAAACAAGCAATTTTTGAAGAAATGGCATATTTTGGAAATCCTTCTAGTGTATATCAAATTGGTCGTACTCAAAAACAAAAGATTCAAGCTGCTAAAAAAGATATATTACAAGAATTACATGCTGCTACGAATGATTCCATTATTTTTACAGGTTCAGGTTCAGAAGCGAATAATTTAGTGTTTGAATCCATTTGCCAGCATTTTGCAGAAGAAAAAGGAGAAATCATTATTTCAGGAATCGAGCATCCATCGGTCAAAAAAGCTGCAGCTTATGCTGAGCAATTAGGATTCACGATTATTGCGTTAGTTCCTGATGAAACAGGTTGTATTTCTGTTAAACAAGTGGAAGAGGCTTTAACGGAGAAGACACGTTTAGTAACGATTATGACCGTTAATAATGAAACTGGAGCGTATCAACCGATTCATGAAATCGGTGAGTTATTAGTGGAACATCCTGCTTATTTCCATACAGATGCCGTTCAGGCATTTGCTCAAGAAGAAATAGATGTAGCGACTTCTCATATTGATTATTTATCTGCTTCAGGTCATAAAATTCATGCGCCAAAAGGAATTGGATTTTTATATAAGAAAAAAGAAGCTCCGATTCATGCACTTATTAAAGGTGGAGGACAAGAACAAGGGTGGAGAGCAGGAACTGAAAATGTTCCATATATTGTTGGTTTCCAAAAAGCTCTTGCACTAGCGATTCAAACTAGAAATGAGAAGAAGAATAGATATATTGAATTGTCAGAGTATTTACAAGAACAATTAACGGCTCGACAAATTCCTTTTGAAATCAATGGGGATGCATCAAAAAAGAGTCCTCATATTTGTAATGTATGGTTAAAAGGCATTCCTGCTAGTCAAACATTAATTATGTGTGATTTAAATCAAGTAGCTGTTTCAGCGGGTTCTGCTTGTTCTGCAGGAAGTTTAGAGCCTAGTCCAGTATTATCACTCATGTATCCTCAGAATAAAAATAGAGTAGTAGAATCTGTTCGTTTATCATTTGGAGGAGAGACAACTAAAGAAGATATTGATGCATTTATTTCCTCAATATCCTCGATTAAACGTTCATAGTATGCTAAACTAGAAGAAAGTGATGAAAGGAAGTGTTCATATGGCATTTACTCAAACAGCAACATTAAAAAATTCAAATCATGTGTATCGTGTATCTCCAACAGTAAAAGGATATACATTAAGAGATAATGGATTTGTCGAAACAAAAGCAGGTAATTTTCAATTAATTCGCAGTTTAGATGACTTAGTAGTCGGACACCGTGGATTAAAATTAAAAGTTTCAGTCGATAAAGCAATGAAACAATTAAAAATTTCAACAACAACAAAAGATGGACTTCAAACTGTTCAATTATATGGAAATGAAAAAAACGCATATGCGATTGAAAAACTAGAATTTATTCTAGAAGGATTAGTAGAACGTGGCGTATTAGAAGAAGTATAAAAAAACGAGACAGAGTTTACTCTGTCTCGTTTCTATACATAGCACGGGAAGGTATTCCGATCACTATTATTGTAGATCTTCTTCGTGAGGGAGTGGCTTAAACTGCGCCACGAAGCTTAAAGTATCGCCAAAATAAAGATTTTCGCCTGGGATCTCATAGAGTTCCTGCATGCGTTTACTTAAAGAGTATGGAAGATTCGTAGAATCTTTTTCATACTTCGTTAAAGTATCTTTATTAATTTTTAGGTATTTGGCGGCTTCTAAGAGTGTCAAATTACGATTAACCCGTGCTGCTCGTAAAGATATTATCATACACTTATGCCCCCCTTTTACCAATAATAATTGTAGTGAAAATAAATTTATTTGTCAAATGTGTATAAGGCTATAATTCCTATCGTTATCGTATTTAAGAAGATTTTGAGAAAAATTTTTTGAAAAAATTTTTAGAAAGTGATATAAAAATGATACAGCGACCTTCAAATCGTTAAAACAGAAAAAATTTAGAAATGATGGTGAATGAATGAATAAGGAAAATATCCGTGTAATAGTCGGAATGAGTGGTGGAGTTGATTCTTCAGTGACTGCTCTTTTATTAAAACAAGCTGGATACGATGTGATTGGTATCTTCATGAAAAACTGGGATGATACAGATGAAAATGGTGTATGTACAGCAACAGAAGATTATAAAGATGTAGCAGCAGTAGCTGAACAAATTGGGATTCCATATTATTCTGTTAATTTTGAAAAGGAATATTGGGATCGTGTATTTGAATATTTCTTAAAAGAATATCGATTAGGACGAACACCTAATCCGGATGTAATGTGTAATAAAGAAGTAAAATTCCAAGCTTTCTTAGAATACGCCCTTCAATTAGGAGCAGACTATGTAGCAATGGGACATTATGCTCGTGTGGAAAAAGACGAGAATGGAGTAGTTCGTTTATTACGTGGAGTGGATAATAATAAAGATCAAACGTATTTCTTAAGTCAATTAAATCAACAACAATTATCAAAAGCAATGTTCCCAATTGGGCATTTAGAGAAAAAAGAAGTGCGTAAAATTGCAGAAGAATTTGACTTAGCAACGGCTAAGAAAAAAGATTCTACAGGTGTATGTTTTATCGGAGAGAGAAACTTCAATGAATTCTTGTCTCATTATTTACCAGCTAAACCTGGTAAAATGGTAACATTAGATGGCGAGGTTAAAGGAGACCATGCTGGTTTAATGTATTATACGATTGGTCAACGTCAAGGATTAGGAATCGGTGGCGGTGGAAAAACCAATGATCCATGGTTTGTTGTAGGAAAAGATTTAAGCACCAATACACTTTATGTTGGACAAGGATTCCATCATCCAAACCTTTATTCTGACTCATTATTTGCAACAGATTTGCAATTTAATACAGATGAAGAAAAACCAAATGAATTTGAATGTACTGCCAAATTCAGATATCGTCAACAAGATACAAAAGTACGTGTTGTATTCCAAGAAGACGACAAGACAAAAGCTATGGTATACTTTGAAGAGCCAGTACGTGCGATTACACCTGGACAAGCAGTTGTATTTTATGATGGAGACATCTGCTTAGGTGGAGGTATTATTGATAAAGCTTATATGGAAGGAAACGAACGTCAATACGTTTAAAATAGATAGAAAAGAGGGAAGTCATGAGTGAAGAATACATTGTAGGAGAAGTTTTAGCGACATTTTTTGAAAATCCGCAAAATTTTTACAAAGTATTATTAATTCGAGTACAAGAAAGTAGTATGCAACTAGACTCAGATGAGATAGTTGTGACGGGAATTATTGGTACCATTCATGATAATTCTCCCTATCGTTTTAATGGGAAAGTCGTTTCGCATCCAAAATATGGACAACAGTTTTCCGTTTTAAGTTATCAGCAACATCAACCTACTGGGAAAAAAGGACTTATTGCTTATTTTTCTAGTGGACGATTTCCAGGAATTGGAGAAAAAACTGCTGAAAAAATAGTAGATTGCTTAGGTGAAAATGCGATTGAGCAAATTATTCAAGACGAGGATTGTTTAAAAAATGTACCCGGATTATCGACTAAGAAATGCGAGAGTATTCGTAGCATTATTATCGAAAATCAAGGGACTGAACGTATTTTATTTGAATTAACAAATATGGGCTTTACTCCAATTTTTGCTCAAAAAATTATGGTGCTCTATAAAGAGAAAACAATGGAAATTATTAAAGAAGATCCATATGTGTTATTACAGTCCATTGAAGGACTTGGTTTTAGACGAATTGATGCTATTGCCCAACAATTAGAGATTGCAGCAGATAGTTTATACCGGATTAAAGGTGCCGTTTATGTAGTGGTAAGGGATTTATCTTATCAAGAAGGGCATACGTATTTAATCGATAAAGAAGTGGTTCTTGCAGCTCAAAAATTATTGGAGCAAACTCGTTCATTTTTAATTGAACCCGATCAAATCGTCAATGCGTTAAATGAATTAATCCGAGAAGGAATCATTATTTCTGAAGAAAATCATCTATCATTAGCTTCGTTATATTATGCTGAAATTGGTATTGTGAATGCAATTCATCATCGTTTAGAACTTTCTAAGAAATCTCATTATTCAGAAGAAGATATTGAAGAAGCCATTCAGCATGTTCAAAAGAAATTTGGCATTATTTATGATGATTCTCAAAAACAAGCACTCATAAAAATTATGCAAGAATCCTTGTTTATTTTAACTGGTGGACCAGGAACAGGGAAAACAACGATTATTAATGGTGTTGTAGAAATGTATCGCTATTTAGAAGAGATTGATGTAGATTCTGATGCGATTCAATTAGCTGCTCCAACTGGAAGAGCTGCAAAACGTATGAATGAGTTAACAGGAATTTCTGCGTCTACGATTCATCGAATGTTAGGTATTTCTGCAGAAGAAAATGTTGAATTAGAAAGTGACGATTCTGATGATACTCGTTCATTAAGTTGTGACTTCTTAATTATTGATGAGATGTCGATGGTTGATACTTGGTTAATGAATCGTCTGCTTCGTGCAACTCCAGGAAAAACGAAGATTTTGTTTGTAGGAGATAAAAATCAATTACCTTCGGTTGGACCAGGTCAAGTGTTAACAGATTTTCTATTATCGAATAAGATTCCATCGATTGAATTAACGCATATTCATCGACAAAAAGATTCTTCAAGTATTGTGACATTAGCGCACTCGATTAAAGATGGGCATTTACCGATGGACTTTACTCAAAATCAACCAGATAGAACCTTTATTCCGTGCCGTTCGACTCAGATTTTAGATGTGATTGAACAAATTGTCGTGAAGGCGATAAAAAAAGGATATCAGAAAAAAGATATTCAAGTACTTGCTCCAATGTATAAAGGAGAAGCTGGTATTCATGAAATTAATAAAATGATGCAAAATATTTTAAATCCCAAAATTGGAAATTCCGTTCGAGAAATTGAATCATTTGACCGTGTTTTCCGTGTAGGAGATAAAGTATTGCAGTTAGTCAATGTCGCAGAAGAAAATATTTATAATGGGGATATTGGAGAAGTAACTGCGATTATATTTGCCAAAGAAAATGAAGATCAAGTCGATAAATTATACGTTGCTTTTGATAATGTAGAAGTGGAATATAAACGAAATGACTTTATTCAATTGACGCATGCTTATTGTTGTTCGATTCATAAATCTCAAGGTAGTGAATTCCAAATGGTGATTTTACCAATGGTCGGTCAATATCAGCGAATGTTAGAACGTAACTTATTGTATACTGCTGTAACAAGAAGTAAAAAGTTTTTAATTATGTGTGGGCAATACGAAGCTTTCCAAGAAGCAGCAAATCGTCAAAGTGCAAGACGTCAAACGTGCTTAAAAGATTTGTTGCAAGGTAATAGCTTTGATAGCTTAACCATTGAAGAAGAAAATTCAACAACGATTAAAGTAAATCCGCAAACTGATGATAAGTCTGAAGATACTACAGAACAAGTTTCTCAACCAACAAGTGATACTAAACAGTATTCTGAAGAGAAAACAGTAGCATTAAAAGTAGAAGAAACAGTTGAAGAATTTCAAGTCCCTTCAGAGAGTCAAACAATAGCAAAAAATAAACCATTTGTTTTAACAATGGAATTAATTGATTCCTATAGTATTGACCCTATGATTGGAATGGAAGAATTGACGCCATATGACTTCATGTCAAAATAATATAGAGTTAAAAGTTAGTTTTTAAGAAATTTTAGAGTGATATAACAAACACTTATTTCACGTAATAACGATTGGTTATCTGTTAGTGAAATAAGTGTTTTTTTTATAACAATTTTTATAAAAAATGAAGCGGGTGCCTAGTATTTTGTCTTTATATTGTATACAATAGTTTCGAGGTGAAAAATATGGAAAACCAAAAACATTTTTTAGTATCAGCAGATGCTGTACCTCCTGTGTTTTCTAAAGTACTAAAAGCAAAAGAATTATTAGCAACTAACCAAGCAAAGGACGTTACAGAAGCAGTAAAATTAGTAGGAATTTCACGTAGTGTATATTATAAATATTATCGAAAAG
Organism: Granulicatella elegans ATCC 700633; assembly: GCF_000162475.2. GTDB lineage: Bacteria > Bacillota > Bacilli > Lactobacillales > Aerococcaceae > Granulicatella > Granulicatella elegans. The sequence goes on from NZ_KI391971.1 coordinate 803,069, forward strand.
TTCAAGGATTCTCATCAGTGACTTATGGACGGAAAGCTTCGTTAAATATTCATATGAAAAATGAAAAAGGAACATTATCCAAAACATTAGATTTATTTGCAAGTTATAATATGAATGTATTAACAATATTCCAAGGATTAGCAATTCATAGTGTAGCAATCGTTCAATTAATGTTAGATATTTCTGAATCAACGACTGATCTATCTGTGATTTTAAAAAAATTAGAAAAAATGGATAATATTATTGGTGTTGAATTACAAAATGTAGAGTAGGAATTCAAATGAAATTACAAACGAATAAAGGAAATCTTGAAGTAAAGGCCATTCTTTTTGATAAGGATGGCACTTTAACTAATATAGACAATTTGTGGATTGAGCCAACAGAAATGGTCATCCGTAAAATTTTAAAGCAGCATATAAAAGAAGATTCAACTGTTACAATTGAACAAATGCTTGAGTTATTAGGAATTGTAGAAGGTGAGATTGTACCCAATAGCGTCATTGCTTCTGGGACAGTTGAAGATATGTTAGACGAGATTGGAAAATATTTTCCAATTGCTAAAACTGCTTTATATGATGAAGTATTGAAAGATTTTAGAAATTATTTATTAGCACATCCAGATATGATTGTTCCAATTGGCGATGTAGCTTTTTTAATTTCTGAATTAAAAAATAAAGGAATCAAAGTTGGAGTTGTGACAAATGATAGTTATGTCCCTACAAAAACGATTTTTGAAATATTGAAGGTTTGGTATTTATTTGATTTTGTAGCTACTCCAGATGATTATGCTGCTAAACCGATAGCAGATTCACTCATTGGTGCAAGTCAGCAATTAGGAGTACCCTTGAATGAAATTTTTTATGTTGGAGATTCTTACTTAGATATGGAATATGCCAAACATTGTGGTGGAGGAATTGCTGTTTTAACGAGTGGTAGTGATATTCAAAAAATGAAAGAGCAATCGGTATTAGTATTAGATTCTGTTGAACAATTACTAGATTTTGTAATAGGAGAGTGAATATGTACGAAACAAATCATACAAGTGAACGTTTGAAATTATTATTTAAAATTTTAATTCCAGTTTTAATTTATCAATTAGCAAATTTTTCAGCTCAATTTATTGATACGGTTATGACAGGACAATATCATGAAATGCACCTAGCAGGAGTTTCCATTGCAGGAAGTTTATATAATCCATTTTTTACACTGTTAAATGGGATTGTAGCAGCACTTATTCCAATTGTAGGGCAATTACTAGGAAAAAACGATAAAAATGGAATTCAAAAAATTGTATTCCAATTCATGTATATTGGAATTTTATTAGCGATTATTTTATTTTGTATTGGCTTAATTGGATTGAATCCAGCATTAAATCAAATGCATTTAGAAGCTGAAGTATCCACGATTGCAAGAGAATATTTATTACTCTTATCGATTGGATTTATTCCATTTTTACTCTTTAGTGTAATCCGATCTTTCATTGATGCATTAGGATTAACAAGAGTCTCTATGTTTTTAATGATTTTACTAGTTCCATTAAATATGTTCTTTAATTATTCATTAATTTATGGAAAATTTGGATTACCCGAACTAGGTGGTCCAGGGGCAGGTCTTGGAACAGCAATGGCTTATTGGGTATTATTAATCGTAGCGATTATTGTTCTTAAAAAACATCCAAAATTGAAACCTTATCATGTATTAAGTTTTGAAAGACCGCATTTACTATTGTGGAAAGAGCCATTTGCATTAGGTTTACCAATTGGATTTAATGTCTTTGGGGAAGTAGCAATTTTTGCACTTGTTGGTTTGTTAATGGCAAAATTCGGATCACAAGTTATTGCATCGCATCAAGCTGCTATGAATTTTTCTTATTTAGCATATGCTTTTCCAATGAGTATTTCGAATGCCTTGACGATTATTGTATCGTATGAGATTGGGCAAAAAAATCAACAATCAGCCAAAGAATATATTCGTTTAGGGATATCTACATCTGTCATTATTGCCTTTTTAACATTAGTGTGGCTATATTTCAACCGTCCAATGATTGCTGGACTTTATGGAACTTCAGAAAGTTTTATCCAATTAACAATGGTGTTCTTATCGTATAGTTTGTTATTTCAAATGTTTGATGCGATTGCGGCACCGATTCAAGGAATTTTACGAGGGTATAAAGATGCGAAAATGCCATTTATTTTATGCTTATTAGGATTTTGGGTCATTGGTCTTCCAGTAGGGATTATGTTGGATTGGATGACCGATTTAGGGCCTTATGCTTATTGGATTGCTTTGATTGCAGGCTTAATGTCGAACTGTTTCTTATTAATGCTACGATTAAGAAGTGTCCAAAAGAAATATGATGAAAGGGGATTAGTATATGGAAAATGAATCTATTGAAATAGTGGATGTACCTGAAGTAATAAGTGTGAATAAACCGGAGTCACCTTTAAAACAGTCTATAAAAGATATGTTTAAACATTTGTTAATTTATCTTGGTATTTTTATTGGAATTATCTTAGTGTTTGTAGTAGCTAGTGAAATCGTAAAAATGATCAAATCCCTTAGTCCAAGTTTTATGCCAGGTTTAACGGTTGAACAACTACAAAATTTTACAGATTCTGGTTATATTGTTGCGGTCATTATTGCTATCACGATTTTTTATAAAACTCAAAAAATTAATTTTTTCCAGACCGTATTTTATCGTCAAAAAAAGATGACATTAGAATATTTTGCAGTGTTTGCGATTATACTATTTGGATGTCAGTTTATTTTTACTCAAAGTGCTAATTTATTCGAATTTTTCTTAAATCAAATTGGGTTAAGTACTAAAAGTGCAATTGAAGCTGCCACAAGTGGTGATGATTCCTTTATGTTAGTCATTTATGCAGCGCTTGTTGGGCCATTTGTAGAAGAATTATTAGTTCGAGGCGGTGTGGTTTATCGCTTAAAAGATTATGGGAAGATTTTCAGTATATTATTATCAGCAGTAATCTTCGGATTATTCCATATGAACTTAATTCAAGGATTTTTTGCTTTCTTTGTCGGGATATTATTTGCCTATATTGCGCTTGAATATAGCTTTTTATGGGCAGTATTTTTCCATATCTTAAATAATTTTGGATTTAGTTTTTTAGTAGAAAGTGGATTACCTTTACTTTTAGGACCGGAATTAGCAGATACTGTTACAACTATGCTTTTAGTGATTACTGGTAGTGCATCAGTGATTTTCTTAATCCTTTATCGTAAAGAAATCATTTCATATATTAAAGCAAATAGAACTCCAAAAGGAACTTATCCTGTTGTCTTTACAACATTGAGATTTTGGATTTATGTTGTGATTTGTTTATTAGTTGGTTTATTAGGCTTACAACGATTATAAGATGGGAGAGATTCGATGAATACGATTTATTTAGAAGATTCAGTATATACAACTCTACAAAATCATCCGGAGGTAAAAGAGCTACTTATTGAATTAGGATTCACGCCTTTATCTCAGCCACAGATGGTTCAAACAGTTGGAAGAATTACAAGCTTAAAAAAAGGATCTAAAATAGCTAAAATCCCACTGGATACAATTATTCGTCAATTAGAATTGAATGGATACATTGTAAAAGAAAGTAGGGAGAGCAATGAGTAATGATGCGATGTCACCATTAGAACGTCAAGAAAAATTAAAAGAATTAATGCTCCGATTACATCAAGGGGAAAAAGAAGAAATTATTCAAGAAGAATTTAACAAACATTTTGATTCCGTTTCCCCTTATGAAATTCAAGTGATGGAACGAAACTTAATGCAAGAAGGAATTACTTATGAAGAAATTATGCGTCTTTGTAAGATTCATGCTTCATTAATGAGTGCAAAAGTAGAATCTGGAGAAGGAATGCCTGATTTTGAAAAAGAAGGACACCCAGTAATGGTTCTTAAAAAGGAAAATTTAGCCCTCAGAGGAGCGATTGACCGTATTGAACGATTGCTACAGGCTTATGTATCTTCAAAAGATGAAGAACTGTTAAAAGGACTAAAACGCCAAATCAGCTTACTGGATCAGTTTGAAAATCATTATTTAAGAAAAGAATATGCTCTATTTCCGATTATGGAATCAAAAGGAATTACAGCTCCTCCGAAAGTGATGTGGGGAGTCCATGATGAAATTAGAGAAATTTATAAAAATTTCAAACAAGCTTTTGATGAACAATCAGATGATGTTATGGAACAGTTTCTAGTAGCTAAAGAAGAACTGCTAGAAATGATTTTTAAAGAAGAAAATATTTTGATTCCAATGGTTGCGCAAGCTTTTCATGTGGATGATTGGGAGAAGATGGCACAAGATACCCCACAATACGGCTATTGCATTGTCACCCCTGAAGCAGAATGGAAAGTAGAAAAGAAACCATCTACCATTCAGTCTAAAGAAGAAATTCAAGAAACAGGAGATATCCCATTATCAACTGGATCCTTATCCTTAGAACAATTAGACTTATTATTAAACTTACTTCCAATGGAATTGTCATTTGTGGATAAGGATAATATTGTTAAATATTACAACGAAGGAAATGGAGAAGAAAAAATCTTCAAACGCACAAAGAGTGCGATTGGTCGAGATGTCATTAATTGTCATCCACCAAAAAGCCATGCCATTGTGACACAATTATTTGAACAATTACGATCTGGTCAAAAAGAAAAAGAAGAAATGTGGTTTAAAAAAGAAGATAAAATGATTCATGTCACGTATCATGCCGTACGAAATGCTCAAGGAGAGTATATGGGCGTGTTAGAATATGTCCAAAATATTGCACCATACGTGAAGAATTTTGAAAGTCAAACTCTTAAGCGAGAGTTGTCTTAACCTGAGAAGCTTAAAATGAGTTTTAAATTATCAGTAACTTCTAACAATGAAGTTGTAAATAATAAAAACGGACTCTCCGAGTGATTCGGAGAGTTTTTTATTATTAAAAGATTATTTTTATGATAATATAAACATTAAATTTTGGTTATAAATTATCTTTATTTAAAATTGATAAAACAATAAAAAAATTTTTAAATTAAAAAATGATGAAAAAATAAAAAAGATATGTTAATATATGTTCATAAGAAGAAGTATAAATGAAAATATCAAAATAAAATATTTTGCAAAAGGAGAACTTATGAAAAAATATATTACAATAAATTTATATCGATGGTTTGGAACAATAATTCTTACTATTTTAATTGCATTAGGAACAATCTTTAGCAGTTATGGAAGAACTCTGATACTCGATAATTTTTTAGCAAATAATCATAATTATTTTTTATACGGTATTGTATTAATTCTAGTAATGGCAATTACTGAAATACTAAAGTCTTGTCTATCAATAAATAATGCAAAGTTGATTAAAGATTGGATTGTTTCAATTGGTAGTGGTGTTAGTGAAAATATTGAAAAAATGGGATACGATAACTATCATAAGATAAAACATGGAGAGTACATATCTTGGTACACAACTGACTTAGAGCGTATTTCAACAAGTTATTTTGAACCGTTTTTAAATCTGTTTAGTAATGTAGTATTATCAACTGTATCTCTAATTATATTATTTTCTATTAATTGGAAGATAGGATCTGTGTCACTTTTATTACTAATAATTTTAATGATAGTAGGAACTCGGTTTGGAAAGAAAATAGGTATGGCTTATCAGAAGTTTTCTCAATTAAGTGGTATATACACAAATACATTGCAGGAATATACTTCTGCTTATGATGTTTTAAAAAATTTTAATGCACTTTCTATATTAAAAGAAAAAATCAAACAAGCTCAAACAGATCTTGAGAATCAGAGAGTTGTAGCTAAGAAATATACTTCTTTTGCTACCTTAGCATTTTATGGTTCACAAAGAATATTTGAAGGTATTATGTTTATGTTTGTTCTTTATTTAGTATTACAAAAGGAAATCAGTATTGGAATGTTACTATCAGTTCCAGCAATTCTAGCGTTATTTTTAAATTCTACAGGTATGTTCCTAGAAATAGTTATACAAATGCAAGGTATGAATGATATTATTGAGAAGTTAGAAACTAAAATGATAGCAGAAACAATAGAATATGATAATTTATCCTTAATTGAAGGGAACAATATAACATATTCTATTGACGAGAAAAAGATTTTTGATAATTTATCTTTTAAATTTGAAAAAGGTAAAAAATACGCAATTTTAGGTCCTAGTGGAAGTGGAAAGTCTACTTTGCTCAATATTCTTTTAGGTAGAATAAATAATTTTGATGGAGAATTAAAAGTAAATGGCGTTGTTAAAGAAAAGAATAAGGATGTTCTTTTTTCAAAAGAGATTGCATATGTGAGTCAAGAAGGTGCAATTTTTAATATGTCAATTAGAGAAAATATTCTACTTGGTATGAAGAAAACTGATGAAGAAATTTTTGATATTTTGAAAAAGGTTAAACTGTATGATTTAGTAAATAACTTACCTGAAAAATTAGATACGATTATTTCTTTAGATGGAAATAATTTATCAGGTGGAGAAAAACAGCGTCTTACATTAGCTCGAGCATTAATACGTAATACACCATGTATTATTTTAGATGAAGCAACTTCAGCTATTGATGCTAAAACGGCGGTTGCCATAGAAGAGCAAATTGTAGAAGATTCTGAGAAAACGGTCATTATCATTTCACATCATTTAGATGATAAGATAAGTTCAAAATTAGATAAAATTTATTTTTTATAAAACCTAGGGATTCGCGCCAAATTTTTTGGCGCGTTTTTCTTTGGCTTACGTCCCATTTAAAAGATTCGTTAACCTAAAACCATAACTCCTTATTTGATAAATTTCTATTCTATTGTTATAAGTTAATTTCATTAAAAAATATCCCAAATAAGTTGCAGTACAGATTCGGAAGGCTCTTCATTTTTACAAATAAAGCCTTTACATTGATTTACAGGAAGAATATAATTTAAAAAAGCATTAAAAGATTTGGGAATTTTTTCGAACTGTTGAGAAAAAAAGTGAGGCTCAATTATTTAAAAAGGTAGGTATAATGAGGAGGGGTAGAATGTTAAATATTAGTATAGCTAAGTTTTCATATGGGGAAAAAGAAGTATTAAATGATATTCATATTCAAATTGACAAGCCTAGAATTATTGGATTAGTAGCGCCAAATGGAACTGGAAAATCTACACTGATAGAGATTATTGCGGGTAACTTAAATAGTAGAGATGTAAGTGTTTTGTTGGATGATAAAAATTATAAGAATCATTATTTGGAAATGAAACGAAAAATCGTGAGAATGTGTAATCAAGATGATTTGTATTCTGAGTTGACAGGGTTACAACATTTACAATTTTACGCTGAAATGTGGAATATTAAACCATCATTTGTGGATGAAGTTGTCTCAAAATTACAAATGACTGAATATATCTCCAATAAAGTGTCTAGTTACTCGTTAGGAATGAAACAGAGACTTTGTTTTGCGTTAGTTGTTGTAACAAATTGTGAAGTGATGCTATTAGATGAAGTGATGAATGGACTGGATCCAGATAACGTGCAATTAATATCTAAGGTACTTCAAAGTTTAAAAAATGAAGGTAAAATTATTATCATTGCGTCACATTTATTGAATAATTTAAATAGTATTGCTGATGAGGTGTATTTCTTAAAAGATAAGAGGATTGCTTTAAAATATCAACTTGAAGATCAGTGTAATCAATCAATCGAAATACAATTTTCATCATTGGATAGTTATAAAGAGTTTACTGAACAATTTATGAATTTGAATAGGCTATCTAATCCGTCAGAATTGACCATCAGTATTATAGATTTGAATGAGCTAGATCTTATATTTTCGTGGATTCAATCAAATTTGAAGGACATATACAGTTTGGCTTATGGAATAAAAGGGTGCGAAATCATTTATCAAGAACTGTTCCATTCAAATGATGAAGGGAGAGAGTAATATGAAAAGCCAGATTATCATGGTATTGACGAATCGACTGGTAAGAATTCAGGTAATCATTTTTCTCTCTATTGTATTTATTTTTTCAATTTTACGTCTCTATGAGCTAAATCATCAGTATCAATTGATGAATGAATTTACTCAAACAAATATAAAAATCCATGAACAATCCAAAAATAGTCTATTAATGGATAGTAAAATGTCACAACGAGAGTTACATGAAGATGAAAAATTATTCGTTGAGATTGATAATGCATATATAGATGCTGGAAATGCTTTTCAGAATAGAAATTATAGAAAATATATTCAATTAATGATTAAAGCTTGGGAAGTAGAAGACTCTATTCGTGAAAAGTATGAGATTACGATTACAAATAAAAATACTTTAGGATCTACTGCATCTAAAAATGGAATATTATTTAAAAAGCAAACACAACAGTCAATGTTACATTATCAACAATTAGAAGACAAAAATTTTGATGATAAGAATGTAATGAATGAATTGATAGGTATAACTGCTGTTCAGTCTTTCTTACCATTATTGGATTATAAAATTCCAAATATTTTTTTCTTACCATTCCTTTTCTTATTTACGCTAGTGATGTCTAATTCTATATTTTTATCAGATTCTAAACATAGGAGTTTATTGAATACAAAACCAATCAGTAATTTTAGGTATAGTTTTCAAAAAATGATTAGTAAATGGATTGTTATAAGTTTTGTTCAATTTGTAGCATTTCTGTTCTATTTTGGGGTGATTTCAATCAAAAATGGAATAGGAGATTTTACTTTAAAAACGGTCATATTTGAAAATGATACACCTATAACTATTTCTTATTTCAGTCTGTTTCTTATTATCTTATGCTTTGTACTGTTATTGAATTTATTTATTGTAAGCTTATGTAGTTTATTAAACCAACTATTTAGTAATCAAATCCTAACTTTTCTTTTTGGAATAATCGTTATATTTTTAGAAACGGTCATGAAAGTTTTAAATGTTGAAATGCCGTATATTGGTTTTATTCCTTCGTCTTATTTTAGTTTTGGACCAGTAATATATGGTGTTAAAAATGAGTTCTATTTAAATGGACACTTTTCAATGGTTCGAGGAGTGTTAGTACTTGTAATTACTAGTGTAATTTGGTTTATATTTTCTATTGGAATAATGACTTTGAAAGAGAAGAGGGAGCGTTATGAAAAAATTTTCCTCCATTAAATTAGATTATAACTATTTAGTTTCAACGGGTTACTTTATAAAGCTTCCTATCATTATGGTTGTTATGTTTATATTATTGATAGGGTATAACAAATGGGTTCCTACAGAAACACCACAAAAAGTATTAAATACTCAATTTATGATGATGGATGACTTGCAGGCATTAATTGCTAAAGATTACAGTATACCAAGTAATGTTCGAGAAGAGTCGGAAATACAAATTGCTCAAATCTATCAAAACTTGTCTGAAGAAAATTTTAGTTATAAAAAGCCTGTTACTTCAAAAAAACTATTGTCCATTTATACAGAACGTATTAGGTTATTAAATACTCTTAAAACTTTGTTACCCAATTATATTGATAAGTTGCCTGATATTAGTAAATTGGAAGATGAAAAGATTATTTTAGAATATTTAAGTGAAAGTAATCAAGATTATTTGCATTATAAAACTAGTTATGTAGTGATAAAAATTATTCTTTATTTTCTTTCTTTAGGTGGATTTTTATTTCTTTATATTTTTATGGTTACTAATTTCCATAAGCGAAAATTATCTCATAAAAGTTTACTCAAAGCATTACCTATTTCAATGGCACAGCTAAATAAAGATGAGTGGTTTTATACGCTTGGCTTATTTTATTTCTTACCAGTAATAATAATTTTGATTGGAATTTCTTTATATTGTATAGCTTTAGGGATTAATTTTTTTAATTATCCATTTCTTATTGGAACTATAGAAGGTTCTAAGATCTATCCAGCTTCTCATTTGTTATTAATATCAATTTTTTATCCAGTAGTGTCAACTTACATTTACTTTATTTTAGAAAAAATTTTTGTGTTCCTTTTTAAAGATGAAATATTGTCGATTATTTGTCTCCTCACTTTAATTGGTACTTGTAGTATTTTTGGTCTATTTAATACTCCTTTTGGGATGATGATAGTGTTACCAATGATTCAAAATAATCAGTCTCTTACTATGGGATTTTTATTATTAACTACGTGTATGTTGTTGACTTTTTATGTTACGAATTATCTATTCATAAAATTTTTAGATATAAGGTAAAGTTGATGGAAGAATGATGCATTGAAAAAATACCGTTATAATTTGCTATGTTGGCTTTTTAAGAGGTATTAAGATGCTTATACAAGCCCACTAATTATGGAGTAAAGAAATGATCCTATATAATTTGACATTTGTAGTAATTTACAATACAATTGCATTACATTTTAAGGAGGTGTGATGATGGGAAAAACTGCAACCATTAATGTAAGAGTTGATGAAGATGATAAAAAATCTGCTGAATTTGTGTTAAATCAACTAGGTATGCCAATGTCTACGCTAGTTACTTTACTTTTAAAGCAAGTTTCGCTAACTAAGAGCATACCATTTAATATTTCTTTACCTGTGACTCCTTATTCAGAAAGTATTGAAAATATGACTTCTGAAGAATTTGGTAAAATGATGGTTCAAGAATATCATAATGCTGAAGGGGAACATGTTCGTCCAGTTAATGAATTTTTTAATGAGTTTAGGATGAAAATTGATGACTAAGATAGAAGTAAAAATTACTAAAAATGCTGAAAAAGATATGATGTTAATTTATGAATATATTTTAAATGACTTGAAATCTCCACAAACTGCATTAAAATATTTCAATCAATTAGCATCATCAATAAATAGTTTAAATTTATTTCCTGAGAGATGTCCAATAGTTAAAGAATTTATTAAACTAGGAATTAAAATTAGACGTCTTAATGTCAATAACCATGCTATATTTTATAAATATGAGAATCATATAGTTACTATACTTAGAGTGTTTCATGCTTCAAGCAATTTAGAAAAACTGATAAAAGATTTATAGTAACGATTCAATTGAACAACTCCAATTTCTAGATAGATTCTGTCTATTTAGAGGTTGGAGTTATTTGTATTTTTCTCTTTTCAAGCGCTAGTGGCTATGTTACAATCGTGTTGTTTATAGAACATAAACATTTAAAATTTAATAGACAACAAAGGAGTTAAAAACACCATGTATTTAGAGATGTTTTTAGGTGCAGTTGCAGGTTTAAGTTTGTTCTTGTACGGAATGAAATTAATGGCAGATGGATTGCAAAAATTTGCAGGAGATAAGCTAAAAAGTATCGTTCGTACATTAACAAAAAATCGTTTGATGGCTGTTTTAGTTGGGATGTTCGTAACAATGGTGATTCAAAGTTCAAGTGCTACATCAGTAATGGTAGTCGGATTTGTGAATGCTAGTATTATGACGATTCAACAAGCAGTTGGTGTAATTTTTGGGGCCAATATTGGTACGACAATTACAGGGCAAATGGTTTCCTTTAATCTTTCTCAATGGGCACCTATTGCAATTGGTACAGGAATTTTAATGGGAGCAATTGTGAAAAATCCTAAGGTAAAAGAATTTGCTGAAATCTTAGTAGGGTTTGGAATTTTGTTCATCGGTATGAACTATTTAAAAGATGCTTTAGCGCCACTAAAAGATTTACCAGCCTTTACAGAATGGATTGTTAATTATGGACATAATCCACTATTTGGGGTAGCACTTGGATTTATTATGACATTAGCTCTTCAAAGTTCATCCGCAACGATTGGGGTATTAATTGCCTTAGCTTCACAAGGTGTTTTACCATTTGCTACAGCTCTATATATTATTTTTGGAGATAACATTGGTACATGTACAACAGCGTTAATTAGTAGTTTAGGTACTTCAAGACGTGGAAAACAAGTCGCAGTGATTCATTTAAGTATTAATATTATTGGTACTATCTATTTTATGTTATTTTTTACTGGAATTTTAACAAATATTGTTACTTCTATGAATGCTACTGATATAGCAAGACAAATTGCAAATGCTCATACTATTTTTAATATCGTGAACGTGATAGTATTATTCCCATTTGCAAATCTACTAGTAAAATTAGCAGACTTCATTATTCCAGAACCACAAGCTGAAATAATGGAAGAAGAAGAAAAACTAGTATCTTATTTAGACAAACGTATTTTAGTATCACCATCGATTGCGTTACAAAATACAATGTATGAATTTGCTGCTATGTCTCATGCTGCAGACAAAACTTTAACGTATGCGATTGATGCCATTCGCTTACGTAGTCAAGAAAAAATTGAAAAAGCATTTGCTAGTGAGCAACAAGTGAATCAGTTCCAAAAAGCAATTATTGAATATTTAGTAGAAATATCTCAACAAAGTGTTTCAACGTCTGACCAAGAAACTATTGATGAATTATTTAGTACTGTAAATGATGTGGAACGTATTAGTGACCATGCAGAAAATATTGCAGACTTTGCGAAAGCGGTATTGGAACGTGATATCGTATTAGATGAAAAGACATTATCTGAATTAGAACATGTATTTGGTTTAGTTCAAAAAGGATTTGCGATGTCGATTGATACTTTATCAACTGGTAATATTGAAAAAGTAAAAGAAGTCATTACGATTGAGCGAGAAATTGACCGATTGAAAATTGAAATTCGTGATAAATATATGAAACGAATGAATAAGGGAATTGCGAGTGCCGATTCAGGTATTTTCGTCATGGATTTACTAAGTAATTTAGAACGTATTAGTGACCACTTTAGAAATATTGGAGAGACTGTTCAAAGATTAGGTCGTCCAGTGGTCGTAACAGAATAAATTGATGAGAAGATGATGCCATTTGGTGTCATCTTTTTTAGTGATTAATTGTTATTTATAGATAATTATAGTACAATCAATAAGGATAAAAATGTTATAAAAGGAGAATTTCATGTTAAAAGTTTCAAACGTAAGTTTATTATTTTCAGATCGTAAATTATTTGATGAAGTAAATATTACATTCACACCTGGCAACTGTTATGGAGTTATCGGTGCAAACGGTGCGGGTAAATCTACATTTTTAAAAATCTTGTCTGGTGAATTACAACCAACAACAGGGGAAGTTATTTTAGATCCTCATGAACGTTTAACAGTCTTAAAACAAGATCACTTCGCTTTTGAAGATGAACGTGTTATTGATACTGTTATTATGGGGCATAAACAATTATTTGATATTATGAAAGAAAAAGATGCCATCTACATGAAAGAAGATTTTTCTGATGAGGATGGAATTCGTGCTGCAGAACTTGAAGGAGAGTTTGCAGAATTAAATGGTTGGGAAGCGGAAAGTGATGCTTCACAATTATTACAAGGTTTAGGAATTGCAGAAGAATTACACTATAAATTAATGAGTGAATTAGTGGAAGCTGAAAAAGTAAAAGTATTATTAGCTCAAGCATTATTCGGTAAACCTGATGTACTATTACTAGACGAGCCAACAAACGGTTTAGATGCTAAATCAATCGCATGGTTAGAAGAATTTTTAATTAATTTTGAAAATACGGTTATCGTTGTTTCCCATGACCGTCACTTCTTAAATAAAGTATGTACACATATGGCTGACGTTGACTTTGGTAAAATTAAATTATTCGTAGGGAACTATGATTTCTGGTTACATTCAAGTCAATTAGCAGCTAAATTAATGGCAGACCAAAATGCTAAAAAAGAAGAAAAAATTAAAGAATTACAAGAATTTATAGCTCGTTTCTCTGCGAACGCTTCTAAATCAAAACAAGCGACATCTCGTAAGAAAATGTTAGATAAAATTACACTAGACGATATTCAACCATCAAGCCGTAAATATCCATTCGTTGGATTTACTCCTGCAAGAGAAATCGGAAATGACTTATTAATGGTTGAAGGATTATCAAAAACTATTGATGGCGAAGTAATTTTTGAAAATGTAAGCTTCCAATTGAAAAAAGATGATAAAGTTGCTTTCTTAAGTCGTTCAGATATTGCGATTACAACATTATTCAAAATTTTAACTGGGGAAATGGAAGCAGATAGCGGTACATTCAAATGGGGAGTAACAACTAGTCAAGCTTACTTACCAAAAGATATGACGGAAGAATTCTCAAATCCACAATTAAATATTTTAGAATGGTTACGTCAATATGCACCGGTTGAAGAACAAGATAATACATTCTTACGTAGTTTCTTAGGTCGTATGTTATTCTCTGGAGACGATGTTATGAAACAAGTAACAGTTCTTTCAGGAGGAGAAAAAGTACGTTGTATGTTATCTAAATTAATGTTATCAAAAGCAAATGTTTTATTATTAGATGACCCAACAAACCACTTAGACTTAGAATCTATTACAGCATTAAATGATGGCTTAATTGCCTTCAAAGGTTCATTATTATTCTCAAGTCATGACCATGAGTTTATTCAAACAACAGCAAACCGTATTATTGAAATCGGACCAAAAGGTGTCGTGGATCGTCTAGAATCAACATATGATGAGTTCTTAGAAAATGACGAAGTTCAAGCACGTGTAGATGCTTTATATCAATAAGTTCGACTTTAATTTGCTATAGGAGAGAAGCGCTATGAAAAAAATTTATTTTGCCAGTCCATTATTTTCAGAAATGGAATTAGCTTTTAACGAAAGTTTTGTTAAACGAATTCGAGAAGAATATCCTCAATTGGAGGTTTATCTTCCACAAGAACAAATGGCGATTAATGATAAAAATTCTTTTGCAGATTCAACGATGATTGCTAGATATGATACAGATGCTTTACTAGATGCAGATTTAGTTATTGCCATTTTAGATGGTGCGATTATTGATGCAGGTGTTGCTAGTGAGATTGGAATTGCGTATCAAGCTGGTATTCCAATTTTGGCTTTATATAGTGATAGTCGTCAATATGGGGCTGAAAATGCAGAAAAATTAGTAGCATTACAAGAAGTTGCTGAATCTCAATTCCCATATGCAAATTTATATACAGTAGGTCTCATTAAATTAAGAGGGGAAGTCTTCTCAAGTACGCAAGAATTACTAGAAGCTTTACCAGCTTATATTATGGCTTAAGTACTGTGTTTTTGTTTATTTCTTATGAACAACATTGAAAAAATATTAATTTTATTTCCAGTTACAATGGTTTTGTCAATTATGATAGTATTTTTACTTGGAAATTGAATGATAATTTTTATACTATTAGTGATGAGTCGGAGTAGAGACGTTAAACCTACTTCCAGAGGTCGGAATGGAGACTGAAAACCCATATCCAGTGCAGAAGGAAACTGTGAAAAACCAAAGGAGGTTGATTTTTCAGCCTCCTTTTTTTTGAGGTGAGACGATGGTAGAACAATCATTTAAAGAAAAAGTACGATTAAAATTGATGGACTGTGCAGTTTTATACTATGATTTGCTAGTTCGGAAAGATTACCTAATTTTCTCCAGGGATTTTAAATATCAGAAATATTATATCGTTTCTGCTTTTGAGGATAATTTTTTACATTTAACAGGAGTTCACACAAACTTAAAAGCAAAAAAGTTTTGGGTCTTCGGAATATATAGTGGAATTACTTTCTTAATAGTTTAAAAACAACTGGTGTTTAAATCGGATTTTCTGGTGGGATGTTAGGATAATCAATAGTATTATATAAAAGTATCAATCACATACGAGTGATACTTTGGGAAAAAAATAAAATAGTCCAATTTACTTGACCGTGTACTATGGTACATGGTTTATAATATTCAGGGGGTGAAATAAGATGATTTATCGCATTAGTGAGTTTGCAGATAAATGTGGAGTTAATAAAGAAACGATCAGATATTACGAGCGAAAAAATTTATTACAAGAACCTCACCGAACGGAAGCTGGTTATCGGTTATATTCATATGATGACGTTAAGCGTGTTGGGTTTATTAAACGAATACAGGAACTTGGTTTCTCTTTAAGCGAGATTTATAAAATACTTGGTGTTGTAGATAAAGATGAAGTTCGTTGTCAAGATATGTTCGAATTTGTTTCTAAAAAACAAAAGGAAGTGCAAAAACAAATAGAGGATTTAAAACGAATTGAAACTATGTTAGACGACTTAAAACAACGATGTCCAGATGAAAAGAAATTACATTTGTGTCCAATAATAGAAATATTAACATGAGAGATTAATTAACGAAAGGAGCTTTTTTATGAATAAATTTAAGGTAAACATTTCAGGAATGACTTGTACGGGTTGTGAAAAACACGTAGAATCAGCACTTGAAAAGATAGGTGCTAAAAATATTGAGTCTAGTTATCGTCGTGGTGAAGCAGTATTTGAACTGCCCGATGATATTGAGGTTGAAAGTGCAATAAAGGCGATTGATGAAGCAAATTACCAAGCCGGAGAAATTGAAGAAGTATCATCACTAGAAAACGTGGCGTTAATTAATGAAGACAATTATGACCTTCTTATTATTGGTTCTGGTGCTGCTGCCTTTTCTTCGGCAATTAAAGCTATAGAATACGGTGCAAAAGTTGGAATGATTGAGCGTGGAACGGTTGGGGGAACCTGTGTGAATATTGGCTGTGTTCCGTCAAAAACTCTTCTTAGGGCAGGGGAAATCAATCATTTATCAAAAGACAATCCGTTTATAGGTTTACAAACATCCGCTGGAGAAGTGGATTTAGCTAGTTTAATCACGCAAAAGGATAAATTGGTGAGCGAACTTCGGAATCAAAAATATATGGATTTAATTGATGAATATAATTTTGATTTAATTAAAGGTGAAGCAAAATTCGTTGATGCTAGTACGGTTGAGGTCAATGGGACAAAGTTATCTGCAAAACGCTTTTTAATTGCAACAGGTGCATCGCCTTCGTTGCCCCAAATTTCAGGACTTGAAAAAATGGACTATTTAACTAGTACAACACTTCTTGAGTTAAAGAAAATACCAAAACGATTAACTGTAATTGGTTCAGGATACATTGGAATGGAACTTGGACAACTATTTCATCATTTAGGTTCAGAAATAACGCTTATGCAAAGAAGTGAGCGACTTTTAAAGGAGTATGATCCTGAGATTTCAGAGTCAGTTGAAAAAGCGTTAATTGAACAGGGTATAAACCTTGTCAAAGGGGCAACTTTTGAGCGTGTTGAACAAAGTGGAGAGATAAAAAGGGTTTACGTAACAGTAAATGGCAGTAGAGAAATCATTGAATCAGATCAGTTACTTGTTGCCACTGGAAGAAAACCAAATACGGATTCTTTAAATTTAAGTGCAGCAGGTGTTGAAACTGGAAAAAATAATGAAATCCTGATCAATGATTTTGGTCAAACAAGTAATGAAAAGATTTATGCAGCAGGAGATGTGACTTTAGGACCACAATTTGTATATGTAGCAGCCTATGAAGGTGGAATTATTACTGATAATGCTATTGGTGGATTAAACAAAAAAATAGATTTATCGGTAGTTCCTGCTGTTACGTTTACGAATCCGACGGTTGCAACGGTTGGTTTAACAGAAGAACAAGCAAAAGAGAAAGGGTATGATGTGAAGACATCTGTATTACCTTTAGATGCTGTTCCAAGAGCAATTGTAAACCGTGAAACAACCGGTGTATTTAAACTAGTAGCAGATGCAGAAACACTAAAAGTATTAGGGGTTCATATTGTATCTGAAAATGCAGGAGATGTCATCTATGCAGCATCATTAGCTGTTAAATTGGGCTTAACGATAGAAGATTTAACAGAAACCCTAGCACCATATTTAACAATGGCTGAAGGGCTAAAATTAGTTGCACTTACGTTCGATAAAGATATTTCGAAATTATCTTGTTGTGCAGGCTAAGGGAACTTTTTTACAACTCCCTATTCAAGTGAACCAGCTAATGCTTTAAGGGATTTTCTAAGTGCATTTGTGGTCACAAAAATAATTTAACACTGATGATTTCGACATCAAATCTATAATTGATACCTTAACACCGCAGAGTAATAAAGGATGGATAATATGTCAGACTTATTATCCCTACCAGACATTAAAACAATAGAACTGCCACAAGAAAATGAAACCGATATGATGTTTAAAGTTGAAGCAGTCGGACCACCTGAACGTTGTCCTGAATGTGGTTTTGACAAGTTGTACAAACACAGTTCAAGAAATCAACTAATTATGGATTTGCCCATTCGTTTAAAGCGAGTGGGCTTACAATTGAACCGTAGACGATACAAGTGTCGTGAATGCGGATCTACCTTCTGGGAACGCCTAATATCTGTAGATGAAAAGCGTAGTATGACCAAAAGGCTTTTAAAGTCCATTCAAGAGCAATCCATGTCTAAGACCTTTGTAGAAGTCGCAGAAAGCGTTGGTGTTGACGAGAAAACCATTAGGAACGTTTTTAAGGACTATGTGGTACTCAAAGAACGTGAATACCAGTTTGAAACTCCTAAGTGGCTTGGGATAGACGAGATACATATTATCCGTAGACCTCGGCTTGTATTGACTAATATTGAACGCAGGACTATTTATGACATCAAGCCTAACCGTAACAAGGAAACAGTCATCCAACGTCTTTCAGAAATCAGTGACAGGACTTACATTGAGTACGTCACAATGGATATGTGGAAGCCCTACAAAGACGCAGTGAACACTATCCTTCCACAAGCTAAAGTTGTCGTAGATAAGTTTCATGTAGTTAGAATGGCTAATCAAGCCTTAGATAACGTCAGAAAGTATTTGAAAGCCCATATGAGCCAAAAAGAAAGACGTACCCTTATGCGTGAAAGGTTTATCCTTCTAAAGCGTAAACACGATCTAAATGAACGTGAATAATTCCTCTTAGATACTTGGTTAGGTAATCTTCCTGCTTTAAAAGAAGCCTATGAACTCAAAGAAGAGTTTTACTGGATATGGGATACTCCTGATCCAGATGAAGGTCATCTTCGTTATAGTCAATGGAGACACCGTTGTATGTCCGGCAACTCTAAAGACGCATATAAAGCCCTCGTGAGAGCCGTAGACAACTGGCATGTTGAAATATTCAACTACTTTGATAAAAGGCTCACTAATGCTTATACGGAGTCAATTAACAGCATTATTAGGCAGGTAGAGCGAATGGGTAGAGGTTACTCGTTTGATGCCTTACGAGCCAAAATCCTTTTCAATGAGAAGCGCCATAAAAAGCGTAAGCCACGATTTAATTCAAGTGCTTTCAATAAAGCTATGTTATACGATACTTTCAATTGGTATGAAGTGAATGATCACGACATTACAGACAACTTAGGTGTCGATTTTTCCACACTTATTAAGAATTTGGAGAAGGGTGATTTATAAGCCCTTTTCCACCATAAAATCCGAATACTCAAAGTTTTTTGAAAAATGTTATCAAAAGACTTTAGAGGATGGTGATTTTGAAATCAATGATAAGAGCCAAAAAGGTTCTATTCGTAGGAAGATGAGTGTTTTAGAGAATGCAATTCAAATATTTTCATCAGAAGCAATTATCGTTGAAGAGAATTTTAATAAAAATAGGATTTCTTGTTCTTTTGCTTCTTCAGACAAAGTTTGTACAATTGGATTCACAAAAACGAAAATTACTAAACCACAAACGATATTAAAGGGATATCAATTGCAGAATGAAGTGAAAGTTGATTTGATTTTATGTAGAGACAAAGGAGAAACTGAGTTTCAGACAGTTGTGTATAATGCCTCGGATATGACTTTAGAGGAATGTATGGAATTAATATAAAAATAATACAGATGTGATGAGACAGTAGGATGATTTCTATTGTCTTTTTTATACAAAGTAAGAACAGACAAATCCAGGCGTAAAAATATGTTTTTCAGATAAGATATACGAGGTTGGTAATTTCTGTATTGTAAAAAATTATATCAAATGATAAAATGAAAACGATATCAATTTAAAAATGTAAATTAGCAAAAAGTGGGGAATTGTATGATTACACTGAATCAAGTTCGTCTAAAAACAAGAGAAATGATTTTAAAAGATATAGACTTTACCTTTGAAAAGGGAAATATTTATGGAATGGTTGCCATTAATGGTTCTGGAAAAACTACATTATTTCGTGCAATTAGTCAGTTAATTTCGGTAAATAGTGGAAAGATTATAGCTCCTTCTTCACTATTTTACTATGAAACGATTGAATGGTTTGATGGAAATCTGAGTGGAATGGACTATTTACTTTATATCAAAAATGTTTGGAATTCTTCACAAAATTTAGAACATGAAATTGAGTATTGGGAAATGGCTGACTATATTCATTTACCAATTCGGAAGTATTCATTAGGTATGAAACAAAGATTATTAATAGCAATGTATTTTATGAGTCAAGCAGAGTGTTGGTTAATGGATGAGATTACAAATGGTTTAGATGAGTATTATCGCACTAAGTTTTTCAATCGAATAACAGAAATTCATTCACAACAACTGATTATCATTAGTTCTCACTATAAAGAAGAACTGATGAATGTTTGCGACAAAATTGTCAAGATTGAAAATTGTCGAATAGAAGAGGTACAGTAATGAAACATTTTAGTTTGTTTTTAGTGAAAAAAGTTTTTAAAAGTCGATTAAATGTGATTATAGTTGCATTGCTAGCAATTGTCATCAGTATTGCATTTTATTTGAATAGTAGAACGGCACAGAATCTTAGTTTGGAAAGTCAACTACAAAGTAATATTGTAAAAAATGAACAAATGATTAAAGAAAATGAAGATACTTTATCTAAAGAGACGGACAGTGAATCAGAAAAATATCAGTTTACAAAGAATAATTTAGAATTGAATCAGAATAAGTTAGAAAAAAGAAAAGAAATTTTATCTTTATTAGAACAACAAAAGTGGAAAGAGGCTTATTATTTACAAGCTAAATATGAAGAAAAGATTTTCGGAATCATTTCAAAAGAGTCTTATTCTAGTTCGGAATCTAAACAGGCAGTATATCGTGAATGGAAGGTTTATGAAGCTTTATATCCATTAAATATTAAGGCGCATCTTTTGGATTTTCCAACTTATGGCATTGATCAAGTAGTATGGACATTAACTACCATTATTCCAACTTTATTTTTAATTTCGATCATTTTTATATTAACACAATTATTTACGGATCGATTTAAAGGCAATTTGGATACCGCTAAGTTACTTCCTTTTTCAAAAGTGAAGTTTGCTATTAGCTCTCTTGGAGTAGGTGTGGTGTATGTAATGGCTGTATTTATAGCAATTTGTGGAATTTCATTAATTCTAGGTATTTTTAATCAAGGATTAGGAACTTTAGAATATCCATTTCCAATTTTTGATTTGGTGAAGCAAGAGATAGTGATTGTTAAAATACAGGATATATTATTTAGGAGTTTAGCGTTAGAATTTCTAGTATTTATTGTTATTGTTGAAGTAGTCTATTTGATTAGTTTCTTTTTCAAACAAAAGACAGTAGCTTTATTTATCTCGTTAATTTCAATCGGTGGATTAGTTTTTGGTATTAATGTTATTGAACCTCTACAGAGAGTAGCGCATATTATTCCATTTACTTATTTACGTTCCGTTGAAATTTTAACAGGAAGATTACCTCAAAATATTCATAATGCACAATTAAGTGGGAGTATGGGATTAACTATTATCCCTATAATAATGATTATCTTATTCATTTGTATTTTATTATTAGAGAAAATGAAAGGTTTGTCGATAAAAAATTTTTCCAATAAATAATGCTGAATTATGAAACGTAACAACACTGTAATACGGTTGTTACGTTTTTTTTATATGTAAATTGTATAATGAAGAATATTATGGAGAAAGTGTGGTGTATTGTACTGGATAATCGATTAAGAAAAAGTTTTATTTTTAGTGGATTAGTATGTCTATTAATGACTAGTTATCCAATGTCCATTCATGCGCAGGAACTTTCTCAAGAATCGATTCAACAATTAGAACAAGAAATTTCTCGAAAGTTAAATGATGTTAATGAGAAATATCGACAAGTTGAACGATTGAAACAAGACTTAAATGAATTGAAATCCAATCAAAAAGAATTAGAACTTCAAATAAATGAACAACAAGAAAAATTAGCAGAAAAGGAAACCGTCGTTAAAGAAAGAATGGTAGCTTTACAATCAAGTGGAGTAATTTATCAACGATTTGTACAACTGCTTCAAGCAACAAGTATTTCGGATTTCTTTCATCGATTAATCGTTATTCAAGAATTATTCAAATCGGATATTTTAACGATTCAAAATTATCATAAAGAGGTTCAATCATTAGTAAATTCGCATAAAGAATTAAAAGATACAGAAGATACTTTATTGAAAAAACAAGAAGATTTACAAACAGAATCTATCCTTTATGCGGATAGTATTCAAGAGTTAAAACAAAATCTTGCGAATAATAAAGAAGCATTGTTTGCAATCCATGAACAAGAAAGTAAGATTCAACAATTAAGTGAAAATACGGAACCTACGACACATCATGCTCCTGAGGAGAAGAAAAAAGATGAAGTAGTTCAAGAAACAAAACAAGTTAGTTCAACGGGAGTCAAATCTTCCACTATTGAAAATAAAATTGAATCTAAAGGTAGTATTGAGACTTCTCCTAAGAGTCAAGCAGTTTCAAATGAAGTAAAATCTACTTCGAGTGGAAAAGAATTCGCTGCAGAAGCAACTGCTTATTCTTATAAACAACCTGGATTAAGTAATTATACAGCAATGGGAATTGATTTAAGATCAAATCCTAATGTTATTGCTGTCGATCCTTCTCAAATTCCTTTAGGTACTTTAGTGGAAGTACCAGGCTATGGAATTGCGATTGCTGGTGATACAGGTGGAGATATTAAAGGAAATCGAATTGATTTACATTATCCGGAAGTACAACAGGCAATGGATTTTGGAAGAAGAAAAATTACGATAAAAGTGATGAATTAAGAAGTATTTCAGATTAAATCTGAAATTCTTTTTTTGTTAACATACGTTTAATTGAAAAATATATTTTTGATGTGATGATTTGTTAACATTAATTCAAAAACTCTTTGATAAACTTGTAACAGAATTTATAAAAGTAAGGTGAAAAGGGAGTAACAAATGTGAACTTGTTAGAAGAAATACAACATTATTGGAATCATCGTTACTCAGGATATTCCAAAGTGAATCAAAAAGAATTAGAGGGAATTCAAAGAGAAAGATGGAAAAAACAATTTGAACGATTGTTACCAGCTAATAAAAATCTTAAAGTTCTAGATATAGGAACTGGACCTGGATTTTTTACAATTATTTTAGAAGAATTAGGTTATACAAATATAATGGGTATTGATGTTTCCGAAAAAATGCTAGAAGTTGCCAAAGAGAATATTCAAAAATATGGTAAAAAAGATTCAAGTATAGAACTCATTCAAATGGATGCCCAAAAGTTAGAATTTAAACCAGAAAGTTTTGATATTATTGTTAGTCGAAATTTAACTTGGAATTTAGAAAAACCTCAACAAGCTTATTCAGAATGGTTAAGAGTGTTGAAACCCAATGGAGCTTTATTTATTTTTGATGCGAATTGGTATGCATTTCTTCAAAATGAATCATTAGAAAAAGAATTTGAAGCAAAACGGAAAAAAGCTATAGAAGAAAAGTTAGAAGATTATTGGCAAGGTGAAGGTGTTGATGAAGAAAAAATGGACTGGATTGTTCAACAATTGCCTTTAACTTATCAACTAAGACCGCAATGGGATACGGAATATTTTTCTGCACAAGAAGGCATAGTAGTAGAAACGGAAGAAAACTTTGGAGATTTAGTGTGGGATTATGAAGAACTATTGAATTACGGTGCAACACCAATGTTTTGTATTAAAGTTGTAAAGGGGGATGCGTAATGACATCGAATCAAACAATACAAGAACGTGTTGAAAATTATTGGACAAATCGAAGTTCCTCTTTTTTAGAACAACGAACAAGAGAATTTCATAGCCCATTAAAAGATAGATGGATTACAGAATTTGAAAAATATTTACCACAAAAGACTGAGTTAAAAATATTAGATATTGGATGTGGAACAGGATTCTTTACAGGCATTTTAAGTCAAATGGGTCATGAAGTAATAGGAATTGACTTAACAAAGGAAATGATTCATTTGGCTGCTGTATTTGCTAAACAGGAGAAGTTTGATGCGCAATTTTTAGTGATGGATGCTCAAAATCTTGAGTTTAAAGGTGCAAGTTTTGATATCGTCATTGCAAGAAATGTTACTTGGACATTACCAGATGTTCCAAAAGCTTATCAGGAATGGCTTCGAGTATTAAATAAAGGTGGATTACTCATAAATATCGATGGGAATTATGGTGCTTCAAGTATGACAGATACAAGTCATTTACCACAGCATCATGCCCATCATCATTTAAGTCAAGATACTTTAACAGAATGCGAAATGATTCAAAGAAGTTTAACCATTTCTAGCGAAGTTCGACCTCAATGGGATGTGCAATATTTATTAAATCAAGAAGTTGACTCTCTTCAAATTGATCAATCAATTAGCCAAAGAATTTATCTTGAAAAAGATGAATTTTATAATCCGACCCCTTTATTCTTACTATGTGCTAAAAAGTAAGGAGTGGTTGTGGATGTTTAAAGTATTGAAAAAATTTTTAACGATAGTTGTATTATTTGTTGGTATTTCATTTTTTGTGTTTTTACTCATTCATCTAGCACCTAGTGACCCAGCTTCTGTAAAAATGTCAGCAGGAACAGGTCGTGTCTCTACAGAAGCTCTTGCACTCATGCGTGAGGAAATGGGACTGAATCAACCATTACTTGTACAATATGGAAATTGGCTTTTTAAATTTCTTCAAGGAGATTTTGGAAAGAGTTTAATGTCTGATATCAAGACTGAGAAATTAATCATTCCGGCTGCTATGAATACGATTCAATTGGCAGTGATAACTTTAGTGGTTTCACTAGGAATCTCCATTCCATTGTCGATATTTTTTGTACAATGTCAAAACCGGATTGTAAAATCACTCTTTCAAATGATTTTATTTTTCAAAATGTCATTGCCGTCTTTTGTGATAGGATATCTTTTGATGTATGTATTTAGTGTTCAATTAAAATGGTTTCCTTTACTAGCTAAGCAAGGTGGTACTGGATTAATATTACCGATAATAACGATTATTATTCCAGTAAGCGCAAAATTTATTCAACAATTTTCAGCGTTGTTAGAACAAGAATTACAACATGAATATGTTAAAGTGCTTTATTACCGTGGAATGGAAGAGTCCAAAATCTTTCAACGACATTTATTGAAAAATATATTTCCTACGATGGTGACCATTATTTTATTATCGTTTGGTTCTTTAATGGCGGGTGTCGTTGTAGTAGAAACCATTTTCTATTGGCCAGGAATTGGGAAGTTATTAGTGGATAGTATTAGTTCGAGAGATTATCCACTCGTACAAATGATTGTAGTTTCTATTAGCTTTTTATATTTAGTGCTCACTCAAATTTCTGATGGATTACAAAATTGGACAGATATCCGTATTAAAGGCGGTGATTTGCCATGATAAAAAGGGAAAAATGCAGAATTGGCATTATTATTTTAGTAGTTCTATTACTATTGTGGAGTACTTTATTGTTAAACTACGAAACTATGAATGCGAATGATTTGTTAAGTCCACCAAGTTCTCGTCATTGGTTTGGTACGGATGATTTTGGTCGTGATGTTTTTATTCGAGTGATTGTAGGAGCTAGATATTCAATTGGAGCTTCTCTGTTCATTGTTGGATTATCTTATTTAGGCGGTATTCTTCTAGGAGGACTAGCGGGAGTCTTTGGTGGATGGATCGACAGAATCATAACAAGTATGTTAGATATTTTGTTAGCCATTCCTAGTTTATTGATTGCCATTACGGTAGCTGGAGTATTAGGTGGAGGATTAAGAAATGGAGTCATCGCTCTTGTAATAAGTTATTTACCGTATTATGCCAAATTAACAAGAGGAGAAATTCGTAAAATAAAAGTTCGAGAATATGTGACCGTAATGTATATGCAAGGAGCTCCATTATGGTATCGGATGATTACGATTTTAAAAAATATTCAAAAACCATTAGTGACGTATATGATCGTCAATATTTCGAGTACTATTTTAAGTTTAGCAACTTTATCTTTTTTAGGAATAGGAGTAAAAGTTCCTCAACCAGAATGGGGAACAATGTTAAATGAGGGAAGATTATCATTTGAACAAGCGCCATGGTTAATGGTTGCTCCAGGACTTGCGATTACGATAACGATTATTATGTTTAACGGAATTCATATTTGGATTCAACAGAAAGGGAGATCATGATGAAATTAAAAAATATGTTATTAACCATTGCAGCAGTAGTATTAGTGGGATGTGCACCTGTCCAGCCAGCATCTCAACAACAAGAAAGTAGCCAAAATTCAACTTTTAAAATTGGATATTCTCAATTCACAGCCGGAATTGACCCAGCAAAAGATTGGGAAGGTTGGTATACGATTCGTTTTGGAATTGGGGAAACATTATTCCGTTTAACAAAGGACTTTGATGTAGAACCTTGGTTAGCATCCTCATATAAGAAAATTGATGATCAAACATGGGAAATTCATTTAAAAGAAAATCTTACTTTTTCTAATGGAAAACCTGTGACTACTGATGCAGTTATTGCTAGCCTTCAAAGAGTAGGAGAAAATCATAAGTCAGGAAAAATTTTTAAAACAGCTACTTATGCAGCTAATGATTCATTAACGTTTACAGTACATACTGAAAAACCGAGTCCTCAATTTATTCATGAATTAGTGGATGCTAAAACAGCTATTGTAGATGTAACAAGTAGTGACAAAATTATAGGAACAGGCCCTTATGAAGTGGCAGAATTTAAACCAAATGATTCCATTTCATTAACAGCTTCCACTCATTATTGGGATGGTAATGCATCGATTAAAGAAGTTCATTATCAATTAATTCCAGATCAAAAAACATTGGAATTAGCGATTAAATCAAAAGAAGTTGATGGTGGATTAGATTTGAATGATGACGTAGCAGATTCATTAATGAAAGATTCTTCTGTTCAAGTGTATAATCAACCAAGTACGAGAACGTACCATTTAGAATTGAATAAAGCAAGATTACAAGATAAAAAAGTACGTCAAGCAATTTTACATGCGATTAATAAACAAGAATTGACACAAGACTTCTTAAAAGGTCATGTCACTCCTGCAGACGGTGCTTTTTTAGATTCTAGTATTTATTCAAGTGGTACATTTGCAAATAAACATTACCAACCAGAAATGACAACTAAATTATTAGAAGAAGCTGGCTATCAAACAAAAAATGCAGATGGTATTTTAGTGAATGCTCAAAATGAACCATTACAAATTGTTCTAAAAACTTATAAGAGATTAGCAAATGAAAAAATTGCTACAGCACTGCAACAACAATTCAAACAAGTAGGAATTGATTTAAAAATTGATATTCAAGAAAAAGTTGATGGATTAAATCAATTAGATTATGACATTGCATTAGCTTCAGCATTAACATTGCCAACGGGAGATCCTCACTACTTCCTAGCAGCAACTTTATCTAGTGATGGAGCTTTAAACTATGTGAAGAATGCAGACTCATGGTTGGATGAAAAAATTTCTACCTTAGGTCATGAAGTAGATTTAGAAAAAATTCGTAATGAAGTCGCAGAAATTCAAGATTATGCAAGAGAAGAAGCAGTTGTAGATTACATTGGATTTGTGAACTTACATGGAGCGATGAACAATTATATTCACAATTTTGAACTTTCTCCATCTGATTTCTATCATATTACGAATAAATTGGTAAAAGACTAATGGGAAAAATAATTATTGACGTTAAGCAATTAAATGCTGCATATGGACAAGAAGTAGTCCTCAAAGATTTAGACTTTTCCATTAAAGAAGGAGAAGTCATTGGAATTATTGGAGAATCTGGTATTGGAAAATCAACATTTTTAGAATGTTTACTTGGTAATATTCATCAAAAGGTAATGATGAATGCGACTAAAATGAAGTTTTTAGAAGAAAACTGGTTGACCTTATCTATTAAAAAGAGAAGAGATTATTTGAGGCAGGATATTGGCATCATTTTCCAAAATGGACAACATAGTTTAGATCCTTTATTTAAAATCGGTAAACAGTTGGAAGAATTAATGGTAGAACCCAATCATCAAACAATGATTGCAGTTCTTAAAATGGTTCAATTAGAAGAAAAAGTATTACAATTATATCCACATGAGTTATCTGGAGGAATGCTACAAAGAGTGATGATTGCAATGGCGTTTATCAATCAGCCGAAATTAATTATTGCTGATGAACCCTTTAGTGCTTTAGACGCTCCTTTACAAAAGGAGATGATGCAATTAATTGTTAATCTTGCAAAGCAATATGATACTGCAACGATTATGGTGACACATCAACGAGAGTTAGCGTATCAATTTTGTACGAAAGTGTTGACTTTAGAAGAGGGTTATTTTGTAGAGAAAG
Organism: Granulicatella elegans ATCC 700633; assembly: GCF_000162475.2. Classification (GTDB taxonomy): domain Bacteria; phylum Bacillota; class Bacilli; order Lactobacillales; family Aerococcaceae; genus Granulicatella; species Granulicatella elegans. The sequence continues at coordinate 831,562 of NZ_KI391971.1, forward strand.
AGGAAAAAGTAGAAGAAAAAATTTCTATTGTTCGTGACCGTGGTGATCAAAAAGAAGTATTTTTTCAATTGAAAAATGTAACAAATCATTATAAAGATGAGGATGTTATTCTTCAAAATCTTACACTTGATATTCCAAAATATGAAGTAACAGGAATCATCGGACATTCAGGAGCAGGGAAGACAACTCTTGCAAAGATTTTATCTGGCTTTATTCCATATGAAGGTAGTATTAAGATTGAAGAAAAAGAATTAAGAGAAGTATTGACTCATGAAAAACAAAGCTATTACCGAAGAGTTCAATATTTATTCCAAAATAGTTTACTATCTTTTAATCCGAATCAAACGATAGTGAAAAGCTTAGAAGAACCGTTAAGATTTATGCAGAAAATAAAGAATAAGACAGAACGAATTCAAAAGATACAGGAATTATTTACTAGTCTAGAGTTAGAATTCGATTGGCTAGAAAAATATCCTTATCAATTATCTGGAGGGCAATGTCAACGCTGTGCCATTGCAAGGGCTATTTTAGCACAACCAGAATGCTTAATTTGTGATGAAATAACAAGTTCACTAGATGATGCGAATCAGGAAAAAGTTATACAAGTGTTACAAAAAGTTCAGGAAGAAACTAATATGACGATAGTATTGATTAGTCATAATCAGACATTAATTGAAGCGATTTGTTCGAATGTTATTGTGTTAAAAGAGGGTCAATTGATGGAGACAATAGATTTAATAGAGAAAAAGTAAAAAAATAAGTAAGTTAATAATTAAAATATGATTTATCATCAAAAGTTAACATTTCTATTCACATTACTTGACAAACAGTTAACTTTTTAGTAAATTAGTATCAATTTCATAGGAAATCCAATGAAGGAGCTAAGTAGATTCACAGCAATTAGAGAGAGAAATCATGGCTGAAAGTTTCTCATAAAGACTGAAAGAATTGAAAGACACTCTGGAGGAGAATAATGCAAAGTTATTCCGGCAAAGGAGCCGTTATTTAGTAGAGGAATAGAGGTAGCTCTATTCAAATTTAGGTGGTACCACGAAATAATCGTCCTGACTCATTCATTTGAGTCAGGATTTTTTTTTACATATTTTTATACATAGAAAGTAGGGATAAAATGATTCAAAAACCAAAAGGAACAGCCGATTTATTACCAGAGGAAATAAAAATTTGGCACTATATTGAAGAAACTGCTCGCATTATTTTAGGAGATTATCAATTTGAAGAAATGCGTACACCAATGTTTGAAAGTTATGAATTATTTAGTAGAGGTGTGGGTGATACTTCGGATATCGTTTCTAAAGAAATGTATGACTTTTATGATAAGGGTGACCGTCATATTACATTACGTCCAGAAGGAACAGCAGCTATCGTTCGTGCGTATGTAGAAAATAAATTATTTGGACCAGAACATAAGAAACCTTATAAAGTTTATTACATGGCTCCAATGTTCCGTTATGAACGTCCACAATCAGGACGTTTAAGACAATTCCACCAATTAGGTGTGGAAGTATTTGGATCAACAAATCCAGCAACGGATGTTGAGACAATTGCAATGGCATGGGATTTATTAAAAGAACTTGGCTTATCAAATATGCGTTTAGTGATTAATTCACTTGGAAAAACCGCAGACCGTATTGCATACCGCCAAGCTTTAATTGATTATTTAGAACCATTTACTGAAGAATTGAGTGAAGATTCTAAAAATCGTCTTCATAAAAATCCATTACGTGTATTAGATAGTAAAGATAAACGTGATATCGAAATCGTAAAAAATGCACCACGTATTTTAGAATTTTTATCAGATGAAGCACGTACTCACTTTGAAAAAGTGCAACAATATCTAACTGCCTTAGAAATTCCATTTGAAATTGATGAAACAATGGTTCGTGGATTAGATTATTATCAAGATACGATTTTTGAAATTATGACGGATTCAAAATCATTTGGTGCTAAAACAACGATTTGTGGTGGAGGACGTTATGATGGTCTTGTACAAGAATTAGATGGACCAGAAACACCAGGATTCGGATTTGGATTAGGAATGGAAAGACTTGTGTTATTAATGAAAGATGAACAAGTAGAAATTCCTGATTTACAAGAATTAGATGCTTATATTGTTGGGTTAGGAGAAGAAACGGAAGAGGAAGTATTAAAACTTTCTATCTCTTTACGCCAACAAGGTTATTCTGTAGATCGTGATTTCTTCGGTAGAAAAGCAAAACCTCAATTTAAAAATGCTCAAAAATATGGAGCAAAAGTTGTGATTACTTTAGGTGAAGAAGAATTGGCAAGTCGTCAAGTTCCACTAAAAGTAATGAACACTGGTAAAGAAGTAAAAGTTGACTTAGCAGATGTATATGAAGATTTTGATAGTCTATTCCGCCAAGCAACAATGGATACAACAGCAATTGATGAATATTTTGGAAAATAGAAAGTAGGGATTTGTATGAAAAAGAGATCAATTTATTGTGGATTAGTCACAGAAGAATTAGTAGGAAAAGAAATTACATTACATGGTTGGGTACAAAAACGTCGTGACCATGGTGGAGTTATTTTTATCGACTTACGTGACCGTGAAGGTGTAATGCAAGTGGTATTTAACCCACAACATAACCAAGCAGCTTTTGAAATTGCAGATACCTTACGTCCAGAGTACGTTATTGAAGTAACAGGTACCGTTGCATTACGTGGAGAAGGATTAACAAATCCAAACTTAAAAACAGGAACAATGGAATTAGAAGTTCACCAAGTTGAATTATTATCGAAAGCTAAAACTCCACCAATTTACATTGAAGATGACAAAGTAGCTTCAGATGAATTACGTATGAAATATCGTTATTTAGATATGCGTCGTAAACCTGTCTTAGAAAACTTACGTTTACGTCATAAAACAACTCGTGCGATTCGTGAATATTTAGATACTGAAGGATTTATCGATGTAGAAACTCCATACTTAGCAAAATCAACTCCAGAAGGAGCTCGTGACTATTTAGTACCTTCACGTGTACATGAAGGAAGTTTCTATGCTTTACCACAATCACCTCAAACATTTAAACAATTATTAATGGGTGGGGGATTAGACCGTTACTACCAAATCGTTCGTTGCTTCCGTGACGAAGATTTACGTGGAGACCGTCAACCTGAATTTACACAAGTTGATATTGAAACAAGTTTCTTATCAGCTGAAGAAATTCAAGAAATGATGGAAGGTTTATTGAAAAAAGTGATGAAAGATACATTAGGAGTAGAAGTAACAACTCCATTCCCACGTCTTTCATTTGCTGAAGCAATGAGCCGTTATGGTAATGATAAACCAGATACTCGTTTTGCATTAGAATTAATTGATGTAGCAGATATTGTAAAAGATTCTGACTTAAAAGTGTTCAGTACAGTTGTTGAAAATGGTGGACATGTTAAAGCCTTAAACTTAAAAGGATTAGCAGATGAATATTCACGTAAAGATGCAGATAGCTTAGCACAATTTGTTGCTAAATACGGTGCTAAAGGATTAGCTTGGTTGAAAGTTGAAGAAGATGGTCTAAAAGGACCAATCGCTAAATTCTTAGTAAACCAAGAAACAGCATTAAGAGAACGTTTAGATGCAGAAGTGGGAGATATTATTTTCTTCTGTGCGGATAAACCAAGTGTTGTAGCTCAATCATTATCAGAATTACGTTTACACTTCGGTAGAAAACATGAATTAATTGATCAATCTAAATTCAACTTCTTATGGGTTGTTGATTGGCCATTATTAGAATATGACGAAGATGCAAATCGTTATGTTGCAATGCACCATCCATTTACTCGTCCAGTAAATGAAGATTTCAATGCTTTATTAGAAGATCCAGCAGCAGCTAAAGCTCAAGCTTATGATATTGTATTAAATGGATATGAATTAGGTGGAGGTTCATTAAGAATTTATAGAAGAGACATGCAAGAAGCAATGTTTAACGTATTAGGATTCACAAAAGAATCTGCACAAGAACAATTTGGATTCTTAATGGATGCATTAGATTATGGATTCCCACCACATGGAGGAATTGCATTAGGATTAGACCGTTTAGTTATGTTATTAGCTGGAGAAGACAACATCCGTGAAGTAATTGCATTCCCTAAAAATGGTTCAGCAATGGATACAATGACACAAGCACCAAGTCCAGTATCTGAACAACAATTACAAGAATTATCATTAAAAATTCGCTAAAATCAATGAACAATGGAGAAGTCGTCAATGAAGGCTTCTCCTCTGTTCTTCATAGAGAAAAAAGGAACGAATACTAATGAAAAATAGCAAAGGTGTTGTGTTTAAGAGACAACAAGAAATTTTGAAATTATTACAGGAACATAGGCAATTATCTGTTGAAGAATTATCTGCCAGATTAGAAGTTTCTGAAATTACAATCCGTAGAGATTTACAACGTTTTGAAGATCAAGGACTGATTGAACGTTTTTATGGTGGAGCAAAATATATTTCAGGTAAAATCGAAAAAGAAAATATTGAACAAAAACAATATAATTCCACTAAAAAAAATATTGCTCGTCGAGCATCTGGCTTAGTTCGCGAACATGATATGGTCTTTATTAATTCAGGTTCTACAGCCTTTTTATTATTGAATTATTTAGCAGACGAGAATGTAACGATATTAACGAATAATGGACGTTCTATTTTTAAAAAAGCTTCTTCAAAAGCTTCGGTTGTGTTAAGTGGAGGAGAAATTTTTGAGCAAAAGAAATCTTTAGTCGGAGATTTTGCCATTAATTCATTTTCAAAAGCACGTGCGAATATTTGCTTTTTAGGAGTGGGTGGTATTAATAAAAATGGAATTACAACTGTAGCATTACCTGAAACTGCGGTAAATCGTGTCATTTTAGAGCGCACGAATGGCCCTAAAATCATTGTAGCTGAAGGAGCTAAAGTTGGAAGAGAATCCAACTTCCACACTGCAGATTGTTCTATGATTACTCATTTAATTACGGATTATTCCGCTGATGCTGAAACAGTTGCGTATTTAAAGAGTATTGGTGTAAAAGTTTTATTTATTTCCTAATGGAAAGAAAGGAGTAAGAAATGTCGGTAGAATTAGGCCCAAGACTGAAAACTGTTGCTTCTTTTTTAGAAGGGGTGACATTATTATGTGATGTTGGTTCTGACCATGCTTATTTACCGGTGTATGCCATTCAGCAGGGATTGATCACACATGCAATTGCCGGAGAAGTTGTAAAAGGTCCATACGAGTCTGCAATGCAAACCGTTCAAGATTATGTTTTAAACGATAAAATTTCTGTTCGTTTAGGGGACGGTTTAGATGTCGTTACTTCTGAAGATGAAGTTAAAGCCATTTCTATTTGTGGTATGGGAGGAGAATTGATTGCTCGTATTTTAGAACAGGGTCGTGTAAATGGAACTTTAACGGGTAATGAGAAATTAGTGTTACAGCCAAATGTTGCAGAACATTTATTAAGACAGTGGTTAGTGGACCATCACTATGAAATTTTAGAAGAAGTTGTAGTGGAAGATCATCATCGCTTATATGAAATTATTGTAGCTGAAAAAAGAGAAGAGAGTGTCCCATTAACAGCAACGCAAATTAAATTCGGTCCAAAATTAATTGAGAACCCAACGGATTTAGTGATTCGTAAATGGGAACGACAATTACGTAAAATTGAAGAAATTTTAACGCAATTGAAACAGAGCAAAGAAATTCCAATTGAAAAAGTAGAAACATTTAACCATCAATATCTTGAGTTGAAAGGATTGATTGATCATGCCAACCGTTAGAGAGATTATCCGTAAATTTGAACAAAGAGTTCCGAAGTCTTTAGCAATGGGAAAAGATCCAATTGGCTTACATTTTGGGGATTGGAATCAAGAAGTCCAAGTAGTGATGACGACTTTAGATATTCGTCCTTCAATCATTCAAGAAGCAATTGAAAAAAATGTTGATTTAATTATAGCGCATCATCCACCAATTTTTAGACCGGTACAACAATTTGATTTAACAAATCCGCAACATAAAATGTATCAAGAAATTTTAAAACATGATATTGCGATTTATGCGGCTCATACAAACTTGGATGTTGTTTCAGGCGGTGTAAATGATTGGTTAAGTGAAGTCTTACAATTAGAAAAAGTAGAAGTACTATCTCCAACAGGAAAACTTCGTCAAATGAAAATTGCCGTATTCGTGCCTGAAGAACAAGCAAGCACAGTTCGTCAAGCAATGCATGAAGCAGGAGCAGGTCAAATCGGTAATTGTTACAAGGAATGTAGTTTTACAACTAGTGGAGTAGGACGCTTTACACCAACTGAAGGAGCGAATCCTGCAATTGGACAAGTGAATCAAGCAGAACAAGTAGTAGAAGAAAAAGTAGAAGTCATTTGTTATGAAAATCAAGTAGATGCTATTATTACTGCTATGAAAGCTAGTCATCCTTATGAAGTTCCAGCTTATGAAGTTTGGGCATTAGAAAATGATGCAAAAACACTAGGAATTGGACGAATTGGAAAATTACCTGAACCATTATCTGTCGATGATTTTGTCACTTATGTAAAAAATCAATTCCAATTAAAAGGATTACGTTTTGTCACTCCACGAAATCGTTCGTTAGACAAGATTCGTAAAGTTGCCGTTCTAGGAGGTTCTGGTGGAAGTTTTTACCAAGCAGCTGTAGGTAAAGGGGCAGATGCATTTGTAACAGGTGATATTACGTATCATGTGGCTCATGATATTCAAGAATCACCGATGTTATTAGTAGATGCAGGACATCATATTGAAGTCGTTTGTATTGAAAAATTAGCGAACTGGCTTGTACAATGGAATCAAGAAGAAAATTGGAATGTATCAGTGATTAAAAGTACGATTGATACAGATCCATTTGAATTTTTATAAGAAAGTAGGAATGTAATATGCCAAATCAATTAATTGATCGTTTTATTCGTTATGTAAAAAAGGAAACTCGTTCAGATGAAGCAAGCACAACTGTTCCATCAACACCAAGTCAAACAGAGTTTTTAAAAGACTTAGTAGAAGAATTAGTAGAATTAGGATATCAAGATGTAAGATTAAATCCTAAAAATAGTTTCGTAACGGCAACAATTCCAGCTACAACTACAAAAGAAGTACCAGTTGTTGGTTTTATTGCTCACGTAGATACAGCTGATTTTGAAGCTCGTAATGTACAACCTCAATTCCATGAAAATTATGATGGAGAAGCGATTGTATTAGATAAAGAAGGTAAATTTGTTTTATCTCCAAAAGATTTTCCAAATTTAAAAAATTATGTAGGGAAAACATTAATTACAACAGGTGGTACAACATTATTAGGAGCTGACGATAAAGCAGGTGTTAGTGAAATTGTTACTGCAGGTGCATACTTATTAGCTCATCCTGAAATCGAACACGGAAAAATTCGTGTAGCATTTGGTCCAGATGAAGAAATTGGACGTGGTGCTGATTTATTTGATGTGGAAGAATTTGGATGTGACTTTGCCTATACTATGGATGGAGGCCCAGTAGGAGAATTAGAATACGAAAGTTTCAATGCTGCTCAAGCTGAAATTACAATCCAAGGGAAAAATGTTCACCCAGGAACTGCAAAAGACACAATGGTAAATGCCTTAGAAATTGCTCGACAATTTCAAAATGCTTTGCCTGAATTTGAAGTTCCAGAACATACTTCTGGTCGTGAAGGATTCTATCACTTAATGTATGCTAATGGTGTTGTTGAAGAAGCAAAATTAGTTTATATTATTCGTGACCATGATCGTAAATTATTCGAAGCGAAAAAAGCTTATTTACAATTAGTTGCAGATCGACTAAACGCATCATTAGATAGTAATCGCATTTCAATTGATATGAAAGATCAATATTACAATATGGCTGAAATCATTGAAAAAGACTTTAGAGCTGTTGAAGTTGCTCAAAAAGCAATGGAAAACTTATCCATTACGCCGATTATTGAACCAATTCGTGGTGGTACAGATGGTTCTAAAATTTCATTTATGGGCTTACCAACGCCAAACATTTTTGCAGGCGGAGAAAACTTCCACGGACGATATGAATTCGTCGCTGTAGAATCAATGGAAAAAGCACGTGATGTCATTATTGAAATCGCACAATTACTAGCGAAATAATAATATGGCTTTTCTTATAGTAGCTAAGGACGGCAGCAGCTTCGCAAAGCGAATCTCATGCCTAAAAATTGAGCCTAAGGCTCAATTTTTCCTACACTATAAGCCAATCTGGCTATAGTGCTAAAGCTACAGAGAAAAGCCAATTTTATTTTGACGAAAGTTTATGAGTGGACGTTTAAAACTGAGCTTTTAGTGGAAGGGTACACTATTTTGTGTTCACATAGTTTATTGTAGACTATTATTAAATTATGCTAGAATATGCTTGAAATATATTTTCAAAGGAGAGTCAATTATGAAATCTAAAGTTCTAGTCGTAGATGATGATATTGCTATTTTAAGACTTATTAAAAATGTTCTAGAGAGTAAAAACTTTGTTGTGGACACACGAACTACTATTCCTGAAATTGATATCTGTCATTTTATCGGCTATGATTTAATTATTTTAGATATCATGATGCCCCACGATGGAATTGAAATCTGTAAGTATATCCGAGAATTTATTCCTGTTCCAATCATATTTTTAACAGCCAAAAATTTAGAAGAAGATATTGTATATGGAATACAGTCCGGTGCAGATGACTATATCACAAAACCATTTAGCATACCTGAACTAGTAGCTAGAGTACAGATGCATATCCGTCGAGAAGTACGCAATAATAATTCTAGTGAGATTCTACAATTTGGAGCACTGGCAATTGATAAAACGAAAGAAGAGCTTAGAATTGCGGATATACATATTCCCACTACAAAAAGAGAATTCCAATTAATTTTGTTACTCTCCAGCAATCCTAATAGAATATTTTCAAACGAAGAACTCTTTGATTATCTTTACCCTCATGATTCTGAAACTCAGGGGAGGTCAATTACAGAGTATGTATACCAAATCAGGCAAAAATTAAAACCTTATGAAATTAATCCAATTAAAACAATCTGGGGAGGTGGTTATCAGTGGATAACGCTCTGACTTTTAACCAACTGATTAGACAAACATACTTTAAAATTTTAAGACAATTTCTTATTAGTCTTTTTCTATTTTATTTTCTACCAATGTTATTTACTGCATTTACTAATATTACTGAAAAAAATGCAGGGGCATTTACCATTTATTTTAGCACGATTTCTTGGATTTATATTAGTCTTATTTTGTTTTCTATTATTGCTAAAAATATTAGCAATCTTTTAGAAAAGATAAAGCAAGAAACAAATATTGTTTATAATCAAAGCCTACTTGGGGATATAAATGAACAATCCTCAGCTAAGTTAACTTTAATTGAACTGATTGAAACAAGACAAAAAATTCAGGAAATGCAGTCAACGATTAAAAAAATGATTCAATCTGAAAAACAGCAAAAAAAGGAATTGATGTTTCAAGTCTCAGCTGCAGCGCATGATTTGAAGACACCTTTAACAATTATTCAAGGAAATGCTCAATTTTTACAATCTATGGACATCACTGGAAATATTGGTCAATGTTTAGGAGATATCGAACTTGCTAGCCAACAACTTAATAAATACTTTAACCAACTAATCAATTATTCTAAAACATTCTATAATGATACTTCCAATTGGGAGAGTTTCTCATCGGATTACTTAGTTGAATTATTTGAACAAGAAATTAAGTTACGTACTGACAAAAAGGCTAAAATCCAAATTTCAAATAACCTACCAATCCCTATTAATTTAACACTTAATTTAAACTTATTTTTACGAGCTATCCTAAATATTATCAATAATGCAATTGACCATTCCATAAGTAATTATCCAGTCATAAGAATAGACTATCAGTTAATGGATAATAAATTTTTTATTTCTATATGGAATAGCGATTCCTCATTTTCGGAGAATATACTTGAAAAATATGGCTTACTTTTCTATCAAGATAATCAGGAAACAAATTTAGAACAAGGAAATCATTTCGGAATTGGATTAGCATTTGTTAATCGGGTAGCGAAAATTCATGGTGGAGAAGTGAAGTTGAGTAATTTTGAGAATGGTGCTCTTGTCACTATTTCTATACCAGTCTAGTCTTTAGTTTTCAACTATGATAATCTTCAAACTTTAAATTAATAACTACTTTCGTCATCTTGTTTAAGGTGGCGATTTTTTATTGGGTTGATTTACTTTTATATCTATTTCTATGATAAGAATTTCTGATATTTTTCTGATATTTATTTTGTATAACAAGAAGTGTAGACGACATATATATATATATGGAATTTGATGGTATACCAATTGATAAAGAGATAAATTTATTTAAGTCTCAAAAATTATATTTGTAAAAGGTGGAAAAGATAAATGATACAATTTGAGAAAATTAGCAAAGGTTTTATTAGTAAGAGTGTTCTTTCAGAAGTTTCGTTTACGGCAAAAGAGGGAGAAATAACGGCACTAATTGGTCCAAATGGGTCTGGTAAATCGACTTTAATAAAAATATTACTAGGTTTGATTTCCCCAGATGAAGGCAGAGCGACTTTTGATGGAAAAAGTTATGAAGAATTAGGTAAATACCCCTTTAGATATGTAGGTGCATTTTTAGATAGTTTTCAACCAAATCCAACAAGGACAGCCTATAGTCACTTAAGGTGGATTGCTTTAACTAGTGGTATAGATAAGAAGAGATGTTTAGAATGTTTAAAATTAGTTGGTCTTCATGATGTTGGTAATAAAAGGATAAAAGACTACTCCCTTGGAATGAAACAAAGATTGGGGCTGGCTACGGCTATTTTAGCGAATCCTAAAATACTTATTTTGGATGAACCCATTAATGGACTCGATCCAGATGGAATTAGATGGGTTAGAGAGTTTCTAAGAGAATTTGTTAGAGGCGGTAAAATAGTTTTAATCACAAGTCATTATATGAATGAATTAGAACTTACAGTTGATAAAATTGTAGGATTATCAAATGGTAAGATAGTAATTGATGGTAGTAGCAAAGATGTTCTTGAAGAATATGGCTCTTTTGAGGAAGCCTATTTTAAATCTGTTATAAATTAAAGGGGGGTAAACTTTTATGAAAAATATAAGTAGTGAATTATACAAAATATTCTCATTGCCACTCTTTTGGAGGGGAGTAGCAATTTTGATTGGAATCAGTGTATTCTTTACCTTTCAAAATATTCAAGTAATTAATGCGATAGCAAATGGGAATACAGAAATTCTTATACTAGAAGATACGACTAGTCAATTAACAGAGTTTCAAACAGTAAGAGATGCGATATTATCTTCTCCTTACCAATCTAGTATATTATTTTTTCCAATCTTATTTGCACTGATTCTATCTACGGAGTATAAATTTGGACAGGAATCATTTACTAAATTATTAACACCAAAATGGCAGACAGTTTTAACAGGTCAGATTTGTTCTGGAATAATTGTATCTAGTATATTGACGGTTGTTCTATCTTTAATAAATAGTGCGATGCTCTATGCAATGTTAGATGAAACATTACAAAATTATCTTAACTTAGGTCTTGTTTTAGAAGTAACGTTAAGAATTATTATCTTTTCCATAACACTGACATTACTTTCAATGTTTTTAGTAAAGATAACAAGAAAGCCTATTCCGTCTGTCATTATTATTGTAAGTATTCTTGTTATAACTTTATCAGGCATATTGAGAATTGTTTCTCCGACGCTTGAAAATTTATTTCCTTTAACAGGTGCAAAGTCATTCGCATTTGGAAGAGTAGAAAATAACAATCCTTCAGAAATGTATGGTTTATTATTATTATTATCTCAAGCATCAATAGTAACTATAATGATGTATATTAAAGCTTGGTATAAAAATAAGAAGGAGAAGAAACATGGATGAAATGATATATGCTCTTATGTATAAAAAATATAGTTTAATTACTGTGAAAATACAAATTTTAAGTCAGTTATTGCTTACTTTATTTATCTGTATTCTTAGTTTAATAACATTTGAAATCAATGATAATGATATTATACTATCTAATAATCAAATTTTGGTAATTTCATCTTATTTATTTATGATAGGCGGACTGATAAATGGCTCTATAGAAGTCGAGAATTCAGAATCTAAAATAGTCTATTTATTAACCGGAAACAAAAATAACAGTACACAAAAAATTATGATTGTTGAGATAATAGACTGTGTATTACAAGCAATTCTATCATTGTTAGTTATCGTAAGTTTCTTCATTGTTAAAGGAACTATTAAGGAAGTTAGCTTAATACAGTTTTTCTCTTATCTTTTTAGTAGCATTTTGTGTTTCTTGATTGCATATTATTTAACTTTATTTTTTAAGAGTTCGATGACAGCATTAGCTACTTTGTTACTATTTCCAATATTAGTTATTCCCTATATTGAACGTGTACTTCCTGTAGTATTACCATACATCTATTCTGAAGCTATTGCTGAAAGTTTCAAAATATCAGCAATGTCTTCTAGTCATATTCTATTATTATTATGGAATTTGATTTTACTCTTATTAATCTATTTGAAAGTCAAAAAGAGGTTGAAAAAGGATTAGTCGAAATATGTTATCTACAGTTGAAAATCCCATATTTATCGAAAATACATCAACATCTGACAAAATACAAATGGCTTTTCTCTGTAGCTTTAGCACTATAAGCCAGATGGGCTTATAGTGCAGGAAAAATTGAGACCTTAGGCTCAATTTTTAGGCATGAATCAGCAGAGCTGGTTGCTGCCGTCCTTAGCTACTGTAGGAAAGCCAATTGTATTTATTGTCTATGCTTTCTTATCATATCAGTAGATAAATTTTCTAAAAATCGTTACAATAGAGTAGAGTTTAACAGTAAAATCTAATCTAATGACGACACAAAATATAATAGATTTGGATTTATAATTAGATAAATTCAAATCTATTTTTTTATCTATATGGAGGAACTTATGACATTTGACGGTTTATTTACAAAATGGATGACGGATGAAGTTTCTAAAGAAATTATTGGAGGGAGAATTAGTAAAATTCATCAGCCCCTCCCATATGAAATTCAATTAACCATTCGCTCCAATCGTAAAAATTACTTACTATTATTATGTGCTCATCCCATGATGGCACGTTTCCAATTTATTACAGAAAAAGGGGATAATCCTGAAATTGCTCCTAATTTTTGTATGATTTTAAGAAAATACCTAGAAGGAGCGATTATTCAAGATTTTACTCAAGTTGGAGCTGACCGTATTATTCATTTAGACGTGGATACAAGGGATGAACTTGGAGATGAAGCAAAATGGCGTTTGACACTTGAAATGATGGGAAAACATAGTAATGTTTTCTTAGTGGATCGAAGAAACCAGCAAATTATTGATTGTTTAAAACGAATTCCATTAAGTCAAAATACTTATCGTACATTACAACCGGGTGCTACTTATCAATTACCTCCTCATCAAACAAAAATGAACCCATTTGAAATGACGTTATTTGAACTAGATGCAAGATTAACAAAGGGATTAGGAGAAGATTCTCTTGCAAAATCATTAATGAGTCTTGTACAAGGGATGAGTACATTAACAGCAAATGAAATTGTTGAACGTTCCATGATGTTTGATGAGACGATTGCTGAAAGTTTATGGAAGTTTTTAGAACAAAATAATGAAAAGCCAACACCTACCTTAGCAAAACTTTCGAATGGAAAAAGCTATTTTACAGTTTGTCCATATTATTCATTCCAAAATGCTGAAAATCAATCATTTGAAACATTGTCTGAATTATTAACAGCCTATTATGTTCATAAAGTTCAGGAAGAAAAAATTCAACAGTTGGCGGGTAATTTACTTCAAATGTTGAAATCAGAATTGAAAAAAAATCGAGAAAAATTGGTTAAATTTGAAGAAGATTTACAAAAGAGTGAGAAAGCTGAACAATATCGTATTAAAGGGGAGTTATTAAATACTTGTCTGTACCAAATAGAAAAAGGTCAAACTGAAATTCAAGTGGAGAATTATTACGATAATAATGAATTACTAACGATTCAATTATCTACATGGTTGACACCTTCTCAAAATGCGCAAGCTTATTTTAAAAAATATCAGAAATTAAGAAATTCAATTGAACATATTGAAAAACAACAGGAAGTTACTCATCAAGAAATTCAATATTTAGAACAAGTACTATATCAAATTGAAGAAGCAGATGTGCAAAACTTAGAAATTATTCGCGAAGAATTAGTAGCAAGTGGTTACTTAAAGCGTTCCGCTATGAAAAAAGGAAAGCAAAAAATAAAACCTTCAAAACCATATGTTTTCTACTCAAATGATGGTACAAGAATTTTAGTGGGTAGAAATAATTTGCAAAATGATACCTTAACATTAAAACAAGCCAAAAAAGAATATTTATGGTTACATGCGCAAAATATTCCTGGATCACACGTTATTGTAGAATCAGCAAATCCAACCGATGAAACGATTGGGCAAGCAGCGATGTTAGCAGCGTACTATTCTAAATATCGTCATTCAGCAACTGTTCCAGTGGACTATGTTTCTGTTTCAAAAATTAGAAAGCCAAATGGAGCTAAACCGGGATTTGTAGTGTATGAAGGACAACAAAATACGTATATCACTCCAGATGAAGCAGTGATTCAACAAATTCGGGAAAATAAACCAAAAGAATAAGGAGAAACAAATGAACGCAGTAAGAGCAGCTTATATTCATATTCCATTTTGTTCTCATATTTGCTATTATTGCGATTTTAATAAGGTATTTATTGAGGGGCAACCGGTTGATGAATATGTTGATTTATTAGTAAGAGAAATGCAATTACGAGCAAAGGCTCATCCCATCTCTCCTTTAGAGACTTTATATATCGGGGGAGGAACACCTTCAACTTTAACGCCAAAGCAATTAGCAACATTATTTGAAGGAATTCATCGCTATTTACCACTAGAGAAGAATTGCGAATTTACAATGGAATTAAATCCAGATGATGGGCAAATGGAACGGTTAGAAGTAATGAAAGAGTATGGGGTTAACCGTATTAGTATGGGAGTTCAATCTTTTAATGATGAATTATTAAAAAAAATTGGACGTAAACATAGTAAAAAGACAGTTTTAGAAAGTATAGGAAATGCTCGAAAATTAGGATTTGAGAATATAAGTATTGATTTGATTTTTAGATTGCCTCAACAAACGATTCAAGATTTCGAAGATAGTTTAAAAATTGCAATGGATTTAGATTTACCACATTATTCGATTTATTCCTTAATTTTAGAACAAAAGACCGTTTTTTATAATTTAATGAGACAGGGAAAACTTCCTTTGCCAACTCAAGATGAGGAAGCAGATATGTTTCAATTAGCCATGGATTCTATGGAAAGTTTTGGACGGCATCATTATGAAATTAGTAATTATGCACTTCCAGGTTTCGAATCTAGACATAATTTACATTACTGGAAAGCAGATGAGTATTTAGGGTTTGGTGCTGGTGCTCATGGTTATTTAAATCAAGAACGCTATCAAAATTGTGGTCCCATTCAACATTATTTAGAACCATTACGGAATTTTGCACTTCCAATTTTACAAAAGGATGTATTAAGTAAAAAATCTCAAATCGAAGAATTTATGTTTTTAGGATTAAGAAAAATGTCTGGTGTTTCTAATCTTGAATTTAAGAGAAGATTTGGACGAAATATGAATGAAATTTATCAAGATATTATTGAGGATTTATTAGAACAGGAATTGATCCAATTAACAACAGAGGGAATTGCGTTAACTCATAAAGGAAAGTTTTTAGGAAATAATGTATTCCAAGCATTTCTTTTAGAAGATTAGGTTAAGATTTTATATGAATTGCTGTAAAGAGATGAAAGAGGTGATAGAATGACACTATTAAGAAGAACTAAAAAGAAAAGGAATTATTGGAAAATTGCTTTTTTTGCCTTAATTGCAATCAATTTATTTGTAGTGATTTCCTCAATAATTCCTAGTCGAACTAAACATCAAGTTTCAACAACGCAAATTGTAGAACAAGGAGAGAATTGGATGGAAGTCACATTAAGTAAAAATGAAATTCAAAATATTTTAGAAATTGTTTCCAAAAAGAATCAAGTAGAAAATCCAAATTTTCCAAACTTTGTGATGAATGATTCAGTCATTCAAATTACTGGAGATGCTAACGCGTTAGGGGTAACTGTACCATACAAAATGACGACAGTTCCTTATGTAACGGAAGAAGGAACCATTCAATTAAAAATAGAGTCTGTTCAATTAGGAGGTTTCTCTTTACCAGTATTTTTAGCTTTAGGAAGATTACAACAAATAGAATTTCCAGAATGGTTCCAATTAAATACTGAGAAACAATATTTCTTATTAAATTTATCAGGAATTCATGAAGGAAGTACGATTAAAGCAAAAAAAATTAATTTAAAATCGAATGAATTTATTTTTTCTATTTCAATTTCTAATGACAATATAGTAGAATATCTACAGTAAGAAAAATTTAAAAGTCTATAAGACAGTTAGGAGATCACACATGAGTGTACATATTAATGCAACAAAAGGACAAATCGCTGAGGTAGTTTTAATGCCGGGAGACCCACTTCGTGCAAAATACATTGCGGAGCATTATTTAACAGATGTTGAACAATATAATAGTGTAAGAAATATGTTTGGATATACAGGTTTATACAAAGGACAACGAGTATCTGTTCAAGGTAGTGGAATGGGTATTCCTTCAATGATGATTTATGCCAATGAATTATATACTGAATTTGGAGTTGAAAAGATTATTCGTATTGGTTCAGCTGGTTCAATTCAACCTGATGTAAATGTTCGTGATATCGTATTAGCTCAAGGAGCTACAACAGATTCATCAATTATTACAAATATTTTCCAAGGACAAGTAAACTTCGCACCTTTAGCTTCATTTGATTTATTAGATAAAGCTTATCATTTAGCAAAAGAACGTGGTGCAACTGTTCACGTTGGAAATATTTTATCTTCAGATCGTTTCTATAATGCTGAATTAAACAAAAAAAAATTACAAGAATATGGCGTACTTGCCATTGAAATGGAAGCTGCTGGTTTATATGCATTAGCGGCACAACATAAAAAACAAGCTCTAGCAATTGTAACAATCAGTGACCATATTTTAACAGGTGAAGAAACGACAGCAGAAGAACGTGAAAAAACATTTAATGAAATGATGGAAATTGCTTTAGAAACAGTTCATAAAGGTTAATGTATAGGTAAAATATATGGAAGAAAATCAAGAAAAAGTTGTTAATAAACCTAAAAAAGGAATTCGAGTATGGGTTTTTATCGTTTCATTAATTGCTACAATGCTCATTTCAGTTTTTATAACAGTTGCATTAGTGATTACACAACTGCCAAAAGCAGATAACAAATTAGCATTTGGTATATTTAAAAAGAATGAAATTTTTCAAATTGAAAAAGTATTTTATTATTTAAAACAAAATTATTTAGATAAAGATGTTACTAGTGAACAATTAATTCAAGGTGCTTTAAAAGGAATGGCTGAATCAGTTGGAGATCCTTATACTACTTATTTAGTAAATGACGAGACAGCACAATTAGATGAAACCGTCAATGGAGCATTTGGTGGAATTGGAGCTGAATTAAAATCAGATCAAAGCCGAGTAGTAATTAGTACAACGATGGAAGGAAGTCCTTCACAACAAGTAGGACTTCAAGCTGATGATGTGATTACAAAAGTTAATGGCGAGGATATGACTGGTAAGACCATTTCCGAAGTTGTAAAAAAAGTACGTGGAGAAGTTGGTACAGATGTTGTTTTAACAATTGAACGCGCGGGCACTTCTTTAGAAGTAAAATTAACAAGAGCTAGCATTGCGATTAATACTGTAAAAGCTGAATTAGATAAAGAGGATACAACAATTGGTCATGTTCGCATTACTAGTTTTGCAAAAAATACTGCTGAAGAATTAGAAAAAGCAGTAAAAGATTTAACTGAAAAAGGGGCAAAATCATTTGTATTCGATGTACGATATAATCCCGGAGGTCTTTTAGATCAAGCTTATAAAGTTGCCAATATGTTTTTAAAAGATGGTGAGCCAATTGTTCAAGTAGAAGATAGATTTGGCGAGAAAAAAATCTATAAAGCTTCTTCATCCATTGGTGAATTCAAAATTACTCAGCCATATGTTCTTCTAGTGAATGAAGGAAGTGCAAGTGCTTCTGAAATTTTAGCAGCAGCTATTAAAGAAGGTGCTGGAGGACAAATTGTAGGAACAAAAACTTATGGTAAAGGTACTGTACAAAGTGTTGTCGATATTACTGATAATAGTGAGCTAAAATATACGAATGCTAAATGGTTAACCCCAAAGGGAAATTGGATTCATAAAGAAGGAGTCACTCCAACGAAAGAAGTGAATTTACCTGATTATGCATTTCTAAAAATTATTGATGCAAGAGAAACATTAAAAGTAGGCACAGTTTCACAAAATGTACTTTCTGTTGAGACGATTTTAAAAGGCTTAGGATATTCTGTTACAGCAGATGGCTATTTTGATGAAGCTACAAAAGAGGCAGTAAAAGCCTATCAACAAAAAGAAGGATTAACTGCAACAGGAGAAGTTGATGAAGAGACTGCTCAAAAATTAATGAATAGTGTCAGAGAATTAATTCAACAAAACGATACACAGTATCAAGCAGCAAAAGAATTATTAAAATAGAATGGAGGTTTTTAAATGGAAGAAGTAAGTTCATTTATTCCTCGTAATATGCGTAAAAGAAAACTTCCTAAACCAACAATATGGGAAGAATTACTGAGTTGGTTTGCCTCCTTTGCCGTATCATTTGCGATATTAGCTTTATTATTTGTATTTGTTGGAAAACCTTTTACGGTTAGTGGACAATCGATGTATCCAACACTACATGATTCAGATCGCATGTTTATGTCAAAATTAGGGGATATTCATCGATTTGATGTTGTCGTTTTACATGCACCTGATCAAGATAAAGAATATATTAAACGAGTGATTGGAATGCCAGGTGATACAATTGAAGTTAAAGATGGCAAATTATATATCAATGGTCAAGTAGTGGACCAACCATTTATTAATAAAGAAATACTTGTGAATAAAACCGTCTATATTGATGATTTCACTTTACAAGAATTAACTGGAGAATCAAAAGTACCTGAAGGAAAATATTTTGTAATGGGAGATAATCGTGGAGTTTCAAGAGATAGTCGAATGATTGGATTTATTGAACGCTCTGCAATTGAAGGGAAAGCAGTCTTTACAATTTGGCCATTAAATCGAATTGGTGGTCAAACAAATTACTCTTATTTATATTCTGAATGATAAGGAGAGATTTTAAATGAGTTATGAAGATGAGTATGAATATAAACCTTCTATATTGTCTATTATTTGGTCTTGGATTTGGTCATTTATAGTAGCGTTCATTATTGTAGGGGGAGTGTATTTCTTCCTTGGAAGACCTTTTACAGTGAGTGGAGCTTCAATGTACCCAACATTACATAATGGTGATCGAATGGTGCTATCTAAAGTTGGAGATGTTCATCGTTTTGATGTTGTTATTCTAAAGGCTCCAGATGAAAATGTTGAATATATTAAACGTGTTATTGGAATGCCTGGTGATACAGTAGAAATGAAGAGTGGTGTTCTTTATATTAATGGTAAAAAAGTGGACCAACCTTTTATTAATACTGAAGCATTGGCAAAACAAACGGTTTTTATTGATGATTTTACTTTAGAGAGTCTTACTGGTGAAGCCAAGGTTCCTGAAGGAAAGTATTTTGTTTTAGGGGATAATCGTGGAGTTTCTAAAGATAGTCGAATGATTGGTTTTATTGATCGTTCAGCAATTGAAGGGAAAGCAGTCTTTACAATTTGGCCATTTGGTCGAATTGGAGGACAAAAGAATTACGGTTATTTATATTCTGAATAAACGATAGAAATTGACTTTTCTTAAAGTAGTATTAGGACGCCAGTAGCCCCCTGTGGGGTCTCTTGGCTAAAATTTGAGCCTGTAGTCTCAAATTTTCCTGTACAAGAAGTATAGAATACTTCTTGTACCCATACTACTCTGAAAAGTTTTTTCTATTTGACGTAAAGATATGAGAGTACGTTTATAATTGTGATTTATTTAAAGTAGTTAGGATGCTAGCAGCCACCTAACGGTGTATCATTGCTATAGCTACTTTATAAGTAATTTCTTTTTCTAATCTTTCTTAAAAAGTCATATTTATGCAAAGGAAAGCTGGAATTTTAATGTCCAGTTTTCTTTTTTTTATAACAAATTTCCAATATTTGAGGAGATATTCTATATAATTAGTTAAAATCATTATTATTTATTAAACGTTTTCTTTTACAAAATAAAAAAATAATGTTAAACTTCGAGTGGTGCATAAAAAGGATGCATTAATATAGATTTATAGGAGGAAATCATATGGTTGGAATTATTATTGCAAGCCATGGTGAATTTGCTGCTGGTATTAAGCAATCTGGTTCAATGATTTTTGGAGAACAAGAAAAAGTTGAATCTGTTGTATTTATGCCAAGTGAAGGACCAGATGATTTGCAAAGAAAATTGCAAGAAGCCATTGCGAAAGTTGATTCAGAAGAAATCTTATTCTTAGTCGATTTATGGGGCGGTAGTCCATTCAATCAAGCAAATAAATTGTTTGAAGAAGCTCCTGAACATCGTGCGATTGTTGCTGGATTAAACTTACCAATGTTAATCGAAGCGTATGCGAGTCGTTTCTCAATGAATACAGCTCACGAAATTGCGCAAGCGATTGCTCCAACTGCAATTGAAGGTGTGAAAGTTCGCCCAGAGGAATTGCAAAAGAAAGAAGAAGTAGCCGAAGAACAAACGGTTGCACCTAAAGGAGCTATTCCAGAAGGAACAGTTTTAGGAGATGGCAAAATTAAGTTTGTATTAGCTCGTATTGATACTCGTTTACTTCATGGACAAGTTGCTACTAACTGGACTAAAGCAACAAATCCAAATCGTATTATTGTTGTATCTGATTCAGTATCAAAAGATGATTTACGTAAAAAATTAATTGAACAAGCAGCTCCTCCAGGAGTTCGTGCTCACGTTATCCCATTGGATAAATTAGTTCAAGTTTATAACGACCCACGTTTTGGCGATACAAAAGCATTATTATTATTTGAAAACCCACAAGATGCTTTAGCAGTTATTGAAAAAGGTGTAGAAATTCCAGAATTAAATATTGGTTCTATGGCTCATTCAGTAGGTAAAGTTCAAATTAATAATGTATTATCTGTTGACCAAGCAGATGTTGATACGTATAAGAAATTACGTGATTTAGGCGTAAAATTCGATGTTAGAAAAGTATCAGGAGATTCACCTTCTGATTTATTCAAATTAATCGCTGCAAAAGCAGGCGAAGGATTAAGCATTTAATAGGAGGTCATTATGGATTTTAATATTGTAGCAATTATTGCAGTCCTAGTTGTTGCCTTTTTAGCTGGTATGGAAAGTATTTTAGACCAATTCCAATTCCATCAACCAATTATTGCATGTTCATTAATTGGATTAGCAACAGGACATTTATCTGAATGTATTATTTTAGGTGGAGCTTTACAATTATTAGCTCTAGGTTGGGCTAATATCGGTGCAGCGGTTGCTCCCGATGCAGCGTTAGCTTCAGTAGCATCTGCCATTATTTATGTAAAAGCTGGTGACTTCTCTACAGATGGTCGTAATATCGCGATTGCAGCAGCTATCACTTTAGCAACTGTAGGTTTAGTAACAACTATGATTGTTCGTACTTTATCAGTTGTTCTTGTTCACCAAGCTGACAGAGCAGCAGAACAAGGAAACTTCCGTGGTGTTGAATTTTGGCACTATGTAGCATTAGCTACACAAGGTTTACGTATTGCAATTCCTGCAGGAGCTTTATTATTCATCCCTTCTTCAGCAGTACAAGCTGCTTTAGGTTCATTACCAGCATGGTTTACTGGTGGTATGACAGTAGGTGGGGGAATGGTAGTAGCCGTTGGTTATGCAATGGTTATTAACTTAATGGCAACTAAAGAAGTATGGCCATTCTTCTTCTTAGGTTTTGCTTTAGCACCAATTAAAGAATTAACTTTAATTGCAACTGGTATTATCGGTTTAGCAATTGCTGTAATTTACTTAAACTTACAAAAAAATAACTCAGGTGGTTCAGGATCAAATTCTGGTTCAGGAGACCCACTTGGCGATATTTTAAATGATTACTAGAATGGAGGAACAAATATGTCAGAGAAAAAAGTTTCATTAACGAAAAGCGATCGTATTAGCGTTATGTTACGTTCTCAGTTCCTTCAAGGTTCATGGAACTATGAGCGTATGCAAAATGGTGGTTGGGCATTCTCATTAATCCCAGCACTTAAAAAATTATATCCTAACAAAGAAGAAGCTAGTGATGCTTTAAAACGTCACTTAGAGTTCTTTAATACTCACCCATATATTGCTGCTCCAATTCTTGGGGTAACATTAGCTCTTGAAGAAGAAAAAGCGAATGGAGCAGATATTGATGATGCTGCTATTCAAGGGGTTAAAGTTGGTATGATGGGACCTTTAGCAGGTATTGGGGATCCAGTATTCTGGTTTACAGTTCGTCCAATTCTTGGAGCGATTGCAGCTTCATTGGCAACTGGGGGTTCATTATTAGCACCATTATTCTTCTTCATTTCTTGGAACTTAGTACGTATTGCTTTCTTATGGTACACACAAGAAGTTGGATATAAACAAGGTTCTGAAATTACAAGTGACTTATCAGGTGGTATTTTACAAACTATCACTAAAGGTGCTTCAATCTTAGGGATGTTCGTAATGGGGATTTTAGTTCAACGATGGACTTCTATTAACTTCCCATTAGTTGTTGCTCGTGCTAAATTATCTGAAGGAGCATACATTCAATTCCCTGATGGAGCTGTTGATGGTTCAACTTTACAAAAAATCTTATCTGCATTAGCAGGTGGTACTTCATTAACTCCTGAAAAAGTTACAACATTACAAGATAACTTAAACCAATTAATTCCAGGTTTTGCTGCTTTATTATTAACATTCGCATGTATGTGGTTATTAAAACGTAAAGTAAGCCCAATTTTAATTATCTTTGGATTATTTGCATTAGGTATTCTTGGTCGTGTAGCAGGAATTATGTAATATAAAGATTAATTTAGGATGAACAGATTTAATATCTGTTCATCTTTTTTTGTTTTATGTTAAAATAAACTTATTAGTTTATTATATAAGGAGAAGGTTATGGCACAGTCACTAAATACAAAAGTTATTTATACAACAAAGGCCAATGTTTTTGTTGGGTGGATTGGAAATAAGCATGGCGATATTCTTGTTGGAGATAGAGCGTTTGAGTTTTATAATGAAAAAAATCCGGAGGATTATATTCAAATTCCTTGGAACGAGATTGATAAAGTACGTGCGCAACTGTTCTTTAAGGATCGTTACATTCGAGGATTCTTTATTGATACGAAATCTGCTGGTTCGTTTAATTTTGTTGTAAAAAATGCCGGTAAATGTTTAAAAGAGATGCGTACATTTGTTGGAGAGGAAAATATTGTACGTAGTAAACCATTGTTTACGATGAGGAATTTATTCAAAAAGTAAATATTATTTATAATGACTTCTAAAATAGTAGTAAGGGACGGAAGCAGCCTCGCATTTGCGAGTCTCATTCCCAATAAAAGTAGCCATTTAGGCTACTTTTATCATTACTACTATGAGAAGTCATTGAGTGGTGGAGCATAGAGAGCCTCTGCGTTTATGATGTTATATAATGACTTCTAAAATAGTAGTAAGGGGCGGAAGCAGCCTCGCATTTGCAAGTTTCATCCCTAAAACTACTAAGACAAGTCATTGGTGTGTGGAGTATAGAGAGTCTGTACGGATAAAATTTTATTTATGATATATGGAGAAGAGTATGATTCGTTTTGAAAATGTATATAAAGAATATATTGATTCAGATATACAATTAAAAAAGTCTTTTAAAGAAAAATTATTTACAAAAAAGGCAAAGAAAACAGTTATTCAAGATTTAAATTTAGAAATTAACGAAGGAGAAATTGTTGGTTATATAGGTGAGAATGGTGCTGGAAAATCTACGACAATAAAGATGTTATTAGGAATTATCCCTGCAGATTCTGGTAATGTAACAGTTTTTGAAAAGGATTCGTTCAAGAATCGTCGAAAAAACGCTTCTGAAATTGGAGTTATGTTTGGACAGAAGTCTCATCTCTGGTGGGATTTACCACTGTTAGATTCTTTCAAATTTTTACAAAAAATTTATTCTAAATCCTCTGTTGAAGATGATAAATGGTTAGAATGGCTAGTAAATGAATTAGAAGTAAAAGAATATATAAATCAACCAGTTCGAGAACTTTCTTTAGGACAACGTATGCGTGGAGAATTTGTTTGTGCTTTACTTCATTCTCCTAAGTTAGTCATTTTAGATGAACCTACAATTGGTATTGATGTTCAAACAAAACAAAAAATGATGGAAATTATTTTAAAAGTTAATGAGCAAAAAAATACGACATTCATGATTACCAGTCATGATTTTCAAGAGATTGAGAAAGTTTGTCAAAGAATTATTATTCTGAACAAAGGCATCAATGCATATCAAGGAAGTATTGAAGAGTTTAAAAATCAATATTCTTATTTGAAAAAAGTTATAATTTATCACGAACAAGGACAGCATGAATTGATAGAGAATTCAACTATAAAAGTATTAGCAAAGAATATTTTTTCTACTGAGTATTTTTTTGATACTCGTGAAATTTCAGAAACATTAGCTATTGAATTTATTCAAAATAATTATCATCCTGATAATTTAGAAGTTGTTCATTTAAGTTTATCAGAATTAATGACGGTAAAGAGGGTGTTAGAATGAAAGGTTTATTAGCATACATACTTTACCAGTTTAAGTCTAATAAAAAATATCGCATGAATAATGTTATGACGATTATGAGTACATTTATCGCTATTGTAATTCAGTATTATATTTGGACATATGTTGAAAAAACAAATGGAATGAATACACAACAAATTATTATTTATTCTATGTTTGCCTTAACATTATCGTCTTTATTACCTTTATTTTCTTCAGCTGACTTTATGAATCATATTATTTTAAAGGGAACAATAGCTAATTATTTACAGCGTCCACAAATGCTGTTTTTTGTTAATTCCTCTATTCAAATTGGAAATAGTTTTTATAAGATTATTTATCGAATTATTCCGATTTGGGTTATTTATATTATTTTTTTCAAAATTAATCTCATGACTGTAAATAGTGTTCTTTTGTTAGCATTACTATCTTTATGTTTTAGTTGGATACTTTCATTAATTATTGGTCATATTATAGGATTACTTTCTCCGTATTTAATTAGTATAAATGGAACTAAAAGTTTAATTTCTGGCTTAATATTATTACTTGGAGGGGGAGTTTTACCGATAGATATTTATCCTGAACCCTTAAAATTTATTGTATTAAAACTGCCTTTTGTTGCATTACAATATTTTCCTAGTGCAATATTAAGTGGAAGTCAATTATTTTCTTATACGACTGCACTTTTAATTCAATTCTGTTGGATTCTTTTCTTTCTCTTAGTTTTATTCATTATACAAAAAAGAGTCTACTCAAAACTTGAAATTATGGGAGGGTAACATGATGATTCGTTCGTTAAAATTTTATAGAAAAATTTATACTGAATTTATAAGAATGGATATCAAACGAATAATGATGTATCCTATTGATTTTGTTTTAGGAAATATGGGCTTTTTTCTAGAAACAATTTCAACCTTATTTGTACTTTATATCATTGTTATGAATACAGGGTTTTTAGGTGAGTTTAGTGGATACGAAGTTTTATTTTTTTATTCATATTTAATGTTAGTAAATGCTCTATGGGAAATATTTTTTGTAACTGTACTTGAAATTCCATATATGATTCAAAGTGGAGAGCTAGATATTTTCTTAGTAAGACCTTTAAATATTTTATTTCAATTTATTATTTTTCAACTAGATGAAGAATCTGTATTTGAAACGGTAGTAGCTTTATTGTTATTAATAGGATCAATCATTCAATTATCTGGATTATGGACAGTTATCTTCTTTATTAAATTACTTTTCTTTATACTTTCTTCTATTTTTGTTAGATATGCTATTTATTTATTTTTAAGTACTACTGCATTTTGGTGGGTATCAAATGATGGGCTTAAAAGTATTTTTTGGGAAGTTTCTCAACTTGGAAATTATCCAATTTCAATCTATCCTCAATGGTTAAAAGCTGTATTAATGATTATACCATTTAGTTTTATTGGATATTTTCCTGTACATGAGTTATTACTAAGTACTAATCGATTTACTTTAGAAACATTAATGAATTTTAGTTCAGGATGGATTATATTTTATTTAGTTTATCAATTCTTTTGGAAACAAGGATTAAAGAAATATCAAAGTATTGGTGGTTAAATCAATATAGTTAAAAACTTAAAATATTATATCACTCACAGCATTCAGCTTGACTTTTTCTTATAAAAATTATACGATAATAAGCATTCTATGAGAACGATATCAGGAAGAATGGAAAGGAGAAGTTTAATGGAACAAATATTTTTACATCAATTTGATGTTTTATTAGAATTACGTCATTTTTTATCCATCGTTCTCGCATGTTTATGCGGATGGGCGATAGGATATGAGCGTAAGTCACGTAATAAACAAGCGGGGGTGAAAACCCATGTCATTGTTGCATTAGCTTCTGCTTTAATGATGATTGTTTCAAAAGAAGCCTTTTGGGAAACTCCAGACGCTGCAGATACGACACGTATTGCTGCGCAAATCGTTAGTGGTATCAGTTTTATCGGTGGGGGTATTATCTACATGCGTGATATGCGTGTTAGTGGTGTTACGACAGCTGCTGGCTTATGGGCAACTTCGGGAATTGGAATGGCTATTGGCGGAGGTTTCTGGTTCTTTGGCAGTGTTTGTTGCGCTGTAGTGGTAATAGTTCAATTATTAACACATCGCAAACTCAGTGTTCATAGAAAAATGTATCAATTAAATATTACTGGAATGATTAGTCATTTGAATGTTATTCATGATATTCATCGACATTGTAATTTAAAACAGTATCAAGCTGCCAATGTTGAAGTGAAGAAAATTCCAGAAGGATACGAGTTATATATTCAAATTGATAATGATGCTCGTGTTTTTGTTCAAGATTTTAAAAAGACAATTCAAGAAAAGGGAATTGATTTTAAAATTAAGAAAGTTAAATTTAAAGCAACAATGGGATAATTTATATTAGAAAGCCTTGAAGGAGTAGGATAGCTCACTTCAAGGCTTTTTTGTTTATGATATAATGAACTCAATAGGAGGTAGAAGTTCTATGGATAAATTTGAGAATTTAGAATCGCTAAGAAAAATGATTATGGCTGTTATTTATGGGCTTGCTGTTGGTGACGCATTAGGTGTTCCAGTAGAATTTGAAGCAAGAGATAGTTATAGTCTTACAGAGATGATAGGGTATGGGACATATCATCAACCCATTGGCACATGGTCCGATGATACTTCATTGACATTAGCCTTAATGGAACATTTAGGTGAAAAATCAGACTTAAGTATCTTAATGGATAAATTTGTAGCTTATCGTGATGGTTATTTAACACCCTTTGGATATTGTTTTGATATAGGTATTGCAACAAATGAAGCAATTGAACGATATTTATCAGGGATTTCACCAGAAGCGTGTGGCGGGAAAGATGAGAGATCTAATGGTAATGGAGCTTTAATGAGAATTTCTCCTTTAGTAGTTTTTCTTTTGATTAAAATGTCTAATCTAGTTGAGCAAGTTGAGTTAATAAAGAAATATACAATGGTAACTCATGGGCATCCAAGGTCTATTGTTGCCTCGATTATCTATCTTTTTCTATTAAAAGATATGCTATTCAATAATTCACTTCCAAAAGTATTAGATTCCGTTCAAATAAAATTAGAAGAAATATTTAGCCAAAATTCTGAGTACTGGGAAGAATATGAAAATTATTTTAAGGAAATTTTTGATGAAGAATTTTATCATAAAAGTCGTGAGGAAATTAAATCTACAGGTTATGTGGTGGATACACTGAAAGCTTGTTTATGGTGCATAGGAACAACAAACAGTTTTAAGGATGCCGTTTTGAAAGCCGTGAATCTTGGAGAAGATACAGACACAATTGGTGCCATTACAGGTACATTAGCTGGAGCTAAATACTCTTTTGAATCCATTCCTAAAGAATGGATAGAAAGAATAGCCAATAAAACTTTAATAGATGAAAAGTGTGAACAATTATTTAATGGAATGATTGATGCTTAATAATCGTATTATTTATTTTTTTAAGTAAAAGTATAGCAACATATCTAACACTTTCGTAATGATCCATAAAATAATGGCATAATAAAAGAAATAGAAAAAATAAGAAATACTGACAATGATTCCTAATAAGACAAAAATGATAATGGAAAATACCCAAAATAATTTTAGATATAGCAATAGTTTTTCGCGAATAAAAAATTCTTCATTACTTAATATTGATTGAGAACCATCAAATTTATCAATCAGTTGAATCAATTTTTTCATATCTTTCTTCCTTTCAAAATAAAAATAGTATTGTGATTATACACTAAAAGTTTGCCTGTGACTATGAATAATTTTGAAATAAAAAGGGAGTATGTTAAAATAGTTCAGAATAAAGTTACAAGTAGTAAGAAAGGGTGAAAATTGATGGCAACGATACAATGGTATCCTGGACATATGGCTAAAGCTAAAAGAGAAGCCATTGAAAAACTAAAATTAGTAGATGTTGTAATCGAATTAGTGGATGCACGTATTCCAGAATCAAGTCGTAATCCAATTGTAAATGAGATTAAAGGACAAAAGAAACAATTAATGCTATTAAATAAGACGGATTTAGCGGATCCGATTCAAACAAAGAAATGGATGAAATATTATCAAGAAGAAGGTATTGAAGTTTTAACCGTTGAAGCTAAAGATGGTAAAGGATTGAATCAAGTAAAAGCAGCGATAAAAGCATTGATGGCTGAAGAATTTGAAAAATTAGCTGCAAAAGGAGTTCGTCCTCGTCCGATTCGTTTAATGGTATTAGGAATCCCAAACGTTGGAAAATCAACATTTATTAATCGTATGATTCAAAAAAATCAAGCTGAAACAGCAAATCGTCCTGGAGTTACCAAAGGACAACGATGGTTAAAAATTGGTAATGATTTTGAGTTATTAGATACGCCTGGTATTTTATGGCCAAAATTTGATAATCAAGAGATTGGGAATAAATTAGCTGTAACAGGAGCGATTAAAGATTCATTATTACATATGGATGATGTAGCACTTTTTGCGATTAATATTTTCAGAACCTACTATACAGATGCTTTAAGAAAACCTTATGGTTTGAGTGCAACTGATTTAGAATTATCTGATGTTGATTTATTATTACTTATTACGAAAAAGTTAGGATTCAAAGATGATTACGAACGTGCAAGTGAGCGTATTATTTTTGATATTCGTGCTGGTAAATTAGGTCGATATACATTAGATACTGCACCAATTAGTTTGGAAGGTGTATAAAATGACTGAAAAATATACCATTAGTCAGATTAAAGAAATCTTAAGTTCGATTCATTCGATTGAAGATCCAATGTTTCAACAATTAAGTTTAGATATGAGAAAAGGAGTGCAAACAGCACTCAAATCGTGCCAAAAAAGAATTGAAAAAGAACAAAAACGTGCAGAACATTTTATTGAAATGCAATATTATGAAATATTAGCTTATCAAGAAGGAGCTAGTTTTATTGCAGGAGTCGATGAAGTAGGACGTGGCCCGCTAGCAGGCCCTGTAGTAGCTGCTGCAGTAATTTTACCGAAAAATATTGAAGATTTAGGGTTTGATGATTCTAAAAAATTATCTGCTTCTAAACGAGAAGAAATTTATCGACTCATTCAAGAAAAAGCTATTGCCATTGGTATTGGAATTGTGGATGCAGATATTATTGACCAAGTCAATATTTATCAAGCTAGTCGTTTAGCAATGCAACAAGCAGTCAGTGAATTAAAGATTCAACCGGATTATTTATTAATTGATGCGATGAAAATTGATGTGAACACACCTCAAATTGGCATCATTAAAGGTGATGCCAAAAGTATATCGATTGCAGCAGCAAGTATTGTTGCAAAACAAGTGCGTGATCAAATGATGCAAGAATTTGATGAATTATATCCTGGATATGATTTTTCTAATAATGCGGGTTATGGAACTCCAAAACACTTGGAAGGATTAAAATCAAAAGGAATTTGTCCAATTCATCGTAAAACTTTTGCTCCAATAAAAGATTATTTAGAATAAAAAATATTTTTAGCCTTTTTTTTCGTATATAACAAGTAGAAATGTTATTTCGAGAAAGAAGGTTATTTTTATGGAATGGACAAGAAGAACATTAATGATTGCTCTAGCGATGAGGGATAAGGGAAGCAGCCAACAAAGATGGGAATTATATCAACGTTTATGTCAAAATGAATGGACAGAGGGAAAATTTACATTAGAAGCGATTCACCAGGAGTTAAGTATAGAAGAGCTTGAATGGCTTAGGAATACTGATTTTGCTAGTTTAGAATTACAGTATCGAAAAGAAAATATTCACTTTTTAATGTACGAAGACGTTCTATATCCACAACGTTTAAAAGAAATTTATTTACCACCAGTTGTATTATTTTATAAAGGACGATTGGAGTTATTTAATCGTTTATCCATAGGAATTGTTGGAGCAAGAAATCATACTCCCTATAGCAAAGAAGCGCTAGAATATTTATTACCCGATATACTTGAAAGAAAAGTATCCATTATTAGTGGATTAGCTAGAGGAGTAGATAGTTTAGCGCATCAACTTACATTAGATTTAAAGGGCAAAACGATTGCAGTTATCGGAAATGGCATTAATATTTGCTATCCGAAGGAGAATAAAGCTTTGTATGATGCAATTGGGAGAAAAGGACTGATACTGTCTGAATATCCATTAGATAGTCCACCTTTAAAATTTCATTTTCCTTATCGAAATCGAATTATTGCAGGATTAAGTCATGGATTATGTGTAATCGAGGCAAAATTACATAGTGGAAGTTTAATTACCGCTAATGTAGCTTTGAGTGAAAATCGACAAGTATTTGCACTACCAGGAAACATAACAAGTGAATATTCTAAAGGGACAAATGAGTTGATTACTGCTGGAGCATTTCCGATTCGAAATGCGAATGATATTTTAGAATCTCTTCATTATTTCCCATAAAATTTTTACGCTTATAGTTTTTGATTTGACAAACAAACTTTCGTTCGCTATGATGAATAACGATTATTGAAAACAAGCATTTACTTCTGTGAAGGGAGTTTCGATATGGTTAAGAAGAACTTGGTGATTGTCGAATCACCAACTAAAGCGAAAACAATTGAAAGATATTTAGGAAAAAATTTTAAAGTAGTGGCAAGTAAAGGTCACTTACGTGATTTACCAAAAAGTAAAATGGGAATCGATATTGAAAATAACTATGAACCTCATTATATTTCTATTCGTGGTAAAGGAGATTTAATCAAATCCTTGAAAAAAGAAGCGAGTAAAGCCGATGCTGTTTACCTTGCAAGTGACCCGGATAGAGAAGGGGAAGCTATTTCATGGCATTTAGCGCATTTATTAGGATTAGATACGACTAAACCGATTCGTGTAGAATTTAATGAGATTACAAAGGATGCTGTAAAAGAAGCCTTTAAAAATCCAAGAAATTTAGATATGGATTTAGTTGATGCACAACAAGCTCGACGTATTTTAGACCGATTAGTAGGATATACGATTTCTCCAATTTTATGGAAAAAAGTTAAAAAAGGCTTAAGTGCAGGTCGTGTACAAAGTATCGCTGTAAAATTAATTATCGATCGAGAAAGAGAAATTCAATCTTTTGTCCCAGAAGAATATTGGACATTAGATGCGACTTTCCAAAAATCAACAAAGAAATTTTCAGCTAGTTATTATGGAACAACTACTGAAAAAGTTGAATTAAAATCTCAAGATGAAGTGAATCAAGTCTTAAAACAAATTGATGAAAAATCACCATTTACCGTTCAAAAAGTTACGAAAAAAGAAAGAAGAAGAAATCCTGCTGCACCATTTACAACAAGTAGCTTGCAACAAGATGCTTCTAATAAATTAAATTTTAGAACTCGTAAAACAATGATGGTCGCTCAACAATTGTATGAAGGTGTATCATTAGGAAGACAAGGTTCAGTCGGTTTAATTACGTATATGCGTACAGACTCAACTCGTGTTTCTCAAACGGCTAAAGACGAAGCAAAATCTTATATTTTATCTGAGTATGGTAGTGAGTATTCAAACTCAACACGTTCAACAAAAGTTTCTGAAGGAGCTCAAGATGCCCACGAAGCAATTCGTCCTTCATCAGTTATGAGAACTCCTGATTCAATTGCATCTTATTTAACAAAAGATCAATTAAAATTATATACCTTAATTTGGTCTAGATTTGTGGCAAGTCAAATGTCTGCAGCTGTTTATGATACGGTTCAAGTTGAATTAGAGCAAAATCAACAAGTATTTAAAGCAAATGGATCTACTATTAAATTTGCAGGATATCAAAAAGTATATCAAGATAATTCAGATTCAAAAAAATCAAATGTTTTACCTGAATTAGTTGAGGGAGACACAGTATCTGTACAAAAATTAGATCCAGAACAACACTTTACTCAACCGCCTGCAAGATATTCAGAAGCAACTTTAATTAAAACATTAGAAGAAATTGGTGTTGGACGTCCTTCGACTTATGCTCCAACAATTGAAACGATTCAAAAACGTTATTATGTTAAATTAGTAGCGAAACGTTTTGAACCAACTGAATTAGGAGAAATTGTTCATCAAATGATTAATAATTATTTCCCAAATATTGTAGATACTCATTTTACTGCTGAAATGGAATCTGAATTAGACCAAATTGAAGCAGGAAAACAAGAGTGGGTTCAAGTCATTGATCGATTCTATCAACCGTTTAAAGCTGAAGTGGATAAAGCGGAAATTCAAATTGAGAAAGTTCAAATTAAAGATGAACCTGCTGGATTTAACTGTGAAGTTTGTGGTAGTCCAATGGTCATTAAATTAGGACGTTTTGGAAAATTCTATGCATGTAGTAATTTCCCTGATTGTCGTCATACTGCAGCAATTGTAAAAGAGATTGGTGTAACTTGTCCTCATTGTCATCAAGGGCATGTAATCGAGAGAAAATCGAAGAAGAATCGTTTATTCTATGGTTGTGATCGTTATCCTGAATGTGAATTTGTATCATGGGATAAACCTGTAGAAAGAGAATGTCCGAAATGTTCTCACTATCTTGTAGAAAAGAAAGTGAAAAGTGGCAAACAAATTGTATGTAGCCAATGTGATTATAAAGAAGAAATTCAAAAATGATGAAGAAGAAGCCGCAAGGCTTCTTTTTTATGTGGTTATAGAAAAAACGGAAAAAGAAATTTTTTTAGTAGCATTAGTAATAAAATTCGAGTCGAATTTTATTACAGGTAAATTTGAGACCATGGCTCAAATTTAAGCTATGAGACACCGAAGGTGGCTGCTAGCGTCCTTTGCTACTAAAGTGAATTTCTTTTGTAGTGAAAATTGTTTGGAAAATTTTGACAATTTAGTTGTCAGTTGTTAGAAACTATGCTACAGTTTTATATGGAGAAAGGATGTCGTTAAATGGAAGAACAATTTCATGCGTTTATTCAATATTTAACCGTCGAGCGGAGATATTCGATGAAAACAGTTGAAGCGTACCAACGAGATATTGAACAATTTTTAATGTTTTTAAAAGAAATTCCATTAACAAAATTATCAGAAGTTACGGCAGTGGACGTACGAATTTATCTAGGAAAATTACATCAACAACAATATAACCGTTCCAGTATTTCTCGTTTCTTATCAAGTCTTCGTTCGTTCTATCAATACTTATTAGAACACGACTTTGTTGAAGAAAATCCATTTGCGAGTATTTCTTATAAAAAAGGACAAAAACGACTTCCTGAATTTTTTTATGAAGATGAGATGGAAAAATTTATTGCTTCCATTGATGGAAATCAGCCTTTAGACCAACGTAATCGCGCGTTAATTGAAGTATTATATGCTACAGGGATGCGTGTGAGTGAATTAACTGAATTAACTTTACAGCAATTAGATTTAAAAAATGGCGTTATTTTGGTCATTGGGAAAGGTTCAAAAGAACGTTATGTTCCAATCGGAGATTTTGCTACAGAAGCTTTACAGCTTTATTTAGAAGAAAGTCGTTCTTCTTTAATGAGCCAATATAAAAAAGAACATGCTTCTGTATTCGTGAATCATCTAGGTGATCCGATAACAACAACAGGTGTTCGCTATATTTTAAATCAATTATTACAAGAAAGTGGATTACAATTGAAAATTCATCCGCATATGTTGCGACATACTTTTGCGACTCATTTATTAAATAATGGAGCAGATATGAAGACTGTTCAAGAATTATTAGGACACGTTAGTTTAAGTTCTACTCAAATTTATACACATGTTACAAAAGATGCTTTGCAACAAAATTATCAATTATATTTTCCAAGAGCAAAACAAGAGGAAGATACTTTTGATGCATCCAAATTTAACCATAAACCATAGGAGGTTTTGAAATGACAACAATATGTGCCGTTAAAAAAGGAAATCAATCTGCTATCGCAGGTGACGGTCAAATTACCATGGGTGAAAGAATTATTATGAAAGGTAGCGCTAGAAAAATTAGACGTATTTTCGGTGGTGAAGTCGTTGTTGGTTTTGCTGGTGGAGTTGCAGATGCGATTACATTAGAAGAAATGTTTGAAGACCAATTAAAGCAATTTAAAGGGAATTTGCAACGTGCAGCTATTGAACTAGCAAAACAATGGAGAACTGACCGTACCTTACAAAAATTAGAAGCGATGCTAATTGTAATGAATAAAGATCAATTATTATTAGTTTCAGGTACTGGTGAAGTAATTGAGCCAGATGATGGGATTTTAACAATTGGTTCAGGTGGGAACTTTGCATTATCAGCTGCTAGAGCTTTATTACGTTTTGGGGATGAAAATTTAAGCGCAGAAGATATTGCAAGAGAAAGTTTAAAAGTTGCTTCAGAAATTGATGTGTATACAAATGATGCAATTATTACAGAAGTAGTATAGGAGACGGGAAAATGAATTCAAAAATTAGTAAGACACCTAGAGAGGTCGTACAAGAATTAGACCAATTTATTGTAGGTCAAGCTAGTGCCAAGCGTGCTTTAGCAGTTGCTCTACGTAATCGTTATCGTCGATTATTATTAGATGAAGAAATGCAAAAAGAAGTGACGCCTAAAAACTTATTAATGATTGGACCAACTGGTGTAGGGAAAACAGAATTAGCGAGACGTTTAGCTAAATTAGTTGATGCTCCATTTGTTAAAGTAGAAGCCACTAAATTTACAGAAGTAGGTTATGTTGGTCGTGATGTAGAATCAATGGTGCGTGACTTAGTTGAAAATGCGATTAGTATTGTTCAGAAACAAAAGCAAGAAGATGTACGTCCACAAGCTTATGATAAGGCTGTTCGTAAATTAGCAAAAATTTTAAAACCTGGTATCATGAAAAAAGTGGCAAATCCTCAACAAGATTCTCTAATGAATTTATTCCAATCAATGGGCTTACCAAAAACAGACCTACCACAAGAGGAAAAAGAAGAAGTAACAGAGGAAATTGCAGCATCAAGACGTGAAATTGAGCAACAATTGAGAAATGGTTTATTAAAAAATCAAGAAGTTACGATTGAAGTAGAAGAAAAACCATTACGTATGGCTGGTAATTCAAATGGAATGGAGCAAATGATGCAAATCCAATCCATGTTAGACCAAATGACACCTAAAAAACGTTCAAAACGTACAGTTAGTGTAGAAGAAGCGTTAGATATTTTAACCGAACAAGAAGCAGATCAATTAGTGAATAAAGATGATGTGCATGCAGAAGCATTAAAATTAGCAGAAACATCAGGAATTATTTTTATTGATGAGATTGATAAAATTGCTGCAAAAGGACATAATGGCGGGGAAGTTTCTAGAGAAGGGGTTCAAAGAGACATTTTACCTATCGTAGAAGGAAGCCAAGTTCAAACAAAATATGGTGCCATTCAAACAGATCATATTTTATTTATTGCTTCTGGAGCTTTCCATGTTGCTAAACCAAGCGATTTAATGCCTGAATTACAAGGTCGTTTCCCAATTCGTGTGGAATTACAAGATTTATCAAAAGAAGATTTCGAACGTATTTTAACAGAACCTAAGAATGCTCTATTAAAACAATATAAAGCATTATTGGCTACTGAAAATGTTGAAGTTATCTTTACAAAAGAAGCTGTCTCAGCACTTGCTAGAACAGCATTTGAAGTGAATAGTAATATGGAAAATATTGGTGCAAGAAGATTGCATACTATTCTAGAAACATTATTAGAAGAATTATTATTTGAAGCTCCTCAAATGCAAATGGGAAGTATTCAAATTACTGAGCAATATGTAGATTCAAAATTAAATACGATAACAGCTGATCGTGATTTAAGTCGTTATATTTTATAGGAAGGAGAGAGACCATTGCAACAAGTACTAAAGGATTTAAGAAAAATCAATTCGGTTTTACAATATGATAATTTATGGACATTAGATGAAAAGGCTGATTTACCATTTAATAATTTAAGTGGTGTATTAGGGACTCTATTGAAAGTGGATTTATTTATTGCTTCACCAGAAGGTAGGATACTAGGATTTCATGATCAATTCCAGTTAAATAATGCTCGGATGCATGAATATGTTTCAACAAGACAATTTCCTGATTTTTATATGAATGCTTTGAATTCTATTGAAACAAATTTAGAAAATATATCAGTAGATGCTGAATTAACAATTTTTCCTGTGGAATTAAAACAGGAATATCTTGAAGCAAAAACAACGATTATTCCAATTTATGCTTCTGGGAACCGTTTAGGATTTGTTGTGATGGGAAAAGCTAAAGAGTCCTTTTCAGCGGGTGATTTGATTTTAGCAGAGCATGCTGCAACTGTTATTGGAACAGAATTATTGCACTGGCAAACAAAACGAATTGAACAAGAAAACCGAGAAAAACAAAATGTCCATTTAGCTTTAAAATCTCTTTCTTATAGCGAAATTGAAGCCATTAAAATTATTTTATCATTATTTGATGGGATTGAATTACGATTTACTGCATTAAAAATTGCCAAAGAATTTGATATTACACGTACGGTAATTGTAAATGCGATTCGTAAATTAGAATCTGCAGGGGTACTTGAGAGTAGAAGTTTAGGAACAAAAGGAACATTCTTACGAATCAAGAACCAACACATTCACCAAGCATTGAATGATGAACTGGCTAATTTATAGATAAAAAGGAATAACTTACCGAAA
This sequence comes from Granulicatella elegans ATCC 700633, assembly GCF_000162475.2. Classification (GTDB taxonomy): domain Bacteria; phylum Bacillota; class Bacilli; order Lactobacillales; family Aerococcaceae; genus Granulicatella; species Granulicatella elegans. The sequence continues at coordinate 869,220 of NZ_KI391971.1, forward strand.
AATAGGTTATTCCTATTTTACGTATATTTAAAACTTATAGTGGAAAAACGCCATTAAAGTTAAAAGATAGGCAGAAAAATCTTATTTGTTTGTGAGGTCGCCAGCAGCCTCGCAAGCGAGTCTCATGGCTAAAATTCGAGACCAAGGCTCGAATTTTACCTGTAATGAAAGCTAGTGGCTAGCTTTCATTACTTTCACTACAAAACGATTTTTATTCCTATCTTTTGTTACGTCTTTATATGGCGCTTTGTCAAATAGGATTGGTGGATTTTCCCATAAACCCAATATAGTATAATTAAATCAAAGATGACAATGGAATCAGGAGGATTTGTTATGGTTAATAATGTAGCTGTTAAAGTCTCAAATCTTTCAAAAGAGTTTTTGTTAGGACAAGACAAAACTGTTTCTATTTTGAAAGATATTTCTTTATCTGTCAATTATGGAGATTTTGTATCAATACTTGGTGTCAGCGGTTCTGGAAAGTCTACTTTACTAAGTTGCTTATCAAGTTTATCTGAACCAACAAGTGGCGAAGTTGTTATCAATGGTGTAAATCCTTACACCTTAAAAGAAGGGAAGCTTGCTCAATTTAGAAGACAAGATATTTCAATTATTTTTCAAAATTATAATCTGGTACCTGCTCTACCTGTACTAGAAAATGTTACACTTCCTCTGAGACTTTCAGGAAAGAGTGTTGATAGCAATAAAGTAAGAAAAATGTTGGATAGTTTGAATTTTAAAGCAGAACTATCATCATTAGTTTCTACCTTGTCAGGTGGAGAACAGCAAAAAGTAGCTATTACTCGTGCAATAATAGCTGATAGTAAAATTATTTTTGCTGATGAGCCAACAGGAGCTCTGGACAGCGTCTCAAGAAAACTTATTTTTGAAACACTTCGTAATTTAGCTAGTCAAGGAAAATGTGTTTTTATGGTTACTCATGATATTGAGTTGGCTTCAAAAACTGACAGAGCACTCATTTTAAAAGACGGAAAAATATCTCAACAAATTATTAAACCTTCAGCTGATGAGCTCTACCAAGCACTTGAAACTAGTAAAGGTTAATTTGAGGAGGAGTTATTATGCTAAAATTAATCATTTACCAATTTCAGTACTCAAAAAGACAATGGTTAGGAACAATCCCATTACTATTTGTTTCTAGCCTGATTGTTGGAACATCTTTATTTGGGATTGCTAGTTCAATAAAGACTGCTAATATTAACGCTTCACAACTTTTTCAAATGCTAATTATTTTTGGCGGGACTACTCTATTTTTCCTTATTTCAAATAATATAAGACTGCTAATAGATATCTTTAAAAAGGATTACCAATTATGGGCTATCTTAGGAGCAAGCAGAACTCAGCTATCTTTATTAGTATCTGGACAGTTTTATTTAATGGCAGTGATTGTTAGTAGTATTGGCACAATACTTTCATTTATCATGTCAGATAGTTACTACAAATTTTTACAAAATTTATTAGGAAGAGATGAGTTACCTGATTTAGTTATTACAGCCAACATTCAATCAATTTTATTGAGTATTTTTATAGTCCCAACAATTGTCGGGATAGGGGCTTACTTTTATTCAAGCCGAATACTTAAAATATCATCATTATTAAAACCAAAAAAGAAAAAAAGAAAAGTTACAGTAATTGGTTTTGTTAACACCACTGTTAGTTTATTCCTATGGTTACTATGTATAGGTTTTATTGTTTCAGCAGGTTTTATCAGTAACAAAGAAATAATTGCAAAACAGTCAAGCATAATATTATTTTTATTAATTATTCACATCCTTATTATCCAATCACTATCTCCATCGATTCAAATGTTTCTAATAAAATTTTTAATGAGGATGTTTCCAACTGAAAATTATGTAATCAATACAGGATTTTGGAATCTACTATCCAAACCTAGCTATTTGAAAAGTATACAAACTTCAATGACCATAGGAGTAACTCTCATTTCTGGGTTTATTCTTTACACCCAAAATATATATTCATTTATGAATACAGCAAACGGTGTAGACGAAGCAAGAGCTTCCTTTATTGCTTATCTGTCTGCTCCAATTATTCTGATTATTACTAGTTCTATTTCTCTTACGATTTTATCTTCTAATAAAGATATTGAGGACATTAAACAGTTAAAGACACTAGGAGTGTCAAGATTACAACTTTTTAAAATACGTATAGCCGAGGCAATAATACATTCGGTGTTAATTTTATTAGTATCAGTAGTTTTCAATTTAATAATTTTAATTTTAGTAAGCTTTATTGGACAAGTTTTAGGCAGTAGTTTAGTAGATATATCAGGTTTCTGGCAACCGAGCCTTATAATTATTTCTTTGTTAGTTATTTTTTATAGTATTACAAAGGGATTTTATTTATTTCAAGATTGATAAATTGGAATAGTTACTGATTCAAAAATATCACACTTATTAAGATTAAAATAAAAGCAATACTAAAACGAAAAAGACAAGGATAAATGAAGTGCCCCCAAAAAGTTAGTTTTTTGTGTCTAACTTTTTGGGGGCAGTACATTTTCAGTAGGTTATTCTTTTTGTTAGTAAATTCAGAACTTGTAGTAAATAAATGCAAATTTTGTAAAAAAAATAGGAAGAAAATTTTTTGTAGTGAAATTACAAGAGACTCGAAGAGGATACTGGCGACCTCACAACCAAAAAATATTTTTCTTCCTATCTTTTATTACGTTTTTTAAATTATTTCTTCCATTTAAAAATATCAACTTTAGCTTCTGTGCCATTTAATATTCTTTGAATATTTGTGCGGTGTCGATAAATGATAAAGATATCTGCAAGTAATGCTATTGTTGTCAGAACCATATCTTGAAAATATAGAGATAAAAGAACACCAATTGAAATCGTAAGCATACTTGTAAAACTTACCATTTTTGAAATAGCCAAAGTCAAAATAAAGATTCCTAAACCAATTAGAAATAATACAGGCTGATACGCTAATATAACTCCAGCAAAAGTCGCAACAGCTTTGCCACCCTTAAAATTTGCAAATAATGGATACGTATGACCAACTACAGCAAATAATGCAATAATGAGAGGGGAAACCCCGTGTAAATCCATTTGCTTTAACAGAAGAACACTAATCGAACCTTTTAAAAGATCCATTAATAAAACAATCGTTCCTGCCTTTTTACCAAGAATTCTAAAAGAATTCGTAGCTCCTAAATTTCCACTTCCATGTTGTCTAATATCAATTTGAAAAAACTTACGTCCAATCCATAATCCAGAAGGAATGGATCCTAATAAGTATGCCATCGTAGCACCTAAAAAAATGGATAGCATAGATATGTCTTTCTCCTTTATCCGTTAAATTTAATTTATACTTATTGATTATAGCATATTTTAAAAAAATTAGTATGTTTTTAAAGGGAGTTAGGAAGAATTCTTGCAATATTTGAAAAATTAAGTATGATAGAGTAGATATGTTTTATAAATAGGAAGAAGGGGAGTCGTGAATGAGTAAAGTCACTAACCAATATAATGATGATTCAATTCAAGTATTAGAAGGCTTAGAAGCCGTTCGAAAACGTCCAGGGATGTATATCGGTTCAACTGACCATCGTGGATTGCATCATCTTGCCTATGAAATTGTCGATAATGCAGTCGATGAAGCCTTATCTGGATATGCAAGTAAGATTGATGTCACAATTCATAAAGATGGTTCACTATCTGTTAGAGATAATGGACGTGGAATGCCAACTGGAAAACATGCTTCAGGAATTCCAACCATTCAAGTCATTTTTACCGTTTTACATGCTGGTGGTAAATTTGGACAAGGTGGATATAAAACTTCTGGAGGACTTCATGGGGTAGGAGCCAGCGTTGTAAATGCCTTATCGGATTGGTTAGAAGTTGAAGTATTACGTGATGGCGTATTATATACTCAAACATTTAAAACAGGTGGAGAAAAAGTTAGTTCCATTAAAAAAGAAAAAACAAATCGTAAAGGTTCTGGGACAACAGTTCGGTTCTTACCAAGCAAACATATTTTTTCAACTATCGTTTGGTCTTATGAAACTTTAGCTGAACGTTTACGCGAATCTGCCTTTTTATTAAAAGGATTAACGATTACATTAACGGATGAAAGAACGGATACAAGTGATGAATTTTGTTATGAAGAAGGAATTCGTAATTTTATTCAATATTTAAATGAAGAAAAAGATACTTTATCTCCAATTGTAGATTTCAATAGTACGATTGATGGGGTAGAAACAGAGTTTGCCTTCCAATATAATGATGGTTATTCTGAAACGATTTTATCATTCGTTAATAATGTCCGTACAAAAGATGGTGGTACTCACGAAGTTGGGATGAAAACTGCCTTAACAAAAGCTTTTAATGAATATGCTCGTAAAGTGGGGCTATTAAAAGAAAAAGACAAAAACCTAGAAGGTAGTGACGTTCGTGAAGGCTTAACAGCGATTGTTTCATTACGTGTTCCTGAAGAGATTTTACAATTCGAAGGACAAACAAAAGATAAATTAGGAACTCCTGCAGCAAGAAGTATTGTTGATAATACGATTTTTGAACATCTAGGCATTTTCTTAACAGAGAATGGGGAAATTGCTCAAGAATTAATTCGTAAAGCTCTAAAAGCAAGAGAAGCACGTGAAGCGAGTCGTAAAGCAAGAGAAGAGAGCCGTAATGGTAAAAAAGGAAAGAAAAAAGAAACTCTTCTATCTGGTAAATTAACACCTGCTCAAGGGAAAAATCCTAAAAAGAATGAGCTTTACTTGGTAGAGGGAGATTCTGCGGGTGGTTCAGCGAAACAAGGACGTGACCGTAAATTCCAAGCAATCTTACCATTACGAGGAAAAGTTATTAATACTGAGAAAGCTTCTTTATCTGATATTTTAAAAAATGAAGAAATTAATACAATCATTTACACAATTGGTGCTGGAGTTGGGAATGACTTTAATATTGAAGATTGTAATTACGATAAAATTGTCATTATGACCGATGCGGATACCGATGGAGCTCATATTCAAGTATTACTATTAACATTCTTCTATCGTTATATGAAGCCATTAATTGAAGCAGGAAAAGTCTATTTAGCTTTACCACCATTGTTTAAGATTTCAAAAGGAACTGGTAAGAAACAAGTTGTAGAATATGCTTGGACTGAAAAAGAATTAGAGGAAAAAATTAAAAAAGTTGGTAAAGGCTACTTATTACAACGTTATAAAGGTCTTGGTGAAATGAATGCAGACCAATTATGGGAAACAACGATGAATCCTGATACTAGAACATTGATTCGTGTTGTTATTGATGATAAAGCTCAAGCAGAACGTCGTGTAAGTACATTAATGGGGAATAAAGTTGAGCCACGTAGAAAATGGATTGAAAGTCATGTGGAATTTAGCTTAGAAGATGGAAAGAGTATTTTAGAAACAGAAGGGCATTTAACAGTGAATGAACAACCAAAAGTTTCTAAAACAAAAAAAGAAGAAATAAATTCTCCATCATCTGTTGAACAATTATCACTATTAATGGAGGAGGAATAATATGAGCATGCAGCAAGATATCCAAGAGTTAAATCTTGAAGATGTAATGGGCGATCGCTTTGGACGTTATTCTAAATATATTATTCAAGATCGTGCCTTACCAGATATTCGTGATGGATTAAAACCTGTACAAAGACGTATTTTATACGCGATGTTTGTAGAAGGTAATACGAGTGAAAAACAATTTAGAAAATCTGCTAAAACTGTTGGTAATGTAATTGGTAATTATCATCCTCACGGTGATTCATCGGTTTATGAAGCGATGGTCCGTTTAAGCCAAGATTGGAAATTAAGAGATGTTTTAGTAGAAATGCATGGGAACAACGGTAGTATGGATGGAGACCCAGCAGCAGCTATGCGTTATACGGAAGCTCGTTTATCAAAAATTTCTGAAGAATTATTACGTGATTTAGACAAAAAAACGGTTGATTTTGTATTAAACTTTGACGATACAGAAGAAGAACCAACAGTTTTACCAGCTCGATTCCCGAATTTATTAGTCAATGGTGCTACAGGGATTTCTGCTGGTTATGCAACTGAAATTCCAACACATAATTTAGGTGAAGTCATTGATGCAACGATTCATACTATTGATCATCCTAAAGCAACGGTTAAGGAATTAATGCAATTTGTAAAGGGTCCTGATTTTCCAACTGGAGCGATCATTCAAGGAATTGATGAATTAGAACAAGCGTATGAAACCGGTAAAGGTAAAGTAGTGGTTCGTTCTAAAACATCCATTGAAGCCATTAAAGGTGGAAAGAGTCAAATTGTTGTCACTGAAATTCCTTATGAAGTGAATAAAGCTTTATTAGTGAAGAAAATCGATGAAATTCGTTTAAATAAGAAAATTGAAGGTATTGCCGAAGTAAGGGACGAATCAGACCGTACAGGCTTACAAATTGTCATTGAGTTGAAAAAAGAAGCAAATGCAGAAGGAATTTTAAATTATTTACTGAAAAATACTGAGCTTCAAATTAATTATAATTTCAATATGGTTGCGATTGATGCTAGACGTCCAATGCAAGTTGGATTGAAGAAAATACTTGATTCTTACATTGCCCATCAAAAAGAAGTCATTACAAAACGAACACAGTTTGACTTAAATAAAGCGCAAGATCGTTTGCATATTGTAGATGGTTTAATGAAAGCTTTATCGATTTTAGACGAAGTGATTGCATTAATTCGTAATAGTAATGATAAAAAAGATGCAAAAGAAAAATTAGTAGAAACTTATGATTTTACAATGACACAAGCAGAAGCAATCGTTAGCTTGCAATTATATCGTTTAACGAATACAGATATTACAATTTTACAAGAAGAAAAATTAGACTTAAATGAACGTGTTGCGACATTAACAAGTATTTTGAAATCAGAAAAAACTTTATTACAAGTTATGAAACAAGAATTACGTGAGTTAAAGAAAAAATATGCGACACCTCGTTTAACAGAAATTCAAGCGGAAATTAAAGAAATTAAAATTGAAACAGAGATTTTAATTCCAGAAGAAGAAGTGTATGTAGTAGCTACAAAACAAGGCTATTACAAACGAGTTAGTCCGCGTTCCTTTGCTTCGAGTGCTCCTGAAGAGAATGGATTGCGTGAAGGGGACGAAGTCTTACTTGTTCAAAAAGTATCGACTTTAGATAGTTTAGTGTTATTTACGTCTAAAGGGAATTATTTACATCTACCAGTTCATGAAATTCCTGAAGCAAAATGGAAAGATGTAGGGCATCATTTAAGTCAATCCATTTCTTTAGCGACTAACGAAATTATTTTAGCCGGTATGGTGAAAGAAAAAGATAGTAATGATGCTTATCAAGACTGGACAGTTGTATTCTTTACAAAAGAAGGACTTGTGAAACAAACTGCGATGAATGAATTTAATACGTATCGAGGCTATAAAACTCGTACAAGTAATGCGATTAAATTAAAAACTGCAACGGATGAAGTAGTAGCTATTGAGCTAGTTCCAAATCAAGAACAAGAAATTTTTATTGTGACTCATTGTGGTTTTGGATTACGTTATGAATTAAGTGAAGTTCCTGTTGTAGGTACTGTTGCTAGTGGAGTTAAGGCAATTAATCTAAGAAAAGATGATTTTGTTGCTGGAGCAATGGTTTATAGTCCAGAATCTAAAGTCGTTTCTGCTTTCTTGGCTACTCAACGTGGATCAGTGAAACGTTTCAATGTTTTAGAAGTTTCTATGCTTACAAGGGCTAAGAGAGGTTTAATGGTCTTAAGAGAATTGAAGAATAATCCTCACCGTGTTGTTTATTTAGATGGCAATATTTCTTCAAAACAAGAATATGTTATTGTTTCGACAAATGGAGAAATGAAAGAGATTCGTCCAATGGATTTAAGTTTAGTGGATCGTACAAGTAATGGTTCAGCATTGTTAAATGATGCGGATGGAGTTACGAAGAGTGTCTTGAAAAAGTTTGTGTATGATTTTTAATAGACTTTCTTAGTATAGTAGTATTAGGACGCAAGCAGCCAGCTTTGCTGTCTCATTGCTAAACTTTGAGCCTGTAGTCTCAAAGTTTCCTGAGTGATAAGCCGATTGGCTTATCATGCCCATACAACTATAGAAAGTCTTTTGGTATAAAAAACGACAGAATCTTAAATGATTCTGTCGTTTTTCTTTGTCTTAAAAATCAATTTCTGTTGAATATTGACTGGCTGCATTCCATAGTAAGTATTCTTTAATTCCAGCTTCTTTTAAAGCTTTAATTTCTTGGCTAATAACATCAGCTGTGTACAATTGGAAGTTTCCTTCACCTAAATAGTCAGCTGTAAAAGCTTGTATCCAAGGTCTTGAAGTAGGCGATGGATTTAAATCTTTCACATATCCATTTTCAATTTTCATATATTGAGTCACAATATCATATGGTTGCTTATCTGGATCTTTTACACCAAAAGCTCCATTTACCCAGTGACTTGGGAAAATCATTGGAGAAATAACATCTACATGATCTGCAATATTCGTGAATTTTTGTCCGATACCACCAATTTTAGAAGCAGTAATCGCGTGCGCTAAAATATCAGCCGAAAGGTGAACCCCATATGGTTTTAATTTTTCACGAACAAATGAGACGAAATCAGTAACTGCAGCGATACGTGCTTCATCCATATCAGTATAATCACTATAATCACCTAAATCGTAATCTAAGTATTTTTCCACTAATTCAAATCCAAGAGGGAAACGAACATAGTCTAATTGAATATCTTTAAATCCAGCTTTAGCAGCACCTACTGCAATTTCAGCAATGTATTCCCAATTTTCTTTTAAGAAAGGATTTAGGAAAGATTCACCTTCATCATTTTCCCAAACAGTTCCCGCTAGAGTACGGAAGGTTAAATCTGGATTTTGATAAGGAACTAAGTGGTCCCCAAAACTTACGATTCGAGCAATTGGATAAATTTGATGTTTTTCCAAAGTTTTCAGTAATTGTTTTGTGTCTGTAATTTCATTAACAGTATTGTTTTGGATTGTTTGATTATTAGTTTCTAATGGCATAGTTATTTTACCATAACCATCTCGGACATCCACGACAACAGCATTAATGTCTGTTTTGTCTACGTAACGAACTATTTTATCTAGTTCTTCACCTTTCGCTCTAAAAGCTTGTACATAAATTCCTTTTACACCTTCTTTAGGGTATGGAATATTAATGCCAGAATCATAACTACTAGTTGTAGGGAAGTTTACTGGAACTTTTAATAAGCTAGAGGTTCTTAATGTTAATTTTTGTGTTACTTCTTCATCAGCACGAACAGATTGGAAGAGTAGAACAAATATTCCTAGAAGAAGGACACGCATGATTCTGTTGACTGTTTTCATCAGCATCTTACTCCTTTCTAGCATTTAAACGAGCTTTTAAAATACGGATTGGTTTATCAATTGCTGAAAGAGGGTCATTAATTTCTTCTAAAATCTTTTGACGCTCCAATGCCGCTTCGTTTAATTCTTTAATTTTATCTTTCAAATCATCTTTAGATAATTTATTTCCAGATATTTCAACAAAGAATTTTTGCTCATTATTCAATTGTTCTTCAGATTTTTTAATATAATCTGTTATACTGTCGACAATTTTTTGCAAGTTTGAACTTACAATTTTGATTTCAACACTTGGCAAATCCTTGTCTTGTAAATTACTAAGGTGAGACGCATCATCGCGAATCACTTTTAATGTTTTAGTAATTTGTTTTTGAATATCTTTTCTTTGTTGAAGATTATCAAAAACTTTACCTTTTTTCTTAGCGTAATTTGCTAGAGTCGAATCATCAGCGATATCATCTTCCCAATCACTTTGCAAATTGGCTTCAAAAGTTTGGATGTTGTTTAAATGATCAACAACCACAGGTAAGGTATCTTGTACTTCTTGAACAGTTTTTTCAGCACTCTTCTTTGTATTAGAGCAGGCTGCAAATACTAGCAAACTTGCACTAATCAAGAATACCTTCGTTGCAATTTTTTTCATAACGCACTCCTTACTTTGAGGCTGCATTCTTATAGAATGCGCGCATCTTAATTTATAGACACACAAATTACTTTGTCATTATACAGTTTTTTTGTGAAATATACAAATTATTAACCGATTTGATAGGTTTTTCATGTGAAAATGGGGAGAAAATAGGTGAATTTTGGTAAAAAATAAACTTTTTAAAGTAGATCTTTAAAGTTTTAATGGTTCTAATCTCATGTTTGACGAAGAATAGTAGAATAGGTACAATAGAGCTATTGAGAGTAGAAAGAGGTATTTTATGATTATTTATTTAGTTTTAAGTTTATTATTGATTGCAGCAGACCAAGTAATGAAAATGTGGATTGTTTCTAATTTTGCATTACATACAGGACAAGAATTATTACCAGGTATTGTGAAGTTATTTTATATTCAAAATACTGGTGCAGCATGGGGAATTTTAGCAGGACAACAATTTGTTTTCTATATTATTACAGCTTTTGGAGTTTCTGCTATTTTATACTTGATGTTTCAAGAAAGAGGAAAATCAAAATTTGCATTAACAACGTATAGTTTGTTATTAGCTGGAGCATTAGGAAATTTTATTGACCGTGTTCGATTAGGATTTGTTGTAGATATGTTTCAACTTGAATTTATCGATTTCCCAATTTTTAATATTGCAGATATTTGTTTAACTGTTGGGGTAGCGGCGTTATTCTTATATATTTTAATTGTCGAAAGAAAGAAGGAAAAAAGTGGAAAATAAGATTATTGAATTAACACTATCATTAGAAAAAAGCGAAAGACTCGATAAAATTTTAACAAAAGAATTATCTCATACACGTTCAGTCATTCAACAATGGTTAAAATCAGGATTTGTATCTGTTAATGGGGAAGTAGTCAAAGCTAACTACAAAGCAAAAGATGGAGACCATGTTACGATTCAAATTGAAGAAGAGGAAGAATTAACGGTTCTTGCAGAAAATATTCCATTAGAAATTGTTTTTGAAGATGAACATTTATTAGTCATTAATAAACCAAGCGGAATGGTGGTTCATCCTTCAAAAGGGCATTCAACAGGAACATTAGTGAATGCATTACTATATCATGTTGATCAATTATCAAAAGGTTCTGAATCATATCGTCCAGGAATTGTTCATCGAATTGACAAAGATACATCTGGATTATTAGTAGTCGCAAAAACGCCACAAGCTCATGTTGGTTTATCGAATCAATTAATGGATCACTCCATGACTCGTAGTTATGTTGCAATTGTAGAGGGAAGCTTTGAACATATTACCGGTACAGTAGATGCACCATTAGCAAGAGATCCACATAATCGTCTAAAGCGTTGTGTTCAAAAAGAAGGAAAACAAGCGATTACTCATTTTACAGTCATTCAAGCGTTAAAAGAGACAAGTGTTTTACGACTAAATTTAGAAACAGGAAGAACTCATCAAATACGTGCACATATGGATTTTATTCATCATCCGATTTTAAATGATCCGATGTACCATCCAAATGGAAAAAATGCTACAGAATTCGGTCAATATTTACATGCAGAGACTTTAGGATTTGTTCATCCTATTACACAAGAAAAACTATATTTTGAAAGTCCATTACCAAAAGAATTTGAAGAAATGATTCAAGAATTACAGTAGAGGAGTATGGATATGTCAGAAATATTCTTATTAGATGAAGCAACGATGAATCGATCAATGACGAGAATTTCTTATGAGATTATTGAACAATACAAATCAGTTGATGATTTAGTACTTGTTGGAATTAAAACTAGAGGAGTTCATATTGCTAAACGACTTCAAAAGAAAATCGAATCCATTGAAAATCAACCAGTATTACTAGGTGAAATTGACATTACTTTATATAGAGATGATCGCCACGAACCAGATCCAACGGTAGATCCAATTATTAATGGAACGAATATTCCTTTTTCATTAAATGGAAAAAATGTCGTTTTAGTAGATGATGTCATCTTTACTGGTAGAACGGTACGATCTGCATTAAATGCTTTAATGGAATACGGTAGACCAAAAACGATTAGTTTAGCCGTTTTAATTGATCGTGGTCATAGAGAATTGCCCATTCGTCCGGACTATGTAGGAAAAAACATTCCAACTTCAAAAAAAGAGGAAATTTTAGTGAAATTACATGAAGTTGACGATGAGGAATGTGTTACTTTAAAAAAAGTATAAGGAATGTATCAAAATAGTTGCATTCTAATTCATATTAGTGTAATATAACTAACGGTATAAAAACCATATTTCACACCTAATTGGATGATAAGGGTGGTGCTTAGGAATAAGTACCCTTGTCGATGAAAATTGGGGAGGAAAAATAAAACCAAAATTGGAGGAAAACAAAAATGGCAGTTATTTCAATGAAACAATTGTTAGAAGCTGGTGTACATTTCGGTCACCAAACACGTCGCTGGAACCCTAAGATGAAGAGATACATCTTCACAGAAAGAAATGGTATCTATATCATCGACTTACAAAAAACCGTTAAATTAGTGGACGACGCATACAACTACATGCGTGAAGTTGCTCAAGACGGAGGTATTGCTTTATTCGTAGGTACTAAAAAACAAGCACAAGATGCTGTTAAAGATGAAGCAATCCGTACTGGTCAATACTATGTTAACCATCGTTGGTTAGGTGGTATGTTGACTAACTGGGATACAATCCAAACACGTATCAACCGCTTGAAAAAAATTAAAGAAATGCAAGAAGACGGTACATTCGATGTATTACCTAAAAAAGAAGTTGGTGTTCTATTAAAAGAATTAGACAAACTTGAAAAATACTTAGGTGGTATTAAAGATATGCCACGCATTCCTGATGTAATGTTTATCGTTGACCCTCGTAAAGAACGCATTGCAGTTCAAGAAGCTCACAAATTAAACATTCCAATCGTTGCTATGGTTGACACAAACTGTGACCCTGATGAAATCGATGTTGTTATTCCATCAAATGACGATGCAATCCGTGCGGTTAAATTAATCGTAGCTAAAATGGCTGATGCATTCGTTGAAGGTAACCAAGGTGAAGACGTAGCAGTTGACGAAGAAGACTTAGATAAAGATACTTCATTAGAAGATATTGAAAAATTAGTTGAAGGCGACAACGCTGAATAATCACTAACCAGTAGGCTGTTTGGAATCGGAAAAGAAATCTTTCATCCAAACAGCTTTTTTTAAAAAATAATTTTTGTAAATTTATAACATTTAGGAGGAAATTGAAATGGCACAAATTTCAGCACAATTAGTAAAACAACTACGTGACATGACTGGCGTAGGGATGATGGATGCTAAAAAAGCATTAGTTCAAACTGAAGGAGATATCGATGCAGCTGTTGACTATTTACGTGAAAATGGTTTAGCAAAAGCAGCAAAAAAAGCTGACCGTATCGCTGCAGAAGGTATTACAAACGTATTAGTAGATGGAAACGTTGCAGTTGTATTAGAAGTAAATGCTGAAACAGACTTCGTTGCTAAAAACGACAAATTCCAAGCATTAGTAGCAAAATTATCAGAAGTAATTTTAGCTAACAAACCAGCTAACTTAGAAGCTGCTTTAGAAATCGTTACTCCAGAAGGTAAAGTTTCTGACGTAATTGCTGAAGCAACTACAGTTATCGGAGAAAAAATTTCATTACGTCGTTTTGAAATCGTTGAAAAATCTGATGCAGATGCATTCGGTGCATACTTACACATGGGCGGACGTATCGGTGTGTTAACTGTATTAGAAGGTTCTACAGATGCAGATGCTGCTAAAGACATTGCTATGCACGTTGCAGCAATCAATCCTAAATATGTTGACCGTTCAGAAGTTTCTGCTGATGAATTAGAACATGAGAAAAAAGTTCTTACAGAACAAGCATTAAACGAAGGTAAACCAGCTAATATCGTTGAAAAAATGATTGCTGGACGTTTAAATAAATTCTTAGCTGAAATCAGCTTGAATGACCAACCATTCGTTAAAGATCCAGATACAACAGTTGCTAAATATGCTGCTTCTAAAGGTGGTAAAGTTAAATTATTCCACCGTTATGAAGTTGGTGAAGGTTTAGAAAAACGTGTTGACAACTTCGTTGAAGAAGTAATGGGACAAGTTAAAAAATAATTGATTTCAATTAGTGGGGAATAAGGTAGGAAGCTGCCCTCTATTCCCCTTTTTTTTAGACTAAATTCACTAGGAAATGTATAAGAAGAGGAGTCCTTACAATGGTTGAACCTAAATATAAACGTGTGGTATTAAAATTAAGTGGAGAAGCATTAGCAGGCCAAACAGGTTTTGGTATTAATCCTCCAACTATTAAGGAAATTGTTAAAGAAATTAAAGAAGTTCATGATCTTGGCGTTCAAATTGCAATCGTTGTTGGTGGCGGAAATATTTGGCGTGGTGTAACAGGAGAAGAAGTAGGTATGGAACGTGCTCAAGCAGACTATATGGGGATGCTTGCAACAGTGATGAATGCATTAGCATTGCAAGATGCATTAGAAAACATTGGAGTTCCTACACGTGTTCAAACTTCAATCGAAATGCGTCAAATTGCTGAACCTTACATTCGTCGTAAAGCGATTAGAAACTTAGAAAAAGAACGTGTTGTAATTTTTGCTGGGGGAACTGGTAACCCATACTTCTCAACAGATACTGCCGCTGCATTACGCGCTGCTGAAATTGAAGCAGATGCTATTTTAATGGCTAAAAATAATGTTGATGGTGTTTATAGTGCGGATCCTCGCATTGATACAAATGCGATTAAATTTAATGAATTAACACATTTAGATGTCATTCAAAAAGGACTAAAAGTAATGGATACTACTGCAAGTTCATTATCAATGGATAATGATATTCCATTAGTTGTCTTCAATTTAAATGAAAATGGAAATATTCGTCGAGTTGTTCTTGGTGAAAATATCGGTACAACTGTAAGGGGGAAATAATATGACAGCAACTGAAATTATTGCAAATGCTAAAGAACGTATGAAAAAAACTGAAGATGCGCTTCAACGCGAATTAGGCGGAATTCGTGCTGGTCGTGCGAATGCAAGTCTTTTAGATCGCCTGCAAGTTGAGTATTATGGAGTTCCAACTCCAGTAAACCAATTAGCTTCTGTAACGGTTCCTGAAGCTCGTATGCTTTTAATTACACCTTATGACAAATCAAGTTTACAAGATATTGAACGTGCAATTTTAATGTCAGATATTGGCATTACTCCAACAAATGATGGTAGTGTTGTTCGTTTAGTCATTCCACAATTAACGGAAGAACGTCGTAAAGAATTAGCAAAACAAGTAGGAAAAGAAGCAGAAGGCGCTAAAGTTAGTGTTCGTAATATTCGTCGTGATGCTATTGAGCACTTAAAGAAAGCTGAAAAAAATAAAGAAATCACTGAAGATGATTTACGTGGATATGAAAAAGATATTCAAAAATTAACGGATGACAGTGTTAAAAACATTGATCATTTAGCACAAGTGAAAGAAAAAGAATTATTAGAAGTATAATTCATCAAGTGACAACAGATCTTAGTAATCTTAATAGATTTGTTGTCACTTATTTTTTGAATCGTTGAAAGGAGATTTTATGAAATTAACGAAAAAACAACAATTTCTATTGGTTAAGTTAGCGATATTAGCAATTATCCTCATTATTTCTGGACTTGGTTTGTTCTCGAAGAATCAGAAGAAAACTTCTAATAAATCGAATACTAACCAAACACAAGTAGAAAGTAGTGTAGATTTTTCTGGATATGACAAATCAAAAATGTATACTCTTCAAGTTGGTAAAGTAGCGGATGGAGATACATTCCACGTTCGATTAGATGGAAAAGAGTTTAAAATTCGTTTATTGCTAATTGATACGCCAGAAACAGCTAAAGAAGGAAAGACTGCTCAACCATTTGCAGATCAAGCAAAACAAAAAACAGAAGAATTATTGAAAAAGGCTAAAAAAGTTGAAGGTAAATTTGATGTTGGTGATTATACAGATAAATATGGACGTGCTTTAATGTATGTATATTTAGATGGAAAATTATTACAACAAACCTTAGTAGAAGAAAGTTTAGCTAGAGTAGGATATGCTCATCCACCGAATACAACGCTATTAAAAGATTTACAAAAAGTAGAAGAACAAACGAAGCAGAAAAAGAAAAATATTTGGGAAAAAGATGGATATGTAACAAACCGTGGATTTGACCCAAGCGTATACTAATCCGTCTCATTTATGATATAATTTTATCAAGATAATTGTTAGGGGATAGGGTTATGAAAAAGACAAGTATTTTATTGGCAGTTTTATATGTAATTTATTTGTTTATAATTTTTAACATCTTTTACCATGATAAAAAGGTACTAGTGATATTTGCTTCTATTGGACTTGCTATCTTTGCTGCAACTATTAAAAGAATTAAAATTTCAGATCATGAATAACTAAGAAAAGCTAAGTACAAAATATAGTGCTTAGCTTTTTTATATTTACTCTGTTTTAAAACTGTTTTTGCCTTTATATCAAGGTTTAGACGACTTATACTACAACAGTTCTATCCCAATATATTGTGTTATGAAAAATAAAATAAAAAAATTAAGCACAATATATTGTATTTCCCTCTAATATGAGGTATCATACTACCTGTATGAAACAAAAGGGAGAGATGTTTATGTCAAATCGTCAAATTACACTATATTCAAAACCAAATTGTATGCAATGTAACTTTACAAAACAATTTTTTGAGGATAATCAAGTACCATTTGTGGTTAAAGATGTTTTTGAATCAGAAGAGGCTTTAGAAGAAGTGAAAGCATTAGGTTTCCAATCATTACCAGTTGTTGTAGCCGATGGAATTGAACCATTCTTTGGTTTCCGTCCAGACATTTTAGAACAATTAGTTGGGTAAAAATTTTAACTTTATCCTTAAATTTTAAAAACGATTTTTCTTTCGTAGTACGACGCTACAAGTAGAAAAATCGTTTTATTTTTGTTTACAAATTCATCGTTATATGGTTAAGTTAAAGGGAATAAACGATTGGAGGTTCTTATGAGTTTCGAAGTCATTCTTACAAAAGAAACAAGTGCGAAAGTTTCGCAAATATCTAGAAAAATTGCAGATTGGTTAAAACAATCTAACATGAATCAAGTTATTTATCTTGTACCAGATCATATTAAGTTTTCTGCTGAATTAGAAATGATTCAACAAGTGGGGCAATTATTGCAACAACCACAAAATTCATATGCAGTAACGAAAATGCAAGTTTATAGTTTTAAGCGATTGGCCTGGTATTTTTTAAGAGATCATGCTGCACTTCAACGTCCTTCTTTATCCAAGGTTGGAATTTGTATGATTTTACAAAAAATATTATCTGAATATCAAGATGAATTAGTGTTATTTAATAAGGAATCTCGTCATAAAGGATTTATTGAACGTTTATCTGCTGTTATGCAAGAATTTCGTTTAGGAGGAATCGAAATAGAGGATTTCTCTGGGTGGTTCGAACAGGATTCTTATGAAGAAATTGATCAACGTTTGAAAGAATTTGGCATCATTTATAAACATTATTTAGATTATTTAAAACAAGATTTTGTTCAATCGGAAGATTTATTAAAAATATTAGCACAAGAAATTTCATTGAAGGATTTATCTAATACTTATGTCGTAATTGATCAATCGTATCACTTAAATGCGATGGAATTAGAAGTAATTGATGCTTTAGTGAAATCGTGCGGAGGAGTAGAGTTCTATACTACTGCAACAACAGATGCTTTTAAACCAAAAGAAAAACTAGAATCTAGTTTATTTGATTCCAATCGTCAATTAGTTTCTCGTTTACTAAATTGGTTAATGATTGATGAAAGTAAACCAGTTTTAAAAGAATTAAACGAAGAGAATTGCGCTTATCATCCCGACTTTTTAGAACTCGAACAATATTGGCTAGAAACAAGTGGAGGACTTGAAACTTCTTCTAATCGTACATCAAGAAAAATTGAAGATTTACAGTGGACGACTTATGAAGATGAACGTCAAGAAATCCAAGAAACATTAGCAACGATTAAAACCTTAGTCGATAGTGGTAAATATCGTTACCAAGATATTCAAATTTTATCGAGAAATTTAGAAGAACAACAAACACTCTTACAACCTTTATTAGAAACGTATCAAATTCCTTATTTCATGGATTTATCCGATACAATGGAGCATCATCCACTCATTCAAGTACTAGATGCGATTTTTGCTATCCAGAAGCATTTTTGGCGTTATCATAACATAATGAACCTATTAAGAAGTGAATATTGTTTCTGGCCCTTAAATCGAGCAAATTTAGAGAATAAGCATGATGAAGAAGTTACGCTAAGAGATGCTTTGATTCACTATCGTCAAAAATTAGATGAAACTGAAACGATTATACTAGCTCAAGGCTATGAAGGAAAAGATTGGATTTCAAGAAAAACATGGAATTATCAAGTTGAAAACATTGATGAAGATAGCTTAAGTAGCAGAGAAGTTCTAGTCCATCAACAATTAACACAAGCACAAGAACTACGAGAACAAATCGTCTCTTTATTAGAACCATTTTATAAAAAATTGGATAAAGTTGAGACAACAAAAGAAGCGATAACTCTTCTATATCAATTATTAGAAAAAATTGGTGTAACGGAAGCATTCTTATATTGGAGAAATCATGCTGCCAATATTGGGGATATCCAGACAGCTCGTAGACAAGATCAAGTATGGAATGAATTTTTAAAATTATTAGAGGAGTATGTTTATATTTTTGGAGATGAACCGTTTGATTGGGAAATCTTCCAATTATTATTACATACTGGATTCGAACATACACACTATAATATGGCTCCTTCTACTTTAGACCAATTAACCTGTACGGGAATCGATTCTGTTCGTTATTCTCCTAAAAAGGTTACTTTTGCGATTGGTTTATCGCAAGGCGTCCTTCCTCGAATGGAAGAGGAGAGTGGGCTAATGACAGATGAAGAAAGAGAGTATTTATTAAGTAAATTAGATAGTGGTCGTTTCCTACATCCAACAACCATTCAAAAACAATCAGTAGAGCCATTTTTATTTTATAAAGTGTTAACTTCAGCAACTGAAAAGTTATACTTATCAATGCATCATACAGATAAAGGCGCTAAATTAAAATCATCTAGTTTTGTAGAACGTATTTTAAATCAATATGAGATTACTACCCAAGATGGGAATCAAAAGCAACAAGAACGATTTGAACAGGGCGAGTTTGTAACGATTCATGAATTATTTACGACTTTATTACAAAAACTTCGTCAGTATAAATTTTCAAAAGAAGAAGATATTCCATCTATTTGGATTGCTTTACCTCATTTATTAAGACAGGATAAAGATTTCCAACAGGAGTATCATACATTAGTGGACAGTGTATTCCATTTAAATATTGCAAAGCAATTACCAAAAGAATTGGCTGCTGAATTATACGGAAATCATTTATACTTATCAACTTCTCAAGTTGAAACCTTTTATAAGGATCCATTTAGTCATTTCTTACAATATGGGTTAAATGTACGAGAGCGTAGAGAGTTCGAATTAACGGCTGCTGGATCTGGGGAATATTTCCATGAAACATTTGACCAGTTCATTCGCAAAGTTCATGAATTGAAATTGGATATTCGTGCTATAGATGCAGCTACAACAGAAAAAGTATTAAAAGAAATTTTCGACTCTATGAATGATGATGCAAGATTCCAAATTTTAAATGCTACACCAAGAATGAATTGGACAAAAGTACTACTACAAGATACGATTCGACAAACATTATCAGCAGCATTATTGCAATTACAACAATTACAAGTAACACCATGGAAAACAGAAGTTGTTTTTGGAGCAAAATCTGATAAGAAAATTGAAATCCCATTGAACGATACTCAATCGTTATTTATTCGTGGGAAAATTGACCGTATAGACCTTTTAGAAACCGAAAAGGGTTATCATTTAGGAATTGTCGATTATAAATCCTCAGCACAAAAATTTGATATCAATCGATTACGTTATGGAATTCAATTGCAACTATTAACGTATTTATCAGTTGCTAGAAACATTGTTTCTGACCAATTCAAGAAAACAGTGACGCCTTATGGTGGATTATATATGCATGTTTTTCAACCAAGCTTTAACGCTAAAGATCTGAAATCAGATGCAGATTTTGAAGAAACTCGTCTGAAAAAATATAAATTATCTGGATTATTAACGAATGATTTAGGCGTTCTGCAACAAGTTCAACCTGATTTTGAAGCAGGAGACTCTATTGTATTGCCATTTGGCGTTAAGAAAGATGGAGAATACAAGGCAACTAGCCAAGTCTATGCTCCTGATGATATTAATTTATTAATGGACTTTGCTTTCTATCAATTGAAAACTGCTGGAGAAAGAATTTTAAATGGAGAAAATCAAATTGCTCCATTTGATGAATTAAAAGAATATGCAGATTCAGTGAATGGAAAATTCAGTGCAATTTCAATGTTTGATGCAACGAATCCAGAAAATAACTATCAATTTTTAACGAAAATGCCTCTTCAAGAAAACTTAACTTGGATGAGAAATAAAATTGACGGAAAGGAGGAATAATCTATGATACCAGTAAAACCAGAGGGTGTACAAGCAACTCCTGAACAATGGCAAGCAATTTGGCAAAGAGGCGATAATTTATTAGTTTCTGCTTCTGCCGGATCAGGAAAAACTAAAGTATTAGTTGACCGAATTATGGGATATATAGAAGATGGCGTTAATATTGATTCTTTATTAATTGTGACTTTTACTGAAGCTGCTGCAAAAGAAATGAAAGAACGTCTGCGTACTAATTTAGAAAAAGCTATTACAAAAGAAACAGATATTACTAAAAAGCATATGTATATCAAACAACTAAGTTTATTACCAAATGCTACGATTTCTACCATTCATAGTTTCTGTATGAAAGTCATTCGTCGTTATTTCTATTTAAGTCAGTTAGACCCTGTATTTTCACTATTAAATGAAGTAGAGGGGACTTTATTAAAAGAAAAAGTATGGCGAAACATACAAGATGAATTATTAGAAGAACATTCTTGGATGGATGGTTTAATGCGCTATTTTTCTAGTGATCGTAATGATGATGGATTTACAACATTAGTTTATCAACTATATGATTTTTCACGTTCAAAACCAAATCCAAAACAATGGATTTCTTCTTTAGCGGATTTATATGAAACAAAGGATGAATATGGTGAAATTCCTATTATAAAGGATCAATTTGCACCTTATATTGTCGAAGAATTAAAGTATTTAGTTTCTGCCTATGATGAATTAATTAAATTAGCTGAAGTAACTGGATTTGAAAAGTGTAAAGACGTAGTTGAAGCTGATGCCCAAAAAATTCAGGAAGTATATACAGCATTTGCAAGTGGTAATTACACAGCAGCATACACATTAGCGCAGGGAGTAAGTTTTGACCGTTTCCCAACTGTTCCTAAAAAAGATGAAACTACAGATAGAGAAGCAGTACAGGCCATTAAACGTAAAAGAGATAGCCTGAAGAAACATTGGGAAGATCAAGTATTAGCAACAGCATTTTTCGAGTCACCTGAAGTGCAAATGAAGCATTTAAGAAATATTTATCCAATGATGTTACATTTATCTCAAGTTGTATTGAAATTTTATGAAGCTTTCCAATTAGAAAAGAAAACTTCAAATAAAATTGATTTCTCTGACTTAGAACATGATACATTATCCATTCTTTCTACTGAGAAAAATGGAGTCCTTATCGCTAAAAAATATTATAAAGAACTATTTACTGAAGTTTTAATCGATGAATACCAAGACGTAAACCGAGTTCAAGAGGCCATTTTAACAAGTGTTGCTAGGGAGAATAATCTCTTCATGGTAGGAGATGTGAAACAATCGATATATGCATTCCGTTTAGCAGATCCATCATTATTTAGAGATAAATATGAAGCTTATGCAGATGAAAATGGCGGAAAACGAATTATTTTAGCTGAAAACTTCCGTTCTAGAGATCAAGTATTATCCTTTACAAATTTAATTTTTAGACAGATTATGGACCATGAATTAGGTCAAATTGATTATGATGATTCAGCTGCTTTAAAAACTGGAAACTTAAATTATTCAGATGATACAGATAAATTTAGCGAATGCTATATTATTCAAAATGCTAATCTAGAAGAAGAGGAAGAAGAATCTTCTGGATTGGAATCGGAAAGTCCGATTGATAGTTCAGCTAGTGCTGAAGTCCATTTTATTGCGGGTAAGATTAAAGAATTGATGGCAAATCAATTTGAAATAATGCATGAAGAAAGTACAAAGGAAAACCCGAAAAAACGACCAATACAATATAAAGATATTGTTATTTTAGCGCCAACAAAGGCTAATAATGGATTAATTGAAGAAATATTTACTCAATATCAAATTCCTGTTTTAGTACAAAAAAATCTTCAATATTTTAAACGAACAGAAATTGCCATTATGATGTCTGCACTAAAAATTATTGATAATCCTACCCAAGATATTCCATTTGTTTCAGTATTACGTTCAGGAATCGTTGGATTAGATGAAATAGCATTAGCTCATATTCGTAAAAACAATAAATCTTGTTCGTTTTACGAAGCTTGCGTTCATTTTGTGGAGCATTTTACATTAGAAGAAGTGAATTATTATGATAGTTCTCAACAACAGCAATTGAAAGAACGTATAAAATCATTCTTAGATCAGTTAGAATCTTGGCGAGATATTGCGAACCATCAATCTATTAGTACGCTTATTTGGCAAATTTATATGGATACGAACTATTTAACATATGTTCATGGGCAATCTGTTGGACAGCAACGTGTCTTGAATTTACATGCTTTGTATAAATATGCGAAAGATTTCGAAGATTCTAGCTTTAAAGGATTACGTAACTTTGTTCGATTTATTCAACAAATGCAACATAAAAAACAAGATCTAGAAGAACCTACACAAATTTCTGACGAAGAAGATGCAGTTCGTGTGATGACAATTCATGCAAGTAAGGGATTAGAATATCCAGTAGTATTTTTAATGAATGCTGGAAAGAAATTCAATCAGCAAGATATTCGCCAACAAGCCATTCGTAGTGATGAATTAGGTGTCGGAGTGAAATATTTACAACTTCCTGAAAGAATTCAATGGACAACCATTCCATATGTAATGGCCTATAAAGCAGAAAAAAATAAATTACTTTCTGAAGAAATGAGAAAATTGTACGTAGCAATGACTCGTGCACGTGAAAAACTCATTATTGTCGGTTCTTTAAAAGATTTCGACAAATTTAAAGAAGAACATTCGATGATAGAAGATATTGATGATGAAACATTACCATATTCTCTTCGTTATCATGTCGATAATTATTTAACGTGGATTTTAATGGCTACAATGAGAAAGCAAGAGAAAGTTTCCTTCCATCAAGAAGTCATTGACTTTGAACAAATTAAACAGAATGCACTCAATTGGATTCAAGAGACTGAAACGACTTCTATTAATGAAGTAGAGTGGTTACAAAAGCAAGTAGAAGGAAAACCGGTTAAAAATTTATCAAATTTATTAGAAGATTTAAAACAAACGTATCCTTATTTGTTAGCATCCACTACAGCAAGTTATCAAAGTGTATCTGAAATTAAACGAATGAATGAAGAACCAGATGTAAAACAACTACCTCAGTTGGAAGAACAAACTCAAGAAACAGAAAAAAATGTACAACAATATGTTTATTTAACATCTGAATTAGCAAAACCTAGCTTTATTGAGTCTAAACAAAAAGTTTCAGCTGCAGAACGTGGAAGCGGTTTACATTTATTAATGCAAAAATTAGACTTAACGAAGGAAATTACACCAGAATTTATTCAAGAAACAATTCAGCAATTAGTTGAGACGCAATTTTTAGAAAAAGAAGTTGCTGCAGTTATTCCAGTTGACCAAGTATATCATTTCTTCCAAAGTGAATTTGGTCAATGGATACAGGAACATCAAGCATTATTAAACCGTGAACAAGCATTTTCACACGTTGTAACAGCAAAACGTATCTTTAAACATTTACCAGATAATGAAGATTCGATGTTGATACACGGGATTATTGATGGATTTGTGGAATTAGATGATGAGATTATCTTATTTGATTATAAAACGGATCATGTGGTACCAACACAAAAAGGTATCCAAAAAGTCGTCGATAAGTATAAACAGCAATTAAATTTATATGCTGAGGCATTAGAAACAAGTTATCAAAAGAAAGTTACTAAACGTATGTTATGTTTATTATCGATTGGTCAATCGATAGATATTTCTAATGTTGAATAATGGATAGAAGGACGTTCGTGAGGAGCGTCCTTTTATGTTTGGTTTGGATTGTGGAGGAGGAATTGTTTTAGATGGTAGGATTCTTGATATGAAACTTTCTTTAATATATATTATGTAAACCTATATATCGTTCGAAATAATTGATTGACTGTAGCTAGGTCGCCAGCAGCCTCGCTTTGCGAGTCTCATGGCTAAACTTTGAGCCTTGGTCTCAAAGTTTCCCTGTAAAAGAATCCTATCTGATTCTTTTACTTTAGCTACTGTATCAATTTATTTCTTCCTTTTTACGTTAAGTAACTACAAATACTGCATAAAATATTTTCTTACTTTTTACGTTAGAAGTCTAGAATGTTATCTATTGTGTTTTAATTATATGATATGAACTTCCATACGATAACTTGCTTAATTTGGGGCTTAATCGTATAATGTATTTTGTATTTTATATAGTTAAAGGATGGTTTTGGATGAAATTTAATGAGGAAAGTCCTTTTTGGAGATTTGCTACGATGTTGGCGGATTTTATTTTGTTGAACTTATTAGTGATTGTAATTAGTATTCCTATTGTTACGATTGGACCTGTTTTGGCGGCTTTGTTTTATACAATGATGAAGTTTTCCGAAAATGAAGATGGTTATTTAGTGAAAACATTTTGGAACGAATTAAAACATTTATTCTTTGTACGTGTTGCTGTCTCTTTAATTTATACAGCAATCATTGCAGCGACTGTATATGTGATTCAATTTTGGTATAGTTTTCAAAATATTTTTTGCATGATGTTAGCGATAATTTTCTTTTTATTTCTATGTATGACGATCACAGCAATGTTAATTTCGTTAGCAAGAACACAATATTTTGGTACGATTAAGAGTTATATTCGTGATGGATATTTATTTATTTTTATTTCTTTAAAGGAAGCTGTTGCTATTCTGGCAATTCCAGTTATTTTAATCGGATTTAGTATTTTCCAAGAAACGGTCTTATATTTCATGGGAATTATTGGAATTTCGTTAATGGGATATGCATTAGCTCCATTGTTTCATAAAATGTTTTCAAAAGTAGAAAAAAAGCATGAAGGATAAACCCTCATGCTTTTTTAATTTACCCACGTGCTAAATGAGTACGAATTTTCGTTGATAAGTATTCAATGACTAATACTAAGACGATTAATCCGCATAGGATAGCCCCTACTTCATGCCATTTATAAGCTGTCATAGCAAAGATTAACGGAGCACCGATACCACCGGCACCTACCATCCCTAAAACAGTCGCATCTCTTAAGTTCATATCAAAACGATAAATTACTGTTGAAATGAATGCCGGAATTAATTGTGGCAAAATCCCAAAACGAATTTTTTGATAGAAATTACATCCACTAGCATCTAATGATTCCAAAATCTTGTAATCCAAATCTTCAATAGCTTCGATATATAATTTAGAAATCATCCCAATCGATGCTACAGACATTGTAAGCAACCCTGTAAAGGCACCAGGACCTGTTACACGAATAAACATTAATCCGTAAATTAAAGTTGGAACCGTACGAATAGCCATAATTGCTGTACGTCCAATAATTGCAACTGGCTTTGGTACAATATTTGTTGCTGAAATAAATGAAAATGGAATTGCTAAAATTGCTCCTACTAATGTTCCTAGAAATGCAATTGCAATTGTTTCTAATAATAAATATGGAACACCTTTCGTTGTAAAGTTTAACAATAAGGATGTTTCAGGAGTTACAATCCCTTGTAAAATACTTTGAGAAATTTGTAATCCATTTTCTGGAATTTTACTTAATTCAATCGTTGATCCAGACCATGCAAAAATGATAATGAATAAGAATAAAACGCCTAATTGAACAATCCATGTACGAGGAGCTTTTTCATATTGTTTTAATACTGCTTCATTCATGTGTTTAACTCCCCTTCTATGTTAATTTCGTACGTAAGTAGTAACTTACTGATTCAATAATGACTACAGTAAAGAATAATGTTACTAAAATCATCCCTACATTACCATATTCACGCCAACCAAGGTTCTCATTTAAAATAATCCCGATACCACCGGCACCTACATATCCTAAAATAGATG
Organism: Granulicatella elegans ATCC 700633; assembly: GCF_000162475.2. GTDB lineage: Bacteria > Bacillota > Bacilli > Lactobacillales > Aerococcaceae > Granulicatella > Granulicatella elegans. The sequence continues at coordinate 895,678 of NZ_KI391971.1, forward strand.
CATAACGAACATTACCTTCAAAGCAATATAATGAACTTGCTAAGTAAGTTGGTAAAATTTGAGGAATAATTGCACTTGTAAATGCTTGACCTTTTGTTGCTCCTAAAGCTTCAGCTGCTTCAAAAGCTCCCATATCTACAGTTTCAATTTGTTCATATAATTGTTTACCACAGTAAGCAAAAGTATAAGTTGCAATCGCAAATGTACCAGCCATTGTTCCTAATCCAAAGATATAAGTTGCAATTAAGGCTGTTACAAGAGTTGGTAATGTACGAACCACACTTAAAAATAAACGACTTAAACTAATAATCCATTTATTTTTAACAATATTACTAGAAGCTACAATGGCAAATGGAATTACTAAAATTGATCCTAATAATGATCCTAATAATGACATTTTAATCGTGTCAATTAATGGTTGCCAAATATTACTTGAATATTCCCAGGCAGGTGGAAACATACGACCAATAATAACAAAAAATTGAACACCACGTGTTAAAATGGTATGTAGATTAAACCCAGTAATTTTAGCTGAAAAATACATTGCAATTAACAAACCAATGACAACAAAAATAGCTTTTGATTTTGGCTCAGTAACAGTTGTACCATTTTTTAATGTAAATTCTTTTGAAGCGAAGAGTTTATTATCCTTCATGTAACTCCTCCGCCTTTCCTTTATAGATTAAATCTAACACTTCTTTTGTTACTTGGCTACTTGGACCATCATAAACAATTTCTCCATCACGAATACCAATAATGCGATCTGCATATTCTAAAGCTAATTCCACATGGTGAATATTAAGTAAAATAGAAATATTTAAATCTTGGTTAATCTTTCTAAAGTCTTCCATTACACGCTTAGCAGTAATAGGGTCTAATGCCGCAACAGGTTCATCTGCTAAAATAATTTCAGGATTTTGTGCTAAAGTTCTAGCTAATGCAACACGTTGTTGTTGTCCACCAGATAATTGGTCAGCACGGATAAAGGCTTTATCTACAATCCCTACTTTATCTAAAGCCTCTAAGGCGTGTAATTTTTCTTCTTTTGTATAAATTCCAAATAATGAACGAAGAAATGGAATATCCGGAACAATTGAAGTTAATACGTTTTTAATAACCGTTGTTCTTGTTACTAAATTAAATGATTGGAAAATCATCCCTACTTTATTTCTACGGAATTTACGAAGAGATTTTCCTTTTAATGAAGATACATTTGTACCATCAACGGTTAAAGTTCCTTCAGTAATTTCAATCATACGATTGATAGTACGAATTAAAGTTGATTTACCAGCTCCTGATAAACCAATAATTGAAACAAATTCACCTTGTTCAATTTCTAAATTAATATTTTTTAACCCTTTAACTCCATTTGGATAGGTTTTTGAAACATTTTCAAATTTAATCATATCTGTCCTCTTTCTCAAAAAAAGGGTCAGGATTCGCTCCTAACCCTCATTTGATCATCATTTCTTTCCTTAGTTACCTGATTTTAATTTTTTAAGAACTTTTTGAGCTTCACGTTCTTTATCGTAATCAGATGCATTAGCTTTCTTATATCCTGAATGAGAGTAAATCTTAATGACTTCTTTACCTTCATCTGTTCCAGCTAGTTTGATCATTGCGTTAGCAAAAGCTTCTTTGAATGCGTCGTCTACAATTGGAGAAGATTTACTTACTGAAATTGTATCGTTATAAATATCTGGAGTTACACCAATAACATTTGTTTCTTTCCAAATTTCATCTGAACGTCCATATTCACTTGACCATTTTTTAGCATAGTCAGAACGTAAGTCAGCATATCCAACCATAATATCAATTTGTCCTGAAGCTAAACGAGCTGCAGATGAAGCATAAGAATCAGATTGAACAACATTTTGTAAATCTGAAATATTTTTACCAAATTTATCTTGTAGCCATAATGTAGGATAAATATATCCTGAAGAAGAAGAAGTTCCTAAAACTCCCCAGTTTGCTGAATTTAAATCATCCCATGAAATGTCTTGACCACTATTCACTTTTTCAGCAATAGCTTTCCCTTTTTCTGTTGGCCCAGCAATTACTAAGCCTTTATAAGAAGTAACTTGTTCATTAGAACGTTTAGATTCTTTTCCATCATTCCAATCTTTTGGATTAGTTGAATTCTTTTCTAAACCAGAACGAGTTGCTGTTAATAATACGTCTACCTCTTTGTCAAATAATACATAAGTACCACCAGGAATGAATCCCACATCTGCAGTACCTGATGCTAAAGCTTCCCCTACTGCATCAAAGCTTGTTCCAACATTGATTTCAACATTATTAACTGTATAACCTTCATCAGCTAATTGTTTCTTCAATAATTCTTTTAATGGTTCAGTAGCAGTTACAATCGCTTCTGGATCACGAGAAGGTACAAATGCAACTTTTAAAGTATCAATTGTTTTAGATCCATTACCTTTAGAACCTGAATCACTAGATTGACTTGAACAAGCTGCAAGTAAAGCTGCTGCTGATACTCCAAGTACTAATTTTGACCAAAAAGACTTCTTCATAAAATATATCCCCCTAAGATATGTTTTCTACAAGATTGAACTCTCAACCTCAAGTACAATCATACAAAATACGAACGATAATTACAAGAGTTTTTACTTGAAAAATACATTTTTAGCTACATTTTCATAAAAATAATTCATTTTCAAACAGTGTAAACGTGTAAAATACGAACAATAAATGTATGAAAGCATGAATAATAAATAACTAATAAATAATGAAACAAATTATATATCAAAAAATATAAAAATAACCGAACGTTTTAATTTATGACGTTCGGTTATTTTCGTGATGATTTGAAAAGGTATTTTTCCCCTTAACTTCTTCAGAATACATTGAAAATACTGTAGACATTGTAGCAAGGTCGCCAGCAGCCAGCTAAAGCTGTCTCATGGCTAAACTTTGAGCCTAGGTCTCAAAGTTTCCCTGCAATTGCTACTATAGAGTATTTTCTATGTTATTCTGAATCTGTACGTCAAATAGCTTTTCTCATTCTTTTAATTGATAATAGTGTTCCGCAAAATCTACACATTCTTTCATATCGAATAAATAAACATTACTGTCGTTAATTGAAATATGATTAACAGTATACTGTTCCATAAAATTCTTTTGAACTTCTAAATAGTCATCGTAAATATCTAATTCAATATTTTTAAGCGATATCCATTTTTCTCCATCTTTCGTTAAAATTTTACTTTTTTCATGAATGACTTCTCTATTCAATCGATTTTCCGCTAAATGGAGTGAAGTATTCGTTTCAAAATCAGTGCCAATCATTAATACTTTAGCACTTATTGAATACATTCTTCCTAATGGTGATTTGTCTCCAAATGGAAAATCCAAAGAATCCTGTCCAATAATTTCACTAGCCTTCTCTCCTATCGCCGTAAAAGAATACATAGGATGATTACTTCGAATGGAATCAGGTAAAATTCCAATAAATTGACTAAAAGCTCCCATCGCTTTACTATACGATAACTCCTTTGAATATGCAGGCATAGCATCACGAATGACATCATGCCATTCATCTGGAACTGGAGGATACTGCCAACTAGCAGGATCTGATATTTCAACCGTTTGAGACGGAACTACAATCGTTCCTTCAATACCTATTACTTCTCTTAACGCCAAATATAAAGCTTCAGCTCCACCAACCACATACCCTAATGAAGACAAAGAAGCATGAACTAATAAAGTATCTCCACGTTTAATTCCTAACTGGGAAAATTTATGAATCAAATCGTCCTTCGTAACTGGTTTAAAATTTTTATCAATACACTTTTGCATATAAGAATACAAAAAAATCACTCCCCTCTTTTTCGTATCATCATTAAATTAATTATAACTGTTAGAATAGAAAAAACAATAGGATTCAGTATACATAGAAAATACTGTTGATATATCAGCAAGGTTGCTGGCTAAACTTTGAGCCTAGGTATCAAAGTTTCCCTGTAATAAAAATAGCTAACGCTACTTATATTGCTTTTATTACTATAGAGTATTTTCTATGTATTCTGAATCCGTACGTAAAATATGTATTCTAATACAATAAATGACATAAATATTTAAAGTGAATGACTAGATTATACCTTCCTCAGTTGCAAAAAGAATATATATAAATATATATTCCCGCAAAATTCGAGACTACAGGCTCGAATTTTAGCCATGAGACTCGCAAGCGAGGCTGCTGGCGGCGCTGCAACAACCCAGGGAGGTATAATCTATTCATTCACTTATACGTACTAAAAAACATCCCTAGACACTCTAAGGATGTTACATAAAATTCTTCAATTATTTTTCTGGGAAATATGAACGTAAGAATTTGTTAGCGAAATGAATATCCTCTAACCAGTTTTCTTGTCCAACATACCAGAATTCGCCAGTGAAACGACGAACACCAATTGATAAGAAAGTATCCACCATTTTCTTGAAATCAATTTGTCCAGTTCCAAAAGGAATTTCACGATAATGTCCAGGAATTGTTTCTTTTAAGTGAGCAGCCACAATATGACCTTTCCCTAATTCAATATCTTCATAAACATTTTTCGCGCCAGGTTCTAAAGAAGCATTTTTTAAGTTTCCTGAATCTGGATAAACTTGTAAATAAGGTGAATCTACTAAGTTTACAAAACGCATTGATTTTTCCACTGTATTCATAAATGGAGTTTCCATTGTTTCGAATCCTAAAATGATTCCTTTTTGAGCTGCTAATAAAGTAGCTTTTTTCAAGTTATCAATAAAGAATTCTAATGTATCTGCATCCCCTTCTTCATAGTATACATCATAACCAGCTAATTGAATGACACGAATTCCTAAATCGTCCGATAATTCAATGGCTTTTTCCATGATTTCCATACTACGTTCACGTACAGATGCGTCATGTGATCCAAATGGATATTTACGGTGTCCACTTAAACACATTGAACGAATTGAAACGCCAGTTTCGTACATTGTTTTAACAAGTTCAAGACGTTCTTCTTTCGTCCACTCTAAACGAGCTAATTTTTCATCAGTTTCATCCACACTCATTTCTAAAAAGTCGAATCCAGTTGCTTTAACCGTTTCTAACTTTTCTTTGAATGATAATGTGTTTGGCATTGATTTTTCATATAATCCTAATTCGTACATGCTTAACTCCTACCCTTGTCCATAGTATGCATTCGCACCATGTTTACGTAAATAGTGCTTGTCTAAAATTGTTTGAGACATTGGTTGTAAGTTTGGATTTAATACTAAGTTATGCCAAGCCATATTTGCGACTTGTTCTAAAACAGTAATGTTGTGAACAGCATCAAAAGCATCTTTACCCCATGCAAATGGTCCGTGGTTAAATACTAATACACCAGGAATTGCATTAGGATCTTTATCTTTAAATGTTTCAACGATCACTTTACCTGTTTCTAACTCATAAGCACCTTTAATTTCTGCATCAGTCATCGCACGAGTACATGGGATTGTTCCGTAGAAGTAATCCCCTTGTGTTGTACCGAATGCAGGAATTTCTTGGCCGTTTTGAGCCATTGTAGTTGCCCAAGTTGAGTGAGTATGAACTACCCCTTTAACATCTGGGAAATTACGGTAAATTTCTAAGTGAGTATCTAAGTCAGAAGAAGGTTTTAATGCTCCTTCAACTTTATTTCCATTGATATCTACAATAACGATATCTTCTGCTTTCATTACATCATAATCTACCCCTGAAGGTTTAATAGCGATAACGCCAGCTTCACGGTCGTATTCTGAAACATTACCCCAAGTGAATAATACTAAATTATGTTTTGGTAATAATAAGTTTGCTTCAAGAACACGTTGTTTTAACGCTTCATATGCCATGATAAAAAGACTCCTTTTTAATTAAAGCTCTAAAGCTGCTGAAATTTTTTCAGTCATTTCTTTTTCTGATAATAAGTTTTGTAAACCAACGATTTTAGTGTTTGGTAAGTCTAATCCATCAAAAATTTCTAATAATGCTGAAGAAACAACTACCATGTCATAGCTTTTAGCTGATGATTTTGCTTCTGATACTGCACAGTGATGAACTTCCAACGGAATATTTAATTTACGGAATACGTTTGTTAATTTCATTTTAATAATTTGGCTTGATCCCATTCCACTTCCACATGCTGCTAATACTTTCATTGATATCTCTCCTTTAGAATTTGATAACGGGTAAGTCAATCTTACCCGTCATCTATTTTACTATAAAATATAATCACTTAAAATAGATTAAGCTTGTTTGTTTTCTAAATATGTTTCGTAATCTTCAGCGATTAAGAAATAATGTTCTTTGTTACGGCTGTATTGTAATTGAGGGATTGCTAAAAGAATAACTAATACAATACCTAAACCAATGTATTGGAAGTGTTGCATTAAGAATCCAAATCCAACCCAAACTGTATCCCAGTCGAAGTTACCATGCCATCCACCGAATGCTGCTAATCCGAATGCTCCAGCTGCGATTGCTCCACCTAAAACTTGGATAACACCTGATAAGAATGACATAATTGAAGCAGCACGTAAACCACCTTTGTGGTTAGCATATACTGCAAATGTTGCGTTGTCGAAGAATACAGGAACGAAACCTGTGATAATTAATACTGGAGATTTGAACACGATTAATCCTAAGATTGCGATTACTTGTCCTAAAACCCCGAATAAGAAACCGATTGTTACTGCGTTTGGAGAACCAAATCCGTATACAGCAGCACAGTCAACGGCTGGCATAGAACCTGGTAATAATTTGTTAGAGATACCTTGGAACGCTTCTGATAACTCAGCAACGAATAAACGAACCCCTAATTGTAAAATTTGTACATACACTGTAAATGTTAAAGCAATTTGTAAAATATAGAAGAAGAAGTTGTCGCCTTCTTTTAATGTAGCCATTTTGAATTTAGAAGCCATCACTACGATTTCTTGACCGTTTACGCTTACTAAGTAATCTTTACCTAATACTAATAAGATAGCTCCGAAGAATACTACCATTAAGATAGAAGTTGCTACGATTGATTCTTTAAAGATTGATAAAAATCCTGGTAATTCTAAATCTTCAATTTTCTTGTCGTTTTTACCTGAGAATTTGTGTGCGAATTTATCTACTAACCAAACCCCGAACATTTGTTGGTGACCAATTGCAAATCCGCCACCTTCAGTTAATTCTTGAGTTGCTTCTACAGTTAAGTTAGCTGCTACTGCCCAATAAACCCCTAAAACGATACCCAATAAAACAACAAATTGTAATTGTTGTACATTGTCACCTAAAGCTAATGCCATTAACCAAGTAGCTGTAGCTGATTGTTGTACCATGATGTGACCAGTGATGAAAACAGTACGTACTTTAGTTAATTTACGGAAAATTACAAGTGCTAAGTTAGTTAAGAATGCTACTAAAAGTACTTGTACTGTTAAACCAGTTGCATGACCAGCTTGTTTTAAAGCTGCTTCTGCTGCTGCTTGACCAAAATATGGGTCGATAACTGCTGCTTGTAAACCGAAACGGTCACCTAAAGCTGCTAATACTGGACGGAAGTTTGAAACTAATCCACCAGCTGCTACGTTTAAAATCATATAACCAACAACTGCTTTAATAAAACCAGCTAATGCGTCATACCATTTACGGCCTAATAATAAGTAACCTACTAAAACGATTAAACCTACAAAGTATTGTGGTTTAGTAAAAATGTTTGAATAGAAAAATTGCCAAAAGCCAAATAAGAATTCCATATTATTCACCTAATCCTTGTAAAATATTTTCTAAATCTTCTTTTGAACGAGCATTAACAAAAGCATTGATAATGTTTTCATCTTCTACTAATGTTACAAGTTCTGATAAATTCTCTAAATGTTTTTCATTATCTGTTGATGCTAATACAAAGAATAAATGTGGTTTGTATTCAGCAGCTGGACCGAAGTCAACAGCTTCTTCAACATTCATGAAGGCAACCGCTGTTTCGTTAACACCTTTTCCTTCTTGTGCATGTGGAATGCAAATTTCTGGTGCGATTACAATGTATGGACCAAATTCGTGAACATTATTAATAATGTAACCTGGATAGTCAGCTGTAATAATGTTTTGGTCTAACAATGGTTGACACGCTGTGCGAATCGCATCTTCCCAAGAAGAAAAACCTTTTTGGAAACTAAAACGATTGTTTTGAATAATTTCTTTTAACACTGATAAAACTCCTTTTTGACGATTTAGTTAAGAAATCGTATACATCCATTTTTTAAGATTTGACCGTTACCGTAGTAACGGTCAATCAGATGTTTATATTATAAGAATGATGGGAATGGTACGTCGTTTTCTACTGAGAATACGTCGTCAAATCCACGGTAGAAGTTAAATTCTAATTTATCTTTATCTGTTGGGTAAGTGTATTTACCACCTACTTGCCAAATGAATGGTTTGAATTTATATTCTAAGCGATCTTTTTTGAATTTCCAGATTTCTGTAATTTCTTTAGGATCTGCTTGGAAGTTAGCCCAGATATCATAGTGAACTGGAATAACAACTTTAGCGTTTAATGATTCAGCCATACGTAACATATCAACTGAAGTTACTTTATCTGTGATACCACGAGGGTTTTCACCGTATGCTCCTAAGCACACATCGATTTCATGTTCGTTACCATGTTTAGCAAACATGTTTGAGTAGTGAGAGTCACCAGCATGGTATAAGTTACCACCACTTGTTTTGAATAAGTAGTTAACTGCGATTTCGTCCATATCTTGAGGCATTTTACCTTTTAATACTTCGCCATCTTTAGCAGTTACTAAAGCTGTACGGTCAAATGCTTCTAAAGCAACGATTTCAATGTCTTTAATTTTCACTGAGTCTCCTGGATGTACAACGATTGTACGTTCAGCTGGAACTCCCCAACCTAACCAAGTGTTTACTACTTCTTGTGGTCCAACGAATTTAGCTTCTGGACAGTTGTTAGCAACTGCTGCAGCTGTATTGATATCTAAGTGGTCTGAGTGAATGTGAGTTACTACTAAAGCATCTACATTTTTCACTTCAAATGGATCGATAACAAATGGTTGTGTACGTAAGTTTGGTTGTAAGTTTTGGCAACCGCTCATACGTTGCATTTGGTGTCCAGTTTTCATTTTTCCGTTTCCGTGGCTACGTTTACCAGTTCCACACCATAAGTCACATAGGATATTAGTATTTTTTTCTGATTTTAACCAGATACCTGTACATCCTAACCACCACATAGCGAATGTTCCTGGTTTAACTTCCTCACGTTCGATTTCTTCGTTTAACCATGTACCCCATTCTGGGAATGTTGATAGAATCCATGATTCTTTTGTTACATCTTTAATGTTTGCCATTATTCTTTCTTTCCTTCCTTGAGATTAGCCCCAAATTCTTCTAATTTCTTCTTTAAATTCACGAGCTGATTGTGCAGGATTTTCTGTAGCGTAAATTCCACGTCCAGCAATGAATGTATAAATATCGATACCTTCGAATACTTTCAATGTATCTTTTGTTAATCCTCCAGTTGCAGAAACTTTGAATCCCATCTCAATTAAACGTTTGATTTTGTTCAAATCACTTTCTGTCCAAGTTGCTCCAGCGAATAGAGCGTCACGACTTTGGTGATAGATTACTTGGTCGATACCAGCTTCACGCCATTGCTCTGCTTGTTCAAATGTCCAGTCACCATATAATTCTACTTGTAAAGTGCCAATTTCTTTTTGAGCAGCTTTCATAGTAGGAATGGTAGCACAGCAAATGACAGTCATCCAGTCGGCACCAGCATCTTTACAGTTTTTAGCAACTGTTGATCCAGCATCGGCACATTTTGTATCTGCAATGACAACTTTATCAGGGAATACATTACGTAAGCATTTAATTGCTTTGTCCCCTTCATTCAAGATTAAAATTGTACCAGCTTCGATAATGTCTACTTCACTACCAACAGCAAGTGCATCTTTTAACGCATCTTCGATACGTAAATGGTCTAATGCAACTTGTAAATTTGGAATTGCCATTTTGTCATTCTCCTTTTCTCTCTCAGGGCTTTTGCCACACAAAAATTTGAAATAATCATAACCGTTAAGACGTCTCTTAATTCATGATCATTTCATAACTACTAGTAATTATTCATGTAAACATTATATAATAAACCGTTTTCTATCACAACGCTTCTTGTGTAATCAATCTTTAATCGAGTTTTATGAACGTTTTCATTTTTATGATTTTTTTGTCAAAGTTCTTTATTTATAAGATTTCTTTAAGATTTTTTGTAAAATATTTATCGAAAATCTTGCAAAATATCCCTTTCTACTTCATACTGTTTGAGTAATCAACTTTTAAGGAGTTTCATATGATTTATAAAATTACTATATTTATTGTTCGTTTATTGATTATTCTTTTAAATGGATTTACGAAAGTGACGGGATTGGAGAATCTACCAAAGGATTCTGGGTATGTAATTGTTGCTCCACATCGTTCATGGTTAGATCCGGTACTAATTGCGATTGCGGTTTATCCTAAGTCTTTAGTGTTGATGGCGAAGCAAGAATTGTTTAAGCCGAAACCTTTTGCATGGTTCATCCGTCAGTTAGGTGCCTTTCCGGTGAATCGTGAGAAACCTGGTCCGAGTGCAATTAAGCATCCGGTGACTCAGATTAAGGAACATCAGAAAGCTTTAGTGATTTTTCCAACGGGTACTCGTTACTCTAATGAAATGAAAGGTGGGGCTGTAACAATTGCTCGTATGGCAAAAGTTCCGATTGTACCGATTGTTTATCAGGGACCTTTTACTTTTATGAACATTTTGAAACGTCAAAAGATGTTTGTAAAAATTGGGGAACCAATCCATTTACCAGAGGGACGTTTATCTAAGGAAGAATTAGCGCAATATGATGAATTATTAATTCAAAAATTCGATGAATTGGATAAAGAAATCAATCCTAACTTTGTGTACGTGATTCCTGAGAAGAAACGTAAATAGGAATTGACTTCTAATGAATTAAAAGCAAGAATCTCCACTCTTACAGTGAGGACGGCAGCAGCCCCTTCGGGTCTCATGCCTAAAATTTGAGCCTTGGTCTCAAATTTTCCTTTGTAATAATCATGTCTGATTATTACTGCCACTGTAGAGTGGAGTTCTTGCTTTTTATAGGGCGTATATTGCGTTTCTTGATGGTTATTCGTAAATTTAATACTTAATACTATTTCATCTAATTAGGTTCTAGAATAACTCAAATAAGTTTACAATGTATACCATTTGTAATATAATAAAAGAAAATTAGGAGGTAATCAATATGGCAACAAGTCCAACTCAAATTAGAATTGATACTACAATTAAAGAAGATGCAAATGCTCTATTCTCTAGACTCGGTCTAGATATGTCTAGTGCAGTAAATATTTTTTTACGTCAATGTTTATTAAGAGGTGGCTTACCTTTTTCAGTTGAAGTTCCAAAATATAATGAAGAAACTTTGGGAGCAATGGAAGAAGCTAAAAGAATCTCCAGAGATCCAAATGTTCAAGGTTACTCAAGCATAAATGAACTTTTTAAAGCATTGGAAGAAGAATAATCATGTATAAATTAAAATTTACAAATAAGTTTAAAAAAAGTTATAAGTTGATGAAGAAACGTGGTTATGATATTTCATTACTAGAAGAAGTTATCTATCAACTAAGTCAAGGGATTCCACTTGAACCGAAATATCGTAATCATATGTTAATAGGCGATTATACTGGTTATTATGAATGTCATATTAAACCGGATTGGCTACTTATTTATCTTATAGAAAATGATATTTTAACTTTAACTTTAATCGATACTGGTTCACATTCCGATTTATTTTAGACACCACTCACTGTTGAGTGGTTTTTCTTTATCCTACTATTTCATAAGTTAGAACAAAATCCCATTTATAAAAACAAGAATTACCATTCTACAGTGGCGGTGATAATCGGTCATGATTATCACTGAGGAAAATTTGAGACCAAGGCTAAAATTTTAGGCATGAGATCCGCAGCGGCTACTGCCGTCCTCACTGTAGCAATGGTAATTCTTGCTTTTTTTGACGTAAAAAAAGAGCAGACATTGTCTACTCTTCTACTCAATTATTTTTTAGCATTTTTCTTTGCTTGTGCTTTCATTGAAGCAGCAATTTGACGAACTTTTTGTTCGGATGGTTTTTGACCCATTTGAGTCATCATACTACGAATCATACTTTCATCAAATGGAGGATTTTCTAGAAAGTAATTCATCATTGTTTTACGTGCGATAAAGAATCCACCGATTGCTCCTAAGATGGCAGCTACAACGACGATTAAAATCCATACACCTGTACTCATGCAAGTTCTCTCCCTTCATTGATCTACATTGCTATTGTACTAAATTATAACAATAATGAAAAGGCTTTTTGAAAATTTTGTAAAATTTGTACTTTTCTTCGTTTCTTTTACTGTATATTTTATAAGCCTTCTTCATCTATAATAATAGACATTTCCTCTGTATCCACCGTTACTTTTGCTCCAATAGTAATCGTAAATAATGGTTGTGTATGTGCAAAGTCTAAGTCGTACATCACCGGGATTTGTTTTAAGACTGGATATTTGTCTAATATATACAATAATAACTCTTCAGTCATACGGCATTCTTTTGGAAATCTTCCAATTAGTACTGCTTTTGGATTTGGATAAGCTTGTAGTAATGCTGCCAAATTTCTGTCAAATTCAAAATAGTCTCCATCTTCTGATTTTTCAATAAAAAAGGCATACTCTTCTGGTTTTGGAGCATAAGGAGTTCCTCTTAATAATGAAAAGGTTGATAAGTTTCCACCGATTGCAGTTGCAGTAGCTTTACCGTGGTTGTATACTTTCCATTTTGTAGGTTGAAATGTCATTGATGCATCTGGTAAATACCATGCATTACTGCCCCATTTTTCACTTGGTGTTAATTGATACTGAGTATTGCTTAATGCTTTCAGCCATGATGCTGTTTGGTATTCTTGTAGTTCCTTCATTTTAAAGCTTGAATAAGATGGTCCCATATACGTTAGCAATCCTGTTTTTGCATAAATCGTATTTAAAATAGCAGTCGTATCGGAATATCCGCAAATAATTTTAGGATGTTTCGTAATTAAATCATAGTTTAAATACGGAAGAAGTTCATTTGAATTAAATCCACCAATCGTTGCCAAAATGACATCTACTGTAGGATCCAAAAATGCATCATGTAAATCTTCAACACGACTCTGAATACTTGCAGAATCAAGTAAATCGTGTTCAAAATAATGCTTTGAATAGCTAACCTTAAATCCTAACTCTTCTAACGTTTCCTTAGCTGCCCTATTTGCTTCAAATCCTCCGACTCTTTCAATAGATGAAGACGGACTTAATACTCGAATATGCATTCCTTTTTGTAGTTTTTTCATATCATCACCTCATTCTAATTCAAACATTGGATAAATATTTGTCACATTTTCATCTCTTAAAAATGGTACAAGCCCTTGAATAATGTAACTTGGAAATACAGAAGGGTAAAACTTCCCTTGTTCTAACGCTTGAACAATCTGTAAGAAATCTTGCTCCGTATATGGTGGAACTAACATAAATGGTGGCATAATAAATTGGAAGTCATTTAAATCCACAAACATTGGATTATAAATTCTTGGGAAATCAACTTCAATGACTACGTAATCATCTGATAAGAATCTCTTCCATAATCCTTTGACTGCGTCTTTATGTTCTCTCATATAAGTGACAAATTCTTCATAATCTTGGAAAAATGAAACACCTTTCTCCGTTCCTCTTGCAAAGGCAAATAACACTCCTTCTAATTCAATATCATTCAATCGATTAAAGGAATCTGTTATAAACTCATATAACTCCGTCATTTCTTCATTCCCTTGTATATATTCACTTAATTGACGTTTCGGAATATACATCCCTGTTTCCTCAATTGCTTTTAAAATTGCTCTTTTTTGAATGGTCCAAAATTTATATGTCATGTATTTCTCCTAATCTTCTGGGGTTTATTTTTTTCTGGAAACTAGCAGTTCATTGATAGTGTCAGTTTCACTTTACAACTGAATCACGTGCGGTTCATATCCAATCTCTTTTAAGAAGGTAAACAAATCTTCCGTATTAACAAAAATCGTCTTCTCATTTGTATTTGGATGGAAGCACATTCGTTCTTCAGATACAATTTCTTGATCGAAATATACTTGAATATCTTTGTCTCTATTATTTAATAAGCCAAATGGAGATACAGTTCCTGGTAGGAGCATCATTTTATCATTTAACGTTTCAGCTGAAGCCATTTTGATTCGATTTTCTTCTACGATTTCTTTAAAAACATCCATATCTAATCGTTTTGCATCATCTATAATGACTAAGTAAAAATTTCTCTTTTTCTTATTTGTTAAAAACATTGTCTTTGTACGAACACCTTCAATTCCTTCAATAAAACGATCTGCTTGTTCTGTTGTTAGTACAGGTTCATGTTCTACAATTTGAAATGGAATGCCTAATTCATTTAATTGATCTACTACTTTTTGATACATAGAAACCCCCCCTTATCATTTGTTTTCTTTATTATAAACTCTTCGTATACTGCTTTTCAATGTATACTACTATGCAGATGAGCTAAATCATGTTATGATGATAAAAAATTCACATAGGAAAGTGGTTATATGACAAAAAAAGCAATTTTACTTATGACATTTGGTACACCTGAAGGATATACTTTTGAAGATATCGCAAGATTTTTTACAAATATTCGACGTGGTGTTCGGCCAACGGATCAAGAAATCCAACACTTGTATGACAACTACCAAAAAATTGGCGGAAGTCCTCTACAAGAAATTTCGAAACAGCAAGCCGCAAAATTACAAGAACGCCTACAAGGAGAATATACGGTTTATTTTGCTAATAAATTCTCCTCTCCATTCATTCCAGAAGTCGTTAAACAAATGGAACAAGACGGAATCGAAGAATGCCTTGGCTTAGCTCTTGAACCCCATTACTCTTACTACTCCATTTATGGATATGAGAAATTCATCGAAAGTAAAACCATTCGTTTCCACATGGTAAAAGATTGGTATCATAATCCAAACTTACTACAATTTTGGGAAAATGAAATCAAAAAGATTTTAACCGAAGACGTTAAAGAAGACAGCTTTAAAGTCGTCTTCTCAGCACATAGCGTACCCGTTATTGCATTGGAATTCGAAGATCCTTATATCGACCAAATTTATAAGAATGGACAAATCATTGCAGAAAGATTGGGCTTGGAAAAACATCAGTACACTCATACATGGCAAAGCGAAAGTGATATTGGACTACCATGGATGAAACCAGACGTTCTAGAATACTTAAGAGAACAAACGGAACACCCTGAACATTATATCTTCATTCCAATTAGCTTTATTAGCGAACATATCGAAGTTTTATACGACAATGATATCGAATGTAAGGACTTATGCGATGAGTTTGGCGTACATTATCACAGACCACCAATGCCAGATACTCATCCACTCTTAGTAGAAGCCTTATACGAAACTGTTCGAGCTCACGAAACAGAAAGTTTCACTCTTAAAACACATGAAGAAGAAACACTGGATGAAATGTTACCACCAGAAACATCAAAAGACATTCTAGAACAAGAATCTGATATTCAAATGCCGGAATTTGTAAAGAAATTAATCGCTAAAAAAGGCAGAGAGAATGTTAAAATGCCTGAGTTCGTCAAACGTATGTTAGAACAACGTGCAAAACAGAAAAAACAATAAGACATAAAGAACCCTGCACCCAAAACTCTATACTTTTGGGTGCAGGGTTTCATCATTTATATGATTATCTATCCCTCGAATTCAATACCTTTTAATCGTAAATTCTCGATACATTCCTGAAGATATGCTTCATTATGTTCTTTATAAATTGGGGTGCTTATCTCTATTTCCTCAAGATTAACGTAACTTTCTGCAATCTTCCCACGATAATTCTTATCTCGCCACTCAGTTGCTACTTTGTAGCCTCTACTACTCATCTCATCCATAATCAATGTATGATAACAAAATAGATGATAAGGAGAATATAAAAATACATAATCGACTGTTTTATGTTTTTTATTCCATCCATTTCCCCTAAGTGCACAACATTCTCTATGCTGCCCTAACAATTGATTCTTAGGTAATTTTGGTATCATTTGCTCATGCCATAATCTCATCTTGTTCTCCTGTTATTAACGTTGATTGTTGTAAATAGTGATTGGGGTATTTCTCTAATAAAGTATGGATATAATGAATGATAGAACTTTGATCACTTACTCCAGTTCTATACTCCTCCAGTAAACGAAACAATTCATCTTTTTCGACTTTTTCAGCTGTATGTTTAAAATAGCCCCATACATGGAGAATCGCATTATGAAAATCTTTTTTACTTTCTTTTAGCTCATTTACTTTATTGATTTTTTGAAGTAACACTTCTAACTCTACTTCTGTTTCTTTTAAATATTCTCTGATTTCCAAATAAACTTTATAAGATTTACTTAATACGTAATATTTATTTCTTGCCCATATCTGTTCACATTGCTTTCGGATAGGTTTTTGATTCACTTTACAACTCCTTTCAAACACCAAAAAATTAAATAGTAGTTATCTTCTTGCATCATTATAGCATTGAAGGTCTAATTCAGGAAATTTATGAACTTTTTTATATAATTATTTCTGATTTAACAAAAATACTCGCCTGATTGTATGTATGATGCTACGATTGGGCGAGGGTGGATATTCTTTGTAGTAATACTAGGATTCTAAATTTTCTAATTCTTTAAGAGTCATTCCATTTTCATCTCTCCAGTCTACTCTTCCATTTGTTTGCATTCCTAATACAAATGCTGCTGCATAGGACGGACTGTTAAATAATAATTTTTTAGTCAATTTTCCATTGAAGATTTCTTTATTTGCTTTACATTTAGTTCTCAGTTCTTTAATTGCTAGTGGTATAGCTTCAGAATCAATTTCTTCAATCATACTATCTTTTAAAACAACAAAACCTTCATTAGTTCTAATACAGGATGCTTGAATTAATTTCTGAGATTTTTTACTTTTTCTTGAAAGATAGAATTTAGCTTTTATTATATCTTCTACAATAATTTTCTCTTTTGAAGTAAGGAATGGAATAAATACTTTATAGCCTAAAACTCCTAATACCATCTTTGAATATTCAATAAACTCTTCAAGTTCAGATTCTTTTTCTTCTGTAACATTACCAATATTTGGTTCATTTCCATTTCTAACTTTATATCTACCAGTTTCTAATGCGATATTCGTAAATCTATTTTCAAGATAACTTATCTCCGTTGGTCCAAAAGAATTATTTTGAGTTGTTAAAATAACTACTTCACTAAAATATTTATTGTCTTTTAAATGTTCTAACACACGAAACAGAACACCTTCTCCATTTTTTCGAGTAGTTGCTTGTCCAATATAGACTTCATCCTCACCGTTTTCATTCTTATCTATTAGCAAATAAACGCCACTTTGCTTTAAATCTTGGCGTTCTTTGGATTTTTCTAAATAAAATCGTGGAATTTTATAAGCTAAACCAGTCCAATTAGAAAGTGTACATTTAATTCTTCCTGTTACTTCTCCATCAATTAGAAAAAGATTAAAATTCTTCCCTAAGTTCATCTTCAACAAGTCCTTTATCGTTTATTTTTTTCCATATCTATTTCCACTAACTTAATAAATATTTCTAACATCTTCGAAAACTTATCATTTTCTACAATAATTTCTTCCTACTCTCCAAACGTCAAACCGTTCTTAATCTTCTCTTCCGCAATTCTCATTTGCTTTATTAACTCATCAATAATGGCATCATAGCTAAAGTCCTCTATTTTCCAATATTGATAACAATGGCAATATTTAGCTGTAATATTCCCATACTTACAATAATTGTTTCTCATTTTAGAAGTGCGACCTTGTTTTGAGATTTTTTCTGCAAAATTTCTCTTGAAGTAATCGCAATCGTATAGTTTTTCAATCACTACTTTTTCATGATAATTGCCTTCTTGCGAAGCCCCTCCATAAATTCTGAATTGGTCTCCTTCTATCTGTACGCCAATCATTCCAATTTCTTTTGTTGGATCTCCATCGATTCTTTGAGAGAACACGATACTGAGGGTTGGTTTCTTATGGTTGAAGCTGAGTCCGCAAACTGGTTTTACCCAATCTTTATACGCTTCAAAAGTTAGTCGTTTATTAATTTCTTCCATAAATTCTGACCCTTTTAGTTTTACATAAATATCAGAATAACGGATTTTTTCTAAGTCTTTATCTCCAATGATATATTTGCCTTTATTTTGCTCCATTTTGCTTTGGAATAAGTCATAGAGTACTTCGATATCTTCCGCATATTGTTGGATATAGTCTGCAAAATCCATTGTTGCATGTACTTCTTGGATATTCATGATTCGTTTAGCAATTTCATGGTAACTTAAGAATAACCATTTTCCTAATTCTTGGATATCTAGTGATGCATATAATCCTGTCAGAATTCCTGTAATCGATAAGTCTTGTTTTCCTAATTCTTCTTCATATCTCATCAATTGTTCTTTTGTTGGAATGGACTTAATTTTATTTTCAATAATCAGTACTTCTGTTTCATTGGCTTTATTTTTATAAGTAATCGTTAAATCCACATGTTTCTTTTCTCGTTCGACTGAGATGAATGTACATCCGTTTTGATAAAAATCAGGGATAAATACTTCGATAAATGGATGTTTTCCTTCGACTTCTTGTTCTAGTATCCATGCCCAAAAATTAGAATGAGATAATTCCTTCCCACTTAAGGAGATGGCAAATAATGGGGAACGATTGAGTCGTTGTAATTGTTCTTCTATGATACTTGTTGTTTTCTTTTTCATGTCATTATCCTTTAACTGTTGTTAGTACCTTAACGTTAACATAGTCAATGTTCAATTTCAATGAATGATGCAAAGACTAGTTGCCAGTAATATTTCTTATTTTCACCTTTTTGAGTGATGTCAAAGTATGGTTTATAGTTATTATTCAATTAGTACTACAACTTTCCCAAATTTCTTCTGTGCATCTTCCGACTATTTACGATACAATAAACCTGAAAATACGAATAAAGGTAGTGATAATATGAAAATAGAAGAATTTGATACTGTTCTTTTAAAAGATGGACAAACTGCAGCAATTGTAGATAAATTAAGCGAAGATACGTTTATAGCTGACATTGGAGACTCTCCTGAAGACTGGGATACGGTTACTATTACAATCGATGAAATTGAAAAAGTAGTTTATAGAAATGAAAAATCTATTGATAGGTGATATTGATTTTGAATAAGAGTCTAAAAGAGAATTTAATAATCATTAATGGTGACGAATATGTACATTGTCCAGTATGCGGAACTATTACTGCGGTATATGATATATGTGATACGTGCCAATGGCAGAATACTGGTGAAACAAATATTGATGGAGGTCCTAATATTATGAGTTTAGCGGAAGCTAAAGAAGCATACGCAAAAGGCTTACCGATAACATAAACAAGCCCCTAGTTGATTCTAGGAGCTTGTTTTATATACAATCCATTTTTATTTAACAGTATTAACCTTTATTGTTACCAATAGTATTAGTATGATTTATTTTGTTTCATCTTTTCTTTCAATCTAAAATACCCATAAATTAAATATTAAAACTAAATGAAGCAGCAATCTAATAATATGATGCGACATATGTACTTTCTTAAGACTTTCCTTTCTATCCACAAAAAACATGAACGAAATCAATAACAACAAACAGGAAATTACTACTTTAATAATGATATTCGTATAAAAGAGATGAATCCCTGCAAAGAATGTTAACAATACAACTAGTAGAATTGAAGGAATAGATATTCCTAACTCATTTTTATAAGCAAAAAATGCTAACATACATAACATTAAACTGTAGACAAAAAGTGTGATGTTCATAACTACTTACCTCCTTATTTTCTCAATTAATATTTTTCAAGAATAGAACCAATTTCCTCATAGATAGAAATTGTATCATCGAACGAAATCTCATTAGCATATGGATTATTTTGAATATATTTATCCCACAAATTCTTAAGAGAATTGCTTTGATAAAATAATTTTACTATCTCTTTATATTGTAATACTAAAGAAAAAGAGTTTCTTTGCTGACTAGTCAGTGTTATAGCTTCCTTGAGTACATTTCTATCAATCTTACTTTTATAGAGTTTATATAACATATACAAATCATAAAAATCTCTGGCTCTTGTGGTTGTAATATTTCTACTTGAAATTGTTTCGAATTTTTCAGCAATAATAGTTTCAATTGTATATGTTAAAATTGAAATACTACCTTCCTCTAAAATTTTCTCATAAGAATATTGTATTTCTTTCGGAGTAATAATATCTCCAGTTGTTATATCAATATTTAAATTTGCATTAATTTTTCCGTATCTACATGATATTGTAGCACAAAAATCTTCATACAAATCTTCTTTTCTAATACGTTCTAA
The DNA here is from genome assembly GCF_000162475.2 of Granulicatella elegans ATCC 700633. GTDB lineage: Bacteria > Bacillota > Bacilli > Lactobacillales > Aerococcaceae > Granulicatella > Granulicatella elegans. The sequence goes on from NZ_KI391971.1 coordinate 916,229, forward strand.
TTTTATTAAACGATATACAATATCTGCATCAATAGTTATTTCTAGTATTTCGTAAAGAATTTTTGAAATATTCTCTTCATTTATTGGAAGTCCTCTAATAGTTGTATCCATATCTAGTGTACTTCTCATTTCAACGCCTATTAATGAAGAAATTAACAAACCTCCTTTCAAAATAATATGATTCTTGTATTTAGATTTAGAAATTTTCTCAAGTATCCCTTCAAACAGACACATTTGTAGTAAAGAATTTGCATTTACACCAGTTTTCTTAGTTATATTTCTTATTGCTCCTTTAATTTGTTCTGATGTCTTCATAACAACACCTCTGTATAAGATCTTAACTCATTTTCCATTCCTAGTTGCATAGCATAAGTTGATAAACGTAAAATATTTTTATCTTTACTTGAAAAGTAGGTTTTTATGCTTTCAGTAAACACTTGGGTATCCACTCTATCTTTGTCTTTTATAAGATCCAATATCGTACGTTCTTTATCATATACTACAATTTCTCTACCAAATGGACTAAGGGAAGTGCTTTTTCCAATTTTATAAAATTCTTTATTAACATACTTGAATAGTATATTACTTTTTACTGATTTTACACGACTGACATTATCCCCTACGGCTACTGTCATAACATAACTGAATGGCAATCTTGTAGTAAATCCATGTAAATAAGCTGCGGTTTCATGAGAAAATATTCCTTTCGGAATTCGATGTGTAAAGTATAAATATTCATCAATACTTTCTCCAGGAAGTCCATACAGTCCATTAGCAATTTTTTCCAGTTCTTCTTTAATAACCATATTTTTTAATACGTCTTTATGAATACCATACTCAATAACTTGTTTAGTAGTAATGACTCCATTGTTTTCCTTTATTTTTTCAAGTAATAATTCTTTTTTACTCATACTAACACCACCTTTTCGTGCTTAAAATATAATGTTTTTAAGAACAAAAGTCAAGAGTTAATACTAATAATTTCCTCAAAGAACTTTATAGTGCAAACAAGCCCCTAGCACTTACTAGGAGCTTATTGTTGTCATATTACTATTATTCTCATTCAAATTCAACATAATGAATTTCTGAATTTTCGTTTCGGAATGTTTCACCTTTTGGAATATCTTTTGTATCTTTCTTGAAGGCTACCCATGCCATTCCTTTTTCTGATAGGAATATCATGCTTCCATCATAGTCAAATTCATGTTGATGTTGTAAGTTAATCAAACGATAAGGTGTTTTGTATCGTCCTGATTCAGTATCAGTTGCTGAGAAACTCATGAATCCAAGGTGATTTTGTTGGATAAATCCTCTGCTTGTATATCCATAGACCCAATCATATTTCTTTTCTGCTTGATTGACGTGGTAAATGGTTCCACTCTTTAAATCTGTGCCTAGTGAAACATATAATTCATGTTGATCCGTAAATAATTGATTCAAATGTTCTGTTGCACTTTGATGAGTCAACGTTACTTCTTTCTCTCCACTCTTCATATCGTATTGAACAACTTCTGAATGGTTAGCACTTGCATCATAGCGAATATAATAAAGTTTTCCATTGAATTGAATCGGTGAAAAAGTATTTTGATCAACGACTTGATCTTTCATCGTTGTTGTTTCCAATTGATGAAGCATATTTAAAGATGTATCTTCTTTACTATCCTTAACAACATTAAATACTAATTTCGAATCTTCTGTAAAGAATGCGGTAATGTGTTGAATCAATGGTATCTTTTCATTCTCTTTGACAGTTGTAACTTCACCCGTTGTACGATTCAATAAGTAGAAGTTTGCATTTTCTTTTGAGTCTGTATATTCCTCAAAAAATACCCAATTTTTGTCGACTGCTCGAACCCATTGATGGGAAACTGTTGCATCACTCATTTGATGAACCAATGAATAGGTATTTGTTTTTAAATCAATTTCCAAAATACCAACATGATCCACACTACCATATAATTTTCCATCCTCTGATAACATTTGCGGAATAAAATCTGGATACTCCTCTGCATAATGAGCAACCATACTCTTGTCCCTAAACGTTTCAATAAATGAAACAGAATTAAACTGATTACTTCCTTTTCCTAATTGAAAGTTAGTGTTTTTACTTTGTTCCACCGTTGTAACACTTTCTTGAACCGTCGTTTCTTGAGTATTTTTCTGTTGACCACAAGAAGCTAAACAAATACTTAACAATACAATACTAACTACTCTATATTTTCCTAACATAAAGACTCCCCCTATTACTGTTAAATAAATGAATGTAACCCAATTCTTCTACCCTCCTTAACTTTTTTGATGTCTAATGCCAAAAATAATCGAGATGATGCAAAGAATAACACCTACAACAAACATAGGGAATTCAAACTCCTTAACTTCTTCTATAAAAGGAATGATATACATACTTAATTCAATACAAATAACACCTACTACAATAGAAATACCGATTAATATTTTTTGCCCTGTTTGCATCATAATCTCCATTCTTCAAATTGTTATCGTTTTCACTTACAGTATACTGCTCATTAAATTAAAAATCAATGTGAAAAAAGACTTTTCTCCGTAGTAATTGAGAATATTGCCCAAAACTATTACGAAGAAAAGTCATTTATCCTTTATTTGCTAATTTTATACGAATACACCATAGTAATGCCAATCGTTAACACTAAAACAATACTTACAAGAAACAATGCTAATTTGTTCCCCGCAAATAATGAAATTAAGATAAAGATTACACCAGAAACCATGCTCACAAATCCAAAGAATCGTTGTGTTTTTCGAAAAGCTTCATCTTTATTCATAATCCATGGAACACGGAACCCAAAGTGTTTATTCGTTTCTTTGATTTTAGGACTAACATTTCCAATAAATATCATAAATAACCCCATAACAAATGCAAGAAAACGTACCTTTTGTGTACCAACACTAACTCCTGTCAAAATTAAGACAAATTGAAAATAGGCAATAGCGTTAAACAATAATAATGTGAGTCTAAAAATATAACGGCTAATTTCCTTATTTTGACTTCCGACTAATTCTTTATCATCAATCCATTTCATCAAACCTGAAAATAATAGAATGAGGATTGGTAATATTAGAATCGTCCAACGTGAACCAGTTGCGACAACATTTCCTTCTAAGTCAAAACGAGTGGCAATTGTCTCAGGTGCATACCAAACAACGCATAAAGCAAGTAATATAGGTAAAAAAGTCAAAATGACATCTAATAAATAAATTTTTCTTTGTTCAACTAACATATTATTTTCCTCCAATAATTGAATTCATCCAAACAATTGCCTCTTCTAAAACCGTTAAATTTAATTCATAATAAATAAAGTTCTTTTCCTTTGTTTCATAAATTAAATCCGCCTGTTTTAATTTTTTTAAATGATACGACAATGCTTGTGGTGTGATTTGTAAGCTCTGTGCTAAGTCTCCAGTATTCGTTCTTCCCTGTCGTAAAATTTCTAAAATCTTACGACGGTTTTCATCCGATAATGCAGACAAAATATCATTTACAGACATATAATCATCTCTTTCTATTTAAAATTTTCTTTAAATAGATAATACTCCTTCTGAAATCAAAATGCAAGAGTTATTTAAAAATATTTTTAAATAGTTTTTTCAAATTTTAAGCAATAAAAGAACACCGGTGTTTTAAGTCCGGTGTTTTAGATAAGTTCCGAAAAACTTTATCGCTATTAGTGTAATTAATTTATCGTTCATGAATTCTAAGATCACGATTGGATAACAGATGATTCTCATCCAACAATAAATTTTTAAGAAATAACTCTAGATACTCCGTTGTTTCATGAATTCCTTTTGGTAAATTCGTATAATTTGCACGAACAAGTGCATTTCTAAAATACCAAGAATGTTCTGCAAAACTCTCATTCGTCACAGTAAACCCAAGAGTTCTTAAATATTTAATAAAGAATACAGCAGTTGTTCTTGTATTTCCTTCTCCAAAAATATGGATTTGCCATAATCTAGAAATAAACACCGCTAAATGATGAATGATTTCCTCTATTGTCAATCCTTTATAACTAAACTCTCTTTCTCTAGAAAAATCATACTCAAGGGTTGCCTCTAATTCAGATGCACTTCCATACAAAATGGTATCTCCATCTAGTACCCATTCTTTTTTAGTAATATTATACTCTCTTATCTTACCTGCATGCGGATAAATTCCTTGAAATAATTTTCGATGAATTGAAATATACTCCTGTGGCGTGAAGGAAAATGCTGTTTCAGAAAGAAGTTGTGCAATTCGAGAAGCTACTTTATCTGCTTCTTCAGTACGTTCTTTTTCAGCTAAGTGAACTTCCTTTTCTTCATAATAAGAGTCAATTCGGTCTAATGCTTCTTCAATCGTAATGTACCCTTCGATATTCTGGGTAGCAGTTTCGATTAAATACTGAGATGGTTTTAATCCATCAACATCTTGTAAACCAATAGCTGTACGCCATGCATAGACCTTTTTCTTTTTATCTGGCTCTGATTCTATTAAATAATCTTTAAATGGATCGATTTCCATCCCATCAAACTCCTTCCCTAGAACATTTACAGTATTAGTATAACATTTTTTTCAACGTTTATCATCTGTAGGAACGTTAATGAATGATGTTACAACACAAATGACTTTTTACCGTAGTATTAGTAATGAGATTCGCTTTAGCGAAGCTGCTTAAGTCCTTCTTTTGAAAAAAGCAAGACTATAACATAAAATATATTATTTAAACGAAATTTCATAAATGAATGGAAATAAAAAAATTTCCATTGTAGCACGAGTAAAAGAAGTCTTTCCAGTCTTCTTTTACTGGAAAAATTGAGACCTTAGGCTCAATTTTTAGGCATGAGATTCGCATTTGCGAAGCTGCTGCCGTCCATTGCTACAATAGAAAAGTTTATTAAATTACTATTTCTCTTCTTCGTTAAGGTTAAGCACTGACATGAATGCTTCTTGTGGTACTTCCACTGATCCCACTTGTTTCATACGTTTCTTACCTTCTTTTTGTTTCTCTAACAACTTACGTTTACGAGAAACGTCCCCACCATAACATTTCGCCAATACGTTCTTACGTAATGCTTTAATGTTTGTACGAGATAAAATTTTGTTTCCAATTGCTGCTTGAATTGGCACTTCGAATTGTTGACGAGGAATTAATGTTCTTAATTTTTCCGTAATGGCTTTACCACGATTATAAGCAAAATCTTTATGAACGATAATACTTAAAGCATCGACTACTTCACCATTTAACATAATATCCATCTTCACTAGTTTACTTTCACGATAGCCGATTAAATCATAATCTAATGATGCATATCCTTTTGTACTTGATTTCAATGAATCGAAGAAATCAAAAATAATTTCAGATAGAGGCATTTCGTAAATCACATTAACACGATACTCATCCAAGTAATCCATCGTTACAAAAGTACCACGTTTACGTTGGCAAATATCCATGACACTTCCCACATATTCATTCGGTACCATAATAGATGCTTTTACATATGGTTCTTGAATCGATTGAACACTTGATTGATCTGGCATTTCAGCCGGGTTAGAAACCACTACTTCTGTACCATCTGTTTTTTGAACATGGTAAATTACTGATGGAGCGGTTGTAATTAAGTCTAAATCAAATTCACGTTCTAAACGTTCTTGAATAACGTCCATATGAAGTAATCCTAAGAAACCACAACGGAAACCAAATCCTAATGCTTGAGAAGTTTCAGCTTCGAATTGTAACGCAGCATCATTTAATTGTAATTTTTCTAATGCATCACGTAAATCATTATATTTAGAAGAATCAATTGGATACAAACCACAGTAAACCATTGGATTCATTTTACGATACCCAGATAAAGGTTCGCTTGCTGGATTGTTCGCTAATGTAACAGTATCCCCAACACGAGTATCTTGGATTGTTTTAATAGAAGCAGTAATATACCCTACATCCCCAACCATTAAGTAATCACGACTAATTGGTTTTGGAGAGAAAATACCAACATCAACAACATCAAATGTTTTTCCATTACTCATTAATTGAATCTTATCACCAGGTCTTACAATTCCGTTTTGAATACGAACATTTAAGACTACTCCACGATAAGCATCATAAACTGAGTCGAAAATCAACGCTTGTAATGGCGCTTCTAAGTCTCCAGTAGGTGCTGGAATTTTATGAACGATTTGTTCTAAAATTTCTGGAATTCCAATTCCCACTTTAGCACTGGCAAGAACAGCTTCACTTGCGTCAATCCCAATTACATCTTCAATTTCTGTACGCACACGTTCAGGATCTGCAGCAGGTAGGTCAATTTTATTAATAACTGGAACGATTTCTAAGTCATTATCAATCGCTAAATACACATTCGCTAATGTTTGAGCTTCAATCCCTTGAGCAGCATCTACTACAAGAATTGCTCCTTCACAGGCTGCCAAGCTACGGCTCACCTCATACGTAAAGTCCACGTGCCCTGGAGTATCAATTAAGTGAAAAATGTACTCTGTTCCATCATTAGCATCATACGTTAATTCCACCGCATTTAACTTAATCGTAATACCACGTTCACGTTCTAAATCCATAGAGTCTAATAATTGATCTTGCATTTCACGGTCAGCTACAGTATCTGTTGCTTGCAAAATACGGTCTGCTAAAGTTGACTTTCCATGGTCAATATGCGCAATAATCGAGAAGTTTCTGATGCGCTCTTGTCGTTTTCTCATTTCTTCTAAATTCATTCATAATCTCCTTCATGTCTAAATTAATAACGGTAAAAAGACTTGTGCAATTCCTAGGAAAAAGAAGAATCCTAGAACGTCCGTTGCCGTTGTAACAAAAATGGTTGACGAAATGGCTGGGTCTAATTTCATAGCTTTTAAAACTAAAGGTACAAAGAACCCAAAAATTGCTCCCACCATTAAATTCATTGCCATCGCTAAAACTACAATAATCGATAAATAAAAGTTTTGATAAGGAATATATAGCGCAAGTGCCGCTACAACTCCAGTAATAAGTCCGTTCATACAGCCTAAAACAATTTCATTCCAAACATACTTTTTGTCTTTTTCCAATGATAATTGTCCTAATGCAATTTCTTGAATTGCTAGAGCTAGAGTTTGAGAAGCTGAATTTCCTCCCATTCCAGTAATTATCGGCATGGCAACCGCAAGAACAACCACTTGTTCAATCGTTGATTGGAACATCCCTACAACTGCTGAAGCCATAAAGGCTGTAATTAAATTAATTAATAACCAAGGTGTCCGTTTCTTAATCGATTCAATAAATGGTCCACCAATTCTTTCTGTTCCTTCAACCCCGCTAATTAAAAGCATATCTTCATGATGCTCTTCTTGAAGAACGTGGACAATATCATCAATGGTAATAATCCCAATTAAAACGCCCTTCGTACTAACTACGGGAACAACTGATAAGTCATATTTTGAAGATAAACGAGCAACTTCCTCTTGGTCTTCTTCAGGAACTACAGAAATAATATTTGTATGCATTAAATCGTGTAAACTGACATCTAATTCATTTGTAAATAAGTCACGAATATCAATCCAACCAATTAATTGATTTTGGAATGTTGTGACAAATATTGTATGAATGACTTCTGTATTTGGAGAAATTTCTCTTAACTTCGTCAATGTTTCTTCAACGGTTAAATGTTCCTTCACGGAAATAAATTCTGTCGTCATAATCCCTCCGGCAGAATCTTGAGGATATTTTAACATCGTTTGAATTTCATCTTGAGAAGAACCCTTCATCATATTCAAATATTTTTTACGAATTCCAATTGGTAGATTTCCTAAAATATCCACGACATCGTCATTGGACATTTGTTGGAACAATAGTCCTACACGTCGGAAAGGTAATTTTTCTAACATTCGAATTTGAAGTTCGGGGTCACTAACTTCTAAAATAGAAGCTAATCGTGTATTGGAAATAGTATACATGAAGTTTTTAAGCACTTCATCGGTTACTTCTTCCAATCCTAGAGCAATATCGATAGGATAATTCTGGTTGAATAATTCCCTAATTCTTTTGACATCTTTCGATTCCACCATTTGTTCAATGACTTTGGACATATCCATCGTTTATCACTCCATTCTGTAAACATACTATTAGTAGTATACCATATTTTAGCGATATAAAAAAAGAGATACCCTCAAGATATCTCTGTTGTTTGGAAGATTATTTTACTTGAAAAAGTACATGATGAATAAAATTTATGTCACTATTTTTTTATTTTTTCCTGTATAAACACTAATTGTTACCTTCACTCCATCATCTTCATTTTTAATTTCTAATGTTCCATGATGTAATTCTGACACCCTTTTAACAAATGCTAGCCCTATTCCAAAATGGGCATCATTCAGATTGCGATTTTTATCTTTTCGGTAAAATAATGAATCTGCATGTTGTAATATTTCATCAGTTAAATGCGCACCATTATTCCAAATACTAATCACTAACTGCTGATGAGCGTATTGTAAATCAACTTTGATTGCTTTTTTATCTGCTGTGCTATACTCCAGTGCATTTTGCATCATATTCATCACTGCTCTTAATACATAATTCAAATGAAGATATACTGTAGTATTTTTATCTAGCTTTTCATCATATTGGAAAGTAACAATTGTTTTGTCTTTTAGCAAATAATGGATTTCTTGTTCAATAGATTCGATGACATCTTGTAAGGAATAATCATTCCATTCATTTTCGTTCTCATAAAAAGTTTTCGAATACAATAGTAATCGGTTAATATATTCAATCATACGATTGCTTGCTATATTGATATCTTGAATATAGGGAAGATATTTTTCTTCAATAGCTGAATGAGATAATAGTTCAGAATTTCCTTGAATAACTGTTAATGGTGTTTTTAAATCATGGGAAGCTGCTGATACTTTAAACACTAATGCTTCCTTTTGTTGGCGTTCTTTTTCAAGCATCCCTTCGATTTTTTGTTGCATTTGATTAATTTTTTGATTCGTTTCTATAAATTCTGTAATCATTAAGGATTCTGTTAAATCACTAGATTCTAACCACATGGATTGATGGTAAACAATATTCATCTCTTTATGTATTTTCAATAGTAATTGTCGTATATTAAAACTAACAATCACTAATAAAGCGATACATAAATATATCCAAGAAAAAATATTCAATAATACAGGATGAGCTGTTTCTTCACCAGCAACTTTAATAGAAATCGACAATAATGGAAGTAGGTACAATACTAAAATAGCAATTACAAACTCAACTATAATGGTAAGACATGTCTTTTGAACAAGTTGTTTAAAGCTTATTTTATTTTCCATTTATAGCCGCCTCCCCTCATTGTTTCAATCGGATTTAAGTGGTAAGGTTTAAATTTTGAACGTATTTGATACATATATTCAGAGATGGATCTAAATTGAGTATTAGAACTATTAGGATAGACAACAGTATAAATTTCTTCAATGGTAAATATTCTTGAAGTTTGACTAGCTAGTAACTGAATAATCATAAATTCCCGGTTCGTTAATTTGATTTCATTTTCCTCAACAAAAACTATTTTTAAATTCATATCAATTAAAATCGAACCAAATTCTAATCGTTTACCATTTTGTCTATTTCGTTCTTCACGTCTAAGATGCATATTAATTCTTGCTAAAAACTCTTTTACTGAGAATGGTTTAGTAATATAGTCATCTGCTCCTGCTAACAATCCATTCACTAAATCTTCCTCCATATCTTTAGCTGTAATAAAAATAATTGGCGCTTTAATCTGTTCTCTAATTTCATTACAAATCGCTATGCCATCTAGTGGCATCATAATATCTAATAATATTAAATCAAAGTCGACAAAGTCACAGATATTTACTTCCTCAATGCCATTTCTAGTAGTAACCTCATAACCATTTAACTGTAATATATTTTTGATTAATCTTAAAATAGTTTCATCATCATCAATGACTAAAATTTTATATGACATACCCCAACACTCCTATCTTGCTTTCATTTTACACTTTTTAGATGCAAATGGTAATAGGCTAATCCAATAAAAACTATTGTCCATAATGATTGAATCAAAAGTCCTTCTATAACACTTGGATAGATAGAAATTTCTTTGATTGAAAAACTATTCATAGTCACTAATACAGGAAGTACATTCATTAGAGAAGAATATTGTAATAATAATTGCCCTAGTCCTAATAACATGGATAATACAATTGTTAAAGAAGAAACCATCGATTCCATAAGTATCGTTAAGCAGAATGTAATTATACTAATTTGAAACGTAGCAATTATAGGTGGAATAAGTTTTGACAATAGTAAACTTACAAATTCTGGACTTAATTGAAATTTAAAATAAAAAGTTACTAATCCAATCCCCACTCCAATGGCTATGCAAAAACAGCATAAAATCGATAACAAAGTTACGATTACCTTGATACAAAAAAATTTCACACGACTAGGGGTCGATAATAAACTTGTCCTTAAAGAACTTTTAAGAAACTCTCTTCCCCAAAATACCGCAGAAAAAACTGCAAAAACTGTTTGCGATAAATAGATACTTTGCAAAAACTGTGTCACTATAAAATCTCGATTAATCATTAGAGAAGAAGGATTTAATGACAGTAACATTGCTAATAGAAATAAAATAGAAAATACTAACGTTACCGATAATCCTTTGTAATATATTATTTTCAAAAATTCACTTTTTATCTGATTTCCTAGCATTAAAAATTCCCTCCTACATCCCTTTTTTCAAATTGACAATAAGCGATTATCCCAAAAATGAACACCCAAAGGAACAATAAAGTAGCCGTCCAAAATGGATGAGATGAAAATCTAGTTTCCGATGATGCAATGAAGCTATTTCCTAAAGCAACTGGAAGAGCCTTTCCCCATTCAAAATGAGTAGAGAGAAACTCCCCAACATTATAAATTTGAGGAATTAAAAATAATAAGCTAGCAATGGCTGTTCGAAATAGAAAAGCTATAAAGTAAGATAAAATCGTGAGACTTACCCATGCTAGTGTCGCCAATAAAATAAAGTACCAAACTTTAAAACTTAATAAAACACTTAGTCCTAAATTTCCTAATGTAAAATGAGCCACTTCAATGGTAACTATAATCGATAGAAATGAAAGGATAGCTGATAAAAGTGTTAACGTCATTAATTTAAAAAAGTATAAACTCTTCTTATTACAATTAGTTAATAAGGTAGTTCGCAGTTGATGATTTTTGAATTCACTTCCACCATAAACAGCACCCAAAATAATCATTGGCATCATTCCTAACATAACTGTATCAAATCCTAAATATTCAATCGGAGGAATCGCTTCTGCCAAAATAGCTGTATTCTCAGGAGTAGCCTGTAATCCTATTTCTAAAACTGCTTTTATACCAAGATAGGCAAAAAATGGTTGTACGATAAAAAGGATTAGCAAAACAATTTTGAAAAGTTTGGAATAAGTAATCTTTAATAATTCACTATAAAATAACTTCATCTTCTTTTCCTCCTTCTTGAATAAGGTTGAAAAAGACTTCTTCTAGATTTACCGTATCCTTCATAATTTTCTTTAATTCTCCGTTTGCAATAATTTTTCCTTTATGAATGAATACTACATCATCCGTAACAGCTTCTACCTCTGACAAAATATGGGAAGATAATAAGATAGTCTTCCCTTTTTCAGATTGTTCTTTTAAGAAATTTCTTAGCCAACGAATACCGCTAGGATCTAATCCATTTGTCGGTTCATCCAATATAAGAAATTGTGGATTTCCAAGTAATGCAGTTGCAAGACTAACCCTTTGTGTCTCGCCAAGAGATAAATGTCCAATGGATTCATTCTTTTTATGGACAATATCCGTTACTACTAATACTTCATCAATTCTACTTTTTTTAATTCCATTAGAGGCTGCTACAATTCTTAAATGTTGATATACCGTTCGATCACTTGGTGACCCTAGTCCATCAAAAGTTGCTCCTACAACAAATAAAGGATTACGGATATCTTTATAATTTATTCCTGCAATTGTTGCGCTACCCGAAGTTGCTTGATCTAATCCTAATAATATTCTTAAGGTAGAACTTTTACCTGCTCCATTTGGACCTAAGAATGCAGTCACTCTCCCTTCCTTTGCTACAAAATTTATATCGTCTAATATGGTAATATTTCCATATACTTTACACAAATTCTTAATTTCAATATTTTTTTCCATAAAATCACTCCTCATACTCTTTATAAATTCATTGTAGAGTACCCTCTTCAGAATAATTTCAGAAAAAGAATGAAAAATAAAATTTATACAAAAAAAAAGACTTCCTATAGTAGTATGCTCAGGCATGAAACCACAGCGCTGCTGCCGTCCTTTACTACTATGTTAGGAAGTCATTCAAAAATATCTTATAATTCGTTTGGATCAAAAGTATAAACTACGTTATTCAAATTTCCATATAGCTTTGTTGAATCATACTTCACAGATTCAATACGCAATCCTTCTTTGCTTTTTGTAAAACGATAGCACCCATGTTTCATCGGAAATCTCTTAGGGAAATATTTTGCTTGCCTAAATGATGTAGCAAACTTATCATCATTAACATCGTATTTACTCAAACCAATATAAGCATAAGGTTCATCCTCTACATAAATCGTAAATTCAAAATTTTTTCTATTATCCATTTCCTCTGACTTATAAAGAGAATATGGTTCACGTATCGTTATCGTCTTACCAACTAATTGTTCTTTTTCATCTTTGGGATAGTCTACTAAAAATACTTGCTTAGCTCTTTCTAAATAAGTTATATCTATTTCTCCATCGTGTTCAAGTAATAATTCATCGCTTTCATCATTCTCAGAATCAACTTTTAGGTCTACTTCAGGAGGTAAAGAATATTTTTTCCCTATTGGATGACTGTTGAAACAACTTGATAACAGAGTAACCGAACAGACAAGTAATGCTAATAAACTATATTTTACATTTTTAAACCATTTCATTGTTAAACTCCCCCTAATCATTATCTAGTTTCGTAATTCTTAAAATATGAAAACGCTACCCGCCTTCTAATTACAATTATATGGATTTATTAAGGAAATACAATATATTTGTGAAAAAAATCATAAAATGAACAAAAAAAGAAGACTTCCTATAGTAGTATGGGTAAGATAAGCCAAATAGGCTTATCTTACAGGAAACTTTGAGACCTTAGGCTCAAAGTTTAGGCATGAGACTCGTTCCACGAGGCTACTGCCTTCCTAATACTACTATGACAGGAAGTCATTCGAACTATATTTACGGACTCTCATATGGTACGTAAAAAAAGATGACTTCCTATAGTAGTAAGCGTAACAGTAGCCAATTGGCTACTGTTACTAGGAAAACTTGAGACCTAGGCTCAAGTTTTAGGCATGAGACCGAAGGGCTGCTGCCGTCCTTTACTACTATAATTAGGAAGTCATTCAAAAATTTATTGTATTATTTAAAACTGTCCTTAAAAGCATCCTTCATTTTATTGAAGAAATTGCCTTCGCCCTCAACATGAGTACCCGCTTCTTTAGCGAAAATCTGCATCGCTTCACGTTGTTTATCCGTTAAATGCTTAGGCGTTACAACACGTACTGTAACATGCTGATCACCCATTCCACTACCACGAAGTCTAGGCGCACCTTTTCCTCTTAAACGAAGAACCGTACCAGATTGAGTTCCCGCAGGAACTTTTAATTTCACTTTGCCGTGAACAGTCGGAACATCCACTTCATCTCCTAATGCAGCTTGAGCAAAGTTGATTGGAAGTTCATAGAAAATATCTGCTCCTTCACGTTCAAACGTATCGCTCTTACCAACACGGAAAATCACATATAAGTCACCATAAGGGCCGCCATTTTCTCCAGCTTCCCCTTGTCCACGTAATGGCATTTGATTTCCATTTTCTACACCGGCTGGGACTTTTACTTTCACTTTATGCGTTTCTTCTACATGTTTGTGCCCATGACAAGTCTCACATTTTTCTTTGATTTCTTGTCCAGTACCACCACAGACATCACACGTTGTTTGAGACATCATTCTACCAAATGGTGTTGCTCTTTCAACATTGATCACACCTGAACCATGACATTTAGAACATGTCACAGGATCTGTACCAGGTTTTGCACCAGTACCATGACAAGTTTCACATTCTGCATTACGATGGTAATGAATCACTTCTTCTTTACCAAAAATCGCTTCTTCAAATGTTAAGTCCATGACATATTGTAAATCTGCCCCTTGACGTGGCATATTGGCACGATTTCCACGACGACCACCGCCGCCACCAAAGAATGTATCGAAAATATCTTCGAATCCACCTGTATAACTTCCAGAGAATCCTTGACCTCCGAAACCACCAAAGCCACCAAAACCACCCCCAGAAAATCCTGAGTTTGGATCGTATGAAGCGTGACCATATTGATCATACGCAGCACGTTTTTGACTATCACTTAAAATTTCATAAGCTTCTGCTATTTCTTTAAATTTTTCTTCCGCTCCAGCTTCTTTATTAATATCTGGATGGTATTGTTTGGATAATTTACGATAAGCTCGTTTAATATCTGTATCGGAGGCATCTTTGGAGACTCCGAGTACTTCATATAAATCACGTTTTGCCACCATTATCCCTCCTTATCATATCATTCTACAAAAGAGCGAGTGGAAGAAGTTCTCCCACTCTTACTTGCTCTATATTAGTCTTGTACTTCTTCGAAGTCAGCATCTACTACGCCATCTTGTGGTTGAGAGCTTGCTTGTTCAGCTCCTGCTGCTCCTTGAGCTGCTTGGCTAGCTGCTGCTGCTTGTTCATATAATTTTACAGATAAGTTTTGAACAACTTCATTTAAAGCGTCACGTTTAGCTTTCATTGCTTCTAAGTCATTTGCTTCTACAGCTGCTTTTAATTCATCACGAGCTGTTTCAGCTTTCTTAACTTCTTCAGCGTCTACTTTACCTTCTATTTCATTCAATGTTTTATCTACAGTGAAGATTAATTGATCTACTTCATTACGTAACTCTACTTCTTCTTTACGTTTTTTATCTGCTTCAGCATTCGCTTCAGCATCTTTTACCATACGTTCAATTTCTTCGTCTGTTAAACCTGATGAAGATTTAATTGTAATTGTTTGTTCTTTACCAGTACCTAAGTCTTTTGCACGAACATTTACAATACCGTTTTTATCGATATCAAATGTTACTTCGATTTGTGGCACATTACGAGGTGCAGGTGGGATATCTGTTAATTGGAAGCGACCTAAAGTTTTGTTGTCTGCTGCCATTGGACGTTCCCCTTGTAATACGTGAACATCTACTGCTGGTTGGTTATCTGCAGCTGTTGAGAACACTTGTGATTTACTTGTTGGAATTGTTGTATTACGATCGATTAATTTAGTAAATACACCACCCATTGTTTCAATCCCTAATGATAATGGAGTAACGTCTAATAATACGATATCTTTCACATCACCTGAGATTACTCCACCTTGGATTGCAGCACCCATTGCTACTACTTCGTCAGGGTTTACTGATTTGTTTGGTTCTTTACCAGTTTCTTTACGAACAGCTTCTACAACTGCTGGAATACGAGTTGATCCACCAACTAAGATAACTTGGTCGATTTCACTTGCTGATAATCCTGCATCGCTTAATGCACGACGAACTGGTTCTTTTGTACGTTCTACTAAATCTAATGTTAATTGGTCGAATTTAGCACGAGTTAATGTTACTTCTAAGTGTAATGGTCCAGCTTCACCAGCAGTGATGAATGGTAAGCTAATTTGTGTTGAAGTTACACCTGATAAATCTTTTTTAGCTTTTTCAGCAGCATCTTTCAAACGTTGCATTGCCATTTTATCTTGAGATAAATCAATTCCGTTATCACGTTTAAATTCAGCCACTAAGAATTCAATAATTTTGTTATCGAAGTCATCTCCACCTAAGTGGTTGTCTCCTGATGTTGATAATACATCGAATACGCCGTCTCCTAATTCTAAGATAGATACGTCGAATGTACCACCACCTAAGTCGAATACTAAGATTTTTTCTTCGTGGTCTACTTTATCTAAACCGTATGCTAAAGCTGCTGCAGTTGGTTCATTCACAATACGTTCTACTTCTAAACCTGCGATACGTCCTGCATCTTTAGTTGCTTGACGTTGAGCATCGTTGAAGTATGCTGGTACAGTAATAACTGCTTTTTCAACTTTTTCTCCTAAATATTCTTCAGCATATCCTTTTAAGTATTGTAAGATCATAGCTGAAATTTCTTGTGGTGTATATTGTTTACCTTCGATTTCAACTTTATATGATGCGTCACCCATATGACGTTTAATTGATGAAATAGTGTTTAAGTTTGTTACAGCTTGACGTTTTGCAACTTCCCCTACTTGAATTTCACCATTTTTGAACGCTACAACTGATGGTGTTGTACGATTTCCTTCTGGGTTTGGAATAATTTTAGATTCATTTCCTTCTAATACAGCAACTGCTGAGTTTGTAGTTCCTAAGTCAATACCAATAATTTTACTCATAATTCATACACTCCTATAATTTTAAATTTTTTAGTTGGCTTATTGAGACACGATAACCATTGCTGGTCTTAACACACGGTCTTTCAACATGTAGCCTTTTTGAAATACTTGAACAACAACATCACTTTCTTGTCCTTCTTCAGCTGGAATTGCTTGAACAGCGTGATGTTTATTTGGATCGAATGGTTGATTTAATGCTTCAATTTCTTCAATACCTTCTTCTTTTAAGGCATATAAGAAACCTTCATATACCATTTCAATCCCTTTTTTAAGATTTTTCGCTTCTTCTGATTCACTAGGTGAGGCAATCGCTCTTTCTAGATTATCAATGACATTCAATAAGTTTTGTGCTAGAGATTGACTACGATACTTCGCTGCATCTTGTCTTTCTTTTGCATTTCTCTTTTGAATATTCGCAATTTCTGCAGATAAGCGATATACTTGGTCATTTAGTTGAGAAACTTCTTGTTGTAATTTTTCTTCAACAGAAGGTTCAACTTCTTCGGTTTCTTCGACAGTTTCTTCAAACTCTTCAGTTTCAGGAGATTTCTCTTCTTCTACTTCTTGAGTTTGTTGAACGTCTTTTTCTTCATTTGTTTCCAAGCTTCCATCTCCTTTTATAAATTTTTATAATATTGCTCCATCGTTGTTGTGAGCTCTTCTTGTAATCCTTTAACAATCGATAGGACATTCGAATACGGCATATTTTTAGGGCCTAATAAAGCAATGATTCCTCTATCATGTTTTGGAGTTTCATAGCTTGCTGTAATAATACTAAATTCTCCTAATAATGGATCATCCATCTCAGACCCTAAACGAATTTGGATATCTCGGTTAGAAGGCATCACTAATTCGTGCATCTTCGATTGGTCATCCATTAATCGATAAATTTCTTTTAAATGATGGACATTGGCATGTGAGTCGAAGTAGTTTAATAAATATCTTCTTCCTGCAACATGGAGTCTATCTTGTTCAAATTGGTTCATCATATCTTGAATCACTTTAACAATTTGAATTTGAGAATTCATATATCGATTCATTAAAGCTGGTAAATCAGACTTCAAACGTTGGAGAACTGTTTCTAGTGGCAAGCCAATCAATTCCTCATTAATGATTCGAACAACTTTATCTAAGTCAGAATCATCAATCGCACTTGGAATCGAGTAAACTTTATTTTCAACTAAACCATTGCTCATGACTAAAATCGCCATCACTTGGTTTAGCCCTAGTCGAACGAGTCGAAATCCGGATAATGTAGCACTCCTTACTTCGGGTCCAATGGAAATTGTTGTGTAATTCGTCAGTGTCGACAAAATATCTGCCGAAACTTTAAAGACATCTTGAATTTCCATGGTCGATTGTTGGAAAGTTTCACGGATTTGATTTCGAATACTTAATGAAACGGGACTGTTCTGAACGGGTAAAATATTATCTAAATAATAGCGATACCCTTGATTCGATGGAACTCGTCCTGAAGAGGAGTGATTCTTTTCAAGATATCCCATCTCTTCTAGTTTCATCATTTCATTTCGAATGGTTGCAGAGCTAACTGCTAAACCCGTTTGCTGCATCAACTTTTTTGATCCAACTGGTTCTAATGTTTCCGTATATAGTTGAATAATCGATTGTAAGATTAGCAATTGTCTATCGGTTAACATTTTGGTCACCTCTCTTTAGCACTTGACTAAGACGAGTGCTAACCACATGTATAATTTATCATATTGGTCAAAGTAAGTCAATAATAAAACACTCGGACTTTAGTCTGATTTTAAAAATATTTTTTATACAATAAAAAAGGCTATGCATCGGGATTTCTCCTTTACATAACCTTATACAATCTAATAATATATAGACTGTACTATGTAGTAGCAAGGTCGCAAGCAGCCAGCTAACGCTGTCTCATTGCTAAAAATTAAGACTGTAGTCTTAATTTTTCCCTGTAGTTTGCTACTACATAGCAGTCTAATATTTTTTGACCTTTATTATAGTTTCTCTTTTAAGGTGCGAACCATGTATTCTCCAACGTCAATGATTGGGAGTTTAGTCAAACTTTCTAATTCTTCTTTGATATATGGAAAATGAGTACATCCTAAAATAACTGCTTCCACATTGCTTCCATTAAAAAATGTAAATAAACTACTAAAGTCAAACTTTATCGCAATTTCTTTTGGTGAGAGATTTGCTTCAATTGATTTTACTAATTCAAGTAACGTAATTCCTATGACTTGTAAACTAGGATTAGCTTTATATAAATTATTCTCAACTCCCATTAAACCATGAGAGTTTGCTGCCATTACAGCTACTTGTTGATAATCCATTGCTAATTGACGATACATTTGCATTGGCGTAATCATAGGCATCTCATACTCCTGAGATAATTGATCAAAATCTACTACCGAACTAAGAGAATTACAATAAACAAAAATAGCATCATATTTCGCTCGTAGTTCTTCAACCTTTTCTCTCATAAAAGCCATTCGATATTCACTAGATGAAGATTGAAAAGTTGTTTGTTCAATCGGATTATTCGAAATAGGCACTGGTAAAATATCGACAAAGCCATGCTTTTCTAATAATTCCTTTCCTAATCTTGAATCAACAGGAGTACCTCCCATTACTGCAATTTTCATCTCAATCACCTCTTGTTCACTTTTTGCTAGTGTAACATAGGATAGTAGAAATGGAAAC
This sequence comes from Granulicatella elegans ATCC 700633, assembly GCF_000162475.2. GTDB lineage: Bacteria > Bacillota > Bacilli > Lactobacillales > Aerococcaceae > Granulicatella > Granulicatella elegans. The sequence goes on from NZ_KI391971.1 coordinate 935,478, forward strand.
AGAAGCGTATCAAAAAAACAGTTTGCTTTCGCAAACTGTTTCTTTTCTTTATTCATTATTTAGTTGCACGACGTACGTATGTACCTTCTGAAGTGTTTACTTCTAGGTACTCGCCAGCTTCGATGAAGTCTGGAACGTTTACGACTAATCCTGTTTCCATTGTTGCTGGTTTACCAGAACCTGTAACAGTAGCACCTTTAATAGATGGTTGAGTTTCAGTTACTTGTAATACAACTGTTGAAGGTAATGAAACCCCAATTACTTCTGTTCCGTAGAATTGGATTTTAACTTCCATATTTTCCAAAATGTATTTCAATTCGTTTTCGATTGTTTCTTCTGGAATTTCATATTGTTCATAGCTTTCTAAGTCCATGAATACACCAACGTTATCTTGGCTGTATAAGTATTGAACGTCTTTTGTATCGATGTGCGCACGTTCTACTTTTTCATCAGGTCTCATTGTAGTATCAACTGTTGATCCGTTACGAACGTCACGGATTTTCATACGCATTACAGTATTTCCTTTACCTGGTTTGTGGTGGCTGATTTCCAACACTTTAATTAATTTTCCATCAAGAATGAAAGTCATTCCTGCTTTTAAATCACTTACGTTAATCATGTTAACTCTCCTTCATATTTTGTTTACTATACGTTTATACCATATTTTTTAGAAAAATGCACTAGTCAAGTCCAACTCTGTGGAAAATTTCATCAACTTGTCGAATATGATAGTGATAATCAAAGGCATCATTCAATTCTTCTGTACCTAAATATGACATAATTTCTTCGTGGTTTTCAATAATTTCTCTAAATGAACGTTGTTCATCCCACGCCAATGCTGTACATGGTTGTACTAAGTCATAAGCTTTTTCACGGCTTAATCCTTTATCAATTAATTTCAATAGAACACGTTGGCTATAAATTAATCCAAATGTTGCATCCATATTTTTAAGCATACGGTCAGGAAATACCGTTAAGTTTTTAACAATATTACCAAAACGATTTAACATATAATTTAGTAAAATTGTGCTATCTGGAATAATAATACGTTCTGCTGAAGAATGAGAAATATCTCTTTCATGCCATAAATTGACATTTTCATACGCTGTTACCATATGTCCACGAATCACTCTTGATAAGCCAGCCATATTTTCTGAACCAATTGGATTTCTCTTATGTGGCATTGCGGAAGAACCTTTTTGACCTTTTGCAAAAAATTCTTCTACCTCACGTGTTTCTGATTTTTGTAAACCACGAATTTCAGTGGCAAATTTTTCAATACTAGTTGCAATTAAAGCAATCGTTGAAATATAATCCGCATGTAAATCTCTCGATAAGATTTGTGTTGAAATTTCTTGAGGACGAATTTGTAACTGACCACATACATAGGCTTCTACAGAAGTTGGAATATTGGCAAAAGTTCCAACGGCTCCACTAATTTTTCCAGCTTCAACACCTTGAGCAGCACGTTCAAATCGTTCGATATTACGTTTCATTTCTGAATACCATAATGCAAGCTTCAACCCAAAAGTCGTTGGCTCTGCATGTACCCCATGCGTTCTTCCCATACAGACGGTATATTTATGTTCAAGTGCTTTTTGTTGGATAATCTCTAAAAAACGTCTTAAATCTTTACGTAAAATATCATTCGCTTGTTTTAATTGATAACCATAGGCAGTATCCACAACGTCTGTACTTGTTAGACCATAATGAACCCATTTTCGTTCTTCCCCTAATGTTTTACTCACTGCACGAGTAAAAGCTACAACGTCGTGTCTTGTTTCTTCTTCAATTTCTAAAATTCTTTCCACTGAAAAACTAGCATTGTCACGAATTTTTTGGACATCTTCTTTTGGAATTTCTCCCAACTCTGCCCAAGCTTCGCAAGCTAAAATCTCAACTTCTAACCAACAACGATAACGATTTTCATCTGACCAAATCTTAGCCATTTCCGGTCTTGTGTAACGAGTAATCATACAAATGCCTCCTATTTTAAAATCATATCCATATGTTCAATTCCAACTAGCTGATAAGGTTGTGACCAAACTTCAAAGCCTAATGATTCATAGAAGTGTTGTAAATACGTTTGTGCATGAATCATAATCGGCTGATCGACATACCATTCTTGACAAATTTCTATCGCTCTTTCCATCAGTGCAGTTCCTTTTCCTTGTCTACGATAATCTTCATCAACAATGACACGTCCAATATGAGCTCCATCTACTTCTTGGAAAATTCGTAAATAAGCAATCACTTTACCATTTTCATCTGATTCAAATAAATGCCACGCTCTTTTATCAATCTCATCAATTTCTTGATAATTTAATTGTTGTTCAACAATAAAGGTTTGAATTCTTGTTTTGTAAATTTCAATGACTTCTTTTTTAGATAATTCGTCAAAATTTTTCAAGTACCACATATTTTCACCATTATTTTTCAAAATATTTTTTTGTATTTACTTCATCTTCTTTTAATTGAGCAATTAGTGCCTCTACTCCATCGAATTTTAATTCGTCTCGTAAATAATGCAACCATTTTACTCTTACAGGCAATTCATAAATATCTCTTTGGAAATCTAAAATATACACTTCAATCGTAATTTTCGTTACATCATTAAACGTTGGATTCACTCCAATTGAAGCCATCGCAGGATACCACTTATCTTCTACTTGAATTTCTACAATGTAAACTCCTTTTTTCAATAAATAAGTGTCCGTTGAAACATCAATATTCGCTGTTGGAAATCCTAATAAGGCACTTCCACGCCCAAAACCATGAACAACTTTTCCAATCATTGTATATTCATAGCCTAATAAGGCATTTGCTTCTTCAATTTGACCCGTTTCTAAATAGTTTCGAATCGCTGTTGAACCAATTTTTTGTTTTTCTGTCTGCTGTTCAGAAATCGTAACAATTGAAAATCTTTCTTTTGCATAAGTAGGTAATAATTCCATATTAGCAATCTCTTTTTTTCCATAAGTGTAATCAAATCCAGCAACAACCGTTACAGCATTTAGCCCAACCATATATTGGTCAACAAACTCTTGAGGACTTAATGAAGCAAATTCTTTTGTAAAATCAATAACGTAAAAAATATCTACGCCGAATTCTTCTAATAACTCTATCTTTCTTTCAAAGGGTGATAGATATTGTAATTCGTCTGGATCTGCTCCTTGGAAAATAATGGAAGGATGATGATCAAATGACATTAACGCTAATTTCACGCCTAATTCTTGAGCTTTTTCCTTTGCTTGTTGAATCACTTCCTGGTGCCCTAAATGAATTCCATCAAAAAATCCAAGTGCCAACACTATCGGCTCTTGAACAATTTGAGAAGGCTCATAAGGATGGGTGATTTTTATAATTTGCATGTTATCTCTCTTTCCTTAAAACATTTTAATCGGTTTTAATAGTCCTTTTTTCTCAGGATGAGGTCCGTATAAGGCTATTAATTCACCTTCAATATAAAAAGTTGAAGGTTCTATCACTTGAGGTAATTCTTTAGTAGTTAAAATGGCACCATTTTTCACTTTTGTCATAAATTCCTCACTAATATCCACTCTAGGGTATGTACGAAACACTTCTTCTAAAGGTCGAAGAATCGATTCTGCTTGCTTTTGTTCCACTAAAGCTTCTAATTGTGATAAGGTCACACATTGTTCTGACATAAATGGTCCACTTTTAATACGAGTTAACTGCGACATATGAGAAGGTACTCCTAGTTTTTCTCCTAAATCAACAGCTAATGTACGAACATAAGTCCCTTTACTGCAACTCACTTCAAAAGTCCATTTTTGTGTTTTCGTCACTTCATCATATTTAGGAGTCGAAGTTCGTTTAAACTCGTAGATATTAACTTTTCTTTCTGGACGTTCAACAACTTCTCCTTTTCGAGCATATTCGTACAGTCTTTTACCATTAACTTTCACAGCAGAATACATTGGAGGAATTTGAGTAATTTCTCCAATGAAAGTTTCCATCATGGAATCAATTTCTTCTGTTGTAAATGGAGTCATAATCGCTTCTTGTTTCACGATTTCTCCATGAGCATCTTCTGTTTCAGTCGCAATGCCTAAACAAATCTCTCCTTGATAGACTTTATTGGATTCTAATAAATACTCTACCACTTTTGTTGCTTTTCCAACACAAATTGGTAAAACGCCATCTACTTCTGGATCTAATGTACCTGAATGCCCTACTTTTTTCGTTTGTAATAAGCGTCTAACTTTAAAGACACAGTCGAATGAAGTCATTCCTTTTTCTTTCCATAGTGGTAAAATTCCGTCCATTGATTTCTTCCTTTTTCAATAAATTTAACTTAATAACTTATCATATTTTATCACAGATTTACTTAAAAAAAAACAAATCCTATGCTAGAACCATTCACTATCCTTAGTAAAAAATATTAATGCTAGGTGTTTTGTAAAAAAATATGATATGATAGAAATACATTAAGTTAAAAGGAGTGACAACATGTCTCGTATAATCATAGTGACAGATTCAACTGCTGATTTAACCGAACAAGAAATCCAAGATTTCAATATTCATGTAGTTCCATTAAATATTACCATTCAAGAGGAACATTATTTAGACGGTGAAACTATTACAAAAGAAGAATTCAAAAATAAAATGATTGCAAGTTCTGAATTACCAATGACTGCTCAACCTTCTATTGGTCGTTTTGTAGAACTGTATGATGAATTAGGAAAAGACGGTTCTGAAATTATTTCGATTCACTTGATGAATTCAATTAGTGGAACTGTAAATGCTGCAAGACAAGCAGCAGATATTACAGAATCAACTGTAACAGTTGTTGATTCAGACTTTACTTCTCGTTCAATGGGGATTATTGTTCGTGAAGCTGCGAATGCTGCCAAAGAAGGCAAAAGTGCTGAAGAAGTTTTAGAAGTTATTGAAAGTACTCGTCAACGTACGAAATTATATTTAACAGTTTTAAATTTGGATAATTTAATTAAGGGTGGCCGTATTAGTCGTGTCATGGGAGCTTTCTCGAATTTATTAAACATTAAACTATTTTTAGAAGTCATCAATGGTAAAATTGAGATTGTTCAAAAAGGGAGAGGTCTAAAGTCTCTTCAGAAGAAATATGATGAAGTTTTTGAGGAAATGAAAGCTTGCCCTAATGGGATTCAAGAAATTGGGATTATGCATGCTGGATTGAATGAGTTTAATCAATCTCAAATCGATACTTTACGTGAGTTATTCCCAGACGCTAAACTTACAATTGTAATGACTTCACCAATTATTATGAGCCATACAGGCATAGATGCAATGGCGGTTACTTACCTAGAAAAATAATTCTTTAATAGACTTCCTTTTTATAGTAGTATTAGGACGGCAGCAGACCTACGGTCTCATGCCTAAATTTTGAGCCTAGGTCTCAAAATTTCCTGAAATATAAGCCTTCGCTTATATTTCCCATACTACTATAGGAAGTCTTTTTTGGTGGGCATAACACTAAACTTTTTTGTACTTCTTATATGCCTAAATTTTGAGCCTTTGGTCTCAAAATTTCCTGAAATATAAGCCTTGGCTTATATTTCCCATACTACTATAGGAAGTCTTTTTTGGTGAGCATAACTCTAAACATGTTTTGTACTTCTTATATGCCTAAATTTTGATCCTGGGTCTCAAAATTTCCTGAAATATAAGCCTTGGCTTATATTTCCCATACTACTATAGGAAGTCTTTTTTCAAATAAATAAGACAAACATCTTCTTAGGTTTTCCTAAGTTGATGTTTGTCTTTTATTTTACATGAGTAAGTTTCCTACTAATATTCCGATATAGGTTCCTAATATATATCCTAATGTTCCTACTAGCATGGTTGGTGCTACGAAGCGATGCCAGCCTTTTGATACTGCCATGGCTGCTGCTGTTGTTGGACCTCCAATGTTTGCATTTGATGCTAAAATAGCTTCTTCAATGGTAAATCCAAATACTTTTGCCCCCAAGAATGTCACGAACATATTTACAAAGACCATAATGGCACAGAATACTAAAAGTAATGGAGATTTCGCAATAATCGCTTCAATTGAAGCAGGAATTCCAATTACGACAAAGAATAAATAAATTAAGAAAGTTCCAATTTCATTTGCTCCATGAATTTTCTTGAAAAATGAAGAAAAAATTGTTGAAGCTGCAACTGTTAAAGTTGTTAGAATCAAATATTTATTAGAAATAAATTGAATCACACTATTTTGTCCAAGAGTCGCAATTCCTTTTGATAAACTAAAGCTTACCGTTACAATCACTACTGCAATCGCAAATACAAAGGCAATATCTTGTAACGTTACTACTGTTTTTGAATGATATTGTTTAGAGTCTTCTAATTCTTCATTTGAATAAGCAGATTTAAAATGTTTTTTGAAAAATGCCATAGATGGAATCATTAATAAAATTAAGAAATAAAATACCATTAATAAATTATCCGCCACAGTAGCTGCAGAAATTAATTCTTTTGGAATATCAAATGCAGAAGCAACTGCCACAAAGTTAACACCACCACCGATATAACTTCCAACCATCATTCCGGCAATATGATTCAATACGGGAATTAATTTTCCTAAGAAGGCATATCCTACTAAAGCCCCCAATATAGTTCCAACAGAACTAATTAAGAAAATCATTAATAGACGTCCACTTTCTTTCCAAATTTGTTTTAAATCACATGTGAATAACAACATCGGAATCGCTAATGGAACTACAATATCCCATACTTGATCATAAACAGGAGATTCAACAGGAATGATGCCAACATTACTTAATGTAGCTGCTGCTAATAAACCAATAATGGGACCACTAATTTTCGATGCCCACTCATAATGATTTTCTAAATAAATACTTGCTGTTGCAATGACGATAATAATGGACCAAAGAATCCAAGTCTCATTTGCAGAAATCATAACACACCTCTTTTATTCATAGTGTTTTTATTATACCACAGTTAGAAAATTTTTCACGAAGTTATTTCAATAAATAAAAGCAGGAAAAATATTTTTCTATAGTAATATAGGACGCCAGTAGCCCCCTATGGGGTCTCTTGGCTAAAATTTGAGCCACGGTCTCAAATTTCCCTAGTAAAAGTAGCCAAATGGCTACTTTTACGCATATTACTATAGAAATTTTTGTTTCTTTTTATCTTAAGAACTAATTCTTCTTAGTACAAAACGTAAAAAATTATAATAAAAAATTACTCTCCGTAGTAGCTCAAGTAATGGAATCCTTTATCAGGATTCCATTACGGGAAAAATTGAGACCTTAGGCTAAATTTTTAGCAATGAGACTCACAAAAGCGTGTACCGACCCCAAAAAGTTGGACCAAAAATCTAACTTTTGGAGGTCGGTATTTTTATGGCTAAATATGACTTTGAATTTAAGAAGAAAGTTGTGGAAGCATATCTTCGTGGAGAAGGTGGCTATCAAATTTTAAGTAAAAAATTTGGTTTAAAATCCACTAGACAAATTGGTTATTGGGTAAAAGCCTATAATGAGTTTGGCAATGAAGGATTAAAAGTTTTAGAGAATGGACGTGTATACCCTTTTGAATTGAAACTATTAGTGGTAGAATCTTACCTAAAGGGAAATGGTTCATATAGTGTATTAGGGTTAAAATATGGAATTTTAAATCATGGGGTCATCGGATCTTGGGTTAAAAAATATAAAAAAGATGGCCCTGAAGCTTTGAAAAACCCTCAGGAAGGTAGGGAATATACTGTGGAATTTCACAAAAAACATCCAATAAAATCAAAAAAACAAAAGAAAATAACTGAAGAAGAATTTAAAAGAATAGAAGAAGAAAATTATCATCTAAGGATGGAAAATGACTTTTTAAAAGCAATGCGGAGACTGAATTTAGAGGACGAAGCAAGAACGAAAGAACGGCTAAAGTCATTGACAGTCTCCGAGAAAAATACAAATTAAAAGATCTTTTAGAGTATGTAGGTATGGCTAAATCAACTTTTATGTATTGGCAGAAACGTTTTAATAGAGAACATCCAGATAAAGATATGGAAGAAAAAATACTTGAAATTCGTAGTGTGTATAAGGATTATGGTTATAGAAGGATACATGCAACACTTCGTAATCAAGGATATTCTATTAATAAAAAGAAAGTTCAACGTATTATTCAAAAATTAAAACTACAAGTAACATCTTTTACACGTAAAAGTAGAAAATATAATTCTTATCAAGGTACAATTGGAGTTATTGCGCCTAATAGAATTAAGAGAAGATTTCATACTTCTATTCCACATCAAAAAATCACAACAGATACAACAGAATTCAAGTATTATGAAGTAGATGAAAGAGGAAATAGAACACTCCATAAATTGTATTTAGATCCATTTATGGATATGTTTAACAATGAAATCTTAAGTTATAATATTACAAAACATCCTTCCGTAAAAAATATTCTGGATGTATTAGACAGAACAATAAAAATAACATCAGATTGTATTTATAGAAGAACCTTTCATTCTGATCAAGGATGGGCTTATCAATTAAAAGAATATTCTTCTAGATTAAAGGATGGACAAATATTTCAAAGTATGTCCAGAAAAGGAACATGCTTAGATAATTCTATAATGGAGAATTTTTTCAGCTTGCTTAAGCAAGAAGTTTATTATGGCAGAATATTTTATAGTTATGAAGAATTAAAAAATGAAATTGAACGATTTATTAAATACTATAATGAAGATCGTATTAAAGAAAAATTGGGATGGATGAGTCCTGTACAATATAGAATACATCGTTTAGTATAGAGAAAAAAACGCCAAAAATTGGAGCGAACCCCCTAGGGGGTTATTCATACATTTTATTTTAAGAATCGAAAAAAGAGACGACTAAAGTCGTCTCAAAAAAGTCTAACTTTTTGGGGTCACTACAGCGAGGCTGCTTGCGTCCCTAGCTACTACAGAGAGTTTCTTTTTTTATTAATTAACGTTGTTCGTCTTCTTGTTGGATACTCTTCAACAATTCTTCGATATGGTTTCCATAATCAACAGACTCATCACGTTTAAAAATTAATTCAGGCGTTTTATAGAGAGATAAACGTTTCCCTAATTCACGACGAATTAAACCTTTAGATTTTTCCAATCCACGCTCAGTTGCTTGGCGCTCACTCGCTAAAGTTTGTAAAGTTGTATAATAAACCGTCGCAATTTGTAAATCGCCCGTTACATCTACCTCAGTAATCGTAATTTCTTGCACACGAGGATCACGAACTTTTTTTGACAAAATATCATTCACTTCTCTCAAAATCTCTTGAGAAACACGTCCAACACGGAAATTCGCCATTTGATACTCTCCTCTCTTCATTCCATCATTTAACGACTATTTTCTTTTAATTTCAACCATTTCAAATGCTTCGATAATATCATCTACTTTAATATCATTGTAGCCTTCAATCATAATTCCACATTCAAATCCTAATTTCACTTCTTTAGCATCATCTTTGAAACGTTTCAAGCTTGCTAATTCACCTTCATAAATAACAATGTTATCACGGATTAAACGAACTTGACTAGAACGTTTTACAACCCCTTCAGTAACATATGAACCAGCAATTGTACCTAATTTAGATACTGTATAAGTTTCACGAACGATAGCAGAACCAGTAATTTTCTCTTCAAATTCAGGATCTAACATACCTTTCATTGCTGTTTCAATTTCATCAATAACGTTATAAATAATACGGTGTAAACGAATATCTACTTGATCAGATTCAGCTTGAATCTTCGCTTGAGGTGTAGGTCTTACGTTGAAACCAATAATAATCGCATTACTTGCTGTTGCTAAAGTAATATCACTTTCATTAATTGCCCCAACAGCTGTATGGATAATTTTCACACGTACGCCTTCAACTTCAATTTTTTGTAAACTTGAAGCTAATGCTTCTACAGAACCTTGTACGTCAGCTTTAATAATGACGTTAACTTCTTTCATTTCTCCATCTTTTAATGTTGAGAATAAGTTATCTAAAGTAATACGGCTTGAAGCATTACGTTGTTCAATTAAAGCACGTTTTGCACGTTCTTCACCGGCTGCACGAGCTGATTTTTCATCTTCAAATACTACGAAGCGGTCTCCTGCTTGTGGAGATGCATTTAACCCTGTAATTTCAACTGGAGTTGCTGGAACAGCTGTTTTCACACGACGTCCTTGGTCATTCACCATTACACGAACACGTCCAAATGTATTTCCGACAACGATTGGGTCTCCAACTTTAAGCGTTCCTTCTTGAACTAATAATGTTGCGATAGGTCCTTTTGTTTTATCTAAACGAGCTTCAATAACTGTACCTAAGGCTAAACGATTCGCATTTGCACTTAATTCTTGCATTTCAGCTACTAATAAAATCATTTCTAATAATTCTTCGATATTTTGATTAAATTTAGCAGAAATTTCAACGAAGATTGTATCTCCACCCCATGCTTCAGGAACTAAACCTAAATCAGATAATTCTTGCATTACACGACCTGGATTAGCAGCTGGTTTATCAATTTTGTTTACAGCAACAATAATTGGAACATCTGCCGCTTTAGCATGGTTAATTGCTTCGATTGTTTGTGGCATTACACCGTCATCAGCAGCAACTACAATAATTGTAATATCTGTGATATCCGCACCACGAGCACGCATTGTTGTAAATGCCGCGTGACCTGGTGTATCTAAGAATGTAATTGGTTTACCATCAATTTTAATTTGGTAAGCACCAATATGTTGTGTAATTCCTCCAGCTTCTCCAGCTACTACAGAAGAATTTCTTAATTGGTCAAGTAAAGTTGTTTTACCATGGTCAACGTGTCCCATGATTGTAACAACTGGAGGACGAACTGCGTGTGAGTCGCTCTCAGCAGCTGCTTCTTCAAAGTATACATCTAAATCAGAAATATCTTTTTCGATTTTTTCTTCAGCTTCCATACCATAGTCTGCTGCTAATAATTCAATCGCATCTTTCGATAATCCTTGGTTTAATGTTGCCATTACTCCTAATAAGAATAATTTTTTAATAATTTCTGCTGGTTCACGTTTAATCTTTTTAGCTAATTCAGCAACTGTCATTCCATCTGTATATACTAATACATCTGGTAATTCATGGAATTTACGTGCTGGAACTGCTGGTTTTTGTTCAGCATTCTTTTGTTGCTTACGATTATTTTTTTGATGACGATTTTTCTTATTAAAGTTTTCTTGTTGATTACGTTCGCCACCACGTTTTTGATTTCCACGTTTGAAATCATTATTCTTTTTAGATTCACGATGATTTGAATATGATTCTTCATCACGTGACTGATGTTTTGGTCCTTTGTTTGCTACTGTTTCTTGTTTTTGCATAGATTCCTTCTTATGTCCATGTTTATTTTGATTTTGGTTTGGTTGATGATTTTTTTCCTGTTGTTTTGGTGAATGTGCTGATTTATGTTCAGCTTTTTTCACTGCTTCTTTTTTAGCAGTTTCCTTTTTAGGTTGTGCTGCTTCTTTTTTCGCCTCTACTTTTTTAGGCGCAGGAGTTTCTTTCTTTTCAACAACTTTTTTTGGAGCTTCTTTCTTTGTTGAAATTGAAGCTTTAATTGTTGCGATTTCTCCATCTTCCATTGTTGACATATGGCTGTTATAACTAATGCCTAATTGTTTTGCTTTTTCGATAATGTCCTTACTAGGTAGTTTTAACTCTTTTGCAAGTTCATATACACGTGTTTTTGACATACGTTCACCTTCCTATTCGTTCATATCGTTAAATCCTTTCATCTTCATCAGACTTTTTGTAAAACCTTGATCAGCAATGGCGATAATCGAACGTTGTTTTCCAATCGCCTGCGAAACTTCTTCCGTTGTAAATTGCTGAATAAAAGGGATTTCATAATATTCACATTTGTTTTTGATTTTCTTTACGGTATTCTCACTACTATTTGTTGTACAAATAACGAGATTCACTTTTTCTTTTTGAATACTTTGCAGTACTTGCTCTTCTCCAGATATTAGTTTACGAGCACGTGTCGCCATACCTAATAAATTGAGAGCTTTCTTTTTATCAATGCTTTCCATCACTAAATAACTCTTTTCTAGCTTTTTGGTGATCCACATATTGCAATAGTTCTTCATAGAAACTATCTGGGATTTCGATTTCTAATTGACGTTCAAATAAATGATTCTTCCACGCTTTTTCAACAAGAGTCGGTTCTAATGTAATATAAGCTCCTCTTCCATTGACTTTTCCAGTAGGATCAATTTGAGCGACACCTTCACTGTTACGAACAATCCGTACCAATTCTTTCTTAGGCATCATTTCTCCAGAAGCTATACAACGACGCATTGGAACTTTTCTTTTTTTCATAAGATGCCTCCTTCTTGATTATTCTTCAGTTTGAACTTCTTCACTTGAATCTTCTTCAACTGTAGGTAATTCTGAATCTAATTGGTCTAAATATTCTTGATAAGCTGATTCTGATTTAATATCAATACGGAAACCTGTTAATTTAGCTGCTAAACGAGCATTTTGTCCACGTTTCCCAATCGCTAATGATAATTGATGATCTGGAACTACAACAATGCAGCTATTACGATCAGAGTCAAAATCTACTTTCACAACTTGTGCAGGATTTAATGCATTCGCAATGTATACAGATGGATCTTCGTTCCATTCAACGATATCCATATTTTCGCCATTTAATTCATTTACAATATTTTGAACACGTTGCCCACGAGGTCCAACGCAAGTACCAACTGGATCCAAGTTCGTATCTCTAGAACGTACTGCAACTTTGGCACGATCTCCTGCTTCACGAGCAATAGAAACGATTTCTACAACTCCTTCGTAAATTTCAGGAACTTCTTGTTCAAATAAACGTTTTAATAAATCTGGATGTGTACGACTTACGAAAATTAATGGACCTTTAGTTGTGTTATCAACTTTAGATACTAATACTTTAATACGTTGATCTGGTAAATATTCTTCAGTAGGAATTTGATCTTGTTTTGTCATTCCTGCAACAATTTTACCTAAATTCACATATACATAACGGAAATCTTGACGATCAACTACACCTGTCATAATTTCATTTTCATATTCGATAAATTCGTTATAAATATTTGTACGTTCAGCATCTCTTAAACGTTGCATAATGACTTGTTTCGCTGTTTGTGCAGCAATACGTCCGAAGTCTTTTGGAGTTACTTCAAAACGAATTTTATCTCCAACTTCATAAGCTTTATGTAATTCATGAGCTTCGTCAATACTCACTTCAAGTGTTGAATCAAATACATATTCCACAACTTCCTTCACTGCGTATACATGCATTTTTCCTTTTTTCGCATCAAATTCAACTTCAACATTTTGTGCTTGTCCATAGTTTTTCTTATAAGCAGAAACAAGAGCAGCTTCTAAAGCTGTAATTACAACTTCTTTAGAAATCCCTTTTTCTTCTTCAAGAATATTTAATGCTTTAATCATTTCTTTACTCATAATGTGACTCCTTTGTCAAAAATGTTTCTCATTGATTCCTAGAATTGAATCGCTAATCGAGCTTTTGCAATATTTTCACGCACAATCGTAACTGATTTTTTACGCGTTTTAATTTTCACTTCTAAAGTCACTGACTCATCAGTTACTTCTGTTAAAAATCCTTCTAAAAACTTTTCACCTTCAACTTGTTGATAGAAAGATAAATGAACATATTGTCCAATCGCTTCTTTCAAATCTTTCTCAGTTTTCAGAGGACGTTCAGCACCAGGAGAAGATACTTCAAGGAAATACGCTTGAGGAATCGGATCTGGATCTTGTGCATCTAATAATTCACTAAATTTTTCACTCATAAACGCACAATCATCTAAATCAATTCCACCTGGTTTGTCAAGGTAAAAACGTAAAAACCAATTTTTCCCTTCTTTTACAAACTCTAAATCGACTAATTCAAACCCTTCTGCTTCAATAACTGGCAAAGCGAGTGTTGAAACTAATTCTGCTACTTTACTCATAGATAACCTCCTTTACATAACTGCGTAAAAAGAGTGAGCATTCCTGCTCACTCTCCTTTCCACGTCATCTTAATTCGTAAATAGTATAGCACAGATAAAGATATCAATCAAACAAAACGCTCAAAACCGATGAGAAGTACTAAACTAGGGCTAACTCACTAACCTCAAATAGTCCCTCATTAGGCAGACAGCGAAGCGCCTCTGCCACACGACAGAACGTAAAAGATTACATCCTAAACGTCCCCTCATGTTATGACTGAAGCACCTGGGATTGGGCGCCGTTGTGAAATAAAAGCTTCCTGTTTCCAGGAAGCTTTTAAGGCAATTTTTGAGACCCAAGGCTCAAAAATTAGCCATGAGACTTGCAACGCAAGGCTGCTGGCGGCCTCACAACATCAGCCCAATCCCTATAAACTATATTCTCGTTTGGTACATAAGTACCCCCGTCGCAATAGCAACATTCAACGATTCTGCTTGACCAAACATTGGAATCTGAATAATGAAATCCGCAGATTCAATCAATTCGTCACGAACGCCATTTCCTTCATTTCCAACCACAATTGCAACAGAGTCTCTGCCAGTTAACCATTTGAAATCTTTAGCATCACGATGAAGTGCTGTTACCGCGATTGGAATATCATTTTCTTTTAACTTCCCATATACATCCATTAAATTTTCATGATAAATCGCTACGTGAAATTGGCTTCCTTGCATGGATCGAACAACTTTATCATTGTATAAATCCACACAGCCTTCTCCTAAAACAACTGCATCAAATCCTGCAGCATCGGCAGTACGAATAATCGTTCCTAAATTACCTGGGTCTTGAACCGCATCTGCTAAAAGATAACGCCCCTGAGGAACTTCGACCAATGGTTTCTTTTCTAATGGTACAATCGCTAAAATACCTTGATTCGTTTGAGTCATCGATAACTTTTCAAACACTTCTTTTGAAACAAACATTGTTGGATAGCTCTTTGTCCATTTTTCATAAAATTGAATCGTGTCCTCACTGACTACTAAACGTTGAATGGAAATATTTGATTGAATGGCTTCTTCAACTAAATGTTCCCCTTCAATCATATACGCTTCCGATTTTTTTCTACCTTTGGAAGTTTGTAACTTTTGATAATTTTTTACCATTGCATTTTGGTGCGAACGAATAATTTCCATGTCCGTCTCCTTTATTGTTCCATCATTACTCGGAACAGTTTTAATTGTTCTTTTTGATTTGAAAAATATTTAGAACGATGAGGAATTTCAAATTGAAACTTTTCTCCTTCAACTTCAAAACTGAATTCATCATTTGATAAAAATTTCTTTTGATACTGTACTTTCTCTACTCGTTCAACTGGAAATAGTAGAGGTCTTGTATCAGTAAAAGTCGCATCATCTTTTAACCCCAAAAATACACATCCCTTTGAAGACCAATAGCAAATCGCATTTTCTTCATGTGGGAGTCTTTTGACTTGAATGAACACAGCTTTGTCTTCATACGGTAAATGATATTCTTCTAAATGATTTTTTAAAAACTCCAATGTAAGCATTTAAGAGACTCCTTTTTACTTTTTCTTTCCTGATGATTTTTTAGTTTTAAAGGATTTTTTATCTTTTGATGGATAAGCTTTTTTTGCAGTTCCTTTTTTCTCTTTTGGTTTATAAGGTTTCTTTTCCACCACTTTTTTCTTCTGTGCAACTTGTAGTTGGCTTGAATGAACTTGAAATGCTTCTAGTGTTGCATCAGCTGGGATCAATTTTTTCAAGTCTCTTACTTCTTTTTCTGTAACAAAACTAATAACTAATCCATCTTTTCCCATTCTTCCAGTTCTACCTGAACGGTGAGTATATACCTCTTTATTTTCAGGTAAATCATAATGAATGACGACTGGTAAATCTTCAATATCTAATCCACGTGCTGCCACATCCGTTGTTAATAAAATAGGAACTTCTCCTTTTTTAAACGCCTGAATCGCAGCTTTACGATTAATTTGATTTTCTTGACTCGTTAATAAGGCACAAGGAATATTGTGATATTGTAATTTTTCTGCTAAAATCCCTGCATTTGCGAGTGAATTGACAAATACTAATGCTTGATATTCCTTCATATTTGCAAACTTTCTTAACAATTCATTTTTTTTACGTACAGGAGATTCTATATACACATGTTTTACATTCCCATTTCCTGACATTTTCTTTTCATTTTCAACCCATTTTGGTGTCATATTAATCCATTGGTGAATAGATTCTAATATTTCATTTTTAGTGGCTGAAAAGCAAATCATTTGTCGTTGTGATGGACATTTTTTTATAAAGGAACGAGTTTGTTCTAAATGTTCTTGTGCTAATAAATAATCTGCTTCGTCTAAAACAAGTGTTTGAACTTGATGAAGTTTTAATTTTCTTTGATTCGCTAATTCTGTTAATCGTCCTGGTGTTCCAACAACTAATTCAGGTTTTTTCTTTAAGTTTTCAATTTGACGCTTTACATTAGCTCCTCCTGCTAAAACTAACATAGTTAGTTCTGGCAATTTCCATTCACGAATGACTTCACCAATTTGTTGTGCTAATTCTTGACTAGGTACTAAAATGACTGCTTGTAGTTCATGATTGATTTCAATTTTTTCTAATAAGGGTAACAAGTAAGCTAATGTTTTTCCTGTTCCAGTTGGAGAGACTGCTACTACATCTTCCCCATTTTGAATCAATTCCTTTGTTGCTTCTTGAATCGGCGTTAAGTCTTTAAAACCTTTTTCATTCCATTTGTTTTGAATATATTCTTTCATGATTTCTCCTTAATTAAATGTAATTCCTGCTGAATTTCTTAATGCTTCAATCACTTCTAAAACATTACGACTTATTTTTTTACTTTGTTCATATTGTTTTAGGGATTCTGGTGTACGTTCTAATATTTTTACAAAACCAATAGCTTCCCATTCTAATGGATTTCTACGAAGTTCATATTCCTTTGTTTCCACAACTTCACTCATATATAGTGTTTTGACTTCTTTAATTTCTTGGCAGTCATTTATTTGTAGTGTCTCTTTACCAAAGTAAATTTCTTGAGGAAGACATACATTTAATACTTTCCCAACAAAAATCGTTACATCAAATGTTGGATACTCCAATGATACAATTCCTTGTCCATCCGCTTGATTTTGTAATTTACGTGCTTGATAATGAGCTTTTTCTGGCATTCCAAACCAACTAATCGCATTGTAAATAGGATAAACTCCTAAATCCATTAAAGCACCCCCACCAGAGGATAATGAAAATGAATTCGCAATTTCGCCTCTTAAAAATGCATCATATTTTGAAGAATATTTTGCGTACGATAAAACTGCTCCTTTTACTTCATTCATTCTAGGAGCAATTATTTTTCTAATTTCTTGGAAGGCTGGTTCATAATAATGACGAATAGCCTCAATCACGAATAAGTTTTTTTCCGTCGCTAATTGATGAACTTCATCCCACTCTTCAACCGATAAAAAAGAAGGTTTTTCAACAATAATATTTTTTTGATGCTCTAATAATTGTTTTGAATAGTCACCATGTGTATGGTTTGGTGATCCGATATAGACAACATCCCAATTATTTTCTAATAAAAATTCACCCCATTGATTTGTCCAAGAAGGAATCTGGTGCTTTTTAGCAAATTCTTCTGCTTTTTGTAGTGTTCTACTGTATACAGATACTACTTCAAAACTATTTGTTTGTTGCACCGCTTCTACAAAAGATGAAGATATCCACCCTGTGCCTATAATTGCTAATTTTTTCATGATCACCACTCCTTTTCTTCCTGGATAGTCTATCATATTTTCATTAAAATCTCTAGCAATCCTCGTTGCATACAAAAAGAGGCTGGAATTCCAACCTCTTCATTCTTAATATAGGCTCATCGACAAATTCTGTTGGTGAATCAAATGTAACACCAAATTAAGTCTTTAATTTTTAATAAATAAGGTGGGAGAAACTGAAATATTTAGTCTATTGATGAATCCACCACAAACATAACTATGAATGAAATCTAGTTTTAACTTTATAATGAGCAGGGGCATGTTATCCGCGATTAGCGATTTGGGGGCTGTGAAATTTGATATTATTTTTCGCTTCCCCCAATTCAACATGCCCATGGAGGCTCATTGTCAAGTTAAAATGACTCTATACAACCTTTCTTAAATCATAATGACTTTCTATTGACCGGGGTAAAGAAACATCCTTTGATAATCTTTATTCTTAATTTCATATTCTCAAAATTTCGATATCCATATGCCACTCGTTTAATTACTTTAATGAAATTATTCGTCCCTTCAATAGCTCCATTGGAATATCCTGTCGTAAATGCTTCATAAATCCCATTCTTAAAACGTTTGAATACTTCAAACTTCTTCTTAAATTCATAAGGTAATTGTCTTGGAATCTCCTTTATGCATGTCATAAACACTCATAATCTTCTT
>NZ_KI391971.1:954028-1079007 GCF_000162475.2 Granulicatella elegans ATCC 700633
TCAATAATTTTTCCACTAATTGTGCTTGGGTGAGATGCGTCTTAAAGTGATAGTTATAGTGCAGTTTTTCTTCATCCAATTCTTCACTTGGTTTTAACAGTAGTTTCCAGTAGCGTTTTAATGTCTTCTGTTGTGTTGATTTAGCAGAGAATTGCTTCATAATCACAACTCGAAGTTGATTAAAATTGCGATTCATATGTTGAACGATATGGAATCGATCTACTACGATAACAGCGTTTGGAAATACTGTTTTAATAAGGTTTTGATAAGAAGCATTCATATCCATCACTAAATATTTTACTTTTAAACGTTGTTTACGGGAGAACTTCATAAAGAAAGAAATCAATTCATGAAGTGTTCTACCAGGTAAAATATCAATTAATTGGCGATTTTCTCCATCTAAACAAATGAAATTCATTTTCCCTTGTTGCGTTTTAACGCCTCTAAATTCATCTAAACAAAGTATTTTAGGTAAATAGTTATATCGTTGCATTGTTTTTATTTTGAACTTCTTCATCACTCTTTCAACAGTCTTATCAGAAATTGAAAGAAGTTTGGCGATTGTTTTTCTAGAGAAGTTTTCTTTTAAGTACAACATAATTTGACACGCTAAATCATAAGAAATATTACTGTTTTTAGGAACAAGAGGGCAATCTACAACCCATGTTTTATGACAATTTTTACAGATAAATCGTTGTACTTTTAAGTCTAAAAGAGTTTTATTTCCGTATAGATGTGGGATTCTTATTTTATGTTCCATAGGAGAATGCTTAATGATAGTTTTACTTGAACAATGAGGACAAGAAGTACAAGTATTTGTCCAAGTTCCTTTAATTTTATGAACGATTTCATTATTTTCTGTTACGATTTCTAACCAATTTTCATCCGCAATAAAATTTTTTTCTGTTAATCCTAGTAATTTTCGTATACAATAGTCCATGAGAGAAATCCTCCTTTGATTGGTTTTGGTCGACTTAATCATAACTCGGATTTCTCTTTTTTGCATATAAAAAATCCTGTTGGTGATTTCTCACCAACAGGATTTGTCGAACAACCTTAATATAATGATAATCTTTTTTCTAAAATTTTCTGACCTTGTTCAAACACTAAACAGATACTCCAGTAAATTAATGCTACTAAAATATACATCGTCATATAATCGAATTCTCGACCTCCAACAATTTTAGCATTTTGAAAAATATCAGGTACCGTAATCATTGCTGCTAACGAAGTTCCTTTTATCATATCTAATAACACATTACTTAAAGGCGGTACTGAAATTCTAAATGCTTGAGGAACAATCACTCTTCTTAATGTTTGAAAATAATTCAATCCTAAGGAAGTAGAAGCTTCCCATTGTCCATAGTCCACTGCATCAATCGAAGATCGTAGTACTTCACAGATGTATGCACTACTGGCAATACTAAAACATAAGATTGCACAGACTAGAGCTGGAAGTTGAATTTTTAAATAAGGTAATCCGAAATATAATAAGAATAAAAATACTAATGTAGGAGTTCCTCTCATAAAAGAAACATGGAAATTAGCAATCATTCTTAGAACTCTGATGTTCGAACGTTTCATTAAAACAAACATGAACCCTAAAATCGTTCCGAAAATAAAACTTACTCCAGCAATTCCTAATGTATATTGTAAACCACTTAATACAAAGGAAAGACTATGAATCGCTAACTTAAGATTAAACAAACGTCATCGCCTCTTATTCTACATCAGAAAAATCAATTTTTTCTAATTTCAAGTCTTTTGGTTGAGTTACATCTTCACCAGCAAAGAATGTTTTAGAAATTTCAGTTAAAGTTCCATCTTCTTTCATTGATTTTAATGCTTCATTGAATTTTTGTTGGATAACGTCATTTCCTAATTTAATAGAGAAGCTTGCGCTATATGGGTTTGCGTAAATACCTTCGTTAATTTTAATTGGGAAAGTATCTTTACCGAATGCTACAGCAATTTTTTGTAAATAGTAGTCATTAATAATAACATCTGTACGACCATTTACTAAATCAGACATATAAACATCATTTGTAACATTGTCATAGATAACTAATTCTGCCCCTAATTTTTTAGCAATTTTCATGTAGTTTGTACTTGCAGCACCTGCAGCTTTTTTACCTTTTACATCAGCCCAAGAATAAATACCTGAATTGTCGCTTTCACGAACTACCATTGATGTAAATGAATATTTATGAGGTTCAGTACGTAAATATTTATCAACATATTTTGATCCTTCTTCGATTGAATAGTTCGCAATATCCACTTGACCACTATCTAATGCTGTTAACATACCATCAACACCCATTTCAGTGAAATCAACTTCTAAGTTTAAGCGTTTAGCAACTTCTTTTACAATCTCAACATCATAACCAGTTAAAGAATTGTCTTTATCTGTATGGAATGATTGTGGATATAAAGTACCTGCTGTTGCAACTTTAATCTTTCCTGCTTTTTCGATTGCATCCCAATTTTTTTGCGCTTGTGATACAGTATCCTTGCTTGTAGTAGTACTTGTTGAAGTTGAACAAGCTCCTAAAAATAATGTTGCAGCAACTGCACCTAGTTTAAACCATTTGTTCATGATTTTACCTGCCTTTTTTCATAAATTTTTGACTAACATAAGATAGCACATCATGAGGAAGAAATCAATCTTTTTTTACTATTTTTACAAGAAAATATAACAGATTAAAAAACCTGTTATATAAACACTTAAACAATATTGAAACTTTTTATAACAATTAAAGGTACAGTTTGGAACACATGGGATTTATCGCAGTTGTAAAATATCATGTGACTCCTAAGGAGGCTACTGGCGGCCTCAAACCCCAAGAGAAATCCCAATGATATTATTTTACAGAATGTTTAATCCTTCTTGCCACTTTCTCAGAAATTCCAAGCTTTTGAATTTCCTCAACTGTTGCTTCTTGAATTCCCTTCATCGTTTTAAAATGCTGTAATAGTTTCGTACGAGTCTTTGGTCCAACTCCTTCAATCTCATCAAGAATGGATGAAAAAGCATTTTTACTTCGTACCTGACGATGGAATGTAATCGCATATCGATGAACTTCCTCTTGAATTCGTTGTAATAAATGGAAAGCTTGGCTCGTTGGATCTAATTCAATTTGTTCATACTCTTCCCCATACAGTAAATGAGCAGTCTTATGTTTCTCATCCTTTACCATTCCAGCAATTGGAATCGATAATCCGAGTTCATCTTCTAAAACTTCCATGGCAGCTCTCATCTGAACTTTTCCACCATCCATCAAAATTAAATCCGGTAAAGGTTTTTGTTCTTTTAATAATCTTGAATATCGTCTTCTAACAACTTCTTGAGTCGTTAAAAATTCATGACTCCCTTGTACCGTTTTAATATTGAATTTTCGATAACTTTTCTTCTCCGGTTTTCCATCTCGATATACAACCATTGCTGATACAGGATTTGTCCCTTGAATATTCGAGTGGTCAAATGACTCAATGACACTTAAACGGCTTAAATCAAGTGCTTGTCGTAATTGTTCCACCGCACCTAATGTTTTTTGCTGACTATTTTCATCAATCTTGAATTTTTCAAGTAAAGCTACTTCACTATTTTGTGTCGCTAAATCAAGCATTCGCTTCTTCGGTCCTCTTTGAGGAGTTAATACTTTAACTTCTAATACTTCAGCCAATAATTCCTTATCAATTTCTGCTGGAACTAATATTTCTTTTGGTAAAATATGATTTTGTTCTTGATAAAATTGTACAATAAATGATATCAATTCCTCTTCTGCTGAATTATAAATCGGGAATAATGCTGCTTCTCTCTTGATAATTGTGGATTGTCTGAGTAAAAAGACTTGAATAGAAATCCAACCTCTATCCATATAGAATGAGAATACATCCCGATTTGTAAAGTCTTGAGACATAATATGCTGCTTTTCTACTGTTGTTTCGATGTATTGAATTTGATTTCGATAGTCAATGGCTCGTTCAAATTCTAATTGTTCTGAAGCTTCATCCATTTTCTTTTGTAAATCTTGCTTAATTTCTTTTACATCGCCTTCAAGAAATCGTTGGATTTTTTTCTTTTGTTGTTGATATATTTCTGGTGAAACTTCATGATCACAACAGCCAATACATTGCCCTAAATGATAATAAAAACAAGCGCGTGTTTCATTTTTTCCACATTTTCTTAATGGATAAATTTTTTGAATGAGCTGTTGCGTTTCTGTTGCCGCATAAACATTCGGATAGGGTCCAAAATACATGCCTCCATCTTTTTCAACATTACTTGTAATAATCAGTTGAGGGTCTTTCTCATTTGTAATTTTTAAATAAGGATACATGGTTCCTTGTTTTAATTTAATATTGTAATAAGGTTGGTATTTCTTAATTAAATTAATCTCTAATAATAATGATTCTTTATTCGTTTTTGTAACAATAAATTCGAAATGATGAATTTCACTCACTAATTTTTCAGTTTTAGTATTATGTGCTCCACGGAAATAGGAGCGAACTCGATTTTTTAAGTTTTTTGCTTTACCAATATAAATAATGTCATCTTCTTGATTTTTCATCAAGTAACATCCTGGTAAATCAGGCAATTGTTTTAACTTTTCTTCAATTAATTCACTTGCCATTTTTTCGCTCCTTCCCCCTACTATAATGCAGTTTGATAAATAATTCTTGCATCTTCTAATTCTAAATTATGATGCTCAGATAAATGAATTTTCTCGTGACGTCCTAATCCTTCCACTAATGCTTCAATGACTGATTCATCTAATGAAATATCTTTAAATCGAATTGGTGCACCTAATGATGCAAAGAATTCTTCCGTTTTTTCTATTGCTCCATTGACGATTTCTTCTGGTGTTCCAGATAAATACCAAACTCGTTTCCCATATTGAATGAGTTTATCCCATTTTTGTTCTTTCCGTACTTTCATCATTGCTGGCAACACAATCGATAATGTACGTCCATGATCGATTCCATGATTTAATGTAATTTCATGACCTAATGCATGAGTTGCCCAGTCTGTTGGCACACCTGCAGAAATTGTTCCATTTAATGCATTTGTTGCACACCACATAAAGTTCGCTCTTGCAGCAAAGTCGTGATTATCCTCATCAATGACTGTTGGTGCAATTTCAATTAATGTTTGTAAAATGCCTTCTGCATAACGATCTTGTAATTTTGCATCTACAGGATATGTTAAATAATTTTCCATCGTATGAATAAAGGTATCTAAAACCCCATTGACTAATTGACGTTTTGGTAATGTATACGTTAATTCAGGTTCTAGTACTGAAAACTGAGGAAATGTAACATCTGGTCTAAAACTTACTTTTGCTTTTAATGCTACAAAGGTAATCACAGCACCACTATTCATTTCAGATGCAGTTGCAGGTAATGTTAAAATCGTTCCAAATGGAACAGCTTTTGTAACAGGAAGCCCTTTTCCAAATCCTCCTCTAAACATATCTAATGGATTGCTATCAAAAACACTTGCTGCTGCTACAAACTTTGTTCCATCAATGACAGAACCACCACCAATTGCTAGTAAATAAGTAAAACCTTCTTCTTTTACACGTGCAACAGCTTTGATTAATGTTTCGTATGTTGGGTTTGCTTCGATTCCTCCAAACTCATCCCATTCACGATTTCCTAATGCTTGTACAGCACGATCAAAGGCTCCATTTCGTTTAACAGAACCTCCTCCATATAAAATTAATACTTTTGCATTTTTTGGAATTTCTCCATCAATATCCTTAATACGATCTTTTCCAAATAAAATTTTCGTTGGATTTCTAAACGTAAAATTACGAATTCCAAATTCCATAGTATCTCCTACCTTTCTATTTGATGATATCAAGCTCCAAGTGTTGAGGCAAATTACACGACTTAAGAAAAAAACTCCTGAAGGAATTTCCAACAGGAGTTGTTAAAGATTATACTTCATCCATTATTTAAAATATCTTATTTGAAATAAATTTCTAAATATTTATCTAATCTCTCGGCTGAAATTTCTTTTTCTAATTTTGATATTTCAGTTGGACTTAAACTAATCTCACCATGACATGTACCAGCTTCATCATAAGCAACAATTACTTCGCCAATGTCTTCCCGTTGTTCTCTTTGAACTTTCGCAAAGTGCTGTAATAAAGTTTGTTCTACTTCTGTCGCACAATGCTCTCTTAATAGGCAAAAATGTTCTGCAATTGCTGTTGGGATATAATAACAATCCACTAATGTCATTGCTTCTTTTGAATTTTTAGATGCTTTACCTTTAGGTTTATTTTTTTGACGCTTCATGAATAACCTCTCTTGATTTCTCTGTATCTAGTATACAAAAAAATTACCCATAAGGCAAAAAGTTATCTTTTAATTTTCAAATCTTTTCTTAAGATTTTACTAGCTATTTTCCAAATGCTTCATTTCATGGTAGAATAGTAAACGAAATTGTTTCTTAAAGGAGTCAATATGTTAACGATCAATATGCTTACACGAGCAGATAGTGTAAAAGGACAAGGTGTTCTATCTGCTACAGAAGAACAAATTAATCTCGTAACAGAAGGTTTAAAAGACTATCAAGTCGTTGTGAATCAATTAAAAACATACAATATTACTCATATTCATACGATTAATCCAGATTTTTTAATTAAATCTGTTATCACAAGACAAAACCGTCCAATGATAGCTTCTGTTCACTTTTTACCGGAAACTTTAGAAAAAAGTATTTCCCTACCTCGTCCGATTAAAGAATTATTTTATAAATACGTTCTTCAATTTTATAAACAAGCAGATTACCTAGTAACCGTTAATCCACGTTTTATTGAAGATCTAGAACATTATGGAATTCCAAAAGAAAGAATCACGTACATTCCAAACTTTGTATCACGTGATACTTTTTATAAAATTACGGATCGTTCAAAAGCAACTCTTCGGGAATCTTTTGGATTAGATCCAAATAAATTTACCGTTGTATCTGCAGGTCAATTACAAATGAGAAAAGGTGTTTTAGAATTTATTGATTTAGCTAAAAAAATGCCTGATATCCAATTTGTATGGGCAGGTGATTTTGCTTTTAAAGGGATTTCTGAAGGTCGTAAAGAAATTATGGAACATATGGATGAATTACCAAGTAATGTTCATTTCTTAGGGCTTGTAGAAAGAGAACGAATGAATGAGTTCTTTAATATGGGCGATGTGATGTTACAACTTTCGTTTGAAGAGCTGTTCCCTATGACGATTTTGGAATCTATGAATGCAAATATTCCATTATTATTAAGAGATTTAAGAGAATATCGACCTATTTTATTTGATTATTACTTAAAAGGAAATTCTCAAGTACAATTCCAAGAAATTTTACGTCAATTACAACAAGATGAGGCTTTCTATCAAGATGCTTGCGAAAAATCTAAAAAAGGAGAACAATTCTATTCTAAAGAAAACGTACTCCAACAATGGCAAGCCTTTTATGATAAAGTAGCTGTAGAAAACCATTTAAAATAAAGGAGTAGCTATGACTGAAACACAAATTAAACAAGGTAAGCCTTTATCTCCCTTTGCACAAAGAATGATGCATGCTGCTTCTGTTGCAGGAGCAATTGCTACAGTTATCTTTTGTATTTGGGCTTATCAAAAAGGTTTATTTACTTCCCAAGAGGCACTTAGTGAATATATGCAACGTGCAGGCATTTGGGGACCACCTGTTTTTATCTTATTACAAATTTTACAAACAGTTATTCCAATTATTCCAGGTGCTTTAACTAGTATTGCTGGTGTATATATTTATGGAATGTTTATTGGAAATGTCTACAACTATATCGGTATTATTATCGGTTCCATTATTGCTTTCCATTTAGCACGAATTTATGGACAACTATTTGTAAAATCAATGGTGAATGATAGCACCTATCATCGTTATATCGGATGGCTAAATCGTGGAAATAAATTTGATTACTTCTTTACTTTTATGATGGCTTTTCCTGTTTCACCTGATGATTTCCTATGTATGCTTGCTGGTTTAACAAAAATGAGTTATAAAAAGTTCATCCTCATTATTCTAATTTGTAAACCTATTACTTTAGCGGCATATACTTATGGATTAACTGCGATTATCGATTATATTTGGGCTTTTTTCAAATAATTATTGAGTTTTTTAATTTCTCAAACTATTTTTAGTTTTTATACTAAAAATGGTTTGTTTTTTTATACTTTCATTTTATAATAGGCTTATATAAAAGTCGTTACATTTTGATGGGAAAAGAATGGTTAACGATTGCATTTTTTATATAAATTATTTAAATGGGTTAGGAGAAAAAGGAATATGTATCATAGTATTACAAATTTTATTGAAAAAGCTAAACTGGAAAAATTATTAGATCCAGTTGACGAGATTTATGTAACGAATCAATTACTTCATCTATTAAAATTAGATGATTATAAACCAGTTGATACTTCACAAAATCAATTACCATTATTAGAAGATTCAGTAGATGAAATTATTCAATTAGCGATTGAATTAGGGGTCATTGAAGATATTTTACCTGAAAAAGAAGCATTTGAAGCAGCTGTTATGAATTTATTAACGCCTCTTCCATCTGTTGTAAATGCAAACTTCTGGAATCATTACAAAGAAAATCCTGAAAAAGCAACAGATTATTTTTTTGAATTAAGCCAAAAAAATCATTACATCCAAACAAGAGCAATTGCTAAAAATATTCAATTTCCATATTCTGGAAAATATGGCACTTTAGAAATTACAATTAATTTATCAAAACCTGAAAAAGATCCAAAAGCAATTGCGCAAGCAAAATTGGTAAAACAATCTAGTTACCCTGCCTCTCAATTAACGATGACAAACGAAGGATACTATGGACGTTTTAACCACCCTGCTCGTAGTAATCATAGAATTATTCGTTTAGAAATTAATCATGAAGATTGGGGATTCCAATATTCTCCATATTCTTATTTTAACGAACATTCTATCTTCTTAACTCAAGTACCTCGTCCGATGCAAATTACAGAACGTTCATTTGAGAATTTAATGGATATTTTACGTCAGTTCCCTCACTATTTTGTTGGATCAAATGCTGATTTACCAATTGTCGGTGGCTCTATTTTAGTCCACGATCACTATCAATCTGGTCGACATGTATTTCCTATGGATGTTGCTCCAATTTTAGAAAATTACACGTTTAAAGGATTTGATGGAACTGTTTCTCGTTTACATTGGCCTTTATCAGTGATTCGTTTAGCGAGTAAAGATAC
This sequence comes from Granulicatella elegans ATCC 700633, assembly GCF_000162475.2. Lineage (GTDB taxonomy): Bacteria > Bacillota > Bacilli > Lactobacillales > Aerococcaceae > Granulicatella > Granulicatella elegans. The sequence continues at coordinate 963,296 of NZ_KI391971.1, forward strand.
AAAACAAATTGTTCAACTAGCTACTCATATTTTAGATAAGTGGAGAAATTATTCAGATGAAAGTGCTGATATTTTAGCATTTACTGATGAAATACCTCATAATACGATTACACCAATTGCTCGTGTACGTAATGGTGTCTATGAATTAGATTTAGTGCTTAGAAATAATCGTACGACTGAAGAATATCCTGATGGTATTTTCCATCCTCATGTGGATGTGCATCCAATTAAGAAAGAAAATATTGGATTAATTGAAGTTATGGGGTTAGCAATTCTTCCTCCTCGTTTAAAAAATGAACTGAAAGAAGTTGAAAAATACTTACTTGGACAAGCTCATCAAATGCCTGAAATGCATAAAGAATGGGCTAATGAAATTAAAGAGAATGAAAACATTACTCCAGACAATGTTGAAGCTTTGATTCATCAAAAAGTTGGTGAAATTTTTGAACGTGGATTAGAAGATGCCGGCGTCTTTAAACAAACAACTGAAGGACAAGAAGCGTTTGGAAGGTTTATCGACTCCTTACAATAAAATATATTTTTAAAATACTTTATTGCTGTAGCAAGGACGCCAGCAACCCCTTCGGGTTTTATGGCTAAAAATTGAGCCTAGGTCTCAATTTTTCCTATATCAGAAGCCATATTGGCTTCTGATATTTCTGCTACTGCAATAATATATTTTGGTTAATTACCATAAACTCTTTTATGTATTCTACGTATAATAATAGCCTCACTATAGCGAGGCTATCGCCTAAAAGTCGAGCCTGTATTCTCGACTTTTCCTGTACTAGAAACCAATCGGTTTCTAGTACTCATGCTACTATGAAAAGGCTTGTTTTTTTACATAACATAAATATGTCTTTAATTGCTAAAAAAGCTTAAAATCATTCTTTGTCGATGATTTTAAGCTTCTTTTTTATTTCTTTAAAATAAATACAATACAAACAATAATTGCACTAATTACACAAGCTAACCCAATAATAATAGCACCTAATAAAATTGGCTGATCAGAAAGACTTAATAAAAATTCTTCAAAATTAGAACTTAGTTCCGATTTAGCTTCGGGAGTTGTATTTTGTTTATTGTCTTTATTCTCTTTTACTTCTTCTGGAATAATTGTTACAGGATAAGTTAATGGTTCAATTTTTGATGTAATACGAGGAAGGTCTGTTTCAATGACAATTTTATCCTCTTTTAAATGATATTTAGGTGTTTCACCAATTCGCACTAAAGTTTTAATATCTTTATCTAGTTGAACTTTAACTCCATCAATTGTATGTTCTCCTGCTTTTAACACGGTTTGCGTTTCATATTCAGAAAAAGCTTTTCTCAACAATCCATTTCCAATCTGGCTCTTAAAGAAAGAACTATTGTCCTTATCTTCCCAAGCTCCAACTCCTAGGATAACTTGAATAAAACGAGTATCTTCTTGCTTAGCAGTTAATAAATGGTTAAACGCCGCACTAGGACTTGAACCTGTCTTGAATCCATCTACTCCTGGAAATCCTTGGTACATTCCTGGGATAGAACTATTATAGGTATAAAAGGATTCTTCATAAGGTGTTCCCACCATAACCGTAATTAATGGATTTTTAGTAAAGTTAGTGATTTCTGGAAAATCTTTTAAGAAATGATACGCTAAAATCGCTAAATCTCTAGCAGTTGTTTGGTTATATCGATTATTATTATAACCTTCTGGTGTATAATATCCTCTGAATGCAGAAGCTACTGCTCCACTAGCATTATTGAATTTTGTATTTTCCATACCCCATTCTTTAAATTTAGCATTCATTTTATTTAAAAATTCTGTATCTGATAATCCTGTAGCTCTTGCTACCATCAATGTAGCAACATTTGAAGACGGATAAAACATCATATATAATAATTCTTCAATTGGATAATCCACACCTGCAACAATAATATTATTACTAATTTCTCCAATCGTTGAAATCGCACGATCTTCTTCTGTTGCTGTTACAACTGTATCTAAAGATAACTTCCCTTCTTTCATTGCTTCAAAAGCCATATAAGCAGTCATCATTTTAGAAATACTTGCCGGATCCCAAGGTTGATCAATATTACTTCCAAATACAATTTCTCCCGTATCTGCATCAACCATAATGGTACTTTCTGGTCGATAATTTTCTTCAACACCATATCCATATTCCGCAATTGCTTCCATTACATCTTCTCTAAATGGAATAGCCACAGTTGTTTGTTCAGTTTTTTCTTCTTGTTGGGTTGATTCTGTTTCTACTGTTGTTTCTTGCACAGCCTCTTTTGTACTGGAATCATTTTCTTCTGCTAAAATAGCACTTGTACATAATAGTGAAGCCATAAGGAAACTTAATCCCAAAATATTTTTTATTTTCACGAATTATCCTCCTCTATCAACTTTTTTATTCTACTCTTTTTTGTAAGAATTAGCAAAAAATCTTACTAAAAATAAAGAAAAAAAACGATTCAACTTAATCCATTGAATCGTTTTTAGAATTCAGATAATTAAATAAAAGTTTAAATAGAATCACCATTAAAAATTGAATTTTTAACAATAACGTAATCCACTTTACGAATCGATTCTAAATCTGAACCACCCGCATACGAAATAGATGATTGTAAGTCTTGTTGCATTTCTACTAAAGTATCTTTTAATGATCCTTTGTAAGGAACAATAATTTTTTTACCTTCAACATTTTTGCGTTCGCCTTTTTGGAATTCTGATGCACTACCAAAATATTCTTTGAAGCGTTCTCCATTAATTTCAACTGTTTTACCTGGTGATTCTTCATGACCAGCAAATAATGATCCAATCATTACCATTGTAGCACCAAAGCGAATTGATTTTGCAATATCACCGTGAGTACGAATTCCGCCATCCGCAATAATTGGTTTACGGGCAGCTTTTGAACACCAACGAAGGGCTGCTAATTGCCAACCACCTGTACCGAATCCTGTTTTAATTTTTGTAATACATACTTTACCAGGTCCAATACCAACTTTTGTGGCATCAGCTCCAGCATTTTCTAATTCACGAACGGCTTCTGGAGTACCAACATTTCCAGCAATCACGAATGTTTCTGGTAAATGCTCTTTAATATGTCCAATCATATCAATAACTGAATTCGCATGTCCATGCGCAATATCAATGGTAATATAATCCGGAATTAAATTTTTCTCTTTTAATTCTTCAATAAATTCATATTCATGAGGTTTTACACCCACACTGATTGAAGCAATAAGATTTTTTTCATGCATTTTTTTAATAAATGGAATTCTTCCTTCTTCATCAAAACGGTGCATAATATAAAAATATCCATTTTCTGCTAAAAATTCTGCAACTGATTCATCAATAATCGTTTGCATATTAGCAGGTACTACAGGGATTTTAAAAGTGTGTTTCCCTAATTGAACAGTTGTATTGCATTCTGAACGACTATTTACAATACATTTATTCGGCACTAATTGAATATCTTCATAATCAAAAACTTTCATTTCAAACATGAGGTAACCTCCTTAAATAAGCATTTGTTTCATATCTGTTACCACGAAATATTTTAACTTATTTTGACTAAAATGTAAACAAAAAAACTGTGTTTTATGAACATTAAAACCTACAACATTTGCATTATATAGTAAAACACGAACAAAAAAGATTGAAAAAGTAAAAAATGACTTTCTAAAGTAGAAATTTTAGCCATGGGATTCAATTGAGAACCTACTAGCGTCCTTGCTATATAAGAAAAGTCTTATACCTAAATCATTTTAACCGTTTTAAATTTTATGACAAAAACAACAAAGACTTTCCAAAGTAGCAATTTTAGGCATGAGATGTGCTAGCGAAGCTGCTGCCGTCCTTGCTACATAAGAAAAGTCTTATAAAAAAAATTATACTATTTCAACGAATCTTTCACTAATCCGAAGATAAACTGAGTTGAGTCAAATGGTTGTAAATCATCCATTTTTTCTCCTAATCCAATAAATTTAACTGGAATGTTCATTTCATGACGAATTGATAAAATTACGCCACCTTTTGCAGTGCCATCTAATTTTGTTAAAATTAAACCTGTTACATCAATCGTTTCTTTAAATTGTTTTGCTTGAACTAAAGCATTTTGTCCTGTAGTTGCATCTAATACTAATAAAGTTTCATCTGCTCCTGTTTCAATTTCTCTAGAAATGATACGATTCATTTTTTCTAATTCTTTCATTAGATTCACTTTATTTTGCAAGCGACCGGCTGTATCAATTAATAAATAATCGATATTTTCTGCTTTCGCTTTTTTAATGGCATCATACACAACAGAAGAAGGATCTCCACCTTCTTTACCACTAACAACTGGAACCCCTACACGTTCGCCCCAAATTTCTAATTGTTGGATAGCTCCTGCACGGAATGTATCTCCTGCAGCTAATAATACAGAATGCCCTTCTTGTTTTAATCTCCAAGCAATTTTACCAATCGTAGTTGTTTTACCAACACCATTTACTCCGACGAATAGTAATACAGTTGGTCTACCTTCAGCTTTTGCTAAAGTTGCTAAATTGTCTTCACCTTTTTCATAAATGTCTACCATTTTTTCAATAATAACTTGTTTGACATCATGAGCATTTTTAGCATTTTTCAAACGAACTTCATCTCTTAAAGCATCCGTAATCGCTAAAGTCATTTCAAAGCCAACATCTGAAGAAATAAATGTTTCTTCTAAATCATCAAAGAAATCTTCATCAATTGTTCTAAAATCTGCTAAAAATTCATTTAAATGATCCGAAAAACTTTTACGAGTTTTTTGCATTCCTTGGTCATATTTATCAATAATAATTGAAGTTTCTTGTTCTTGCTGTTTAATGACAGCATCTTCACCGGTAAAGGCACGTTTAATACGATCAAATAATCCCATTATTTCACTCCTTCTCTTTCACATTTATTTTGTTCTAAAATATGATAAATAGCATGAGCTACCCCAGATTCTTCATTTGTCTTTGTAATGAATTTTGCTACTTCTTTTACTTCTGGAGAACCATTTCCCATTGCTACTGGGAATCCAACTGTTGTAAGCATTGATAAATCATTTTCTTCGTCTCCACAAGCTGCAATTTCCTCTACTGTAATTCCTAAAATTTCAGCTAAATGCGTTAGACCTGTTCCTTTAGAAACTTCTTTTGGAACTACTTCTAATAAGAAAGTACGAGACTTCATACAATTGAATTTTTCAAAGAAAGCTTCTGGTAATTGACGAATTCCTTTATCTAATAGTGATTCTTCAATACATAGCACTGCCTTATAAAACACGTGGCTTTCTTCAAATTCCGATGGATTTTTTGTAATGAACTCAATTGGATGAGGTAATCCTGGATAAATAGAAGGTCTTCCTTCCGGATAAGTTGTTTCATAAGCTCTTTCTAAATCAATCATAACAAGCGGTAAGCCTACTTTATACGCTTCTTCATAGCAGTATTGCATATCATCTCTTGAATGACCTTGTTTAAATAAAATTTCTTGTGATTTTGTTTTTTGAATAATTCCACCATTGTAATTGATAGAAAAATCATCATCACCTAATAATTCTAATTCTTCTAATAAATGATAAATACTCATTAAAGGACGACCTGTACAAAGAACAATTTTTACACCTTGTTCTTTCGCAAGTTGAATAGCTTTTTTATTTTCAGGTGTTACTTTTTTATCATCTGTTAGTAATGTTCCATCTAAGTCTAGTGCAATGACTTTTATCATACAACCTCTCCTTTTTTACTCTAGTGGAGTGCATTTACTAGAGCTCGTCATTCCTTTGATTCCATTCTTGTATTATACCAAATTTTTAGGTTTGTGACTATTCCTAAAGAAAAAGCCATATCACATTGATATAGCTTCTCCGTTTTTTTGTTGTTCGATAAATCCTAATTGTAGTCAATTAGATTTACAAATAGGCTTTGTCAAATACCCTATGTAAAATTCAATAATAAGCTTATCTTCTACTTCAATGCAAAAAATTCATCTCGTAGAATTCCATATTTTATTGAATCGTAGTAAATTCCTTTATAATAACGAACTTTTCTAATTCTAGCTTCTTGAGTCATCCCTAATTTTTCTGATAGTCTCATCATGCCAGGATTACCACTCCAAGTTGTTAGTCCCACTCGTTCAATTTCTGGGAAATCTTTAAAACAAATCCCAATCCATTCTTGTAAGGCAGATGTTCCAATACCGTGAGACCATAATGAATCATCATAAATAACAATTCCTATTTCTAACCAACGAGTTCTAATGTCTTCCCAATAGCGTGTAACAACTCCAATGATTCTTTCTTCATGAACAATTGCTAAAACATTTTCACTCAGAAAAAAAAGATGAATATCTGACTTTAAAAATGTTTCTAAATTTAATTGTTTATATTCATCAAAATAAGGGGCATTATAAAGTGTCCATCGAGGTTTTTCAGATGAATATATTAGTGTATGAAGTATTGGTAAGTCTGATTCTCTTAATTTTTTAAGCAAATTAACTTTCTCCTTATATAATGTAGTTAGATTATTAAAGGCTACCTATATGCCTAAATAATTGCATAATATAGTTATTAGATAGAGGACATCGTTCTCTCCTTAAGTTCTAAAACTCGCACTCGAAAGAGTGATGCCTCTGGAAATTTTTCTTAGTGGTTTTTGATTTTTTGAAGAATTTTTTTATTCGTTATTGACTTTTCATAGTTAGTCTTTCTTCTCTAAGGGGGTGCATTTCCTAGAGCTCATCTTTCCTTTGAGTTCATTCTTGTATTATACCAAATTTTTACGTTTGTAACTATTCCTAAAGAAAAAGCCATATCACTGGGATATAGCTTCTTGTTTATATTGAGGATTTATCGAAAAAGCAAAAAAGACTCAGTTCTTCCAATCACAAAAATTATCTAATTGCACTATTTTACTTATTAATTACTCTACTCACATCTTATTTATAACTAAATGATTGTCCTTGATAGTAATGATCTTATCATATCCAACCATCATTTCCTCTGAAATGTGATGTTCTATATCAATAACTGCTCCAGAATAAGTTTTGATCAAATCATTCAAAATTTTTGAACTCTCATTATCCAGCCCTGATAAAGCTTCGTCAACAAGTAAGCATGGTTTTTCAAATAATAATGCTCTTGCTAACTCTAACCGTTTTAATTCTCCACCAGATAGAGAATGTAATTGTTTATCCATTTTAGTATATAGCATCTCTTTTGTTGCTAAGTGTTTCATTCCTACTCTTCTTAAAATTTCAAGGACTCTACTTTCATCTATTGGACTATCAAACGTCAGATTAAACAGCAATGTTTCGTTAAAGATAAATGGGTTTTGAGAAACAACAGAAAAAAGTTCAATTCCTTGTTCTTGCCCATAATTGATAGTACCAGATAATACCTGCGTTTCCCCTAAAATAGTTTTTAAAAAAGTACTCTTTCCAGAACCTGAAGGTGCTTTGAATAATATCTTATCATGACTTCCAAGTGAAAAATCAATATTTTTAATCAATTCATTATCTTGATATCCTACTGTAGTTTGTTTAAATTCTAAGATAACTTCTCTACTTGTTGGTAACTCTAGCAGTTGCTCATATTCTTCGGCTTTACTATTAAGAGTTAGCACTTTATTCAATATTGGATCAATTGATTGAATCACATTATATGTAGAAGCAGCAGTAATTAATGGAGTTACAACCCTATCAGCTGCCATATAAATAGTAAGTAAACTTCCTACTGTCATATATCCATTTTGAACAGAACTTATTCCCAGAATTAATGCTATCAATAATGAGCACACATATAGTAAACTAATAATGGTATTGGCGGTATTTTGATTAAAATCCATCTTAAAATAATTTTTTTCAGATACTCCTAACTTCTCAGTCAACTTTTTTAGTACATTATTTACCACACCAAATCTTTTCATCAACGGGCGTGCCTCTAAAAAATCTGTTAAAAATCCTATATATTGATCATTGGATTCTTGCCAACGTGATGTTCCTTTCTTTAACCATTTTTTAGTTAACTTAGGAATTAGAGCAGGTATAGCTCCCAAACCAACAAAAAGTAAGCCTACTAACACATTGATATTCATCAAAAATATAAATGTAACAACACCTTGAAGTGTACACAACATCATAGTAAATACATTATTGATAAATTTATTTTCAATTTGCTGAACTTCACTAGTAATACTAGTGATGTAAGAACTTGGTGATTGCTGTAAATTCTCTTTGCTAACAGAATTTACTGCATGTATATTTTTTAACTGATAATTTACATTTTGAATAAACTTTCCTTTAAAGAAACTAAATAGAAATTTTGATAAAACAATTAACAGTAAAAAAATCAGCCATAAAAATACTGTATACATACTGCTATCAAAATCACTATTGTTCATATAATCTGTAAATTTCCCTAAAAAATACGGTGCACCAATTCCATCAAGAGACATTAAAGCTAAAAATAACACAGCACATATAAATATTCGTTTATTACCTACTAGTATAAATCTTAAGAATCGAAACATTCTGATTCCCTCCTCTTTAATTTAGAAAATTTAAATTCAACAATACAAGTTACATTATTCACAATAAAACTAATCAAATTTTAATTTAATTCTAATCCACTCCAATCATTTTGTCAAAATAAATTTTAACAAAATGGGATAATTAAAATACACAATTAGTCTACAATCATTAGTAATTTCCGAATAAATTTATTATTTATATCTTTTCAATGTTTTATTTTCAATAGTATAAATTTCGTCCGCACAATTTTTTACAAATTCCATATCATGAGAAACAAAAATCACTAGCCCTGGATAATTTTTTATCAATACCTCTAGCGCTCTTATACTAATCATATCTAGTGAATTTGTAGGTTCATCTAATATTACAACATTGGCATCTTTAATGAATACTTTTAATAATTCTATTCTAGTTCTCTGCCCACCACTTAATTTATTGATTGGTACATTCAATAATGATGCGTCTATCCCAATATCCCTCAATAAATTTATAATATCTTGCCTTGAAAAATTAGAATCTTCTTGTAAATAATTTATAAGATTTTTTGTACTTGAAACTTCAAAATAAAATTGTTTAAAAACTGAAAATTTGACCATTTTAGAAAGTATAATATTTGGATGGTTATCTAGTATATTCTTTATTAATGTAGACTTACCAGAACCATTTTTCCCAGTAATTGCAATTTTTAATTTATTTGCAAATTGAAAACTAACATCTTTCAATAATTGCTTATCTTCATAATAGAGATTTAGCAATTCAGCTCTTATAGGATATTTATTATGTAATTCTCTAAAATTTCCTTCAGGAAAATGGATAGTTTGTACAATAGGTATATCATTGATTTCACCCAAACTATCTAATCGCTTTTCAACATTTTTTATTGTCCGATCAATTCGCTTAACAGCTGTACTTTTATCTTTAGTTGCAGCTAATCGACTAGGTTTTTCAAATGACTTTTTATTTTTATTTTTTTCTAGGCGCAATCTTTGCTCTTTATTATTTAGAATAATCGTTTCTAAATGTTTTTTCTCTCTAATATATTCTTCTTTTTCATATTGTTGTTTTAACAGATGAAGTTCTTTTTGCTTTTCATAATCTTCATAGGTACCAATATACTCTCTGATTTCTTTATTCTCAATATCCCATATTTTAGTCACAACATTTTTTAAAAAATAGCGATCATGACTAGCTATAATAATGATACCATTTTTATACGATTTAATAGTTTTAATTAAGTTCTCTCTCGTCTGAATATCCATAAAATTAGTTGGTTCATCTAATAATAAACAACCTTGTTTTGTACAAAGCATTTTATATAGGAAATCTCTTTGCTGTTCACCAGCACTATGATTTAAATTTGTATAATTATTATTTGAAAACCAATTTTGATCAAACTTTTTACATAATACATCACAGATTATTCTACCCTTAGTAGATTTTGTATTACCGCAAATAATATTTAGTAATGTTGTTTTACCTACACCATTATTACCTACAATCCCAATAACTTCTCCAATATGACCGATTAATTTATCAGTATGAAACAAGGTTTTATCTGCAAAAGACATCTCAATACCAATTAATTTAATAACTTCTTTAGCCATAAAGTCACCCACCCATTAAATCTTTTTAACCGTTTCTAAGTCAACTCTAGATAGCAATTGGGATACAATAAACATCATTACTATTCCCACTGTAATTTGCTCATTTCAGTAAATCGGCTATTTCTTTCTCTCCATACGCCCTTACATACTGAATTACATCCTGTTTCCTCTTGATTGATTCAAGTAGTGATATATCTAGTATATTTACGAATTCTTTAAACTGAACCTGTCCGATGCTTCTTATCTCTTTAAGTTGCTCGGCATCTCTTATCTTTCTCTCTGCCTCACTTTCAGGGTATCCTTGCCCAAATGGCTCTGAGAAAAGAACTTCTATTGTTTTTTCAAGATTTTCAATACCTAACCATGTATAATCTTCACCTAATGGTAATGATATCGCATTTCCATTATTTATCTGAACAAATAAATAGGCATCCTTCGGTGTAGGTGCATACCCACAGATGACGTCTGGCATACTATTACAAGCAAGCATCATTCCCTGTCCGGAAGAACAGCCCGTAACAACGAAATCAACTGTCCTACTTGCCAACAAGATACCTACAAGAATAGAAATTTCTATATACGAGTATTTATCATTTTCTTCCATCGTACAACCAAAATTTATAACCTCAGATTTCTTTGGAGCATACTTTAATACAGTATCATAGATTATTTGATTTTTAGTCGCTTGCGAACTTGCTTGAATAACTCCGATTCTCATTCTTTCCTCCTGTGATTATTTCTTATTCATTGATTTTGGTGCAGGTAATTCATCATACATTGAATTGAATAAGGCAGATAAAAAATCTTTGTTGTCAACAACATCTAACAACAACATTTCCTTTCCCAATTACTTCTATCTTACTGCATTCTTGTGAAATTAAAAACACATTATCCATGGATAAAAGTTTCTCTTTTTTCCATACCAACTTTAATATGAACAGTCCTTGCAAGTTACCTATAGCATATTTCCCATTGATATAAACAAATACTATTGAGTTTAGGAAAATTTATAATAAGTTTAAAACCACGCAGGGATACTCACTCGTAACATTAATAACTTCTATCGATTCCTGCTTTCTTACTAGATTGGTAAATTTTCTTAAATAAGACATAGCCTATTACCAAAAAGAAAGCTGACTGCCCCGCTAATAATAAGTAGTCCATCCAAGCAACGCTTTCACCTTGAATTAAATTTTGAGTCATTTCAATCCCTAAAGAAATTGGAAGAAATCGTCCAATCAAAATTGCCCATTCAGGCATCATCTCATGAGGTAAAATAGCTCCAGTGAAAAATAATAGTGCATAAGAAATAATCGAATCAAATGATGCTGTCTTGGTATATTTTAACGTTAACGCTACTAATACTAATGTAAATCCAAAAACTCCAACTGTGGTTAATAAGAAGATGACAATAAACCACCCACTAAAAGAAATTTGAATTGAAAGAATAGCACTCAAAATAAGTGATACAACAGCCACTTTGATGAGATTGACAATTAACCACACTAGTGTCCTTACTATAATCAACAGTTCAAAAGGAAATGGTTTGATAATCAGTTGATCTAAGATTCCCATTTGTTTTTCTGAAGACACGGAGACTGCTGCTTCACTAATAACCGAACTCAACAAATACCAATAAACAAATCCTACATAACTTTGACTTATTTGTTGATGTTGAACTAATAAAAACATATAGAACACAATCGTAGTAACCACAATACTCACAATATGATCCGGATAATAAGTGCGCACTTCATGTAAATATTTCCATAATTCTGCCTTAAATAACTTCATCATGAGCTCCTCCTCTTTGACTATAGAAGTAGTCCAGTGTTTCTTCAACCGTAGGACTTAGTTTCTCAATCTTTATTAAATGAGACATTAAGTTATGCTTTACTAAAAGTTCCGTTAACTCGTCAATAGAGTTTCGTTTTACGTATGATTTTCCTTTTTCAATGCGGCATTGAAGCTCTTGATGAATTACTTCTCCCTCAATAACAGCTTCAAATTCTTGTGAATGTGGGACTTGTTGCAAGAAGTTCTGATAATCTCCTTTATAGATAACCTTTCCTTCATCAATCACAATCACATAGTCTGCTAGTAATTCTATAATCTCTGCTTGGTGTGAGGTAAGAATAATCGTTTTATGCTGTTCGGTAGATAGTTGTTTAATTTTTTGACAAAGTTGCTTTGAACTTTGAAAATCTAAACCCAAAGTTGGCTCATCTAAAAATAGAACTTCTACATTTGTCATTAATGAAATAATTAATGAGAGCTTCTGTAACATTCCTCTTGAGTATCCTCCAACTGGTTCATCAATAGCATCTCTGAGGTCGAACTCATCAATTAACGCTTGAATACTATCATTCATATAGTGTATGGATTGTTTTGATAATCCAAGAAAGTATTCAATATTTTGTTTACCTGTTAAAAATGGGTAAACATTATCGACAGATTCTAACACGGCACTTACATTTTGGTAGTAAGAATGTCCAATGTCTAATAGCTTTTCTCCCTTAAACAAAATATCTCCCTTATCTGCACTGATCATTCCCAACATCAGTTTAATTAATGTCGTTTTCCCAGCACCATTTTTACCAAGAATTACTGTAATGTTACTTTCTGGAATTTCAAAGGATATATTATGTAAAATTGTCTTATTATTGTATCGTTTTTCGATACCCTTCACTTCAAACACCATCTTCTACATCTCCTTAAAATAGTAATCAAAAAAACTCTCAATTATTTTTGTTCAAATTATTTTTTGGACTATTTAATCTCTGTTATTTTCCCATAATTTGAAGTTTTTTTATATTATACCATTTTTTTAGAATTGTAACTACTTCTAAAGAAAAACTTCACATGAGTGTACATTTTTTGTACATTCAAAAAAGCACGAAACTAGAATTTCTAGTTCCATGCTTTCTACTAGTCTTTAATTCCAACAAGCTCTCGCTGTCTACGATTCGCTTCTTGTGCGATGTAACTCATTACATACTTGAATTCTTTAGCCGTAGCTTTTTCAGAGAGTTCTGCTATACTTTTATTGTATTTTTCAGCAATTTGTTTTACTTTTTCTTTATCAGTCATTTAACAATTCCTCCAATTGTTGTTTGGTGTATTTCTGAGGAAGTACTAGCTGAATATTATCAACATCAAAATGTACTTCGGATATAAGATTTACTATTTAAATATCCTTATTCAAACACTTCACTAACAAAATCTGTAATAGGTTTAAAATGATTAAAGTCCATCATTGGATCTCCTAAAGTATCGTCTCCAGTTAATCCAATAATTTCTATTTTACTCTTCGAATGATTTTTCTCAATTAATTCTTCTGCTAACCTTTTAATACTCAATTCTTTTCCAATTGATAATGTATAAACTCCTGATTTTAGAACTTGATTATAAAAATCATCCCACCCACGAATAAATTCTTCTTTTCTCGTTGCTAGCTTTGTAATTCGTTCATCAGTTAAAGGAAGAGGTTTATTTTCTTTCGAGAGTTTATCAAACACATGATAGACTGAGCCATTACTTTCAATCACAAATGGAAATCTTAACGATAGAACGACACAATCTTGATGCTTATCATTTAAATTCTTCAAATATTGTTCTACTTCTAGTTTTTGCCTTCCGAACTGATTATGGGGTTTATAAGCTTCATCACTTGAAATAAATATAACTCTTTCCTTTACAAAAGGTAATACGGACTCTAGAAACAATTTTGTTTGTGAAACATTTTTTGAATAATAATACTCAGCAAAGTCTTCACAGAAATTTGTCATTTTTAATGATGCTGCATGAATGAAAATATCTGGTTGAATTGCTTCAATATATTTCAAACAATCTGGTGAAGTAAAATCCATTGGAACTGGATAAAATACTGACGAATCTAACCTTCTATTCATAATAGCTAACTGTGTATCTTGATAATCTACACCGTACACTATTGCATCATTTTCTATAAAGTAATTTACTAATGCTTCACCAATTGTTCCACAAACACCTGTAATTAACACTTTTTTCTTCATAATTCACTCTCCATGTAATGCTTTTATCCAATTTTTCGTTGGCATATCAATAACTTTATTTAACGGATTCATCGGGATATTGTCATCCTTATTTTCTAGTTTTCCATTTCGAATTCTTTTAATTAATTTTGATGGAATACCATATCGATCTTTTAAAATTATTTCGTCTTCCAAGTTGAATGATTGTATAGAAATTTTCAACATCCCTTTTTCTAATAATTCTATATAACCTTCGGTTTCTTTAATAATTGTTTCTAGAAAAAACTGATTTGAATAATTAATAGTATTTACATTTTGTAAATCCGATAAACCTGACAAAGTAATATCACTCATCAATTCAACAATTTCTGAACGAGTAATTTCTTTATCCAAAAATAATAAAAAAAGCTCCAAAACAAGTATTCTATGCAATTTCCTAACAATATACTCTTGATTTTTATTTCCAAATACGATTCCCTCATTCAAAAGTACTAAAATGACTCTCATTAAATTAATACATTTTAACCCTACTGATAGAATAGATTCAGGAATCTTATCTCTAATTTGTATAAAGGAATTTTTGAAATAGTTCAATTCATAAATACTATTTTTTCCAAAATACTCAACTTCGATGACTTCCTTCAAAAAAGAACTATCAATAACATAGCTTTCTCCATTAAAAATAACATTAAGACTGCCCACCGGTACTAATCCATTTTTATTTCTACGATAGAATTTAATATACTCTCCCTTAAATCTATCCTCACCTAACGTAGTCGATAATTTATCACTATTAATCAAGCAAATATCAAATAATCCCTTTGTTTTTACATTTATTAACGATAACATCTTTTGAGATAAAACCATTGTAGTTTTTCCATCTAAAAAATTTAATTTCCTAAAAAAATCAGTTGTGATTTTCAATGCATTTTCAAGATTTTCTTGCTTTAACAAAAAGAAACTTAACATATGATTATACGGAGATGCTACTCCTTCAACCCCTGTTATTTCAAGAATTTTATCTGTAACTCTAAAACATCTTTGATTCGTGTATAAATAACCATCAATCTTAAAAAACTCTTCAAATCTATCTTCAATATTTAAAACAGAAGAAAATTTAAGTGTTTTATGATACATAACCCCAGAATCAGGGATATAATCCATTCCTACTTTTTCCATAATCTCCCTAAAATACAAACTAACATCATTTTCCAATTCCTATTAACCTCCAATAATTATACACACTCCTAATTAGTGAAAGCTTATCACACCCTTTTGTTATTTTCAACACCATTTTATTCAATTTTGTATATTTTTATAAAAATATACTTAAATGAATATTAATTTTGGCATATCATAAAAAAACATTATGGAAATCTGATTACTGATTCCCATAATGTTTTACTTTTATTTTTAATAAGGGATTAAAAACGACTACTTAAATATTCCTGTATTCTTAAATACATTTTTTCATTTCCTAATAGTTTATACAAAAACTTAGCTTGTTCATAATACATAAGAATATCTTCGTCTGAAAGAAAATTATCTCCAATGTTCGCTAATAAACAATATAAATCGGCTAATAAATAGATACTACTATTTTCTTTACAGATATCAATTGTTTCTAAAATCTCTTCCAAAGCTTCTTTTGTAACTTTATTTCTTACTAAAATTCGAGCATAGTTATATCTTATTTTGATTACCTTATGTAAATTATCCTGCTTTGACATATCTACTTTATAAATCTCTTCCATTAGAATTTTATAAAACTGTTTATATTTTTCAATTTCATCACATTCAAAATAAAATAGTGCTAAAGTATTCAAAAAATCTAAATAGTATTCATCATTAGTTTTTAGTTTTTTACATAAGTGTTCCATCATTTCTATTGCTTTGACAATATCTTTATGTACATTAAACGCAACAATTGCCTTTATCCATTCTATGTAAATAAGATCCTCTTCTAACGTAATTTTTTGCTTCTTATTCAACTCTAATGATAAACAATATTCTAATTTACTAAAATCTCTTTGACTTAAAGCATCATCAGCTATTTTTTTAAATGATTTTAATACTGAATCTGTTTCCTCTAGCTTCGTATTAAAAAAATAATCCATACTTACATTTAATCGAACGGATAATTTTTTTAAAATTAAAGCACTAGGATCATAATTTTGATTTTCTATTCTACTAATTTGGCTTTGTTTACAAATTCCTTCTGATAATTCCTTTTGTGTTAAATTTAATTCTAATCTTCTATGTTTAAGACGTTCTCCTAACAAGTGACTTCTCCTTTCCATGGTAGGCTAATCAAATACAATTCCCATATCTTGTGACTCATTATTTTTAACTTATTGCATTCCTTTATTCATCATTTTGTAAAATTCTTCTTCACTCATTGTATCACGAATAGGAACTTGCTGATTAGGAACGGTTAAAGAAAATGGAATTCCATTATTCATAATAATTTGTCGGTAAAATAAATCAATGGCTACTGCTCGAGAAAGACCAATCTGCGATAAAATTTTTTCTGCTTCTTCTTTAATATTTTCTTGAATTCTAACATTTACACTAGCTGTTTTCATACACAATTCTCCTCTTATATAATCACAATTATTATAGCATTTGTATTGCGTTATGCAATACATTTAGTGCAATATCCTTATTAACTAATTTACTAACTATTTAACAAAAAGAAAAAGCCTTCATCAAAAGGCTTTTCCAATATTTCTTAAAAACGTTCTACTCCAAGCCATCAAAGTCTTCGAATTTTACTGACGCTAGTTTTGAAACTCCAGATTCTTGCATTGTTACCCCATATAATACATCTGCTTCTTCCATTGTTCCTCTTCTATGAGTAATAACAATGAACTGAGTATTTTTAGTAAATTCTTTCAAGTAACGACCATATCTTGCAACATTTGCCTCATCTAGGGCTGCTTCTACTTCATCTAGTAAGCAGAATGGCACTGGCTTCACTTCTAAAATTGCAAATAATAAAGCAATGGCTGTAAAGGCACGTTCTCCCCCAGATAATAGACTTAAGGATTGTAGTTTCTTACCAGGTGGTTGAGCAATAATCTCAATTCCTGTTTCTAATAAATTAGTAGGATCTGTTAATTCTAAAGAAGCACGTCCTCCTCCAAACAATCGTGGGAATGTTTGTTGGAATTGATTTGAAATAGCATCGAAAGTTTGTTTAAATCGACTCGTCACTTCCGTGTCCATTTCTGTAATCGTGTCTTCTAAATTTTTCTTCGCATCTAATAAATCTTGTTGTTGGATTGTTAAAAATTCAAATCTTTCTTGAACTTTATCATATTCTTCAATCGCCATTAAGTTTACTGCACCCATTTGTTCGATTTGTTGTTTTAACATGCGAACTGTTTTAGAAGCATCTTCGATGGACATTGTTAATTCTGTTTTTTCGATTGCTGCTTCAAATGTTAATTCATATTCTTCACTTAAATATTGCAGTTTTTGATCAATTGCTAATTCAAATCGATTGGCTTTTGTTTCAACTTTTGATTGTTGTTTCAAATACTCTTGTAATTGATGTTGCGCTTGATTTCGACTAACTTCTGTTTGTTTATTCAATACTTCTAATTGAATTCTTTCTTCTTTTAGTCTATCTAAATCTATTTCTAATGCTGTAACAGTTTCTTTAATCGCTTCGTAATCTTTTACAGTTTGGTTGTAATCTGCTTCATTTTTCTCTTTTAAGTCCTTCTGTTCATCTTTTTTCGATTCCAGTAAATGAACTTGTTCTTCTAAACGTTTTAATGACAGTTTTTCTTGTTTGAATTCTTTCTTTTGATGTTGGACTTGCTCTTGAATACGAGCTTTTTGTGTCCCCACTTCTTGTAATTCTTGTTGTTTTTCTTGAAGCTGTTGCGTACGGTCTTCTTGAGATAATTGTAAATAATCCAATTCTTTTTTAACCGCTTGATTCTCTTTTGTAATCCTTCTTAATGCTTCATGAGTATCCACATATTGCTGTTCTAATTGTTCGTACTGTTCAATAGATTCATCTAATTCATATTGTTGACTTAATGTTTGACGACTAATTTTATTAAATTCATCTTTTGAATATTGTAATTCTAATCTTACTTCTTGTAATTGTTGTTTTAAGATTGTTTCTTCTTCTTGAATCGCTGTTCCTTTTTGAACAATTTCGTTCCATTTCGTTTCCAACTGATTCCATTTTTCTGAAACTTGCTTCTCATATTCTTTCAACTGTTTCAATTGTTGTTCTAACGTTTCTAATTGACTATTTCGTTTTACAAGAGATTGTTGTTGATGGTTTTTAGAAGCTCCACCTGTCATCGAACCGCCAGCATTGACAACATCTCCCTCTAAAGAAACAATACGATAACGGTATTGCAAGACTTTAGCAATTTTCATAGCATCATCCAGTGTTTTGGCAACGACAGTTGTTCCTAAAATATTTCGAACAATAGATTGATACGTTTTTTCCACATGTACTAAGTCACTAGCAATTCCAACATAGCCTTGTAAAGAGAATAATTGTTGTTGAACCGCATCTGGCATTCTTTTCTCTTTAATAATCGTTAATGGTAAGAAAGTTGCTCGTCCTAAACGGTTCATTTTTAAATAGTCAATCGCTTTTGCTGCAGCTTGTTCATGTTCTACCACAACGTGTTGACTACTTGCACCTAAAGCAATATCGATGGCTAATGTAACCTCATCATCTACTCGAATTAATTCAGCTACAGAACCAATTACACCTGCGATTTGTTTCTTTTGTTTTAAGATTTCACGAACCCCTTGATAATAACCGGCATAATCTTCCGAAACTTGTTTCAAACTATGATAATTGGCTTGTGTTTGTTGCAATTGTCGTTCAATCTTTTGTTTTTGTTCTTGCATCGTTTGACGTTCTTGACGTAAACTGTCTGCTTGTTGACGATAACTATTTAAGTCTTCTTGTTTAGAATTTGCTTGTTGAGCTAGATTTTCTTCTTTTTCTACTAACTGTGCAATCTTTTGATCTAATTGTTTTGATTGTTCTTCAAATAATTCTTGTTTTTCAAGTAATTTATCATGTTGATTTTGATTTTGTTCCATCGAACGTTCCAAGTGTTTTTCTTGGTTCGTTAATTTTGAAATTTCTTGTAATTGCTCGATATAGTCACTTTGTAATTGCTTTTGTCTCTCTTCATTACCTTGACTTAATTGTTCTAACTCTTCTACTAATTTAGACCATTGAGCCTCGATTCCATTCAGTTCCACTTCTTTAATGGCAACTGCTCGCTCTAATTCAGCCACAGTTTGTTCTGTTGATTCTAATTGACGAATCACTTCCACTAAAGCTAATTGATTTTCTTCATTGGTACGATTCGCAAACTCTTGTCTTTGTTGATAAACTTTACGTTCACCATCTAATTGTTCCATTTTTTGAATCGCATCAACATATAACGCTTGTTTTTCATCTAACTCAGTATTTTTTACAGCAAGTAATTCTTGTTGTTCGAATACTTTTTGCTCTAGCTCTACTAATCTTTGTTCTGTTTTCGTCACAGTTTCTTGTAACTGAGCTACTTCTCGTTTAGCAACTGTCCACTGAGTATTTAAAGTTTCAATTTCAACGGCTAATAAGGCTGTTTCGATACCTTGTAATTCTTCTTTTTTAGATAAATAAACAATCGCTTTTTCCTTTTGTTCTAATAAAGGCGTTAATTGACTTTTAATTTCATGTAAAATATCTTCTACACGATTTAAATGTTCTTGTGTTTGATCTAATTTTCTTTGCGCTTGAGTTTTACGGTCTTTATATTTTAATACCCCTGCAGCTTCTTCAATAATCATACGACGATCTTCAGGTTTATCATTGAAAATTTGTTCAACTTTCCCTTGAGAAATTAAAGCAAAGGAATCCTTTCCTAAACCAGAATCCATCATTAAACTTGTAATATCTTTTAGTCGACAAGCTTTCTTATTAATAAAGAAGTCACTATCCCCATTACGGTTCAATCGACGAGTTAATACAACTTGAGAATGCTCAATTGCCAATTTTCCATCTTCATTGTTAATATGCAAATTTACTTCAGCAATATTAACGGGTTTACGAGTTTGAGAACCTGCAAAAATAACATCATCCATTTTTTTACCACGTAAACTTTTTGCAGATTGTTCTCCTAAAACCCATTTAATTGCTTCTGACAAATTAGATTTTCCACTTCCGTTTGGACCGACAACAGCTGTAACACCTTTATCAAATTCGATAACGGTTTTATCCGCAAATGACTTAAATCCAGACATTTCAATTTTTTCTAACTGCATCCTTGACTCCTTACTTTAAGAAATAACGTTTAATTTTTCTAATGTTCTTCTAGCAGATAATTGTTCTGCTGCTTTTTTCGTTTTGCCTTCACCAATTTCATAGCCTTTATCATTAACATGAACTTGTACGGTATAATAACGTGCATGAGAAGGGCCTTCTTCTTTTAGTAATTCATAACGAATGTTCACATTCCCATTTCTTTGGAAATATTCTTGTAATTCTGTTTTAAAATCACCAACTAAAGTAAATCTTCCATCTTTTATTTTCGAGATAATAACTTGTGTTAGAAATTGACTAGCACCTTCAAAACCTTGGTCTAAATAAATAGCACCCACAAAAGCTTCAAATACGTCGCAGAGAACTGCTGGATTTTCATGTCCTTTTGAAGCACGTTCTCCCTTTCCTAATAAAAGATACTTATCTAACTCACACTCTTTTGCAAGTGTCGACAAACTTTCTTCGCAAACGATTTGCGCTCTTAATTTTGTTAACTCGCCTTCTTTTTTCGTTGGCATTTGACGGTATAACCAATTAGAAATAAATAATTCTAAAACGGCATCACCTAAAAACTCAATACGCTCATTATAAATTCCTTTGCAATCTTTATGTTCATTTGCATAGGATGAATGAGTTAAGGCTTCTTTTAAATAGTTTTCATTTTTAAATTGTATTTGAAATTCTTTTGCTATTTTTTCTTTAAATTGTTCGATTGAATACATGCCCTTCGGCTCCTTATCATTTCTCTATCTCCCTATTATAAAAGGTTTGATAAAACATTACAAACGATTTTATAATAGGAACGTATTCTAACACGTAAAGCAATAGAAAAGACTTTTGAGTACTGTAGCAAGGTCGACAGCAGCCTCGCTTTGCGAGTCTCATGTCTAAACTTTGAGCCATGGTCTCAAAGTTTCCCTGTAATATTAACCAAGAATGGCTAATATTACTATTGCCACAATAACAAGTCTTTTCTATTGCTTTACTTTTTGTCTTCTTGTAATTAAAAAATCGTACCTTAACAAACACACAATTGTACTTCCGCATAATTCCTTGCTAATGTACAATTCCATTGTAATTCTAATTTACAATGGAAAAATGCTAATAGCGACAAATTAGATTCCCCATAGAATTTTTCCTAACAACTAAAAATGTTTAACTCTGATTTCTTACGTAACAAATTTAAAGTAAAAAGAACTTTTCTCCATAGCCAAAGTAAAATTAGCTTCTCAAGCTAATTTTACAGGAAATTTTGAGACCAAGGCTCAAAATTTAGGAATGAGACTCGCAAAGCGAGTCTGCTGCCGTCCTGGCTACTTTTAGAAAAGTTTCTTTTTACTTTAAATACCTTTAATGATATCTAAAGAATTCTACATTAAAGTCATTTCTATTACTTTACTTTTTTATCTTCTAAGAATAATGCTATCGTGTCTAAACAAACACACAAATGTATTATCCACCAGAAGTAATTATGATTTAATTCATTTAAGAATATCTATCGAATCATACTCAATATCTTCTAATTCTTGCTTACGATGTGTTATCATAATAACCATTGTATTTTCTAATTTAGATAAACTATTTAAAATCATTTTCGAACTGGCAATATCGATACTTGAAAAACTTTCATCTAATAAAATAATAGGATTTGGATTAACTAATAACCTTGCAATCGCAATTTTTTGCTTTTCTCCACCTGACAAATCATTTATATTTTTCGTTAAATCAATATTTAATTGCTCAATAATCTCCTTAAAACTATCTGACTCTTCTTTTCCTAATAAAATATTCTCCTTGATACTTGTATCAAACATATAACCTTGTTGTCTTAAATAACTAAATAAGTTATCTGTATTGTATTGTTTAATATTATCCCCATCAATTAAAATAGTACCTTTTTTTGGTTCTAATTGCTGTAATAATAACTTAAATAGTGTGGACTTTCCTTTACCAGAAGCCCCATTCAATACATACCATTTTCCTTTATCTAATTGTAAATTAACATTGCTAAATAATACATGATCTGTTGAATAACAAAATTCTAACTCTGAAATAGTAATATTATCCCACGATAATATAAGTGGTTTTTCAATAGTTTTATCATCACTTGCTTCAAACTTATCAATTTTATCTAACAGTTGAACTGAAGAATGAATAATAGTCATATATTGATTAATCGCAGAAATTGAATCAAATAATTTCATTGCTAAATCAGTTGTAGTAAGAATTGCACCAACTAAGATTAACTGATTTATTATCAACAGCCCTGTTACAAATATGACCGATAATTGACTGATTACATTTAATAGAAAAATAATAAATGTAACTTTACTCGTTTCTTTAGCAAGTAATACTCTACTATTCTTAATTTTAAATAACTCTTGACTAAAGGAATCCTGATAAAAATTTAATGCACCAAATTCTTTTAGAACATCAATTCCTGTTATCATATTATTAATTTTATTCAAGTAACTTTTATTTGCCTCAGCAACATGATTTCCTGCATTAGACACCATTCTTTTGGTCATTATCGGGATAAAATATAATACAATTGATAATGCAAGACTGACAATGAATAATAAATAATGAACGTAAAATAAAGCAATTAAAGATAAAATAGCACGCAACATAAATTTTATCATACCAAAAATACTTCTTAGTACTTTATTTTCAATCATATTTACATCATTTTGAAGAAATGACTCAATTTCCTTTTGTTCTTGACCGTCAATATAATTAGCTTTAATATTCCAAGAAGCATCTGACATATCACTACGCATCTTATTACATATGTTTTGAATAACAATTTCTTGATAAATTGTTTGATAGTAAGAAATGATTAAACTAATAATCCATAATCCCAAAATAATGAATACTTCAATCATGAATACCTTTAGATTTTGTTGGATGAGATATTCGGCTACCTTTGTCATTCGTAAGGCAGCATAAACTTGTAAGCCAGATACGGTAAATAAACCTGCTATATTTAACAGAAATCCTAACATCTCTCTTTTTAAATATTTAATCATTTCTATCCTCCTTTAAAAACTAAAACAACTAAAATTGTTTAACTTTCATTTCTTACGTAACAAATTTAAAGTAAAAAGAACTTTTCTCCGTAGCCGAAGTAAAATTAGCTTCTCAAGATAATTTTACAGGAAATTTTGAGACCACGGCTCAAAATTTAGGCATGAGACCGCAGGGCTGCTGCCGTCCTGGCTACTTTTAGAAAAGTTCGTTTTACTTTAAATGCCTTAAGAGCAGTTTAAATAATTTTACATCCCTTTTTTACGATAACCTTTTACATAGTATTGGTTTTTCTCTTCATTAAACTCCAAAATTTCTACTAGTATATTTTGTTGGAGTTGTGAAAGTTTTTGCGCTTCGTAAACTTCTACCCATTCCTCATAATAGTCCATTTCTGCTTTCATTTGAACTCCAAGAAATTCTCTCAAACGTTCAATATCTGTAGAATTTTCAGCAGAGATTACTAACGAAGGATAAGCATTCGGTTGAAATTCTCCAACAATTAAATCAGATTTATTATAAATCGTCACCATTGGAATAGTTTCCATCTCTAAATCCTCAACTAAATCATGAACCGTTTTTTCATGCATTAAAAAATTCGGAGATGATGCATCTACTACATGCACTAATAAATCAACATCCGCACTCTCTTCTAACGTTGACTCAAATGCGTGAATTAAAGTCGTTGGTAAATCTTGAATAAATCCAACTGTATCCGTTAATGTCACATCATATTGATCGGCTAAATCAACTTTTCTTGTTAATGGATCTAAAGTTGCGAATAATTGATCCATCTGGTACGTTCCTGCATCTGTTAATTGGTTTAAAACGGTTGATTTTCCAGCATTTGTATAGCCAATTAATCCCATTCTAAAACCATTCGAACGATTTCTCTTCATTCTTGAACGTTGACGATGTAGTTTTGTCTGTTCTAATTGTGCTTCAATATCTGAAATTTGTTTACGGATATGTCGTTTATCCGTTTCTAATTGCGTTTCCCCTGGTCCTCTTGTTCCAATTCCCCCACCTTGTCTCGATAAGGCTGTACCTTGTCCTGACAAACGTGGTAATAAATAATTTAATTGAGCCAGTTGTACTTGAAGTTTTCCTTCTTTTGAACGAGCACGCATCGCAAAAATATCTAAAATTAATTGAACACGGTCAATAATTCGTGCATTAATCGTTTCATTTAGATTTTTCGTTTGAGAACCTGTTAGAGATTGGTAGAAAACTATTAAATCAATTTCTAATTCATCGACTAAATGACTAATTTCTTCTACTTTCCCTTTTCCAATCATTGTACGACCACTATAAGTTTCTCTTTTTTGAGTAACTGTTACGACAACTTCTCCTTGAGCAGTATCCACTAATTGCTTCATTTCTTCTAAAGCATATTGAAATTGCTCGTCTGATTGTGTTGTTTGAACAGCAACAATCATAACTCTTTCTTTTGTGTTTTCCATTTATTCACTTCCCAGTAAAAACTGCTGACAATCTAAAACAACTTGAGCAATTGTATTAGGATTTTCTACTAAATCATACCAATGTACAGCTTCGAATCGGTTTCTAAACCATGTTAATTGTCGTTTGGCATATCGTCTAGAGTTTTGTTGAATTTTTTGAATGGTAGCTTCTTTTGATAATTGACCCACAAAATAATCCACCCATTCTTTATACCCAATTCCTCGAATCGATTGAACATCTAATCCTTTTACAGCATCATATAATTGTCTAGCTTCTTCTTCTAAACCATTTTGCATCATCATTTCTACTCTTGTATCAATTCTTTCATAAAGGACTGCTCTATCCGTTGATAATCCGATTATATAGGCATCAAAAATAGCTTCTTTTTGTTGTTGGTCATTAGCTGAAAATGGTTTCCCGCTTGCGTGTGTCACCTCTAATGCTCGAATGACCCTTCTTGTATTATTTGGGTGAATAGTTTCAGCACTGACCGGATCGACTGCTTTTAATTGCTCCCACATAGCCTGACATCCAATTTCTTCTAACTCTTTTTCCTTTTCTAGTCGATAAACTGGATCGTTAGAATCTTCCCCACTAAAATGAAAATCAAATAATAAACCTTCAATATAAAGTCCAGTTCCTCCAACAATAATTGGAATTTTCCCACGACTTGCAATGTCTTGAATCGCTTCTCTTGCCATTTGTTTGAAATCACTAGCAGTATACTCTTCTTTCACATCACAGATGTCTAATAAGTAGTGAGGAATTCCTCGTGCTTCTTCCGAAGTCACTTTAGCTGTTCCAATATCCAATGTTTTATAAACTTGCATCGAGTCCCCATTAATGATTTCTCCATTTAATTGTTGTGCTAATTCGATACTAAGAGCTGTTTTCCCAACACCAGTTGGGCCAACAATAACAATGATTTTTTGTTTGTCTACCATATTACTCCTTTATTTCACCTCGAAGCTCTAGTGCTTTTTGTGGATAATCTGTAAAAATTGCTTCTACATGAAGCTCAAAACAATGGTTCATCTCTTTTTCTTGATTGACTGTCCATACACGTTTTGGATACTGTGAATGAATCTCAAAAGCTTCTTTTAACAAGCGATAGTCAGGATGAACAGCTTCAAACTTCACTTCTTCAAATACAAAATTTGCCATTTCTACCGATTCATATAAAAAGGCAATTTCTTGATTTAGTCGTAATTGTTTCATTTGAATAATGCTTCTCGGATTAAAACTAGAATAAATAATCGCAAAATTTGGTTGCATTTTTTCTTGTAATGCCACACATTTTTCAACAATTCCTGCATATTCAATTTGATCCGTTTTTAATTCAATATTTAATTCACCTTTGAAATTCAATTCCTTCAACAATTGAAAAACTTCTTCTAATGTCGGAATTTTTTCTCCAGTAAATGATTCATGAAACCAACTTCCTGCATCTAATGCTTGAATTTCTTCTACTGTTAAATCTTGAATTAAACCACTACCATTCGTCGTACGATCCACTGTTTCATCATGAATCACGACTAATTCTCCATCTTTTGAAACATGAACATCTAATTCAATCCCATCACTATGAACACGTACTGCCTCTTGAAAAGCAGCTAATGTATTTTCTGGATGAGTTCCTCTACTTCCTCTATGTGCAAAAATTTTAGTCATTTGCAATCACCTGTTTCTTTTGTACTTTATTTTGTTGACGAATTTTTTGAGATAATGCAATTAGTTCTGCTGCATGTTGTTTGGTTAATGCTGTCATTTCTTCTCCTGACAACATACGACCAATTTCTTCGATACGTTTGTCTTCTTCTAATCTTGTTAGAGTCGTGCGTGTACGCTCATCTTTTTCCATTTTTTCAATAAAAATATGAACTCCCGCAATACTTGCCACTTGTGGTAAATGAGTAATACATAATACTTGAGCAAATTCTGAAATATAATGCATTTTATTCGCAATTGCTTGTGCTACTCGTCCACTAACTCCTGTATCTACCTCATCAAATACAATCGTTCCTACTCCATGCTTACGCACAAAGATTGTTTTCATGGCAAGGGTAATTCTAGATAATTCCCCACCAGATACAATTTTTTGTAATGGTTTAACTGGTTCACCTTTGTTTGTTGAAATATAGAAGTATACTTCATCCATCCCTGTTTCAAGTAGATGTTCACTTGGTAGGACACGAATTTCAAAAATAGATTGTTCCATATACAATTCATGTAACTGTGTTTCTATTTTTTCTGCTAATTCAAGTGCGATTTCTTTTCTTTGTTTTGTCAATTCCAGTGCCACTTGTTTTGCTTTTTGTTCAATTTGTGCTTTTTCTTGAATTAAAGTTTCGATAATACTTTCTTTATTTTCAATTTGATTTAATTGAGCTTGTGCTTGTGCTTGGAACTCTAATATTTCTTCTGCATTATCTCCATACTTCCGTTTTAACTGATAATAAACATCTAAACGTTCTTCTATATAGGCTAATCGTTCTTCATCATATTCTGCATGATCTAATTCATGACTCATATGAGAAACAGCATCTTGTAATTGATAATAAGATTCTTGTAATTGTTGATACAATTGTTGGTAATTTTCTCCAATTCCTTGTAAAAATCCTATTTCTTGAGAAGCTTGACTAATGGCATCTACTGCAGAATATTCTTCCGTTTGTAAAACCGATAAAGCAGACATTAAATGTTCTTGAATTTTTTGGAAATGAGTGAAATATTCTTTTTCTTGAACTAATTCTTCCTCTTCTCCAATATAAATATTTGATAATTCAATTTCTTCTACTTGGAATTTTAATAAATCAATTTTTTGTGCATCTTCTTTTTCAGCAGTTTGTAACTTTCTTAATTGCTCTTGAATACTACAAAAATGGTCATAATACTGACGATAGTCATCTTTTAACGGTTGCAACTTTTGTCCTGCATAGGCATCTAAAAGACTTAAATGATGCTCTTCGTTTAATAATAAGAAATGTTCATTTTGCCCATGAATATCAATCAAATAAGGACCAACTTGTTTTAATAATGAAACTGTAACCATTTGTCCATTAATGCGACAAGTAGATTTACCTGTTTGATATAATTCACGTTGAATCATGATTTCATCATTTTCAATTTCAATGCCTAATTCTTCGATGTTTCTTTTTGTCTCTTCTGAATCAATGGTAAAAACTGCTTGAATTGTCGCTTTTTCACTGCCATATCGAATCATTTCTAAACTAGCACGTTCTCCAGCGAGTAATCCGACTGCATCAATAATAATTGATTTACCTGCACCTGTTTCCCCAGTTAATACCGTCATGCCTTTTTCAAATTGGCAGCGAACTTCTTCAATAATTGCAAAATTTTTAATAAACAATTCTTGAATCATCGTTCCACCTCTATTTTAGATTTTTTAATTGTTGATGTGCTTCTTTCACAACTGCTTGAATACCAGTCTTCCAATCATATGAAGAAGTAACGGATTCATGTAATTGTAAATGTGCTAAAAACTCGATATTGCCACTTCCTCCCGTAATTGGAGAGAAAGTAAGTTGTTGAACAGAAAAACCAATTTGTTCGCAATATTCTAGAATTTCTTCTAATACATCTTGATGAACTTTTGGATCACTAACAATCCCTTTTTTTCCAATACGTTCTCTTCCAGCTTCAAACTGTGGTTTAATCAGTACAAGAACGTCCCCATCCATCACTAAAATATCTTTTAATGGTGGTAAAATTAATTTTAATGAAATAAATGAAACATCAATCGATGCCACTTGAGGTTTTCCTTTTGTAAAATCTTCTGGCTTACTAAAGCGGAAATTCACTCTTTCCATGACTTCTACTCGTTCATCTTGTCTTAATTTATAATCTAATTGATTATATCCAACATCTAATGCATAGCTTAATACTGCACCATGTTGTAGAGCTGCATCTGTGAAGCCTCCTGTTGAAGCGCCAATATCTAATAAGATTTTACCTTCTACACTTACATCAAAAGTTGCGAGTGCTTTTTCTAATTTCAATCCACCTCTTGAAACGTAGCGAAGTGTTTCTCCTTTTATATAAAGTTCAGTTGTAATCGGAATTTTTTCGCCAGGTTTATCATAGCGAATATGTTTCACAGCATCGACAATTTGTCCTGCCATGACAAGTCTTTTCGCTTTTTCCCTAGAATCCGTCAATCCTTGTTGTACGACTAGAAGGTCTACTCGTTCTTTTTCCATTCTTTCTCCTTTAAATCTCTACATATGAGAGAATTTTTATAAATATTTCTTGTACTTGTCTTTGAACCGTTGTTTCATTTGGAATAGATAGAATCGCTTGTTTTGCCTGGTTAATTTCTTGTTCTAAGGCAAGTTTTGCTCCATCAATTCCTAAAATGCTAGGATACGTATTTTTTTCTAATGCTGCATCTTGTCCAGTGACTTTACCTGTTTTTTCTGAATCCCAGCAAACATCTTGTAAGTCATTTTGAATTTGAAAAGCTAAGCCAAAATGCACGCCAAATTTTAAAAGAGCTTCTTCATAAGGTGTTGCATCCTCTAATACGAGTAAGCCTAAACGAATCGCAGCTAATAATAATTGTCCTGTTTTATCTGCATGAATTTGTTTGAGTTGCTCTAATGTAATTTCTTGATGTTCACTTGCAATATCTCTCATTTGACCTGTAATCATACCACTAGCTCCAGAAGCTGAGCCTAATACTTGAATGGCACGAACTTTTTTTGCATCCGATAATTGACATTGAGCTAATTCTTCAAATGTAAGTGTTAGTAAAGCATCTCCTGCTAAAATGGCAGTTGCTTCATCAAATTGCTTATGAACCGTTAACTTACCACGACGATAATCGTCATTATCCATTCCTGGTAAGTCATCATGAATTAATGAATACGTATGAATCATTTCTAAAGAAGCTGCTACAGGTAACACTTTTTGAAGTTCTACTTCTTCTAAATGACTGATTAACAGTACTAATAATGGACGAATTCTCTTTCCTCCACTACTACAAGCATATAGCATCGCTTCTTTCAATCTTGTTGAAATATTTGGAATTTCATCTATTCGAGTTAATAAATAGTTTTCTATTTCTTGTTGCCAATATGAAATCATTTCACTCATGAGTTACTCCACTAATCTTCTTTTACAACAATCATTTTGCTGACTGTTTCTTCTGCTTTTGTTAATGTTTCATTACAATATTGACTTAAAGCCATTCCTTCTTGAAATTTAGCAATGGCTTCATCTAAAGGAACATCTCCTCTTTCCAATTGCTGTACAATTTGTTCTAATTCACTCATTGCTTCTTCAAATTTTTTCTCTTTCTTTACCATAATTGATTTCCTTTCTCTACAGAAGTCACTTTAGAACGAACTGTTCCATCGACTAATTGAATCGTTAATTCTTGATTTACTTCTA
The DNA here is from genome assembly GCF_000162475.2 of Granulicatella elegans ATCC 700633. Lineage (GTDB taxonomy): Bacteria > Bacillota > Bacilli > Lactobacillales > Aerococcaceae > Granulicatella > Granulicatella elegans. The sequence goes on from NZ_KI391971.1 coordinate 993,653, forward strand.
ACTGGTCAACACTTTTAATAATTGTTTCCTCTTGTTGCAAAATCCCATATCCTCGATTCATAATTTTTAATGGACTTAATAAGTCTAATTGCTGAATTGCTCTTTGGAACTGTTGTTTTTTATCTTTCATCAATTGACCTTGTGCTTGTTCTAATCGTTTTGCTAAATATTGGAGTGCCTGTTTTTCCGTTTGCACTCTTCTACTTGGTGAACCTAATTCTAAACGATGTTGATTTTTTACTAATTGCTGACGTTTGTGCTGAACACTTTGTTGCATCATTTGCTGCAATCGCATTTCTAATTGATCCACTCGCTGTTGATAGACTTGATAAATCCTTTCTGGATTTTGGAAAATACTTGCATTCGCTAATGCTTGCATTCTTTCTCGTTTGATTTGTAATTGTCGAGATAATGCTTGTTCCAGACGTGTTTGCAAATTTCTCAATTGTTGATGAATTTCCATTAAAACAGGCGTTGCAATTTCTGCAGCAGCCGTTGGAGTGGCAGCTCTCATATCCGATACAAAGTCAATTAAAGTCGTATCTGTTTCATGCCCTACACTTGAAATAACTGGAATCGACAACTCAGCGACTCTTCTTACAACAGGCTCCTCATTAAACGCCCACAAGTCCTCAATCGATCCACCACCACGTCCAATAATGACAACATCATAATCTTCTTTTTCTACTAAGTCTAAATTTTTCAAAATACTATTAACTGCATGAACTCCTTGTACAACGGTTGGATATAAGACTAATTGAACAATAGGAAATCTTCGAGCCACTGTTGTTTGAATATCTTGAATAACCGCACCTGATTCACTCGTTAAAATCGCAATTTTTTTAGGGAATTGAGGGATTGGCTTTTTAGGAAGAGAAAATAAACCTTCAGCTTCTAATTTCTTTTTCAATTGTTCATAAGCTAAATAAAGAGCCCCAACTCCATCCGGTTCCATATGTTCAATATTAATTTGATACTGTCCTGATTTTTCAAAAACAGAAACTTTACCAATCACTAATACTTTCATCCCTTCTTCAGGACGGAATTGAATTTTTTTAAAGGCAGATTGGAACATTGTTGCAGAAATAATGGCATTTTCATCTTTTAAACTAAAATACTGGTGAGTCGGACGTAAACGGAAATTTGAAATTTCCCCAGTTAGATATACTCTTCCAAGATGAGGATCTTTATCAAACTTATATTTTATATATTTTGTTAATGCTGAGACTGTTACATATTCTTCACTCATAAATGTTTTCCCTCTTACATGCATTAAGATACGTCTGCTCTAATAACATTGCAATGGTCATTGGACCAACTCCACCTGGTACTGGAGTAATGGCACTTACTTGATCTTTAACGCCATCAAAATCCACATCTCCAACGATTTTTCCAGATTCTAATCGATTAATACCTACATCAACGATGACAGCACCTTTTTTTACATGTTCTCTCAAAACTAAATTTGGTTTTCCAACCGCACTAATAATAATATCTGCACGAGCAATTTGTTTCTCTAAATCTTTTGTTCGACTATGACAAACAGTTACCGTTGCCCCACGATTTAAACCTAATAAAGCCATTGGACGACCAACAATCGTACTTTGACCAATTACAACCATTTCTTTTCCAGTAAGGTCAATTTTATACTCTTCTAATAATCGAATGATTCCTTTTGGCGTACATGGAACAATACTTTCATCTTTTTGAAGTAATTTTCCTAAATTTACAGGATGGAAGCCGTCTACATCTTTTTCGGGAATAATGGCTTCTAATACGGTCTGGCTATCAATCTGTTTTGGTAATGGTAATTGAACTAAAATTCCATGAATAGCGTCATCTTCATTTAGTGTTTTAATTTTTTCTAATAACTCTTCTTGAGTAGTAGTCTCAGGTAATCTTTCAACAACCGAATGAAAGCCCACTTCATTTGCAGCACGTTCTTTATTTCGTACATAAATTTGACTAGCAGGATCTTCTCCTACTAATAATACGACTAAGCCGGGTTTTACTGCCTGTTCTTCTACTTTTTGTTTCAATTCTTGACGAATTTTTAAGGCTAAACTTTTACCATCTAATACAATCGTCATTTACTCACTCCTTTAAATAAAAAATTGAGCAAAAAGTGTTCCTGGAAGCAAATCATTGCTTCGGAGCGCCTTCTTGCTCAACCTCCTATACTGACTTACCCTTCAACAAAGTTTGATAAGACACCATTAATAAATTTCGCTGATTTTTCATCACTATATAATTTTGCAATTTCAATTGCTTCATTCAATGCAACAGTTTGAGGAACTTCCAATTCAGGTGAACGCATTTCGCAAACTGCTACACGCATAATCATTAAATCTAAGCGAACGATTCGATTTAATTCCCATCCTTTTAAATGTGAGGAAATTAAAGCATCAATCTCTTCTAACTGGTTTTGAACCCCTTGGATTAAATCTAATGAATAATGAATTTCTGGAAACTCATCTAATAACGCTTCATTAGAATATACTTCTTCATCAAATGATTGTTCATCATGCAATACATCTAACGCTAAGCGAACAGCATCAAATTCTGATAAATCTTTACAAATATCCATTTGATACAAAGCTTGAATAGCAATAATACGTAGTGCACGTCTTTTTAATGGGTTACGACTCACTCTTCATCCCCCAATTCAAATAATTCTGAATCAACATTTTTTGCTGGAATAATTGTTTGAACATGAATATTTACTTGAGAAATTTCTAGTTCACAACTAAATAATAATTGTTCTTTAATTTTATTTTGTAATAATAATGCTAATTTTGGAATAGATACTCCATAATCAACATTACCGTACACATCAAGAATAAATTCACCTTGTTCTTGGGTTAAATAAGCACCTTTAGCTAGTTCTTCACGGCCAAAAAGTGTATTCACACTTGTTTTAATAATTCCTGATAAAGGATGGAATCCTTCCACTTTAGAAGCAACAATTCCTGCAATGCTCTCAATCACTTCAGGGGCAATTTCAATAGCACCTAAAACGGCTGTTTGATTTGAATATTTTTCCATAATGAACCTCCTTTTACAAAGATTCTGAATCGCTATCTAACTCAATGAGCATCACGAATCATGATCTTCACTCTCTTCTACAGTTTACCATGATTTTTGTTCTATCACAACTCACAAGGTAGTATCTTATAAAATAATCAATTCACGTGGAACTTGTTGAATCACTTCTCCACCAGTTGGTGTAATAATAATATCATCTTCAATACGAACGCCACCAACACCTGGAATATAAATTCCTGGTTCATTTGTAATCACATTTCCTGGAACGAATGCTTGAGTTGCTAAACGACTTACATTTGGAGCTTCATGAATTTCTAAACCAATTCCATGACCAGTTGAATGAGTGAAGTATTCGCCATATCCTTTACTTGCAATATAGTCACGAGCAATTTTATCTAATTCTACTCCAGTTTTACCTGGTCCTGCTGCTGCACTTACTAATAATTGAGCTTGTAATACTACATCATGAATTTCTTTTAATTGATCTGTTGGTTCTCCTACAGCAATTGTACGAGTCATATCAGAAACATAACCTTGATAGTAACATCCAAAGTCTAATGTTACTAAATCACCAGTTTCAATTAATTTTTCACTAGCAACACCATGTGGCATTGAAGAACGAACACCACTTGCAATAATTGTATCAAATGAAACGCCTGATGCTCCTTGTTTTCTCATGAAGAAATCTAATTCATTAGCTACTTCAATTTCACTCATACCTGCTTTTAGTACATTTAAAATATGTAAAAATGCTGCATCAGAAATCGAACAAGCTTTACGAATCGTTTGAATTTCAGCTTCATCTTTAATTTCACGAATTTTTTCTACTAATCCTTGAGTTGGAACTAAATCTGTATCAAATTCATCTTCAAAAACTTCTAACATTGAAACAGATAAGTGGTCTGCTTCAAACCCAACATGTTTTAATCCATGTTTTTTAATTAATTCACGGAATACACCTAACCAACCTGTTTTATGTTCAATCACTGTAAATCCTTGTGCTTGTTTTTGAGCTTGTTGAGTATATCGAGCATCTGTTACAAAATATGCTTCATTTAATGTAATTAATGAAAAACCTGTTGTACCTGTAAAATTCGCTAAGTAACGTAAATTATATGGACTATAAACAATTAATCCATCAATTTCTAAATCCTTCATTGCATTTCTTACTTTTTCAACTCTAATCATATAATCACCTTCCAAAATCTTTTGTGTAACCTAGTATAACAAAAAAACTCAATAATATATATGATTTTTAAGAAAAAAATAAACTTTTAGGGTAACCTAAAAGTTTATTTTTCTTTCTACTATTGCTTCAGTTAATGTTTGAGAAAAATTTAATCCTAATTTTCTTCCTAACTTATCAGCCCATCTTGGTATTGTTAATGTTTTTTTTACTGGTTCTTGATTTCCTAAATATTTGTTTACATCCACACAAACCATAGAAACAAAAGATTTTTTTGAATTAAATTTAATTTCAATATCTTTATCATCTTTGAAAGGATTTTGCTCAACTAAAGATAAAGAATTTATATCTGATGGTTTAGGTAAATCTATATCATTTTCAATACAATCCGCAGCATTCATACCTAACCATTCACTTGCCATTTCCAATGCATCACTAATATCTTTTCCTTGAGTACCAGACATATCTGAAAAATCTGGAAAATGTACAAAGTAAGGTGCACCTGTATCATCTGAATCATCATAATAAAATAACGCTGGATAAGTCACTAACATTTTCATACCTCCAATTAGAAAAGCAGAGGCTGAGTATTATAACCCAGCTTGCTTTCTTATCCCTTTTTCAGTGAATTTATTTAACTCACCATGGGGAATTATGATAGGTCTTTCTCCTTGTTTCTCCATTTTTACATGGGAACCTTTACCACCCTTTGTTTTTAACCAACCATGAGTGATAAGAAGTTTGACCATCTCATTTTGTGTCATCGGCATAGCGCTCTACCTCCTGACACAAATATTATAACACGTGTTACACGTGTAAATCAATTGTTTAGATATTCTTTAAATACACAAAAACAACTACAACAAAATGTCATAGTTGTCCTGCATTCACTTAAAATTTTCTAAATTTTTCTAAGCGTTGGCTTACTAGTTCTTCCTTTGATTTGGTACGCCATTCTTTTAAAGATTCCAATAAAGAAGATTGAAGATCTTTCGCAATTTTTTTAAACGAACGATTTTTCTCTAAAATAATTTTATCGACAATTCCTTCTTCAAGTAATTCCTTACTTGTAAACTTCATTAATTCACTTGCTTGTTCTGCTTTGGTACTATCCTTCCACAAAATCGAAGCAAAACCTTCTGGAGATAAGATTGAATAAATGGCATATTCCATCATCCAAACTTCATTAGCAACGGCTAATGCAATGGCTCCGCCACTTCCCCCTTCACCCATTAAAATAGCAATAACCGGAACGGTTAAATGACTCATCTCTTGAAGATTTTTAGCAATAGCTTCGCCAATCCCTCTATCTTCAGCGCTTTTACCACAAAAAGCTCCAGCAGTATTAATCATCGTAATAATTGGTCGATTGAATTTTTCAGCCTGTTTCATCAGTCTTAAACTTTTTCGATAGCCTTCTGGATGAACTTGTCCAAAGTTACGCTCAATATTTTCTTTTAAAGTATGGCCTTTTTGCATTCCAATGACTGTAACTGGAATCTCTTTTAAACGAGCAATTCCTCCAATAATGGCAGCATCATCTGCAAAAAAACGATCTCCTTTTAATTCGATAAAGTCATCGAAAATTTCGTCAATCCATTCTTTAGTAGTTGCACGATTAATATCACGTGCTTTTTGGACGATTTTCATTGGTTTCATCTGAATTCCTCCTCTAAAGAATGTAGACTTAGAATAGTTTTTAATGTTTCCTTTAGCTGAGTACGATGAATAATGGCATCAATAAATCCATTTGCCTGTACAGTTTCGGCTTGTTGGAAATCATCTGGTAACTTTTCTTTCATCGTTTGCTCAATGACACGTTTACCCGCAAATCCAACAATTGCTCTTGCTTCACTAATAATAATATCCCCTTGCATCGCAAAACTTGCAGTCACACCACCTGTTGTAGGATCTGTTAATACTGTGATGTATAATAATCCTTCTAAGTGATGCGCTTGTACTGCTCCACTAATTTTTGCCATTTGCATTAATGAAAAAATTCCTTCTTGCATTCTAGCTCCACCAGAAGCTGTGCAAACTATAATTGGAAGCTTTCTCTTGGTTGCTTCTTCAAAGGCTAAAGTCAGTTTCTCACCAACTACTTGTCCCATTGAACCCATCATAAAATAGGGATTCATAATCGCTAAAACAAATGGTAAGTGACTAATTTTTGCAAGCCCAACCGTTACAGCTTCTTCTTCCCCTGTTGTTTGTCGTGCTTTTTTTTGTTTTAAGTCATACCCTGGGAAATCGACTGCTACTTTCATTTGTTCATCATTAAACCACTCTTCAAATTCATCTGTCATAATGGAAATTCTTTGTTTTGGAGTTAATCTAAAATGATAATCACAGTTTGGACAAATTTGAAACTCTCCAATATCCTCTAAATAAACCGTTTTTTGACAATGTGGGCATTGAATCCATTTCCCATCTGGTATCATTGGAGTTTTTTCAGATTCTTCTACATCAACAGGATTCTGTTTTAATGAAATATAAGGACGTTTTTTAAATAAACCCATTTAATCACTCCTTTATGGACGAGACTCATTAAACCATTCTGGTAAAAATTTTTCTTCTACAACATTTGTCGTATAATCTCCTCTTTCAAAAAAAGTTGATTGCAATAAATCTTGTAAAAATTCCTTATTCGTCTCAACGCCTTCAACTACTAATTCTTGCAGAACTCGTTCCATTTTTGAAATGGCTTGACTTCTACTTTGTGCATGGACAATTAATTTTGATAACATAGAATCATAAAATGGTGGAATTTTATATCCAGAATATAAAGCTGATTCAATTCTTACTCCCAAACCTCCATTTGGTTGATGTAAGACTTCAATCGTTCCAGGCGCTGGTCTAAAGTTTTCTCTTGGACATTCTGCATTTAAACGACATTCGATCGAGTGCCCTTTAATTTGAATGTCATCTTGAGTAAAGTTTAATCTTTCGCCAAATGCTACTTTTAATTGCCATTCTACTAAATCAATGCCTGTTATCATTTCTGTAATTGGATGTTCTACTTGAATACGAGTATTCATCTCCATAAAATAGAAATTTTTATCCTGATCCACTAAAAATTCAATCGTTCCAGCATTTTCATAGCCTACTGATGTTGCAGCTAATACAGCTGCTTGCCCCATGTCCTTACGTAAATTGTCATCTAAATAAGGACTTGGAGCTTCTTCAATAATTTTTTGATTTTTTCTTTGTAAAGAACAATCACGTTCCCCTAAATGAACAACATTTCCATACGAATCTGCTAAAATTTGAAACTCAATATGTTTAGCTGGATAAATAATTCGCTCAATATACACTTCTTCATTCCCAAATGCTTGAAGCGCTTCTTGTTGAGCTGCTAAAAATTGTTTTTCAAACTCATCTAAACTTTGAACTTTACGAATTCCTTTTCCACCGCCACCTGCTACAGCTTTAATTAAAAGAGGAAATCCAATCTTTTCTGCAATTTTTAATCCTTCTTCAACGGTCGGAACAACCCCGTCACTACCTGGTATAACGGGAACTCCTGCTTTCATCATTTGTTTACGAGCTTGTGCTTTATCTCCCATCATTTGAATGACATGTGCGCTAGGTCCAATGAATTTCACCTGACATTCTTCACACATTTTTGCAAATTTAGGATTTTCTGATAAAAAACCAAAACCTGGATGAATCGCCTGTGATCCAGTTAATACAGCTGCACTTAAAATATTTTCAACATTCAAATAAGATTCTTTACTAATATTTTTACCTATGCAAACGGCATAATCTGCTAATTGTACATGTAATGCTTCAGAATCAGCCTGAGAATAAACTGCTACGGTTTCAATTTGAAGCTCTCTACATGCACGAATCAATCGACAAGCAATTTCTCCTCGATTCGCAATTAAAATTCTTTTAAACATATCCTACCTACCAATAATAAAGGTTAACTCCGCTTCACAAACAACTTTACCATCTACAAAGGCCTTTGCTTTACCAATTCCTGCATATTCTTTTAATTTAAGAATATCCACTTGAAGTGTTAAAACGTCACCTGGTGTTACTTTTTTTCTAAATTTCACATGATTTAAACCACCTAAATAAGCAGTTTTTCCTTTAAAACTTTCTAATGATAATAATGGAATTGAGCCAGCTTGTGCTAAAGCTTCTACAATTAAAACTCCTGGCAATACTGGTTCTCCAGGAAAATGTCCTTGGAAAACATGTTCATTATATGTTACATTTTTAGTAGCCACTACGTGCTCACCTGGAATTAATTCTTCTACTCGGTCAATATATAAAATTGGAAAACGATTTGGAATTAATTTCATTACATCTGTTACTGTCATTACACTCATGATAAGCCTCCTAATTTTTCTTAATAGCAAATAATTCTTGCCCGTAATCTACCATTTGTCCATTTTCAACAAGTATTTCAACTACTTCACCAGAAATTTCTGTATTGATTTCATTCATAATTTTCATTGCTTCAATAATACATACTGGTTGTCCAACTTGAACTTTATCCTGAACTTGAACAAAAGTAGGATCATCTGGAGATGGTGCTAAATACACAATCCCTACAATTGGACTTTTAATATATTGTAAATCTTCTTTTACAACTATTTCTTGAACTTCAGGAGCTTTAGTAGCTACCGTTTCAGCAATGATTTCTTTTGTAGGTACAAGTGCCACTGGCTTTTCTTCAATCGTTTCAACAACTTGTTTAGAACCACTTACTGGATAATTTTCTCGTTTAGAAAGTTGAAGATCTACTCCCTCTTGTTGTAAATGTAATTCCATTAAACTTGAATGATCGAATAACGAAACAATAGCTTTTAAATCCTCTATATTCATACATTATCCTTTCCACTTCTTGAAGCATAAAACTGCATTATGTCCACCAAATCCTAATGAATTACTAATGGCAACATTTACTTCTTTTGCAACACCTGTTAGTGCTGTTACATTTACAGAACATGCTTCATCTTGTTCTTTTACATTAATCGTCGGTGGAATAAAATCCTCTCCAACTGCTTTAATACAGGCAATTGCTTCAATAGCTCCTGCAGCACCTAATAAATGTCCTGTCATTGATTTTGTACTTGAAACATGTACGTTATCTGCAGCTTCTTTTAAAGCGTAGCGAATTGCTGTTACTTCAGAAGAATCATTTGCAGGAGTACTTGTTCCATGAGCATTAATATAATCTACATCATTTGGAGATAATTGCGCTTCATTTAAAGCCTGTAAAATTGCTTTTCCTGCACCACTACCATCTGGTGTAGGAGCCGTCATATGATAAGCATCAGCTGTTGCTCCATAACCAACGATTTCAGCATAAATCGTTGCTCCTCTTTTTTGAGCATGTTCTAAACTTTCTAAAACAACAACTCCTGCTCCTTCCCCCATCACAAAACCATTACGGTTTTTATCAAATGGGATAGAAGCTGCATTTGGGTCTTTACTATTACTTAATGCTGTTAAAGCAGCAAATCCTGCAATCCCAATTTCACAAATCGTTGCTTCTGAACCACCAGCTAAAATGACATCAGAATAACCGTGCTTAATATTTCTGAAAGCTTCACCAATCGCATGAGTTCCACTTGCACAAGCTGTTACAATCGAAGTACAAATTCCTCTAGCTCCTGTTTTCATTGAAATATTTCCAGCAATCATATTCCCAATTGTCATCGGAACAAATAATGGAGCAACTCTTGTTGGACCTTTGTCATGCATTTTGATGATTTGTTGTTCCATCGTTGGTAACCCACCGATACCAGAACTTACAATGACACCAAAACGGTCAAAATCCGTATTTTCATGAGTAATTCCACTATGTTCAACTGCTTGTAACGCTGCTGCAATTCCATATTGGCAAAATAAATCCATTCGCTTTGCTTCTTTTCGGTCCATATATAAAGTAGGATCAAATCCTTTTACTTCTGCAGCTACATGAACATCAATATCTTTCGTATCAAATTTTGTAATGAAATCTATACCATTTTTACCATTTTTCAATCCATCCCAAAAACTGGCAAGATCATTTCCTAATGGTGTAATAGCACCCATTCCTGTAATAACTACTCGATTCATGTTTTTCCTCCTTTACATATATAAACCACCGTTAATTTGTAATACTTGTCCTGTCATATATTTTTGTTCGGCTAAATATAAACAAGCTTCAGCAATATCTTCAACTGTTCCAAATTTACGCATTGGAATTTGTTTTTCCCATTCTTTGCGAATTTTTTCTGGAAGGGCCTGTGTCATTTCAGTATCAATATATCCAGGTGCGATAGCATTAACGGTAATTCCTCTTGAACCAATTTCTTTTGCTACTGATTTTGTTAAACCAATAATTCCTGCTTTACTTGCAGCATAATTGACTTGACCAGCATTACCAGATACACCAACAATACTTGTCATATTAATAATACTTCCCGATTTTTGACGTACCATGTATGGACTAGCAAAACGAATTAAGTTGAAACAACCTTTTAAATTAATATCAATGACATCATCAAAATCTTTTTCTTTCATTTTTAACACTAATCCATCACGAGTAATTCCAGCATTATTAATTAAAACATCTATTTTTGAAAACTTCTCAATCGTTTGTTCCACTAAACTTTCAGCAACATCAAATTTTGAAATATCACCAACAACACTTAGAACTTCTCCTTGATATGGAGTAAATAATTCTAATACTTCTTGGTCAATTTCTGAAGTTGCATTTAGAACAATATTAGCTCCTTCTTTTGCAAAGGCTAATGCAATGCCTAATCCAATTCCTCTTCTACTTCCCGTTACAACGACTGTCTTATCAATAAATTTCATCTATTTCCCTCTTTCATTCTTCGTAATTCTTGTACTGTTTGATCCAACAACTTCATTGATTCTGTTTGAAGGACAGTTACTTCGATTGAATGACTTTTGGCAATTTGTTTAATCATTTGAGATAAACTTTTTCCAGGTCCAATTTCTACAAACACTCGTACACCTTGTTCTAACATCCATTCAACATTTTGTTTCCATTTAACAGAATGAGTGATTTGTTGTGTCAATATTTCTGCTTTAATCGGAATAGAATGTTGTACTCCAGTCACATTACTTAATACTGGAATACTTGGTGTTTGAAACGAAATTGTTTCTATAAAGTCATTAAATTTTTCTGCTGCTGGAGTCATTAATTCTGTATGAAAAGCTCCACTTACGGGAAGAACAATCGCACGTTTTGCTCCTTGTTCTTTTAATTTTTCTACTGCTATTTCAACAGCATCCTTTTTCCCACCGATTACTAATTGTCCTGGTGTATTATAGTTGGCAGGAGATACTAATAATCCTTGTTCTTGTAATTCTTTACATACCTTTTCAATGACTTCATCTTCTAATCCCAAAATAGCAGCCATTGTACCAGCATTTTGATTAGCTGCCTCTTGCATCCATTCTCCTCGTTTTGAAACAAGCGTCAATGCTGATTCATAACTTAATGCACCACTTGCCATTAATGCACTATATTCCCCCAGAGATAGACCGGCAACGAAATCTGGATGAAATCCTTCTTCCTCAAGAAACTGTAAAATAAGTTTTGAAACAAATAATAATAAAGGCTGTGTATATTTTGTTTCATGAAGCTTCGTAGAATGTTCATCTTCTAATAGTTCTAATACTGAAAAATCTAATACTTTTTGTGTTTGTTCTAATAAATTTTGACCCATAGGATTATTTAGAAACTCTAACCCCATTTGAGGTTTTTGACTTCCTTGTCCTGGGAAAATAAAAGCCGTTTTCATAAGCACTCCTTATACTTTGAATTTCAAAATAAATTTTGCGTAAAAAAAATTAATCTTCAAAACGTTTCATTTGTTCTTGAATCGTTTTAATTGAATCTCTCATTAATTCTTCAATAATTTCTTTACAAGTTTCTTCTTTTTGAATTAAACCAGCAATTTGTCCTGCCATCATCGATCCCATTTGAGTATCCCCTTCAACAACAATTCGTCTAAGAGCTCCTTTTCCAATAGCTTCTAATCGTTCAAAATCAGGATTTTCTTTACTTGTTTCTTCTTTTTCTGCTTGTAAATAAATTTTTGTTAATTTGTTTCTTAATACACGTACTGGATGTCCTGTAATTTGTCCAGTAATTACTGTATCAATATCTTTTGCTTTAATCACTGCTTGCTTAAAGTTATCATGGGCAGTAGATTCTTTTGCAACTAAAAATCTAGTTCCTAATTGAACAGCTTCAGCACCTAACATCAATGCAGCTGCCATTCCACGACCATCACCAATACCACCAGCTGCGATAACAGGGATATTTACAGCATCGACTACTTGAGGCAATAAAGCAATGGTAGTTGTTTTACCAATATGTCCTCCTGCTTCCATACCTTCAATGACAACAGCGTCAGCCCCAGCTTTTTCCATACGTTTTGCTAAAGCTACAGAAGCTACTACTGGGATGACAATAATACCAGCAGCTTTAAATTTATCCATATATTTTCCTGGATTTCCAGCACCAGTACAAACAACTTTTACACCCGCTTGGCAAACCACATCTACTACTTCATCTACGAAAGGGCTTAATAGCATGATATTAACTCCGAAAGGTTTATCCGTTAATTGCTTCATTTCATCAATAAATCCTTGTACAACTGGACCAGGAGCATGACCACAAGCAATAATTCCTAGCCCACCTGCATTGGATACCGCACTTGCTAAAGATGGATTCGCAACCCATGCCATTCCACCTTGAATAATAGGATACTGGATACCAAGTAATTGACTAATTTTTGATTCCATAAAACTCATCCTTTATTATTTTTCTGCTAATTGGTTATCAACGTATTTTACTAAATCTTCTACAGTTTCTAATCCATCTTCTGTATCGATTTTTACATCAAATTCATCTTCAATATCATTGATGATTTGGAATAAATCTAAGCTATCTGCTTCTAATTCATCTTTTAAGCTAGTTGATAATTGTACTTCTTCTTTTTCTTTTCCTAATTGTTCTGTAATAATTTCTTGAATTTTTTCGAATGTCATGTTTGTTTCCTCCAAATAGTTAAATTGTTATTATCATACTTCCCCAAGATAATCCGCCACCAAAGCCACTTAGTAGTAATTTTTGACCACTACCAATCGTAATCAATTGATTTCGAACTAATTCATCTAGAAGAATTGGAATACTTGCTGCTGAAGTATTTCCTACACTAGCTAGATTTGTTGGGAATTTTTCAATTGGTTGTTTTAATTTTTTTGCAACTTGTTCGATTAATCGAACATTTGCTTGATGAAGTACATATAAATCTACATCATCAGCACTCATTTGAGCTTTTTCTAGAGTTTCTGAAATATTTTTTGGAACTTTCCTCGAAACGAGTTCAAAAACTCCTCTACCATCCATTCTCATCGTGGAAATTGTATGTTGCTCCAATCTTTCTCCACAAACTAATGCTTCTCCTTTTTGGCCATCAGAACGCAAAGTTTCAACAAATAATGTTGTATCATCTGTTTTTTCTAATAAAACTGCGCCTGCTCCATCGCCGAATAAAATAGCGGTAGAACGATCTTTCCAATCTAAAACAGATAACATAGTTTCAGCACCAATCACAATACCATATTTTTGATTTCCGGCTGAAAGCATCTTTATAGCTGTGGATAAAGCAAATACAAATCCTGCACAAGCTGCACTTATATCAAATGCAAATGCATTAGTGGCGCCAATTGCTCCTTGAACTTTTGCTGCACAAGAAGGACTCATAGAATCAGGAGTCATTGTTGCTACGATGACAAATTCAATTTCTTCTGGATGTATTGCAGACTCTTCTAAAAGCTTTTGAGCAGCTTTTATCGCTAAATCACTTGTTGTTAACTCTCTAGCATAACGTCTTGATTGAATTCCAGTTCTTTTTCGAATCCATTCATCTGTAGTATCTAATTGAAGCTCCCAATCAGCATTTTTTATTTCATGAATTGGTAGGTAAGAACTTGTATGAATCACTTTTACAGTGGACATCAAATCTCTCCTTTTTGAACTTCAGCTTTGGCTTCATGTAAAAAGTTATATAAATTATGAAGACCTTTTACTAAAATAGCCATTTCTTCCTCGTTCATTCCTTCAATCGTACGTTTCACTAATTTTTCATGAAACTTACGATGTAATCGATACAAGAGACGTCCTTTACTTGTTAAACCTAATCTAACAATTCGTCGATCTTTTGTATCTTTTAAGCGTTCAACATATCCTTTTTTCACTAATGCATTAACTGCCACTGTTAGCGTCCCAACCGTTACATTTAATGTATTGGCAACTTCTGTTGTCGTGAGTTCACGGTACATGCCGATTGCTTCAATTGCATGCATTTCTTTAATCGATAAATCTTTGAATTGACTTTGTGCCAATGAAGATTCTTCAATATCAAGCATTTGGTTAAAGACGTCTACCAAATACTCATTAATTTTCTCTAGAGTTGTTTCCATTACTTTCTCCTAATTAGTTTGAATATCAAATCATTTGATATTCAAACTATACTAAATAATATTTTGAATGTCAAACATTTTTTGCAAAAAAAATTTCTCTTTCAATTCTATGAATTCAAAAGAGAAATTTTCATCATTATTCAATTGGTGTAACTATTAATCTTAATGCATGTAATAGCACTACTACTGTACTTCCTTCATGAAGAACGACTCCAAGTGTTAAATCACTCCACCCAAGGAAATTTAATAGCACTAATACAATCACAATGAATAAAGAAAAAATTAAATTTTGCTTTGTAACAGTCATCATTAATTTTGAAACTTTATGTAATGTTTTTAAAGAATCTAATTGACTATTCATTAATACAATATCACTTGATTCCATTGCAACATCAGTTCCTTTTCCCATCGCAATCCCAACTTCTGCATTCACTAACGCTGGTGCATCATTAATACCGTCTCCAACCATTGCAATTGTCGGATATTTCATAGACCACTCTTTTAAGGTATTTGCTTTTTCTTCTGGTAATACATTAGCTCTTACTTCATCCACTTCTAATTCGTTAGCAATTGCCTCAGCTGTTTGAATAGAATCTCCCGTTAAAAGCATCGTTTGAATATTTTCTTCTTTGAAATAATCAATCACTTGTTTAGCCTCTTCTTTCGGAGTATCTAAAAGGGCTACTGCTCCAACTACTAAATGATCCTCACTTAAAACTACAACTGTTTTTCCTTCATTCATCCACTGCTCAACAATTGCTGTATATTTTCCTAATGTAGCAAAACTAGAAGGTTTTCCAATACGATATGTGTGATTTCTGTAAGTTGCTTCTAATCCAATTCCTACTTTTGGTGTAACAGATAATGAGTAAGTACGATAAGCTAATCCAGATTCTACGATTGCAAAGGCTAATGGATGATTTACTTTTTTCTCCATCGATACAAGAATGGAATATAATTCAAATTCACGATCTTTATCCATCACTTTTGCCACAACTTTAGGTGTACCATTTGTTAGTGTACCAGTTTTATCAAAAGCAATCGCTTCAACTTCAGACATTTTTTCTAAAGAAGCTCCAGATTTAATAAAGATTCCTTTTCTAGATAAAGTTGAAATAGCAGCTACTGTTACGGGTGTAGCACTAGCGGCTAGTGCACATGGAGAAACAGCAATTAAATAAACCATTCCACGATAAAAAGCTGTTAAGAAATCCCAGTTTAAAAATAGAATTCCGATTACTAACACAACTGGGAATGAAGCCAATACAATTGTGACATAGACTGGTTCCCATTTCTTTAAGAAACTACCTGTACGAGTTAATGATTGACCAGCTTCTTGTACTAAAGTAATAATCTTTCCAAGTACACTGTCTTGTTGTTTTTTAGTAACCTTAACGAGCAATGTTTGGGTTAAATTTAAAGTTCCAGCAAACACTTCACTTCCTACTTCTTTTTCAACTGGAATTGATTCTCCAGTTACAGAAGCTTGATTAATAGAGGACATTCCTTCAATAATTATTCCATCTGCTGAAATTTGACTTCCATTCAATACTTGGATAATATCTCCAATTTCTAAAGAAGAAGCATCTACTTCTTCAAAGTGTCCATGATTCATTTTTTTCAACGCTAATTTTGGTTGTAATTGTAATAATTGAGTCATATCTTTACGACTTTTCTTTTCGACATATTCTTCAAGTGAATGAGCAATCGTAAAAATAACAATTAGCATTGCTGCTTCTTCAAATTTCCCAATAAAAATCGCACCAAGTGCAGCAAGTGTCATGAGTAAATGAACATTTGGACGGAACTTTTTAAAATGCTTTGTTTCCTCAATAGTATCCATAATTCCTTCAGTAATGACTTCTTTCCCAATACAAGCAATTGTTAAAAGGAATAAGGCATTTGCTATCCAAGCTACACTACTTTCTAAAAACAATGCTAATACAAACATACCAATCGCAAGAACCCAACGCTGCCAAGAAATTTCATGATGATGGTGACCAGAACAATGACCACAATGATCATGAGAATGATGGTGAGAATCATGATTGTGACTATGATATCCACTGTGTTCATGAGAATGATGATGTGATTCATGATCGTGACTATGATGTTCACTGTGTTCATGAGAATGATGATGTGATTCATGATCGTGACTATGATGTCTACTGTGTTCATGAGAATGATGATGTGAATCATGATTGTAACTATGATGTCCACTATGTTCATGAGAATGATGATGTGATTCATGATCGTGACTATGATGTCCACTGTGTTCATGAGAATGTTCTTCATGATGATGTATTTCTTCATTTGTTCTTTGATTCAATAATTGATTCCATTTTAGTTTAAAAACTTCCATAAATTCTTCTAAAACTTTAAATCGATGTTTCATACTCCACAACCTTTCTTACTGAATCTATTATACATGAACCTTCATATTTCAACAAAAAAAAATTGACTTTTTCTAGTAGTAGTTTAGCCATGAGATTCGCATAGCGAAGCTGCTGACGTCCTTTACTACTTAAAAAAGTCAATTTCAAGAAATTTTCATAAAATATTAATCTAACAAAGCACTCAAATCAATGGAATCTAATGTCATTTCCGTTGAAGTTTGAGCCATAATCGATTCATAATCAAAATAATCATTAATCGTTAATTGGTTCAACTGATAAATTTGTTCAAATAAATTATCAGGTTTACTCTTCTTCCATCGATACGTCACAAAATAACTTGCAATATCATAACTGGAAATTGATTCATATCCTTGTGTAATAAACTCAATCGTTTTATATCCTAACCAAGGACGAAATTGTTCTAAAAATTCTTCTTGTTTATCCATCATGACTAAGAGTTTTTACTATTCTCCATCAACAACAGGAACATTATTTTCTCCAGCTGTTGGAACAACATGATGAATCGCACGACGTTCAAATGTTAAATAAACACCATCACAGTCAATTTCAACTGTTTGATCTACTGTATCAATATAATGGACTACTCCATGTAAGCCCCCAATGGTAACAACATGATCCCCAGCTTTCAAAGCATTCATTTGCTCTTGTAATTTTTTAGTACGCTCACGATTTTTACGACCAAAGAACCACCAAGCTCCTCCTAGTGCAACAATATAAAGTAACATTAATGCTAATTGACTCATTTACAACACTCCTTCATTTAATGTATTACTACTGTATCAAATTTTTCCTAAGAATACTAGAAATTACGAGCATTTTCTTTATTAAATCCATATTCTTCGAAAAATGCTTCTCTAAATTCTAGTAAATTATCATCCATAATAGCTTGACGTACTTGTTTCATTAAGTTTAATAAGAAGTATAAATTATGATAACTTGTTAAACGTAAGCCAAACGTTTCATCTGCTTTAAATAAATGACGAATATACGCACGAGAATAATTACGACATGTGTAGCAATTACATTTTTCATCAATTGGACGGAAATCACGTTCATATTTCGCATTTTTAACAACAAGACGACCTGCACTTGTCATACAAGTCCCATTTCTTGCAATACGTGTTGGAAGTACACAGTCAAACATATCGACTCCACGGATCACTCCGTCAATTAATGAGTCAGGAGAACCTACTCCCATTAAGTAACGTGGTTTATGAGACGGAATCAGTGGCGTTACATAGTCTAGTACTTCATTCATTTCTTGTTTTGTTTCCCCTACAGATAATCCACCAATAGAATACCCTGGGAAATCAAGAGAAATCATATCTTTAGCATGATCCATTCGTAAATCTTTGTATCCTGCCCCTTGTAAAATTCCAAATAAGGCTTGAGTTTCTGGAGATTTATGAGCTTTTAATCCACGTTCTGCCCATCTTGTTGTACGAGCAATAGAGTTTTTCACATAATCATGAGTATGATGGAAATCTGGACACTCGTCAAAACTCATAATAATATCTGCCCCTAATTTATTTTGAACGTCAATTGAAATCTCTGGAGATAAAAATAATTTTGATCCATTTAAATGATTTCTAAAATGTACGCCCTCTTCTTCAATTCTTCTCATATCACTTAAAGAGAATACTTGGAAACCTCCTGAATCTGTTAAGATTCCTTTTTTCCAATTCATAAAATTATGTAATTTTCCTGCTTCATCTACAATATCCGCACCTGGACGTAACCATAAGTGATAAGTGTTACTTAAAATAATATTTGCTCCCATTTCATCTAATTCTTCTGGAGACATTGATTTTACAGTTGCAAGTGTTCCTACAGGCATAAACATTGGAGTTGGAAAAGTTCCATGTGGTGTAATAATTTCTCCAAGACGAGCACCTGTATGTTTTTCTGTTTTAATTAAGCGATAAGTTACAGCTGATTGTGTCATTTCTACATTCCTTCCTTTATACATTCAACTATATAACTGTATCTCACTATGTTCTATTTGTCCAATATTTTATAAGATTTTAAGTAAATAAACAAAAAAACTTCAAAAGTTAGATTCTATTTCTAACTTTTGAAGTTGAATTTCTCTATTAATAGATTATGCAGTTTGAATCGCACGATAACTATAGGATGGTTCTTTTAGTTTTTCATCAAACACGACATCTAAATCGTGTCCTTGGAAAAACCATTCATCACCTGTTTCAACAAAATAAATAATCCCATTTTTTTCCACACTAACAAATGGATTATTTGGTGTATCAACTTCTACGGCTAAAGAAAAGCCTTCATGAATCGGACTACATCCATAAACTTTTCCTAAAAAACGAACACCACGTTCTTTAGAAACTCCCATTTCTTCTTCAAACCATGCTTGTGATTTTTCATCAATTGTTAATTTCATATGCTCCATCCTTTGACTCATCTTTTCTTACTTCAAGTTTACCACAGTTTTAAAAATCTTGCTTTTACTTTGCTTGTAAAATCGGATTAGCCATAAAAGATGTACATCCATATTTAGATAAAGCTGTAAATCCATTGGCTTCATAAAATGCGATTGTTTTTAATTCACTATCCGTTGTTAAAATAATTTGATAAACTTCATTAAAATACTTCAGTGTTTGACGAAGCAATTGTGTTCCAATTCCCTGTCTTTGATACTCAGGAAGTACAATAATATCTTGAATATAGAGAATAGAATAACCATCTCCTACTGCTCTTAAAAATCCAATTAACTTCCCATTTTCATCTCTTGCTGAAATTAGAAACAAACTATGTTCTAATGCATTTTTTAACATCGTAGGATTTGTCGTATAATTCGTCCATCCTACTGCTTCATATAATGGAAATATTTCTTCAAAAGAAACTGCATCTTTTTTCTTATACCCAATCATCCCAATTACTCCTCCTCTAATACAATAGATTCAATCCATTCCCAAGCCTTTTCTACTCCTTCTCCTGTTTCAGAAGAGAAAGTCAAAAATAATTCTTCCGGTGGTTTACCAAAAGCTTTTCGAATTTGACTCACATGTTTATTCCATTTACCACGAGGGATTTTGTCACACTTCGTCATAATAATTCGATAAGGGATTTCATAATACTCCAAAAACTCACGCATTTGAACATCTTCCGTACTTGGTTCATGACGGAAATCAACAAGTATTAAAACTAGCTCAAGATTTTCACGAGTTGTAATGTACTCTTCAATCATTTTCCCCCATTTTTCGCGTTCTTTTTTTGAGACTTTTGCGTATCCATAACCAGGAACATCGACAAAGTAAAACAAATCATTAATATGATAAAAGTTTAATGTCTGAGTTTTCCCTGGTTTACTAGAGGTTCTAGCTAAACTTTTTCGTTGAATTAAACGATTAATAAAAGAAGATTTCCCAACATTTGAACGACCAGATAAAGCAATTTCAACTTTTTGATCCGTTGGATATTGATTGGGACCAACTGCACTAATCGTAAATTCAGCATTTGTCACTTTCATCTTTATGCTCCTTCCTCTGTTGTTTGAGGATTAATTTTAACAAAGAATAGTAATCCTCCTCCAATTAAGAATAGAACAATTAAAGAAAAGACTCCATCTAGCGAGTTACCCGTCATTTGTGCTGTAATCCCTAATAATGTTGTTCCTAAAATGGATGAGAATTTTCCAAAAATATTATAAAATCCAAAAAATTCATTCGCACGATTTGCCGGAATAATTTGCCCAAAAATAGAACGACTAATGGATTGTACCCCACCTTGAGCTGTACCAATACAAATCGCTAATAATAAGAAATCTGTATAAGTTTTTAATCCAGTTGCTAAGATACAAATAATAATATAAGTAGCAATTCCTAAAAACACCGTATTCTTAGAACCAATTTTTTTAGCAAGATATCCATAAATAATACTAAATGGGAAAGCAACAATTTGTACGATTAGAAGAATAACAATTAAACTATTTCCATCTAGTCCCACATCACTACCAACAGCTGTCGCCATTTTAATAATTGTCCCAATTCCATCAATATAGAAGAAATAAGCAATTAAGAATAAGAATACTTGCTTATGTTCACGAATATGTTTAATCGTTTCAAATAGGCGAGCAAAACTATCATATACAGGATGTTTGTCATGTTCAATAAAGTTTTTCTGTTTAACATGTTTCCAAAATGGAATCGTAAATACAAACCACCATACAGCAGTAATTAAAAATCCAATTTTAACTATAATATCTCCAGCTAATGATGAAAATTGCATAATCATCATAAACAAAACAAATGGAATAACACTTCCAATGTACCCGTAACCATAACCTGCTGCTGAAATACGGTCCATACGATCATACGTTGTTACATCCATAATCGAACTATCATAAAAAATATTCGATGCAGAAAATCCAATGGCAGAAATCGTATATAAGATTAGTAAGTACATCCATTGATCGCTTCCAGCAAACATCATCCCTAATACAGAAAATACACCTACCATAGTAGAAACTGTAAACATTGGGTTACGATAGCCTCTATAATCCGCTAAGGCACCTAAAACAGGAGCCATAACTGAAACAACAAAAGTAGCAATCGAGTTTGCATATCCTAAATATGCTGTCGAATTTGCGGCAGTTACCCCCGCATTAGTTGTAACTGTTTTAAAGAAAATTGGAAAAATAGCTGTTGTAATCATTAGTGAATACACTGAATTAGCCCAATCTTGTAAAATCCATGAAAATTCTTCTTTTGTATAACGACTTGCAAAAAACTTACGAATTGCAGACATAAAATTCCCCCTAAAATTAAGCTTTCAATAATTTACCTTTTTTATTGTACAATTCTGGTTGTCCTTCATTTTCTACAACCTCTTTTGTCACAATTACTTTAGAAACTTCGTCTCTACTTGGAATTTCAAACATTAAATCCATCATAACAGATTCAATAATCGAACGTAATCCACG
Source organism: Granulicatella elegans ATCC 700633 (assembly GCF_000162475.2). Classification (GTDB taxonomy): domain Bacteria; phylum Bacillota; class Bacilli; order Lactobacillales; family Aerococcaceae; genus Granulicatella; species Granulicatella elegans. The sequence goes on from NZ_KI391971.1 coordinate 1,015,713, forward strand.
TGCACCAGTTTTACGTTCAATCGCTTTAGCTGCAATAGCATCTAATGCTTCCTGAGAAAATTCTAATTCAACTTCATCCATTAAGAAAAGTTTTTGATATTGTTTCACTAATGCATTTTTAGGTTCTGTTAAAATAGATACTAAATCTTTTTGTTCTAATTTTTCTAATGCTGCAATAATTGGTAATCGTCCAATAAATTCTGGAATTAATCCAAATTTTTGTAAATCTTCTGGAATAATCATTTGCATCAAACTTTCATGCTCGCTAAAGTTTTTATTTGAAGAACCAAATCCAATGACTTTCGCTCCTAGTCTCTCTTTAACAATTGTTTCAATGCCATCAAATGCTCCACCTACGATAAACAAAATATCTGTAGTATCGATTTGAATCAATTCTTGTTGTGGATGTTTACGTCCACCTTGAGGAGGAACAGATGCAATCGTTCCTTCTAAAATTTTTAATAAAGCTTGTTGAACACCTTCACCACTTACATCACGAGTAATCGATACATTTTCACTTTTACGTGCGATTTTATCAATTTCATCAATATAAATGATTCCTTTTTGTGCACGTTCAACATCATAATCTGTTGCTTGAAGAAGTTTAAGTAAAATATTTTCCACATCTTCCCCAACATATCCTGCTTCAGTTAATGTTGTCGCATCCGCAATTGCAAATGGTACATTTAATAGGCGTGCTAATGATTGAGCTAAGTAAGTTTTCCCTGAACCGGTTGGTCCAATTAAACAAATATTACTTTTTTGTAATTCCACTCCATCATCTTCTACTAAATGATTAATTCGTTTATAGTGATTATAAACAGCAACTGCTAGTGCTTTTTTAGCATTTTCTTGACCAATTACATAATCATTTAAAATTTCACGAATTTCTTGTGGTTTTGGAACTGTAATTTCTCCTTCAAAAAACTGTGTTAATAATTCTTCATCAATAATTTCCTTACATAAATCTACACATTCATTACAAATAAACACATCTGGTCCAGCGATGATTTTTTTCACTTGATCTTGTGACTTCCCACAAAATGAACAACAGACATGTTTTGGTTCATCTTTATACAACTAAGAACCCTCCATTTCATTTTTGACACTATATATAGTAGATTAGCATATCTGACTTATTTGAACAAGGAAAGTCCATTGTGTAATAAACTTTTTCCTATAAAAAAGAACAATCTTGTTTCCAAGATTGTTCTTAAATAGTTTACAAATTAAGCTTCTACTGCAGAATCAGTAATTAAAGCTAATGCTTTTTTCATTGAAATATCGTTTTTCAACATTTCAACTGAAACAGCTGCACGAACAGCTCCTTCTTCCATACCATATTGAGCAGCTAAATCTTTCACTTCTGCGTCAACATCAGCATCAGTAACTTCAATGTTTTCATCTTTAACAATTTGTTCTAATACTAAGTTAGTTTTAGTACGTACATCAGCATCTTTTTCCATCATTTTGTGTAAGTCTGCTTCTGTTGTACCTGTAATTTGGTAGTACATTTCTGGTGTAATACCGTTACGACGCATGTCGTTTAAATAGTGTTGCATTTGACGGTGTACTTCTTCGTGAACCATTTCTGCTGGTAATTCTACGATTTCAGCATTTTCAACTGCTTGACGTAATGCTAAGTCAGCTACAGCTTCATCAGCTGCTTCAGCTTTAGCTTCTTCTAATTCTTTACGGAATTTTTCTTTTAATTCTGCTAATGTTTCAACTGAATCATCAACATCTTTAGCAAATTCATCTGTTAATTCTGGTAATTCTTTTGTTTTAACTTCATGAACTGTTACTTTGAATACCGCATCTTGACCTTTTAAGTTTTCAGCATGGTATTCTTCAGGGAATGTAACTTTAACTTCAACGTTGTCGCCTTCTTTAGCGCCTACTAATTGATCTTCAAATCCAGGAATGAATGAACCTGAACCTAATTCTAATGAGTAGTTTTCACCTTTTCCACCTTCGAACGCTTCTTCACCTAAGAAACCTTCAAAGTCGATTACAACTGTATCTGCTAATTCAGCAGCACCTTCTTTAACAACTAACTCAGCTGCTTTAGCTTGTTCTTGTAATAAACGATCTTCTACATCTTGTTCAGAAACTGTACGATCTTGTTTTTCAACAGTTAATCCTTTGTATTCACCTAATTTAACTTCAGGTTTAACAATTACAGTTGCTTTGATCACCCATGGTTGACCTTTTTCCAATGATTCGATATCAATTTTTGGTTGAGTTACTGGGAAAATACCAGTTTCTTCTACTGCATTGTCATATGCATCAGGTAATAAGAAGTTTAATGCATCTTGATATAATGCTTCTTCACCATACATTTTGTTGAAGACTTGACGACTTACTTTACCTTTACGGAAACCAGGAACGTTTAAGTTCTTTTTCACACGGTTAAAAGCAACTTCTAAACCTTGTTTAATTGATTCTTCTGAAATTTCAAATGTTAACACAACTTCATTTGTGTTGATTTTTTCAAATTTTGCTGTCATAGCTTTCCTCCAAAAAATTCTTACTTCATCAAATTTAATTGATGAGCGTTTTACATACTCATTTATTTTACAACACCTTTGTAAAATTGTAAAATATTTCTGATAATTTTTTTGAATTATTCTTTAAAATTTTCATTTAGAAATCAAATTGTAATCTAGTTGTTGCGAATCTTAACAATAATTTTAGCTTTTACACTAAAATCAATGGTATAATAGGTAAAGATTAGGGGTGATATTATGATTCAATACCCAAAGGGACAGCAGAGAGTCTCCTCTCCTCAAACTTCTACTGTTTCATATGGTAGTCGTGGAATGTTCTTAGAAACTTTATTGAATCAAACAAACGATTATTATCGATTAAGAAAAATAGCTGTTATTCATAAAAAGCCCACTCCAGTACAAGTCGTTAAAGTGGATTATCCTAAGCGAAGTGCTGCTGTTATTAAAGAAGCTTATTATCGTCACGCTTCTACTACTGATTATAACGGTGTTTATCGTGGGTGCTATATTGATTTCGAAGCTAAAGAAACGAAAAATAAAACTTCGTTTCCATTTATAAATATTCATGAACATCAATTACAACATATGGAAGATTGTATCTATCAAGGTGGAGTTGTTTTTGTTATCTTTTATTTTTCTAGTTTAAATGAGTATTATTTACTTGAAAGTCAGTATCTAATTTCATATATAAGAGAAAACAAAGATGGAAAAAAATCTATTCCATTAACTTATATACGTGAAAACGGAATGCAAATTCCTCTAACCGTACAATCCATTTTAGACTACATTCCCATTGTTGATCAATTGATTGATAAAATTTAGGAGGTTTTCTATGCCAGAAACACGCCAAACAAGACGTAGTCAAACAAATAAAAAGACTACAAAAGGAAAGAAGAAATCTATTTTAAAGAGAATCCTCATTACTTTATTTTCAATTTTTGTAATTGGATTTACTATTTTAACGGGATTATTCTTCTACTATGGTTTTACTGCACCTGAGATTACGGCTGCAGACTTACAAGGAGCAACTGAAACTCAAATTCTTGATATGAATCAAGAGTTGATTACAAAACTCGGTGGAGAAAATCGAGATTTAATTGAACCAGAAGAAGTTCCACAAGGATTAAAAGATGCCATTACTTCAATTGAAGATAAGCGTTACTATTCCCACTTAGGAATTGATCCAATTCGTATTGTTGGTTCATTTGTTCGTAACTTGCGTGCAGGACATATTACTCAGGGTGGTAGTACAATTACTCAACAATTGATTAAACTATCTGTTTTCTCTACTAAAAAAGAAGACCAAACTTACAAACGTAAAATTCAAGAAATATTATTAGCTTTACAAATTGAACGAGAATTTTCAAAAGAACAAATTTTAACATACTATTTAAACAAAGTTTATATGGCTAATAATACTTATGGATTTGGTACTGCTGCTAATTACTACTTTGGAAAAGAATTGAAAGAATTAACGATTCCGCAATTAGCACTACTCGCTGGAATGCCACAAGCTCCAAGTTCATATGATCCATATGCTCATCCAGAACAAGCTCAAGAACGTCGTGATATTGTATTACAATCTATGAAAGATAATGGCAAATTAACAGACGCTCAATTACAAGAAGCAAAAGCAACTCCGATAACTGAAGGCCTAATTGCCGAACATGAGCAAGTATCAACAGATGATAATCGTTTAATCTTTGACTCATTTTTAACAATGGTAGCCGATGAAGTAAAAGAAAAAACTGGCTTAGATGTTTATTCAGATGGATTAACGATTGAAACAACTGTAAATTCTCATGCTCAAAATCGTTTATATGAAATTTTAAACACTAATAGATATGTTCAATATGTAGATGATAAAGTTCAAAATGCTGTTGTTATGTTAGACTCTACTACTGGTGCGGTAAGAGCTATTAATGGTGGACGTAAACAAACTAATTTATTAGCATATAATCGTGCCATTCAAAATGACAGAAGTACGGGTTCAAGCATTAAACCAATTATGGATTACGGCCCTGCTATTGAATATTTAAATTATTCGACTGGTCAAACAATGGTTGATAAACCGACAAAATATTCTAGCGGTTTTGAATTAAACAACTGGGATAATCAATATATGGGAACAATGACAATGCGTAGAGCTTTAGTATTGTCTCGTAATACTCCTGCCTACCAAACATTTAAAGCAGTAGGTAACGATAATGTTCAAGCTTTCCTTAAAAAATTAGATTTATCAGTTATGAATGACGGAAAAGAATCATTAGTAGAAAGTAATGCAATTGGCGCAAACTTATCACCATTGAAAATGGCAGCAGCTTACACTGCTTTCGCTAACTATGGTACTTATTCGAAACCTTATACCGTTACAAAAATCACAACACGAGATGGTCAAGTTTTACAGTTTAAACCTGAACAACATCAAGCAATGAAAGACTCTACAGCATATATGATTACAAATATGCTAAAAGATACTTTCACTTATGGATTTGCAAATGATTTAAAAATGGGAAATCTTCCTCATGCTGCTAAAACAGGTTCATCCAACTATACACCTGAACAAAAACGTGCAATGGGAGCAAGTGAAACAGATAATATCATTCCTGATTCATGGTTCATTGGGTACTCCCCTGCCTACACAATTTCAATATGGACTGGCTATGACAATCCTTATACAGCAGGAAGTGGCTTAACATTAACAGAACAAGCTTATTCTAAATGGATTTATGGTCACTTAATGAATTATGCCATGAAGCAAACTCCTGTTAAAGATTGGGAACAACCTTCTAGTGTTGTATCTTCACCAATTATTGTTGGTTCAAACCCATTAGCATTAGCTGGACCAAATACTCCTTCTGATAGAGTAAGTACAGAATTATTTGTAAAAGGAGCTTTACCTACTGAACAATATGTTGAAGAAAAAATTGCTCCGCCTTCAGGATTAAACGTAAGTTATGATGCTACTAAAAAAGAAGTTACTGTAACTTGGAATGCAGTAAAATCTGATGGAGATAAACCAAGTTATACCATCAGTGTTGGTGGTCAAACACAAACAGTTGACAAGACAAGTGCAACCTTTAAAAATATTACAGGTGAATCTGTTCAAATTAGTTTATCTGTCTCTATTAAAGGTAAAACATCAGATCCAGTAACTCATGAATTAAAATTAGGTACTAAAGCCGAGGAAAAACAAGAAACAAGTACTACAACTATTCAACAAAATCCTCAGCAACAACAACCGCCACAACAAAATGGACAAACTACACAGTTACCGACAAGAAATGAAACAACAACTCAATCCGCTGGTCAAAATAACTAAACTCCTACCCCTTCTCTAATAGAGAAGGGGTTTATTTTTGCTTTTATGTATAAAAAAACACGCTAGATATCTAGCGTGTTTTTCATTATTTAGCATATTCTACAGCTCTTGTTTCACGAATAACTGTAACCTTAATATGTCCTGGATATTGTAATTCTTCTTCAATTTGTTTACGAATTTCACGTGCTAATAAAATTGAACTTGCATCATCAATTTTCTCTGGATGAACCATAACACGGATTTCACGACCCGCTTGAATGGCAAAGCTACGTTCCACACCTTCGTGTTCATTAGCAATAGCTTCTAATCGTTCTAAACGACGAATGTAGTTTTCCAAGGATTCACTACGTGCTCCTGGTCTTGCAGCTGATAAAGCATCTGCTGCAGCTACTAATATCGCAATTGTCGAGGTTGCTTCTACATCTCCATGGTGAGATGCAATTGCATTAACCACAATTTTGTTTTCTTTATATTTTTGAGCAATTTCCGCACCTATTTCTACGTGGGAACCTTCAATTTCATGATCTAATGCTTTTCCTAAATCATGTAATAAACCTGCTCTTTTCGCTAGATTTACATCTTCACCTAGCTCACCAGCCATAATTCCTGCCAGTTTGGCAACTTCAATACTATGATTTAAAACATTTTGTCCATAACTTGTACGGAAATATAAACGACCTAAAATTTTAATTAAATCTGGATGTAATGAATGAATGCCAACTTCAAACGTTGCTTGTTCCCCAATTGAACGAATTCTTTCATCCATTTCCTTACGAGATTTTTCAACCATTTCTTCAATTCTTGCAGGGTGAATACGTCCATCTGCAATTAATTTTTCTAAGGTCATTTTAGCAATTTCTCTACGAATTGGATCAAATCCACTAAGTACTACAGCTTCAGGTGTTTCATCAATAATTAAATCAATACCTGTTAATGATTCTAAAGTACGAATATTTCTTCCTTCACGTCCGATAATTCGACCTTTCATCTCATCATTTGGTAATGTCATAACTGTCACAGTATTTTCAGCAACTAAGTCAGCTGCTGAGCGTTGAATTGCTTGTAAAATAATACTTTTAGCAGCTCTATCTGACTCGTCTTTAGCACGTTGTTCAGATTCTTTTACCATTACTGCACGTTCGTGACTTAATTCCTCACGTGTTTCTTGCATAATAATTTGTTGAGCTTCTTCTCTACTAATGGTTGAAATTCGTTCCAATTCAGCTTTTTGTTCAGATAACACAGAGTCAATTTGTTCTTCTTTTTCCGTCATGACTTGTGCTCTCTCTTGAAGTTTATTCTCTTTATCTTCAATAGATTGTTCACGTTTTTCAAGAACTTCATCTTTACGATCAAGATTTTGTTCTCTTTGAATCATCCTTTTTTCTTGAAGTAAAACTTCATTTCTTCTTTCTTTTAACTCATTTTCAACTTCAGTACGATATTTATGATTTTCTTCTTTAGCTTCTAATAATACTTCCTTTTTTAATCGGTCAGCATCTTTTTTTGCATCTTCTAAAATCATTTCAGCCGATTCACGAGCAGCTACAACTTTTTTCTCATAATTGGATTTGAAAACAAAATATCCAGCAACAATTCCGATTACTAAAGTTAAGATCGCGAGGCCTCCAGTTAATAGTGCTGAGTTCATTGAGTCACCTCCGTCTCATTTTTAATTTTTCAAAATTAATTGCATAAACAATCGTTGGATAGAATAATCCAACTCAATAACCATTGTATTATTCTATCCAACTAAAGTCAACTATAAGTCTTTATTTATTCAATGAAGCAAGAAATTTTTTAGAAGATTCATTTAGTTCTTCAGACATTTGATGAACTTCTTCTAAAGATTTCACAACAGCACCAGACGCTAGAGGATGTCCTCCACCTCCATGGTTCGCTGCAATTTCATTTACGATTGGTCCTTTTGAACGTAAATTACAACGATATGTACCATCTGGTTGCTCTACGAATAGACACCAGCAATATACACCTTCAACTGTACTAGGTAATGAAATGACCCCATGCGTTTGATGTTCTTCTACTCCAAACTCTTTTAATTGTTCTTGGCTTAAAATCGTAATTGCTACTCCATTTTCAGAAATATCCATATTTTGGTAAATATAACCTGCTAAACGACTTACTGAAACAGGATTTGTAATCATATGATAAGCAATTTCTGAAATTTTCACTGGAAATTCTAATAATTTAGATACCATTTCAAAAGTCACAGTTGTTGTTGCTGGATATAAGAAACGTCCTGTATCCCCTACAATTCCTGCATATAATGCATTTGCAACTTCTTCGTTTACTTTCCAAGGGGAGTTTTCATTAAATACAAATTGACATAAAATTTCACTTGTACTACTTGCAGTTGTGTCTACATAAGAAATCTTTCCATAAACATCTCTATCAGGATGATGATCGATTTTAATCACCTCTGATGGATTTACCTCATATGGTGAATCAATACGAGGCGTATTCGCTGTATCGTTCACAATAATTAATGAAGCATCAAAAACTTCTTGAGAAATTGTATCCATTGTACCAATATATGCTAAGTCATCATTCATTTCTCCTAAAGCATATACTGTTTTATTTGGATAAGTTGCTTCAATAATTTTTTTCAATCCAATTTGAGAACCGATGGCATCTGGATCTGGCAACTCATGTCGTAAAATAACGATTGAGTCTGCTTTTTGAATTTCTTTATCAATAGCTAATAAGTATTCTTGTTTATTCATCTTTTATATTAATTCCTTTCCATTAACTGACTAGACATTACTGCTTTTGCTACGATTGTATTTTCTAAATACACTGAAATATCTAATTTTGTTATTTTTCTTCCATTATCTAATGACTGAATTTGTAAAATAATTTCACTATCAATTGGAATCATTTTTAAATAATGTAAATCTAATTGCTCAATAACGGCATTTCTTCTTTGACTACGAGAAATGAATTCTTTTGATGCTACACTGACAACTTCGCAAAGAACTCCGAAAGATAACATTCCTAAATTATTTGTCATTTGTGGAGTGACCATAAATTGGAATTTGGATTGTTGCGTATCCATCTCTAACACATTTAAACTTTCAGCAACATCATCTTCAAATGTATTTCCTACTTGTGGTTGACGTTGAGCTAATTGCATAGCTTTCATCACATCTTGTCTAGAAATAATCCCTAACAATTCCATATTATCTTGTACAACTGGTAACATTTCTAAGCCATTCCATATCATAGAATGAGCAACACTGGCTACACTAGCATGTAATTTAGTGACACTTGGATTTTTCGTCATCACTCTTTCAATAACGATATGATCACTTTTTCCAATGACATCTTTTGCAGTTACAACTCCCACAAGACGATTAGAATGATTAATAACAGGGAATCTAGAATTTTCAGTTTGTTGATTCAATTTTCTATAATCTTCCACTGTATCATCAATCATTAAATAATGAGTGTGAGAAAAATCGGTATAAATATCTGAAACAATCATGATTTTTTTCTTAATTAATTGATCAGTCATTGCACGGTTAATAAGAGATGCAACTGTAAATGTATCATAAGTTGTTCCAATAACTGGTATTGCTAATTCATCCGCTCTTCGAATTAATTCATCAGAAGCAGTAAATCCTCCTGTAATTAATACAGCTGCCCCCTGTTCTAAAGCTAATAATTGAGCCTCTTTACGATTTCCAATAATGACTAATGATTCTGGATGAATATAACGACTCATTGCATCTTCTGTCATCGCTCCGATAACAAAGCGGTTTAAAATTTTATCTAAACCTTTAGAGCCACCATAAACTTCCCCTTCAATAATTTTAACAATTTCACCGAAAGAAAGTTTCTCAAAATTATCTTTTGATTTTCGCTCTATTCGAATCGTCCCAACACGTTCTATTGTAGAAACAACTCCTAGATTTTCTGCAGCCTTTATAGCTCTATAAGCAGTTCCTTCACTTAATTGCATATTTTTAGCAATTGTACGAACAGAAATCTTTTCGCCAACTGGTAAAGATTCAATATATTCAATAATTCGTTGATGTTTGGTTGACATATTTTCCCCTCCAAATCAGCATTTATTTCATGCATTGTTTAGGATTCATGTATCGTAGGGATAATTTCTCCATGTGGACAATGAGTTGGATCATCCAGAAAATCCACTAATCGATCAATTAACTCAGGTGAAGAAGCATGTTCTAAAACTTCAGCCTGGGCATGAACTTCATCAGGTGAAAAACCTAATGATTGTACTAAAAATACTTCCCATATTTTATGAGTACGAATTAAACGTTCAGCAAACAAAATCCCTTTTTCTGTCAGTCTAGCTCCTTTATATCGTACATAATCTACATAATTTTCTGCCACTAACTTATTCAACATTTCTGTTGTAGATGCTGCAGATATTTGAAGCATATTAGTGATTGACTTATTAGAAACTACTTCATGATTGCCACCTAATTTATAAATCGCTTTAATATAATCCTCTTTATTAGGGGTCATATTGTTTCCTCCTTTAAACCTCACTAACAACACATTAAAAGTTTAAACTATCAACCTTTAATTTTCTTCAATAGTATACCATAAATCTGTATTAAAATAAACTGAACATCTGTATTAGTTTTCAATAAAACAGTAAAATTTTATATAAAGAAAAAGCGTAATAGTCAAAAGACTACTACGCTTTTTTTAATCTAAATGATTATTTTAAACGTCCTGGACGAGCTGCGTAACCATAGTATGCATCAGCAAGAATTTCTTCCATATGAGCTACCATTGGTAAACGAGGGTTCGCTGGTGAACATTGATCTTCATATGCTAATAATGCGATTTCGTGGATTGTTTCTTTCCATTCTTTTTCATCTACACCTTGAGCTTTGAAGTTCATTTCAATTCCTACACGTTCTCCTAATTCGTAAACAGCTTTTGCTAATGCATCTACTGCTTCTTCAGGAGTTGATGAAGGTAATCCTAACATTCTTGCAATGTCTTGGAATTTTTCATCTGCACGGTAGTAGTTATATTTAGGCCATGTAGCTGCTTTAGCTGGGCGAGTACCATTGTAACGGATAACATATGGAAGTAAGATTGCATTTGTACGTCCGTGTACTGTATGGAAGAATCCACCAACTTTGTGAGCCATTGAGTGAGACATTCCAAGGAATGCATTGGCAAATGCCATACCAGCCATTGTAGAAGCATTATGCATTTTTTCTCTTGATACGAAGTCTCCATTTTTAACTGAACTTTCTAAGTTTTCAAATACTAATTTGATTGCTTGTAAAGCTAAACCATCAGTGTAGTCATTCGCTAATGTTGAAGTATATGCTTCAACTGCGTGTGTTAATACGTCCATACCTGTATCTGCTGTAACAAATCCTGGAACTGTCATAACTAATGCTGGGTCAACAATCGCAATTGTTGGAGTTAATGAGTAGTCCGCTAATGGATATTTACGGTTATTTGCTTTATCAGAAATAACGGCAAATGGAGTTACTTCAGAACCTGTACCTGAAGTTGTTGGAATACCAACATATTTAGCTTTTTCACCTAATTCAGGGAATTTGAATGCACGTTTACGAATATCCATGAATTTTTGTACTAAATCACGGAAGTCAATTTGAGGTTGTTCGTAGAACATCCACATAACTTTAGCAGCATCCATTACAGAACCACCACCAAGAGCTACAATTGTATCTGGTTCAAATGATTTCATAATTTCAGCACCACGGTTAACTGTTGTGATATCTGGATCTGGTTCAACATCTGAGAATACTTCGTAAATAACTTTATTAGGGCGTAATTCTAATTGTTCAATCACACGTTGTAAGAATCCTAAGTTAACCATTTGTTGGTCAGTTACAATCATTACACGTTCTACATTTTTCATTTTTTGTAAGTATTGAATTGAATCACGTTCGAAATAGATTTTCGAAGGAACTTTAAACCATTGCATATTATTTCTACGTCTCCCTACTTTTTTGATATTTAATAGATTCACAACGCTTACGTTATCCCCAACTGAGTTACGTCCATAAGATCCGCAACCTAATGTTAGAGATGGAATAAATGCATTGTAAACATCCCCGATACCACCAAATGTAGATGGAGCATTCCAAATTACACGAATTGCACGTACAATACGTCCGAATTCTTTCGCTAATTCAGCATCTTCAGTATGAATTGCTGCAGAGTGTCCTAAACCATTAAATTCAACCATTTGTCTTGCTTTCTCAACACCATCTTCACGAGATTCTGATTTTAAGATTGCAATAACTGGAGATAATTTTTCACGAGTTAAAGGTTCTTTTTCGCCTACTTCGCTACATTCAGCTGCTAAAATATTTGTTCCTTCTGGAACTGAGAATCCTGCTTGTTCTGCAATCCATGCAGCAGGTTTACCTACGATATTAGCATTTAATTTAGCACCAGCACAGTTTTTACTGTTTGCTTTTACACCAAAGCAGAACTCTTCAAGTAATGCTTTTTCTTTTTTTGATACAAAATATGTGTGGTAGCTCTTTAATTCGGCTACAAATTCATCATAAATTTCTTTATCAATAATAGCTGCTTGTTCAGAAGCACAAACCATTCCGTTATCAAATGATTTACTCATTACGATATCGTGAGCAGCTTGACGAATGTTTGCTGATTTTTCAACATATGCAGGTACGTTACCAGCACCTACCCCTAAAGCAGGTTTTCCGCATGAATATGCGGCTTTAACCATTGCGTTACCACCTGTTGCTAAGATAGTTGCAATACCATCATGATTCATTAAAGCATTTGTTGCTTCGATTGATGGATGTTCAATCCATTGAATACAGTCTTCTGGAGCTCCAGCTGCAATCGCTGCATCACGAACGATTTGAGCTGCATGAGCTGAACTCTTTTGAGCTGATGGATGGAATGCAAATACGATTGGGTTACGTGTTTTCAAAGCAATTAATGATTTGAAAATTGCTGTTGAAGTTGGGTTTGTTGTTGGTGTAATACCACAAACAACCCCTACTGGTTCTGCAATTAATGTTAAACCTGTTACTTCGTCATCTTCAATAACTCCAACGGTTTTCGTATGACGCATATTGTGAACCACGTGTTCACATGCAAATAAATTTTTAGTCGCTTTATCTTCAAAAACTCCACGACCAGTTTCTTCTACAGCGTGTAATGCTAACACACCATGTTGATCAAGAGCTGCTACTGATGCTTTCGCTACAATATAGTCCACTTGTTCTTGATTGAGCAATCTGAACTTATCTAGTGCAACTAGCCCTTTCTCCACTAATTCATTCACTTCTTTTTGAGAGTCTACTACTTTTTTCTCTTCACTCACTGGGAATTCCTCCGTTGCTTGTTATTTTTATCACATGTTTATCATAACCTATTTCAACGATTTTGTAAATAGGTGAAAACGAATTTATTTTAAGAAAATATTTTCTTTTTGCTTGAAAATTCATTTTCATAAAAACTCTTATATTCGTTAAATTGAATATAAAGAGGAGAAACTTCTCCCCTCTATATGTTTTATTATAAGTGGACTGTTACATCATTTTCTTCAATTGTAAATTCTTTTGTTGCTAAGTTTGCTACTAAGCGAGCTTTTGATTGATGATCAGCGCTTGAACGTACAATTTCAATTGTTGATTCATCCGGAGTTGAAATTTGAATCTCACCATCCAAATCAAATGCTTTTGAAGTATTTCTAAAGCGTAATAATGATAATAATTGTTTGACAACTGGACGTTCAACTTCTTTTTCAATTTCTTCTAATGTATAGTAATGACGATTAATATTACGTCCTTCTTTTGTCGCTTCAAGAAGTTCAATATCATTTTCTCCTGCTAATAATCCTACATAATAAATTTGTGGGATACCCGGAGCAAAACATTGTAAAATTCTTGATAGTAAGTAACTCGCATCATCGTTTCCAAGTGCACTATAGTAAGTACTATTTATTTGATAAATATCTAAATTATTGTATTTCTCACTAGAATAAACTTTCTTCACATTTGCTCCAACTTTATACAATTGTTCTGAAGTATAGTCTAATTCTTCATCTGTTAATAAATCCCTAGCATCTACAACACCAATACCATCATGTGTATCTAATGTTGTAAATTGTTTCATTGGACTCATTTTTAACCAGTTTGCTAAACGGTTAGATTTTCCACTATAAAGCGAATATAAAACAACCATTGGTAATGCAAAATCATAAACAAAATAATCATGATCTGCAATTTTCATTTGAATCGAATAATGTTCATGAATTTCAGGTAATAATTCTACTTGATACTTTGCAGCTTCCGCTCTTACTTCATCTAATAAATCCCAAATTTCTGGTTCTACAAAGAAATCATTTGTATCTAATTTTTTCACAGCATATGCAAAAGCATCTAAACGAATGAGTGAACATCCATGACTTGCCATATCTTTAATCGTTTCACGAATAAATGCTTTTACTATTTCTTTTTTGACATCTAAATCAATTTGTTCTTCACCAAATGTATTCCACACTTCTTCTGTTGTACCATCTTCAAATTGAACCGTTTGAAAAGGTGCTTTATCTTTTCTTTTATAAATCAAATCAATATCTTCTTGTGTTGGACGTCCAGGAGGGAAAAATTCATGCACACGAATAAACATGTCTTTGTAAGGAGAATTTTCATGATTCTTTTTGAAATCTTGGAAAAATTTTGATTCACGAGAAATATGATTAATCATAAAATCAAACATTAAGTAATATTGCTCTCCTAATGCATCAACATCTTCCCAGCTTCCTAAGTCTGGATCAACTGTCGTATAATCACTTGGTGCAAATCCTCTATCACCTGTTGAAGGGAAAAACGGAAGTAAGTGTACTCCTCCAATTGATTCTTTAAAGTAAGTTTCTAAAACAAATTTTAGATCCTTCATATTTTTTCCTAAGCTATCTGAATAAGTAATCAGCATCGCTTCGTTTTTAATTTGCACATTTATCAACTCCTATTTCTACCAGCATTAAACCGGTTGCATAAATCTATTTTACCAAATATTAAAACGTTTGCATACTAGTATGCTTAAATTTTTTTGCAAGTTTTATATCCCTCCTGTATACTAGATAAAGATTATTTTCGAAAGGATGTTACTATGTTTACCATTTATGAACATGAACCTTTACATTTATTTAAAAATTATGAAAAAGCTTCTATAGATTTTCCAAATACAAATATATATTTAGATGAAGTATTATCCGCTTTTCCTGAATTTGGACTAGAAACAACCTACAAAGAAAGTTTAACATTCATTCAGAAACGAGCTTTCCAGTTGGCTAGTTTAGGAATTAAGACAACTGAAAAAGTAATGGTATACAAATCTTCTGCTGTCGATACTTATTGGTTAGCTTGTGCTATTTCATATTTAGGAGCAGTTCCTGTCATGACTTCTGCTCATCTTCCTTCTACCATTATTGATACATTTTTTGAACGATTGGAAGACGCATGGTTAATTTATGATGATGAAACAAAGGACAAAGTTAACCTTTTAAAAGAAAAAAATAAGTCTAAAGCTATTTCTGTTCAAGAAATTCAAAAACAAGTTGAAACGGTAACTCCATTAGTTTCTCTTAATCCAAATGAGATTAGTTATATGACACATACCTCTGGGACAACAGGTATTCCTAAACTAATTGCACACTCTGCTAACAGCATGGGATGGAGAACAGCTTTTCAAAAGAGTATATTTTCAAAAATGGAAGAAACTGGATTATTAGCATTCCATATTTCTCCAGTACATTCACGTTTTAATATTGGAATATCTTCTTTAATGAGTTTAGGATTTCCCTATTTAGCGATTAAAGATCCAAGTATTCCTAATATTGAAAACCTACTTCAACGATTTAAACCAATTGGAATTGAAACCCATCCGAATAATTTTGTTCAATGGTCTACTCTTGCTAAAGCACATCCAGAATTATTTGAAAATACTCGCTATTATCATTCGACATTTGACGCGATTAATAAAGAAACAATGGCTACTTTCTTAAAAACTAATCGTGAGAAAAATGCCATCTATTTACAAATTTATGGACAAAGTGAATGCGGACCTGCAATCGTTCGTAAACACACTTTGGAATCATTACCAGGAATGAATATCCGTAATATGGGAATTGGATTTGAACATTTTACAAAGGCAAGAATAGCAACGAATAACGGTACACTTCTACCAACGAATACAGCAGGAAATATCCAATTATATTCTAAAGGACGTGCTTTAACTTACTTTAAAGAAGATGATCGATTCCAAGAAAATGTTTACGATGAATGGTGGGATACTGGTGATTACGGCCTTATCAATGATAAAGGTGAATTACTACTCCATGACCGTCAAATAGATTTAGTAGAAACAGTAGAAAGTACACTAGCTATTGAAGATTATTTATTAGACCATCTTCCGTTCCTTGAAGAAGTCGTCATTATTCGTGATAACCATGGATACCCTCAGCCAATCATCGCTATTACCGATGGAGAACTCTTCCAAGAGGAATTATGGTTTAAAGCCATTGAAAACTTACCTCATTTAAATGAACCAATTATGATGGAATACGATAAAATTCCAAGAACAGCAACGATGAAAGTACAAAGACGCGCATTAGAACAATTATTATTTAACTAATAAAATAACGCTTCACAACAAGTTCGTTTTCTTGTTGTGAAGCGTTTATTGTTTTACGAAACTGTTCTAAATAGCTTATTCAAATTCTCTTGCAAATCTCATTAATTCTTTTACCGTTGTTGGTTCCATTTGCGCATGTCCTGCAGCAGTAGAAAAGACTAATTCAGCATGTGGCAATTTTTGTTTTAAATCGTATGCACCACTTGGACGACAATCGACATCATATCTACCATGAACAATTTTAATTGGAATCTCTTTTAATGTATTTGCATGATTAAGAATATAATTATCATCTTCTACAAAGCAATGGTGGTAGAAATAATGACATTCCATAATGGCAATTGCAAGCATGTCCTCATCTGATTCCTCACCAATAGTTTCCCTAGGTAATAAGGTAATAATACCACCTTCCCATCTAGCCCATTGACGAGCAGCTTCTAATCGAATAGATGCATCTTCACTTGTCAATCGCTTATAATAAGCTGTTACTAAATTATCTTGTTCTTCTACTGGAATATGATTTAAATAAGGTGCAAATTGATCTGGGAAGAAATCACTAGCCCCTTTTTGGTAAAGCCAATCGGTATCTTCTTGTCTTCCTAAGAAAATCCCACGTAGAATCAATCCCAGAACTCTTTCTGGATATTGAATAGCATAATGAAGGGATAAAGTCGTCCCCCAACTACCACCGAACACAACCCATTTTTCAATTCCTAGCTTTTCACGGATTTTTTCCATATCAGAAACTAAATATTGCGTAGTATTCTCCTCTAATGAAAGAAAAGGTAAACTTTTCCCACAACCACGTTGGTCAAATTGAATCATTCGGTAAACATCTGGATTAAATAATTGGCGAGTTATCGGACTCGACCCTCCGCCTGGTCCACCATGAACAATAATAACCGGTTTTCCATTTGGATTTCCTGATTCCATCACAAATACTTGATGTGTTGAAGAAACTTCTAAATAAAATTCATTATAAGGCTCAATTGGCGGAAATAATGTATTATTTTCCATGTATTTTCTCCTTATTATAAGTGATTTAATGCTACTTGAATGGCTTCATCATAATTTGGTTCATCTGTCATTTCTTGAACAATTTCTTGATAAACAATTGTTCCATTTTGATCCAACACAAAAATCGAACGTTGGTCTACGCTTAATTCAGGAACATAAATGCCATATGCTTCTCCAAATGTAAAATCAACATCGCATAACATTTCCATTGCAACATCATTTGCCGAACACCAATTTTTAAATTCATCTTTGTTATTTTTACTAATCGTCACTAATTGAATACTTGGATGTTCTTTCATTTTTTTATGGAATGCTTTTGTTTGAATATCGCAAACTCGAGTATTAATATCTGGAACAACACTGATTAATGTTACGCTTCCTGCAAAAGATTCTGGAGTTTTAACTTCTCCATGAATGCATTCTAATGAAAAGTGAGGAGCTTTTTCTCCTACTATTGGTAATTCTCCTTTTAATTCATATGGGTTATTGTGTCGTGTAATAAACATCATTCATTCTCCTTTTTTATAATATTTTTTACAATCAATTTTAATTCAGGTAATACTTCTTCTTCAAACCATGGATTTTTCTTCATCCACCTTATATTTAAAGGAGAAGGATGTACTAATGGAAAATACTTTGGCAAGTATTCAGAGTAACTTCTTACCGTTTCAGTTAAATTCTCTTTTTTCGTTTCTTTTAAATAATAATTTTGTGCATATGAGCCAACTAACAAAATACACTCAACCTGTTTCAATAATGGTAAAACTAATGGATGCCATTTTGGGGCAAATCCTTTTCTAGGTGGTTTATCGCCACTTTTGCCTTTTCCAGGATAGTAAAAATCCATTGGAACGACTGCAAATAATCCAGATTCGTAAAATAACGTTTTATCAATTCCCAGCCATTCTCTTAAACGGTCTCCACTTTTATCCCAGAAAAACTTACGGCTTTCTTGAGCTTTCAATCCTGGTGCTTGACCAATAATTAAAATTTTAGCTGTTTCCGGAATCCAAAATAATGGTTCAATTCCTTGCTCCGTATAAATTAGATTTTCTTCATCCTGCATAATTTGTTCTTTTAATTGTTCAAAAGACAATTGTACCATCTCCAATTTCTACTGCTAGATTTAACGATAAACAAACATAGCATCTCCAAAGCTAAAGAAACGATAACGTTCACGAATAGCATGGTGATAAGCTTCTAATGTAAAGTCTCGCCCTAAATAAGCACTCACTAACATCACTAATGTTGATTTTGGAAGGTGGAAATTTGTAATAAAGGCATCCACTACTTTAAATTCATATCCTGGCGAAATGAAAATATCTGTCCATCCACTACTTGGAACGATTTCTCCTTGATTAGCTGAACCTACTGTTTCTAATGTACGAATTGAAGTTGTTCCTACTGCAATCACTCGTTTTCCATTTTTCTTTGTTTCTGCAATGACCTCTGCTGTTTCTTTTGAAATATGATAATATTCCGAATGCATTTTATGATCTTCTAAATGATCCACAGAAACGGGTCTAAAAGTACCTAATCCAACATGTAAAGTAATCGGAACAATTTGAATTCCTTTTTGTTGAATTTTTTCCATTAATTCTTTTGTAAAATGCAACCCTGCTGTTGGTGCAGCTGCAGAACCATTTTCCTTTGCATAAACCGTTTGATAACGTTCTTGATCATCTAATCGTTCTTTGATATACGGTGGTAATGGCATTTCACCTAATGATTCTAAAATTTCTAAAAATACTCCATCGTATTGAAATTCAATGATTCTTCCACCTTGCTCTAATTCTTCTGTCACAGTGGCCTTTAATCGTCCATCACCAAAGGATACTACTGTTCCAACTTTCATTCTTTTAGCTGGCTTTACAAGAGTTTCCCAGCAATCTCCATGCGTATTGTGTAGTAGTAGCACTTCAATATGAGCCCCTGTTCCCTCTTTTTCACCATATAATCTCGCTGGCAATACTCTTGTATTATTGACAACTAATATATCGCCTTCTTCTAAATAATCAATAATTTCAGAAAAATGTTTATCTTCTACACTATGTTCTGTTTCATTAACGACTAATAAACGTGATGAAGTTCGATCTTTCAAAGGTGTTTGAGCAATCTGTTCTTCTGGTAAATCAAAATCAAAATCTTGAGTTGTATAATTCATTCTTATTCCATCTTTCTATTTTAATATCTTCTATTCAAATGAACATAAGCTTCTGGAGTCACCATTCTTCCTCTTGAAGTTCGCTTAATAAATCCGATTTGTAATAAATACGGTTCATACATATCTTCGATTGTTTCAGCATCTTCAGAAATATTGGCAGCAATCGCTCCTAATCCTACTGGTCCACCATCATATAAATCAATCATGGCATTCAATAATTTACGGTCAATCGCATCTAAGCCCTTTTCATCTACTTGAAGGACTTTCAAAGCTTTTTGCGTAATTTCTTTTGAAATGCCACCTTCTTCATATACTTGAGAAAAATCACGCACACGTTTTAATAAACGGTTGGCAATACGAGGGGTTCCTCTTGAACGAAGGGCTACCTCTCTAGCTGCTTCTTCATGTATTTCACTTTCAAATACACTAGCTGTTCGCTTCACAATTTCTGTTAAGGATTGTTCATCATAATATTCCATATGAGACACAATTCCAAAACGATCCCTTAATGGAGCGGATAAAGCACCCGCACGAGTTGTCGCTCCCACTAAAGTGAAAGGAGGTAATGGAAAATGAACGGGATGTGCTGTTGGTCCTTGACCTACTACAATATCCACAAAGAAATCTTCCATTGCAGAATAGAGCATTTCTTCTACTACACGAGGTAAGCGATGAATTTCATCGATAAACAATACATCTCCAGCATTTAGATCATTTAATAAAGCAACCAAATCTCCAGGCCGTTCAATAGCTGGACCACTCGTTGTTTTAATTCCTACTTCTAGTTCATTTGCAATGACCATCGCTAAAGTCGTTTTCCCTAATCCAGGAGGTCCATATAATAAGACATGATCCAAAGCTTCTTGCCTGCTGCGAGCAGCTTGAATATAAATGGATAACTCTTCTTTTACTTTTTGCTGACCAATATATTGTTGTAAATTTTGCGGTCGTAATGATAATTCCGTTGAAACTTCTTGCTCATCTAAGGGACTACCATCTACAAATCGATGTTCTTCCACACAATTCTTCCTTTCTATTTCATCAATAATTTAAAGGCAATGGATAATGCTTCTTGTGTTGTTTGAGGAGCAGCTGCTTCTAGCTCTTTCCAAACTTTTGTAATTTCTTTTGCAGAATATCCTAATCCTAATAATGCTTCTCTTGCTTCTTCTAACTGTTTAATTCCAGTTGCAGTTTCTACTACTGGAGTGGCTACTTCTTCCACTACAATATTCGTGAATTTTCCTTTTAAATCTAATACAATTTGTTGAGCAGTTTTCTTACCCACTCCAGGGAATTTTGTTAAGTATGTAATATTGCCTGATTCTACTGCTTGAATAAAACCATTCACATCATCATTTGCTAAAATCGATACTGCACTTTTTGGTCCGATACCAGAAACACTAATTAATTTTTGGAATAATTCTTTTTCTTCATCACTTAAAAAACCATACAATGTAATCGAATCTTCTCGAACAATTTGTTGAAGCTCTACTCGAATGACTTCATTCAATTTTAATTGGATACGATATGGATTGGCGAACATAATTTGATATCCAATCCCATGATTTTCTACGACAATATAGGTTGGCTGAATAGCCACTAATTCTCCTTTAAGATATTCGTACATCTCATACCTCCGTTTTATTTCATCCTAATTAGTGTATCACGAAAACGGCTTAAATTCTAATAATCTACTGAGAAAAATAGCATTAAATGTGTACAAAAAAGACGATAGATTTGAATTCTATCGTCCATATCATTTGTCAGTAATTTCATCTATTTTATTTCGACGAATTTGTAATTGAGTCTGCCAATCTTCCATTTGATCAATAAACTTTTTACCTTTCAATCGAATTCCTACATATTCGTCCATTAATGAGTCACAAAGTCTTTTTAAATCTGCTTTTGTTTCTGAAGATAGACTCAATGATTGAATTTGCAAAGGAGATTTCATTGCAACAAGGAGCCTTGCAATATGCACTGCTTTTGGACTTAATTGTAATCTCTTCTCATCTTTATCATAGTGTCTTGAACATAACAATCCATGATGTTTCAACGAAATATCAAACGGTCCAACCGACTCTTCACAAAAACAACACTGTTGCCATTGAAAGGCCACTCCAAAATATTTTAACATTTTTAATTCAAAATAATGCATTAAAATAAATGGATCTAAGTCATTTTCCACCGCACGAATACAATTTTCTAATAAATCATACAACTCAGTATTCACGATTCGATCTTCCATTACAGCATCGACTAATTGCATCATATACGTCATGACTGCTTGAACTTCAATTTGTTCATATATCCGTCGATGATTTTGGACTTCAAGACATTCCCTAATAAAGCTAAATCCATTTTGATGAATGGTTCCTATAAAAACAGCTCTTGTAAAAGGTAACGTTGCTGCAGATAAAGGATGGCTCGAGCGTTGTAAATTTCTTACAAAAAACATTTGCTTGCCAAATTCTCGAGAGAAAATCTTAACAATCATATCGTGTTCTTTATATTCTTGTCGAAATAAAACAATGCCGGTAAACTTTTGAAAGTATTCCATAAAGTCACCTTAATCTTTATAGTCTGTTGTACGATAGCCAAAGTCTTGTAAATGACTCTTTTTCTTACGCCAATCTTTTTCAACTTTAACCCATAATTCTAAATATACTTTATTTCCTAGTAATTGTTCGATATCTTTCCTTGCTCTGACACCAATTTCTTTCAGTAATTTACCACCTTTACCGATGATAATTCCTTTTTGAGTTGGTCGCTCAACAATAATATTGGCATAAACATGTACTTTATCAAATTCATCTTTTTGCATTTTATCTACAGTAACTGCAACTGAATGAGGAATTTCTTCTTTTGTTAAATGTAAGATTTTCTCACGAATTAACTCCGACACAACGAAATATTCTGGATGGTCTGTAATTTGATCACTTGGATAATATTGAGGTCCCTCTGGTAAATGATTCGTTAAAGTTGTCATTAATTCTTGAACATTGTTTCCTTGTAAAACTGAAATTGGAATAATGCCTGCAAATGGAATTGTTTCTTGATATGATTCAACTCGGTCTAACAATTCATCTGGAGAAATTAAATCAATTTTATTTAACACTAGAAAGACGGGCGTTTTAATTTTCTTTAATTTTTCAATAATAAAGTCATCACCAGGACCTCTTTTTTCTGCAGCATTCACCATAAATAATACAGCATCTACTTCTTTTAATGCAGAATAAGCACTTTCTACCATGAAGTTTCCCAATTCATGCTTCGGTTTATGAATTCCTGGAGTATCTAAAAAGACAATTTGACAATCTTGATTCGTATATACCCCTTGAATTTTATTACGTGTTGTTTGAGCTTTATCCGACATAATGGCAATTTTTTGCCCTAAAACATAATTCATAAAAGTAGATTTTCCTACATTTGGTCTACCAACAATTGCTACAAAACCTGATTTAAATTGTTTTGACATATTACTCTCCTTATAAAAATATTTGTAAAATCTTTGGAATAAAAATTCCAGAAGCCATAATGAGTACAAATATAGCTCCCATTAATACGACACCCGCTGCTACATCTTTTGCTTTTTTAGCGGCTAAATGATAATTATGTTCTACCATTAAATCCACTAATTGCTCTACAACGGTATTTAACATTTCTAAAATAAACATTAAAAAGATACAAAATACAATCCAGTACCATTCAAATCTTTCAATTTTTAATAAGAACCCAAGGATAACGACTACTATTGCAGCAACAATATCGAATCTGAAATTTCTCTCATCTTGAAATACCGTTTTAATACCATTCACAGCATGCTTCATGGATTGTTTAAAATGATGATTTTTCTCAACTTGTTTATGCATTTCTCGTTAAACCATAGGCTGTTAAAATTTCTGTTTGTAAGCCTGTCATTTCTTTTTCTTCTTCTTCTGTTTGATGATCGTATCCATTTAAATGTAAAAAACCATGTAAAGCTAAGAACCCTAATTCACGCTCTAAACTATGTCCATATTCTTCTGCTTGTTCTTTTGCACGATCAACTGAAATAATGATATCCCCAATGGAAGTTACAAAATTTTCATCTGAAGCCATAAAGTTTTTAATTGGATCCATATCTTCGTCTTCATCATCTAAAGCAAAACTAATGACATCCGTTACTTTGTCAATATTTCTAAAATCTCGATTAATCTCACGAATTCTTTCACTTGATACAAATGAAATACAGCATTCACGATTTTCTGGATAATGTAAATAGTCACTCGCAAATGATACAACATCTTCTACCAATTTTTGGTATTCTTCTTTTACTACTTCTGTTTCGTCTATTAATTCAATAAACATAATATTTCCTTTCTACTTCACTTCTTGTTTTTTAATTGTTGGATATTCAATTCTTGAATGGAAAGTACCATTTAATGAAGTCACAATCATTTTTTCTACAATCGCTATTTCTTTCATTGTAATATCACATTCTACAAATTGTTCATCTTCTAGTCGGTTCATAATAATGGAATGGACTAATGCTTCAACTTTTTCTAATGTCGGTTCTTTCATCGCACGAGTTGCTGCTTCTGCACTATCCACGATATTAATAATTGCTGCCTCTTTTGTTTGAGGTTTTGGTCCTGGATAACGGAAATCTTCTTCTTTTACATCCGGATTATTTTTTAGCGCTTCTGCATAAAAATATTTCATCAATGTTGTTCCATGATGTTGTGCACATATATCAATGACTGCTTGAGGCAATTGATGTTGTGTTAAAATTTCTACCCCTTTTGTAACATGATTAAAAATAATTTGAGCTGACTCTTCAGCACTTATCATATTATGAGGAGATTCCATATGTCCTGGTAAATTCTCAATAAAGAAAAATGGATGTTCTAATTTTCCAATATCGTGATAATAGCACGCTACTCTTGCTAATTGAGAATCCCCACCAATTGCTTCTACACAGTTTGCAGAAATATTTGCAACCATTAAGCTATGATGATAAGTTCCCGGTGCTTTTGTAATCAAATCTTTTAATAATGGTTGATTTGGATTCGATAATTCAGCCCATAATAATACCGAACTATCTTCAAATACATAAGATAAATACGGCATTAAAATGACTGGTAATATAAATGATAAAAATCCACTTAATAGTAAAAATAAGAAGACTAACATCGTTTGTTGCGTTTGAAACTCATAATTACTATATAAAACAAATGGAACCCCTAATAAAACTGGATAAAGAAGATATTTAATAAATCGTTTTATCCAAGCTTGTGTACTCCATATTTTTTCATTTAAAATTCCTATCCATGCAATCATTGAAAGGAATACTGTTGTTAAAATTAAATGTAAACTATTAGTCGACTGAGAAAAGAAATACCAAGAAAAGATTGGCATTAAAACAATTGAAAAAATCGTCAGCCTTAAACTCTTTGTTAAACGATACAACAGATAAATAAAACCAGCAATTGGGAATACTAAGCCAATATGTTCAACTCCTCTATGTTGTACTAAAGCAAGTATTTTTAAGACGAATACTCCGGCAACAAATACTAAACTAAAAACTGTCAATGCAGTTGCAGTATCACTTGGATTTTGTTTATCCGTTTGAGTAGGGTTATAAAAATATACAGCTAAGAAAATAATGATTCCTGTTAAGAATATTAAATAACTAAATAATTCGTGATAGTTTCGTTGTCCATTACTTAATCCAAATAATTCAATCAGACGAATCTCTTGACTTGAAATCACATGTCCTTCTTGGATCAGCACTTGTCCTTGCAAAATTTTTACTGGAGTAACTGCTGCTTTTGCTGCTTCTTTTGCCTTTTGAGTGGCTTCTTTATCAACTACATTATTTACAACAACAGAAACTGTCACTAATTGACCTAATAAATCCCTTTCTGTATCAGAATAGTCGCTATAAAATAAAGTTTTCTTTGCTTCTTCTTGAGCTTTTGTAACGTTACTTTCACTAATAGCATTTTTCATTTGTGTTTCTACAACTGATTTTAATGTCTTCTCATAAGAAGCTAACTGTTCATTATTCGCTTGTAATAATTGAGAAATATATTTATCAGGTATGAAAATGGCAAACTCTCGAATGGATTGATTCTCTTTTTCAAGTGATTTCTTAAAATATTGAACTCTTTCCTGTGTCGTTGCCACTCTTGTCACAGATTCTTCAGAAGAATTACTTTGATCTGTTTTAATAATTTCAGCAGATGCCTTAGAGGCAACTGATTTAATCGCTTGGAAAAATTGCTGAATATTTGTTAATTGCTTCGTCATACGTTCTTGGTCAAACACTAATACATCACTAACAGCATCCATTGCAATTTGTTGATTTTTCTCTGTTTGAGCTTTATCTTCCAAAGTTCTTGGAGCACGAATCGTTTCCTTAGCAACTTGATTCAATTCTACTGTATAAGTCGTTGGTTTTACACTTCCATATCCAATGACAAGTAGTGCAATAAATGTTAAAAAAAGAAGTAAGGGCAAATAGAAAATGCCCAAAACTTCCTGAAATTTTCGCAGTTTCTGTCTCATTTTTCATTTACTCCTTACTTATTCACCTTGATCTGAATAGGCATCAATAATACTTGATACTAATGGATGACGAACGACATCAAATGCATCAAATTCCACAAAAGAAATACCACTAATTCCTTTTAGTTTATTTTCAGCATCTACTAAACCACTCATATGACTTCCTTTTGGTAAGTCTACTTGTGTTTTATCTCCATTAATAATCATTTTTGAACCAAATCCTAAACGAGTTAGGAACATTTTCATTTGAGCTCTTGTTGTATTTTGTGCTTCATCTAAAATAATAAATGCTTCTTCTAATGTACGTCCACGCATATAAGCAAGTGGAGCTACTTCAATGACTCCACGTTCTAATAAACGATTCGTATGTTCAACTCCATAAATGGCATATAACGCATCATAAATCGGACGTAAATATGGATCGACCTTCTCTTTTAAATCCCCTGGTAAAAATCCTAAATTTTCCCCGGCTTCAACAGCTGGTCGTGTTAAAATAATTTTCTTGACTTGACCTTTTTTTAAAGCTTGAACAGCCATCACAACTGCTACGAAAGTTTTACCAGTTCCTGCAGGCCCAATACCAAATACCATATCTGTTTTCTTAATCGCATGAATATATTGTTGTTGTCCAAATGTTTTTGCGCGAATGGGTTTCCCAGAGAATGTACGACCAATTTCCTCATTATATAAATTTAAGAAATAATCCAATGTACCTCTTTTAGCCATTTTAATCGCTGTGACAATATCTGTTTGAGAGATTGAAATACCACGGGCTATTAATTCTTGTAGTTGTTCTAATAACATTACAGTTTGTTTTACAGACTCTTCTTCACCGGAAATTAACAATTGTTCTTCACGATGAGTAATGAGTGTTTCAAACGTTTCTTCCAATAATCTCAAATGTTGGTCCTGTGAACCGAATAATTGAACGAGTTGTGGATGATCTTGGATTTCTAACGCTTGTTTAAAGTTTTCTTCTGCCACACTGTTAACCTCCATTTACTGTATGTAGCACTATTATAGCATATTTTAACTGTTTCTTTCTATGAATTTACTGTGAGGAAAAATTAAAAAAGCTTTCCTTAAATTGTTCAACCATTAAATATTTTTATAATAATAATTGGTATAAAAACTTCTTAAGGAAAGTTTAATTTAAATATATTTCATCAATGACTTACTTTATTATTTTTAAAACAAATACTATAAAACTCTAACGCTTAATAAAAAAGGAAGACTTAATATTCATCTCATGTAATAATCTTTCCTCTTTATTAGGATATACTTTAGAAAAAGTATTTACAAACTCTTCCAAAGTGGACTTTAAATTTAATAATGGGATTTTATTGTCAATTAACGCTGAACAAGATATTAATATTGCCCAGTCATTTTTCCCATATCCTTTTTTATAATCTGTTGTTGATATTTCAATTTGAGGATGAATTAATGTTGTATACCTAATATGAGCTTCATTTGGTCTATAATTAAATATTCTCCCACCATGTGCGGCTCTATTACGATATGCCCTAAATAAAAACAACATATCCATAAAAAGTATTGTTAAATCATCATTTTGTTTAATAATATCAACAGGGATTCCAAAAAAACGAGAAATAATAATTCTTTTAATTTCAGATTTTTGCAATTTAATAAAATTAATTAGATTACCAAATGTAGTACCCTTTAACAAAATCCACGGCGGACAATTTCCATGAACTTCTCTATAATGTTTAAATGGTTGTGTATCATCATTTATAATTTTACTGAATTTATTTAAAAGTTGATCTAGTTTATAAGTTCCATCTGAATATTTCTTTCCATCTCTATAGTTCGTTCGTACTAAATAATCAGATTCTAAGTACCCAAAATTTTCAGCAATAGTATACGCAACTATAGTTCTAAGATTGGCTTCAATATTTTGCATGGCAATCATAGTTGTATTTCTTAGCCTACTATCTAATTCATATAAAGTAAATATAGCATCAAAAGTAGTACCTTCTTGAAATTTATCTGGATTTGAATTCTCTAAAAATATATTTTTATATCCATTTATGATTTCGTAATAACCATAATTCTGAAGAAGATGTTTAGCTTGTTCCTTCGAACTATCTGTAAAGAATATCCCGCGTTCCTCTAATAAAACAATCTGTTCTTCTATGGTTTTAAATGGTTTATCTGACATAATTTTCTCCTTTATACCACAAAAGAGCTACAAGTAAACTTGTAGCTCCTTGCCGGCTGAACCTCAGCCCTTCATTAAGATTACTACAATACTAGCATTATTAAATTTATTTGTCAATTAATAATTCTTAGTATTCTAACTTCTCTGTGTAAAAAAATTATGATTTTTTACGTTTTTCTTCTTTTTTGGCTATACTTAACGCAAGTGATAAAGAATTAATGAGAATATTTTTTGAATCCTCATCGTATTTATCTAAATCCTTTGTATATATACCAGATTCTATTTCTTCTAGTATTTTTCCAAGTCTATTTACAATGCAAAAATTATTATCTCTTGAAAGGTCATAATATTTTTTTCTTGATTT
The DNA here is from genome assembly GCF_000162475.2 of Granulicatella elegans ATCC 700633. Lineage (GTDB taxonomy): Bacteria > Bacillota > Bacilli > Lactobacillales > Aerococcaceae > Granulicatella > Granulicatella elegans. Next base: position 1,044,489 of record NZ_KI391971.1, read on the forward strand.
AGAAATCCCTAATAAATAATCAATCGATACATTGAAATATTTTGATAATTGTAACAATTTATCTTGAGGTATATTTCTTCTACCAGATTCCCAATGCCCTACTGATGATTGACTAGTACCTATTATTTTTGCTAATTCTTCTTGAGACAATCTTTTTTCACGTCTTAATTCTGACAATAAATAACCAGTTGACATATTACCCCTCCACTAATTGTACTTGGAATTTTTAACTTACAAATAACATTTGTTTTATCCTAAATGAGCTTTTACTTGTTCTTTAATCACATTGCCATCTGCTTTTCCTTTTAATTCTTGCATAACAGCACCCATTAATTTACCAAATTCTTTTTGAGTTGTTGCACCAATTTTTTCAGCTACAGTCGCAATAACTTCTTTTACTTCTTCTACTGATAATTGTTTTGGTAAGTAGCGTTCTACAATTTCAATTTCAGCTTCTGTTTTAGCAACTAATTCATCACGTCCTGCCTTCACAAATTCTGCTAATGATTCACGACGTTGTTTTGCTTCACGTGCTAAAATAGTTAATTCTTCTTCAGCATTTAATTCTTCTTTTTTATCGATTTCTGCTGCTTGAACAGCTGTTTTAATCATTCTTAACACTGCTAAAGTTTCTTTATCTTTAGCTTTCATAGCTGTTTTAATATCATTATTTAATGTTTCTTTTAAACTCATGATTTTCACTCCTTAAAATACGAAAAAGACTGAGACGTAAATCCCAGCCTTTACTTAGTCATATGATACACAGAGTTGACTAGAACTTACGTTTACGAGCTGCCTCTGATTTTTTCTTACGTCTTACACTTGGTTTTTCATAAAACTCACGTTTACGAGCCTCTTGTAAAGTTCCAGTTTTAGAAACAGTACGTTTGAAGCGACGAAGAGCATCATCAAGTGATTCGTTTTTACGAACAACTGTTTTTGACATATCCTATTCCCTCCCTCCGAGCATTAAAAGTAACTGTTTTCTTTTGAATAGAATAACCAAACAAACGAAATGTCCTTTTTTTATTATAGAAAAGGTTTGCTCAATTGTCAATTAGATACACTAATATTTTTCCTTAAAAATTAAGTTATTTCTTTTAAATTATGAAGCTGTATGAGCACATTTTTCACATAATCCAAAAATTTCAAAACGATGTGAATGTACTTCACACCCCTCTAATTGTGTTTCAAAATAAGTCATTGGACAAAACTCAATTTCTTTCGTACGTCCACACTTTTCACAAATAAAATGATGATGATGTCCAGCATGACTACATCCAAAACGGAATAATTTTTCACCATTCCATTCAGTTGTTTCTAAAATACCTAAATCCGTAAAATCATATAAATTACGATAAATCGTATCATAACTCATATTTGGAAAATCAGTTTCTAATAGTTGTTGTACTTGTTTAGCAGATAAATAACGATCTTCGTGACTAAAAATTTGAATAATTTTTTCACGTTTACTCGTATATTTAAATCCTGCCTGTTTTAATAAATGAATAGCTTGCTCAATTTGTCCATGATGACAATGACAGTGTTGATGATGTTTTTCATTTTTACTTGAATGGTGATGACTTTCTTCATGATGATGTGTATGTTCTTCACCATGATGATGGCAGCAATTTTGTTTCGTTTGTTCTACTTCATGATGGTGACAGCATTCTTTTTTTGGGTTTCCTTTATGCTGACAACATTCGTGTTCATGATCATGTGGCATAAAACTTCCTCCTATTACTGGCTAATAATTTTTGAAAGTAATTCTGGGTCAAATTGATTTTGACGAATCATTTGAATTTCATATAAATATGGGGCTTTTTGATTTTTCTTATCTTCTCCAACATATGGAGTTTCTAAGATTTTAGGAATATTTTTAAATTTTTCTTCTGATACAACTTGCATTAAAGCATCAAAACCAATTTCTCCAAATCCAAAATTTGCATGACGGTCTTTGTGTGCCCCACATACATTTTTAGAATCATTAATGTGCAATACTTTTAAGCGGTCTAAACCAATCACTTTATCAAATTCAGTCATTACGCCAGAAAAATCTTCTTTTAAGTTATATCCTGCATCATGAATATGACAAGTATCCAATGTCACAGATAATCGATCATTATGAGTAACACCCTCTATCATACGAGCAATTTCTTCAAAAGTTCGACCTAATTCTGTTCCTTTTCCTGCCATTGTTTCTAGAGCAATTTGTACTTTTTGATTTTTATCAATAACTTCATTCAATCCTTTAACAATTTGTGCAATACCAACATCAACTCCAGCACCAACATGAGAACCTGGATGAAGGACAACTTGTTTTGCACCAATAGCTTCTGCTCTACGAATTTCTTCTCTTAAAAATTCAATCGCAAAATCTAAATAACCTTCCTTTGTCGTGTTTGCTAAATTAATAATATAAGGAGCATGTACGACGACTTCTTCAATTCCATTTGCTTGCATAAATGCTTGACCTTGAGAAATCATTAATTCTTCAATCGGTTTTCTTCTTGTATTTTGTGGTGCACCAGTATACACCATCATTGTATTTGCTTTGTAGCTAGCTGCTTCCTTTGCAGATAATAACATCATTTCTTTTCCACTCATGGAAACATGAGATCCTAATAACATCTTTATTCCTCCTCATTCAAATCACTTTTATTTTACGTGACAAATCATGAATCATCAAGCATTATCCCTTTTAAGTACATTCCAATGAAGACGAATGTTAAAGCCTTATCTTTTGCTTTTCAAACCCTTTCATAATTGGTATAATAAAAATTGTATAAGATTAAAATAGGATTATAAAAGGAGCGCCTATGGAAAACGTTAACAAAATAATTCGTAATAAAAACGTTCAATATTTCATAAGTTTTAGTGCTTTCCTACTTGCCTTTGGTTTTTCCATTATTCCATTAATTGATGCCAGTCCATCACCCTTTTCATCTCAAGTTGAGACTACTGTGGTAGCAAATCATCAGCATGAAGAAGAAACACAAAATAATGAAAAACTTGATAAGTCATTAGTTGCTCAAGTAGCAGCTGTAGAAACTGAAGCTTCTGTTAAATTATATCAAGAACCTAATACTCAACAATTTCCCATTGCTGAAGTAAAAAAAGGGGAATATGTACTCGTTTTACATAAAGTCAATAACGAATGGTTACAAGTTCAATTCCATCAACAAGTGGCTTGGATGCCTACAAAAGATGTCTTATTAACTCATTTAATGATTGGACATTCTAGTGGAGCTGTTTCAATGTATAAAGAAGCTAATAATAGTTCGCAAGTTGTTACTACCATTCCTTTTGGTCAGCCATTCTATTTATTAGATGATCAACAATCAAACTTTGCTAAAGTATCTTATAATGGACAAGAAGGCTATGTTGATAGTAACCAATTAAATTATGCTGTTGACCATATGAATGAATTGTACAAATTACAAGCAGGATTACCTCAAACATTAGATGCTAAAAAAATGGTAGCTTCAAAATTAAAAGAAACGCCACTTTATGAATCAGCTGATATGTTTTCAAAACGAATTAGTACTGTAAATGCTGGAACTATCTTTAATTATGAAGACCGTGAAAATGATTTTTATAAAGTTTCTATTGGTAATGGTAAAAAAGCTTATATTCCATATTGGTTAGTCAATGCAAACTTTGCTGCTGTTGAAACTGATCCTCACATCCCTCAAGGAATTGAACAAGCAAAAATTGTCATTGACCCAGGTCATGGTGGAGATGATCCAGGTGCTGTTGTTACCTTTAGTGAAAAACACGAAGCAGATCATACTCTAACAACTGCTCTACTATTGAAAAAAGAATTAGAAGATTTAGGCGCAACTGTTATTCTAACTCGTGATTCTGATAAGAGCGTCAGCTTAGAAAATCGTGCTCAATTAAGTAATCGTGAGCAAGCAAATGCCTTCATTAGCTTGCACTTTGATTCAGGTCCAAACCCGAATGCCTCAGGAACAACTGGTTATTACTTTGCAGCAACAAGTGAAAACTTAGCACAAACAGTGAATAAGTATATTGCCAGAAACTTACCTGTAAAAAGTCAAGGAACTAAATTCCAAAACTTCTTAGTGTTACGTGAAAATAAACAGCCTTCAATTCTTTTAGAATTGGGTTATTTAAACAATGTTGAAGACAATAAATTAATTGAGTCAACAGAATATCAAGAAAATATTGCAAAAAGCATTGCAAGTGCTTTAAAAGAGTATTTCCAACAATAACAACAATTTAAATAAAAAAGACTTTTCTTTAAATAGCAAGGACGGCAGCAACTTCGCAAAGCGAATCTCATGCCTCTACTATGGGAAAAGTCTTTTGTTTGTATAATTAACTCAAAAGAGACAGGCGTTTTGTCTTTCTCTTCTTCTCCTAGAACAAATCATCCATTTTAACAGAGTTTTCTACTTCTTCTGCTACATAGTTTGGAGTAATTTCTTCTACTACTGTATTTTCTACTGCTCTACGCACTAATTCTTCCACATTCAATCTTGATTCGTATTCTCTTGCTTTTTCTAATTTTGGTTTTGTTTTTGGACTTGGTGGTGCAAAAACAGTACAGCAATCTTCAAATGGCTGAATCGATAATTCAAATGTATCAATTTCTTGTGCAATGGCAATAATATCTAATTTATCCATTGTGGCAACTGGTCGAATGATTGGTGTATTCGTAACATCATTAATCGCAATCATACTTTCTAATGTTTGAGAAGCTACTTGTCCTACTGATTCACCATTTGCAATGGCTAATCCATGGTTTTTCTCACGTAATTGATCTGTAATTCGTAGCATCATTCTACGCATGACCGTCATTAAGTAATTTTCTGGAACAGCTTTTTTAATTTCTTCTTGAATTTCTGTAAATGGAACCGTGAAGAATTGTAAACTTCCTCCATAGATTGCTACTTTAGCAGCTAGTTGTTTTGTTTTCACCAATGCTTGAGGACTTGTATAAGGAGGACTAGCAAAATGCACGCATTGTACTTCCATTCCTCTCTTCATTGCAAGATAAGCTGCAACTGGAGAATCAATTCCTCCTGATAACATTAAGGAGACTCTACCACTCGTTCCAACTGGTAAACCACCCGCACCTTGAATTGTTTGTAAACTCACCATAATATGTTGACGACGAACATCTACACGAACCGTAATATCTGGTTGTTTTAATTGTACACGAATTTCTGGATAAGCTTCTAATACTGCATCTCCTAAAAATAAATTAATCTCATTCGTATCCATTACAAATTCATGGTCACTACGTTTTGTGGCAATCTTAAATGTTTTACCATTGGGATTTTCTTTTCCAACTAAGTCTAATACGACTTCTTTCACTTTCTCCATCTTTTTTTCTAAAATATAGACAGGAGAAAATGACTGAATACCAAAGATTGGTTTTAATAATGGAATAATTTCTTCTTGAGGAACTCCATTTAAGTCTAAGTACATAAAATCATAATCTGGGAATACTCGAACTTGAGGGTAATTCATCAGTGCTTTTTTAATATTATTGGCTAATTTTTGCGTAAACATTTTTTTATTACGTCCCTTAGTCGATAATTCCCCATATCTTACTAATAATCTAACTTTCACTTTTTCACTCCTTTATTTTAAAAATTCGAATTTTTTCATTAATTTTTCTAACACTTCTACAAATTGTTTTGCTTCATCCATTGTATTCAAATATGAAAAGCTAGCACGAACAGCACTTGTTGCCCAATAATCAGGAACATTCATCGCAGCTAAGGTACTCGAACTATCAGATTTTTTACTTGAACAAGCAGAAGTTGTTGAAATATAAATCTCTTCCTCTTCAAAAGCATGAACTAGAACTTCTCCACGAACTCCTTTTAATGCAAAACATAGAATATGATCCACTCCCTCTTTTGGAGAGAAAATTTTTATTTGAGATTGTTGTTCTAAGAAATTCCACAAATATTCTCTAATTTCCTTCATTGGATGTGGGGCTTCTAAATACATACGCATTGCTTTAGCAGTAGCCACAATTCCTGGTAAATTTTCAGTTGTACTACGTTCTGTCTTTTCCTGACCTCCACCTGTTAATAACGACTGAATTTTTCTTCCTGCTTTTTTATAAAGTATTCCAACACCACGTGGTCCATGGAACTTATGAGCAGATAAACTTAATAAATCAATTCGTCCAAGAGCTAATAAATCTGGAACTTGTTCTAAAGCTTGAACAGCATCAACATGAAAATGAACCCATGGAAAATGTTCCAGAATGCGAGAAATCTCCTCAATGTTTTGACTCACACCAATTTCATTGTTCACCGCCATTACAGAAACTAAAATTGTTTCCTTTTTAAGCATAGATTCTAATTGTTCTAGTGAAATTTCACCTTTGTCATTAACATCTAAATAACTGATTTCAAATCCTAATTGAGCTAATTGTTTCACCGTATTTAAAACAGAGGGATGTTCAATTTTGGTCGTAATAATATGATTCCCAAACACTCTTTTTTCCAAAGCAGTACCTTTAATGGCCCAGTTATTGCTTTCAGTTCCACCAGAAGTAATAAAAATCTCTTCTGTTTTAGCACCTAACAATGTTGCTATATGTTCTCTTGCTTTTTCTAATACTTGAAAGGCTTGTCCTCCAAGTCGATGTAAGCTTGAAGGATTTCCCCAAAAACGCTCGCTTGTTTGAACATATGATTGTAATGCTTCTGGAGCAATTTTTGTTGTTGCTGAATTATCAAAATAAATCATGATTTCTCCTTTTCTACATCTCATAACGGCAAAAGGAGCGAGTTCTTTTTTAAAAGAACCCCTCCCGCCATCATTTTCTATGAACAATCTAATTAGTTGGCTACAATGTTTACCAATTTCCCTGGAACTGCAATAACTTTACGAACTGTTTTACCTTCAATAGCTGATTTTACAGATTCATGATTTCTTGCAAATTCTTCCATTGCAGCTGCATCACTATTTGCTGGAACCATAACACGAGCTTTAATTTTTCCATTTACTTGGAAGATCACTTCTACTTCATCTTCTACTAAGAAAGCTTCATCATATGTTGGCCATGTAACATAGCTAATCGATTCAGTTGCACCTAGTTTAGACCATAATTCTTCTCCTAAGTGTGGAGCGATTGGTGCTAATAATTGAACTAAGCCTTTCATATACTGAACTGGAAGTGCATCTGTTTTATACGCTTCATTTACAAAAATCATCATTTGAGAAATCGCTGTATTAAAGCGTAATGCTTCGTAATCTTCTGTAACTTTCTTAACCGTTTGGTGATAAATTTTATCTAATGAACCATCATTGAAAGTTGTAATACGGTCACGTAATTTACCTTCTTCATCCACTAATAATCTCCAAACACGTTCTAAGAATTTACGGCTTCCTTCAAGACCTTTTTCACTCCAAGCAATTGAAGCATCCAATGGTCCCATAAACATTTCATATAGACGTAATGTATCTGCACCATATTGACGAACAACATCATCCGGATTGACTACATTTCCTTTTGATTTAGACATTTTTTCATTACCTTCACCAAGAATCATCCCTTGGTTAAATAATTTTTGGAATGGTTCTTTATTAGGAACAACTCCTAAATCGTATAACACTTTATACCAGAAACGAGCATATAATAAGTGTAATACCGCATGTTCTGCTCCACCGATATATAAATCGACTGGCAACCATTCTTTTAATTTTTCAGGATCTGCAATTTGTTCTTGATTATGTGGATCAATATAACGAACAAAATACCATGAACTTCCTGCCCATTGTGGCATTGTATTTGTTTCACGACGTCCTTTTAATCCTGTCTTTTCATCTGTGACATATAACCATTCTTCAATAGCTGCTAATGGTGATTCACCTGTACCACTTGGTTTAATTTTATCTGTTTTTGGTAATACTAATGGTAACTCTTCTTCAGGAACAGTTGTCATTGTACCATCTTCCCAATGAATCACAGGAATTGGTTCACCCCAATAACGTTGACGAGAGAATAACCAGTCACGTAGACGGTAACTTACTTTTGCTTCTCCAACGCCTTGTTCTTTCAACCATTCATTCATTTTTTCAATAGCATCTGCTTTATTTAAGCCATCTAAAAATTCAGAATGAATATGCACGCCATCTCCAGTATAAGCTTCTTTTTCAACATCTCCACCTTCAATAACTGGAATAATGTCTAATCCAAATACTTTTGCAAATTCATAGTCACGTTCATCATGAGCAGGCACTGCCATAATGGCTCCTGTTCCATAACTAACTAATACATAGTCTGCAATCCAAATTGGAATTTCTTTTCCGTTAACAGGGTTAATCGCATAAGCTCCTGTAAATACCCCTGTTTTTTCTTTTGCTAATTCAGTACGTTCTAAATCTGATTTAGTAGCAACTGAAGCAATATAAGCATCAACTGCCTCTTTTTGTTCTGGAGTTACAATTTTTTGAACAAGTTCATGTTCAGGTGCTAACACATTATAAGTTGCTCCAAATAATGTATCAGGACGAGTTGTAAATACTTCAAAACTTTCTTCTGAATCTTTTACTTTAAATGTTACTTGTGCCCCTTTAGAACGACCAATCCAGTTTCTTTGCATATCTTTGATACTTTCTGGCCAATCTAAGTCATCTAAATCTTCTAATAAACGATCCGCATAAGCAGTAATTTTTAACATCCATTGTTTCATTGGTTTACGATAAACAGGATGTCCACCACGTTCTGATTTACCATCAATGACTTCTTCATTAGCTAATACTGTTCCTAAAGCAGGACACCAGTTAACCGGTACTTCTGCTTCATATGCTAAACCTTTTTCTACTAATTTTGTAAAAATCCATTGAGTCCATTTATAGTAATTTGGATCTGTTGTATTAATTTCTCTGTCCCAGTCATAACTAAATCCTAGTTCTTGAATTTGACGTTTGAAAGTAGCGATATTTTTCAATGTAAATTCAGCAGGGTCATTACCTGTATCTAAAGCATATTGTTCTGCCGGTAACCCAAACGCATCCCATCCCATTGGATGTAATACATTATACCCTTGGGCACGTTTCATACGTGAAACAACGTCAGTAGCTGTATATCCTTCTGGATGCCCTACGTGCAATCCTTGTCCTGATGGATATGGAAACATATCTAGTGCATAGAAATTTTTCTTTCCTTTATCTTCCGTAGTTTTAAATGTATGATTGTCTAACCAAAACTTTTGCCATTTTGGTTCGATTTCATGATGATTAAATGACATAAATTTCCCCTCTTTTCCGGAAATACCTAAAAAAACGCCCTAATGTCTCTAAAGACAATAGGACGTTTACACGTGGTACCACCTAATTATTATACTCAACTTACTCTTAACGCGAGTGAAACGGAATTTCTTACTAAAATTCAGAAATTCAGCTAAAAGGCGAGTTCAAAACTTTTCATGATGCATTTTCACCAACCATGCACTCTCTACTACAATCCAAATTTCTACTATTCCTTTGTCTGCTAATATTTACTAGCATTATATCAATTTATTTTGAAACAATCAAGACTTGTCCTGGTTGGATAATGTTAGAAGTTAATTGATTCATTGATTTTAATTCATCTAATGTTAACCCATGATTTTTTGCAATTCTCCATAAACCATCACCTGGTTGAACAGTATAAGTTGTTTCAGTACTTTCACTTGAGGCTGCTGTTTCTTCTGCTTCTTCAGTTGAACTACTTGAGCCATATGAAACAATTAATCCTTGTCCTGGATGAATTGGGCTATCTACGCTTAAGTTATTCCATTCTAATAATGTTGATAATGAAATACCATTGTTACGAGCGATACGATATAAAGTATCACCTTGGTGAACATAATACATTTGCGCATTTCCAGATGTAGATGTTTCTTCAGATGAAGCAGTTTCCTCTGTAGTTGTCACTGTTTCTTCAGTTGAAGGTGATTCATAAGCATTACTTAATTGTAACACTTGTCCTGGATGAATGACTGAGTTTAAGTTTAATCCATTTAAACTTAATAAATCTTGAATACTTGTTCCTGTTTTACGAGCGATAGCATATAAACTATCTCCACTTACGACTGTATAAGATCCAGCACTTGAAGATGTTTCAACTTCATTAGAAGCTGATTCTTCACTACTTGTTTCTTCTGCAGTTGTTGTTGCTTCTTCAGATGCAGAAACTTCACTAGTTGAAGATAATTTTAGTACTTGTCCAGGATAAATCGTTGAATTTAAAGTTAATCCATTTAAACTTAATAAATCTTGGATGCTTGTCCCTGTTTTACGAGCAATAGCATATAATCCATCTCCACTTACAACTGTATAGCTTCCAGTAGATGTAGCTTGTTCTGAACTAGTAGATGTTTCTTCACTACTTGTTTCTTCTGTACTTATTGATGCTTCTTCAGGTGCAGAAGTTTCACTAGTTGAAGATAGTTTTAATACTTGACCTGGATAGATTGTCGAGTTTAAAGTTAATCCATTTAAACTTAATAAATCTTGAATACTTGTTCCTGTTTTACGAGCGATAGCATATAAGCCATCCCCACTTACAACTGTATAACTTCCAGTAGAAGTTGTTGTAGAAGTCTCAGTTGATTTTGTTTCTTCTTTTGGTGCACTTTCTTCTTGTTTTGTTTCAGTAGATACTGATTTTGAAGATAATGCTAAAACTTGGCCAGGATGAATGATTGAGTTTAAATTCAATCCATTTAAGCTTAATAAATCTTGGATACTTGTTCCTGTTTTACGAGCAATAGCATATAAGCTATCTCCACTTACAACAGTATAGCCATCTCCACTAGATGTCGTAGTTTGCTGATTCGCAATTTCTTCCGCCATATTTACAGCTGTTTCAGTATCATATTTTGTTAAACCAAATTGTTCAATAATACGATTTAATTTTGAACCGTAAGCAGTATCCGTTGCATAACGACCGGTTAAATAAGCTGTAGCATCTTGATAGCTATTCGTTTTACTCTTCCAAGCTCCAGAATAAAATAATGGCGCCCCTGAAATACCATTGACAATTTTATCAGCATAATCTTCTAATGATTCTTGATAAGATGGATATTTTCTAAAGTTTGCTTGAATACTATAGTAATTTTGTCCACCACTATCTTCTAATGTCTGCATATTGACAGATTGTCCATTATAACTTCCTTTTACACCAAATAAATTATGGTTTGGTGCTTTCGATAAAGCACTTGTTCCCCAACCTGATTCAAGAGCAGCTTGAGCAATCATAACAGAAGTATAAATATCTTTTCCTCTCGCAACATTTTGAGCTGCAGGAATAATATTGCGTAAAAATTGAGTAGCAGCTGTTGAAGCTTCTACTACACTAAAATTAGCGGATAATAATTGATCAACAGGAGAAACATATAACCCAACACAGGCAGTAGTTCCTACAACGATTAATGATCTTTTTAATGATTGATTCATCATTTGTACTTTTTGTGATTGTTTTTCTTTTTTAATTCTTAAAATTCGTTCATTTCTAGTCTCTAACATTTCTCGATTCCTCCTACTTCATTCATTATCCATTATAGGAGAAACTTTTTTGATTCATAGGGGAACGTTGCACGAACACATCAAACGTTGTATACTCTTAACAACCGTAAACCTTTTGTAATAAATGTTAAAGATTTGGTAAAGGAGTTCTAAATATGATTCAAAACGCCCAAAAATTCAGCCATTCCATATTACAAGAATGTATCAAGCCTGGAGACTGCGTGATAGATGCAACAATGGGAAATGGAAATGACACTATTTTTCTTTCAAAGCTAGTACAATCAGAAGGAAAAGTATTCGCTTTTGATATTCAAGAAGCAGCATTAATTCGTACAAATGAAAAAATTCAAGAACTAGACACAAAAGAAAATATTCATCTCATTTGTGACTCCCATGCAAATCTATCTACTTATGTTCAACAACCGATTCAAGCTGCCATCTTTAATTTAGGATATTTACCTGGAAGTGATAAATCGATTATTACGACTCCCGACTCAACAATCCGTGCGATTGAAACTATTATGGAGCAATTAACGATTGGCGGTCGCATTGTATTAGTTTGTTATTGGGGACATGAAGGTGGAGATACAGAATTATCTCAATTACAAAAGTTTCTTCCGACATTAGATCAACATGAATGGACAGTGTTGCAGTATCAATTTATCAACCAACAAAACCAACCACCTATTTGCTTTGTCATAGAAAGAAAAAGATAAAAAAGACTTTTGCCATCGCAAAAGTCTTCTTCAATTTATTCTTTATACTTTTAACTGATTCTGTAATGCTTGTGTAAGAACTTCTGAGTAATTGATACTTTGACGGTCTGCAAGTCTCACTAGCCACTCAGGTACTGTAACATTCTTTCGAATTGCCTTATTGTTTCTTATAAAGGGAGTTGGATCAGCAAGAATCATGCTAACAAATCCATTTTCTACTGTTAAAGTATTAATATCTGTTGGAGTTGGTAACTCCTTTCCCTCATCGATGTACAATGCTAACACACTCTCTAACATTTCTTTCGCATTTTTCATAGATTCTTCAAGCGAATCCCCCTGTGTTCCACCATGAAATTCAGGGAATTCTACCCAAAAACTACCATCATCTTCCTTATGAAATATTGCAGGATACGATTTCAACATACTTTCACTCACCTCTACATCCTATTAAAAGATAACAAGATTTCTATCTCATTACATTAATTATCATACGCATCACACGTATTATGTCAAATAATTCCAATGCAATACAGTAAAAAGCCTAGTGCAGATGTAATAGCATCACCATTTGCACTAGACTTATATTTTACTCGTTATTGATGAATCATTTGTTTTTTTACAAATTCTTGATAGTGAGGATGTGATTCTAATAATTCAGAATGAGTTCCTACTCCAGTAATCTTTCCATCTTCTAGGAAATAAATTTGAGTGGCATCTTGAACCGTTGATAGACGATGAGCAATCATGACTTTTGTTAGATGACGATATTCCTGTTCTAGTGTTTGAATAATCTTATGTTCTAAAATACTATCCAATGAAGAAGTTGCTTCATCTAAGAAAATTAATTTTGGATTTCTTAATAAAATACGAGCAAATGCCAACCGTTGCTGTTGTCCCCCTGAAAAATTATCCCCTAATTCTGATACATTTGTATGAATTCCTTGAGGTAATGCAGTTACAAAATCATAGATTTCAGCATCTTTCAAAGCTTGATTAATAGCTTCTGTGCTAACTATTTCCTTCAATCCCCACGTTAAATTATCTAAAATTGTTCCTGCTAATAATGTTTCATTTTGTGCAAGATATCCAATTTGATTTCTATATTCTTGTAGATTCACTCCACTTAAATCAATAGAATCAATGCAAACTTGTCCATTAGTTGGTTGTATCATTCCTAATAAAAGACTTAACAATGTACTCTTTCCTGCTCCCGATGGGCCAACAATCGCTACGGTTGAACCAGAATGAATTTCCATTGAAATATGATTTAATACTTCTGTTTCTTCATAACCAAATGAAACATCTGATAATTGGATTGTTACATCTGATAAATCAATCACTTCTCCAGTATTTTGTTGAGATGTAATTGGTTTACGAATCAATTCTAATAAATCACTCATTGATCCTTGTAATTTAGATAATTCGCCTAAAAAACTACCGACAGAACTTGCAGGTGTTAATAACATGAAGATGTAAATTAAAAATGAGATAAATATTCCAATCGTCATCTCACCACTAGAAAGTAATAAGCCTCCAAATAAGAAAATGAAACTTAATACAATCGTTATAAAAAATAATGAAAAAGGCTGCATTAACGCTTCAAAGAATCCTAATTTTACAGATTGTTGATACAATTCTAAATATGACTCTTTCATCTTTTGTTTACTTTGTTCTATAGCATTATTCGCTAAAAAGAATATACGATTTCTAAAATACTCTCCTAATTGTCCAATCACTTTGATGGTTACTTTTTGTTCAGACTGACTAATATTAGAAACTAATTTACTCATTGGATTTAAGATTAAAAAGATTGAAGGAATTCCTAATAAAATGACAACAGATAATTTCCAATTTAAAATAAACAAGAAAATTAAAATACCTACAATCGTCACAATACTTTGAATAAAAGTTGGTAATTGGAAAACGATAAAGTTTTTTAATTTTTTACTCACTTCAATAATTTCACCAGCTGATTCTCCACTTCTTTTTTGAGCTTCTTGTTCGTTATAAAGAACACTCTCATAAGCTTTCATCCGAAAATCAAATACAATATCTTCCCCAATTTTTAATAACCCATAATGGGCACTGAAGGATAATACTAACTGTATAAATAGAAGTGCAACAATGAGCATAACATTTTGAAAAATATTTTTCCCATCTCCATTATCTAATAATGACTGTACTAAATAAGGAATTCCTAATGTTAGTAAGCTCCCCACAATACCAATCAACAACCATGGAATCATCTTTAATTTAACTTCTTTTGTTATCAAATTTTGCATAGAATTACCTCCACTCTTTTTTGTATATCGTTAGATATTGACTATAGAATATCATTATTTCAATGTTTGTCAACTGAAATTTTAATCTTTTATTAATTTTTCTAATGTTTTTTAATTTTATGTGTTTTAATATTTAAAAAAAGACTTTTGCACTCGCAAAAGTCTTCGTTTTTTCATTAATCATGAATTTTCTTATTTTTTTCCATATTCGCCAGCATCAATTTTCGATAAAGATGAATATTGATTTTTAATGCTAAAGCAGCAATTCTTCTTCCTTTTTGGAAAATAGTATTTTTCGCAATCTCAAAGGCATGTTGTTTCAAGTAGTGACGCACTCTTGGATAATCTGCTAAAGTTTCAAAATCATCTTCCACTAGCATCTTATCTAAAATATAAAAATGTGCGTACGATAATCGAAAGAATGCTTCTTCTTCCAATTTCGGAAATTGTTGTTTTACTAAATCGTAAAATTGTTGATAAATCGTAATATACACTAAATCACGTTCACGATAAGGATTAGTCGTAATACTTTGTTGTCGATGATAATAATAATAATACGGCTTTGTATTAACGACATATTTCTCAGCAATTTGCACTAATTGATAGTGATAAAATGCATCTTCATAAATTTTTCCGACTGGAAATTCTATCTTATCAGCAATTTCTTTTCGGATTAATTTATTACAAATCGTACCTGGGACTTTTTGTCCAATTAAATATTCTCTTAAAAACTCTTCCCTATTCAATACTAAATACAAATCTTCTCGATCACATTGAGGAGTTTGGTTTGTAGTATAAACATTCATAACATTACAACTTGAAACATCTGCATTTTCAGCAATGAGTTGCTGATAAAGGGAATCAATCATTTCTTCATGAATGTAATCGTCAGAATCTACAAATAACACATACTTTCCTTGAGCCACTTTTTGTCCTTCATTTCTTGCTGAAGACAGGCCTCCATTTTCTTTATGAATGACTCTTATTCGCTCATCTTGACTTGCTAATTCATCACAGAGATGTCCACTTGAATCGGTTGCACCATCATCTACTAATAAAATTTCTAAATTTGAATAAGTTTGTGTTTGAATCGATTGAACACATTTTTCTAAATATTGTTCGACATTGTATACAGGTACAATGACACTAATTAATTCACTCATAGCTTATCCTCTCTTCAATACTTTATTTTTTACAGCATGAATCACTTCATAAAAAATTTCATCTTTGACAAGTGCTAATAAAACTACATAATAAATGACACAGCTAACAATTGTTACAAAAATATTGATGAGCAATGCCCCATTCACGACCATTTCAATTGGACGAATCCAAGAAATTAATCCATAAATAATGAAAAATCCTGATGAATAGAGAACGTATTTACCAGCATGAATAAATAATTTTCTTAAATCGATTAACTTATTATTATTAATTAATAAGATATCTAATGCAATTACTAATAATTCAGCAACAATCGTTGTTAAAATATACCATTCTGGTTTTGTAATACCGACAGCAGCTAAAATAGAATTCAATACTAAGTTTAATCCTCCACCAATAAAGTAGAACATCGTTAATTTATTTTCATAGCCTTGTACAAAAATAATTTGATTTTCTAAAATTAATGCCATTGCCCATGGAATAGAACGAAGCGCAAATAGGAACACACTAAAGCTAGCATCTAAATATTGTTCCCCTGC
The DNA here is from genome assembly GCF_000162475.2 of Granulicatella elegans ATCC 700633. GTDB lineage: Bacteria > Bacillota > Bacilli > Lactobacillales > Aerococcaceae > Granulicatella > Granulicatella elegans. The sequence goes on from NZ_KI391971.1 coordinate 1,060,698, forward strand.
ATATAATACAGTCGCATGACTTGCTAAAATAGCTAATCCAAAATTTAACGGCGTAATACAGAACATAAAAATTCTACCGCCCTTATTGACTAAATCATCATAGGCTTTCTTATCATTAATTCCTAAATAATATCCAAGTCTTGGAATACTAACACTCACAGCTCCACTAATAACTCCAGAAATAGAAAATACTAATGTTTGAGCAATTGTGTAATACGATACATATTCTGGTAAAGCAATGGAAGATAAAAACATTCGATCTAAATACGTATAAAGCATCCCTGCATTTGCTAATAAAAGGATAGCAATTAACGGTTGAATGACTGCTTTAACATCTTTCCATTGAACGCCAACAAAGTGGACTTCTTTTTTAATCCAGAAGAAACTTGCTAAATAATTTAACAGTGTCGCAATGGACATTAAAAAGGCATACGGCACTATATCATGCTCTGTTTTTACGAATGTAAAAATAGAAACAAGCATAAAGATTCGAATAAATAAAGTCTTATACAAAATAAACGTATAATTTTCAAATGCTTCATTCATCCATTCAATATTTAAAAACTGTGCAAATACTTGTATCGCCATAATGTAATACAATATTTTTAATACGGGAGCACCTTCCATTTGGAAAGTAATGATAAAATAGACAATCGTTGTTATAACTGTACAGAATAAGGAAATATAAAAGAGTAACGAAAAGATTCGATTAATCTCTTGCTTATTTTCCTTCGCCTTACTAATAGCTCGAATTCCATAATTATAAATTCCTAACGTTGCAAAAGGGATAAATAATCCGATGAAAGTATTCGTAATATTGAAATACCCATACTCTGTTTTATTTAAAATTCTGGCAATATAGGGACCTGTAATTAGTGGAAAAACAATATTTAATACTCGCATTAATAGGTTTGCGATAGCATTTACTTTAATATTTTTCATAATTCACCTCATTTTACTGGAGATAGTATAGCAAATTCATGCAAAGATAGAAACAAATATCCTAGATATTAAACAATTCATAAGAATTGAGCAGTTTTCGTTCTTACTATCCTTCTTCTACTACACTTCAACAGACATAAAAAGAAGGCTGGATAAACGTCCAACCTCTTTTAGACTTAACTCCATTATTGTTTATCTTTACGATAAGCTTGCAATAAATGACTCTTATAATCAATTTCTTCTTGAGAAGGAACCGTCATATAGTCCCCATAAAATTGAGAAAGAAATACATCATATTCTTTTGGTGCAGGAACCATCATATCTTCAAATGGTAATTCAATTAATTCTTCAAAAGTTCCGCGAGGGAATACTTCTTTTCGCCCATCTTTACCGCAACCGACAAGTCCTTCATATTGCCCATCTTCTTTACGATATTTTTTAATTAAAGCATCAATACGATTTCCAAACCAACGTGGATTTACGATTCTTAGCGCATACCACATGATTTTACGGCAAATATCTTTTAACTGACTATCACCATATTGAACATATTGTAATTTAATATATGCAATCATACGTAAAGTTGCCATTAAGTGAGCTTTATCGATTAATTTAATATCATCATAACGTTCGATTGGAAAGACATCTACGAATACACTTGTATCATGACGATCGACTTTAATATGATCTTCTACAACCGTACGTTCATCTGTCACTACTAAGAAGTTTTGGAAATACCAATCAGAAGTTTCCTTACTTAAAATTTTGTAATATGGATGTTGATCTTTTTCAACTGCTTGAATAAATTTATCATATTCAGAACGATACATTGAAATATCAATATCATCATCCCATGGAATAAATCCTTTATGACGAACAGCGCCTAATAATGTTCCATAACTGACAAAATAGCGAATATCATTTTCCTTACAAATACGGTCAATGTATTTTAAAATATCTAGTTGCGTTTGCTTTAATTCTTCTTTTGTTAAATACTTTGGCATCATGCTACTCCTCTTCTTTTAAATAAACTTCCAATTCATGTGGATTGGTTTGTTTTTCAATTGGAGGTAATGTTAAATAATCTCCATAATATTGTGTTAATAAACGGTCATATTCTTTTGGAATTGGTAAAATATGTCCTTCAAATTCTCCATCCACCACTTCATCGAAAATCCCTGCTTCAAATACTTCTTTTTCTTTTAATTTAGAAGCTAATAAGCATTCATATTTTCCATTTGGTCTTGTACATTGTTGAATCACTTCTTCAATTTTATACGCAAATCTTCTTGGAGACACAGGCAATAATACGGTCCAGAAAAATGTACGAATGATATCTTTTATCAAACTATCTTTGTACACAATATTTTTATGCTTACTGAATGATAATAATTTGAAACTTTCTAACTGATAAGTTTTATCCACTGCTTTTAAATCATCTATTCGATCATACGGGAAAATGTCGATAAAAATTCCACTCTTATAAGTTTTACGATTTCTTGTATCCGTAATGACTGTTTGGTTATCGACTACTTTGATAAAGTTATTATAGTAATCTACATTATTCTCTAATGATAAAATCTCATATTGGCTTGACTTAAATTCATGTTTAAAACGTTCATAATCTTTTCTTGGCATCATAATATCAATATCATCATCCCATGGAATAAATCCTTTATGACGAATTGCACCAATTAATGTCCCATAATTAAGAAAATAATGAAGGTTCTCTTTTTTACAAAACTCATCCACAGCTAAAAGAATAGCTAATTCTCTTTGTTTAACTTCTTCTGTCGTTAATCTTTTCATTTAAAAATCCTCTTTTATTCAGATATTCCTTGATGATTATAGCACAACCGTGCAAAACAATAAATACACAAGGGTTTATTTGAAAAAGTTGCAGTAAAAAAATTAAATGTGAAGTGACCCCAAAAAGTCTAACTTTTTGGGGTCACTTCAAAAGGCTCTTTCAATTAAATTATTTTCCTTTTACAATCGTTACATCTGTATAAGCATCTACTTTAATGACACTTGCACTTGTTTCTTTTGTTTCAGGTTTTTCTGTTAATTTAGCTCCATTATTCAACATGATGTCATATTTCCCATCAAATGTTTGAGGAACATTCACTTTGACTTCCCCACTAACGGTATCTAAAAATACTTCATATGGGTCAGCATTTTTCGCTAATTCAACCGTAATTTTTAATGTATCTTTTCCAAATTGAGAAGTATATAATCGAAACCCATGTTTTGAGATTGGAATATACAATCCTTCTTCGTTTGATTTTGTATCTTTAATCGTATTCACTGAAGTTTTTGAGATTTTCCCTGATACAGTTACTTTTGTTTGAGGATTAGAAGTTTGTACAATCGATAATTCCACATTTTGCTCTGTTCCATAAATTTCTACTTTTTGTTTCGCATTTTCTTGTAATTCCCAAGTTTGAGAAAAATCAAAATCCGTTTTTGCGTTGCTATAAGTCATATAAAATGCAAAAGCTACAATAACTAGGAAAAAAACGATAAATGGTAAAATTTTCTTCATAAGCTTTCTCCTTATTTAAATTCTCGTTCACTAAATAAATAATAACTAAAAATAAAGTATAAGACACTAAAAATGAGTGCAATCATAACAGATGGCGTTAAAAAGTCTCCACTACCTGTAATGGCTTTTAATTGGTTAAAAAGTAAAAAGTGATTTAACAATTCAGGGTCAATCACATTTTCCATTGAAAAACTCATTAAATTATCAAACAAAATGACAACCACTATATAAATTAATTGCGCATAACTTACCTTATCTACATAATTGAAAATGAAAATAGATAGGAACATAATACATAAATAATAAGGATATTGGTATACTGCCATATTCCACACTGCCGATAGAGAAATACTATCTGCAAAAATCCCTCTAAATACTGCTACAGATAAATAAGCAACGAATAAATGCGCTGTTGAATATAAAACCGTCGTCACAACTTTATAAATAAATAAGGAGAAACGACTACTAGCTTTAATAATCTGTGTATTAATGGTTCTAGATACGAAGTCTTCTCCCCAAACGAATAAATCCACTGCAATAAAAAATAATGGTAGAAAAACTGTCGAAGACGATAAAGTGATGACAACTCCAGTATCCCCACTCTTTTCTCTCATCACAAATGTAAATAAGAATTCTAATAAAATACATAGTAAAAGTGAGACAGAAAAGACTCTTTCTTTTCTAATTTTATAAATATCTGCTTTAAAATTTGACATCATTACGCTTACCTTCCTTCAACCAAATTAAAATAATATTCTTCAAAAGAAACTTGTTCCTTATAAATCTCAAAAATCTCAATCTGATTTTCTCTTAATAGATCAATCATCTGATTAATCGTAAGGGATGTATGGTTCACTTCGATTTTGTCAGGTAAAAGAGTACACTGACAATCATTTGATGTTAAAATTTCAATCGCTGTTTGATTTGTTGCTGTTGAAACAATAATTTTTTTGGCCAATGAAGATAAGATAGCTAATTTTGAGTCTTCTTGAATAACTTTTCCTTTACTCATAATGACATAATCATCTGCAATAAGATCTAATTCAGATAAAATATGACTGGAAATTAAAATCGTTATATTAAAATCATTTTTTAAAGTTGCTAGAATATCTCGAATATCTTTAATTCCTTTCGGATCTAATCCATTAATTGGTTCATCTAAAATTAATAATTTGGGTGAATCGATAATTGCCAACCCTATCGCTAATCGTTGTCTCATTCCTAAAGAAAAATCTTTGGCTTTTTTCTTTGAATCCACATCGGCTAACCCTACTAAATTTAATACTTCCTCTATTTTTTCATGAGAAGGATTTTCTCCACATAATAATAATTGATAGTGTAAGTTATCATAAGCGGAAAGATTCAAATGAAGAGCTGGTGCTTCCACAATTGAACTTAGTTTACATCCTTTTAGTCCAACAATTTCTCCAGAGTCTTGTTTAATTAGTCCAGAAATAATACGAATTAATGTCGTTTTCCCTGCTCCATTTTCACCAATTAATCCACAAATTCTACCTTCATAAATATTAAACGATACATTATCTAACGCATGATATTTTGCATATCGTTTATGAATATTTTTCACTTCGATTAAAGGTTGACTCATGTATTCACCTCGTTATATTAGAAATTTAATACTATAAATGTAATACTATCACTTTTTATGAATATTACAAGAAAAAAAAGACTCTCCGAAGTCAACTAGCTACTTCGAAAAGTCTTTGATTTCTTATTTATTTGGATGAATACTTATTCGATACTATTAAAATTTATTTCATATTTTTCTTCTTGAATTTTAAACTCATCATACCTAATAAGCTCATAACACTAGCACTAATTGTATAATATAAACTAGTATCCGACATACCTGTATTTGGAAGAACTTGTTTATTTGAAACAACCTTTTCAGATTCTGCTTGATGAACTACTTCTTTTTCTTGCTTTGCTGGCAGTGGTTTTTCACTTGAAGTTTGAACTTCATTTTCAGTTTTTTTAGAAGTTTTATCAAATGTAGATTTTTTAGTTTGTTCTTTCTGTTGAGGTTTAGGCGCCTCAACATCTGATTTTTGTTTTTCATTATTTAATTCAAATGCAGGTAATTCTGGCTGTACTAATGGTTCACCTTTCATACTTATTGGTTTAGTATATTCTGATTCTTCGAGTTTTGGTGCTTCATTTGGGACTACTCCACCATTAAATTCTGGAACTTCTAAATTTGGTGCTTCATTCGGTACTACGCCACCGTTAAACTCTTTTAGTTCTAGAGATTCTGGTCTTCCTTTATCAGTAACAACTTGTAATTTATAACTAAAAGTTACTGAATTAATTCCTTTTTCAATTACTAAATTATTTGGAATATTTTTTTCTTGTAACAAATAAGTTTGACCGTTATAAGTGATTTCCTTTGGAGGAGTTGTTACAGCAACTGTAGATCCTTTATCACTTTTTTCACTAGTAATTGTAGGAGCAATTTCATTCCCTTTTTCATCAACAAATTTTTGTTGTACAACTCCAGTATCAATTAGTTTTTTATAAGTTACTAAATGATAATTTGCAGATACAGGTTCCATTAACTTTTTGTAGTCAACATTTTCTAATATTTTACTTTTAACTAAAGTAAGAGAAGTTCTTTCTAAAATTGAAGATAATAATTTTTCATTCAAACGATAATTGATAGTTTTTGCTACTCCACCCTCAGCAGTTTCTATTACAGAAAATCCTGTTGAATCCAATTTTTTAGAAGCAAAGAATCTCTCAACAGATTCTGGTTGTTTTAAACTTTCATCAGATATATTTTCAAAGTTTAAAAGTTCATTTTTATAAAAAATACCATCATTAATTACTTTGATGTACAATTCTTTTAAAGAAATTGCCTTCCCTAACTTATCTTTATATAAATATTCTGTAGTAACATGAGGAGTACCTGAATTTGGATTTGTTGAATTATCGATATTTGTAAAAATATAATTTGTTTCAGTTAAATTATTAGTTAAAACATCATAATATCTAGCTTGGTTTGTAAATCCAAAATTATAAGTTCTTTTTATTGAAATTGAATCTATTCCAAAATTTTTACTTAAATAACTATCTTCTAACATTTTTACATTATAAGAAATCGTTTCTCCGTTACGAACTTTAAAAATATACGCATCAGTATTTTGGATACCATTATTTGTATTAAGCTTTGTATGAATTTTTTTGGCATTATTCGTTACTCTATTTTTTCCCATATCTCGTATAGTATCTTTAGAAGTTAAATCTATAGTATCTACATTTACAAAATAAACATCTCCTTTATTTGAACTAAAATCAGAAAATATCTTTGTTTTATCTCCATCTTTCTCTGCATCTCTTGAAATTAAGTGAGTAATTAAATGATTTTTCTTTTGTTTATTTTCTATAAAATATTTTTTTAACACTTCAACTTCTTTTGCTTTCTCTTGTCTTGCTAATTCCTCTTTTTTCGCTTCTTCTAGAGCTTTAATTTGTTCATCTACTTTAGTTTCTGCCTCTTTCTTTAAAGAATCTTCCTCAGTTTCTGTTTTTGCTGCTCCAACTACTTCAGCTGGCTTTTCTTCAATAGTAACTCCAGATGTTTTAACTTCTTCAACTTTCGCTTTCAATGCAGCTTCCTTAACAGTGACTGTTTCTTCTCGAACAAATTTATCTTTTGTTTCATTATTTTCTTTAGGAGCAACATTTTCTGTCGAATTTGTATTAGTTTCTTCAGCTAATACAAATGTGTTACTTCCTAGACTAACAAACAAAGAAGATGCTAATATAATTCCACTGACTAGTCCTAATTTAGTCTTTTTTAAATACCCATGTCCTTTTACTTTAGTAGATAATTTTTTCACAGTATAATTCTCCTTTTTCACCCTAATTCCCCATAATTAACATAATAATAATCCAATATTATCTAAATGTAAAGGCTTTATGTTCAAAAATTAACATTCTTAGATTAAAAGAAAAAAGACGACAATACTCATCTTTTTCTTCTAAATTATTTCATATATGTTCTTAAATAAATTTAATCATAAAATCTACTTTTACAAAATTTCTGTTTTCTTTTCTAACACTAGATAGTATATTTCCATTATTCTTTTCCAGCATGAGTCTTTCCTTGTGCTTTTGCTTGGGATTCACTCATTTCAACTACTTTAGCTTGATTTGTTTTTGCTGGCATATTTTTTTTGTTATACCAATATACCGTTGCTTTTCCTTCATTTGCTACATATACTGTACGATCATTTTTTCTTTTTGCTGTACTTTTAGTAGTTACTTGAGGTTCGCTCTGAGTTGTTTCTTGAGCCTCACTTGTAATAGTTGGTTCAGCTAAACCTGTTTGATAGTCAAGTGTTCCATTCGGTGCATCATTATTTAAAATGACTCTAGTTGTTCCATCTTCATTGACTTCTTCAAGTGAGCTACTAAATTGAATCGGAATCAATCTTCCATTAGCAGATATTCCAGCATATTGTAATTCTACTTGGCGTGGAATTAATTCTGAATCTGTATAAAGTGGCGTTACTCGATAGTCAAGCCATGCATTTTTATTTTGTTTTAACCATGCAGCTAATTTCTCTTCATAAAATAACATTCCTGCAGGATTTTTTTCGTCTGTTCCTGTCATACTTCCTGTATTTAAGTATGCTGTCATAGGTGTTAAGTTTCTAAGTTCATCATTTAGTCCACTAAACTGATAACCTACTAGATGACCACGATTCATGAACCAAGCTTCTTTCCCTGTATAATCTACTGGAAACTTAAAGTTATGCCATCCTACTGGATCTACATTAATTCTACTGTCTCTTTCTTCTGTTGGTTTATCATCATATCGTAATTGGATATGAGCTTGAGTTGAACGCTTATACGTATCTAATTCTCCTAATACCATTTGTTTTTCTCTTTTAAAAGGTAAAAGAGATTCTGGTAAATTATGAGATTTATCAATCTGAACGGTTGTGGTGGTTGTTTCTTCTTGGACTCCTTTTTGAGTATTCGCCGAACAAGCAGCGAATGTTAAAGAGGTCATCCATAAAAGAAAGAGTTTAAAAAAACGATTTTTCATATCATTCTCCTTTTATTCCGTCCAACGAATTGGTGTTTGTCCTTGTTGAATTAAGACGTCATTTACCCTACTAAATGGTTTACTTCCAAAGAAACCTCGATAAGCAGATAACGGACTTGGATGCGGAGCTTTTAAAATAACATGATTCGAATTTGTAATCAGTTTTTCCTTATCCTGAGCTGGTTTACCCCAAAGGATGAAAATTACTGGATGAGGCAATTCATTTAAAGACTCAATGAGACGATTGGTTAATCTTTCCCATCCCATTCCTTTATGACTATTCGCATTTCCTTCTTCTACTGTTAAAACGGTATTTAACAATAATACTCCTTGTTTTGCCCAATGAGATAAATCTCCTTCTGTTGGAAGATTTCCCCCGATATCCTCTTGTAATTCTTTATAAATATTTCTGAGGGATGGAGGAAGTGGAATTCCTTTTTTAACAGAAAAGCTTAATCCATGAGCTTGTCCAAATCCATGATAAGGATCTTGTCCTAAAATGACGACTTTCACCGATTCAAATGGCGTGAGTTCTAGAGCATTAAAAACATTCTTTTCTTCAGGAAATACTCTGACTTCTGCTCTTCTTTTTTGAACAAAAGCTTGTAACTCCTGATAATAGTCTTTTTGCATTTCTTCTGCTAAAATTTCATTCCAAGTCGTCATCATTCATCCTCAATTTTTTGATAAATTTCAAAGGTATGTGGATAAATATTTTTTTCATCCACAGTTCCATCCATACTTTTGACTTTTACAAATTTTTCCCATGGAAAATCTTTTGGAAAATACGTATCCCCATCAAATTGTTCATGAATTTTTGTACAATAAAGTGTATTCACTTGATGTTTTAAAGAATCAAATAATACAGCTCCACCAATAATATAAATATCTTCATGTTTTGCATCTTCAATTAACGTTTCAACATCTGTAATCACTTCTGCTCCATTAGCATCATAATCCTCAACATTGGAAACAACAATACTATGTCTTCTTGGTAATAATCTCTTCCCCATACCTTCAAAAGTATTGCGTCCCATTACAATCGTTTGATCTAATGTAACTTCTTTAAAAAATTTCCAATCATTTGGTAAATGCCATGGTAAAACTCCTTTTTTACCAATCACACCATTTTCATCTTGTGCCCAAATATAAATTAACATGCAATTTCCTCCTTTTAATTAAACAGCAATCGGTGCTTTAATCGTTGGATGACATTCATATCCTTCTAATACAACGTCTGCCACTTCTAAATCATATAATGATTTTTCAGGATGTTTTAACACTAATTGTGGTAACTCAAAAGGTTCACGGCTTAATTGAAGATCCACTTGTTCTAAATGATTTAAATATAAATGCGCATCGCCTAATGTATGAACAAACTCTCCAACTTCTAATCCGACTTCGTTAGCAATTAAATGCGTCAATAATGCATAACTCGCAATATTAAATGGCACACCTAAAAAGACATCTGCACTACGTTGATATAATTGACAGCTCAACTTGCCATCCGCAACGTAAAATTGAAACATTGTGTGACATGGAGGTAATGCCATACTTGGTACATCTTCTGGGTTCCATGCAGATACTAATAATCTTCTTGAATCAGGAGATGTCTTCAACATTTCAATCACTTGCGCTAATTGGTCAATGGTTTCTCCTTGAGTCGTTTTCCAATGTCTCCATTGTGAACCATAAATATTTCCTAATTCTCCATATTTTGCAGCAAAGTCATCCTCATTTAAAATTCTTTGGCAAAATGTTTCTAATTCTTTTTCATACACTTCTTTAAAAACTGGATCTTGTAAACTTCTACGACCAAAATCTGTCATATCTTCTCCAGTATAATCAGGAGACTCTACATAACGTTTAAAAGCCCACTCATCCCAAATATGATTATTATGTTGTAATAAATAACGGATATTTGTATCTCCTTTAATAAACCATAATAATTCACTTTTAATAAGTCCAAATGGAACTCTTTTAGTCGTTAAAATTGGAAATCCCTTTGTTAAATCAAATCGCATTTGATAACCAAAAATACTCTTTGTCCCTGTACCAGTACGGTCTGATTTTTCGATTCCTTCTTGTTTAATTTTTTCTAATAATTCTAAATATTGTTTCATCTGATGAGCTCCCTACTGTTAAACCAATTCAGCTAAATATTCCCATCTTTCGTAGGAATTAGCTAATTCTAGTTCTAATGTTTCTAATTGTGTTTGTAATTCTTGTAATTTGGCAAAGTCTTGTGCTTGTTGGTTCATTTCTTCTTGAATTTCTTCAATGGATTCTTCTAATCCAGCGATTTTTTCTTCAATTTCTTCCCATTCTTTTTTCTCATGATATGTCATCTTTTTAGCTTTTTCTGGTGTGGAAGCTTTTGGGGTTTCTGTCACTTTTGGAACTTCTACTGTTTTAGTTTCTTCTACTGTTACGTCCCCTTGTTTTTCTAGGAAATCACTCATAGAACCATAATACAATTCTGTATTTCCTTGTCCTTTAATGACAAATAAATGATCCATTGTTTTATCTAAAAAATAACGGTCGTGAGAAACTACGATGACTGCGCCATTAAATTCTTCTAAATAATCTTCTAAAACGGTTAATGTATCAATATCTAAATCATTCGTCGGTTCATCGAGTAATAAGACATTTGGCTTCGTCATTAGTAGGCGTAATAAATATAATCTTCTTCTTTCTCCACCTGATAACGTTCCTATTAATGCTCCATGCATATAGCGAGGAAATAAAAATGTTTCTAGTAATTCTGTAATCGAAGCTACTTCACCATTTTTTTGTCTTACTTCTTCGGCATATTCTCTTAAATATTGCACTAATTGCTTATCCATTGGAATATCTTCATCTTGTTGCTTATAGTAAGCTAAGCGAACCGTATCTCCAACAGTCATTTCTCCCTCACTAAATGGGTATAGACCAGCAAGAGCATTTAGGAATGTAGATTTTCCGACTCCATTTTCTCCAACAATTCCAATTCTGGCTTGGCTTTGAATAATCCACTCTAATGAACGAACAATTGACTTATCTCCAATTTGTAAGCTGACATCTTTTAATTGAAATACTCGTTTTCCGATTCTTGTTTGATCAAAACGAATGGCTAGCGATTCTTTAGAATCTGTTTGTTTCACTTCTTTTTCTAATTGTTCAAAACGTTGAATTCTTGCTTGTTGCTTTGTTGTTCTTGCCTTAGCGCCTTGTCTCATCCATTGTAATTCTTGTTGATATAAACGTTGCTGTTTATGAGACATCTTTTGCGCAATTTGTTCTCGTTGAGATTTTTGTTCTAAGTAAGATTGATAATTCCCATCATACGCTTCAATTCTCCCTTGAGTTAATTCAAACATATGGTCAACGACACGTTCTAAGAAATAACGATCATGGGTTACTAATAATAAGGAACCTTTGTATGAAGCTAAATATTGTTCTAACCATTGAATGGCTTGCATATCTAAATGGTTTGTCGGCTCATCTAATAATAATAAATCCGGCTCTTCCATTAAAACTTTGGCAAGACCTACTCGTTTCTTTTGTCCACCAGATAAAGTAGAAATTTGTTGATGAATATCTTCAATTCCCACGTGCTGTAAAATGGATTTTATTTTCACTTCATATTGCCAGCCATCCACTTGATTCATTTTTTGTTCCAATGCTTCAAATTGTTTTAAATATTTTTCATCTTGTGGATGCTGTTGTAATTGTTCGACACTCCATTCATAATCATGAACTAATCTCAATAATGAATTGTCTGATTCATAAATGGCTTCAAATACCGTATGTTCAGGATTTAAAGAAGGATTTTGTGAAAGATACCCAATTCTAAAATCATTTGAACTAGTAATCGTACCACTTTCTGCTTCATCTATTCCGGCTAAAATATTTAATAGCGAGCTTTTTCCTGTACCGTTTTGACCAATTAAGCCGACATGTTCTCCTTCATTAATAATGAACGAAACATCTGCTAATAATGTTTTAGCACCATATGTTTTTTTCAAATGATCTACACGAAAATCTTTCATAATACTCTCCTTTTATGATTAAAATAAACCGGTCGCTCTACCGTCTTCTAATACATCCATCTCTAATGCAGCTGGTTTTTTTGGCAGTCCTGGCATTGTTAAAATATTCCCCGTTAAAGCTACAACAAATCCTGCCCCTAATTTAGGAACAAGAGATCGAACTGTTAATTTAAATCCTGTTGGTCTTCCTAATAAAGTCGCATCATCTGAGAAGGAATATTGCGTCTTCGCAATACAAACTGGCAAATGATTCCAACCATTTTTTTCTAACTGTTTTAATTGTAATTTTGCTTCTTTTGTATATTGAACAGAACTTGCTCCATAAATTTTAGTTGCAATAGCTTCGAGTTGTTCTTCAATCGTACTATTCTCTTCACAGATTGAATGGAATTGAGATGTTGAATGTTCTAATAAGTGTAACACTTCTTTTGCTAATGCTACTCCACCATTTCCACCATTTTCCCATACAGAAGTAAAAATACAAGAAATCCCTTTTCTCTGACAAAGAGTTTGCACTAATTCTTTTTCTTGTGGGGTATCTGTTACAAATTCATTTAATGCAACAACTGCTGGAAGTCCATAATGTTCCGTCATATTTTCAATATGTTTTTCTAAATTAGCAAACCCTTTTTCTAAAGCTTCTAAATTTTCTCCTTCTGTTAATCCAGAAAGAGAAACTCCCCCATGCATTTTAAGCGAACGAATCGTCGCCACAATGACAACGACATCGGGTGCTTTTTGTAATTGGGGAACTTTAATTTCTAAAAATTTCTGAGCGCCTAAATCAGCTCCAAATCCAGCTTCTGTTACAACAATTTCTCCAAGAGCTAGAGCAGCATTTGTCGCAACTACACTATTACATCCATGTGCAATATTAGCAAATGGTCCACCATGAACAATGGCAGGCGTATGTTCTAAGGTTTGAACTAAATTTGGTTTTATCGCATCTTTTAGTAATAATGTTAAAGCCCCTTGAACGTTTAAATCTTTGACAGTAACTGGATTTTTTTCAAAAGTATAGCCAATTACAATGTTTTCTAATCGTTGTTTCAAGTTTTTTAAGTCTGTTGCTAAGCATAAAATAGCCATCATTTCACTCGCAACCGTAATATCAAATCCATCTTCACGAGGAACTCCTTGAATTGGACCACCTAATCCTACAATGACTTGTCGTAAAGCTCGATCATTTAAATCAACCGCTCTTTTCCAGATGACTCTTCTACTATCAATTTGTAATTCATTTCCTTGATAAATATGATTATCAATAAATGCAGCTAATGCATTTGTAGCACAAGTTAATGCATGCATATCTCCAGTAAAATGCAAATTAATTTCTTCCATCGGAACAACTTGCGCATAGCCACCACCACAAGCTCCTCCTTTAATACCCATTACAGGTCCTAATGAAGGTTCACGAAGCGCAATAATGGATTTTTTACCTAATTTCGTTAAAGCATCTGCTAATCCAATCGTAACGGTTGATTTTCCCTCTCCAGCAGGAGTTGGACTCATAGCTGTTACTAACACTAATTTACCATTTCTTTCTTTAGAAATTTGGTTCACATCGATTTTAGCTTTATATTTCCCATAAAACTCGATTTGTTCTTCCTCTAAGCCAATGCTAGAAGCAATTTCACGAATTGGTTTCATAACAGCTTCTTGAGCAATTTGAATATCTGATTTCATCCATACCCCTCCTCTAATTAACTATAACGTTGAAATTTTCTTTTAAATGCATAATAAGTAATTGCTAATGGAACTAAGGAACCAAACCACGCTAAAGGATTAGCCGTTGTTAACCCTATATAGCCAAAAGCTTTTGTTAACACTAATGCTGCAAACACACGCATCATTAACTCCATCATTCCTGCAATGGTTGGAATCACAGTTTTTCCTACCCCTTGTAATGTATAACGATAAATAAATAATAAAGACAAAATAGCATAGCATGAAGAATTCGCTAAAATATAAAGTCTGCCATATTCCACTACCGATTCATGCCCTACACCTACAAACATTCTCATAAAATGTGGACTAAATAGAATTAAAATAAAGCCTACACAAAAACTAAACGTAAGGGACAGTTTAATACAATCTCTAACACCTTTCCAAATACGATCATATAATTTTGCTCCATAATTTTGAGCTGAATAAGTCGCCATTGTAATTCCAAATGACATCATTGGTAATATTCCTAATTGGTCAATCTTTTGTGCAGCTGTATAGCCAGCTACAGCTTCATGTCCTAAACGATTTAATACAATTTGAACCGTGATTGTTCCAATCGCAATAATAGAGGATTGAAATCCCATTGGGAATGAAATATTTATATGATGCCATAAGAAATCTTTTGTAAACTGTAATGACTCTCTTTCAATATGTAAAATTGGAATTTTCTTTTTAATATAAATATAACAGCAAATAGCAGAGAATAATTGACTTACTACAGTTGCAAATCCAGAACCTCCAACACCCATATTAAAATGAACAATAAATACGTAATCTAATAATATATTTAAAATACAAGATAAAACTAAAAAATATAGCGGCGTAATTGCATCTCCAATAGCTCGAATAATATTTGATAATAAGTTAAAAGCAATTTGAGCAAAAATTCCTGCAAAAATGACCATTAAATATTCATAAGCATAGTCAATAATTTCTGGAGGAGTTTGCATCAATTCTAATATTTGACGACAAAATAGCATACTGAATGTCGTCAACACAATCGAAGCTCCTATAGAAATTAAAGTAGAAACATAGAAACTTCTTTTTACTCCTTGCATATCTTTAGCCCCAAATTTTTGGGCAAGAGGAATTGCTAATCCGGCGGTCATACTAATGGCAAAACCAATAATAAAAAATACAATACTCCCGGTTGAACCAACAGCTGCAAGTGCTTGTACCCCAATGTATCTACCAACGAAATAAGTATCTGCCATATTATAAAATTGTTGAAAAACATTCCCTATTAATAATGGTAAGGTAAACCGAGAAATTAATTTCATCGGATTTCCAGATGTCATATCCTTCGCCATTTTACTCCTCTTTTCTATATACATACTCAATTTTATAGTATACTAAAATATACAATAATATAACAGTGATACCCTCAGAAAAATTTATAAACTCTCTAAAAATAGCGGTAACATTTCTCTTTTTTAGCCCTACAAATTATGTTACAATACAAACGAAAAGAGGCGAAGATTTATGGTTGAATTTGATAAAGAAAAAATTGCAAAAATGCAACAATATTTAGCAGAAATTACAGATCCTAACTTCCAAGGAAGTGCTACAGACAAAAGAATGGCTGTTGCAGAACTATTTAATTATTATCATTCAGACTGGCAGCAAGATGCCATGCATTTTGTCGACAAAAATCTTGAATTATTTGATGACCAACGAATGCAAGAAATTTTTAAAACGTATAACTCTGGAAGAAAGAGTCCTCAAACAGTCATTCGTCAAGAATCGAAAAGTAAATATAAACGACCAATGCGACCTGGTGAAGATTAAATAAAATGACAAACTAAAAGGCTTAAAATCCACTGATGATTTTAAGTCTTCTTTTTATTTCATTATCGAATTCCTAATGCAATTCTCGCATAACGAGACATTTTTTCTGGAGACCAAGCTGGATACCATACTAATTTAACATCAATCGTTTTGATTTCTTCAATTTCCTTTAATGCACGATGAATTTCATCTGTAATTATATCAGCCAATGGACATCCCATTGTTGTTAGTGTTAAATTTACTTGGCAATGTCCTTCTTCATTTAGCTCTACTCCATAAATTAATCCTAAATTAACAATATCAATTCCTAATTCAGGATCAATCACTGTTTCTAACGCTTCTAAAATTTTTTCCTTCATTGATTCTGGTGTTTCACTCATACGATTACTCCTCTACTAATGATTCTTTTAAAAATTCTACAGATGCTTCAATGGCTTTAAACGTAACAAAGTGTGGCACTTCTGGTGTTTCAATCCATTTCACACGACCCGCATACGGTTCATCTTTAATCTTTTCGTAAAATGCACGGTTTAATGCATATGGAACTTTTTTATCTTCTAGTCCATGCCAAATTAATACTGGACGACCTGCAATTGTTTCAGGATTATCTGCTAATGATAAACTTTGTAACATTGGAATATATTTATCCATTAAATCAGGAGTTAATTCTACTGCTGGTTTATCTTTCATCCAAGTAGAAGTAAGCGACCATTTTGCAAATTCAACTGGATCTGCATTCCCCATTAAACTAACTGCAGCGTATAAAAATGGAAAATGTTTTAATAATGCGTAAGTTGTCATTCCACCCATACTGAAACCAATTGCTCCAATTTTATTATCGACTAAATTTTCTTTTTGATAAGCTCCGACTAATGTTGGAAATTCTTTAACATTTTGCCCAATAATTTCCCATAATTCAAAGCCATTTAATTCAGATGTTTTTCGCTCTCCATGATATAGCTGATCGGGTAAAATTGCTCGCATACCATTTTTCGCAAGCATTGCTCCGTAGTGAATACAATTTTCCTTACTTCCAGTCCAACCATGATAACAAACAACTGTTGGGATCATTTTATCTTTATTTTCTTCTTGAACAATTTCTAAAATTGGAATTTGCTCAATGTTTTTTTCTTGAATAATAATCATAACTAACCTCTTCTTTCATATTCTCTTAAAAATATGGTATACTTACAAGGTTATTGTAACTAAATGACAAGTTGTCGTCAATCAAATCGATTATATAGATTACTATAGGAGGAAATAATGAAACCAAAATTAATTGCACTAGATTTAGATGGAACAACATTAAATGGCCAATCAGAATTTAACCCCATTACAATTCAAACCTTACATCGTTTAACAGAACTTGGGCATAAAATTGCCATTGTAACTGGGCGTCCTTATCGAAGCTCAAAACATTTATATGAAGAATTAGGATTAGGTGGACCGCTAGTAAACTTCAATGGTGCGCTATGCCATATTCCAAATGACGAAAATTGGCAAGGAGAATTTCACGTAACATTAGATGAAGAAATCGTTTTTGACATGTTAGATTTTCATAAAGAATTAGAATGTGATTATTTCATGGTTGAAGGAAAGCATCATTTATATGCTACCATTGAAAATATTCCTGATTCACCTTACTATCCAAAAGATCAACAACCTATCTTATTACAAAAAGATACGCAATTACTAGAAAAGCCAACAGCTATTACCGTTTTTTCTAGTATTGAAAAGCAACCTTTCATTAAAGAAAAAATTAAGCAACGTTATGGTCACACGATTGATGTTCGTACTTGGGGAGGCGATATGCCTTGCCTAGAAATCGTCACTTATGGTATCGATAAGTCTACAGGAATCCAACATTTATCTCGTTATTATGGAATTCCAACAGAAGATGTTTTAGCTTTTGGTGATGAAGATAATGACTTAGAAATGATTGAATTTGCTGGGCACGGTGTTGCGATGAATAATGCCATTGATAGCCTAAAAGCAATCGCTGATGATATTACCCCATTACCACATGATCAAGATGGATTAGCTCATTACTTGATGAATTATTTTAATTTAGAAGCTTAACTGAATCCATCTCTTACAAAATTTAAGAAGAAAAAATTCCCTTTGTTGGCTAGGCCGCCAGCAGCCTAGCTAAGCGAGTCTCATGGCTAAACTTCGAGCCTTGGTCTCGAAGTTTGCCTGTAAAAA
>NZ_KI391971.1:1079107-1136810 GCF_000162475.2 Granulicatella elegans ATCC 700633
CTTACTAGTAGTAGTAGATTTTTTTACTATAGCTACGAAGAAAATTTTTTCTTTTTGAATTTTTATTTACATAAAATAGTCATTTTATTCTAGATTTCATTAATATCAATCTTCTGATTTTTTCTTTCTAAAAAACCAAATTAAAAAAATTGCTCCTAGAGATGAAAATACAACACTTTGAAGATTAAATCCTGTTATTGGATCAGCACCAAAAGAACTAAAAACAAATTTAGCAACTACTGCACCTAATATTCCAATAATAATATCAGAAAAAGGAAAAAGTCTTTCATCTTGATCCATAAAATAATTTGCAATCCATCCAGCAAACGCTCCAATAGCAATCCATGTAAATAATCCCATTTTTCTACCCCTTTTAATCATATTTCTATTTTCTAAAATTAGAGTAACAGATTCACTATGTTCTTGCAAATCAAAGAAGAATTATTTGCATATTTTTTATATTCTGTTATACTTTAGATACAAAAAGAGCCGAGCGGGAACTCGACTCTCTTGTAGACCGTTAAAAAGACGGTGGCTAATTAAGTGACTAAAATAACATCACTCAACTCGTCAAAGTTGTGAGCGGTGTTATTTTTTTGTCATTATTTCTATGATTTTGACAATTAATGACAACAATGCCAATAGTACCATGGCAAAGGTTCCTATCAATGTCATTACTTCATAGCTTGACAAATCGCAACCTCCTTTCTAGTAGATTTAATTCAATGCTCATAAGCATCACCTACCTTATTAAGAGATTGCCACCGCTTTCAAACTTTCTACGCATATACTCTACCATAAACATTCCTAAAATGAAATAGCTCTATTTTTAATCTTTCGATTTATAATTTAGTTTCTCCTATATTAGTATTATTACCAAATCGTATACTTTTACGTTCTTTGAGAAATTACGCTCAACTCTAATAAAATTCAAAAAGAAAAATTTTCTTTGTAGCTAAAGTAAAAAAATCCATCATGAGATGGATTTTTTTACAGGCAAAGCTGTCTGCTGGCGGGCCTAGCTTACAAAGGGAATTTTTCTTTTGAATTTTATATACGCAAAACATCATTCAATTCACTTGAACGATTGAATATCCTATTTATGCTTCTTCAATTGGATATGAATAGATTTCAATATGATTTCCTAACACTTTAATTTCCACTGGTAAATCATCTGATTGATCTCCATCAATATCTGATTCGATTTCGATATCAGAAGAAATTTTAATCGTTTTTGCTTTAATATATTCAATACTATCATTTTCTACCACATCCCCTTTTAATAAATCAGGAATTAATGATAATTTAGAGAAAATAGACGCATCTTTTAAAATTAAAATATTAGCATATCCTACTTTGTTCTCATCAAATATTTTTTTATCTGAGAAATAGTTTGATAATAACACTAATACTTGACTAGCATCTCCTTCATAGTTGCCATTTTCAGTCTCAACTTTAATATTAAAAACTTCATCTCTAATAACAGATTTTACTGTATTAATTGCATATGCAAACATTCCAAATTTTGTTTTATCTTCAATTTCTACATTATGAATTGCTTCTGGTAATGAACCTACACTGAAGATATATCCAAAATAATGATCATTTGCTTTACCAATATCAATTTTATTTGTTAAATTAAAATCTAAACTTTCGATTGCTTTATCAATATCTTGATCAATTTGTACTAATTTAGTAATTAAATTACCTGTTCCTCCAGGAATAATCCCTAATTTTGGAATATATTCTTTTTCAGCAATCCCTGAAATAACTTCATTCACCGTGCCATCTCCACCGAAAACAATTACAGCCTCATATTTTTCTTTAGCTGCTTCTTCAGCAAAATGAGTGGCATCTAAAGCTTTTTCAGTAATTCGTGTTTCAACAACTTCAAAATATTCTTTTGCTTTATTTTCAATTTTTTCTTTATAATTTAATGCTTGTTCTCCTCCAGAGGTTGGGTTAATAATAACCATTGCCTTTTTCAAATCATCAGCTCCTTAATTTTAATCCATATTATTTTTATAATATACTAAGATTATATCATAGGATGAAGAAAACGCATTCTAACTTGCCTATAAAGTTAAATTACTAAAATTGTTAATAAAAATAACACTCATCTCTTATAAAATTCAAAAAAAATTCCTTTTGTAGGCTAGGGCGCCAGCAGCTTCGCATAGCGAGTCTCATGGCTAAAATTCGAGCCTTAGTCTCGAATTTTGCCTTTAAAAAAATCCATCTTCACGATGGATTTTTTTACTTTAGCTACAAAGAAATTTTTTCTTTTTGAATTTTATGTACGAAACATCATTATTATACTTCACTAGGTTTTCTTGTCTTCTTATACTGAACAATAAAGATTACTAAAGCTAATAAAATTAAAGTTGTAATAAACATTAAACTATATTTTCCAGCAAATGGTAATCGATCCATATTTGCTGAAAAAATTCTTGCCACGACTGTTGTAGAAATAGCCCCAGTAAACTGTTGTAAAGTATTAACGATACTATTTCCATCTGCTTGAACATCCTTGTCTAATTGCATTAAACAAAATGTTACATTACTTCCCATTACAAATCCATTTCCACTCATTAAAATAATATTCAATGCTAATAATGGAAGAATCGCTAAATGTTCAAAGAAAACGCTAATCAATACTCCACCAATACTCGCCAAAATTAAACCTGTTAATAAAGGCTTCAACGGTCCTTTAACATCAAACCATTTACCTGAAACAGGAGCCAATAAAGCAACCATTGCTGCACCTGGGAACATAAATAGCCCTGCAGTTGTCGCACTTTGATTTAAACCTAATTGTAAATAGTTCGGATAAACAAATGATAAACCTAATACTGTTGCTTGGAACGCTAACACTACATATAACATTCCATTAAATGTATGATTTTTAAATGGTGCAAAAGATAATAAAGCATTTTTACGATTGAAATATTCAAATAATCCACCCGTTACTACTGCACTTAATAGCCATACAAGAGATAAATGTTCAATTGCCATTAATAAACTAGCTAAACAATTCGCTAAGAAGAAAAATGCTAGCAGATTAAATGGTGATTTTTGAATACTTTTCTCTTTTGGAATCGCCCATAAACCAATCACTAAAGAAATAACCAAACATGGAATTAAAATCCAATAAATAAATCTCCATCCTAAAGCTGCTGAAACTAGTCCACCAAAAGTTGGTCCAATAGGTGGTGCTAAAGCAGTTGTCATAGAACCTAATCCAATGACTATACCATGCTGTTCAATTGGTACTTGAGTTAATACAATATGGAACATTAATGGTAACGCAATTCCAGTACCAACCCCTTGTAAAAATCTTCCAAATAATAGCATAATTAAATTTGGAGAAATACAATTGATTAAAACTCCTATAATAAAAATTAAATTCGAAGCTAAAAATAATTGTCTTGTTGTAAAATTACGTACTAAATACGCAGAAATAGGCACAACAATCGCAATGGCTAATAAATAACCTGTTGTCACCCATTGAATTCCAGATGAAGTTGTCTGAAATTCTTGCATTAATGTCGGAAATGTTACATTCATTGCCGTTTCAATTAATACACCACAGAAACTCATAATGGCTGTCGCAATTACTGCTGGCAATACATGCCATTTTTCATTATTCATTCATGTTACATCCTTTCAATTTATTGCTATACATTTCACTAAAAATCCACAGCCAAATATCTTACCATAATTCATTTATAAAAAGCCACTGAAAACTATTTCAGGTACAAATAAAACGACCAGACAAAAGCCTGGTCGTTTCTATTCATTCAATCATTATTTTTCTAATGCTTCCACTAATAATTCCACTTGTTTATCTAATTCAGATTTATCTTCATCTGTTAGAGTTAAAACACCAGTTTGGAATCCTGCTCCGATATGAAGTCCCACTGTTTTTTCTAGTGGATTCATACGCATTTTAGTAACTAATTCTGTTAAAGCACGTAAAACATTTGCCCCACCAGAATGTCCAGCTGCACTACTGAATGCAATTAATTTGCTATCAATGTAAGCAGGAGGTGCATAAGAAGTAATGTCTAATGAACGAGACATCCAGTCTAAACCATTTTTTAAACTTCCTGGTAAACTTCCGTTATATTCAGGAGATACAATCCAAACAGCTTGAGATGCTTCAAAATCTCCACGATACTCTTCTACAATAGCAGGAGCTGGAAATTCAATATCTTGACTGAAAAATGGTACATCTTTAAAACTTATTTGTTTTGTTTGATAGCCTTTTTCAACTAATTTTTCTTGTACATAATCAATAATAGTTTGGTTAAAAGATTCTTTTCTTAATGAACCATTAATGAATAATACTTGTTTTGACATTGCAAACTCTCCTTCTATTTATTAACGTTTTTTCTTTAATTTTTTCAATTTATTTTGTTTTTGACGACGAGCATATTGTTGCATAGCAATTTGACCTAATTTATTACGGCCTCCACCCATGCCTAATTGTCCCATCATTGATTCCATCGC
Organism: Granulicatella elegans ATCC 700633; assembly: GCF_000162475.2. GTDB lineage: Bacteria > Bacillota > Bacilli > Lactobacillales > Aerococcaceae > Granulicatella > Granulicatella elegans. The sequence goes on from NZ_KI391971.1 coordinate 1,083,620, forward strand.
TTGCATATTTCCATTTGACATTTGATTCATCATTTTTTTAGACTCATTAAATTGTTTAATCAAACGGTTTACTTCTGCCAATGGACGAGCTGAACCTGCTGCAATTCTTTTACGTCTTGCTTGAGATAAAATATCTGGATTTTCACGTTCTGCTGGCGTCATTGATAAGACAATAGCTTTCATACGTGCTGTATCTTTTGGATCCACTTTTAAATCATTTAATCCTGGAATTTTATTTAACCCTGGAATCATTTTTAAGATATCTTCCAATGGTCCCATTTTATTCACTTGATCTAATTGGTCGATAAAATCATTAAAGTCAAATGTATTAGCTTTAATTTTATCTGCCATTTCTTGAGCTTTTGCTTCATCAAAATCTTGTTGAGCTTTTTCAATTAAAGTCATGATATCGCCCATACCAAGAATACGAGAAGCCATACGTTCAGGATAGAAAATTTCGAAATCTTCTAATTTTTCTCCACGACCAGAGAATTTAATTGGTTTTCCTGTTACAGAACGAATTGATAGAGCCGCACCACCACGAGTGTCCCCATCTAATTTTGTTAAAATAACCCCAGTAATATCTAAACGTTCATTAAATGTTTCAGCAACATTCACAGCATCTTGCCCTGTCATTACATCGACCACTAATAAGATTTCATTTGGATTCGCAACAGCTTTAATATTTTGTAATTCTTCCATTAAAGCTTCATCGATATGTAAACGACCTGCCGTATCGATAATAACTAAGTCACGACCTTCAATCGTTGCACGTTCAATCGCTTGTCTAGCAATCTCAACAGGATTAACATCTGTTCCTAATGAAAATACTGGATAATTTAATTGTTTTCCTAACGTTTGTAATTGATCAATAGCGGCTGGACGGTATACGTCGGCAGCTACTAATAATGGACGTTTGTTTTCATGTTTTGCTAAGAATGAAGCTAATTTACCAGCAGTTGTTGTTTTACCTGCCCCTTGTAAACCGATCATCATCACAACAGTAGGTGGCTTAGGTGAAAATTGGAATGGAGATTGTTCTCCACCCATTAATTCGGTTAATTCTTCATTAACAATTTTTACAACTTGTTGTGCTGGAGATAATGCTTCTAATACATTAGAACCTAATGCACGTTCATTTACTTTTCGTACAAAATCTTTTACAACTTTGAAGTTAACGTCTGCTTCTAATAACGCTAAACGAACTTCACGCATCATTTGTTTTAAATCAGCTTCGGTAATTTTTCCTTTTTTTGTTACCGAACCCATCGCATTTTGCAAACGATCTGATAATCCTTCAAATGCCATTTTCTCACTCCTCAATTAGGCTATTTATTCATTTCTTGTAAGTCTGTCATCAATTGTTGCAATTGATGATCATTTGGATAATGTTCTTTGATATGCTGCTCAATTCCATCATAGATAGCTTGTCTTTTATAAAAATCATTCACTAAATGTAATTCTTGTTCATAATCTTCTAATAATTGAGCAGATCGTCGAATATTATCATATACGGCTTGTCGACTAACCTCGAATTCTTCTGCAATTTCTCCAAGAGAATAATCTTCCCCGTAATATAATTCCATATATCCTAGTTGTTTTTCAGTCAAAAGTTTGCCATAAAATTCTAACAACAAATTCATCTGAGTTGTCTTTTCAATTTCCATTGCCATCCTCCTGTCCTTAAACTCACTTTCTAATTATAACAAAAACTAGCGTTTATGCCAATTGCAATGAAAATTAGAACTATTTTTCAGTTTCTAGAATTTGAGCTATTTTTTCAAACGTGTTTCCATTTCGAATCGTAATCATTTTATAAAAGTTTTGCTTTAATAACTGTTTATGGTAAGTTGTCTTTAAATACTCTGCTTCATCAAATTTCCCCCAAAATACAGCATGATTTCCTATATGGACTATCTCATTATGAAAGTTTACTTTATTAAGAAACTCTAGTATCGAGCTTTTATCTAACTGATGAGAAAAGAATAATACATCTCTTCTAGCCAACTCTTCATTCCACCACTCTGGTAAGTTTTCTTTTTCTTTTAAATATTCTTCTTTCGTCAGTAAAGCAAAAGGAATTGAGAAATCATAATGTCTTTCTAGCAAATCTTTGATTTTGCAAATACAAGTATCAAGTGTATCCATACTACTAAAAAATAAATTTCCACTATTAATATAGGAATGAACATTTTGAAAATTTAACCCTTCTAATAATGCTTTCAGTTCACTCATTACTACTTTATTCTTACCACCCACATTTATTCCACGTAACAAAAGAATGTATCTCACTATAAAATCTCCTTCATTAAATCATTTTAATATTACATTAATGATTATACGACAAAAATCAAATTATTAGTATGAAACAATATCCTTTGTTTGATACCGTATCATACAAATACAATTTTTTAGTGCCTTCTAGGTTAATAAATTTATGAACAAAACGTTTCTCCTCTAATAGATTTTCTATTTGATTTTGTTTTTCTTTTAATTCTTGATTCTTTTTACTTTCTGTATTTAGGATACTTCTAAATTCTTTTTGATAAATCCCTTTAAGATTACTAACATCGTCATTAAAGTTAACTTCACCCTCTATAGAAAAAGAGTACATATCAAATCTATCGTTTCCAAAACCTCTCTCACTTTTATACTCCAATTTTATATTTTGCACAGGAGTCCCTAATTCAGAAAGCTCATTTCTATTGTTCTGGGCAAAATGATTAAACGCAAAAATACAGGCAACTAATATCAATATAAGAATAATACTCTTTTTCATAACATATCCACCCCAATTTACACCTCTAAAAATAACTCTAAACTTTCCTACTTTCACTATTATAACCTCATTACTGTTCAAAAAACTGATCATTTAAATAGTTTTATCAAATATTAAAAAGCGTCAGACTCTCCTCTAACGCTTTTCGTAGTTTTTGATTAATTTTTCAATTTCTTCTAGTGATTTTACAAAATAGATTTGATTTCTATCTTCCTTACTTAGTAGATTTGTCGTTACCATATGATTGAAAAAAGCCTCTAAATGGTCATAATAGCCTTCCATATTGTAGAAAATACAAATTCCATTCGTTTGACCGACTCTTACCCATGAAACGGCTTCTGCAATTTCTTCTAGTGTTCCTGGTCCGCCGGGAAGTGCAATATATACTTCACTTAATTCAATCATTTTGTTTTTACGTTCTGACATCGTTTCAACAATATGAAGTCTTGTAATATCTTTTTTTGCGATTTCACGATCCACTAAAAACTGTGGCATGACACCAATAACTTCTCCAGCCGATTCTATAACTGAGGTTGCAACCACTCCCATTAAACCAGTATTTCCTCCACCGTATACAAGTGTGTGGTTATTCTTCGCTATCCAGTTCCCTAGTTCTTCTGTTCTTTCATCAAAAGTTGAATCATTACTCTGACTAGCGGCACAATAAACTGCAATATTCATAAATTCTCCTTATAAAAAAGAGCCGTAAAATCTTACGACTCGATTATTATTATTTAAATGCTGCAATAATTTCTTCAGCAATATCTTTTGAACAGATAACTCCTGTAGTCTTTTTGTTTGGTACTAAGAAGTCTACTTCTTTTCCGTCCACTGTACTATAGTGTAAATCTAATTCTTTTGCAATCACCATACCAGCAGCAATATCCCATGGTGCTAATAATGTTGAAACATAAGCAACAGATTTTCCTAATACTACTTGGATATGTTCAATTGAAGAAGCTCCATAAGTACGAGTTACCATTGCTTTACGAATCATAGCTGCTTCTTTTTCATTTGCTTCTAATAACATAAATCCGTTTACGTTAATAGAGCTATCACCGATACTATGAACTTCTGGTTTAGATAAGCGACGACCATTGCAATAAGCACCATAATCTTTAATACCATAAACAAAACGATCACGCATTACATCATAAATGTAACCTAATAAACCAACGCCATCTTTATATAAAGCGACCATAATTCCAAAATCTTCTTGACGTTTTACAAAGTTTAATGTGCCATCGATTGGATCAATTAACCATACATATCCGTCCATTGAAGTTAATTCGTCACCGAATCCTTCTTCACCCATAATTTTATGTGTTGGGAATTGTTCACGAATTTTTGAAATCAAAAATTGCTCGATTTCTTTATCAACATTCGTTACTAAGTCATTACGACTAGTTTTTGTATCCACTGTAATTGATTCACCAAAGCTATGACGAATTTTATTTCCAGCCTCCATAATCCAATCATTGACTAATAAATGTGTTGCAAATAAATCCATAACTAACATCCTTTCTACTGTTCCATTTTAATTCTTTTTGAAGCATTTTTACTCATTTGAACGACACGGTATAAACTATATCCAGAAACCGATTCAAATTCTTTACCTAGTCTTTTTTCTTCACCAATACTTTTTACAATCGTTCTGAAATCTTTATATCGTTTGATAAATAATTCTGTTTCAATTCCACGTTCATAAGCATCTTCTACAGCATTCCATAATGCAATAACTGTTGACATTTCTTGGTGAGTCCAATCCAAGTCTAATGGATAACTATAATTTGCCAAATAAGTCCCTCCTCAAAAAAGTACACTACTTAGTATACACCTTTTTTAATAAAATAAAAAGGCTTATCCTTTCCTCTCCTAATCTAGAGAAATACGAATATTTTTCCATTTTCCAGATCTAAATCTAAATAGAATAATGAGCCAACGAATAAATTGATCAATAAATACTGCATACCATGCTCCTGCTAAACCTAAGCCAATAATGTTTACAAAAACATATCCTAAACTAACACGGATAACAATTGAACCTACAAAAATGGCAATCAATGGCCATACCGTATCTCCAGCCCCTCTTAATGCACCAGAAGTAATTAATTGATGACTTTGGAACGGTTGAACAAATGCTACAATTGTTAGAGCAATCATTGTGTTTTGAATAATTTCAGGTTCTGTAGAATAAAATTCTGCCAAAGTTTGCGACCCGAAAAAGATAAATAATGACATTCCGATTGCAATGACAAAACCAATTCGTTGACACATTCTAGTATACATTCTCGCCAATTGCTCATTTTTTGCTCCAAGAGATTGTCCCATCAAAGTTGATGCTGTAATTCCAAAAGCTTGTGCAGGTGAATACGTTAGATTTAAAATATTTAACGAAATTTGATGAGCCGCATATACATTAGTTCCTAGTCCCGAAACGATATTTAAAAATGAAATAATCCCAACTCTTAATGCCAATTGTTCCAAAGCAGTCGGTAATCCAATTCGAATTAAATCTTTCATCATTTCAAGACGAAATTCAAATTTTTCCTTAAAATCTAAATATAAAACACTCTTTTTAGATAACACATACCGTAAGTTTAACGACATGGCAATCACATTACTTAATGCTGTCGAAATAGCTGCTCCAGTTACTCCAAGAACTGGGAAACCAAATAAACCATAAATTAACACAGCATTTCCAAGTACATTTAAACTATTCGCAATTAAATTATTACGCATCGGAATTTTTGTTTCACCAATTCCACGTAAAGCTGCTGTCATCGTAAATGAAAATGATTGGAAAATAAATCCTAGCATAATGACACGAAAATAAGCTGACCCTACTTCAATAACAGATACATCTGCCCCTAAAAAAGATAATACATAGGGTGCTAGTAAAATCATCAACACTGAAATAGGAAGTACAAATCCCAGCATTGCCAGCAACATCACGTGTTTTAAAACTAAGCTAATATTTTTATATTTTTTTGCTCCATAATAACGAGCAATGATGGCTGTTCCACCTACATTCAATGCTTGAACAAAACTTAATCCTAAAAATACGGGTTGGTTCGTCATCCCAACAGCAGAAACTGCTTGAGCTGCATGTTCTGAAATACGACCTACCATCATCATATCGATCATTCCGAATAAAGAGCCTAATAACACTTCAATAAAAACAGGCCATACAATATGAAAAATATTCATTCTTAATTGTGTTTTATTAAACTTCTGATTTCCCCCTTCTTCCATGCCATCTCTCCTTCTTTTCAAAATTACACTCTATTCTATACCCATTAGAGATGATGTGCAACTCAAAATATTTTCGAAATACAAAAAAGACCGAGTAAACTCGGTCTTTCAATAAATTTTATTAAATATGAATTGGCATTCCTAATGCTAATTCAGCTGTATCCATAATTACTTCTGCTAATGATGGATGTGAGTGAATTGTTAATGCGATATCTTCTGCATTCATACCTGCCTCAACCGCTAAACCTAATTCTGCGATTAAGTCACTTGCATTTACCCCTGCTACTTGAGCACCAACGATTACATTATCGTCTTTTGTAGTAATTAAACGAACGAAACCTTCAGTTGCATTTAATGAAATTGCACGTCCATTTCCACCTAGAGGGAATTTAGATGCTTTCACTTTTAATCCTGCATCTTTCGCTTGTTGTTGAGTATAACCAACAGAAGCTAATTCTGGATCTGTAAACGCAACAGCTGGCATTGCACGATAGTCAACAGCAACTGGTTTACCTGAGATTGCTTCAGCAGCAATTTTACCTTCGTAACTTGCTTTATGTGCTAATGCTGCACCAGGAACAATATCTCCAATTGCGAAAATATTTTTAATATTTGTACGGCCTTGGTTGTCTACTTTTACTAAACCACGTTCAGTCATTTCAACACCTACAACGTCTAATCCTAATTCATCAGTGTTTGGACGGCGTCCTACAGCAACCATTACATAATCAGCAAGAATTGATTCTTCTTTTCCTTCAACTTCAAATTTAACGGTTACGCTATCTCCATTATCAACAGCTTCTTTAGCCATTGCAGAAGTAATAACTTTAACACCTTTTTTAGCGAAATCATCTTCTACTAATTTCACCATATCTTTATCGAACATTGATAGAATGCTTGGAGCACCTTCTAAAATTGTTACTTCAGAACCTAAGTTAGCATAAGCTCCACCTAATTCTGAACCAATTACTCCACCACCGATAACAACTAGTTTCTTAGGAACATCTTTTAATCCTAAACCACCAGTTGAATCGATAACACGTCCACCAAATTTGAAACCTTTGATTTCAATTGGACGGCTACCAGTTGCAATAATTGCATGGTTGAATGAATATGTTTGAGCAGAATCTTCTGTCACAACACGTAATGTATGGTCATCAACTAAGAATGCTTCCCCACGGATGATTTCTACTTTATTTTTCTTTAATAAGTATTCAATACCAGAAGTTAATTTTTTAACAACTTGGTTATCTTTCCATTCTTGAGTTTTCGCAAAATCTAATACTACTTCTTTTGCAGTTACTCCGAAAACTTCAGAATGTTGAGCTTCTTGATAATGATGTCCTGCAGAAATTAATGCTTTAGATGGAATACATCCAACGTTTAAACACACACCACCAATATATTCTTTTTCAATAATCGCAACTTTTTGTCCTTCTTGAGCTGCACGAATTGCAGCAACATACCCACCAGGGCCGGCACCAATTACGACTGTATCTAGTTCAATAGCGAAATCGCCTACTACCATCTTTTTCACCTCTTAAAAGTTTTCAATAGTGATACGACGTATACCAAACGGTTTACGTCGTACTACTAATTTATAATTAAGCTTCCATTAATAATAATTCTGGATCAGCTAATAAACGTTTTAATTCATTCATTGCTTTTTGAGCAGTAGCTCCGTCCACGATACGGTGGTCGAAACTTAATGATAATTTCATGTTACGTCCGATTACGATTTCATCGTTTTCGTTAATAACTGGTTCACGAACGATTGTACCTACACCTAAGATAGCTACTTCAGGGTAGTTAATAACTGGAGTGAACCAGCCACCACCTACTGAACCAATATTTGAAATTGTAATTGTTCCATGTCCCATATCAGCTGCAGTTAATTTACCTTCGTGAGCTTTAGCTGCTAATGCATTAATTTCATCAGCAATTCCAAACATGCTCTTAGTATTTGCATCTTTAATATTTGGAACGAATAATCCTAAATCTGTATCAGTTGCAATACCGATATTGATGTAGTTTTTGTACACGATTTCTTGTGTTGCATCATCAATTGAAGCATTTAATACAGGATATTTCTTCATTGCTACTGCTAATGCTTTAACAACATATGGTAAGAATGTTAATTTAGTACCTTGTGCCGCAGCAACATCTTTGAATTTCTTACGGTGATCCCATAATTTAGAAACTTCAACTTGATCATGTAATGTTACGTGAGGAGCTGTATGTTTGCTATTAACCATTGCTTTAGAAATTGCTTTACGCATTGGAGTTAATTTCACGCGTTCTTCACGTTCTGCTGAACCTACAAATGGTTTAGCTGGTTCTGGTTTGGCTGCTGGCGCTGCTGGAGCCGCTGGTGCTGATGCAGGTACTGCCGCTGGTGCTGCTGGTGCTGCTTCTACTGCAGGAGCTGCAACTGTTGCACCACCGAAGTTATCGATATCTTCACGAGTTACACGTCCGCCTTTACCAGTTGGAACAACTGCTGTAATATCAACACCTTTTTCACGAGCGTATTGACGTACTGAAGGCATTGCTAATACTAATTTACCAGGATTGCTTGCTGCTGGAACTCCTGTTGGTTGTGCTGGAGCCGCTACTGGTGCTGGACTAGCTGCTGGAGCCGCTGGTGCTGATGGCGCTGCAACTGGTGCAACTCCTTCTGCTGCGATTTCAACAATAACATCTCCTACACGAGCTACTGTTCCTTCAGATACTAAAACTGCAGTAATTGTTCCACTTACTGGAGATGGAATTTCTTCTACAGATTTGTCATTTTGTACTTCAAATAAAATGTCATCTTCTGCGATTGTGTCGCCTACTTTAACATCAATTTTTACGATTTCACCTTCTGCAATTCCTTCACCAATATCTGGTAATTTGAATTGGAATACACCTGCTGCTGGAGCCGCTGGTGCACTTGCTGTTGGAGCAGCTGATGCAGCTGGAGCTGCTTCTGCTGGACCAGAACCATCATCGATAACTACGATAATGTCTCCAACACGAGCTACTGTTCCTTCTTGAACTTTAACTTCTAATACTTTACCACTTACTGGAGATGGAATTTCCTCTACAGATTTGTCGTTTTGTACTTCGAATAAAATATCATCTTCTTGGATTGTGTCACCGACTTTAATGTCGATTTTTACGATTTCGCCTTCTGCGATACCTTCACCGATATCAGGCATTTTAAATTGGAAAGCCATGCTTGTACATCCCTTCTTAATTTTTACTTAAATATTCTAAAGAGCAAATCACCTTTGAAGGGCTTTTTGCTCTTTAGTGAATGGTTTTACGAATTAAAAATTATAAGTTTCGCGAACTTTTGCTTCAATATCACTTGCATTTGGTAACCAGTCATTTTCTGCTTGACCAAATGGGAAAATTGTATCTGGTGCTGCAACACGTCCAATTGGTGCTTGTAAGTGTAAAATTGCACGTTCTGAAATTTCAGACATTACCATTGCGCCGATACCTGCTTGACGTTGAGCTTCTTGTACAACTACTACACGTCCAGTTTTTTGAACTGAAGCTAAAATTGTATCTAAGTCTAATGGAGAAACTGTACGTAAGTCGATAACTTCTACAGAAATGCCTTCTTTTTCTAAGTTTTCAGCTGCTTTAACTGATTCACGAACCATAGCTCCGTAAGTAATAATTGAAACATCTGTACCTTCACGAGTTACAGCTGCTTTTCCTAGAGGAACTGTATAGCTTTCTTCTGGAACTTCTTCACGGAATGAACGGTATAATTTCATATGTTCTAAGTAAACAACTGGATCGTTGTCACGAATCGCTGAAATTAATAAACCTTTTGCATCATATGGGTTTGAAGGAATAACGACTTTCAAACCTGGTGATTGTGCTACTAAACCTTCTAAGTTATCTGAGTGTAATTCTGGTGTGTGAACCCCACCACCAAATGGTGAACGGAATACGATAGGCATTTGACGAGTTCCACCCATACGGTAACGGTAACGAGCTGCTTGAGCAACAACACTATCCATTACTTCAAATACGAATCCAAAGAATTGGATTTCTGGAACTGGACGGTAACCTTCTAATGCTAAACCGATAGCTAAACCACCAATACCTGATTCTGCTAAAGGAGTATTAAATACACGGTCTTCTCCAAATTCATCTTGAAGTCCTTGAGTTGCACGGAAAACTCCTCCGTTTTTACCAACGTCTTCACCGAAAATTAGGACATTTTCATCACGTTTTAATTCTAAAGCCAATGCATCCGTAATGGCTTGAATCATTGTCATTTGTGCCATAATTATTTATTCTCCTTTGCTTCAAAGTAATCAAGTTGTTCTTGGATAACGTTTGTTGGTTCTTCAAACATTGTCTTCAAGAAGAATGAAACTTTTTGTTTTGGTTGTTTATCAGCTTCTTTGATTGCTTCTTTAATTTCTTCTTTAGTTGCTTCAATAACTTCATTTTCTTTTTCTTCAGACCATAAGCCCTTAGCTGTTAAGTAGTTACGGAAACGAATTAATGGGTCTTTTTTAGCCCATGCATCTTGAATTCCTTCTGGTTGATAACGAGTTGGATCATCCCCTGATAATGTATGAGGACCATAACGGAAACAGATTGTTTCGATTAATACAGGACCATTTCCTGCAACAGCATATTCACGAGCTTTTTTAGTTACGGCATAAACTGCTAATGGGTCCATACCATCTACTTGAATACCTGGAATACCAGCAGCAACAGCTTTTTGAGCTAATGTTGTAGCAGCTGTTTGTAATTCACGAGGAGTTGAGATAGCCCATCCATTGTTTTGAATGAAGAAGATAGCAGGTGATTTGTATGCACCAGCATAGTTAATTCCTTCATAGAAATCCCCTTGTGAAGAACCTCCGTCACCTGTATAAGTAACAGCGACATTTTTCTTACCACGTTTTTGTAATCCTAATGCAACCCCTGCTGCTTGAACATATTGTGCACCAATGATAATTTGTGGTGGTAATGCTTTTAATGATTCTGGATACATATTCCCTGCAACATGTCCACGAGACCATAAGAATGCTTGTGATAATGGTAAACCATGTTTTACCAATTGAGGTACATCACGGTAACCTGGTAATAATACATCACCTTTATCAATTGCTTTAATTGAAGCTAATTGTGAAGCTTCTTGACCTGCTGTTGGAGCGTAGAATCCTAAACGTCCTTGACGGTTTAACGCTGTTGAACGTTCATGTAAAATACGTGACCATACCATATCAGTCATTAATTCGACTAATTCATCGTCAGATAAATCTGGTACTAAATCTGGATTTACAACTTTTCCTTCTTCATCTAATACTTGAACCATTTCAAAATTCAAGTTATCTGGTGTGAAAAGTGCATCGAGATCGAATTTTTTCTTCGTTGCCATACTTTTTGTTTCCCCTTTTCTTTAAGAAATTGTGCTTCATAACAAAAATGAAGAAACAGAATTTTATTTCTGTATCATTTCTATTATTTTCATATATTAATTTACCATGCTTTTTTTACTTATGCAAGTAATTAAGTTCGAGTTTTAATTTTTATTTTTTGTGAATAGCATTACAATTTTTTCATTATAAACAATACATTTATTTATAAAATTTTGTGCAATATTTTTATCATTTTTCACTTGTAATGAAAACAAATGAAAAATTTAGTTCAGTTTCTGTGTTATACACTGTTCTAAAAACTGTACTAATATTTTTAAAACAGTTTCACTTGTTCAAATAAATGATCCGTCTGTTCAAACTGAGAAACTGTTAATCCAATTAAGCGTACCGATTCATTATTATACTGCTCCATCAATAAGTGATAGGCTTCTATCTCTAATTTTTCTTTACTCTGGACATAGGTTTCTAATGTCTTACTTCTTGTTTTAGTTTCAAAATCGCTTTGTTTTAATTTTATCGTTATTGTTTTAGCTGCCAATTTATTTTTCTTTAACCATTTTGATATTTGTTCTGAGAATTGCTCTATATATTTCTGTAGTACATCTTCATCTGTTGTATCTTCTAATAAAGTTTCTTCTTTACCGTATGATTTTCTTTCACGATACAATGTTAATTGATCATTAGATTGTCCTCTTACTTGTCGATACAGAGCTTCTCCTTGTTTTCCAAAATATTTGATTAAATACTCTTTTGAACAATTTAAAATATCTTCCCCAATTAATAATTTTTTCTGATGTAATTTTTTTGTAGTTGCTTGACCTACACCAAAAAATTTCTCAACAGGCAAAGTTTTAATAAATTCTGGAAATGATTCTTGATCAATAACGGTAATTCCAGCTGGCTTTCGTTGGCCGGAAGCTATTTTAGCTAAAAATTTATTAAATGATACTCCAACTGAGCAAGTTAATCCTACTTCTTTATAGATAGCTTCTTGTATTTCTCTAGCAATTATTGTTGCAGAAGTTTGATTTTTTGAATTCTCCGTAACATCTAAATACGCTTCATCAATCGACATCGGTTCAACTAAAGGAGTGTATCTATGAAATATTTCTCTAATTTGTAAACTTAATTGTCGATATCGTTCAAAATTCGGAGGAACAATAATGGCTTTTGGACATAATCGTATGGCCTTACTCGTTGGCATTGCGGATCGTACTCCAAATGCTCTTGCTTCATAAGAACAAGTTGCCACCACTCCACGTTGATTTACTTTTCCGCCAACAATAATCGGTTTTCCTCTTAAATGAGGATGGTCCATTTGTTCAACAGATGCAAAAAAAGCATCCATATCAATATGTAATATTTTGCGCATTCGCTTCCCCCTTCCTTTTGTATTTTTAAACTATTCAAAAAGTGGCAGAACAATTGCTCTACCACTTTCCTATTATAATTCAACTTCGCTATTTTCAGGCGTTACAATAAAACTTACTCCTGTTACATTGAAGTATTCTTCGCAACGTTTTTTTAGTGCTTCCATTGCAATTGTTGCTCTTTCAGCTTGATCTTTTGTCACAGATTCCATTATAAGAACTGCATTAGTTGTTTCTTCTTGTAACATCGTTCTCTTCGCTTCTCTCCAGTTCAAGCAACGACATACAGCTCCATCATTATCGAAGTGGCAAATTTCGCCTTCTAATGCTGGGGCATCTTCATCAGCTCCTAATGGGAAGAAACTTTCTCCACCTTTTGCTTTACCTAAGCGTAAATCTCCTTGAATTTTATCTAAATCTTCTCCCCCTAATGGAACAGCATATTCAATAGAAATACTATTATAAATATCTACTAATGGAGTAATCAAACGGAATGTATGTCCTTGAGAAACACGTTTTAATAATGCTTCAATAGAAGAACGAGCTCCTTTTTTTGTTTTGAACTTAGAATAGGCTTGTCTCCATTGTTGGATAACAAGATTATCGCTAAACACTTCTTCTGTAAAATGAACTTGGGCTTTTTGACAAGCTTCTTGTAAAATCCCTTCAAAATAAGGATCTTCTGTTTCATCTACAAAATTATTAATGCCTTTTAATACTAATACATTCACTTGACCTTCTGGAAATAGTTCCCAAAATTCTGGTTCTACGATAAATTTTGCCATTTTTCATTCTCCTATTCTAATTCTTCAAATCTCTGTTTCATTGTTGCATTATTTTTGACGAGTTTTTTAACAGTTAAATCAGTCGCCTTATTATTCGCTAATCTTAAATTATTCTCAGATGATAACAATGCATCTTTTGTTTTTTGTAAATGCGAAATTGTTTTATCAATTTCATCAATTGCTGTTTTAAATTTCTTACTCGCTAATTCATAGTTTTTAGAAAAGGCAGTTTTAAATGCTAGCAAATCTTCTTCAAAATGCGTAATATCTAATTGTTGCTCTTTCATTTGTGCTAATTCTTGTTTATATTTTAATGAATTTAACGCTGCATTTCTTAATAATGTAATGATTGGAATAAAGAATTGAGGCCTAACAACATACATCTTTTCATATACATAACTGACATCCACAATTCCATTATTGTATAGTTCATTATCTGCTTCTAACAAAGATACTAAAATCGCATATTCACAATTTTTTTCACGCCGATCTTTATCCAACTCTTTAAAGAAATGTTCATTTTTCTTCTTCGTTGCTGTTTCATCATTTTCATTTTTCATCTCAAACATAATCGATAAAATTTCATTCCCAAAATCATCATATTCTCGGTAAATATAATCACCCTTACTTCCTGTTTTAGCATCATTATCTTTACCAAATTCAGCTCTTGGAAAAGCCGTCATTCTCAACTGATTAAATTGAATCTCACAATGTTGTTCTAAACTTTCACCGATCATTTTTGTCGATTGTTTTGCTTTAAAATCTTTATAAAAGGCAATCGTTTCGTCTTTTTGACGTAATTCTAACTCGTATTTTTCTTTTAAAGCAGCTGCTTGAACTTCTTGTTCTTTTTCTTGCAAATGATTTTTCGCTTCTAAATCAGCAATAACACGATCTTTTTCAGCAGATAACTGAGAAACTCGTAAGGCTTCTTTTGTTTCTTGTGCGTCAATTTTCGCTTGAAGCGATTGAATCAATTGTTCTTGCTGAGTAATTTTTTCTTGATATTGCTGCGTCAATTCTTGTTTTGAAACAACTTGTTCTTGTTGAATCTTAGATAATTCCAATTCTAATTTATGTTTTTCTTTTTCAACTTGAACTTCCATTTGTTGACTAGCTTGTTTTAGCTCTTGCTCTAATAAAGCAATTTGTTGTGTATAGTGTGCTAATTTCTCTTCAAAATGAGATTGAGCTTGTTGAGATTTTAATTGTTGTTCTGTTTCAAATTGTTTTTTGGCTAATTCTAATTGTTGATGAATTTCTTGTGTAAATTCTTGATTACGAACTTGACTCACAATATCTGCATAAGAATGTTCATCAATTGTAAAAACCTTTTGACAGTGCGGACATTTAATTTCGTTCATACAAGTCCCTCTCCTTTTTAAATTAAAATAGTCTTATTTATTAACGAATGCAATAATATCTTCCACGCTAATTGATGAATCGCAAACTACACGAGCCTCTCCACCTTTAGCAACTAATAGACCTGGCACTGTTGGAATACCATATTTTTGTCGGAATGATTGAATCTCATTTAATTGTGTAACATCTTCACTATTAACAAAAATAGCTGGTTTATTTAAAGCTTGACGTGCTTCATTCATTTTTGGAGCGAAACGACGGCAATAAGGACAAGTTGGACGACCAATAAATAAAACGACTTCTTCTCCACTTGAGATTAAGCTTTCTACTTCTTTAATTGATTTTTTTTCAAATTTTTCTACTGCTTCAAAAAATTCTTGTGACATAATGATTTCTCCTTTATTTTGGATTAATATCCTTATATTTTTTTCTTAAATAAATTAATCTTGTAATAAATCCACCGAGCATCCCAATTGCTACTCCCCCGATTAATTCTTGAATGATAATCCCAATTACAATACCAATTAGAATTGCTACTAACATGATGGCATTCAGGACATTTAATTCTTTTAATTTTTCTTTAGAATCCATTCTTTCACCTACACTTTATTCTACCACATTAATTTGACACATTTTCATGGCTTCTAATGCTTGCTGATGACTTTGAGGGGTTACCCCTGCACATGTAGTGGAGTATACATTAATCGGTACCTCTGGAAAGTTTGCTTTTGCTAATAAAACATTGCTAATAATACAAATATCTGTGCATAAACCTAAAAATGTAATGGAGCTAATAGAAGGAACTTCCTTCAATAATTCCATTAACGCTGTAGATCCAAAAGTAGGCTTTTCAACTCCAACAGCTTCTTTTTCTAAAAGAGCTTCTTGTACAGTTGCATCTAATTTCCAACCTGGAGTTCCTTTGACACAGTGAATAACTGGTAATTTTTTTCCTTCTTCTGTTTCTAAATAATTTTCATGATGAGTATCCAAAGTATAAAAAACTTTACCTGAAAACTCTCGAATCGTTGACGCTACATTAGGAACAATTGCTACTGCCTCTTTTGTTCCTAAGACTCCATCAACAAAATCTTTCTGCATATCCACTACAACTAAAATATCTGTCATGATTGATCCTCCAATAAATGATAGTATTCGTATAAATGACGGAATAAGAAATAATATCCGCCTACTAATACATAACTAATACTTATGACGAGAAGTAATAATTCTTTAGACCATGCTGCCATTTCAAATGCTAATGTCCCTCCAAATAAAAAGAACAACATACTTAAACTATAAAAAACTATTTTTATTTTATCCTTACGATGACCTCTTAGACATCTACCAATTGCAAATCCTGTATCCGTTAAATATCCTGTAAAATGAGAAGTTCTTACAATCATCCCTCGGTAATAAATAAACATTCCATTTTGAACACCAACAGTAAATGCTAATTGATAAATCCATAAAACCTCTAATTTTAACCAAAAACTGATTCCTAATAACAAACCTAATACAATCAGTAATATTCCATATCGGTTTGCAAATCGGAAAACTTTTTCAGAAAAAATCATTCCGCAACAAACTCCACCTAGTAGGAAACTAATAATAATCAATAGTAATGTAAGTGCATGACTCGTTTCGCCTGACATCGCATGGATTAAAACCCCTGAAACATTCCCAGTCATATGAGTAGTAGGCTTTTCATACAATAATAATGTTGTAATATTTACGAATCCTGAAAGTGCACTTAGAAGCCCTATCCACATCGCAAATAATATTCCTTTTTGTTGTTTCATCACTTCCCCCTAACTATTGTTTTATAAAGTATAGGAAAGCAATTCCCAAACAAAACACATTCACTAAATAACAAATTGTAAAATAAATTCGGTGAGTTTTATGGTGGAATACGAGCATTCCTAGTATTCCACCAATTCCCCCACCTATGATTCCTAATGTTAATAATCTTCTTTCAGGTATCCGCCACTTTTTTCGTTTGGCTGCTCTCTTATCAATTCCCATTAAAAGAAATAATAAAAGATTTATCAATAGTACATATCCTAAAAATAACGACAGAATATTACTCAACTGGTACAGCCTCACAGCTAGTTCCATTTAATTGACCAATTTCAAAAATATATTGACCAGTTTTTGTCACTAAACAAGGAACACCTACCAATCCCCATTGTTTACGACCTTCAAATTGTGGTTTATCATCTCTTAAACGAATAAATTCTTTTAAATTTGCCATACTTGCAGTAATATCTACCTCACGATAGCTAATATTTTGTCTTTGTAACTCCTCTACAAATGCTTTAGTATCTGGACATAAACTACTAAAATATAATACATGTTCTTCCATCTTAAAAACTCCCTATTTTCCTAAAATTTGTTGTAAAGCTTGTCTTGCTAATTGATCAGCACCTCGGTTTTCCTTTTCAGGAATCCATTCTAAAAATAGTTGAGGAAAAAATTGAAGTTCTCCCTGAACTTTTTTTAGAATCTCTTGGTAAGCTACTTGTTTCGTATAATTTTTTTCAATCGCCATCATCGCAAATTTCGAATCAGAATTTAAAAAAATCATATCATGATGCCATTCTTTTTCCTGAAGAATAATTAAAGCACGATAAATCGCCCATAATTCTGCTTGATGATTATCCATTAATTGTTCAGAATTTTCTTTAAATAAAAATTGTTGTTTTTCATATAAAATTTCAATTCCAATTCCAACTTTCCCTGGATTTCCATTTACAGCAGCATCTGTTCTTACTCGAATCATTCAGAAACTACTACACTTACATGAGTAGCTTGAAGTCCATGAGCACCTTGTGCAATTTCAAATTCTACTCTTTGTCCTTCCTTTAAAGTCTTAAATCCTTCAGATATAATGCCAGTAAAGTGAACAAAAATATCTTCATCTGTATCAGTGACTGAAATAAAACCATAGCCTTTTTCATTACTAAACCATTTTACGATTCCTTTTTTCATGATGAAAACCTCCAGCCTTTTCTATTATTAGACAGCTTTTATCTCATTATATACGTTCTAATTCTTTTTTTAAAATGATTTGTTTCAAGTCTATTTTCAGTATTTACTTTTTCGAAAATCATCATATTGTTTAACAAAAGTAGCATCATCAAAAAATAAACTTTGCATTAAGTCTTCTTTTTCTGAAAAATATTTTACCCATTCTTCAAAAGAAGAAATATACTCCTCATGAAATGGATATAATCGAATCGTGTCTTGCATCCATTTTTGAGCTAACATCGTAGCCTCTTCCATTGAATAGTGATTCATCAATTCATTTAGTAACACAGATTCTTCTTTATACAAAGGTGATTTCGAAATAGATAACAATTTATCTCGTTCGATTCGTTTCATTTCACCATTCCATAATATTTGGATAGCCTTAAATGTCCCTGATTCCAACCATTCATCTAATAAAATTGCTTTATCAAACATTGGCGTATATGGATGAATTAAAAATAATTGAATCACATACTCTTTTTGTTTCAATGTAGAATCAATTAAAACTTGAGAAATATAATGAATTTCTTCTACAGAAAAAATTTTATCCTGCTTTTGTAATGCTTCTCCTATTTCTTGTAACTGCTGAATTTTATCTTGTTGATTTTTCAATTTTTGATTCATCATTTTCAGTTGAAGAGTGTTTATCCAAGGATACTCTAAATGCTGAGAATCTCTTAATAACTCTTCTACTTCTTCAAATCGATTCATAAAGATTAACGCTTCAATATAGACCGATAAGTACTTTTCTTCCTTTAAATCAAACTCTTCTACTAGCCAAATAATTTCATTCCAATCTTGGGTGCGACATAATAAATTCCATAATTTTTCTAATAATTGATTGGAATTTGTCTTAATATATCCTTTTTCTAACCAATCAATAGCGCCGATTAAATCCTCTTCTTTCTTGCATTGATTCGCTTTTTGTATATAAAATTCTTCTTGATTTGGAAACTCAATTGTATTTCCCATTATTTTCCTCCTCTTTAAAAGAAAAACAGACTAATCCAAGATTAGTCTGCCTCAGCATCATCTGGTAAAAATTCAATAATATCTTTAAAATTCACGATGGTGCGGTCTTCACAAATATCTTTCATAACGGTCGTAGAAGATTCCCAGTCAATAATCACGACTGCACTATTGGAAAGTAACTTATAAATCACACCGTACATTTGTTGCTCTCTAAACGTAAAATGAATTCGATCTCCTACATCTGGGCGAATCGAATCTTTTACTCGTTTTATCACAACAAGAACTTCTTCATATGATATACCCAATATATGTGCAATACGAGATTTGCTAGTTCCTTTACGAAGTTCCGTTTCAACGATTCCTTGAACTTTTTTTGTCACTTTAAGTGCCATCTCTATCGCCTCTTCCCACGGGCCTTCCAAATCCAACACATCTACAATATTACTAAGTTTAGTATAGCACAAAAGGAGTTTGTTGTCAGTTGAAAAGTCTTAAAAACATTGTTATTATCACATTTTTAAGCAATAAAGACGAAGTTGTTAGGAATTTTTGTTAACGTTTCAATTTTTATATTAAATAATTAATGAATGATTTTATACTTCTCTTTGTCCAAACGCACACATTTCTAATAAGGGACATTCATGACATTTTGGTTTTCGAGCAATGCAATGATATCTTCCAAAGAAAATCATCCAATGATGCGCTCTCGACCATAGTTCTTTCGGAATTTTTCGACATAAAGTTTCTTCTACTTCTAACACTGTATCTTTTTGCCTACAAATTTGTAATCTTTTGGAGATTCTCTCAACGTGAGTATCTACCGCAAACGCTGGAATATTAAAGGCAACACTCATCACTACATTAGCAGTTTTTCTACCCACACCTGCTAAACTAACTAATTCTTCTCTAGTACAGGGAACTTCACCATCAAATCGTTCCATTAACTGTTGAGCACAAAGACGAATATTTTTTGCCTTATTGCGATACAATCCTAAAGACTGAATACATTCAATCACTTCTTCTTCACTTGCTGCTGCTAAACGAGCTGGAGTTGGAAATCTCTCAAATAATTTTGGAGTAACTTTATTCACACCTACATCTGTTGCTTGAGCACTTAAAATTGTTGCAATTAATAGTTCAAAAGCATTGCGATGGTTCAACTCACAATGAGCATCTGGAAATAAATCCCCCATTGTTTGAACTGCTTCAATCGTTTTTGTTTTTGATAACATAACCTTCCTCCATCATTCCAACCAATTATCTAATGGCACTTGAGGAATCGGTGTTGTTTCTTTTGGCTTTGCTGTGAAATTGCCATTTCTCATACGATTCTTATCTTGAATGACTTGTTGAACCGTTTTGAACCCTTTTCTTTGCCATGTTAATAGAATCTTATCCATATACTTCAAGGTAAACACTTGATTTAAAACAGCTTCTTTTAAAGCTGCTAAAATTAAATCATAAGAATATTCATCTTTATCAATCCAACTTTTAATCATTTGAATTTCATACGAACTAATGGGTCTTCCAAATTCTTTTTCAATCACAAAAATTAAATTTGGATTATCAGTTTCAGACTTTTTAGCAACTTCTTGGCGATGTAAAATTTCTAATTGTTGAAATAAAGGAGCTAAACTATAATACTCTTCTCTTTTACCTTCTTCATTTTCTTTTTGGGTAACAGATACCACTTGTCGATCTAATAAATGCTGAATAATTTGAAATAAAGTATTTTCTGTAATCGAAAAAACATCACAGACTTCTTCTACATTCAACGGAAAATATTCTGAAGTTGAATGTTGTAACCACCAAGCGAGCATTAAGCATTCTTGAGCAGTTAATTGTAATTTTTGATAATATCGGATGAATGGATTTGGAACGTTCGTTCCTCCTTGATACATCCAAAATTGTTGAAATGTTTGTTCCAAAATTTTCACCTCTTTTTCTGACATAAAAACCGATTTCTAGAAACTCTAAAAATCGGTTTGAAATTGTCTATTTTATGGGAAAATACGGTTTAATAAACGTGGGAATGGAATTGCTTCACGAATATGTTTCGTACCTGCAACGAATGTTACCATTCTTTCTAATCCTAGTCCGAATCCTGCGTGAGGAACTGAACCATATTTTCTTAAATCTAAATAGAATGCATAATCATCTGGATTTAAGCCATTCTCTTTAATTTTTTCATATAATTTATCATAGTCCACTTCACGCTCAGAACCACCGATAATTTCTCCATATCCTTCTGGAGCTAATAAGTCTGCACATAGTACACGACTTTCATTACCAGGTACTGGCTTCATGTAGAATGCTTTAATATCTGCAGGATAGTTCATAACGAATGTTGGAACTCCAAAATGGTTTGAAATCCAAGTTTCGTGAGGAGAACCAAAGTCATCTCCATGTTCTAAATGTTCATAATCTGTATCTTCATCCGCTTCATGAGCTTGTAATAAATCAATCGCTTCATCATAAGAAATACGTTTAAATGGTTCGCTCACATATTTCTTCAATAATTCTACATCTCTTTCTAATGTTTCAAGAGCATGAGGAGAACGGTCTAAAACTCCTTGAATTAATGCTTTTACATAAGCTTCTTGTAAATCTAATGATTCGTCATGAGTCACGAATGGATATTCAGCATCCATCATCCAGAATTCTGTTAAGTGACGACGAGTTTTTGATTTTTCAGCACGGAATACTGGTCCAAAGTCGAATACTGGACCGAATGCCATTGCTCCAGCTTCTAAGTATAATTGACCTGATTGAGATAAGAAAGCTGGGTCTCCAAAATAATCTGTTTCAAATAATTCAGTTGTATTTTCTGCTGCATTTCCAGATAAAATTGGACTATCAAATTTAATAAATCCATTTTGATCAAAGAATTCATATGAAGCATAAATAATAGCATTACGAATTTGCATAATCGCATGTTGTTTACTTGAACGTAACCATAAATGACGGTGGTCCATTAAGAAGTCCGTACCGTGCTCTTTTGGAGTAATTGGATATTCATGACTTTCTCCAATCACTTCTAATCCTGTTACTAATAATTCATACCCTAATCTTGAACGAGTATCTTCTTGTACAACACCTGTTACATAAACAGCTGTTTCTTGTGTTAATGATTTAGCAATTTCAAACACTTCTTCTGGAACATCGCTTTTTACAACAATTCCTTGAAAATAAGTTGCTCCATCACGTAATTGTAAGAATGCAATTTTCCCACTTGAACGTTTATTAGCTACCCAAGCTCCAATTAGGACTGTTTGTCCAACATAATCTTTTGCTTGGTTCATTCTGATTTTTTTCAAAATAATCCCTCTTTCTACAAATAATTTCTAACAAATTGATTCATTCTTTGAGCGGCATTTTTTAGTTCTTCTTCACTACTTGCACAACTTAATCGCAAGTAACCAGTGCAACCGAAGTTTTCACCTGATACAGTCGCCACTCCAACTTCCTCTAATAATTTTAATGCAAATGCATCTGAAGATTCAACTCCAACTATTTTCATCGCTTCTTGAATATTCACAAATAGATAAAAAGCTCCTCCAGGTTTTACACATGACATACCTGGAATTTCCTGAATGAGTGCATGGAATAATTCAATCCTCTTTTGGAATTGACGACGCATCGCTTCTTTATCTTCTTGTAAATCTTCCTGAAAAGCACGAATCGCAGCATATTGAACAACCGCAGCTGGATTACTCGTTGTATGACTAGTTAAATCATTCAATGCACGAATCACTTCCAATGGACCGAAGGCATATCCTAATCTCCAACCCGTCATTGCAACAGATTTCGATAATCCATTAATGACTAGTGTATTATTTTGAATTTCTTCAGATAGACTTGCCACACTAATACTTGGCACATCATAAACCAATTCATAATAAATTTCATCAGCAATAACAAATACTTGATGGTTTAATGCCCATTGACTAATTTCATATAATTCTTCTTTTGAATACGTTAATCCTGTCGGATTAGAAGGAGAATTTAAAACTAATACCTTAGTTTTATCTGTTAAAGCTTTTTCTAACAAATCAACCGTTAATTTAAAGGCATTCTCCTCACTCGTTTCCACAAAGACCGGAATCCCTTGCGCTAATGTAATTTGTTCTGCATAACTAACCCAATAAGGAACTGGTACTATGACTTCATCTCCTGGGTCAATTAATGTTTGAAATGCAGAATATAACGCAAACTTTGCTCCAGCAAAAACAGCAACCTGTTGTTTATCAACTTTCACACCATCTTTTCTTAAATGAAAATTACTAATTGCTTGTTTTAATTCATCTAAGCCCAGAGTAGGTGTATAATGATCGGTTTCATGTTTCAGTAATGATTCAATTGCCGCTTGTGTAATTTTTTCAGGAGTATTAAAATCTGGCTCACCAATTGATAAGCTAATAATATCTTTTCCTGAAGCTTTTAATTCTCTTGCTTTTTGTGTCATCGCTAATGTTCCCGAAGGTAGTATTTTAGCGACACGTTCTGAGATTTTTACCATAATAACCTACCTTTAAATATTTTCAATATCTTTAATCCATTGGCCATTTTTGGCAGAAATATAATAATATCCAATACGTTGATTTTTTGTTCGATAATTGACTTCCCATACTGGTTCGTCTTTTATCATTCCCAATCTTGCTTCTAAAATCTCATCTGTATGTTTCGCTTCTTTTGTAATAGAGCGTGCTTCTTGTTCATTAATAACAGCATCCTGTTGTAATACGGTTACTTCTTTTTTATCTGGAGAAACAATCGCGTATAATGGTTGACCTTCTGTCGTAATTCCAGCTAATGAATAATAAGTTTCCTCTGTATTAAACCAATAAAAGTCTGTAATTTTAGTGAACTGAACTTTTTGAGCAGCAATTTCTACCGCTAAATCTTTAGCCTTTAATTTTTCTGATTGGCTTAAATAAAAAATTCGAGCAGCTCCAAAAAATATTACTAAAAACGTGCAGACGAAAAGCAACATCGTACGTCTTCTCATGGATGCACAACCTTTTCTAATTTTTAAATTCAGATAGCTTTATTATACGATAAGCCAGTAAAAAGCACCAGTATTTTATAAAATATGATGAAAAAAGATAGCTTCCGAATTGGAAGCTATCCTAACGATTATACACATCTATTTTTTTCTACAATGACTTGGCATTCACTAGTTCCTGATAATTCCTTATCTTCTGGAATTTCAACGCTTTTATCTGTAATAACGTAGTTCAATTTAGCACCTTTTTTTATAATGGAGTCTGCCATAATAATACTGTTTTTTACAACAGCACCTTCTTCAATAATTACATCACGAAAAATAATACTATTTTCAACAGTTCCATTAATACAAGAACCATCTCCTAAAAGTGAACTTTTCACTTTAGAATGCTCCCCATAATGTGTAGGCACACTATCTTGAACTCTTGTTAAAATATCTGTTCCACTATCAAATACTGTCGTTAAAGTTTCTGGCTTTAATAAATCCTGATTGAAATCAAAATAATCTTTTACACTATTAATAACTTTTGAATATCCTTTAATTTCATATGCATAAACATTTAAAGTATCTAAATTTTTAGAAATATAATCTCTTAAAATATCTTCCCATCCAAGAGTCATTCCTTTTTTTATAATAGCGTTTAACAATTCTTTTGTCGTAATATAAATTTTTGCTTGTGTAGCACAAGTTTCATTTGAACCATTAAAGTGATATAAACTCTCATATACTTTATGATCCTTGTCAAAAATAATTTGAGATTCTCCAATTTCAGGTTTACGATAGTGATAAGCTACTGTAATATCAGACCCTGTATCAACATGATATTGGAACATTTCTTTAAAATCAATTGTTCCAATAATATTCGCATCTGCTAAAATACAATACTCTTCTTTTAAATTTTCTGTATAAATCATTGTATTCACTAATGCTTCAATTTTATTTTGAGGAATACGAGTAGATAAATAGTTCGATAAAGGTGTTAGTAATGTTAATCCACTATTTTTTCTATTTAAATCCCAATCTTTTCCCCAACCAACATGATCTCTTAATGATTTATAATTATGATTTGTTAAAATTCCGATATTGTCTATTCCTGCTTTTACTAAGGACGATAACATAAAGTCTACTAAACGATATCTGGAACCAACTGGCAGAGAAGCTAAAGTTCTTGAACGAACTAATCCGTGTAAATCATCTTGTCTATAATTATCCGCAAATAAAATCGCAAAAGCTTTAATCATTTTAGCAACCTCCCGCTTTCTTCGGTTCTGTGACGACTTCATTGCGCCCAATTACCGTAATCATATCTTTTCCTAATTCAATTTTTTCATGTCCAATAGATACACCTGCTTTAATAACTGCTCCTTCAGCTACAATGGAGTGATATACACTAGCTCCTTTTTCAATCGTAGCATTTTGCATTATAATACTGTCTTTTACAACAGCATCCTCTGCTATAACTACCCCTGAAGAAATAATTGAATCTTTTACTTGTCCAAATACTAAAGTACCATCAGAAATCATAGAAGATTGAACATCAGCATGTTCCCCTAAAAATTGTGGTAAACGACCTTCATGGCGATAATAAATTCTCCAAGTTTTATCATCGATATCAAAAGCTTCACGAGCTTTAATCAAATCCATATTAGCTTCCCATAAACTTTCAATAGTACCTACATCTTTCCAATAACCTTCAAATGGGAATGCATATATTTTCTTTTCTTCTTCAAGCAACATTGGAATGATATTTTTACCAAAATCTTTTTCACTTTCTGGATTTGCTTCATCACGAATTAAATATTCACGTAACACTCTCCAATTGAAAATATAAATACCCATTGAAGCTTTTGTTGAAATTGGATTTTTTGGTTTTTCTAAAAACTCCACAATTCTTAAATCTTCATCTGTATTTAAAATACCAAAACGATGAGCTTCTTCCATTGGAACATTAATATGTGCAATTGTTAAATCTGCCTCTTTTTCCTTATGAAATTCTAGCATCTTGTTATAATTCATTTTATAAATATGATCCCCAGATAAAATTAAAACATATTCAGGTTCATATTGTTCAATATACTTAATATTTTGGTAAATTGCATGTGCTGTTCCTTTATACCATTCCCCTGTTTTACCAGCAGTATAAGGAGGTAAAATAGACAATCCTCCATCCATTCTATCTAAATCCCATGGTTGTCCATTTCCCATATATGAATTCAATTCTAATGGCTTGAATTGTGTTAAAACCCCAACTGTTGAAATTCCAGAATTTGCACAATTAGACAATGGAAAGTCAATAATACGATATTTCCCACCATAAGGTACAGCTGGTTTAGCCATATCTTGAGTTAAAACTTGTAAACGAGTGCCCTGTCCTCCTGCTAGTAACATTGCGACCATTTCTTTTTTTCTTGCCATATGTACATCCCCCACCTTATTATTTTATTCTTTCAAAGTACATTGTTGAAAAAGCTGGTATATCTATCTGAAGTGTATACGGAAATTCCCCACATTGTTGCTCAATTGTTTTTAGCTGTGCTACTTGAATTCCTTGCCCTCCAAATTTATCTTCATCAGAGTTTAATACTAATCGATAACGTCGTTCATCATTAAATCCAATCCAATATTGGTTCCAATTTACTCCTGAAAAATTAGAAATGACTAAAATTTCCTGCCCATTTTTTGCTTTTCTTGAAAAAGCAAAAATATTATGATCAGCGTCATCTACTACATGCCATTCAAAACCATCCCAACCTCCATCTTGTTGCCAAAATGCTGGAGTTTGTTGATAGAAAATATTTAATTCTCTAACATAATCATGAGTTTTTTTATGAAGAGGATAATCTAGTAAAAACCAATCTAATTCTCTTTTTTCATCCCATTCAATAAATTGCGGAATTTCAGTTCCCATAAATGTTAATTTCTTTCCTGGGTGTGCAAACATATATCCTAAAAATGTTTTAAAATTAGAAAACTTTTCTTCATAAGAAACAGGATTTTTATCTAATAATGATTTTTTCCCATGAACAACTTCATCATGAGAAATTGGTAAAATAAAGTTTTCAACAAATGCATAACACATTGAAAAAGTTAGTTTATTATGACACCCTTGACGATAAACTGGATTTGTTTCAATATAATCTAAGCTATCATTCATCCATCCCATATTCCATTTAAAATGGAAACCGAGTCCACCATCTTCGACTGGAGCAGTAATCTTAGGATACGCAGTCGCTTCTTCAGCAACCATCATGACACCTGGATAATTTTCTCTTACATATTGATTTAAAGTTTTGAAGAAATCTAATACCTCTAAGTTTTCATTTCCACCATAAATATTTTTAGCTGCTAAATGTTCTGGACGATCGTAGTTTAAAAATAGCATTGAACTAACAGCATCTACTCGTAATCCATCTAGATGGAATTCTTTAATCCAATAATTAGCACTCGAGAATAAGAAAGAACAAACTTCACCACGTCCGTAGTCAAATACTCGTGTGCCCCAAGATTTATGTTCTTTCTTCCGTTCATCAGAGTATTCATAACAACACTGTCCATCAAATTCATATAATCCAAATTCATCTTTTGTAAAGTGACCTGGCACCCAATCTAATAGAACACCAATCCCATTTTGATGAGCTTTATCAATTAAATATTTAAAATCATCTGGCGTTCCATAACGAGATGTCACAGCAAAATATCCTGTTACTTGATACCCCCATGAAGGATCGTATGGATACTCTGTAATAGGAAGAAGCTCTATATGCGTATAGTGCATTTGTTTTACATAGGGAATTAAAGTATCTGCAATTTGTCTATAACTACAAAATCCTCCATTTTCACTATGCTTCCATGAACCTAAATGAACTTCGTAAATATTAAGCGGTTGTTGATAAGGAATCGTTCTATTTTTAATCCAGCTTGCATCATTCCAAGTATAATTTGAATTTTCATATACTTTAGAAGCTGTTTCTGGACGAGTTTGTGTATGTCTTGCATAAGGGTCTGACTTCCACAACATTCTTCCATCCGAAGTCTTAATGATATACTTATATGCATCATAGGATTGAACATTTGGTACAATCCCTTCAAAAATCCCTTCATTCGTTATTCTTGTTAACTCATATGCCGTTGGATTCCACCCACAAAAATCTCCCGAAACAAATACTTGTTGTGCATGTGGGGCCCAAACTCTAAACGTACATTGGTTTTCTTCAAGGAATGAACCTAAAAATTCATATGCATGAAAATTCTTTCCTTCATGAAACAAATATTTGTCCAAAGTATGTTCCATACGCATACCTCCCTTCCTAAAATCAATACGTTTTACTTTTTGTGATAAGCGTTTTCATTATTTTGTACAATAAAAACCTTTTAATCGTATTTTTCCGTTTACTTATGGCTTAATTATAGCATATCCTTGATTATTTTCGTATATTTTTTTCAATTTTTCTCAAAAAATATAAAGCGTTTTATTACTTTATCTTATCAAAATATTTCTTTCACAAACAGTTTCTTTTTTTCGGATTTTATACTACAATTATATTAATAAAACAATTTTAGAAAGGATGATAAAACATGCTTAAATTTAATCCTATTCAAGATAAACACCCTAAAGGTGCAGTCTCTTCTTCTCAAGATATTCTGTTTGAAGTATGGGTTCACCAAGATTTTTATTTCAAACAAATTTCTTTAGTTTTATTAAACGATTTTACTCATGAAAAAACAAGTTACGCATTAGAACCTACAACTATTCTAAGAGAGCAATCTCGAAAATATATCGTGACTATTCCACCATTAGAAACTGGATTATATTTTTATGATTTTGAAATTACTTTCGATGACTCTATCGGATATTTGAAAAAACATGAATTTAATGCTGTCTTTACGATGGAAGAACAATCTTATGCTTCTTGGCAATTAACCGTTTATGATGCAGATTTCCAAACTCCAGATTGGATGAAAGGTAGTATCATGTATCAAATTTTCCCAGATCGATTTAAAAAGAGTCCACAATATACAGCAACTGTAGCTGCTAATGAAGCTATTAGAGTAAGACATGATGATTGGAATGATATCCCTTATTCTTCCATTACTCATGAGAATTATCGAGCTCAAGATTTCTTTATGGGAAATTTAAAGGGAATTCAAGAAGGATTACCTTATTTCCAACAATTAAGAATTGATAGTATTTACTTAAATCCAGTTGTAGAAAGTCCTGAAAATCATCGTTACTCTACTTCTGATTACTTTAATGTAGATCCATATTTAGGAACTATTCAAGACTTTAAAGATTTGTGTAAAGAGTTTAAAGAAAAGGATATTCGTATTACATTAGATGGTGTATTTAGCCATACGGGTGCAGATAGTATTTATTTCAACCGTTATGGGCATTATGACAGTGTTGGAGCATTTCAATCTCAAGATTCACCTTACTATCCATGGTTTACTTTTAATGAGTTTCCAAATGTGTATCAATCATGGTGGGGTTTCACGAATTTACCAACGGTTATAAAAGAAAATAAGGAATATCAAGAATTTATGTTCCATCCTCAAAATGGAGTCATCCCTTATTGGCAACGATTAGGAATTAGTGGATGGAGAATTGATGTAGCAGATGAATTCCCTGATTGTTTTATCGATCAATTAAGAAAATCTGCAAAACAAGAAGATCCAGATTGCTTCTTATTAGGAGAAGTATGGGAAGATGCTACGACAAAATTCTCATATAATACAAGAAGAAGATATTTCCTAGGAAAACAATTTGATAGTGTCATGAATTATCCATGGAGAGATGCGATTATTCAGTATGTAAAACACAAGGATGCCCGTAAATTTTCTCTAGCTTTATTAGAATTACTAGAAAACTATCCAAAACCAGCATTAGATGTTTTAATGAACCTTTTATCTAGTCATGATACAGAAAGAATTTTAACTGTATTAGCATTTGAAAATCCTGAGGAATTTCCTGTTGAAAAACGTCCAGATTATAAACTGACTGCTAGCGAATATCAATTAGCAAAAGACAGATTCTATATTGCCTCCTTTATCCAATTTACTCTCCCTGGTGTCCCATGTATTTACTATGGAGATGAAATTGGTATGTATGGTTTTAGAGATCCTTATAATCGTCAAACTTTCAACCTTAAAGAAAAAGATGATGAAATTTTAGAATTCTATCAAGAATTAACTAACTTCAGACATAAATATCAAAAAGATTTTAAAGCAGAATGTGACATCATAAAAGTAACAAATGGATGTATCGCTTATAAACGTGGCGATTTACTATGTATTATCAACTTAGATAATTCTGCTCATTTTA
This sequence comes from Granulicatella elegans ATCC 700633, assembly GCF_000162475.2. Taxonomy (GTDB): domain Bacteria; phylum Bacillota; class Bacilli; order Lactobacillales; family Aerococcaceae; genus Granulicatella; species Granulicatella elegans. The sequence goes on from NZ_KI391971.1 coordinate 1,113,902, forward strand.
TTGAAAACTTTTCAGGAGATATTCTTTACCAAAAAGGAGAATTTTACCCTACTCCTTACGGAGTTGTAGTAGGACCAAATAGTTTTGGAGCAATTCAATTAGCTTAAATTATATATAAAAGAGAGTGAATAGAAATACATCTTGTACTCTATTCACTCTCTTATTTTTATCTTATCCACGAATGAGACTAAATAATGGAATTAACACAATGGGTAAAAACATTGCGGGTAAAAAATTCATGACTTTTATTTTTGTCAATTCCAATAAATTTAATCCTAATGCTACGAGTAATAAAGAACCCACTGCAGACATCGCATAAACAATGGATTCACTTAAATACGGTGCTACAAATTGAGCTAGAACCATCATTCCACCTTCATACAAAAGAATAGCTAATGCGGATAACATTACTCCTGCTCCTTTTGTCGTCGTTAGTATAATCGAAGCAAATCCATCAATTAATGCTTTCGTTATTAAAATACCGTGATTATTTCTCAATCCTGCTTCAAGAGACCCCATTACCGCCATCGCTCCAACACAAAAGATTAATACAGCTGACACAAAACCTTCTGCCAATTGATTTTGAGACCCCTCTTTTGATAGTTTATCTTGAACCCACTCTGCAAATTTTCGAATATTCTCTTCTAATTGCATCATTTCTCCAAGATATCCTCCTAGTGAAATCGAAACAATTAACAAAATCATATCTTGATCTACTAAAGCTCCTTTTAATCCAATGATAAATGTGATTAATGCAAGACCTTGCATAATATGAGAAGACATCTTTTCAGACATTCCTCGTTTTAAGAATAATCCAATCATTGTACCAATCACAATCGCAATAACATTTATAATTACACCCATTTAACTCTAGCTCCTTATAGCGATACTGCTACAAGTATACTGCTAATAAATTAGAAAATCCATTAGAATTTAGCAAATCTAATGGATTCCTTATTTACTTTATAGAATTATACCCATTCTCCATTTTCGTTTACATAGTATCCATCAGGAGTTTTCGTATTGACTAATAATTCACCTGATGCATCAACATAGTACCATTTTCCATTGACTTCAAACCATTGGTTTTCTTTCATTGCTCCACTTTCTTCTAAGTAGAACCATTTTCCATTTAAGAATACCCAATCACTTTCCATCTTACCTGACCCATTATAGTAATACCATTTATTACCAACTTTTTCCCAAGTATTTCTTAAATATTTCCCTTCAGAATTTACATAGTACCAAGCATTAGATTTTTGATCGTGAATCCATTCTGACTTCGCCATGTATCCGCCAGATTTTACATAGTAATCTCCAACCCATTTATTTTCAACATATTCCCCATTAGAATCAATAAAGAACCAACTTTGATAAGTCACATCATAAACCCATTGATTACTTACCTTTTGTCCTTCTTCATTAATATAATGTTTGCCATCAAAACCTTTCTTCTGAACAGGTGTTGTTTGAGTCGTATTAGAAGATGTTGAAGATTGATTATTTGAAGCAACATAAGTATTATTATTTGTCGCTGGTGCAACTGTTGTTTCAGCAGGTTCAGCTGGTTGAGGTGCAGTAGGTTGTAGACGATCTAATACTTCTTTTAATGGTGTCACATCGATAAATGGACTTGCTAGTGGTGTTTTTGTTTCAACAGCTTTTTCCATCTTAGCTTCTACATCTTTCATTAATTGGAAGACAGATTTTGCAACTGCAATTGATTTAGCAGTATATTCATCAGCATGTTCTTTTACATAATCATCAGATTTACCTGTATATTCATCAATTAATTGATTTTGGTAATCTATTAATAATGCTTCCATTTTTTCCCAATTTGAACGAATAGTCTTTCCAAATAAATCTGGATGATCCATCACCATTGTATCAATATTAGTAGCTACCCAATACCAAGAATTAGCATCATATTTATTTCCTCTTACTTTATAAGCTTCAAATGTATCTTTAATACTACCAAAATAAGGAACATATGGTGTATTACGTGAACGACCTAAACTTAACCACATTACCCCACCTAATGATTGTGGTAATTTTTGGTTAATTTGATAAACGTGTGGATCAATCACATTTTCGTTTCCTGGAGCATAAGCATATTTTCCATAGTTTGGATCAGATGGATCTGCTTGTTTTCTATAAGCATCTGTCTTAGTATCATAACCTGGCACTTGATCATCAGGTACTAATTCTCCGTTTAATGTTTCAAAACGATTTCTTTGAACATTTAAGCCATCGATTACAGTGAAATCTCTTCTTGGGCTATCTTGTAAAAATTCATAACGTTTATCTTGATAAGTTACGTTAGAAGATGGGTTTAATAACTTAATTCCTGCATACACACGTGAACGGTCACCACGTTCTAAAGGTGGCGCATAAGTAGCCGCTAAATCAATTTCCCCTTTACTTTCCTCCCCTACAAATACTCCTGCTTTTTTAGCAGTTTCAATAATTCCTTTTGAAGCAATAATATTTTCTTTATCATTAATATTCACTTTACCTAAGAAATACGTATTTGGAAATACAGAATATTTATCGTCTGGATATTTAAATGCTACATACTCATGACCTGAATAAATTTCCATATACCATAATTCGTTTTTATCAGCAAAAACAATAATATTTCCTTCTGCAGACCCTTTTTCATCAATTTCTTTTGCTAATAATTGAGCTGCTTCTTTAGCTGTTTTTACACGTGGTAAAATTAAATCTGTTACAATTGCTTCAGTAACTCCTGCTTTAACTAGTGGATCAATCGCCGGATATTCAACTTCATTTTCTGGTCCTTCCAAAACTCGTCCATCTGCTGCAACTTTTGGAGCTTTTCCTCCTACAACTTCACTACGTGGTGTTGCTGTTACTGTTGCAGTCATTGAAACCCCATGTTCATTAAAACCATGTTCAGAGAAAATACCTTCATTTGAATCTCTTGAATCATCCGCTACTACTGTATATTTATATTCATGTTTTAAATGAGGATAAACTGTTCCAGTTGATTTATCCAAGAGAATATCTCCTTCTTTATAATCCTTAGCAGGATTTACAAAGAAATTTTTATTATGAGTATGTTCTTGAGTTCCATCTTCGTGTGGATATGGATAATCTTCCGTACGTCCATATAAGAACGAACCATCTTTTGTTAGTCCCTTACCAATAATAAATGCAGAACAAGCTTCAACAGCTTGTTGAGATAACACAAGTCCAATAAGGACAGTAGATAATAATGTCTTACTAACTTTTTTATTCATAGCTATCCCCTCTTTTTAAAAGAATCTATTATGGTTAAACGATTATTTTAACCAACTGTAGAATACGCTTTCTTTGTTATAAAATCAATACTTTTCATTGATTTATAATAATTATAATGATTATATAAAAAAAGAACCGAATATAATTCGGTTCTTTTTCGATTGCCACTATATGTATGTTCTACAAGTAGTTTGGCTATCAGTTTATCGACAAATTAAGCGTGTAGTTTTTCACTAGCTGACGTTGCAGGTTGTGAAGCAGTTGTTGCTGTAGTAGGTGCTACATTTTCTTCTACTTTATCATTGGCTACAGGTTTTTCCTTTTCAGTTGGAGTACTTGTAACATTTGTAGATGTTTCCTCAGCTTTTGGAGTTGTTGTATTTTCAGAAGTTGCTTGATCTTTAGATTTTGGTGTTGCTAAATCTTTCTTCACTTCTTCAGATAGTTCTTCAGTGAAATCTGAAGTTGGGATTGAATTATCTTTATCTTCTTGATCCAACGCAATTTCAGCCATTTCTTTCATCTCAGCTAATTTACTCATAGATTCTTCATCATCTGGTTTTGCAATTGCCTTGTATTTTTCACCAACACGTGTATCCACTTTTTCAGATGGATTTTCATAAACTTTCTTAAGTTCATTTTTTGTAAGGTATGATGGACTAATTACAGCTTCAGTTGTTCCTGTTTCACCTGGAATGAATTTTGCTTTTGAAATTTTTGAAATTAACTCTGAAACTTTTTCTCTTAATTCAAAAGGTAATGGTTTGTCTTGTACATGTTGTGTAAAGAAATATAAATATTTCATCGCTTCAACTCCAAGACGTTTATTTGCATCTTGTAAAGCTTGTACATAATCTCTTACTGCTTCTAAAGCTTTCATATCTTTGGCTTCGATAGCTTTATTTGCTGCAGCTCTTAATTCATCTTTTGTAACATTATAATCTTTTAATTCCAATTCATTGATCATACGAATAACACTTTCGTGTAATGCGTTTAGAGCTTTCTCTTCTTTAGAAAGTTCTGGTGTTGTTACTGTTGATGCTTTTTCAATATATTTTTCATCAAATTGTTTTAATAACTCTAAATATCCTTGAGTTGAATTTCCTTTTTCATCTAAACGTTCTTTAATTTCACGTAAACTTGTAAGGATACGACTTAATTCAACAGGTTGAGTTTTATATTTTTCAGCTGCTTTATTCGCTAAAGATTCAATTTGATTTTCAACTGCTTTAGTATCTAAATCTCCAGCAATATAAGTTGGTGTAATTTCTTTCAATTTATTCGCAACATATTTTTTAGCACCTTCAATATTTTGAATTTTTAGAGAGTGACTATGGTCTCCATGTGGTACTTCAAATTTATCGCCTAAAATTCGAATATCTTTTACAGAAATTCCCATACGTTTTGCTAAAGAAGCAATTTCTTGTGCAAATCTTAATTCAGGGTCAATTGATTCATCTGAACTTGGAACTTCAAAATTACGTAGTGGAATCGCCCAAGGATGGATATGTGTTTTATCTTGACCTTGTTCCATATTTTGGAAAGCAAATACTTTTCCTACATATTTTCCATCTTTATAAGCAGATTCTAATTTAATTGAATCTCTTTCAACACCATATGCATAAGCAATGTAGTCCAAATATTTTTGAACTTCCGGAGATTTTTCATTTAAATTTTTTTCATTTGGAATTGTAGAATCATGGTTATCTGAAGTTACTTCACCGTCATGGTCATGGTGCTCACCTTCATTGTCGTGATGTTCACCTTCATGGTCATGTTTGTCGCCTTCGTGATCGTGGTGCTCACCTTCATGTTCATGTTTGTCGCCATCATGGTCATGATGCTCACCTTCGTGTTCATGTTTGTCGCCTTCATGCTCATGGTGGTGATTACCTAAAATTGGTTTTCCATTTTTGTCTTTATAAACAAAATGGAAATGATTGCCATGACGTACTACATATCCAGATTCAGTTTCACTTACAATATCTTCTTTTCTAAAGACAAAGCCATCATGGTCATGATCGTGATGTTCACCTTCATGTTCATGTTTGTCGCCTTCGTGGTCGTGGTGCTCACCTTCATGTTCATGTTTGTCACCTTCGTGGTCGTGGTGCTCACCTTCATGTTCATGTTTGTCACCTTCGTGGTCGTGGTGCTCTAAAATTGGATTTCCTTGTTTATCTTTATAAATAAAGTGGAAATGATCTCCATGACGTACTACATAACCTTCTGCTGTTTCACTAACAATATCTTTTTTATCAAATACATACCCATCATGGTCATGGTGTTCACCTTCGTGATTATGCTTGTCATCTTCATGGTCACGGTGCTCGCCTTCATGATCATGTTTGTCACCTTCATGGTCGTGGTGCTCACCTTCGTGATGATGGTGTTCAGCACTAGCTGCAGGTTTCCCATCTTTATCCTTGTAAATAAAGTGGAAGTGATCTCCATGACGAACTACATAACCTTCTGCTGTTTCACTAACAATATCTTTTTTATCAAATACATACCCATCATGGTCATGGTGTTCACCTTCGTGGTCGTGATGTTCTCCATCGTGTTCATGGTGCTCTGTAGTTACTACTGGATTTCCTTGTTTATCTTTATATATAAAATGGAAATGGTCCCCGTGTCTTACGACATATCCTGTTTCTGTCTCACTAACAACATCTTTTTTATCAAATACATACCCATCTTCTTCATGATGTTCATGTGCTACTGAATTTGTAGCCAATGTTGTTGCAATTGTTTGTTGGGCATTGTTTTTATAAATAAAGTGGAAGTGATCTCCGTGACGAACAACATATCCCATTTCATTTTCTTCTACAATATCATTTGGATTAAAAACATATCCATCATCTGCAGAACTAATTGCTGTTGCAGAACTCTTTTGTTCATAAATAGCATCTGCTGGAGGAGCTCCGTATACAAAATGGTAGTGATCTCCATGTTTTTTTAAATATCCATTTTCGAATACTTCTCCAACAATAGTTTTCGGTTTATTATTTTTAATCTCTTCTGCAAGTTTTTCAAATTTAGTCATTTGAGCATTAGAAACTGTTGTTTCTTCAACTTGCTGTTGAGAATTATTATCTGTTTGTCCTTGAAATAGTCCACAAGCTGCTGTGCTAAGTGCAATAACACTACTTAAGCTTGCCATCCAAAGTTGTTTTCTAGTTGGCTTCATATTTATCTCCTTTTAAATCGTAAATATTACGTTTTATAAAATAACCCTTTTTTCATCTTTTGTCAAGACTTATCTCCTATTTTTTATACAAAAAAGAGACGACTTCAGTCGTCTCAAAAAAGTCTAACTTTTTAGGGTCACTACAGCAAAGCTGATGGCGTCCATTGCTACTTCAGAAAAGTCAATTTCTATTCTATTTCACTTGTTGGATGTGCCAAATTCTATCTGCATATTCTTTTACAGCACGATCTGCTGAGAAAATACCCGCTTTTGCAGTATTCACTAAACTCATCTTTTGCCATTGTTTTTCATCATTATATGCCTCTTCAATTTGTTGTTGCGCATAAATATAAGATTCAAAATCTGCTAAACACATAAACGGATCATCATTTAATAAATAATCTACTAAGAAATTAAAGTTCATACCTCCAACAGTCATCGTACGAATGAAATCAAGTGTTTGTTTCACTCGTTCAGAACGATTATACCATTCCCAAGGTTTATACCCTTCTGCAACTAATTGATTAACTTCTTCTGTTTTTAATCCGAAAATAACAATATTTTCTTCACCAACTGCTTCTAAAATTTCAACATTGGCACCGTCTAATGTTCCTAGTGTAATGGCTCCATTTAACATCAATTTCATATTACCAGTACCACTTGCCTCTTTACCAGCTTGAGAAATTTGTTCACTAACATCTGCTGCTGGTAAAATAATTTCTGCTAAACTTACTTTGTAATCTGGAATAAAGACTACTTTAATGTATTCTCTTACTAATTCATCACTTTCAATTAATTGAGAGATGGAATGGATAAATTTAATAATATTTTTTGCCATATCATAACCTGATGAAGCTTTTGCAGCAAAAATAAATGTTCTTGGTGTTGGTCTTAATCCTTGATATTTAATCGCTTGATATAAATAAACAATATGCAGAGCATTTAATAATTGACGTTTATATTCATGAAGTCGTTTCACTTGTACATCAAAAATGGAATTTGGATTTACCGTAATTCCTAATGTATCTTGAATATAAGCTGCTAATTGTTGTTTCTTCTGATGTTTAATATCCTTTAATGCATGTAAAACTTTTTCATCATCTTTATACTCTAATAACTTAGAAATTTTAGATAAATCTTTTACAAAATCAATACCGATTAATGATTCTAAATAATTCGTTAACTCAGGATTGGCTTGTCCTAACCATCTTCTATGTGCAATACCATTTGTCACATTACCAAATTTATCCGGATATAAAGCATAAAATGAACGGAATGTAGAATCGACTAAAATATCACTATGCAATTTTGATACACCATTGACATAATGGCTACTAACAATTGATAAGTTCGCCATTTTAATCATACCATCATAAATAATCGCTGTTTCTGGTAATGTCATTTCATAACCCATATCAATCACCCATTGACAGAAGCGACGATTAATTTCTTCTATAATAGAATAAATTCTTGGAAGAATTGGTTGGAATAAATCCACAGCCCATTTTTCTAACGCTTCAGACATAATCGTATGGTTCGTATAAGCAAATGTTTTCGTAGTAATTTCCCATGATTTTTCCCAAGAATAATGGTATTCATCAATTAATAATCTCATAAATTCTGCTACTGCCATCGCTGGGTGAGTATCATTAATATGAAGTGCTGCGTATTCATGGAAGTTTTCTAAAGTTCCAAATTCACGGTAATGATTTTTCACTAGTTGTTGTAGTGAGGCACTAATGAAGAAATATTGTTGTTTAATTCGTAATTCTTTTCCTTCTCTTGTGCTATCTGCTGGATATAATAATTTAGAAATAGAAGATGCAATTGCTTCTGCTTCTGAAGAACGAGAATATTCTCCACGTTCAAATAATTTCATATTAAATCCTGTTTTCGCCTTTGCTTCCCATAAACGTAAAGTATTAACAGTATCTGTATCATATCCTGAAATTAATAAATCATACGGTTCAGCTTGAATAGCCGTATAATTTTCATGAGTCACACGGAATCCTTCTGCTGTCATTTCTTCTTTAATATTTCCATAGAAACGAACTTCCACTTCTTCATCACTACGATAAACTAAACCGTATTTTCCTAAATCTAACCAGTAATCCGGAAATTCTTGTTGCCAACCATTATTAATCACTTGCTTGAAAATTCCATATTCATATAAAATTGAAAATCCTGTTACTGGATAATCTTGACTTGTTAGTGCATCTAAATAACAAGAAGCTAGACGTCCTAAACCGCCATTTCCAAGCCCTGGATCAGGTTCAATTTGATAAATTTCATCCAAAGAAATATGATGTTTACTTAAATATGTTTGAATTTCTTGTTCAATTCCTAAATTAAATAAATTATTTCTTAACGTTCTTCCCACTAAAAATTCCATAGACATATAGTACGCACGTTTCACTCTACGTTTTTTTAATTCTTGTTCATATCCAAATTTCTTTTGAGATAAAATCTCACGAACACTTCTCATCATCGCTTCATAAACTTGACGTTTACTAGCATGATCAATTGTTACACCAAATTGAATTTGTAATGTTTGCTCGATACGTTGTTGAAAATTTAATGAATTCACAAAAATCACCTTAACCCTTTTTATAAAATTGATTGATATAATGAAACATATTGCTTCGCAGATTGATTCCAACTAACATCTTTACTCATTGCTTGAGAAACAATGGATGTCCAATTTTCCTTTTGAAAATCATAGACTTCTTTTGTTCGTCTTACTGCATCTAATAAATCTCCAGAATTAAAACTTTCAAATGTAAATCCTGTTCCATGAACCCCATCAAATGGTTGAACAGTATCATATAATCCTCCTACACGATGAACAATTGGAACTGTTCCATAACGCATAGAAATTAATTGTGATAAGCCACATGGTTCAGTTTTAGAAGGCATTAAAAATGCATCACATGAAGCGTATACTTTTGAAGACATTTCACTTGAGAACATAATTAAACTTCTAACAACATCATGTCTACGATATTCTAATGAGCGTAAGGCTGATTCATAATGAGCATCACCCGTTCCTAAAATCACTAATTGGATTCCTAAGTCTAACAATTGATCTGCTACGTCTAAAACTAAATCAATTCCTTTTTGATGCGTTAATCTTGTAACCATTCCTACCATCATCTTATGAGGATTTTCTTCTAAGGCCATTTGTCTTTGAAATGCTAATTTATTTTCCACTTTTTTTGTGATTGAGGATAAAGAATAATTTTTTTCTAAATGAGTATCTGTTTCTGGATTAAATGTATCTGTATCTAGTCCATTCACAATTCCTACTAATTTTCCTTGCTCTACTTGCAATATTTTATCTAGTCCATAAGAAAAATATGGATTTAAAATTTCTTTTGCATAAGTTTGACTGACTGTATTCACACGATTTGCTAATTGAATCGCTCCTTTTAATAAGTTCAAATCACCATTATAAATCAATGCATCAAAATACTTATTATCTAATCCAAATAAATCTCCCATACTATACGGATTAAACTTTCCTTGGAATTCAATATTATGAATAGACAATACAGTTTGCATTCCTTGATAAAATTCCATTTCTCTTGATTTGAAGTCATCTAAATAAATAATGGATAATGCTGTATGCCAATCATTCGCATTAATAATATTCGGTTGATAATCAATATGAGGTAAAATTTCTAATGCAGCTTTTGAAAAGAATGCAAAACGCTCACCATCATCTTCTTGTCCATAAACCGTTGAGCGATTAAAATACTGTTCATTATCAATAAAATAATACGTAATTCCATCGATATTACACTCAAAAATACCACAATAAGCTTGTCTCCAGCCTAATTGCACAAAAATATGTTTTTTATATACTAAAGGAAATTTTTCACGATTGATACTTGAGTAAAGTGGTAATACTACTCTTGCTTCTACTCCTTCGGCTTGTAACGCTTTGGGAAGTGATCCAATCACATCTCCTAGTCCACCAATTTTTACAAAAGGGGATGCTTCTGCAGCGATAAATAGAACTTTCATCATCATTCTCCTTTTTAGGTTAATAGGAACTTGCTTCTAATCAGTTTGAAATAAAATTCACTGATTATTTCCTATTATACTCTTATTTATCACAAATTAAACTATAATATTGTTTTGTTTTTTACTTTTTAATGAACTTTACAGGAACAATAAAAACGACAGTCCTCACGACTGCCGTTTTTTGATTTTTCTATTCTTTCATTGTTTTTTGAATTAATTTTCTAAAAGTTTGAGAATAAATCTTTGCTCGATTTGGAATACATTGCATCACTCGATTCGCATAAGGAGAATTGATAGAACGTGTATCTAAAATCCATATTTCTGCTTTTTCTTGATGCGGACGATTCATTCTTCCTAATCCTTGATAAAATTGTTGTAACATTTTTTCCAAAGCATAATCTTGGAAATAATGACGATTTTGTAATTTCATTTCCTCAGCAATGACTCTTTGCTGTAATTGTGTTGGATTTGGGAAAGGTAATTTTGGAATAATTAATTGATCAATGGATACCTCTCCGCTATCAAAACCTTCCCAAAAACTATACACGCCTAATAATAAAACAGATTCTTGTTGTTGAAATTTCCGCTGAACCTTTCTGCTCGACTGATTCGTTCGTTGGACTAATAACGGAATATCTGGATGTTCTAATAACACTTGCTCCAATTCCTCTAGCATTTCAATGGAATGAACCAATACTAGACATCTTCCTTGCTTTCTTTGATAAATATCTAGTAATTGTCTCGCTAATAATTCCACTCTTTCAGGTGTCACAATGATGGAAGGAGTCGGTAAATCTGTCGGTATAAATACAGTATGTTCAAAATTTTGATACGTTTTTGGTAAAAATAATCCATCTTCTTGTTTTACGATTGAATGAAATAGTGGTGTAAAGATTGGAATAGTTGCAGAAATACCTATAAATTGATACATATATCCATATATTTCTCTCCACATTTTCAATGCAGATTTCATACTTTCTAGCTGTAAACTATATTGTCCTTTTTTCAACACATAAGAAACGGCAACATATCCCTCTTCTTGTTTTAATAAAAGAACCATTTCTTGTACTAACTTTTGTAAACAAGCATGAGTTTTTTGAACCAGTTCATCATTGCATTTAAAATCAAATGTTCGTTTTAATAGATCAATACAAGCTGATTTTACCGCTGCTAATGTTTGATGATGGATACTCTTCTCCCATTCTTCTGCAGATAGCAATATAACCGAAGTAGGATAACTTTCTTTTCGAATCATTTGCATCCATTCTTCATATAAGTCACAAATCTCAAGTAATCGACGATTGATTTGTCTAGATTGATGTTCTTGAGTACTCGACATTTCTAAATAACTTTCTAAATGATATTCGTTCCACTCCATTTGTATTTGCCATAATGCATCAAATTCCAATAATTTTTGTTCTTGGCTTTCTAAAACATGCTCCAATTGTTGTACTTCATCTATGATCACAATTGGTTTATCAAAATGATCTCTTTGAGGCGTTTGTTTTAAATATTGGACTAAAAATGCTTGGTTCGTAATGACCATTTTAGACTTTCTCGCATGTCGTATCGCTCTACGATAGAAATCCATTTTAGAGAATTGTCTTTCTTTTCTAGTAATTTTCTCCCATATTTCACGATGATAAAATAACGAATTACATTCAGATAAATCTCCTGAAGTTGTATGTGCTAGCCATTTTAATAATCCAATGACTGTTAAAGAACTTTTCTGATTTTGATATTGTTCATATTTTTCTAAAACTTCAGCTAGTCCTGACAATGAAAGATAATGCTCTTGTCCTTTGACAGTTGCAATTGGAAGTGAGATTCCTAAACTTTCTTCTAACGTTTTGATTTCCTGATCTACTAATTGCTGTTGTAGTAAAATCGTCGAAGTGGCAATCCATATTGGATGATTTTGTGACTGTAATTGTAAAGAGACTAGTAAATACGCCAACGTTTTTCCAATTCCTGGTTCTGCTTCTACCCAATTAATAGAATCACCAAAATTCAATCTTTCTAACATAAATTCAATTAATTGAACTTGTAAGGGTTGATATTCAATCACCTTTTTCTCCACTAATTGATGATAAAGTTCTAATGCATTCCATTTTTGTGTCTGTTCATTATCTTCATCTTTTTCAACAATAGGATTCAGTGCAAATCCCTCTATAAAAATAAATTCCTTTTCTTTTTGAGATACTAAAGTGTTTTGATAACAGTCATGAATTACTTTCCCTGTTTCAGCCATTAAACTATCTGCAAATAATGACATTTGATATAAAGTAGGTGCAGGCAATTGTTCTAATTCCTCTAAACAGTTCAAAAATAATTGAGCAGTTGCATACGCATCGCTTCCTGCTGAATGAATTTGTTGATGTGGAATTTCTAATAATTGCGTTAAATCTTGCAGACGATAACTCTCAATCGTCGGATAACAAATTTGCGCTAATTGAACAGTATCCACACAGGGAGCACTCCATTCAATTCCTGCTAGTTCTCTAAAACTTTCTACTAAGTAGGAATAATCAAAACTGATATTATGAGCTACAAATGTTTTTCCTTCTAATAATTGAAAAATAGTTGAGGCAACTTCATCAAAATAAGGGGCTTGCTTCACTTCTTTCTTGTCGACTCCTGTTAATTGTTGAATCTCATAAGGAATCGTTGTCTCTGGATTTATATACAAATCTACTTGAGTAACAATTTCTCCTTGTTCAATAATGGAACACCCAAATTGAAAAATTCTTCCACCTTCTTCAAATTTAGGACCCGTTGTTTCTAAATCCACTACTGCATAACTCGTTTTCATTCTCTCACCTACTTTTCTCATAAAATTAGTTTACTAACTCTTTTAGCGAAACGCAACTATTCTCATAAAAAAGAAGCACACTTCCTTCTATTTGGAAATGTACCTCATCTTTCACTTCATATTTTTTGGAAACTCTATTGTAACTGTTACTTGCTTTTTACCCTTTTCTAACTGGTAACTAAATCCATAATGCTCTAATAAATTTTGAACGACTAATAAACCAATTCCTGTTTTCTTTTGATTTTCTTCTAATAAGTCATTCATTTCTTCTACGGCATCATTCACTTCATTTTGAATCATAAAACAATTTTCATCCGAAACGATTCGAATGACCGAACCTTTTTTAGCATATTGATACGCATTACTAAAAATATTGGAGAGTACCATTTTAAAAGCTTCCTGTCCGATTAATAATTGCTTTGAAACAATATGACTATGAATGGTTAAATTTCTCTTCATTGCAATCCAATGATGATCCTGAGTAACTTTTTGAATCTCTTCTTCGAGGGAAATCCATTTTGCTTTTTCCCCTAGAGCTTCCTTAGATTCTCTTAATAATTCAACTACTTTAACGGTCAGTCCATCGACAATTTGAATACATTCATCAATATAATAATCACGATTTTTATATTTTCCAACATGATATTTCATATTTTCTAAAATAATTTTTAAACTTGCTAAAGGTGTTTTTAAATCATGGGAACGTCCACGGAAAAATTCGTATTTGATTTTTTCTAATTGAAGAATCGTTTCATTCTTTTCTTCTACATTATCAATCACTTGTAATAAATTAATATACAATTGATTAATTTGTGATTTTAATTCACCAACCTCATCGGTCGACTGAACTTCTAACAAAGCATGACGATCCAATTCCTTCATTCTTCTCATTGTCTTTTTCATCTGTTGAACTTGTTTGGTTATAATTCTCGCATAAATCCAAGCTATCATCAGTGACATCACGAAGGATACTAACAAAGTATATGGTAAAAATTTCCAACTTAAAGAAATAGCTTCTTTTTGTAAATCAGTTGTTGTAATAAATTGTAAGTTTAAATTTTCTCCAGTTTTTGTTTGAATTTGTCGCTCTTCAATGACTAAAGAATTAGTATAACTTGAAAAATCTGCTGGTATCCCTTGACTAATTTCAAATTCATTAGAGCCTGTTTCAGCTCCTGCCATCAAAGTAATATCATTTCCTTTCGAATATAAGTTCACAAAATCCATAATTTGACTTTCTTCTTTTAAGTTTAAATTGGACGAAATTTGGTCTGCTTTTATACTTAATTCCTGTTGTTTCGTTTCAAGATAAGTCTTAGGAAAAATAAAATAAATCGAAATATGAATGCCGATAACTAACATACTTAAAATAAAAAAAGTTGTCGCTAAAATTTTTGGAAATATTTTTAATGATTTCATAGTCTCTCCAATTTATATCCCACATTACGAATTGTAATAATACAATCCAATGCTAATTTTTTACGTAATTCCTTCATATAGACATCAATCACTCGATCAAAAGGAATTTCGTCTGTTTCTTTCCAAACTTGATCAATAATTTGTTGCCTACTTAATGCTTGCCCTTCATGATCAACTAAACATTTTAAAATTTCAATTTCTTTAGCATTCATATCTACTTTTTCACCAAAAAGAGTTGCTGTATAACTAGAGAAATTCACACTCGTATTTTGATAAGTAAACACTTCTGTATCCGGATAATAACGTTTCATTAAAGCATCAATTCTAGCTTTTAAAACAGGTAAAGAAAATGGTTTTTCAATATATCCATCTGCTAATTGACTAAAAGCTTTTAATTGGTATTCTTCATCGCTAAAAGCTGTTAACATTAATGCAGGGATTGAACTTTTTCTTCGAATATATTCTAGAACTTCTAATCCATTCTTTTTTGGCAATTGAATATCTAATAGCACTAAATGTACTTCATTTGAATCAAATAAATCGATTGCTTCTTGTCCATCACTTGCAGCAATCATCTCATAATCACATTCAATTAAATAATCACAGACTCCTTCACGAATTGGTGCTTCATCTTCGACCATTAAAATTCTCACAGCTTCATCTCCTCTCATTCTTATTATAAATGATTTTCTTATTTCTGTCCTTGTCATTTCATAAAAAATGAGCAGACTTAGAATCCTTTTTTATTCTTTGTCTGCTCCTTTTATTGATCTATTTCATTTTTAATGACAGTTTATTTATCCTAGAGGTTCATCTTTTCTCCCGTAATTTTAACCTTCTATTCAACATCCATTAATAATTCTTTAGGATTTTTACTAAATGTTTTCACACTGGCAATCGTTAATGCAATCCCTAATACCACAATCATAAAACCAACTACATATAATACATTAGTTGGTTGAATCACCATTTCTAAAGAAGTTAATGTCTTATTAAAGCCATCTACTTCAGCTCCGCCACCTAGACCCGTTGAGGCTGCTTGTTTGCCCATTTGTTTTGCAATACTTGAAGTAACACTTGAAAGTAATTGATTTCCAACTGTTTTACCTGTTAAAATAGCAACTCCTGTTGCACCGATAAAGGCTGGTAAACTAATGAACAATAACTCCCATACAAATTGTCCAAATATTTCCATTTTCGATAAGCCAATCGATAATAGAACACCAATTTCTCTTTGACGAGCATTCATCCATAAGAATAGTAATAATGCTACTGTAATTCCTGCAAATGCAATAGATCCAATAAATAATTTATTTGCGATTGAATACATCCCAGAAATTGATTGTTGTAAGGCTGGGAAGTTAGAAGAACTTTTTACTAAATTATAAGATTTCCAATTAATCGCTAATTTCCCTAAATCTTTAATGACTGTATCAAGATTTTTATTTCCTTTTACAAAGAATGTCGCATCTTGATACACTGCTGTATCTTCTGTATTTCCATATACTTCAGCAGCTGTAAGAATATCGGTTACTAAAGTATTTTCATATAATTCTTGTGCTGCTGTAACTCTCGTTTTATTATGACCATCAAACAGACCTTTAATTTCAACTTCTACCGTTTCATTAGCACCTTTTTCATTATCAGCATCATAAATATTTGATTTTAATGTAATTTTATCGCCTACTTTTAAGTTGTTTTTTTCAGCTAAATCTTTATGCATTAAAATTTTATGTTTATCTGATTCTACTAATGAACTTCCTTCTACCAATTGATAGGCGCCAGAAACAAATTTATTTTCTTTCGCAGAATCATTAACCCCTGTTAACATAACAGCACGTTTAAATTTCTTAATACGATCGGGTGTTAACACTCCTTGAGTTTCTTTTGTTTCAATAATATCGTAATCTGCTAAATCAGCTACACTATTAATACGTTTAACAGTTCCTTCGATATCTGGAGATTCAGAGATTTTTTTAATATCTTCTCCTTTAATATTTCCTCCGCCTCGTGGTGTTCCTTGATTCACACGACGATTAATTTCCATTGAAAAACTATTTGTAATATTTTTAAATACTTCTTTTGAAGCTTGATTCGTTGCATCTTTCATAGATAATCCAATCATACTTAATGTCGCCATAGATAGTATAACGGCAAATAATACGAATGATTTGAAGATTTTTCTTGAAATATAAGCAAATGCATTTTTCATCCTATTCTATCTCCCTTTACTTATTTCACTTCGTGAAGTTTTGTTTCACGTAATTCTAATATCGTATCTGCAGCATTTGCTACTTCTTTACTATGTGTTACAACAATGACACATTTTTTTCTTTCTTTTGCCAGTGATTTTAGTACATCTATAATTTCACCCGCTGTATGTTCATCTAAATTTCCTGTTGGTTCATCCGCTAAAATAATTGGAGCCTCTGAAACCAACGCACGAGCAATCGCTACCCTTTGTTGTTGTCCTCCTGATAATTTTAAAACATTACGATTCACATGACTTTCTTCTAATCCTAATTGTAATAAAATTTCTTTTGTAGCTGTAGGATTGACTAAACGAATATTTTCTAAAGGCGTTAAATAATCAATTAAATTATAATTTTGGAATACTAAAGAAATATGATGTTTACGATGATAGCTATCACCTTTTTCTTGAATATCTTCTCCTTCAAATAAAATCTTTCCACTTGTTGGATTATCTAATGCTGCTAATAATGATAGTAATGTGGATTTTCCAGAACCCGATTTCCCAATAATCGCGTAAAATTTACCGGCTTCAAATTCTTGATCAATTTGTGATAACACAGATTGACGTGCTTCCTTATATTGATAACTTACTTTATTCATTGATAATACACTCATGTTCATTCTCCTAACTCATTTTTGATAATATTTCTTTTGGTTTTTTCATTAAAAAGATTCCTAATGTTACAGCAAGTGAGAATACAATCACTATTGCTAATAATGCATAACTTTGACTAAATACGGTTATTACTCCCTGTTGTGCTCCTTTTGAAATAAAGTTTCCTAAAGGAGATTGTTCTGAATCCATCGATATAAATCCATTCATTAATTGTTGAACCATCATAGGCCCTAATGCAAGCGAAACAAAAACAGCTGGAATCGTTAATAAAAATAATTCAACAAAGAATTTACCAATAATCCAAGCTTTATGAATTCCAATCGATAATAAAATACCTATTTCATAAATTCTTTCTCGCACACTTAACATTAGCATTAGAGATAAAACAACTG
Source organism: Granulicatella elegans ATCC 700633 (assembly GCF_000162475.2). Taxonomy (GTDB): domain Bacteria; phylum Bacillota; class Bacilli; order Lactobacillales; family Aerococcaceae; genus Granulicatella; species Granulicatella elegans. Next base: position 1,131,874 of record NZ_KI391971.1, read on the forward strand.
CTCCAGCAATTAATATCCCTATTGTCATCCACTGAACCATACTTTGAAGACCTGTAATACTTTCTAATATATCATCGAAATCTTGCTTTTGATCCTCTATTACAAACTCTTCCCAATTGAATGGTAAAGCTTCTATTGCTTGTTTCATTTTTAGTAATTCTTCACTTGATGAAGCATAGATATTTAATCCTGTCACAACTTCCCCTAATTCACTAGTGAAGAGTTGATGAATGGATTGATAATCCGTAAATACTGTATTTTCACTAAAATCAGAAGTTAATCCTGTGTAAGTTTCTTGCTTTTTCCCAGAAAAAATTCCAACAATTTCATAGTCGACTTTTTTCTTTTCCCCAGTTTCTTGTTGGATAACATCAAGAGTTATCGTATCTCCAAGATTTAATTGATTTTTAGAAGCTAACTCTTCATGAATCATGATTTTATGAACATCTGTTGCTTCTATCATTTTTCCCTTTAACAATGAGAAAACTCCACTTGAAAATAGTTTTTCTCGATTCACTTGGCTACTAGAATTGAGCGAAACAACATTTTTCATTTCTTCATCAATGTCATCTCGTTGAATTTTTTCTTCCCCAGTCACCACTGAGTGATTTTCTAATTTTGCAATTGTTTGATAATGTTTTTCTAAAGACTCATTATCTGCAACTTTCTTTATTTCTTCCACTTGTTTAAATGAAAAACTTGTTCCATCTTTTTTTCTAAATTCAAACGAAGAAGTTGTCGTTTGTTTTAATTGTTGTTGCACTGTGGAAGTCGTAGATAATAACCTCATACAAGCAAATATACAAGCTAAAATGACACTAAAAATAGTGATTAATATCAGACTTTTCTTTCTCTTTCTAAAAATATAAAGTACTGCATTTTTTATCAAAGGAATAACTCCTCTCTCTCATTTCTTATCTGTAACTTATTATAGAGAGCGTTTATGAAATGTATATGAAATGAAAACAAAAAAATCTCGCCAGAATAACTGACGAGATTTTTTATTTAATTTAGTCTTCTTGTCTTTTTCCCACATATAGTGACATTAAGATTCCGCTAGCTAAAACAATATAGATATAATCTGATTGAGTTCCAGTTTCTGGTAAGTAACTATTTGGAGTTGTAGTACCTGTTTCTGGTACAGGAGTTCTTTCAGGAACTACAGGTGTAGTATTTTCTGTTGGAACTTCTTTTTCACGAGAAACTTCTGCTGGAGGAGGTGTTGTACCATTTGTTGGTGGTACTTTACCTTCTCTAGGTACTTCATTAACTGGAGGAACATTACCATTATCACTTGGAGTTGGAATTTTCATCTCTGGTACTTCGTGTACTGGAGGTGTTGGCATTCCTGGTACATCAGCATTATTACCTTCATTTACTTCAGGCATTCCTGGTACTCCACCATTAAATTCTGGTACTTCAGTAACCTCAGGCATTCCTGGCACTCCACCATTAAATTCTGGTTTATCATAAACCGGAGGATCAAGTGGTGTTATCCCACCTGTGTATTCTGGTACTTCATAAACTGGTGGTTCTGGCATTGCAAATTTAGGTCCCTCTGGTTTATCAGCTACTGGAGGTACTGGTTTATCATTTGATGGTGTTACTGGTTTGTCTTGGCAACCACATTTACCATCTTTGCCGTCTTTGCCGTCTTTACCGTCACGTCCGTCTTTACCATCTTTAACAACTGTTTTTGTTACAGTGCCGTCAGAATTAATAATTGTGATTGTATGAGATCCATCTCCATTATCTTCAACAGAAACTTTTGGTGATTTACCATCTTTGCCGTCTTTGATTACCATTTCTGTTTTACTTCCATCCGGATTTGTGATTGTAACAACGTGAGTTCCATCATTATTATTTTTAACTGTTACAGTTGGTGAAACTCCATCTTTTCCGTCTTTACCATCTTTAATAACAGATTTGTATTCACGACCATCAGAATCAACGATTGTTAATGTGTGTGTTCCATCTCCATTATCTACGATATTCGCTTTTGGTGATTTACCGTCAAAGATTGTAGTTGTAGTTTCTTTACCATCAGCACCTGTCACTTTAATAGTATGTGAACCATTATTGTTATCGATCACTTCAAGTTTTGGTGATTTACCATCACGTACTGTTGTAGTTGTAGTAGTTCCATCAGAGTTAACGATTGTAACTGTGTGAGTTCCATCTCCATTGTCTACTACTTTAGCAGTTGGTGATTTACCATCACGTACTGTTGTTTCAGAAACAGTTCCATTTCCATTTTCTACACGGATAGTATAAGTACCATCATGGTTGTCAGTAACAGTTGCTACTGGTGATTTACCATCTTTGATAATTGTTTCAGTAGTTGTTCCATCACCATTTAGAACTGAGATTTTATGAGTTCCATTTTGTTCATCAGTAATAGTAACTTTTGGTGATTTACCATCACGTACTGTTGTTTCAGTTGTAACACCTTCTGGATTTGTAATAACAATTGTATGACTTCCGTCACCATTATCACGAACAGATGCAGTTGGAGTACGTCCGTCAACACCGTCACGTCCATTCTTAACAACAAACTCATTCTTAGTTCCATCTGGGTTTGTAATTGTTACTGTATGGCTTCCATCAAGATTTTCAGTAGTGGTTGCTGTTGCAGCTTTACCATCTTTACCATCTTTGATAATAGCATTCGTAACATTACCGTCTCCATCTGTTACTTTAACAGTGTGAGTTCCATCTCCGTTATCAGTTACTTCAACTTTAGGAGTTTTACCGTCTTTACCGTTTTTAACAACTGTTTCTTTAGTTGTTCCGTCTGGATTTGTTACAGTAATTGTATGACTTCCATCTGGGTTTTCTGTTGTAGTGATAGTAGCAGTTTTACCGTCTTTACCATCTTTAACTTTAGTTGTAGATTCTGAACCATCAGGATTGCGAACTGTAATAGAGTGCGTTCCGTCTCCATTGTCCGCTACATTTACAACTGGTGATTTACCATCTGCTCCATTAACCCCGTTTTCACCTTTGTCACCTTTTTCGCCTTTTTCACCTTTTTCACCAGTTGCTCCTTGAGGTCCACGGATATTACCAATCTTGTTCCAAGAACCATTTTCTTTCTTGTACACGTCACCTGTATTAGCATCGATATAAGTATCACCGTCTTTACCATCTTTAGCAGTTGGTGCAGTAGCGCCACTTAGTAATTCAGCACCGTTACGTCCGTCTGCTCCAGAAGCTCCATTTGTACCATTACGTCCATTTGTACCATTCAAGATATCACTTGTACCAATTAATTCATCCACATCTGGATCGTATTTACCGTTACCATTATTATCATAGTATGCTGTAATACGAGTACCATCTACTGGTTGTGATGCTGTTGAATCTGAAGATGTTGGTTGTGAACCTGTTGAGTCTGTAGTTGCTGGTTGAGTTCGTGGAGTTACTTCATCTGGATTATCTCCTACACTTCTTGCTCTTCTTGCACTTCTTGATGTTCCAGAAGGTTGTGGATTAGCAGCTAATCCTGCACCTCTTCTAACTGCATCCGCTAATGCATTTAAATCAATATGTGGTGTACGTCCATCTCTACCATTTTTACCGTCATTCACAGTAAATGTTACTGGTTCTTTTCCTGGTGTTGTAATTGTTACAACAGTGCTTTGGCCATCTTTTCCACGTTGAGTAGTGATTGTTGGAGTTTGTCCATCTTGACCTGTTGCTCCTGTTTCACCTTTAGCACCATCTTGAACAAAGACTGTAGTTGGTTGTGAACCATCATGGTTATCAACAGTGATTTCTACACCTTTATGACCTTCTTCATCTTTACGAACAGCTGTTACTGTTGGAGAGACTCCGTCTACTCCATCTTTAATCACTGCAAGAGGTTTTTCAGGATTCAATGGTTGACCTGGATTTGCTGGATCTTCTTGGTAAACTTTTGTTTCTTTACCATCTTTAACAGTAATTAATGATTTACCATTTTGTCCATCTGCACCTTTAGCACCATCTTTAATTATTTCAGAACCTAGTAATTCATCAGTTCCTGGAGTGTATTTTCCATCTCCATTTTCATCTGTATAGAATGTTACGATTGTATGTGATGGGTTTCCGTTTTGACCTTCTACACGTAATAAGTCAACTTTTGGTGTTTTTCCGTTTAGACCATTTTCTCCATTTTTAACATTTACTGTTACTGGATCTTTACCTGGGACTGTAAATGTAATATCAGTACTGTTTCCATCTTTACCAGGTGTTACAGATACCTCTGGAGTCTTACCATCTTCACCACGTTCACCTTTGTCGCCTTTTGGTCCTTTAATGTTGCCTTCTTTTTCCCATGTTCCGTTATTTTTAACGAATACGTCTCCACTTTCAGTATTTACGTATTTATCTCCGTCTTTACCTTCTGTTGTTGGGTCTACTTTTCCGTTTAGTACATCTTTTCCATCTCGGCCATCGCGTCCGTCACGTCCTGCAGCTCCATCTCGGCCATCACGACCTGGTAGACCTTGTGCTCCATCACGTCCGCGTTCACCTTGAAGACCTTGTTCACCTTTGTCGCCTTTTGGTCCTTTAATGTTGCCTTCTTTTTCCCATGTTCCGTTATTCTTAACGAATACATCTCCACTTTCAGTATTTACGTATTTATCTCCGTCTTTACCTTCTGTTGTTGGGTCTACTTTTCCGTTTAGTACATCTTTTCCGTCTCGGCCATCGCGTCCATCACGTCCTTGTGCTCCGTCACGTCCATCACGACCTGCTGGTCCTTGGGCTCCTTCACGGCCATCGCGTCCTTGAAGACCTTGTTCACCTTTGTCTCCTTTTGGTCCTTTGATGTTGCCTTCTTTTTCCCATGTTCCGTTATTTTTAACGAATACGTCTCCACTTTCAGTATTTACGTATTTATCTCCGTCTTTACCTTCCGTTGTTGGGGTCTACTTTTCCGTTTAGTACAT
>NZ_KI391971.1:1136910-1571508 GCF_000162475.2 Granulicatella elegans ATCC 700633
GAAGACCTTGTTCTCCTTTGTCACCTTTTGGTCCTTTGATGTTGCCTTCTTTTTCCCATGTTCCGTTATTTTTAACGAATACGTCTCCACTTTCAGTATTTACGTATTTATCTCCGTCTTTACCTTCTGTTGTTGGGTCTACTTTTCCGTTTAGTACATCTTTTCCATCTCGGCCGTCTCTTCCGTCACGTCCTGCAGCTCCGTCACGTCCATCACGACCTGGTAGACCTTGTGCTCCATCTTGTCCACGTTCACCTTGAAGACCTTGTTCACCTTTGTCTCCTTTTAATCCTTGTGGTCCTTGAGCTCCATCTTGCCCTTTATCACCTTTAAGTCCTTGAGGTCCTCTAATATTACCGATTTTCTTCCAGTTTTCGCCTTCTTTTTTGTAAACGTCTCCTGTAGTTGCATCAATGTAAGTATCACCATCTCTACCATCTTTAGCTGTTGGGGCATTAGGTCCACTTAATAATTCGGCACCGTTACGGCCATCTGTACCAGAAGCTCCATCTGCACCATTACGTCCATTTGTACCATTCAAGATATCACTTGTACCAATTAATTCATCCACATCTGGATCGTATTTACCGTTACCATTGTTATCAAAGTATGCTGTAATACGAGTACCATCTACTGGTTGTGATGCTGGTGCTGTAGATGGGGCATCTGCTAATGCTCTTCTTACTCTTCCACTTCTTTGATTATTAATTCTTATTGCTGCTTCTGCTAAGGCATTTAAGTCAATAGTTGGTGTACGTCCATCTTTCCCGTCTTTTACATTAACGGTTACAGGCTCTTCTCCTGGAACAGTAAATGTAATGTCAGTACTACGTCCATCTTTTCCACGAGCAGTTGTAACTTTAGGTGTAGCTCCCTTGTCACCTTTCTCACCTTTTGCACCATCCGCAATAACAACTTCTTTTAATTTTTTATCAGAAGCATCTAATTCATTATTTCCATTTTCATCATAATAGAATACGACCGTTGTAGTTTTAGCTTCCTCATTTCTATTTGTAGCAACTAATGGTGATTTACCATCGAATCCATCTTTAACAATTGTGTTTGTAATGTTTCCTCTACCATCATTAATTGTAATTGTATGAGTTCCATCTGATTTATTATCTTTAACTGTAACTGTTGGTGTTACGCCATCTCTACCTGCCTCACCTTTGTCACCTTTTTCTCCGCGTTCACCTTGGCGTCCTTGTGCACCATCTCTAATAACTGTTGATACATCAGCTTGTCCTGGAGTATGAACTGTTAAAGTATGTGTACCATTTTTACCTTCTGTGATTGTTACAGTTGGTGTAGAACCATTTTGACCATTTACTCCATCTTGTACAAATGTAGACTGAGGAGTTCCATTTACTGGCGTTACTGTAATTAACACTCCATTTTTTCCGTTTTGTACAGTTCTAGTTGCAGTAATTGTAGGAGATTGACCATCACGACCATTTACTCCATCCGTAATTGTTGCTAATGGATGAGTTGGATCTAATGGCTGACCAGGTTGAGCTGGATTTTCAACATATAATTTTGTTTTATTTCCATTTTTTACAGCAACTAAAGATTTTCCATCTTGTCCGCGTTCACCTTGGTCCCCTTTTTCACCTTTCGCTCCTTGTGCTCCGGTTAATCCGCGTTCACCACGGTCTCCTTTTTCACCTTTCGCTCCTTGTGCTCCAGTTAAACCACGTTCACCTTGGTCTCCTTTTTCACCTTTCGCCCCTTGTGCTCCAGTTAATCCGCGTTCACCTTGGTCTCCTTTTTCACCTTTCGCTCCTTGTGCTCCAGTTAAACCACGTTCACCTCGGTCCCCTTTTTCACCTTTCGCTCCTTGTGCTCCGGTTAATCCACGTTCACCTTGTTGTCCACGGTCACCCTTTTCACCTTTCGCTCCATCTTTAATATCGATGTTTTGAATTAATTCATCTACACCTTCATTGTAGATATTGTTTCCATCTTTATCTAAATAGAATGTTAAATGGTTTGTATCTCCAACTTTATTTTGATCAACACGTGGTTTTACAACTTCTGGTTTTTCAACTAAGTCTTTTGCAACACCAATTTGTACAATACGTGGTTTCGCTTCTTTTGTAATACTATTACTAATAGGTAATCCTAAAACTGTTTCTTCTCCAAATTTATGAACCTTATAAGTTTTTTGGCGTTCACCGTTAACTCCATCTTTAACAACTTTTGTTTCGCCTTCAGCTAATTTAGTTGTTGGAAGATAAATAGTTTGGAAATCAATTATTTCTTTAAATGTTTTTGTTCCTGCTGCATTCCCCCCTGGGTTTGCATCTAAATATAGTGGACGTTCTTTAAAGTAGTAGTTTGAATTACTATATGGGTCATTAATAGTAGCTTCACTACCTCCACCTTGGTTTACGTTAAATGTAGTTGGTTGTAACTTAAATGTTAAATCTGCATTTGGTCTGCTAATAGGTAAGAAAAATCTTACAGTTTGATCTCTATTTGTATCTACAGAACTAGCTAATGTATAACCAGAATGAGACATAAAGTTTTCACCCTTGACGATACTTGGGTTTCCAGTAGTTCCTGATACACCTCGTAATTGTGGAGTTCCAAAACCATTACCTGTGTGAAGGATGAAATTATTTCTTACAAATTCTCTAGTATTTCCTGGAGCTGTATAGTTAATTGAAACATCTAACCCGCCATTAGTTCTTGTTGTTGTTACATTATAATGAATAGGTGTATTTAAACGTGCTGTACCTTCTCCTATAAATTTATGAGTTCCTTTACTTACATCAGTCGGTTCAATTGCATCTTCTAATCTTAAACGCTCATTTTTATCATGATTTATTGTTCCAGCACTTGCTGCTACGGTATTAGTAGGTGTTGCTGCTGAATGATTTACTGGTTGACTTGGCGCTGGGCGGCTTGGTCCAGGTCTTCTAGCAGCACGAAATCCACTTTGTCCAGATTCAGTAGTTACAGCTTCCCTTGTAGAAGCTTCTCTTGTTTCAGGAGTAGTAGTTGTTACTACAGCCGCTTTTTCTTCTTTTGGAGTTGCAGCAACTGTTTCAACTTTTGCTTCTCTTGTTGAGCCTGTAGTTGTCGGAGTTTCTGTTACTTCTTTCTTTTCTTCCACTTTTGTTTCTTTTGGAGTTGATGTAACTACTTCTTCTTTTGTAGATTTTGTTACAGTCGCTTTCTTTTCTACTGCTTCTTTACTGAGTGCCTGTTTGGATGTAGGTAAAACGTTTGCATCAGTTTGCGCAGGAATTTGTGGTGCTGTAATTTCTGCAGCTTGTGCACTAATCCCTGTTAAAAAGAAAAATCCTGATAATACCGCTACGCTGGCTACCCCCATACTGTATTTACGAATACTGTACCTTGTATAACCTTCACGGGTATTTTCTTCAATATTCCATTTAGCTTTTCTTGCTTTAGACATATCTTTATCCTCCTGTATTTTCCAATGTTAAATTTATATTTCGAAATTATTAAAATTATTTAAGATTTATTTCTTGTTCGTTAAATCACGATACGGACGAATTATATCTCTCAAATTCTTATTATTCAATACCTTTTCCTGTTTGTATTTCTTCATTCAAAGGGAAAAAATTACGATTATTAACTTTTTTCCCCTTGAGTGAAATAATCATGTAATTTATTTGTAATAATTCTAGTAATATTCTCATAAAGTTAATAAAATTTTACAATTAATACAACCGTTTGCTATATTGATTTTATAAGGATTTTCTTTACTTTTAAAACGAGTTATATTATCATAAATCTAACAAGTCATAACGAAAAGGAGTTGCTATGAGAAATTTACTTTCCTCTAAAGAAAAAAGGCAATTAGAGTTTATGGAATATTTAATTGATTCAAAAAAATGGACTCATTTATATATATTAGCCGAAAAATTTGACTGTACAGAACGAATTTTAAAACAAGATATTGCTGAATTAAGGGAAGCTTTTCCGAATATTGATATTCAAACTTCAACAAATGGTGTTAAAGCTTATTTTTCAAAAGAAAATAGTATTGAGGATATTTATAAGCACTTTTTTGTAAACTCACAAAATTTTTCTCTATTAGAATATATATTCTTTCACGAAGGAGAAACTATTAATGACATTAGTAATGCATTTTATACTACTCCTGCTAATCTATACCGAATTGTCAATAAAATGGTTAAAGATATTGAACCTAAATTTAAATTTAATATTCAGTTAACCCCCGTTTCTATTACAGGAAATGAAGTGGATATTCGTTATTTTTATGCTCAATATTTTTCTGAAAGATATAATTTTTTAGAATGGCCTTTTACTGATTTTAATGAGGAAGATTTGGATGAATTCGCAAAATATTTTTATACTCCGACAAATTATCCAATGGGCTTTGCAATATTTCATATGTATAAATGGATGGTCATGATTGGAATTTATCGTGTGAAAAATAAACATTTTGTTCCAATTCCAGATAACTTCTTTGATGAAGTATTTCCTCCATTTGCACAATTACCAGATATTGAAGAAAAATTAGTGTACTTCTCTGAGAAATTTCAAATAAGTATGACACCAGAAGTATTAGCACAAATTTTTATTTCATTTATTCAAGATACTATCTTCTTAAGTCCTGAAGAGTTTTATGCTTCACTAGAAGAAGACGAATATGCAAAGAACTCATGCCGATTATTAGATGAAATGTTATTGAAACTTGAATTCAAACTAAATATTCATTTCAACAATCGAAATGATTTAATTTGGTATATGCATAATACAGTTCACTTAGAGCGACAAGAAACATTTACCGATCCTCTTCTGTTTAACCAAAAGCAAAGAACAATGAATAATTTTCAAAAACATTTTTCATCCGCTTTTGAAATTGTAAAATCCGAAATTATGAATTATCTAAAATTAATGAATCGTACCCATACTCCGGAGCATATTCATCATTTAATATATACTCTATTTACCCACGGAGAAGATATGGCGATTCAATTATTAATGAATCGTCCAAAAATTAAAGTTTTAGTAATTAGTAATTTTGACCATGCTCATCCTATTACATTAATGAGAGTTCTATCTTATTATTGTAATGACCGATTCATCTTTGAAAATTGGACTGATGTCGATCTTTCAAGTGATATTTTAAATAAAACTGATTATGATATTATTGTTGCAAATTTCTATATCGATGGATTAAAGAAAGAATTTATTTGCCATAATAATTTAACGATAATGGAATTAGTGAACTATTTAAATACAATTTCTGATTCATTTTAAAATAAAAAACTCGCCAGAATAACTGACGAGTTTTTTTACTATAGTGGAAATACTACTACACCAATAATCTTTTTATCGAAATTATGCAATTCTTGTAATTTTTTCTCAAAATCAACATAGCGACTCTTCCCAAATTCTTCTACGAATAGGTAAGTATCAAATTGACAAATTCTTTCAAAATTAGATGCTTCTACATATTCGATGTTTACATCTTGAATTTTTTGCTCCCATTGTTTTGCAATAGCTTTACTTGAAGTAACTACTGCAAATTCTCCAAGGTTTTCTTTTTTATAACGAATTAACTGACGTAACACTTCTGCATTTTCAATTTCATATACTTGTTTAATATCGTATTTTTTGAAATCTCCAACACGGTTCATTGTTGGATTAAATAAATACCAAACAAAGTTCATAAAGATAACAATAAATCCTGCTAATACAAAAACAACTACCATTCTTAATACTAATTGTTTTACATTGAAGTTTGAAACTGTTGTTTCACTTCCACCAACTTCTTGGGAATTAACAGTATTTAATTTTTGAATCGTCACGTCTTTAAATACATCTTTATAACTGTTCATTAATGCATCCACTTTTTTCTCAATTAACTGATTTAAAGTTGGACTTGTTGTTAATACTTTAACAGAAACACCTGTATAATCCCCTAAAGAACTAACAATGATTTTCTTTTCCCAGAAATCTATATCTGAATTTCTTAATTGAGTTGCATTGCTGGCAATTTCTCCGGCATATTTTGCTACTTCTTGATCTGTTGAATCATTGAATAAATAAGCACCATTCATATTTGAACTAATTAATTTAGAATAAAAATAACTAAACTGGTCATTCTTTGTATTGGATTCTGTTTTAAATTCTTTTTCTGGTGCATTAATTTTATAAATAATATAGCTTGAGTAACTTGTATTATTTTTTACGACTGATTTTGAAGTAATAGCTTTATAGCTCATAGGTAAAGCCATTAAAACAAATAATACAAAAACTGCAATGACATTCCATTTTTTCTTTTTCTTTAAATTAGCTAATAAATCAGCTAATGAATAATTTTCAAACATGTATATAACCATCCTTTGCTAATGTTGTATGATAAATTGGTTTCTTCATTGAATAGGACATTAAGAAAATCACTATTACAACTGTCCAAAATTGCATTGTAAACAAACTAAAGAAACTCTCTGAGAAACTACTTCTTGCCATAAAAAATAGATTTCCAAGGACTAGTAATGACACAGTAAAACCAAGAAGATTTTTACGATAAGCTGAATTTAGTAACGCGATAAAAATAAACCCTAAAATACAACTCGTTATAAATAAGCCAACAAAACCATAATCGGTGTAAACTTCCATCATATAACTACTTCCGATACCATGCCCATCTAAATATTGTTGTTTTAATACTAAATACGAAATATTATGAGCATAACTATTACTTTCTAAAGCTAATTCAATACTATTTGTCGTTGTTTTAAAAGCTGTAGTTCCTAATAAATTCATCCCAATACTACCTCGATAAAAATAATCCATAATAGGACCAAATGTAAAGTTTCTCATTTCTCGAATTGGTAAACTACTTCGATATAAATATCCTCTAGCTAAAACTCCAAAACTAGTTCCTTGTTTGTAAATAAAATCGACTAATAAAGCAAAGATACTATCAAACTTTAATTTCGCTCCATCTCGAATATAGTTCATCGCCCCCATGGCAAGCATTAAGACTGGTGTTCCAATTCCTAATGCAATTTTTTCTCTACGTCCAAGCCAAACTTCTTTTTTATCAGAATAATGGCGCATAAAGAAATAAACAAAGGCAAATAATAAACTTAATATAAATGGATTTCTTGTACCAATGACTAAATGAATCAAATTAGCTGCAACATATAATCCAAGCATAAATATGGATGTTTTTTTTGAAGGTTTCGTTGCCAAATAAACACATAATGCATAGAACATAAAAGCTGATAATAAATAAGTAAAGTATGGTAATTTACTTGTGAAATTCGCATAATATCCATAGTAAGTAGTTTGTAATCTAAAGATTAAACGTTCCACTAATCTTAATACATAAAATGGATATGTTAACCAAAATACTGCTAAAGAAACTCTTCGAACTTGTAAAATTAATCGAGCATAAGAATTTTCATCAACAGGCTTTTCTTTCTTTCGACTAAAATATCTGACACCTATGATTCCACCCAACCATAATCCTAGCAAGGATACTAAAATGATATTAAAAGTGAATACATAAGCATCTTGTTGATACGTGTCAAAACTTCCAATTCTTAAATAATCAATTAATGGCCTTGAAAATAAAAATACAAAAATTGTCATATAAAACAAGATATGAATTAATTGATATTTTAAGTTATGAAAACTAAATAATGTATGTGCAATAAAAACTATTACAACGGTATATAATAAAGTTTCTAAATGATTATTGTTTAAATAAATCAAATAAAAAACAATCGCTAACCCATAGCAGAAAGTTGTAAGTACTGCATGAAGTTTTCTTAAAGAATCCGGCATCTATCTAACTCCTTTCTTCTTTAGATAATTGAAATAACTCCTCTATTTGTTGCAGTTGTTTTTCAATTGTAAATTGTTGGATAAATTCTGAATATTGTTCAGAAATTCTTTTTTCTCCAGTAATATAATTTTTAAGGGCATCGATGGCTTCTTGATTAGAATCGATGACTTCTCCAAATTGTCCTTCATTCGATAATTCTAAAGCTCCTCCAACATTTGTAGAAACAAATGGAATTCCTAAAGTCACTGCTTCAACAACAGCTCCTGAAAATCCTTCTTGTTTTGATAAGGATAACAAAACTTTAGCTTGCTTTAAAATGGAATAAGGATTTTTTTGATAGCCTAAGAAATGAACCTTATTTTGTAATTGAAGACGTTCTACTTCTCCTTTTAAGAAGCTCTCTTGTTCTCCACTACCAATATAGTATAAATGAATATCAGATAATTCTTGTTGTAATTTGGTAAAGACTTCTAGTACACGATCCGTCCCTTTTAACTCTTCTAAACGACCTATGACACAAATACTATTCTTTTCCAGGGTAACTGGGCTAACTTCTTCTGCTTTTTCAAGAAGAGAAGTAAAATCATACCCATTATAAATCGTTTGAATTTTATCGCTAAACATTGGATAAACTGTTTCAATCGATTCTCTTGTTTTTTTAGAAATTGCAATAATTTTATCTGCATGGCTCAATTGTTCAAAATGATTTTTACGATAGTGAGCCTGATTTTCTTCTAAAAATGCTTCAATACTCCCATGAATCCAAGCAAATTTTTTAACTTCTGCTCTCTTAGAAAAAGGGAATGCAGGATTCATAATCGTAAAGGAAACTTCAATATCATAGTCATCTTTGATTAGCCATTTTCTTACTAAATGTGGAAAATAAATTCTTAGACGCCATAAAATGGTTTCCATTAATCGTCCATATTTTCTTTTCTTATAAGGCTTTAAAATTCTAACTCCTTCAGGAACTGCTTCATACCCTTTATCAAAATGTTCCATTTCTAAAATATCAATTTGATATTTCTCTAAATCCAAATTGGAAACAATTGTTGATAAAATTTTTTCAGCTCCTCCTCCTAATGAGAAAGACCATAAAAAGAAAAGTACTTTTTTCTTATTTTCCATAATATTCACCTTTATAATGTGTATAGCTTTTCTCTAAATCGATGAGTACCGCATCATGATGAGCAACCTGTTTTTCTACTGGTGGTGGAGTCATATAATCCCCAAAAGCAGTTTTTAAATAAGCATCATATCCAATTGGAATTGGTAATTCCGTTTCTTCAAAAGGAAGCCACAATGCATCCTCAAAACTTGAAATTGGATACTTCTTCTTCATATAGTATGGCCCAGAACACAGTTCAGTAATGCCATCACTTTCTTCTTTTGTATATTTCGTCATTTCAGCTTCTGCTTTTTTCCATATTTTATAACGCAATTTTTTTGAAGGAACAAGTGCTAATAAAGCTTGACTTCCCCACTTCATAATTCCACCATGTTTTTCTGGAATGGTTTGCGCACAAAATAGTGAATAGACTAAAGCAGCTATCACTTGTTTTTTTCGTGATAGCCCATTAGCTGGATAATAATCCAATGGAAGGACATCTAAGGCTAATCCATGTGGAATATCCAAATCTTGTTGATAAGGTTTGATACATGTTGTTTGTGTATCTCTTATTGTAATAAATAAATTACGGTCGATATAATTTTCATTACTTTTTGAAAGTTGATAACGACTATCTGCCTTTTGTGGCCAAAGCTGTGCTAATTTTTCATAATCTTTTCTTGGCATAAAGAAATCTAAATCATCATCCCAAGGAATAAATCCTTTATGTCGTAGAGTCCCAATTGCTCCTCCACCACATAAGTAGCAAAGTAAATCATTTTCCTTACAAAATTGAACGAAATACTCTGCCATTTCTAAACACTTCGCTTGAAGTGGTTCCATGATTTCACCTCATTATTAAATATCCCATTTCGCAACTGTCTTAAATGGTGTAACAGTATCTTCTTCAAAGAAATGATAAATGTCTTGGATATCTTGAATTTTATTTGATTCATGAATAATTAAATTCAATCTTGAATGTACTTGAGGACGTTCCATCATTTGAACAGCCCCTTCAAAATCTTCACGACCTGATCGTGAACTACCAACCCAAGTTAATCCTTTTTCTAAAATATCTCGTGTATTTAATGGGACTTCAAATTCACTAACTCCCATCATAACGACTGCCCCTTGTGGTTTGATATGTTTAATAATATCTCGATAAGCTTCTTGAGTTCCCGTTCCACCAACGCATTCAAAAGCATGATCAAACGTGAAATCATCTTCAATTTCGCTCACATCATAGACTTCATCTGCAAAAGAGAATAAACGTAATTTATCATGATTTTTTCCAACAACAATAATCGTCGAGTTAGGGAATTTTTCTTTTGCAAGTGTCGCAACAACATATGCTAAACTTCCAGAACCCCATACCACAATACGATCTCTTTTTGAATGTGCTACTTGTTTCATTCTTGTAATTCCATGAATCCCAACAGAAACAAATTCTGTAATCGCAGCCACTTTTGATGGAATTGTTTCATATTTAACCACACGATTTTTAGGAATTGTGACAAATTCTCTCATAAATCCATCATGTCCACTTGAACGGAAATATCCGCCAGTTACATAATTTTCATAAAATTCTGTTCCCTCTTCAAATTCTTTTGGAGGTTGATTTGGAATCATGACTACTTTATCTCCTGGTTTATACGTTCCAGAAGCATCACTCACAACAATTCCACAACATTCGTGAATTAACGCCATCGGCAATTTCTTTTGCAAAATTTTAGGTGGTCGTGTTCCTTGGAAATAACGTTGGTCTGCATGACATAGTGCAATATAATTTGGTCTAACAACTACTGTATCTTCTTGCTCCATTTCAACGTCTTCATATTTCACAGAAAAATAATGCGGACGAATTAATTGATAAACTCGATTAATCACTTAGATCTCTCCCAACATCGCTTCAGCAATTTTTAAATCCGTTACTGTGGTAATTTTAATATTTGAATATTCCCCTTGAACTAATCCAACAGGAGTATTATTTAATACAAACACTTTACAAGCATCTGTTAAAATTTGTTTGACATCTTCTTCCATTGATTCATAAATATTTATAAATGCTTGAATTTTAAATGTTTGTGGTGTTTGTCCTTGATACATATGTGTACGATTTGGAATAGATGAAATAACTTTTCCATCTACAGACTCAACAATTGTATCATTTGCAAGAACGACTGTATCTGCTACATCGTACTCTTTCATTGCAGCAATATTTTCTTGAATCATTCGATATGAAACAAATGGTCGAACTGCATCATGAGTAATTAAAATATCATCTGTCGTTTCATCAGATTTTTCTTGGATATCATTAATAATATTCATAATACTATCGTTTCTATCTTTTCCACCTGAAACAACACGAATTTTTTCTTTTTGTGTTGGAACATATTTATGAATTAAATCTTCAAAATATGTCATCCAATTTGGATGAACTGCTACATATACGACATCAATATCTGGAACAAATAGGAATTTCTCAACGGTATGCATAATAATTGGTTTTTTTCCTAATGTTAAAAACTGTTTAGGCATATCTTGAATACCCATACGAGTTCCTGTTCCACCAGCTAGTATTCCAGCGTAAATCATTCGACTTCCTTCTTTCTATGGTGTAGTTAAATATAATAAGTTTTCTCTTTGTTGTAACAATGGATAAGTTGTTACTGGTTTTTGACCCAAATATGAACGAATTAAGTTTGATTTTTCTAATAACTCTTCATCCGTTGCATAAGAATAGTAAATTTGTTCTCCAATTGAATTCGTTAATAATAATGAACGTTCTTCAATAAATGCTTGTTCTAAATGCTCAAAAGATGGTCCATAAGTATTTTTCAAAGCCATAAGTCTTCCTATCGGAATATCAGTTTTAACATTGTTTCTTACAGCACTCATAATTTTTTCAAAATTTTTAATGGAACTAAAGGACATCAATTTATTCACTAATTGTTCAATGACTATTCTTTGACGTTTTTGGCGACCATAATCTCCCTCTGGATCATCATAACGCATTCTTGCAAAACGCAATGCACTTTCTCCGTCTAATAATTCTGTTTTACCTTCTACAAATGAACGTTCTTCATAAGTAAAAGTTAGTGGACTTGTTACTTCAATTCCTCCGACTGCGTCAACAAATTCCATTAAACCAGCCATATTAATTTCCATATAAAAATCAATGCTTGTATCAAATAATTTTTCTACAGAATTAATCGCCATTTTAGCTTGTCCAAATGCATAAGCATGATTGATTTTATCATACGTATTCATTCCTACAATTTCTGTATAAGTATCACGTGGAATACTTAATAATTGTGCTTTTTTCTCACTTGGATTAGCTGTTAATAAAAGCATTGTATCGCTACGTCCATCTTCCGCTGGTCGACCATATGCCCCATTATCAATACCTAATAATAAAATATTAATGGGTTTAGCATTCTCAATAATCTCATTTGCTTCTTCTTCAGTACGATTCCCAACATCTTGAGTAATTTGATGAATCGTATTATGAAATAAATTTAGTTTATCTGCAAAAATTATTGAACCGCCAACTATTAATGCTGTGATGAATATGAAAATAAATAATAATTTACCTTTTTTCTTTTTTTGTCTTCTTTTGGAACGAAGACCAAAATCATGATGTTCTACCATTTTCTTTCCTCAAATTCTTTATAGATTCTGCTTATTGATTATTTGTACCATTGCCTTCTGTTTGAGCAGGTCTTGGTGCAATTGTGGTATTACTTGGTGCAGGAGCAAGCTCTACTGAACTTGGTTGAGTTCGAGTAGGTGCTACAGTCGTTGGTTGACTTGGTTGCACAGGTTGATTCGATTGAGTATTTCTTGTAGTTTCAACTTTGTTATCATCGACTCTTTGAACTGATGAAGTTGTTGTAGTTGATTGTGACGGAGTCACTGGAGCTACTGGAGCCACTGGAGCTACTGGAGCTATCGGTTGAGTATTTTCTACCGGTGGCACATATGCTGGTTCTACATACTCATCTGTTATTTCTTCTTGATAAAATGATGGATTTGTTGGTTGATGATTTTCAACATTTGGTACTGTTTGTGTTTCTTTTGTTTCAATATGTTTTAAAGTATCTACTTTTTCTAATTCAAGATTTTCACGTAATACATTTGAAATACGGATTTTTTCCTCTTCCGGAACTACAAAATAATAAATACCACCTATCATTGTACCAGAACCGCTAATCGTATCCGTTTCAAAATTTTGTAATGCTTTTGGATAATTATTTTTTACAGATAATAATTTTTCTATTGTAAAATTCGTTCGAACAGAATTTTCTAATGTTTTCAAAATTTCTTCATAACGAGTTACAGAAGAAATGTTTAAAAGTTTCTCTACTAATTTTTGAATCACATATTGTTGACGTTTTTGACGTCCCATATCTCCTTCTGGATCATCATAACGCATTCTTGCATATCTTAAAGCTGCTTCTCCGTCTACATGTCGGAATTCTCCTTCAGTAAAGGATTCTCCTTCATAAGTAAATGTTAAAATTGGAGTAATATCTAATCCTCCAACTGCATCCACTAATCCCATTAAACCGCCCATATCAACTGTTACATAATAGTCGATAGGGATATTTAACATGTTTTGAACACTGTTAATAGACATCGATTCTTGACCAAATGCATATGCATGATTAATTTTATCATTTGTTCCATAACCGATAATTTCTGTATAGGAATCACGAGGAATACTTATAATTGTAGTTTTTCCTAATTTTTCATTAACCGTTACGACTAACATTGTATCACTACGGCCTACTTCTGTTCCTCTTCCATATGCCCCATTATCAATTCCTAATAATAGTACTGAAAAACTATCATTATCTTTTATTTGTTTATCTCGTAAATTTACAGTTTCTACTTTTTGATGAATGCTATTTTCAGTTTTAGCTAATCTAGCTCGAATATAAGCCCCTGTTACCGTAATTAAAGTTGCTGCTAATACAATAAAAAATATTGTCCATTTTCTTCTTTTATTTTTTTGAATTTTCTGATGAATATGATTTTCTAATCTGCTCAAACTGTTCAACCTCTCTTTTATCTATAATCAATTTATTATACCATAATTCCTCTTAATCTTGAGGAGAGATTTACTACTTTTTAATAATTTTACAGTTCATTATTTTCAAAATAAGTTTTCTTCCACCAAAATCCTTCAATCCAGCCACGAATAGTTCCAATTCCATAAGAGATATGGACAGAAATTATCATGAATGGAATCAATAATCGAGTGATATGAAATGGATGTGTCATGATTTCAAATACTGATAATCCAATAATCGCTAGTAAATAGATACTCACTAATAGGAAAAATGGTAACGCGGAGATACCTGAAATTAAAATCGTTGCTAATAACGTACTTACAAAAATTCCAGGTACAAAATGGAATAAAGATAAACATTCACGGCAAACATGACTTGTCAATCCAATCCAATAACCATTTCCATATTTTTGTTTTAACATTTTTGAGTAAGTTGGACGTATATATTGGAAAGATTCAATCGAAGTATCATACCAAATTTTAAATCCATTTTTACGAATACGATAATGAAACTCATTATCTTCCGTACGAACTAATTTTTCGTCAAAATATCCAACCTTTTCAATTACTTCTTTATGATACATACCTTGGAATACAGAATCGACATATCGACTCTCATCACCTTTACGATAATTAGCGATGCTACTACCTAATGCAGATTCTTCTACAATATGTAATGTTTTTGCTAACTCATCATCTGTTTCAACAATCGTTGGTCTTCTTCCCCCACAAACTCTTTCTCCTCTTTCAATCACATCTACATTATTTTCAATAAAATCTTCTGGAATATGAGAATGAGCATCAATTTTTAAATAACAATCTCCATCGGAATGTTTAAACCCTAAATTTAAACCTGTATTTAATGTTTTCTTTGGATTATCAAAAATCTTAATTGCATAAAATTCATGTTGATACTTTTCTTGAAATTCATTCATTAAATTTCTTGTTCGGTCTGTTGACATCGCATTAATTAAAACAATTTCAATTTGTTTATGTGGATAAGTTTGATGTACTAAACTTTCAAAAATTGCTGGTAAATAATTTTCTTCGTTATAAGCGCTAATTGATACTGAAACTAACATAATTTCTCCTTAATCTTTGTTTATGAAAAGAAGGCTGGAGCATTGTCCAGCCTTCTCTATTTTATTTCTTTTTATTCGCAATATCAATCAATTCATCGTGTAATTCTTGTTCTGAATAATCTTCAAATTTTTCAATAAAGTCATAAACACGATCAATTTTTGAATTGTCTGCAATTCCAATATGAATTTTAGGGAAGATTTGTTTTGGATTAATTTCTCCCTCGTTCAATAACTCTTCATACATTTTTTCACCAGGACGTAAACCAGTAAATTTAATTTCAATATCATCTTCACTGTAACCTGATAGACGGATTAGATTTTTCGCTAAATCAACAATACGAACTGGTTTACCCATATCTAATACGAAAATTTCTCCTCCACGTGCTAGAGAGCCAGCCTGAATTACTAATTGTGCTGCTTCTGGAATCGTCATAAAGTAACGAACGATATCTGGATGAGTTACTGTAATTGGACCACCTTTAGCAATTTGTTTCTTAAATAACGGAATTACAGAACCTCTTGATCCTAATACATTCCCGAAACGTACGGCTACATATTTCGTTGAATCACTTTTTGTTGCCATATCTTGAACAATCATTTCACATAAACGTTTTGTTGCACCCATAATATTCGGCGGGTTAACAGCCTTATCCGTTGAAATCATTACAAAAGTTTTTACTTTTGCATGATTCGCAGCTTCAGCAACATTACGAGTTCCTAAAATATTATTTTTTACTGCTTCTCTTGGATTAATTTCCATTAAAGGCACATGTTTATGTGCAGCAGCATGATACACAACATCTGGACGATATTTTTCCATCACTTCAAATATACGTTTTCTATCTTGAACATCAGCAATAACAGGCGTAATTCTAAAATGTTCTGCATATTTTCCAAGTAATTCCATATTTAATTGATAAATACTATTTTCTCCATGTCCTAAAATAATTAATTCTTTTGGACGGAATGAAGAAACTTGTCTACAAATTTCAGAACCGATTGAGCCACCTGCCCCAGTTACTAAAATACGTTTTCCACGTAATTGTTTTTCAATTAATGTTTGATCCAATTCGACTGGATCTCGTCCTAGTAAATCTTCGATTTCAACATTTCTTAATTGTTGTACATGTAAGTTTCCTGACATGACTTCATCGATATTTGGAAGAATCACGCATTCTGCTCCAGTTTTACGAGCAACATCATATACTTCGTTTAATTTTTTATTTGGTAACGAAGGCATTGCAATTACAACTTTTGTAATTCCCATCTGTTGAACAATTTTTTCAATATCTTTTGTCGTTCCTAAAATTCGAACCCCATAAATATCTTTTCTTTGTTTTTCTTGATCATCATCAACAAAAGCTACAGGCATCATTCTCATTTTTGGATGCATTAACATTTGACGTACTAATAATGTTCCTGCTGCTCCTGCCCCAACGATTAAAGTTGGTTTCGCATTTTCCATAACAACACTATCTACAAAGTACTCTCTAAAAATACGCATCGATAGTCGAACGCCACCTACTGCACAAACAAGTAATAGCCATAACACGACTACAAATTGCCAAGTTACTAATGTTTTAAACCAAACAATTCCTGCAATGGTTGAAACAATAACTGCAGCACTGACACATTTTACAACAGTAATAACTTCATAAACACTCGCATATTCCCAATCTCTCCAATATAAATTTAAGAAATAGGAAAATACATAATAAGCTGCTAGAGATAATAATGCTGTAACTGTTAAGGCATGAATGTTACGAATAAGCCCTTCTGTTACAAGTCTAAAACTTAAAAATACAGAACCTAATACGATGATTGAGTCTAATACGAATAGTAATAAAATTTTTAATCGATTATTCATCTACACTTCTCCTTACTCCATCATTAAGCTTCTAATACTTCTTGAACGACTTCTTTATAGTTTTGAATAATATATTGAATATCTTCGTCCATTAGTAAAGTGTGTAATGGTAAGGTCACTTCATTTTCAAAATAACGATAAGCTTGAGGATAATCTTTAATATCGAATCCTAAATTTTTATAGGCTGTTAATAATGGTAATGGTTTATAGTGCACATTACATGAAATACCACGCTCTGCCATTTTTTCAATAATCAAACCTCTTTGTTCGTAAGAAGCCCCATTTACTCTTGTAATATATAAATGTCTTGAAGATTCATAATGATCTGTTTGATGTGGTAACACTTGGATAAGTTCAGATTTTAACCCAGCATCTAATTGGTTTACGATTTCTTTTCTACGATTTAAAATCCCTTCATAGCGTTCTAATTGAGCTAAACCAATGGCTGCCATAATATCTGCCATATTACATTTGTACCCTGGAATTTCAATATCATATTCCCATGAACCTGGTTTTGTCTTCGCTAAGGCATCTTTTGTTTGTCCATGTAAGGAATAAATTTGGAAAGCTCGATAAATTTCTTCATCATTTAATCCGTTCTTAGGATTCCAAGTAATACAACCACCTTCAGCAGTTGTTAAATTTTTAACTGCATGGAATGAATAAGAAGCAAAGTCAGCCACTTGAGCAACTGATAATCCATTAATTGTTGTTCCCATCGCATGAGCTGAATCTGAAACTACAATAATTCGATTAAAGTGAGCTTGCAAGGCATTATTTGCTGAAAATAAATCTTTTTTCTTTTCTACTACTTCAAAAATACGAGTATAATCGCAAGGAACTCCACCTAATTCAACAGGAATAATCACTTTAGTCGCTGGTGTTATCGCTTGTTCTAATAAATCATAATTCATTTCATAGTGGTTTTCTTGAATATCTACTAATACTGGAGTTGCTCCAACATGTTCGATTACACTACATGAAGCTGTATAAGTATAGGCAGGAACGATAACTTCGTCTCCTTCACCAATTCCTAATACTCGTAAAGCTAATTCCAATGCAGCTGTTGCTGAATTTAAACAAACTGTTTTATCCGTTCCTAAATAAGCTGCTAATTGTCTTTCAAACTCTTTTGTTTTTGGTCCAGTTGTAAGCCAACCAGATTTAAGCACTTCTGTTACTAATTCAATTTCTCGATTGCTAATATCTGGTGGTGAAAATGGAATATTTCTAATCATGTCTCTTAACCTCCGATTGTTTATTTACTATTTTAAAACAGCAAATACAGTTTGAAGCATTACTTTTATATCTTGAGCAACACTTACTTCTTCAATATAATCAATATTATATTGCATTTTTTCTGGAAGGATCTTTTGGATATACGCTTCATCAGCTGTTAATCCTTGCTCCATCCATTTAGAAATTTTATCTGCTTCATTTCTAAACTCAATACTTGATTTTGAAGTGATTCCTGCTGGTAACAATAATGTAACCATCATTTCTTCAGAATAGGCATCTACGTATTTCTGTACTTCAGGACGAGTTCCTACAAAACTCATATCTCCAATTAACACATTAATCAATTGTGGTACTTCATCTAAACGGAAACTTCTAATCTTTTTCCCGATTTTTGTAATTCTTGAATCATTATCCTGAGTTACTAATGGTCCCATTTTATCGGCATTCATTACCATTGTACGGAATTTAAAAATTCTAAATACTCTTCCATATGTCGTAATTCGTTGCTGTCGATAAAAGATAGGCCCACCATCTTCTAGTTTAATACAAATACTTAAAACTAGAAATACTGGTGATAGTATGACTAAAAGAATTAATGACAAACAGATGTCAAAAAGACGTTTGAAAAACAACGTCGCTTTTTTCTTTTGCAATACTTCCTCTGCTTTTAAAGTATAATGATTTCTCATAAACTCTGGCATTTGATGTTCTGTTTTCATATCTACTCCTCTCATGCCTAATAAACCTTCATCATTATAGCACAAATTCGACCACTGGAATAGCTTTCCCACAGTTTTTTAATAAAACAAGGGATATTTTCTGATTTTTTCTTTATATTTTTTGACAATATTCCTTTTGTTTTCCTTAATTGCAACAAAAAAGACTTTTCATATAGTCATAGAGTTAAACTATGCTAGATTAGAAAAGTCCTTTTTATTTTATTTTTATAAATGCTGAATTAAATTCTTCCAAATTTCTTTTGCTAATAACTGTTTAGAAACTTTCGGCAATAAAATTTCTTCACCTGTTTTTGATAGAATGGTTACTTGATGCATATCGGCACCAAAACCAATTGATTGATCTGAAACATCATTTGCAATAATAAAATCTGCATTCTTCTTAACAAGCTTTTGTTTGGCAAACTCAATGACTTGATGCGTTTCTGCTGCAAATCCGATTACCGTTTGCCCTTCTTTTTTCAAACTTCCTAATTGTTTTAAAATATCTGGATTTTTTACTAGAGTTAAAGTAATTTCATCTTCATCATCTATTTTTTTTATTTTTTGAGTTGCTGGTTCTTTTACTCGATAATCTGATACCGCCGCCACCATAATAGCAATATCTACTGATGAAAAATGATTCAATACTTTTTCTTGCATGCCTCTAGCAGATTCCACATACTCAATTTTCACTCCTTTAGGAACAGGTAAAGCGGTTGTCGCAGAAATTAAAATAACTTCTGCTCCTTTTTTAACAGCATCTTCTGCTAATGCATACCCCATTTTCCCGGAAGAATCATTCGAAATATAGCGAACTGGATCAATTCTTTCTTTCGTTCCACCTGCTGTAATTAAAACTTTTTTCCCTAATAATGGCTGTTCTTCTTGCTCAAACAAATTCAATTCTTTGATTTGTTGAAGCACTTCCTCAGGTTCAGGTAATCTTCCTTTTCCTGAATATCCTTCTGCTAAGAAACCCACAGCTGGTTCAATGAAATGAACACCTTCTTTTTGTAATTGGGTACAATTTCTTACTGTAGCTGGATTTTCCCACATATGTTCATTCATAGCAGGAACAATCACTTTAGGAGCTGTTGTTGCAAGTAATGCACTTGTCACAAAATTATCAGCAATTCCATTTGCCATCTTTGCAATTGTATTAGCTGTAGCCGGAATCACAATCGCTAATTCACTCCAGTCTGCAAAATGAATATGTTGAACAACTGATGGATCATTTTCATCAAAAGTGTCCACCATTACTTTTTCTTTCGTTAATACTTGAAACGTCAAAGGTGAAACAAATTGACAAGCTGATTGAGTCATTGCAACTTTTACTTGTGCACCTTCTTTTATTAATAATCTTACAAATAAAAGAGCTTTATATGCTGCAATTCCTCCTGTAACATACACGGCTACTTTCTTTTGATTAAGCATTTTTCATTCTCCGTTTTTCCATTAATTTTAAAAGAACTCCACCCACAACTGGTACAATAATAGCAGAAGCAATAGCTTCCGGAACACCATTTGTTCCAACAATCGTCATTAAAAATACTGGTAATTCTCCAAGAGTTTTTTGTAATTTTTCAGCATATTGATTTCCTATAAGGAAATAAATTAAAGATAATACTAGAGTTGTGTTTAATAAGCTTCCAAAAGCTCCTACAATACTCATTCTCAAATGACTAGATGAAATAACTTTTTGTAAGGCTACGAAAAGTAGTCCGGAAAGTAATCCAACTAGTGCACGAGGAACAATTGCAATTAAAGGATTTGTAAACACTAATAAACTAATGGCACTTCCTGAAGTAAATGCTCGAATAAAAGAGCATACACCCCAAACCGTTCCTAGTAATAATCCCGTTTGCCATCCCATTATACAAGCACCAATAATCACTGTAATATGAATAATCGTAATATCAATGACGAGTAATGGTAAATTCCCTAAAAACGGAATAAAACTTTGTAAAATAATAATTGAAATTAAAATGGCTGTGAAAACCAATTGAAAAATTTTATTTTTTTTCATATAAACACCCCTATTAAGACATTTTCCCTCATTATACTCTTTGAAAATCTATCATGCAATGACAAAATCATTTATCTAAAGTTATTCGCTAAACACCCTTTATCCCTCAAATATTCTAAATAGATACTTCCTATATGATTAATCTATTTGTTTTCAAAATATGCTCGTACTTTTGGAGTTACCTCACGTCCAAATAATTCAATTGCTTTTAAAATATCTTCATGTTGCATAGACCCTAATGGTAAATGTAACATAAAACGGTCTAGCCCCAACACTTCAATCATTTTAATTAATTTATTAGCTACTGTATCAGGGCTACCAACTACCATTGCTCCTTCTGGGCTAACACTTGATAAATATTGTTCAAATGTTAATGGTTGCCAAAATGGACGGTCTTTTGAAATTGCATCGACAACTTGTTTCGTTGGATGGAAATATTTTTGAATCGCTTCTTCATCTGTTTCAGCAATAAATCCCCATGAATGAGATGCTACTTTTAATTGTTTTTCAGAGTACCCGGATGCAATTCCAATTTTTTTATAATAATTTATTAATCCTTTAAAATTCTCATACTTTCCACCAATAATGGCATATGCAATCGGCAATCCTTTTTGTGCAATCTTAACGGTAGATTCTGCATTTCCACCAGTTGCTACCCAAATCGGAAAATCTTCTTGGACAGCACGTGGATATACTCCTTTATGATTAACTGTTTGAGTCAACTTCCCTTTCCAATCTAATATTTCTTCTTCCTTAATTTTTTCAAGCATCTCCAATTTTTCATCAAATAATTCTTCATAGTTGGATAAACTATAACCAAACAGTGGGAATGATTCTGTAAAAGAGCCACGTCCTACCATTATTTCACTTCGTCCATTTGAAATGGCATCAATAGTTGCAAATTGTTGATACACTCGTATTGGATCAGTAGAAGATAATACTGTTACTGCTGAACTTAATTTAATATTCTTTGTAACAGCTGCTCCTGCTGCTAATATTATTTCCGGCGCAGAAACCGCAAAATCTTTACGATGATGCTCGCCAATCGCATAAATATCCAAACCTACTTCATCTGCTAATTTCATCTCTTCTATTAATTCACGAATGCGTTCATCATGTGTAGGAGTAATGCCTGTTTCTTCAATTTTAGTTGTTTCACCAAAAGTACTAATTCCTAATTCAATCATGATACTTCTCCTTTAATCTTTAATATCAAAATAATTGTCTCAAATTTAAGAATCTTAGTCGATTATTTTGCTTATCGACATATACATCGTTAGAAACAAAAAAAGAGTGAGATTTCTCTCACTCTAAATCATTTCAAATTATAGTTTTGAAACTGCTTCTTCAACTAATGCTTCAACTTCTTGTACTGTTGCACATTCATTGATGGCTTTATCTGCTAATGCTTTCATATCTTCTAATGTTAATTTAGAAATTAAGCTACGTGTTTTTAATACGCTTGATGCAGACATTGAGAACTCATCTAAGCCTAAACCAACAAGTAATGGTACAGCTGTTTGATCTCCAGCCATTTCTCCACACATTCCAGCCCATTTACCTTCTTTATGAGCTGAATCAATAACATGTTTAATTAATGTTAAGATTGATGGATTATATGGTTGGTATAAGTATGAAACGCGTTCGTTCATACGGTCAGCAGCCATTGTATATTGGATTAAGTCATTTGTTCCAATACTGAAGAAATCAACTTCTTTTGCAAATTGATGTGCTAATACTGCTGCTGCAGGAATTTCAATCATAATCCCTACTTGAATGTCATCGCTAACTGCAACACCTTCTGCAACTAATTTAGCTTTTTCTTCTAATAATAATGCTTTTGCTCCACGGAAATCGTTTAATGTCGCAATCATTGGGAACATGATACGTAATTTACCGTAAACTGATGCACGTAATAATGCACGTAATTGTGTACGGAACATTTCAGGTTCATTTAATGAAATACGAATCGCACGGTATCCTAAGAATGGATTCATTTCGTGTGGTAATGGTAAATATGGTAATTCTTTATCCCCACCGATGTCCATTGTACGAACAACAACAGGTTTACCATTCATGCCTTCTAATACTGCTTTATAAGCCTCAAATTGATCTTCTTCAGTTGGCATATCATGAGAATCCATGTATAAGAATTCTGTACGGTATAAACCAACACCTTCAGCACCATTATGGATTACTCCTTCTAAATCTTTTGGAGTTCCAATATTTGCTGCTAATTCAACTTGATGACCATCTTTTGTAAATGTATCAGCATCTTTTAATTTTTCCCATTCAGCTTGTTGCGCTGCAAATGCTTCTGCTTTCGCACGGTATTCAGCAACTACATCTTCAGAAGGATTTAAGAATACATCTCCTGATAAACCGTCGATAATGATTAAATCACCATCTTTAGCTAATGATGTAATTTCTTTTGTACCTACAATTGCAGGGATTTCTAATGAACGAGCCATAATTGCTGAGTGAGAAGTACGTCCACCGATATCTGTTACGAACGCTTTAACATATTTACGATTTAATTGTGCTGTATCACTTGGAGTTAAATCTCCAGCAACAACTACTACTTCATCTTTGATTGTAGCTGGGCTAGGGATTTTAACACCTAATAAATTCGCTAAAATACGTTTTGAAACGTCACGAATATCAGCTGCACGTTCTTGCATGTATGGATTATCTTCCATGCCAGCAAAAATGCTAATAAACATATCTGAAACTTCTTTCAAAGCATGTTCTGCATTAACTTTTTGAGAAGTAATCGCATCTTTTACTTGACCTACTAATTCAGGGTCACTTAAAACCATTAAGTGAGCTTCAAATACTTGAGCTTCTTCTTCTCCTAAATTTTTTAATGCTGTTTCTTTAATTAATTCAATCTCTTTAGTCGATACTACTAAAGCTTCTTCTAAACGAGAGATTTCTTTATCTGTGTCTTCTACACTAATTTTTGTAAAGCTTAAATCTGGCTCAGTTAATGTATAAACTTTTGCGATTGCAATGCCATCACTGGCTGCAATACCTTGTAAAGTTGGTTTCATATTACTCAGCTAATCCTTCTTTTTTAAGTGTTTCTTCGATTCCAGCAAGAGCTTCTGCTGCATCTTCACCATCAGCTGTAATAACTACGTCAGCACCTTGACCAACACCTAATGACATAACGCCCATAATTGATTTTAAGTTAACAGATTTACCTTTGTATTCTAATTGAATATCTGAAGCAAATTTGCTAGCTGTTTGAACTAATAATGTCGCTGGACGAGCGTGAATTCCTGTTTCTGCAATTACGTGATATTCTTTCTTTTCCATGAAAAAAACTCCTTTTAAATATAAAATTTTTTATTAAGGAATGTTCCCTCACTAGTATACCTAGCAAACGTATACACTCCTCTCATTAAGTTAGGTTACCATGTTTTTATGAATTTAACAACTATTTCTATCCATATTTTAATAATTTTTTTATCATCATTTACGATTTCATCTTCTAGATTATGTTTTTTCATTTTTTTGAACTTTAATAATGAATTTTTCAGAAAAAGAGAGTATAATAACAGAAAGAGATTACAGTAAAGGGTGTATGAAAATGAAGTTAATTGATATTACTAATAGTCACTTAAAACTTGTTAAAGAACAATTAGCCAATACGGATGCATTTTTTGTAAAAGTGTATTCACTAGGACAAACAACTGTTATTTATGAAGATGCTGCTACTCATAAAGATATCGTTATTCTCAACCGTAAGCGTCGTGTAAAAGAGAATGAAATTGAATTTGTTGTTCATCGTTTGCTTCATACTACTTGC
Source organism: Granulicatella elegans ATCC 700633 (assembly GCF_000162475.2). Taxonomy (GTDB): domain Bacteria; phylum Bacillota; class Bacilli; order Lactobacillales; family Aerococcaceae; genus Granulicatella; species Granulicatella elegans. The sequence goes on from NZ_KI391971.1 coordinate 1,161,644, forward strand.
GATGATTTAGATATTATTTATGCAGATAATTTTGTTGAAATTAGTATTCCAGTAGAGAAACCAAAAATAAACTTTTCTTAGAATGTTCTTAAGAACACCTGTACTGTTACGATTATAAATATTAAAAACGAGATTGAACTTTTTCAATCTCGTTTTTCTTTTTTAAGATAATTGATTTCTCCACTCTAATAATTTTTCCACATCTTCTTGGTGAATATATTCTGAATCCACTGCTTCTTTTACCAAAACAGGGTAATTGGTTAATGTAATATATTCCACTCCTGCTTGAGAAAAAGCTTCATGAGCTTTAGTTAACTCATAACTAAAAATTGCTACAACACCTAATACTTCAGCTCCTGCTTCTCTTAAAGCTTTTGCGACTTTTAAAGATGACAAACCTGTAGAAATTAAATCTTCAATAATAACTACTTTTTGTCCTTCTAATACTCTTCCTTCAATTTGATTGGTTTTCCCATGTTTTTTTGCAGAATCTCGAACATAAATCATCGGTAAATCTAACAATTCACTGACCCAAGCAGCATGAGGAATACCTGCTGTTGCAGTTCCAGCTATAACTTCTACTGCTGGATATTTTTCTTTTATAACTTCTACCATTCCTGCAGCAATTTCTCTACGAATACTTGGATAAGACATTGTAATTCGATTATCACAATAAATTGGTGATTTAATGCCTGATGTCCATGTAAAATAATCATTTGGTCTTAATGCTACAGCTTGAATAGCTAATAAGTCTTTGGCAAGTTTACCTTCTAATGTCATATTTTTCTCCTTTATTTTGTAAATTGTTCTTTAATAAAATGATATACTTCTACTGGCTTTTCTGCCTTTGTAATCGAACGACCTACAACAATATGCGTACTTCCTTCAACACTTGCAACTTTAGGAGTTGCCACACGTTTTTGATCACCTACTTCATCTGTTTCAAGTCGAATCCCAGGAGTCACTTTTAAGAAGTCTTCTCCACAATTTTCAGTAATTTTCCCTGCTTCCCAAACAGACGAAACAACTCCATCTAAACCTGCTTGTTTTGCTAACTTCGCATAATGAATCACACTTTTCTCTAAAGTAAGAGGGATACATTGATACTCTCTCATATCTTGTTCTGAAGTAGAAGTTAATTGAGTAATGGCAATAACATTTGTGTCAAAACTTCCACCATCTACCATCCCTTGTTTAGCTGCTTTCAACATTTCATAGCCACCTGCAGCATGTACGGTTAAAATATCCACATGAAACTGCGCCAATCCTTTTGCAGCCCCATAAACCGTATTAGGAATATCATGTAATTTTAAGTCCAAAAAAATTTTATGTCCTAATTTTTTTATTTGCTCAACAACTACTTGTCCATTTTGTAAATATAATTCTAAGCCAATTTTTACAAATAATTTCTCGTCTCCAAATTTTTCTAAAAATTCTAATGATTCCTCCACTGTTGGAAAATCTAATGCAACAATGACTTCTTTTTTCATCCTACCACTCCTTCTTTATTGATAAGCTCGTCCACGTAACTCTAGTAGATGATGCACTCCTAATTCATCAAGTACACCTTCTAATCGGTCAATAATTTTTGGACAAACATACGGATCTGTAAAGTTTGCTGTTCCAACTGCCACCGCACTTGCTCCTGCTGAAATAAAATCAATGACATCCCATTCATCCATAATACCACCCATTCCAATAATAGGGATTTGTACAGCTTGAGAAACTAAATAGACCATTCGAATGGCTACAGGCTTAATTGCTGGGCCAGATAATCCACCCGTTACGTTCGCAATAATGGGTTTTCCTGTTTTTCTATCTAAACGAATTCCAACTAATGTATTAATCATTGTAATTCCGTCTGCTCCACCTTCTTCAACGGCTTTTGCCATTGAAACAATATCCGTTACATTAGGAGATAATTTGACATAGACAGGTACGCTAGAAGCCGCTTTTACTTTTTCTGTTAATGTTCTGGCAACACATGGATCTGTTCCAAATTGAATTCCTCCATGTTTTACATTTGGACAAGAAATATTTAATTCTAATGCATGAACATTGGGAGCTTTACTAATATGTTCTGCAACATAAACATAGTCTTCAATTTCACTTCCTGCAACATTTGCAATAATTGGTACATCATATTTTTCTAAAGCTTTTAATTTAGTCTCCATTATTTCATGCACCCCTGGATTTTGTAACCCAATCGCATTCAACATTCCACTAGAAGTTTCTGCCACCCGAGGAGTTGGATTCCCAAATCGTGGTTCTTTTGTTGCTGCTTTAATCATAATGGCGCCTAATTTACTTAAATCATAAAAATGAGCATATTCTAAGCCAAATGCAAAGCAACCAGAGGCTGGCATAATAGGATTCTTCAAATCTAAACCTGGTAATTTCACTCTTAATCTCTCGCTCATCATTTCCTCCTATAGTGCTAACTCTCTTGTGTCATATACAGGCCCATCATAACAAACTCTTGAAATTGTACCGTCTTTTTTCTCGCAAACACAGGCATAACAAGCTCCTACCCCACAAGCCATTCGCTCTTCTAGGGATACATATCCCATTTTTTCCTCATCAATTTTAGTTAAGGCTTTTAACATGGCAAATGGTCCGCAACTAAAATATTTATGATAGTCTACTGCATATTTTTTTATAACATCTGTTACAAAACCTTTTTCACCATAACTACCATCAGCAGTTGCGATATACGTTGTACCTAGTTGTGCAAATTCATTTTCATAAAAAACATCTTTAATATTATTAAATCCTAATATATGAATCGTCTGGATTCCTTTTTTCTGAAATTGCTTCGCTAATTCATATAATGGAGGTACACCAATTCCACCACCAACAATCAGAGCTATTTGTCCTTCTTCTAAAACTTCTAAATCATATCCTTTTCCAAGTGGACCTAAAATATCTACTATTTCTCCTTCTTTTAATTCAGAGATAATCTTCGTTCCTGCACCATCTGCACGATAGACAATAACAAATGATTTTTTTTCATGATTAATTTCGCAAATGGAAATCGGTCTTCTTAATAGAAATTCATAACTATTATTAACTTTAATATTGACAAATTGCCCAGGTGTCGTCATTTCTTGAACGATGTCCCCCTGTAATTCCATTCGAAATATTTTATCCGCAATTTTTTCATTACTGATAACCCTTGTCATATAAGTATCCATACAAATACTCCTTTACCATTTTTCATTTGCTTATTAACTATTAAAATCATTCATTCCTTATAAATCGGTGAAAACTTCCTTATCTTGATACGCAATTCTTCCTTCACATAAAGTTAACACTGGAATCCCATATATTTTCTCACCAATATATGGAGTATTACGTCCTTTTGATAAAAATTGATTTGGATCAATCTCCATTGATTTTTCTAAATCAATAATGACTAAATCAGCGAATCCATTTTCTTTTAATCGACCATACGGCAATTCAAAGGTATCTGCTACATTTTCACTCATCTTCTTCACTAGAAAATCTAATGAAAAAACTCCTGGTTTAACGAATTTTGTATAAAGTTGACTAAAAGCTGTTTCACTACCGACTATTCCAAATGCTGCTTTTGTCATTGTTAATTCCTTTTCATATGGTGCATGAGGTGCATGGTCTGTAGCAATTACATCAATGGTTCCATCTAATAGTCCTGCAATTAAAGCATTGTGATCTTCAGCTGATCTTAATGGTGGATTCATTTTCCACATTCCATTGTCTTCTGGAATATCCATTTCATTACTTAATAAATGATGAGGACATACCTCACACGTCACTTTAATCCCAGCAGCTTTTGCATCTCTTACGACTCTGACAGATTCTTTTGTAGAAACATGACAAACATGGTAATGACAACCTGTTGCTTCTGCTAACAACACATCTCGAGCAATTTGAACACTTTCGCAAACAGATGGAATACCTGGCAATTGCAATTCTCTACTTCTTCTTCCACAGTGCATACAACCACCACGAATGAGTGAATTATCTTCACAATGAGCCACAATCGCTTTATCAAGACTTGCAGCAACTTTCATTGATTCAAACATCATATTCGCATCTTGAACGCCACGACCATCATCACTAAAGGCAAAAACGTAATTTGCTAATTCTTTAAAATCAGCATATTCCTTTCCTTGCTCTCCTTTTGTAATCGCTCCAAAAGGAATGGCACGAATCACTGAATCACGTTCAATAATATCTAATTGCAATTTTAAATTTTCATAACAATCTGGAACAGGATTTAAGTTCGGCATTGGCATTGCAGTCGTAAATCCACCACGTGCTGCAGCTCTTGATGCATGATAAATCGTTTCCTTATATTCAAAGCCCGGTTCTCTCCAGTGAACATGAACATCGATAAATCCAGGAGAAATAAATTTTCCTTTTAAATCTAGAACTTTTGCTTCAGTATTTTCAATTGAATCAGAAATTTGAATAATTTTTTTCCCATCAATTAAAAGATCTTTTTGAACTAAAACACCTTGTTCTAAAATTTGACCATTTTTTAAAAGTAACATTAGTTTCTCCTTTTTATAATTGATTATCTTTAATAATTTTTTCAATCATTGCTTGTCTCATAAACATTCCATTTTTCATTTGTTCAAAAATAACTGATTTTGGTGCTTCTACTAATTCAGATGCAATTTCTACATCTCGATTAACAGGAGCTGGGTGCATGACAATCGCTGTCTCTTTTAGCTTTTCATATCTTTGTGGTGTTAGTCCATATTGTTCATGGTATTCTTCTTTCGTTAAACCCATTTTTTCTGCATGTCTTTCATGTTGTACTCTTAATAGCATACATACATCTACTTCACCAATGACATCGTCAAAATCAACGACTTCTCCAAGAGTTTCATCTTTGTAAATATCCGGGCATACAAATCGAACTTTTGCTCCCAATCTTGTTAACATACGATAATTACTTTTAGCAACTCGAGAATTTTTAATATCTCCAGCAATAATGATATTTAAATTTTCAAATGTTCCAAATTTTTCATACATCGTCATTAAATCTAATAAACATTGGCTAGGATGTTCTCCACTACCATCTCCACCATTTAAAATCGGGATATTTAAATTTTTCAACTCTTCATAATAAGCATTTTGACTGTGACGAATCACTAATAGATTACAACCCAACATTTCTAAAGTTTTACAAGTATCGTATAATGTTTCACCTTTATTCACAGAAGAAGTTGCTACTTCAAAATTAATCACTTTTAATTTATGTTTATGCTCAGCAATCTCAAAACTATGTTTTGTACGAGTAGAATTTTCAAAAAACAGATTAGCAACATATAAGTCATCTCTAGATTCAACATGTTTTCCATTTTTTATTTCCAAACCTCGATGAATTAATTGGAAAACTTCCTCATTTGTTAAATCTCCCATTTTTACAATATTTTTCATACAACTTCCTCCTAATTATAAAAAAATACCTTGTAATCCATAGACTACAAGGTATGTTAAATTTAAGGTATTATTTGAATGGTGATGCAAAAACTCTATACTCAAATAAGCTTGTAACGTTAAATTCAATCCCTTGTTAGCCTCACTGGACTATTTTAAAAAGATACTGCATTTATTACATTTTGTTACGAAACATTACTCACTAGTAAAATCTTTTTGCGACATCAATTCCTTTCGTTCGAATGCTTTTATTTCACAGACATCCAACAATTTAAAATGAGTTGCTCATCAAAAGAATACTGTTTTTTATAAAAAAATAGCCTACTTATGTAAGTAGGTTCAGCCATAAAAAAACATCGTTTTCTATCATTAAATCTTTGCTGACCTCTCTGGATCACATTAAAGATGAGTTATTCAAATTGTCAACAGTATATATGAAAAATTCCTATTTGTCAATGGCTAAATTTTATTTTTTGAGGTGACAAGAGAAAATTTAGATGTAGCATTGGAGTAGGTCAGTTTTGCTGGCTACTGGCATCCTATGCTACATCAGAAAAAGTCTCCTTGCTAACGGACTCTCGTAAAATCACGTCAAATTAAAAAGACTTTTCGTCGTAGCAATCAAACATGAGATTCGCCATGCGAAGCTGCTGCCGTCCCTTGCTACATCAGATAAAGTCTTAATTTAATACTAATACCCTTTTTTGACCTTCCCATTCCAAGCATCATATCCATTTTTCAAAATGAAAATATTAGAATAACCTTTGCGTTTTAAACGATACGCTGCTCTTCCTGAAATCGTCATCCCTTGCTCATATAAATAAATCGGTTGATCTTTTCTTAATTCAAACATACGATCTTTAAATTGAGAATAAGGAATATTTCTAGCACCTAAAATATGCCCCGCTCTAAACTCATCCTTTTCACGCAAATCAATTAATTGACCATGACGTAAGTCTTTACTAAATTCCGTTGCATCTAAAGTTTCTGCTGCACTACGACGCATCCAAAATAATACCGCAATATACGCAACATATACTGCTAAAATAGTCCAAACAATCCAAAATAACATACACGATTACCTCTCTAATTATGATTTACCAATTAATACTAATGAAGCAGCTCCGATAACACCAGCATCATTTCCTAATTCAGCTAATGCTAAAACTGTTGAATCTTTAATTGGTGGGAAAACATTCTTCTCAAACTCTTCACGGACACCTTTTAATAAAAATTCTCCAGCAGCACTAACTCCACCACCAATGACAATTCTTGATGGATTTAAAATGTTTGCAATATGAGAACATGCTACACCTAAATATTCTGAAAAATGACGAATTACGATTAACGCCAACGTATCATTCTCTTTTGCTAAATCAAAAACATCTTTAGCAGTGACTTGTTGTCCATCATCAATTTTCGCTTTCAATTCAGAATCTCCAGCATATTTTTCTGCATAACGGCGAGTTAAATTCACAATTCCTGTTGCACTTGCTACAGTTTCTAAACACCCTTTTTTACCACATGTACAAGAGATTGGTTCTTCAAAATCAACTGCAATATGTCCTAGTTCGCCACCAGCACCACTAAATCCATGGATTAATTGGTTACCGGCAATGACTCCACCACCAACACCTGTTCCTAGTGTTACAAAAACAACATCTGGTTCATTATTTCCAGCACCAACCCATTTTTCACCTAGAGCAGCGACATTGGCATCATTATCAATATAAAATGATAAGCCTAATTCTGATTCAATTTGTTGTTTAATTGGTTGTAATGTTTTCCAGTTTAAATTATATGCACCAATAACAGTTCCTTCTTGGCGATTCACTACACCGGGAGAACCCATTCCAATTCCTAAAAAGTCATCTTTTGTTAAGCCTAATAGCGTTAGTTTATGTTTAATCGATTGAATAATATCTGGAACAATATGGCTTCCTTCATCTAAAATATTTGTTGGAATAGACCATTTTTCTTGAATTTCACCATTTTGCGTTAAAATAGCAAATTTAATTGAGGTTCCTCCTAAATCAATCCCGATAATTTTTTTATTCATATTCTTCACCTCATAAAACGTATTCATTTTATTTATAGTATATCAGTTAGTATACAGTTTTCATAGCATTTCTTTTCCTATTTCAATACCGATTTTAAACAATAAAATTGCAATTAGAATGTAAATAATCGCAAATAGTACTCTTTCATACATTTTAGTCACTCGGTCTCCTCTAAATGAAACAACTGATGCTATAACATAACCTCCTACTAATCCACCAAGATGACCCCAAAGATCTATAGTACTTGAAAATAAGCTTGTTATTAAATTCATCACTAATAATGCCATATATTGCATTCCTAATTCTTTAAAGGCATAAATATAACGATGTCTTGTTGATAAATAGAGCATCAGTCCAAATAAACCAAACAATGAAGTACTTGCCCCCGCTGATATATGCTGAGCGTTAAAAGCAAAACTGGCAAGATTTCCCATAATACCACTTAATAAGTAAATGACTAAAAATCTTCCATGACCAACAATACTTTCTAATTGATTTCCAAAGAAATAAAGAAATAAACTATTCATCGCAAAATGCTCAAGACCAATATGTAAAAATATCGGTGTGATAAAACGCCAATATTCATGAAATATAATAATAAATGCATTAGCTCTTGCTCCATAATAAACTAAAATTCCTGGATTCGTTGAACCACCCTTTAATGTCATAATAATAAACATGATAATTTGTATGAGTAAAAATAAATTAGAAAACGTTAAATTTTGTAAAATCGTTCTTTTATATCTCTCTTTTTTCCAATAATTCATTTGAATGAATCACTCCTTCTTTTGTAATAAGAATTTGAACCGTTTGATCAAATACTTCCACATTCCAAATAGCTTCATCATAAACTTGTTCCTGATAAGCTAAACTAATGGTAGAAAAGTTCTGTTGTTCTATGAAACGATCATAATAACCTCCACCAAATCCTAATCGTTCTCCTTTTTTAGAATAAGCCAATCCTGGAACAATGACTAAATCAATTTGCTCTTCATCCACCCAAATTGGTTGAATAGGCTCTTCTACTCCAAAGGAATTCTTTTGAAATTCAGTCTTTTCATCCCAAAATGCAAATTTCATTTGTCGATGTGGTAAAGTTACAGGAACTACAATTCTCTTATTCATTTTTCGAGCTAACTTTACAACTTTTTCCAATGAAAACTCGATAGGCATTGACTTCGTTAATGCAATAATTTTTGCTTTTTTCCATTCAGGAAGATGTCGTAAATAGTTTAATACCAATTCTTCTTGAGAGTTTCTTTTTTCTGCAGATAAGCGCAACAAATTTTCTTTTGCAATTTTTCTAGCATCTACTTTATCCATTTTTACTATTTCCATTATTTTTTACCTTTATCTTTCTTCGTCAAAGGTAAAGTAATTTTAAAAATAGAGCCATGATTTAATAAAGTTGTGACAGAAATTTCTCCGTCATAACTTTCTATTAATTCCTTAGCAATAGATAATCCTAAACCATTACCGCCTCTTTCTCTCGAACGAGCTTTATCGACACGATAAAATCTTGAGAAAACTTTTTTACGATCTTCCTCCGTCATTCCCATTCCAAAATCTTGAACAGCAATTTCTACATGCTCTTCACCTTTTGATAAACTTAAAATAATTTCTTTTCGATCAAGAGAATATTTCACAGCATTATCCATTAAAATAATGACTACTTGTTCTAAATGATTTAAATAAATAGGAATCCATAAATCACGCTTTAAATCATCATCAAATGTAAATGTAAATTCAGGATATAGCACTCTAAAATTATGCACCACTTGCTTGGCAACTTCAGTAACATTCGTTGTAGCATCTTTATATTGTTCTTTCACTTGAGGTGCACGAGATAAATCAAGCATTTCTTGTACTAATGTTTTCATTCTTTGTAACTCTACTAGTGAAGCTTGTAAAGATTCTTCTAAAACCTCTGGATCGTCTTTCCCCCATCGATTTAAAAGTTTTAAATGTCCTTCTACAATCGCTACAGGTGTTCTTAACTCATGAGAAACATCTTCAACGAAATGTTTTTGCTGTTCAATATAAAAACTAATCTTATCTAATAATTCATTAAAATGTTCAGAAACAATTGCAAATTCATCGTTCTTTTCTGAAACTTTGATTCGTTTCGTTGAAATATTTTCTTCACTAATAGATGAAATGATTTCTTGAATTTTTTTAATCGGTTTTGTCATTTGATTCGATAGTAAGTATCCTAAAACTATCGCAATAATTGCTGAAATAAAAAGAATCGACAGAACTAACTGATTTAACTCATCTTTTAGTTGTTTTAAATTATCTAATCGGTTTGTAATTGCTAAATACCCTATTAAAACTCTTGATTTGTTAGAAATGATAGGCATAGAAGTTTGAAAAATTGTTTGTCCATTTTTTAACTTCTTGACTTGATTCTTAGCTTCATTTCCAATAACTTCTCCATCATTCCAAGTTTGTGTTCTAAAGATCTCTTTTCGATTTGTTCCATAAACTTGTACATTGAACTGCTGATCATTAATATAAAATTTTTTTTGATAAACACTATCCTTATCTTTTTGATAACTATTATTTTGATTTAATGTAGCCACAATATTAGCTGAAGTAAGTGGAGCTTCGTATTCAGATAATTTTTCGCTTAATTGTTCTCTATATTTTTCCGTTAGAGCTATTTTTTGACTTTGATAATATTGGAGTTCAAATCCTAAAAATCCAACAGTCACTAATGTTAATAGTAAAAAAATAGTGGTCGAAATAATCAACCACCATTTTTTTCCAACGGAAGTTTCTTCATGTTTTTCTTTCATGATATCCTCCATTTAGACTTGATTAACGACGCATTACATAACCTGTTCCACGAACCGTTTGAATGTAACTTTCACGTCCTGGAATATCAATTTTATTTCTTAAATAACGAATATATACATCAATAACATTTGTTTCAACTTCCATCTTATATCCCCATACTTGGTTTAATAAAACTTCTCGAGAAAGAACAACATTAATATTTTCCATCAACATTAATAGTAATTCATACTCTCTCTTCGTTAAATCAATTAATTCACCATTACGACGCACTGTGCGATTTTCTTTTTCAATGACTAAATCTCGATATTCTAAAATCGTTTGCTTTTGTACTCTTGCTTCTTCTTCGATACTTAATCGTCTAAATAACGCACGAATTCTCGCTAAGATTTCCTCGATTTCAAACGGTTTGACAACATAGTCATCTGCTCCTTGATCTAATCCTGTTACTCGATCCATTACAGAATCTCTAGCTGTCATAATAATAATTGGTGTTTTCTTAACTTGACGTAATCGGCGGACTACTTCTAATCCATTTAATTCTGGTAACATTAAATCTAATAAAATAACATCCCAATCTTCATCTGTTGCTGCTTGTAAACCACTTCGTCCATCAAAACAAATTTTGGTTTCATATCCTTCATGTTGTAATTCTAATTCTACAAATCGTGCTAAATTTTTTTCGTCTTCAATAATTAAGATTCTTTGATTCATTGACATGGATACACCTCACCCTAATATTTTATAACATTCATTGTTATCATAACACATTCTTTGGTTTCATTATAGCCCTTCCAATAAAAAAACACCATCTTAACGAATTTCTTAAATTTTTAACCGAAGTAAATAGTAAAATTAGTTTAAAGTATTGAATCATACAAATTTTTCATAAAAAAAGGAGAATGAGCTATTCAACTTCATTCTCCCTTCTATGACTATTCTTCATCTAATAAATTTGTTTGACCTAAATCTTCAACTTCTTGAGAAATAACTTCTCCACCAATATTATAGTGAGCGCGAATTTTTTGTGTTAAAACATCAACAATTTCAGGATGTTCCGTTAAGTATTTCTTCGCATTTTCACGGCCTTGTCCAATCTTTTCATCATTATATGCATACCAAGCACCGCTCTTCTTCACTAAATCTAAATCAGAAGCCATATCTAAAATTTCTCCAATTTGAGAAATTCCTTCTCCATACATAATATCCACTTCAGCTGTTTTAAATGGTGGCGCAACTTTATTTTTCACTACTTTAATTTTAGTATGATTTCCTAAAATTTCTGCTCCATTTTTAATTTGATCACTACGACGAACATCTAAACGAATACTTGCATAGAATTTTAATGCACGACCACCAGGTGTTGTTTCTGGATTACCGAACATAATTCCAACTTTTTCACGTAATTGGTTAATAAAGATTGCAATTGTTTTCGTACGGTTAATTGTACCTGATAATTTACGAAGTGCTTGAGACATTAAACGAGCTTGAAGCCCCACATGAGATTGTCCCATATCTCCTTCAATTTCTGCACGTGGTACTAATGCAGCTACTGAGTCGACAATTACGATATCAACTGCACCTGAAGCCACTAATGCATCTGCAATTCCTAATCCTTGTTCACCAGTATCTGGTTGAGATAATAATAATTCTTCAATATTAACTCCTAATGCTCTTGCATATTCTGGATCTAAAGCATGCTCCGCATCAATAAATGCTGCTACTCCACCACGTTTTTGTACTTCCGCTACCGCATGTAAAGCAACTGTTGTTTTACCACTTGATTCAGGACCAAAAATTTCAATAATTCTTCCTTTAGGGTATCCACCTGCTCCTAATGCAATATCTAGTGCTAATGAACCTGAAGAAACAGTCTGAACTTGCGAATCAGCTTTTTCTCCTAATTTCATTACTGCACCTTTACCATAACTTTTTTCAATTTTTTTCAATGCATCATCTAATGCACGTTGACGATTTTCTTGATCTGCCATGTTAAACCTCCATGTCCTCTTAATTCATCCTTATCATACACTATACTTCATACTGAAAGCAAGAAAAACGAACATTTGTTCTGTTATTTTTTTAATAAATATTTTCTTAGCTCATTAAGTCCATATTGAACCGTATATTCTCTGTTACCATTACGATTTCTTGCTAAATGTAATTCTATTGTTTTCGTTTCTACCCCATCTGCTAATGAAACAAATACAGTTCCTACTTCTTTTCCTTCCATTGGTGATGGACCCGCTATTCCTGTAAAGGAAATTCCAAGATCACTACCAAATATTGTTCGTACATTTTCTGCCATTGCTTCGGCACACTCAGCACTGACCATTCCATATTTTTCTAATATTTCTTGAGAAACTTGTAATTGATTTTTCTTTATAGATTCTTGATAAGCAACACAAGAACCAAGTACATATTGTGAACTTCCTTCAACAGAAATTAATGTAGAAGAAAAAAGTCCTCCTGTTAAACTTTCTGCAGAAGCAATACTTAATCCACTATTTTTTAATAATTCACTTGTAATGGATAATAGTGTTTCATATTCTCCATGTCCATAAAAATATTCACGTTCAACGGACAATATTTTTTCTTCTAATTCATCTAATAACTGTTCACACTCTTCTTTTGTATCTCCATTTGCTGTTAATCGAAGAACAACTTCATACATTCCTGCGTATGGAGCAATTGTTGGATTCGTTTGTTCTTCAATTAATTGTTCTAAATCAGTGACTAATCTAGATTCTCCAATTCCAAAAAAACGTAAATATCTAGATACAAAAGTGCCTTCATTCGACACTTTTTCTTTTAAATATGGAATCGCCTCTTTTTCAAGCATCATTTTTAATTCACTTGGTGGACCTGGTAAAACAATAAAAATAGTTGAATCCGTTTCTACTGCTCCACCAATCGCTAACCCATTATGATTTTTAAAAACTGTTTCACCTTCAAAAGCCAATGCTTGAAGTCGGTTATTAGGGCTCATTGGACGATGAGATTGTTGATGGAAACGAATTATTTTATCCATTGCTTCTTCATCTTCTACTAATTCTCTTTGAACAAATTTCGCTAAAACTTGTTTTGTAATATCATCGGTTGTAGGGCCTAATCCGCCACTTAAAATAATTAAATCACTACGACTACTAGCTAGTTGAATACTTTCAAACATTCTTTCTGGATTATCTCCAACAGTTTGTTGGTAATAAGTTGGAATAGACAACTTTGCTAATTCTCTAGCAATAGTTGCACTATTTGTGTTAATCACTTGTCCCATTAATAATTCTGTACCGACTGTAATAATTTCTGCTTTCATACTTTCTACTCCTCATTTATAAAAAACAAAAGGCTGGGTAAATCCCAGCCTCCACCATTAAACAGAAAATGAATCTGCAAAAACATATTTATTTTTTATAAAGTAATCTACTCCTGAATAAACTGTTGCAACTAAACAAACATATAATAAAATCGTTCCAATTGAAAACGGCAATCCTTTTACTGGAAAATCATCAATCAATAAAAAGATAATCGCTAACATTTGCGTTGCTGTTTTAACTTTTCCAGGCCATGCTGCTGCAAGTACTTCACCATCATTCACTAATAATAAACGAAGTCCTGTTACAGCTAATTCTCTACATACAATCACTGCTACAATCCACATTGGAATGACACCAGCTCCTACTAATGTAATAAAAGCCGTCATCACTAATAATTTATCTGCTAAAGGATCGGCAAATTTTCCAAAATTTGTAATTAAGTGATATTTTCTAGCTAAATATCCATCTAAAAAATCTGTAATACTAGCAATCGTAAAAATAAGCATTGCCAGTACCCAACTAACACTTAAGTTTGAATGAAAAACATTCACGATTCCTAAACCATCTTTTGGAAAACACATTATTAGTAAAAACAATGGAATCATAACAATGCGAGCAATGGTTAATCGATTGGCAATATTCATGCTATTTCCTCTATTCCACTGTAATATAAATGGCTGTAGCACTTACTCCATCAGGAATTTGAATTTCTTGTCCTGCTAAAGTAATGGTACCAACTGGTGTATAACCAAAGTTTAAAACAATTGAATTTGTTCCTTCAGGAATTGATCCTACTAATTGTTGTCCTGTTGTAGGAGCACCATCAGCTACAACTTTTTGATTTGCAGTAATTCTTGCCCATAATTGTGTTCTTGCACGGTTTGTGACTACTAAATTCGCAGGAAATTCAGCTAATTTTGCTGTGTAATATAATGAATTTCCATTTGCATAAGAATAACGAATCGTTGTTTCTTTTATTTCTTTTGTAGTCGTTGTTGATTGTGTAGTTTCCGCCACAGTTGTTTCTTCTGCTTTCTCAGCTGTTGTTGTATTTTGAGCTGTTACAGTTGTAGCAACTGCTGCTGGCTTCGGAGTTGAACGTTTATTCAATAATGACTGTGCAATCGCAAATACAATTGCTACAGCTAACATTCCTAATAAAATTGTAGGTAAATAATTTTTAAATTGTCCCCAAGCTTTTGTAACAGAAGTTTGTGCCTCTCTATTATTTGATAAACGACTTGAGATGAATTTTTTATCTGCTAATACAGATTCTTCCTCTGGAATTCCTCCAGGATTTTTTGGAGTTTCTAATTGGAATTCTTCCAACAAACGAACACCATCTACCCCAACTGTTTCTGCAACTTGTTTAATAAATGCTCGAGTATAAAAGTCTCCAGGCATTAAATCGAAATCATTTTCTTCGATTGCAATTAAATATTTTTTTTGAATTTTTGTAATTTGTTGCAAGTCATCTAAAGTATATCCTTTTAACTGACGAGCACGTTTTAAGATTTCTCCAATTGTTTGTTCCATTTAACCACCAACTTTTCATATTATCATGAAAAGTATACCATAGATTGCATATGAAACAAACTCATTCACTGTGTTTTTTCGTTAACTTTCTTCTCATTAAATACAAGATAAACTTTTTCAGAACGAGTGGAACCATTTTTTAAATGAGCACTTAAATCAAAAACTTTACTTTTTTCATCCCATTTAATTTCTACAATTCCAGTCGAAAAGTCTATTTTCGTAGGAAAAATCATTTCATTATCTTTTACTTCTAAATGACTATCTAAATTTTGAGTTGTTAATTCTAACATTATTTTCAGTTGATACGTATCACGGAGTAATCGATACTGATTCGCATTTGCGACTCTAATTTGATAGAAAGCAACCGTTACTAAACTTGTAATAAATAGTAAAGCTAAGAAAGGAACTACTAAACTAGCTTTTATCTTTTGATGTTTTATTAGATTTTTTATCATGAGAGTCCTCCTTTTTATGACCTTCTTTACTCGAAGTGGATTCCTCTTTTTGAATGACTTCTTTTTCAAGTGAAATAACACGATTCCCTGGAATAAAATATGTTTCAAATTTTTCGTTATTTCGTAAGATTCCTTTCAGACGCACTCCAGCTTTTTCACTATGAAGAAACATTTTTTCATATCCAATTAATAATGGATGGTAGCCTTTATCTTTACTAATCCATAAAATTGTTTTTACATTTTCATCATCTGGTTTTGCTCTAACTTCATAATTCCCTTCTTTGACAGTTCGTTGATTTACAAATTCAATCAACTCAGGGTTATTATTTTTTGCATAACCTTGTAAGTGAGTATCTATTTGTGTTGTCATCAAATGCCATTCTATATAATTAGGGACTTCCAATTTATTTTGCACTTTTAATAATACTTGATAAACTCCACTAATTAATAGAATACTAACTGCAAAAATCGCTAAAGCCATTAATTGCTCAATGAGTAGAAATGCTGACTTTTTCCGTTGAATCCATTCTTTCAATTCGAACCACCTCCTCCTGATTACAAGAAATGTGCACAGAAGTTACTGGAGTTTTTGAATTGATTTTTTTCAAATGTGTGACTTCTTTATTTTTATACTCGGAATTTTTTGGAGAGTCTTTTTTTGATGAAGTATTATTTTCTGAGTTTGAGGTAGAACTCTTTGATATAGTATTTTCTTCTATATAGCTTACTGGAGGTCTACTTTCATGTAACTTCATCAATTGTTTCGAGTATTCATTTAAGATGCATTTATGCTGCTGTTCTCTTTTTACGGAATCGCCTAATACAAACGAAAGTAATAATACGGTTAAAGTCGCAATCATTAAGGCTAGTAAAGCTTCTACAAATGCATATGCTTTAATTTTTTGAAACTTTAACATAGTATCTACCTCCTCCTAATTGAAATGTAAACTTATAGGAATACTTTTTACTATTAAAAGTAATTTTTGAGAACTCTTTAAAGGTGGTAATATTCCCTGTTTCCCCTTTATATTCAACAATAGGAATCCCTGAAGTAGAAATATTTTTTGGTATCTCTCTAACTACATTTAAATGTTCATTTCCTGGACAAGATAACTGATAGAAATTTTTATCAGGAGTATTTATTTCTAAATAAGAATATTTCCCAGTAGCCTGTGCACTCGCCTGTACCAATTTCAAATCATTCTCGAACTGCTTTATAAATACTCTTTCTTGATATGTTTCTCCAAAATCCTCTATAGCTGGAGGAACTAACCATAATAAGATAAGTAGAATACTGAGAGAAACGAGTAATTCTACTAAAGTAAATGCATGAGCTTTCATTATTATTCCTCCAACTCATTAATTATCGAGAATTAGTTGCAGCTTTATTTGTTGTCTTATTATAGGAATCTAATTGTTCTTGAGTAATATATCCATTATCCTTTAATGTTTGAGCATTTGGTTTTTCTTTTACATTTTTATCTAATTGATACAATTCCTGTTGATTTTCAATGACTTTCACAATCGCGGCGTCCGATTTCTTTTGTGCCTCTTCTCTTTGTTTAGCAATATTAGGAATAATGAGTAACATCATCAGCCCAATAATAAATAGACAAATGAGTAATTCAATTAATGTAAAAGCTTTTTTCTTTTTGATTAATTTTTTCATTTTAATTTCCTCCAATCATTGTTAACGTTGGTAACATTAAAATAATGTACATTGACATAATCATTAGCCCAATTCCAATAAATAAAACTGGCTGAACAAGCATTATTTTCTTTTCCAGTGTTCCTTTAAAATCTTCAAATGAATTTTTGGAAAATTGGCGTAATTTAATGTCTAATTGATGAGTTAGTTCTCCTTGTACAATTAGTAAAATAAGTGGTTGTTGAAATAACTTCAATTGATCAATCGCCGCTGCAAATGAAATTCCTTTTTGCATTTCACTTTCAATAAATTCAGCAATAGCCTTTGTTAATGGACTTGTACCTGCTTGTTTCATCTGTTCAATCATTTGCAGTAATGACTGTCCATTTCCTAAAAAATAGGCAAATTCTCTAGCATATAAAAATGTGTAATATTGACGAACTATGCTTCCTACAATGGGTAGGTGAATTAATAAGCGTAGACGTCTCAAAATTGTTTTATTTTTCCAATATACATATACTATACCTGCTACAATCCCTATAAACAGACTGACTCCTAAAACAATCCAAGGTAAATGAACAAAACCATTCCATATCAAATAAAGCATCATATGGTCTTTAATACTCTCTACTTGAACCATCGATTGTAGCTGCCCTAAAAGTAAATAACGAATTGCAGCAACCATACAAACTAAAAACACAATTAAAATACATGGATACATTAATACTTGGCGTAATTTTTTTAATTGTTGATCCTTTTGATCTAAATATTGTCCAATCGTTCGACAAGATAGTGCAAAAGCACCTGTCGACATGGATAAATATATTTGCGAACAAATCGAATCAGAATAGCCTACAAGATGTAAAACTTCATCAAATCTCTCACCCATCAATAATTGTTCCATCATTTTACTAATCACATGTTCTTGTTTTGGAATGAGTAATTTAGCAAATGCCAATGTTTCCTGTAAAGTGAAGCCCTCTTCTAATAATTCTCCTACTTGGGTTAAAAACAAAGCCTGTGTTTTGTTAGACCATTTCTTAATAGATTTTGTAGGCTTCGAAACTTTCTTTTGAAATATATCCAAGCGCATAAGCTTTCCTCAACTTTCTATTAAAAGGATGTAACAGTGGATTCAAAAATTCTTCTTCTTGAATTAAATGCTGCAATGAAATTCCGTATGCAATATCAAATAAAGTAGCCTTTTTCTTTGAAAGAGGAATATGATTACAATGAAAGCAACAACGACTCTGACAAAGAGAACAATATCTTGGTACTAAACGTTGTGCCACTACTGCAACTAATGTTTGCCTTAATAAATCTTTTGTAATGCCTAACTCCTCTAATCTTGAAATAACTCCTTTACAATCTTTTGCATGAACTGTCGCTAACATTAAATGTCCTGTTAAGGCCCCGCGAATAACCATTTTTGCAGTCATTTCATCACGAATTTCTCCGATTAGCATCATATCAGGATGATGTCTTAGTGAACTTTTGATTAGTAATTCATACGTAATTCCTGCTTTTTCATTAATTTCTGTTTGTAAAAATAAAGGTTCACTCATTTCAACTGGCTCTTCCATTGTGATAACTTGTAAATTTGTATCACTAACACGATTTCTTAACAGGTGATACATTGTTGTCGTTTTTCCGGAGCTGACAGGTCCTGAAAATAATATTAGCCCACTCTTGTAATGCAACATTGTTTGAAGAAGCTCAATATCTTTTGAAAAATAGGTGGATACTTCTCCAGATTTTTTCTCATCCATCGATAAATGTAATAAACGAATCACAACGGACGTTTGCATTTTAAAGTTTGTAATCACTGATAAACGTAATTCAATGCTTGTTCCATTCGTTAATTCATATTTCATTGCACCACTTTGTGGTCTACGCTTTTCCCCTACATCCATTCCAGACCGATACTTTACAAAAGTAATCCACCGATTAGCGGTATCCGAATCAATAGTCTTTAGTAAGGATAATTGCTCTCCATCTCGTAAATAAAAACGATACTCCTCACCAAAAGGCAGTAAATGAATGTCATCAATGCGAAATTGCAGTGCTGCCAATAAAATTTCATTCGTTAGCTCCTCCATTTTTCTCCCTCCTTTATTAAAAATTGACTAGTCACCTTATATATACGCAAAAAAGTCGAGAAAATATTTTTTTCTCGACTTTTTTTGTTATTTTTTTAAAAATCCTAATAATGCTCCAAAAATCCCTCCGAAACTATCTAAAACAACATCTTGTATTAATGGAGTTCTTCCCGGAGTTAAGCCTTGGTGAAATTCATCTGTAATTGCATATAAAACAGTAATAAAAATCGCAATCATTAAACTCCAACCACGATTTTTCAAATGAATTTTTAGTCCTCTAGACCAGTGATATCCAATGAAATAATAAACTAAGAAATGAGCTCCCTTACGAATAAAAAATTCAAGAAATTGAGCATATCCTAAACTTGGAATACTAATTACTTTTCCTGCATACGTAAAATGAATTTTTGATAGCATTTCTGAAAAAGGTTGAAATGGTAAAGTTGTCTGTATGTTTGAAACAAGCGATTGATCATGATAAGGCATTGAAGAACTATAAAATATAATCCCCATTAATACAATTGCAATAATAATCGATACTGTTCCTCTAGTGGTTCTTGTCATAGAATCCCTCCTATTTACTAGAATAAATTCATTATTAGCTACCATATATAAATTGTCAAGCGATTTTAGAAAAACAAAAACTCTTACTATAACATCCGTTACAATAAGAGTTTTACTTTACAATTAAGCTTGAACTGGTAATTCTTCTCCAATCGCTGCTAAGCGTTCCATTACTTCTGCAGGAGTTAATCCTTTAGCAGCAACATAACGGTTTCTTGGGTGAACACGGCATTCATGACTGCATCCCCCGATATATTTTGCTTCATTTTCTTCTGAAGTTAAAATTTGACGGTTACATTCAGGATTTGCACAGTTTACATAACGCTCACATGGAGTTCCATCGAACCAATCTTTTCCGATTACAACTGGATTTACATGGTTGATATCTACTGCAATACGTTCATCGAAAACATACATTTTTCCATCCCATAATTCGCCTTGTACTTCTGGGTCTTTACCATAAGTCGCAATACCACCGTGTAATTGACCTACATCTTTATACCCTTCACGAACCATCCATCCTGAGAATTTCTCACAACGAACTCCACCTGTACAATATACAACTACTCGTTTGTCCATGAATTTTTCTTTATTATCACGAACCCATTGTGGTAATTCACGGAAGTTACGAATGTCTGGACGAATCGCTCCACGGAAATGACCTAAATCAAATTCATAATCATTTCGTGTATCTAAAACAACTGTATTTTCATCTAATAAAGCTTCTTTAAATTCTTTAGGAGATAAATAAGCTCCAGTTGTTTCTAAAGGATTAATGTCATTATCGAAATCATTATCTTCTAATCCTAAATGAACGATTTCTTTTTTATAACGAACAAACATTTTTTTGAAAGCTTGTTCATCTTCTTCATCAATTTTGAACCATAAGTCTTCCATTCCTGGTAAAGAATGAACATAGTCCATATATTTTTGAGTTGTTTCATAATCTCCTGAAACAGTTCCATTAATTCCTTCATCAGCGACTAAAATACGTCCTTTTAGTCCGATTGATTTACAAAATTCCAAATGATCTGCAGCAAATTGTGCTCCATTCTCAATTGGTACATATTTATAGTACAATAGTACTCGAATTTTTTTTGACATAAACTACCTCCAAAGTAATTTCTTAATGAGTACTCATTATATCATCTGCACAAACCAATATCAAAGAAACTGCTTGAGATAAACATTTAGATAGAATTTTCACAAACTTTTTTATGCTCTGAAAAACTTTTTGGTTCTTCTATTGGACTTTCATGTTTTCCAATCCATTTTTCCATCCAAACAATATGATACCAACGATCAAATTTATAACCACAACGTTTAAATTCTCCTACTAAGCTGTAGCCCATATATTCATGATATTGAACACTATTATTTGTTAAATATTCATCTTCCACTTCAGGTGTCGCAATACAAGCATAAATATTTTGATACCCTAATTCTTGTAATTTAGCTTCCATTAGTTGATATAATTTTTTCCCATAGCCTTTTCTTTGTTGATTTTGTTTTAAATAAATACTAATTTCTGCTGACCAAGAAAAAGCTTTTCGACTCGCAAAAGGACCTGAATAGGCATATCCTAGCACTTCTCCTTCTTCCTCAATTACATAATATGGATATTTTTCAAGAGTCGTTTGAATTCTTCTTTCGAATTCTTCGATACTTGGAACATCATATTCAAAAGTAATCGCTGTTTCTTCTACATAATATCGATAAATTTCTACTAATGCTGCTGCATCTTCTATTGTTGCTACTCTAATTGTCATTCAAAATCCCTTTCATATTACCATTTCCATTTTTATGTAGTATACCACAGCTTCATTCTTGACAAAAAATTTTTTCTCTCTTAGGCTATGCTTATAGAACTTGAAAGGATGAATCTTATGAAATATTTTTTAACAAGTAGTGCAAGTATTCCTGAATCTTATAAAGTAAACTCCGCTAATGGTTTCATTGAAAACTTAAAAAATGCACTTGGAAAAACAACGATTAAAACCTTATATATTTCATCTGACCCAGATGCATATGAATTAACAGATGACTTTTCTTCTTATACAAAATTAGGATTTGAAGAAGTTGGACTTCATTTTGATCCATTTATTATTTTTGATCACCGTCAAACAGTAAATGTTCAAGAATATTTAAATGAAGTCGACTTAGTTATTTTATCCGGTGGTCATGTCCCTACACAAAATCAATTTTTCCAAGAAATTCAATTAGCTGAAAAAATTCAAACCTTTAAAGGGGTCGTTATTGGCATTAGCGCTGGAACAATGAATGCAGCAGAAACGGTTTACGCTCATCCAGAATTAGAAGGTGAAAGTATAAATCCAGATTACCAAAGATTTCTAATAGGCTTACGACTGACAACGAAGCAAGTGATTCCTCATTATAATTTTTTAAAACATGAATATTTAGATGGAAAACATGTCATTAAAGAAATTGCTACAGAAGATAGCATGAATCAAGAATTTTACATTTTCCCAGATGGTACTTATATTTATGGACATGATGGAATGGAAGAACTATACGGAGAAGCTTATCTCTTAAAAGATAAAATTTTCAAAAAAATCAATACGAATGATCAAATTATTTCACTTTAAACAATCAACAGCATTTTAAGACGACTTCGGTCGTCTTTTTTTCATAAAAAAACACCCCATCGAAAAACGATGGAGTGAGACTTGTTGAATCGTATGATTAACGACGTAAACCTAAACGGTTGATTAACTCACGGTAACGTTGGATATCTTTGTTACGTAAGTATGCTAATAAGTTACGACGGTGACCAACTTTTTTCAATAAACCACGGTTTGAGTGGTAGTCTTTTTTGTGTACACGAATATGATCGTTTAAGTGATTGATTTCGTAAGTAAGTACAGCAATTTGTACTTCTGGTGAACCAGTATCTCCTTCTTTAATCGCGTACTCTTTGATGATTGCGTTCTTTTGTTCTTTAGAAATAGCCATTTCTAAACACCTCTTTCTTATATTATTCCTTCTACTGAGTAAAACGTTGGTGAATCGTAAAACTCGGTACAAGGTCTGTGTTAAAACACACTAATAGATTAACGTAACTCTATCAAAAAATCAAGTAATTTGATAGTTTTATTATTGAACTTCTTTATGTGATTTTCTATCGAAGTATACATGATTTGGTAACATTGCTTGTCCACCCATTAATTCGTCAATTGAACCAATCGCATATCCTTCCTGTTGTAAGAAGTCTAATAATCGAGGTAAAGCTTCAACTGTTTCTGGATGAATATCGTGCATTAAAATAATTGAACCATTATAAGTTCCTTCTCTTACTTCTTGAAGAATACTATTTACATTTCTACTCTTCCAATCTAAAGTATCTACAGACCAATTTAAAATAGCAATTCCTGCTTGTTCTGCAACCATACGGTCAAATCCACCATATGGAGGTCTTAAAGTTGTTGGACGAATTCCGCCAGTAGCATCTCCAATTAATTTTTGAGTATCTGCCACTTGTTTATGAACACCTTCAGGAGTTAATGTTGTTAATAATGGATGGCTATATGAATGATTTCCTACTTGATGGCCTTGTTCCACAATTTGTTTAATAATATCTTCATTACCCGGAACATGTTTTCCCATAATATAGAATGTTGCATGAACTCCATATCGTTTTAAAATATCTAAAACTTTCGGAGTCAACTCACTACTTGGACCATCATCAAAACTAATTGCCACACGTTTTTCATTTAAACGTTCCTCTAATTGATTTTTCCAATTTTCATAAGCTTCTTGTTGTGACTCAGGAATACGATCACTTTTTAAAATTGGAAATAGTTCTTGAAACGAAAATGAAATTTGAGTCAAGTTTTCTCCGTTACTCGTTTGAATAGGTTCTTTCAAGTTGAATCTAAATCCATTTTGAATAATAGATGCATCTAGGTTTTTCCAATTTTCATAAGCAAATTCTTTTAATAATTGGTTAGTCTGTTCTTCAGATAAAGATTGTTCTTTTGCTACGTTCATAGCTTTTTTAACAAAATGATTCGTAACTTCTAAATCATTAATAAATAATTCACTGATAACAGCTGTCCCAGATTTTTCTTTACCTTCTAATTGATGCCCTAATTCATCATAAGCTACCTGTTCCAATCCTTTTTTAGTTTCTTGGTAAACAGATTGATAATAATAAACATCTTTGATTCCATTTAAAACATGTGATTGATACACCTTTAAATATACCCAAGTACGTTTTGATTCATCTTTATATTGTTCTTGTGCTTTTTCTAATAAAACATCTAATTCCTTTTGAATAGGTTCAACGATTTTTTGGTCAACAGTAGGATATGACACCGTAAATACTGTATTCCCAATAGTTTGAGATTGAACTTCTACAGCTTCATTATACTGCTGTGCATCAGTTGCTTCAGCTTTTCTCATAACAGCTTCATTTCTTCTAATCAAATGATTTTTTGCTAAGCTGCTGACTACGAACCACTCAACTAATACTAAAAATAAAATCAAAATAGCAATTGCAACTAATTGAGGTAGTTCTAATCGTTTTATACCTTTCCAGTCTCTCTTCATATTTCCTCTTCCTAATCTTTACATTTTATGATTTTTGTTGACAATTTGGACAAACTCCAAAAACTTCCATACGATGCCCTAGAACTTTATACCCTGTTAATTCTTCAGCAACTGATTCTACATCTTCCAATAAAGGATAAAATAAATCCTCTACACAACCACATTCTTGACAGACTACATGATAGTGCTTCCCTATATTAAAATCATATCTACTAGCATCATCCCCATATGTTAATTCTAGTAAATATCCCTCATCCGTTAATTTATTCAAATTATTATAAACGGTTGCCATACTAATATTGGGATCTTTCGCAACAATAGCTGTGTAAATATCCTCAGCAGTAGGATGATGCGACTCAGCTAAATAATCTAAAATGGCTATTCTTTGAGTTGTCATTCTTACGCCGTCTTCTCTTAACTTTTCCTTTAATTTTTTCAGTTCTTTTTCGTGCATAGAACCCCTTCTCTAACTTTAAATATTCGGATAAATTCTTCTATAATAACATCGTTCTGTAATATTGTAACATATTTGTAACATTAATACTAGCGTTAAATCAATGTTACATTTCTAATTATCATAATCCACTTTATTATACTAACAACTGATTAAACAAGCAAATTACAATTTCAAAAGAAAAATGGACAGAAATCTTAAGTTTTATTTAGATTCCTTTGTCCACTTCAATTTTAATAACTATTACTTTGAAATTTTATTAAGCTTTATGAACACCTTATTGTAGCAAACGATTATATCCCATCGCTTCTCTTAGGGGTGCTGCATCAATCCCTAAAGCCCCCACAATTGTATAAGAAAACTCAAAAGCTGCTGCGGGACCTGAACCCGTAATCACTCGACCATCTTGATGTACAAAATCACCTGTATAAGTACCATCAACAATTTGTTTTTCAAATCCAGGATAACAAGTGTAATGACAATTTTTTAACGCTCCAGAATTTTCAATGGCAATCGGTGCAGCACAATTAGCTGCGACCAATTTGCCAACATCATAATGACGTTTGACAAAATCTTGTACCGCTTGGTGATTTTTTAATAATTTTGCCCCTGGCATTCCACCTGGTAAAATTACAATATCATATAACTCATTCATAACCTCTACTAATTCTTTATCTGTTGAAATCGTTAAATTATGTGAACCAGTCGCTACTTTAGCATCTACTCCAACTATATCGACTTCTACTCCTGCACGACGTAAAATATCCATTGGCGCTATTGCCTCAATTTCTTCAAATCCTGTTGTCAATACAATGGCTGCTCTTTTCATTGGAACTCCTCCTTGTTCTTCTTCCTTTCTATTTTACCGATTTTTATTCTTATTTTCAACAGTGGTAGCGTTTCAGTTATCCATTGACAATTCCCTTTTTTCTCAGTATATTGAACTCATTAATTGAAAATATAATCCCTAGGAGGAAACAAATGACTTGGAAAATTATTACAGATTCTGGTTGTGATATCAAACACTTAGAATCTCTACCTGAGCATTGTACTTACATTAATGTTCCTTTAACGATTCATGTAGGTGAGGAAGAATTTATTGATAATGAAGCATTAGAAATTGATCAAATGATGGTAAAAATGTATGCCTATGAAGGAAAAACTTCTTCATCTTGTCCAAGCCCTGAGAGCTATTTACAATCATTTGAAGGTGCTGACAATATTATTGTCGTAACGATTACTGGTACTTTATCTGGAAGCCATAATAGTGCACAATTAGCAAAAAAAATGTACTTAGAAGAACATCCTGAAGCAAACATTGAAATTATCGACAGCTTATCAGCCAGCGGAGAAATGGTATTACTCACACAAGCCATTGCAACCTTCATCAAAGAAGACCCTTCTTTTGAAGTAGTTGTTGAAAAAGCTCGTAATTATCATTCAAAAACTAAACTATTATTTGCTCTAGCAAGTGTAGATAATTTAGTGAAAAACGGTCGTCTTAGCAAATTGGTTGGACGTGTTGTTGGATTATTAAATATTCGCATGGTTGGACAGGCTAGTACAGAAGGAACATTAGAATTACTCCATAAATCACGTGGACAAAAGCGTGCTGTTACTGCCATCTGGGATGAAATGAAGAAAAATCATTACCAAGGTGGACGTGTGGCGATTAGTCATTGCGATAATCCAGAAATTTGTGCCATGATTACGACAGCAATTCACTCTGAATTCCCTAATGCTGATGTTCAAGCTTATCCTACTAGTGGATTATGTAGCTACTATGCTGAACAAGGTGGTATTTTAATGGGATATGAAACTCATTAATAAAACTCTATCATAAAAAATAAACGACTCCTATCGAACGATAAGAGTCGTTTTTATTATACTAATTCACTTTTTAAATAAGCATCTACTAAAGCTTCGGTTGCCTAAATTGATTTTATATGTGTTCTTTCATAGGAATGACTTGATTCGATTCCTGCTCCTAGTAAAGCATGTTTGACATCTGCTCCTGCACGCATGGCAGCTGAAGCATCACTTCCATAAAATGGATAAATATCTAAACGATAGTCAATTTCTTTTTCTTTTGCTAAGTCTACTAAATGTTGACGTAGCGTATAATTATAAGGACCAGAACCATCTTTCACACAAATAGAAACCGTATATTCATCTGTTTGTTGGTCATCTCCCATTGCACCCATATCGACTGCTAAAAATTCCACAGCATTTTCAGGAATGCTACTATTCGCCCCTGTTCCCGTTTCTTCAATACAACTAAACATAAAATGTGGTGTTAGCAAACTTCTATATTATAGAACGAAAGTAATAGAATTGTTGTTTAAAATTAAACTTTAGAATTAAAATATTTTATAGTTCAGAAATACACAAGAAATATTTTTGCTGATTTTGATCTGTCACACAATATTTTTTATCATCTGACCAGCTTTTATTTATGGCTACTTTACTAATAATCTTTATCAATCACTCCTCGATTAACTTTACAACATTATTATATTCTTAACTAATGAAAAGTAATTCATAGTCCGTCCATTCTTTCACACTTCCTAAAGATACATAAATTTTTACCACGTTCTGAAATTATAAATTCTTCTTAAAATGAATAATTCTATTTGCCTCCTGAAATCCAATATTGAGATGAAATATTATAGAATCCGTATTCGTTAAAGTACAGTCACTTGCAAACTCCTTACATCCTTTATTTTTCGCCCATTCCTCACATTTTGTACAGAGATTTTTAGCAATATTCTTTAAACGATATTCCTCGTCGACAATAATCCCTTCTAAGAATCCAACAGGACTATATTTACAACCTTCAACATAATCAAATCTGAGTGAACATAGTGCTAGACCTACAATTGTGTCACCTTCAACTTCAGTAAAGATTGCAGTATTTTTGCCATTCGTATATTTTTTTACTTCATCAATAGCTTCTTTATCAGACAATCGGGGCCATAATTGTTTCATTAGTTTAGCCGTTTTTATATAATCATTTGTTATTCCATCCATATTGATGTTCCTCCTCAAATTACAAGCAAATGTTTCGAATCATGCTGTTACTTTGTTGCTCATTGATTGATACCAATACCATCCCCTTCTACTTTTCGACTTTCTCAGATTGGAAGAGCAGAGCCACACACTCAGCGGTTCGAACTTACCGTATCATCTCGTCGGTATTTCTCCTTATTCTACGAGTCCTATCCCATTGGCGGAGCATCTACTTCTACTTCGCTAATGCCTCAGCTCGTACAAGCAGTGATACCACCTCAACATGAAACAAGTGAACACTACGTATGCCAAGTAGTCTTGTCTGTAAGTAGAAACAGGTCTATAAGCTTTTTATCAATGGCATAAGGTTATCGTACATAAGAGTCGTTTTTATTATACTAATTCACTTTTTAAATAAGCATCTACTAAAGCTTCGGTTGCCTAAATTGATTTTATATGTGTTCTTTCATAGGAATGACTTGATTCAATTCTCCTTTGTTCTATTTAAATTTTGTGTGATACATTCACAGCAACATTCATCAATAACTTTCAATTACATAACCTCCATATATTTAAAACCATTTAATTCAAGGTAAATCCCAACCAATTTTCATTTATAGTTTTTAAATAAAAAAATACCCCTTGATTGTATCGTCAATTATCGGTATCATTCAAGGGGTGAATAGGAAAAATAGTTTATAGATTCTTTACATTCAAAGCTCTAAAAGCATTTAATACTGCGATGATAGTTACACCTACATCTGCAAATATAGCTGCCCACATAGTAGTTATTCCAAAAGCACTCAAAATAAGAACAATTATTTTTATTCCAATTGCAAATACTATGTTTTGATGTGCAATTTTTAGTGTCTTTTTAGAAATCTTCATTGTAGTAGCAATTTTCGATGGCTCATCAGTCATAATTACAACATCAGAAGCTTCAATGGCCGCATCAGAACCTAAACCACCCATTGCTATTCCAATGTCTGCACGAGCTAATACAGGTGCATCATTGATTCCGTCACCAACAAAGGCAAGTTTACCTTTTTTAGATTTTTGCGAAAATAATTCTTCTAATTTTTCAACTTTGTCTGCTGGCAACAGTTCTGCATAAACCTTATCAAGACCAAGCTCTTTAGCAACTTTTGAACCAATACTTTTATTATCACCTGTCAACATAACTATTTGTTTAATATTAGCTGCCTTAAGTTCCTTGATTGCTTGTGCTGAATCTTCCTTTACCTCATCGGCAATTACAATGTAACCTATATATTTGTTATTAACAGCAACATGTACAATAGTACCGATCAGCTCTCCCTTGAAATAAGGGATATCCATCATTTTCATAAGTTTGATATTTCCTGCCATAACCTTTTTGCCATCTACTGTTGCAATAACACCATGACCTGATATCTCTTCTACATCTGAAATACGTCCATTGTCTATTTCTTTGCTATATGCACGTTTCAGTGAAAGTGAAATCGGATGATTGGAATAGCTTTCTGCATGTGCAGTTAATTCTAGTAGCTCTTCTTTGGAAACTCCTTCTGGATGAATTTCCTGTACATTAAATACACCTTTCGTTAGTGTTCCAGTTTTATCAAAAACAACAATTTCAGTTTCTGCTAATGCCTCTAAATAATTACTACCCTTGACTAAAACACCTTTTTTTGAGGCTCCACCTATTCCACCGAAGAAACTCAAAGGAATTGAAATAACTAAAGCACACGGACAGGATACCACAAGGAATGATAGTGCTCTATATATCCAATCACTAAAAGTCGCCCCGTCTATAACAAGAGGTGGTATAATAGCTAGAAAAACTGCAATTATAACCACAACCGGTGTATAATATCTCGCAAACTTCGTAATAAATTGTTCTGAATTGGATTTTTTACTACTTGCATTTTCAACTAAATCAAGAATTTTACTTACAGTAGATTCTCCAAATTCCTTGGTAACCTCTGCTGTAATAACCCCATTAATGTTGATGCACCCACTTAGGATATCACTTCCAACTTCTACTTCACGAGGAACAGATTCGCCTGTTAGTGTCGATGTATCAATCATTGAACTTCCCTCAATTACCTTGCCATCAAGAGGAATTTTTTCTCCTGCTTTAATTACAATAATATCTCCAATTTGTACTTCATCTGGGTCAACTTTGACAAGTTCATCACCTTTTTTAACATTTGCATAATCTGGTCGAATATCCATAAGGCTTGCAATTGACTTTCTCGACTTGCCAACTGCATAGCTTTGAAACAGTTCTCCAACTTGATAAAACAGCATAACTGCAACACCTTCAGGATACTCACCAATAAAAAATGCACCAATTGTTGCAATACTCATTAAAAAATTTTCATCGAAAACTTGACCTTTAAAAATATTTTTTACAGCTCTTTTTACAACATCTCCACCTACAATAATGTAACTTATTATAAAGAGAGCAATCTGTAACCATTCGTTATTTAAACTAAGCAATACTGCTGTAGCTAACACGGCTGCACCAATAATTATTCGCCATAGTCGTTTTGTCATACTAAATAGCCTCCTTTAAGCCTTTTTCATAGTTGTATCGGGTTCGATTTTTTTAACTATTCTTTCGGCCTCTGCTATTATTGTTGGCATTTTTTCATCCTCACCATCAATAACGAGTTTTGTGGTCATAAAGTTAACAGTAGCTTCTTTCACTCCATCAAGCTCATTAATAGCCTTTTCCATTTTTGCCGCGCAATTTGCACAATCTAAACCTTCAAGTATAAATTTCTTTTTCATTATTAAATCCTCCTAAATATTATTTGTAATTTTATTTTGAATACTACAAGTCTTTTTCAAATTTTCTTGAAGCATTGCTCATTTGAAATGAAGACTTAAATATATGCCCAAATATCTTCAAAAAATATTCTATTCTACCGCATTACTACTTCTCGTTGATATGAATTAGACCTTGGTCAAATATTTCTCTTACATGATCATCAACTAATGAATAATATACTACTTTGCCTTCTTTTCTGTTTTTCACTAAATTAGCTTGTTTTAAGACTCTCAGCTGATGGGAAATTGCTGATTGTGTCATGTTAAGTAATACAGCGATATCACAAACACACATTTCAGCTTCATGTAAAGCCCATAATATCCTGATTCGTGTTGAATCTCCAAATACTTTAAACAATTCTGCTAGATCATAAAGGCTTTCTTCTTGAGGCATTTTATCTCTAACTTGATTTACAATATCCTCATGAATTACATTGTAGTCACATCTTTCAATTGAATTAAATTTTTTAGTCATATTATCACCTCTTTTTAAATCATTTCATCTGATTACTTGAATAAGCATTCATACGTTGTGTATTTATTATATTATTATTTTTCTATTGTGTCAATAGTTATATGAGCATTTATTCAAGTGTTTTTTATTATTTAAAATATCTCAAAAACATCTACTAAGACATTAGTACAGTCCTTTCTCGGTATCCTGTTCCATACATATCCTTTAAACAATTCCTTAAAAATAAAGACTTCTCCTTCGTACAAGTTTTCGGTTTCTTTAATAGCTTCATCTAACAGCTTATTACATCACTCATGTGGTCAACTCCTTATCAATAACCTTATAAACAACATTTTTGATAATATCACATGTATAAATCATGTAAAAGTCAATGCAAAAACCGCCAATCAAGAGAACCTAACTCTTAATTGACGGTTTATATTAGTATTAAATCATACTTCCATTTCAATTCCAGATTTAAAGCATATTACAAAGTGGTCATCATAAATACTAACATTCTGGATAATCTTCCTTACTAGGGTATCATCATAACGTGTAACCATTACTGGAACATAAGCTATAAATTTCGTCTTTAAAATGTCCGTTATTTGCAGTTAATATATTGGCTACATTTTCTAGTACAAAATACTTCGGTCTAACAACACTAACTACCTCAAAAAATATTTAAATAAATAATTACGTGGATCATCCATTATTTTTCTTTTCCCTTTTTGAGAAAATCCTTGACAAGGTGGTCCCCAAACAATTACGTCTATATTTTTATACTCATTAAAAACATCATCAATATCTAATTTTGAAATATCTTCATTAATCATTTTCACTTTAGGATGATTTTTTTTATAAAAATTAGCTATAGAATAGTCAACTTCATTTGCTAAAACAATTTCAAATCCTGAGTCGAAAAATTCTTTAGATAGTCCACCAACTCCAAAAAACAAATCAATAACTTGTCTTTTCATCTTCTACCCTCATATTCGCTAATTTAGCATATTTTTCTTCTAATTCAACACCGATAAAATTTCTATTTAATCTATAGCTTGCAATTGCAGAAGAACCGCTTCCTAGAAATGGATCTACTACTAAATCGCCCTCATTTGAAAGCAATCTTATAAAATGTTCGAATAATATAATTGGCTTTTGTGTTGGATGTTTACCTAATTTCTTTTCCCTAGCAGTCGTGACAGATGTTTCAATATAGTCTAGAACCAATTTACCTTTATTATTGAATGTTCCTGTTTTTGTTTTATAAGTAAAATATATCCAGCACTCATTTGAATTAATAAAATGTAAATTCATATTTCTAGGTATTGGATTTGTTTTGTGCCAAATTCCAGTGGTTTTATAATAAAAACCAAATTCATTTACTATTTCAACAAGAGTTTCAACCCTTAATATTGACATAAAAACTATCATGGAAGTACCATTCTTAAGTATCCTACTTAATTCTTTAAAAACAATCTCATATGGTCTTTCCAATCATTAAAATCTAAATCATCCCAACCAGCAGCACCAAAAAAATTAGAACGCATTTTTTATAGATTTGTATCTCTCCCGTTCATGAAATTCGCAATATTATATGGAGAATCTGTAATAATTAAATCAACCGTAGATGAGTCTAACTTCCTCAATTCTTCTATTCATTCTCCATTTATTATTTCAATCATTTTTAATACACTCCATAATTTCTGATATGTCGCAATCCAATGCATCACAAATTCTGAGCAAAATATCGGTAGTTACATTCTCACCATTCTTTAATTTATAAAATGTACTCCTACTTACATTTGCTTTTTCCATAAGCTCATTATGTTGCATATCTAAATCAATGAGTTTTTTAAATAACCTTTTATAACTTAATTCCATATAACCTCCAAGATTATTTTTTCGATAGCTAATCTCGTACATATATACATTAAAAAAATACTTATGTTTGTTATTACATACAAATTTATTATAACATTAACTATAGGTTATTTTTAATCAATTGATACATCACTTTAAAAAAGCAAAAAAATAAAGGCCGTCCGGAGACTACCGATATTTATCTCTCTGCACCTTTGCTATGGTCTTTCTTATTAGACTTAGTTTTGTCATCTATCTTAAAGCTTTTTATTTGACCTAATATAGAATTTTTTCCTCATCATCATACCCTCCAACTTTTGAGTATAAAAATAGACAATAGAGTTTTTAATTTCTATCGTCTAAGATTATCTAATATTTATTTTTCTTTAAATTGATTTTATTGTATAGTTTAATAATTCTATTAATCCAATTATAAAAATCATGACCACCCGTTAGACGGGTGGTCATGATTATACTAATTCACTTTTCAAATAAGCATCTACTAAAGCTTCAGTTGCTTGAATTGATTTAATATGAGTTCTTTCATAGGAATGACTTGATTCGATTCCTGCTCCTAGTAAAGCATGTTTGACATCTGCTCCTGCACGCATGGCAGCTGAAGCATCACTTCCATAAAATGGATAAATATCTAAGCGATAGTCAATCTCTTTTTCTTTTGCTAAGTCTACTAAATGTTGACGTAGCGTATAATTATAAGGACCAGAACCATCTTTCACACAAATAGAAACCGTATATTCATCTGTTTGTTGGTCATCCCCCATTGCACCCATATCGACTGCTAAAAATTCCACAGCATTTTCAGGAATACTACTATTCGCCCCTGTTCCTGTTTCTTCAATACAACTAAACATAAAATGAGTCGTTACTGGTAACTGAACATGCCAATCACGATAAGTTTTTAATAAATTTAATAAAATAGCTGCACTAACTTTATCGTCCAAGAAACGACTTTTTACAAATCCAGTTGGAGTAATCGTTGTACGCGGATCAAAGGAAACAAAATCTCCCACTTCAATTCCATAACTTCTTGTCTCTTGTTCAAAATTTACTTCTAGATCCAAACGAACTTCCATATTATCTTGCGTACGTTCTGCTGTACCAGCATCTTTATAAACATGACAACTTGTTTGATGAATTAAAATGGTTCCCGTTACACTTTCACCTGTTGAAGCAATATGAACGGTACAGTTTTCTCCTTCAATCATATTCCATGGATATCCACCAATTTTATCTAACTTCAAACGACCACTTGGTTTAATAGCACGAACAATCGCTCCTAATGTATCAACATGGGCAGTTACTACACGACTACTCGTATTGTCCTTCCCTTCTACCGTTACGATAATATTCCCTTTTGGTGTTCTTTTATAAGGGTAACATAATTTTTCTAGAGTTTTCATTAAGTACTCTTGTACTCCTACTGTATATCCCGTTGGAGAAGGGACTGCTAATAATTCTTGTAAATATTCTAATGTTTGATTCATGTATAAATTCCTTTCAAATAACTTCTAAATTCCTACCATATCTCGGTAAAGTTGATGTGCATAACTATCCGTCATTCCTGAGATAAAATCAGTTGCCAATAATAAGCGTAAATATAATTTTTCCACTTCAGATTTACCTTCTGCAAAATAATGATACGAACGTTTTTGACTTTCTGAAATAATACCGATTCTCTTCAAATCCACATAATCTAATCGACGGTTTGTATCATAGGCTACTAATGGTGGAACAAAATTCTCTAATAAATACGTTAAAGTTGAATACCCTGCTATTTCCAAACGTAAAATACTCTTATGATCATATATTTTATCTTCAGAAATTTTTCTTAAATGAGTGTATAACTCATGTGCGCTAGAGTCCGATAATAAATCTTGCTGATACTCTCCATTCATAATCTTCTCATAATGAAGAACGAAAGACTCTGTCGCTGCATCGATTAACATTGTTCTTAAATCAACAAAAAATTGATTGATACTAAAAATTTCTTCATCAATCGTTTCTAATATTTTCACAACTTTTTTAGAATGTGGAGAAGTTTTATCTTCTTTTAATACCGTAAGTAAATACTCTTTTGCAACAGCAAATCTTAAAACACCTTTTCCAATGGCATCTTCCATATCTGCAATTAAATATGCAATATCATCTGCAGCTTCTAAAATAAACGTCAATGGATGGCGATTTTCTCCTGTTCCAGTAATCGAAGTAATTTGACGGAAAATATCTTCTTCAGCTCTGAAAAATCCTACTTTTTTTGAAGTGATTTTGTCAGTTTTTGGCTGATTAGAAGCTCTTGTATATTTTAAAATCGTATTAATGGTCGCAGGAGTTAAATCTAACCCATCAAAGTTTCCCTTAAAATCATGTAACTTCGATATAATTCGTAATGATTGTGCATTCCCTTCAAAATGATAAAAATCATGTACATAAGGGCTTGCTAAAAATTCATCTGCTACATCTGAATGTTCTGCTAAAATTCGTGGTAAATTTTTCTTAAACCATTGTCGAATAATATCTTCTCCAAAATGTCCATAAGGAGGATTCCCAATATCATGTAATAAACTTGCACATTCTACAATTCGAGCAATATCACTTTGATGCTCAATCATTTCTTGTTTGCTGGAATCTGTTTCGGTCAATGAATCTTGTTGCAATAATCGTATAATTTCACTCACTAATGTTCTTGCAATCATTGCTACTTCTAAAGAATGTGTTAACCTTGTATGAATAAAGTCTAATCTTTCTAATGGAAATACTTGCGTCTTATCTTGTAATCGCCTAAAAGCAGGACTTGTTACAATTCTTTTATAATCATCATCAAACTCGTTACGATGGTTTGAATCTTTGTCTGAAAGACGAGTAGTTGCCAATAAAGTTTTCCATTCCATGTCATCACTCCTTTCCTCTATCTTAAACCAATTTACGAAACATTTCCATCTTAGAAAGAAAAAAGAGCAAAGTATTCGACTACTTCACTCTCTAATGATTATTTGGATAAAATCAATTCTTCTTTCATATGAATATCGTGTAATTCTCGTTTAAAGAAAAATAGACAAAGAACTAAAGAAATAACATCTGATACAGGGGTAGCAAACATCATCCCCTCTACTCCAAAAGTATAAGTCATCAATAACATGACAGGTAATAAAATCAATAATTGTCTTGCTAATGATAAAAATGCTCCCGTTTTTGCTTTTCCAATTGCTGGGAAAAATGTTGTAATTAAAATCGTTATTCCATTAATTAAAGTAAATAGCATAAAGTATCTCATATAACGAATTCCAAATTCAAAATACAAATCATTTCCATTACCGAATAGTTGAATAATTTGTAACGGGAAAATTTCAAACACTGCCCAAGTAACAAATGAAAGTCCAAATCCTATTTTTAATGCTAGAAATATCGTTTGACGTACTCGCTCGTAATATTTTGCTCCATAATTATATCCGACAATCGGCTGAACTCCTTGCGTCATTCCAATAATTAATGCAATAAAAATAACAAATACTTTAGAAACAATTCCTCCAACTGCAATTGGAATTTCACTTCCATAAATAGACATAGCTCCATATGTTTTCAATAAATTATTCGACACAATTTGTACAATTAAGGCTGAAATTTGGAAAATAAATGAAGTCAATCCTAGAGCAGCAATTGCTTCTACTTGCTTCATATGTGGGATAAAATCTTCCCATTGAAATTTCACGGAACGAAACTTTGGAATATAGGCAAATAATAATAATGCTGAAACCATCTGACTGATCACCGTTGCCCAAGCTGCTCCTGCAATTCCCATTTGAAATACAAAAATGAAAATTGGATCTAATACCGTATTTAAAACAGCTCCGGCAATTATCGCCATCATTGAAAAAGTCGCTCTTCCATCTGAACGAACAAGCGGATTGAATCCTGTTGAAAATAAGAAAAACGGAATCCCATACGCCGTAATGCGAGAATACTCCATGGCATAATCAAAAATTTGATCTGTTGCTCCAAATAGTTGCATTAAAGGTGCTAAAAAGATTTGAACAATCACGCAAACTGCAATTCCCATCACAATTAATTGAACAACTGCTGTCCCTGCAATTCTTCTAGCTTTCTCCACTTCTTTTCTACCTAATTCTAAATTAAAATTAGATGCAGCCCCTACTCCTGTCATTAATCCTAATGCTAAACAAATCGTTGTAATTGGAAAAGCAATATTTGTCGCAGCATTTCCTAAATATCCAACTCCTTGTCCAATAAAAATTTGATCAACGATGTTATATAAGGCATTGACGACATTAGCAATCATTGCGGGAACCGCTAATTGCATCAATAATTTTTTGATGGGCTGCGTTCCCATCGGATTTTCAATAGTTGTCATATATGAACTCCTTTTTTGTAACTTCGAACAAAAATATTGTAAGGTGGTTTAAATAAATATGTCAATGAAATATTTTTCTATATGAACAGTAGTTATCTTTTTCTATTTTTCCAAACTCTTTCTATGATACTTAAACTACTAGATTTATAAATATGATTTCTTGAAATAGTCGTGTCTCTTAATTTAACAATCTCTGGATGATTTCTCACTTCACTTTGTTTCCAAGAACTATAATTAATCCCTAATTGTTCACACATTTCTCTTGTTGTTAAGTTTTCCTTGCACATTGTTGTTTTTTGATATCCCAGTTTTTGTAGCAATTTATCAAACCGTTCTGGATTTTGTTCAATTGCATTAAACACTAAATCTTCTACTTCCATAAATGTTATTCCCTTCTATTTATTAGATACCTTATTATACTACCATTTATTAATAAACAATGAATAGCACATTTGTGAACTATAAAGATCCTCCACAAACTTTACACTCATAAGTGCTTCAGCTATAATAAACTACAAAGATTGAGTCAATTTCTTATAGGAGGAAAATTATGGAATGGTATGATTATATGATAAACGCTTCCAAACAGTCACGTTTTAATGCTAGTCACTGGTTTCGATATTTACGCAAAGTTATTTTTGAAGACTATTCTTATTTAACAGACGAAGATGTCGAGAAATTATTAAACTCCGAAGAACTTACTCATTTTCAAAAAGTGAGTTTAAAATATGCTATACAAAAACATAGCCCTACTCATGAATATGTTATTTCATTAAATAAACCCGCTAAATTAACGAATGTTCAAAAATTAATGGAGAAATACAAACATGGATAAAATGAAACCTGTCTTTGAAGCATTAAACCAAGAATTATCTCAAAAAAATCTTTCTTTAACGATTATTTGTGTTGGTGGTTATGTGTTAGAATATCATGGCTTACGAGCTACTCAAGATGTAGATGCTTTTTATGAAGAAAGTCATCAAATCAACGAGATAATTGCTCGTGTTGGTCAAAAGTTTAACCTAAATACTCAGGAAGAACTATGGCTCAACAATAATGTGGCAAATATGAATCAACAACCTCCATTAGATTTATGTGATACCTTGTACTCCTTTACTCACTTAACCGTACTAGTTGCACCAATTGAATATGTACTCGGAATGAAAATGATGAGCGCTCGAGAGCAAGATTTAAAAGATATCGGGATGATTATTAAATTTAAAAACTTCCGTTCCCCTTTCGATGCCTTTGATACCTTGAAAAAAATGGGATTTTCTATCATTGATTTTTCAATTCTATTAGAAGGATTTAGCTACGCATACGGTATTGACTGGTTAGAAGAATTTTTCAAAGAAAACCAAGAACAACTTCAAAAATATTATTAATCACCCTAAAGACAATTTCTCGTTTAGAAGTTGTCTTTTTTACATATAAAAAATCCTGTCGGTGATTTCTCACCAACAGGATTTGTCGATCAACCATTAAATTAGTCTTCTAATGGACGAGAGAAGTTCGCAATTTCACGTTGAACGCGTTCTAAGTATGCTCCAATTGTCATTGAAACAGTTTCTTTTGAACCATAGCGACGAACTGTTACTGTTCCTTCTTCTACTTCTTTATCCCCGATTACTAATTGATAAGGGATTTTTTGTGTTTGAGAAGCGCGAATCTTGTAACCCATTTTTTCATTACGGTCATCTAATTCAACACGTAATCCTAAGCTCATCATTTTTTCTTTTAATGCACGAGCTGCATCATAATGATGTTCTACACTTACTGGAATAATAGTTGCTTGAACTGGAGCTAACCAAGTTGGGAATGCTCCTTTATATTCTTCGATTAAGTAAGCTACAAAACGTTCTGCAGTTGATACTACCCCACGGTGGATAACTACTGGACGGTGAGTGTTATCTCCATCTTCACCCACATAAGTTAAATCGAAACGTTCTGGTAATAAGAAGTCTAATTGGATTGTAGACATTGTTTCTTCTAAGCCCATTGCTGTTTTGAATTGGATATCTAATTTTGGACCATAGAATGCAGCTTCACCAATCGCTTCGAAATATTCTAAGCCCATTTCATCCATTGCTTCTTTTAACATTGCTTCTGCTTTGTTCCACATTTCATCATCATCGAAGTATTTATGTTTATCTTCTGGATCACGATAACTTAAACGGAAACGATAATCTTTTACATTGAAATCTTTATATACTTCACGAATTAAATCTAGAATACGTTTGAACTCATCTTTAATTTGATCTGGACGAACAAATGTATGACCATCATTTAATGTCATTTCACGTACACGTTGTAAACCAGATAATGCTCCTGATTTTTCATAACGGTGCATCATACCTAATTCAGCAATACGGATTGGTAATTCACGGTAGCTGTGAATATGATTTTTATAAACCATCATGTGGTGAGGACAGTTCATTGGACGTAATACTAATAATTCGCCATCTCCCATATCCATTGGAGGGAACATATCTTCTTGATAGTGTGCCCAGTGACCTGAAGTTTTGTATAAACCGACATCAGCCATTACTGGAGTGTATACATGTTGATATCCAAGAGAAATTTCTTTGTCTACAATGTAACGTTCAATTGTACGACGAATTGTAGCACCTTTTGGTAACCAGAATGGTAATCCTGAACCAACTTCTTGGCTAATCATAAATAAGTCTAATTCTTTTCCTAATTTACGATGGTCACGTTCTTTAGCTTCTTCACGCATTTTCAAGAATTCTTTTAAATCTGCTTTATCAAAGAATGCTGTACCGTATACACGTTGCATCATCTTATTATCAGAGTTTCCTCTCCAGTATGCTCCTGCAAGAGATAATAATTTGAAGACTTGAATACGTCCTGTTGAAGGTACGTGAATTCCACGACATAAGTCTACGAAATCTTCTTGTTGATAAACAGAAATTGTTTCATCTTCTGGTAAACCATTAATTAATTCTACTTTATATGGATCATTTGCAAAGATTTCTAACGCTTCTGCACGACTTACTTCACGACGTACGATTGGATAGTTTTCTTTTACAATTTTCATCATTTCAGCTTCTACTTCTGGAAGAGCGTCTTCTGTTAATTGGTTTGGCATATCTGTATCATAGTAAAATCCAGATTCAATTGCTGGACCTACCCCAAAGTGAATTCCTGGATATAAACGAGTTAACGCATGTGCTAATAAGTGAGCAGTTGAGTGACGTAAAATTCCTAATGCATCTTCATGGTCTGGTGTTACGATTTCAATACTTGCATCTTCTGTTAATGCTTGATCTAAATCGACTAATTCTCCATTTACTTTACCTGCAAGTGCTTTTTTCGCTAAGCTCTTACTAATACTTTCAGCAACTTCTTTCACTGAAATTCCTTGTTCAAATTCTTTTACAGCTCCATCTGGAAATGTAACTTTAATCATTGACATTGTTCTCCTTCTTTCCTTTCAAAAATGCTTTAAAAAACAAAAAAACCATAGTTTGCATACTCATACAAACTATGGGACGTTATTTCTACGTGGTTCCACCCAAATTCATTCGTTTTAAACGAATCTCTTAAACGGACTAACGCTCCGCTACGCCTTACCTTACTAAACTTCAAGCAAAGATTCAAAAGTGGTAAAACTATCTCGGATGAAGTGTTCCACCAACCCACTTCTCTCTATTAGATAACCAGATAACAGTTTCTTGTCTTTTTCATCATTTTCAAAATATTTAATTCATTAGTTATTCTACCACTATTTTTATAAAAATCAAGAAAATTGTTTCTTTTTTTGAAAATTATGAATAGCGACGATTTTCTCCTGCTAAGAAAATTTCTTTCGATAGGAAACGTACTCGTTCAATCAAACGTTTCGCCTTTAATAGCTCTACATCCCCACGATTTGAAACACTTAAATGTTCTTGTAATTCTTCAATCGTTAAATTAGATGAAAAGAATGTTGGTAATTGTTGCATCATACGATATTCTAATACAATCATTAAAATTTCATCTCTAAACCATGCAGAATTTGATTCAGCTCCAATATCATCTAGCATTAAGATTGGTGAAGTTTTTAAAAATTCAACCTTTTCTTCTAAACGATTAGCACCAATCGCACTTTTTAATTCACTCGATAAAGTTGGAACATGCACTAAAGTTGTTTCAAATCCGAGTTGAGCTAATTCATTGGCAATAGCTGCTAAGAAATACGTTTTTCCAACTCCAAAGGAACCAACTAAATAAATTGCACGATGAAACTCATTTGGTTTTGCAGATAATTCATTAATAAATTGCAATGAAGCTTGAAAAGTTTCTTGACGCTCTTTTGTAATATCTAACGAATTTAATGTCACCTGTAATAAATTTTTAGGCATATTAATGGCATGAATTCGATTCGTTAAATCTTGCTGCTGTTGTTTTTGAATAAACTCTTGAGTTGGACGATACACAACTTCGACAAAACCTTGGTTGACCCTTAATAAGGGTTCCATCCCTTTAATGTATGTCTCTACTCCTTGGTTACGAGCATCACGTTGTTGAATATATTCCAATAGGGCCGAATAGCTTTTCACTAAATTTTCTTGCGGAATTTCATCTTGATGTTCTTGTAAAAATTGTTGAACTTCTTTGTCTTGTAAAACTTCTGCTACAATTTTTTGATATTGTTGTTGAAATTCTGTAGTAGCCGTTTTATTGCCAAATAAATCTTGCATTCCTTCCATCACTATTCTCCCTTCACTTGTTCAGAATTCCCACTTGTTTTTAATTGAGAAAGTTGAGCTTTTAATAATTGAAGATTTTCATCATCTAGTGGGCTTTCTTTTGTTTCATTTGGTTTCATAGCCCAGTCAGGAACAGAAGCCACTCTTCCTTTTGGAGCATTCCCATAATATTTTTTACCTGAGTATGATTGTGCTTGTCGATTTTCGATTTTTTCTTTACGGCTTGCTTTAAACTCTTTATCTCTTTGACGAACCGCTTCAATGGCGCTTTCAGCAGTTTGAATTCCTTTTTGACTCCAATCATTCGCAATGGTGTCGATTAAATTTTTATTAATTGTTGGATTATTTTTAACCACTAATACGTAATGAATTAAAATATTAATCACTTCTGATGGAATCGTGCCAACTTGAACTAAATCTAAAATTATTCTTTGTTCTCCATTTGAAACATAGCCATTTCTTTGTTGCTTAATACTTGTCATAAAGTCAAATGGCGTCATTTCTTTTGCTAATGTAATTAATCGTTGAATCGCTTGAGGTAAATGAGTATTCGCTACAGTTGTTTCTTGTTGTTCTTCTACAACAACTTCTGTAACTACAGGCATACTTTCTTCTTTCGGAACAACTGAAGTTACAGTAGATTCCTCTTGTTTAGGAGCTGCTAAATGCTGATTAGCATTGATAATAATCGAATACAATTCCTTTTCATCGATTTCACCCGTCGATAAATCCGCAGCATAAATCACATATTGCGCAATTTCTCTTTCCGTTAATCCATAATACAATTGGAAGCTATTTAACATTTGCTTCACTTCAGGCGTTAAAGCCTGTTCATGAACAAATTGGCTCTTTAACAAGTCCGTTAATAATTCCCAATCAATAGTAGAATTCATGACAAATAATTCTTGTTGCTTCACATCTTTAATCATTTGTTTTTCTTGAGCAATATTTCTCTTGTACTGTGACATATTAAAAGGTAATTGGAATCCTTCTTGGAAAGTACTGGTAACCTCTTGACCATGAGGAGCCTTTTCCTTTACACTAAAACGTTTTTGTAAGATTTCAAAACGTTGATGACCTACTTGATTCACTAAAAGTGTCGATAATAAAGCATCTTTGAAAAATAAATTTGGACTCGCTGGTGATTGTAATTCAAATGTATATTGAGCACTAATCGATTCTTCATCTTCATAGCGATAAGTTTTTAATAAGCCAACTGATTCTAAACGGATTCTTGCTTGATAAAAATCTGGAATTCCCATATTCACTAAGGCTAATAAATCTGCCAATCGAATGACATCACTTTGATAGGAATTCGGAGAAAGCTCACTAAATAAGACTAAATATAAAGTTGAGGCTTGAACCCCTAAAAATGGTACATATAATTGCGTCACAAATTGTAATTCACGTTGTGTCAGCCAAACCTGCTGAGTTACTTGAATACAATCACGTGGATTCAACTGACTCCACTTTATTGATTTCTCGTCCATTTGATCCTCCTATTATGATTTACTATCTTTACGATCCATTTCAAAAGACATTCTCTCTAATTCTTTTAAGAACATTTTTCTATCGGTAAATTGACGGTATACACTTGCAAAACGAATATAAGCAATATCATCAATTTTAGCAAGGTAGTCCATGACCATCTCTCCAATTAACATACTTGAGATTTCATTTTCTCCTTCTTGATTAATCGTATGTTCTACTTCATTGACAATTTGTTCTAATTGACTTAATGGAATCGGACGTTTTTCAGCAGAACGAACTAATCCATTTAATAATTTTTCACGATTAAACGCCTCGCGATTTCCATTTCTTTTAATGACTAAAATCGGCGCTTTTTCTAATCTTTCAAAAGTTGTGAATCGATAACCACATTCATCACATTCTCTTCTTCTTCGAATTGAACGACCATCGTCTGCTGGA
Organism: Granulicatella elegans ATCC 700633; assembly: GCF_000162475.2. Lineage (GTDB taxonomy): Bacteria > Bacillota > Bacilli > Lactobacillales > Aerococcaceae > Granulicatella > Granulicatella elegans. The sequence continues at coordinate 1,205,743 of NZ_KI391971.1, forward strand.
CGGCTATCAATCACTCGTGAACCATTAAATTTACATCTTGGACATTGCATGACGATGTCCCCTTTCTTCAAGTTTTTTCTTATTGTAGTATATCATTTTTCGTTTCTACTAGCCACTGTTCAACTTGCTGATATAACTGCTGAATCGTGCCTTGATTATCAAATAAAACTGTCGCTCTTTTTCGTTTTTCCTCAATGGATAATTGAGAATCGATTCGAGACAGCGCTTCTTGTTTTGTATATTGATTTCTCTTCATTAATCGTTCTAATTGTAGTTCTTTTGGAATATAAACAACGATAATTTCTTCGCATAATTCCTCATAATGCTTTTCAAATAATAGGGGTAAATCTAAGACAATCATGGTCTCCCCTTTTTGACGATACTCTTCGATTTCATCTAAAATCATAATTTTAATGAGAGGCTGTAATAGGTCATCTAGTTTTTGACGGTTTTCTGCATTTGAAAAAATTAATGCACCTAATTTTTGACGATTTAAACTTCCGTCTTCTTCAAATACATCACTACCGAAAGCTTTTCTAATTTCTATAGCGCCTTGACTATTGGGTTCGACTACTTTTCGAGCAACTTCATCTGCATCAATGACAGGAATTTTCAATTGTCTGAAATAAGAAGATACCGTAGATTTCCCAGAAGAAATCCCACCTGTTAATCCAACAATTTTCATAAAATTCCTCCTTATAGCTCTTTTGTTCTATGTTAGATGAAAACAAAGATTCATGCAATAAAAAACTATGTAAGAGAAACAAAAAAGGAAATCCCAGTAATTAAAACCTTTGCTACATTTTGGAAATTCCATTTCTAACTCGAATACGTACATATCTTATGATGGAAAACAAAAAAGGAATTTCCCCGTAGCAGCAGTGATTGAAACGGCATAGCCGTTCCAATCACAGGAAATTTTGAGACCTAGGCTCAAAATTTAGCCATGAAACCGCAGGTTTGCTGTCGTCCTTTGCTACTTTCAGGAAATTCCATTAAATAAATTTTTTACGACGAATGCGCTGCACGCTAAACGCCATTACGATATATAAAATAGTAAATAAAACAATCATCCCTAAATGGAATGCATAACTAGAAAACTCTGTTGAAGAATTGCTTGCTGCTGAAGTCACATAATAAACAGGGAAGAATTTAGCAATGTTGACTCCATATGAACTTACCAATTCTAAAGGAACAAAAATTCCGGATAAAAATGCCAACCCCATTCCAAATATTGTACTTGCAGCTGAATAAGCATATTGATTCTCACCAATGACTACTGCACAAAGAAATGACAAAGCATAAGCTGAAATTGCCGATGCTGTACTCAATAATAAAATCTTCAATGCTTGAGAACTTGCATAAAATTCAGGAGCTATAATCCCTACAAAAATCAGATTAATACCAACAATTAAAGCTACAATCGTTAAACCTGCTAAAAATTGTTCTAACATCACTCGACGCTCATCTTTCATAGCAATCGTAATTCTCTTGGCAACTTCTTTTCCCTTCATTTTAGAAAAAATCGTACCAAATAAATAAATGAACACTGAAAAATAAATAAATGGGCTATAGGTAAAATAATTTTCACCCAATTTTTCTTTAGAGTATTGACTGGATACCGCTTCTTCTTTAGAAAGAAGCATTACTTTTACTTCTTGATCCATAATCTTTTCTATTTTTTCTGGATTAAAATCCCCTTCTTTTTTCAAAGCAACTGCATATCGAAGATAAGAATTTACATACTCACGAATTAAATGTCCCGATAATGAATTGGAGATTTCCATCTCAACAACTTCTTGTTCTTTTTCCAATTTTGATTGAGCATCACTTGGAATCCATAATCCTGCATCTACATCTCCTGCATAGATGGCTTCTTTCATACTCGTATCACTTTTTGTCGTTTTTTGTACTTTATGTTTCTTTTGAAGAGTTTGAATCAATTGATTAATAATTTCGTTAGTACCATTCGATTCATCTTTAATCATCATTTTAACGGGAACATCTTCAAAATACTTCCTTTCATCTATCTTAGAAATTTGAAGTAAAGCCATCCCCATAAAAATGACTAAATAAATAATGCCATATATTTTGTAACGATTCGTAAGTTTTAAAAAATACTTATAAACTGTCATAACGTGTTCTCCTTAATCTCCATAATGCAAAGACCATTAATAGAAGTGTATAAATTCCAAGTAATCCAAAAATACGAGTCATTTGTGTTCCCTCATTTAAACGGTTTAATTGATAAAATCCAGATATAATCAAAGCTACCGGATTATACTGATTCACCCATGGAAGATGGCTATTCATAAATGCGCGTATACTACTTCCCATTAATCCTGCAATAGCGGATGCAATCATATTGGTCATTAATGCTACTATAATCCGTCCTTGTATACTCAACTGTTGAAGAGTTCCTATTAAAATTCCAAAGGATAATCCAAAAACATTTCCTATAAGCATTAATAAAATACTACCTGTCCAATCTGTAAATAACTGTAATTTTAAAATTTGAGTCATATACACTAATAAAAGTGCATTCGAAAGTAAATTCAACGTTAATCCTGTAGCAAAACTGTAAATCAGAAATTTCCATTTACTAAATGAACTTCCCATAACTCTTCGTCCTACTTCAGATAAATTACCATTCATATACGCTACACAAACAACTCCACTGAAGATAGAATACATTGCAAAACTTGCTAGACTTGAATAGAACAGCATCGTTCCTTCACTAACATCACTCTTTGTTTCTTTAATCCAACTTTTTTTATAATCAATGGTAGAGGCACTTTTTCCAAGAGATTGAACTTGTTTGATTTGAGTTACGACGTTTTTCAACACACTTTGTGGAATACCTGATTCTTTTGCGACTACAACATCCAACTGATAATCAACAAATCCATCGACTTTACCATCAAGCGTTAACTGCTTTCCTTCTTCTGCTGAAGTGACATCTGTAATTTTAAAATTTTCACCTGCTTGTTCGAATACAAAATGAAAAGGATGATCCTTCGTTATTGCCACTCGAACGGGATTTAATTCCTGATGAATCACACCAGAAAGTGATAAATAAAAGAAAGTTATTAAAATCACTGGATAACATAATACCCAAAATGAAAATGCAAAATCTTTTACCGTATTTTTAAATAAATACTTAAATAACTTAAAAAATGTCATCATCTATCACGAAGTCCTTTCCCAGTATAGGCTAGAAATACATCATCTAAACTTGGTTGTTCACTATATAAGCGCACATAATTTAATTGCAATTCTTCAATCGTGTTGGCAACATGCATTAAATGATTATTTCCCTTTTTAAAATGAAATTTCAACTGTTGCTTTTGTTCTTCCATTACTAAAATTTGAGGAATTTGTCTTAATCGCTCTAATTGTTCACTTGTTGGAATCGTTGTTAATTCTACTTGAATAATTTCTGAAGTAGTAATCGATGCTTTTAATTCTTGAGACGTTCCAGAAATAATGCTCTTTCCTTTATCCATAATCACAATACGATCACTTAATCCATCCACTTCATCTAAATAATGAGTGGTATAAATAATGGTACTACCTTTTTCATTTAATTGACGAATTCCGTCTAAAATAAACGAACGACTTTGAGTATCAACTGCAACAGTCGGTTCATCAAAGAAAATTAAAGATGGTTTATGGACGATTCCGCAAGCAATATTTAATCGGCGTTTCAATCCGCCACTTAATTTTTTCGGAAGAAATTTACGAAACTCTTGTAATTCTGTAAATTCAATCGCTTCTTTTACATATTGTTTTCGCAATGTTGAATCTGAAATATATAGTCCACAAAAGAAATCAATATTTTCTTCCACTGTTAAATTTTCTAAATAAGCTAACTCTTGTGGTACAATTCCAATTTGCCCTCTAGCTTTAGCAGATAATGGAAATTGATTTTCTCCTAACACTGTAATTTCTCCACTATCAAATGTTAAAAATCCTAGCATACAATTGATTAAAGTTGTTTTTCCACATCCATTTGGACCAAGAAGCGCTAATAACTCCCCTTTTTGAATCTCAATTTCAAAGTGATTTAATGCCATTAAATCTTTATATCGTTTCACTAAACCTTTAACTACAATACTTGTTTCCATATATTCACCTATCCTTTCATCACAATCTTAGTATATAAAATGTCTTCACTCTTACCTAGTGTCAAATATCATCATCTGCATATGACATTTGTCATATTTTTATAGAATTTTGTGACTTTTGCAGTTATACTACAATAAAAAGCAGATTGGAGGGATAGTCTTGCGTACATTCATTGAAAAATCATTATTTTTTATTCTCATCAGTATTTTTTTAGCACAGGAAAATATTGAACTGTTGACAATTTTTCTAGGATTTTGTATCTATATCCTCTCTCTTTCTCCTTATGTCAGTTCAAAATTCATTTCATCGATTGCATTAGGGATTTCTGGAATACTTTGTATTCTATTTCCACAGACTGGACTTTATAGTGTACTGTTCATCATACATGCGGTTCATTTATATGGTTTATGGGGAATTTTTTCTGGGGTGATTTTATTTTTATATCCTCATTTATTTACCATTATCCTCGGTATCATTGGCAGTTATATGATATTACAAACTCAAAAGGATGAGGCTTTTCAAAAGAAAAATTATCAAATACAAAATGATTTAGAACTAGAACGTCTAAAATTAGTACAACGCCAACAATCAAGTTCTGAAGAAGTTTTAAAACAAATGGAAATTGCCACGTTAAAAGAAAGAAATCGGATTTCTCATGCATTACACGATCAACTAGGACATACTTTGAGTGCTTCTATTATGCAATTGGAAGCTCTACAAATTATTACAACTGAACCCGTTGTTGAAGAAAAATTAGAACATTTATCAAGCATTTTACAACAGGAAATGTATAACATTCGATTAACTATTCACCAAATGTATGATGACTCTTTCTCACTTTCACAAAGAATGGATACACTCCTTCAACCTTTAAAGGAAAAAGCACAAGTGAATTTTACAAACACTATATCAGATAGTATTCCGATTACTATAAAATATGATATTTTAACGATTTGTAAGGAATTGACGACAAATTTCATGAAACATTCGAATGGAACACAACTTCAATTATTCCTATTAGAACAAAAAACAACCTACACCATTGATTATAGAGACAATGGTGACCGTCCAACTAATACTCCCTCAGGCATGGGCCTTACAATGATGAAGGAACTAGTGGAAAAACATAATGGAGATTTTACACTTCAAACAAACAATGGATACGAAATTTTTATTCGTATTCCAAAACAGGAGGCCTCTCATGATTAAAACGATTCTTATTGATGATGATTATTTAGTATTACAAGCATTAGAAACCATTCTTTCTGCCCAATCTCATATTGAAGTCGTTGGAATGGGAAGTAATGGAGCTGAAGCGATTCAACTATACGAACAACATAAGCCTGATTTAGTTTTAATGGACATTCGAATGGAACCTACTTCTGGAATTGATGCAGCTAGTCAAATTTTACAAGACTATCCTGAAGCAAAAATTTTATTTTTAACGACCTTTCAAGATGATGAATATATTACAAAAGCATTAGCGATTGGCTGTAAAGGATATTTATTAAAACAACATATTAAAGGCATCATCCCTGCTATCGAAGCAGTTATGAATCATCAAATTGTATACGATTCAACAATCGATATGCCTGTTAAAAAATTGGTTCAACGAAAAACTAGTAAGCTTCTGAACGAAAGAGAAAATGAATTATTGTATTTAATAGCAGAAGGATACAATAATAAAGAAATCGCAGAAAAAATGTACTTAAGCGAAGGCACCATCCGAAACTACCTCTCCTTACTTTTAGAAAAATTAAACTTAAGAGACAGAACCCAATTAGCCATTTATTACTATAAAGATTTGGTAGAATGAACTATTAATGACAAAACAAAGACACCACAAAGTGGTGTCTTTTTAATGTGCCATTATAAAAAAAGGAATTTCCATGTAGCAGCCATGAAACCGCAGGTTTGCTAGCGTCCTTTGCTACTTTCAGGAAATTCCATTAAAAAAATTATTTATTCTATAAACGATTGTTCAACTCTTCTGCTAGTTCTTCAAATCCTGGTTTACCTAATAAAGCAAACATATTTTTCTTATACGCTTCAACACCAGGTTGATCAAATGGATTCACACCATTTAAGTAACCAGAAATACCTACAGCGATTTCGAAGAAGTAAATTAAATGACCTAAAGTATAAGCTGACATATCAGGAATTGTTACAACAAAGTTTGGAACTTGGCCATCCGTATGCGCTAATAAAGTACCTTGGAAAGCTTTTGTATTTACAAAATCCATTGTTTTACCTTGTAAATAACCTAAACCATCTAAATCTTCCTCAGTTTCAGGAATTGTTACAGTTTCATTAGGAGTACCCACTTTAATAACCGTTTCGAAGATATTACGTTGACCTTCTTGAATATATTGACCTAATGAGTGTAAATCAGTTGAGAAGTTCGCACTTGAAGGATAAATACCTTTCAAGTCTTTCCCTTCAGATTCACCGAATAATTGTTTCCACCATTCAGAGAAGTATTGTAAAGTTGGCTCATAATTAATTAATAATTCAGTCACTTTACCTTTACGATATAACACATTTCTAGCTACCGCATATTGATAAGCTTCATTTTCTTTTAAGTTTGGTGAGCTATAAGCCACACGAGCATCTTCAGCCCCTTGCATTAACGCATCTACATCTGCACCAGTTACAGCAATTGGTAATAAACCTACAGCTGTTAATACAGTGAAACGTCCACCTACATCATCTGGAATAACAAATGTTTGATAACCTTCAACATCTGCTTCTGATTTTAATGCTCCACGAGCACGGTCAGTTGTTGCATAAATACGTTTAACCGCTTCTTCTTTACCATATTTTTTAATTAATAAATCTTTAAATACACGGAACGCAATCGCTGGTTCTGTAGTTGTACCTGATTTAGAAATTACGTTTACTGAAAAATCACGGTCTCCAATTAACTCAATTAAACCATGTAAGTAAGTTGAGCTAATGCTGTTTCCTGCAAATAACACTTGAGGTGTTTTACGTTGTTCTGCTGGTAAATAGTTGTAGAATGCATGATTTAAGAAATCAATTGCTGCACGAGCTCCTAAATATGAACCACCAATACCAATAACAACTAATACTTCAGAATCTTCTTGAATTTTTTTAGCTGCTTCTTTGATACGAGCAAATTCTTCTTTATCATAATCACGAGGTAAGTTAATCCAACCAGTGAAATCTGCACCTGCTCCTAATCCCTCTCTTAAATCTTTGTCAACTGCTGTTACAGTTGATTGTAATTGATTGATTTCTTCTTGATTAAAGAAACCTAATGCTTTGGAATAATCAAATGAAATATGTCCCATAATGAACCTCCTAAAAATTTCTTCTTCTATTATATCAATTTTTCTATAAAATGAATACTACTAAGCTTTGTTTTCTTTTGGTTTTACAAATTTTTCTTGCGCCTCTTCAATCCAATACGGCAATTGATGCGCTAAAGATGAAAATCCAATTGGAGGAGTAAAGCGTTTCTTATTTCGCTTAATTCTCGTTGGTGTAGAAGGTACATCTAATTTTTCTAATGCACGAATTGATAAACTAATTTTATCGGTAAATTCATCTACATCAATTACTTTTGCAGTTACTTCTTCTCCAATTTTTACAAAATTATGCACATTATCCATATATCCATGCTTACATTCAGAAATATGAATTAATCCTTGTGTTTCTTCATCCAATGCTAGAAAAATTCCATAAGGCTGAACTCCTGTCACTTTAGCAGTAATCACATCTCCAATGCGATACGTCTGTGTCATGTTCAACCCCTACCTTTTCACTACTGTCGTTGATTCAATCACAACATCTTCTAATGGACGGTCTTGACCATTGCGTTTAACGGATTCAATTTTTAATACAACGTCCATTCCTTCAACAACACGACCAAAAACAGTATGACGATGATCTAACCATGGTGTTCCACCATCTTTTGCATAAGCTTCAACAATTTTTTCTGGCCATCCCATCTCTTTTAATTGCGTTAACATTTGAGCAGGAACATGTTTTGCTGTTACGATGAAAAATTGTGAACCATTTGTATTTGGTCCAGCATTTGCCATTGAAAGAGCTCCGTAAAGATTAAATAATTCTTTTGAAAATTCATCTTCAAATTTTGGTCCCCAAATCGATTCTCCACCCATACCAGTACCAGTTGGGTCTCCACCTTGAATCATAAAATCTTCAATAACACGATGGAAAATCACTCCATCGTAGTAACCATTTTTCGCATGTGTCACAAAGTTTTTAACTGTCTTCGGTGCACGCTTTTTAAATAATTCTAAAGTAATATCCCCCATATTTGTATGTAAAATTACAACAGGGTTTCCTTTTAATTGTCTTCTTAATTGTGGAAATATAACCATTTTCCCCTTATTCTTCCCTTCTTTTCTAAGTTTTATACTGCTTCAATTAAACCATAAAATGCCTTTTTTATCAATTTATGGACGAAGTTTCAACCTACTCATCTCCGACAGAAGCAACAATTTGTGCCCAATAGCGATCCACTAATAAATCTTTCTCTGGCTTTGCTTTTTCTAATTGCTTTTCTGCAATTTTTAACAGTTCTTCTGAAACTGGAATAAAATGAGAAATTTTCTTTCCATTTACAATATAAATTCCTACTCCTGCTTCTTGTTGATTACTAAAAAGAATACGATCAAATACAATATTTTTTTGCAACATTCGATCGACACAGTAATATTTTACAATTTCAATAATACGATCGTCGTAACCTTCTTCCGCAATGCATAACTTTTCAAAAAATTCATCACAACTTCCCACATAACGAACAGCATATCCACTATCTAAGAAATCTTGATTCGTTGTTTGATCATCAATTAATACTTGTTGTAATTCTTTTTGCATTTCTTCTTCCTTCGGATAGAAATGAATCAAAATTTTCTTATCCATATCTTGGTAATTCAAAATATATGGAATAAAGTATTTTTGCCCACAATGTGGACAAGTACATTGAAATACTGTTTGATTGATTAATTTTTCTTTTAACTCTGGAGTTTCAGTCACATTTACATTTTGATAAATCGTATAGTCAAAAGACTTTTGACATGTTTCACAGTGAATTGGGACTTGATTGACTTCTGTCATGAATATACCTTCTTTCGAATTCTACTGTGCCTAGTATACCACGCTCGTCAAAAACTTTCCCCTTTTATTTACTGTTTTTTCTTTCCTTATTTGGTATAACGTTTGAGAATATGGTATAGTATAAAGGACTAATTAGGAAAGAGTGTATATATATGACTATTTTTGAAAATTATCCTTTAATAGCAGCATTATCATCAATATTATTTGCACAATTTGTTAAATTTCCAATTGCCTTTTTCACTCGAAAAAAAGGAGCACATTTATCCCTTATGACAAGTACGGGTGGAATGCCGAGTTCTCACTCTGCTGCCGTTACTTCACTCATTACAGCTCTTGGATTGGAATATGGATTTGCTTCTCCACTTGTAGCAATTGCCACAACATTTGGTGTGATTGTCATGTTTGATGCGATGGCGGTTAGACGTCAAAGTGGTGAACAAGGAATTTTATTATCACAATTATTTGAAGAACAATTAAGAGATGAATCTACAAAATTATCAGAAATTGAAATTGATGATGATGAACCGATTCAATTATTTAATACAGAAGAAAATAAAAAATTAATTATTAAGAAATATCTTGGACATAAACCAGTAGAAGTATTTGGTGGTGCAATGACAGGAATTGTGATTGCTCTCCTACTACGCTTCTTATATTTCTAAGAATGGAGAATGAAATGACAACAACAGAAATCGTAGATATTGCCATTATTGGTGGCGGACCCGTTGGATTATTTACTGCTTTTTATGCAGGACTTCGTCAAGCAAGCGTAAAAATTATCGAAAGCCTTCCTCAACTTGGAGGACAACCTGGAATGTTATATCCTGAAAAAATGGTGTACGATATTCCTGCTTATCCTGAAATTTTAGCTGGAGATTTAGTAGAAAACTTAATCAAGCAATTAGATAGATTTGAAGCTACACAAATTTGCTTAGAAGAAGAAGCTCTTCAAATTGAAAAGCACGAAGACTACTATGAAATTACAACTTCTAAACAAAAACACTTTGCAAGAACGATTATTATTGCATGTGGGAACGGAGCTTTCCGTCCTCGTAAATTAGAATTAGAAGGTGCAGAAAATTATGAAAATCATCAACTGCACTACTTCGTGACTAATTTAGAACAATTTAGAGATAAAAACATTGCCATTTGTGGTGGTGGAGATTCTGCAGTTGACTGGGCATTAGCGTTAGAAAATATCGCCAAAAAAGTTAGCATCATTCACCGTCGTCCACAATTCAGAGCACACGAACATAGTGTTGAATTACTTCAAAATTCTTCCGTTGAAATCTTTACACCATTCATTCCAGAACGTTTAAATGGAAATGGAAATACGCTTCAATCTGTTACATTCAAACAAGCTCGTGGAGAAGAAGAAATTGAATTAGAAGTAGATGACTTCATTGTCAGCTATGGCATTTCCTCTTCTATTGGATCCATTAAAGATTGGGGATTTGAACTTCAAAGAAATGCGATTATCACAAATAGCAAAATGGAAACAAATCTTCCAGGTATATTTGCCGTTGGTGATATTGCCACATACGAAGGAAAAGTGCAAATTATCGCAACAGGATTTGGTGAAGCTCCGATTGCTGTTAACCAAGCAATGGCATACATTCATCCTGAGAAAAGAATCCAAACCATTCATAGTTCTTCTCTTTTCTAATAATATATGATATAATGATGTATTCGTTTCCACTTTTAAATTCTGGAAACGTGGAAGGAGAGTTTTTTATGAAAAATACAAAAGAATTACATGAATATGCACTATCACTTCTTCACGAACGTGGAGTTGAGTTAGAAGAAATTGCAAAATTAGTTCATTTCTTACAAGAACCATATTTTCCTAATTTAACGCTTGAACACTGCTACAATAATGTTGAATTTGTTCTAAAAAAACGTGAAGTACAAAACGCTATTATTACAGGAATTGAGTTAGATAAATTAGCAGAAAAAAATCAACTATCTCAACCATTAAATGATATTCTTACAAAAGATGAAGGTTTATATGGTGTAGACGAAATTCTTGCTTTATCTATCGTAAATGTATATGGTTCTATCGGATTTACAAACTATGGTTATATCGATAAAGTAAAACCAGGAATTTTAGAATTATTAAATGATAAATCAAGTGGCTACTGCCACACTTTCTTAGATGATATTGTAGGTGCTATCGCAGCAGCAGCAGCAAGTCGTGTAGCCCACGGATATCCAGAATACCAAGGAGCAGAATTGGATTAATTAGGTAACATAACATTAAATAAAATAAACTTTTTTAAAGTAGCAAGGACGGCAAGGAAATCGATATTACAATTTCCTTGCCGTCCTTTTGCAACCTCAGCGAAGCCTAGTTTTCGTCTTCCTCCAATTCTTCGAGACGCTTTTTCATAATTTTCTTAATTTCATAAGTATCAACTTCATACTGTATACATTCACACTCTTCAGCAAAAGCTTCTAAAATCGCCTCATATTCCTCTTCATCAAATTCTACTGCAAATACAGGACGACCATCTTGTACACCAACAAAAGCTCTGTCTTGATCATCTATAAATACTAAATAATCAAATTCTTTATCAAAATCATACTCAAGCTCCATATATGATTTCAGCAATTCGACTGCTACATCATTTAAACCCGCTTCAAAAATGACCATCTTTTCCACTGCTGAACTATAGTTCGGTTCAAAACGAATACGGTAACCCTCTTCATCTAATGCACGAACTTCAAGAACAAAATCTTTTTCTTCTTCTGATGTAATTCCTAATCCATGTGACACTTGCATGAGTTTAACACCATTATCATATTCATTGTCACTATAATAAATACGATATTTCTTTTCCTGATTATCGATCACAATTTCCTCTTGATCTTTTAACACAGTATATTCTTCTCGACAATAGGGACATTCAAATTCAAAAATAGACGCATCCAAAAGATAAGGAATCAATTCCCGTTGTCTTGGTAATTCGATTTTTTGATATTCACGTATCCCAAAATGTCGTCTACAATGCAAACATCTAATCTCTCTATCTACAAATAATTTTTCTGTCATCTCTTCACCTATTTACTCTATATTCATCCAAATCGTAGCATCTTCATCGTCCACATAAGTTTTCCATGCTACTCCAAAGGAAGCCTTCTTCGCTGCTGGTGGATAGTAAACGACACCATTCGAATCCACTTCAATCTCATAGTGTTCTGGATCTACCTTTTCAGCCCACATTCCAACTGCTAGCTGATTCCACTGCCACTGTGCTCCTAATAAATCAATTCCCTCATAAGATTTAATATAGCGCATTTCCTCGAAATCCATCGAAGTTTTTAATACAACCGTTTTGCCTGCTAACTCCTCTAATTGAGCTGGTCTTAAACGATACGAACCATTGACTAAATTTTCTTTCCATACTCTTAATTTCGTAAATTCGTAATGCATTGGAATGACTTCTCCATCTGCTTCCAGCCAAAATTCCCCAATCGTTGTTTTTAAAATATGCACAGGATTGACCGTTTTATTTTTGCTTCCGAAAATTGTTTTTTCTCTTAATTCATTTTCTCTAGAATTATAAATAATCTGTTCTCTTGGAATGGATAACTGATACTCGCTCACAGCTTCTTGTTGGGAAGAAACAACATTTGTGATATATTTCAATTCTTCTATTGGAAAATCAGCTGCCTCTTCATCTCCATAAAAGACTTTTTCAACGAAAGCTTCCACTTCTTGGAAATATTCTCCAACCGGAACTGTTACATAATCGCCCACTTCTACTTCTAGATTTTTATGACATAAATATACATATTGTTTTCGACTGCCTTCAAAGCTTACACGGCAATATTTATATTCTCCATCTTGATAAGTCGGCTCAACTTTTTCTTTTGAGGCAACACTGAATTCACGGCAAGATTCTAAGAAGTCTAATAATTTAAAAATTTCTTCTTCAAATAAACTAATCTCATAATATTCTGTTAAATATCTTCCACCTTTGATAAAAGGACGCAATCGAATTCCTAATAAGCAGACATCTGATTCATATTCTTTAGGAGAAAAATATAAAGCAATATCCTCTTCTTCAAATGATAAATGCCAAGGTTCTGTTCCTTCATTTTCTTTCATTTTTCTTAAAGATTCAATCCATTGATCCACTTCTCTTACACGGAGAAATTCTCCATTAACTTTTAAAGATACAAAAGCATTTTCAATCGAACATTTTCCATGCACCCATTGATTAGGAGTAGCTTCTTTTCCAATCGTACTTCCATCAAACTCAAATGACAAAGTTGTACCTAGAAATAATTTTTCTTTAAAACGAACTTTATTTCTCATATAATTCCTCCCTGTTCTTCTCTTGTATCTTATCATTTTTCAATTTTATTCGCTATTAATATAGGTGGATATTGCCATCTCACATTTCATATGATAAACTGTTGTTAAGTTATAAATTAACAACGGAGGTGTATCATGTTTTCAGCAAATCGGCTAAAAGAAATCCGTACTCAACAAGGGTATTCTCAATCTTTTATCGCCAAACAACTAGAAATTAGTCGAGTAGCTTACCATCATTGGGAAAATGGAAAAACCATTCCAAATCAAAAAAATTTAATCGCATTAGCAGACATTTTCAATGTAGAAGCCAGTTATTTTGAATCGGAATATACCATTGTGACAAACTATTTACAACTGCATTCGAATAATCAAAAAAAAGCAGAACACTATGTAGAGCAATTGCTTCATCAGCAACAAAGTCAAAAAACGCTCTATCCGATTACCGTATTAGCAGAAGTAAAACTTTCTGCCGGATTAGGAAAAGGAATTTTTGATGAATATGAAACAGAAATTGTCTACTCTCCAACAGAGCAACGAGGGTATGATATTGCTGCATGGATTCAAGGAGATTCGATGAGTCCCGCTTATCAAAATGGTGAAGTCGCTCTTATTCAAGCTAATGGATTTGACTATGATGGAGCAGTCTATGCCCTAACATGGAACGAGGCCGTTTATATTAAGAAATTATATCGAGACGAACAAGGCTTTAGAATGGTTTCTTTAAATCCGAATTACTCAGAGCAATTCATTCCTTATGAAGAAAATCCACAAGTAGTTGGACTCGTCGTGAATCACTTTATGCCGGTATCTGCTTCCTAGAGGTTCAAAATGACCGTTATTGATTATGCAAGAGAACCACATAGTGATATTGCCTTTATTGATATGAAATCATTCTATGCTAGTGTGGAGTGTGTAGACCGTGGATTGAATCCATTAACAACTTGCCTTTGTGTCATGAGTCGTGCAGATAATGCTAATGGACTGATTCTTGCTTCTTCCCCTATTTTTAAGAAAATTTTTGGAAAAGCAAATGTCAGTCGCTCTTATGATTTACCTTTTCATATTCAAACAAGAAAATTCAATCTAGCTGCTGCAAAAAGACAAAGTTTACCCATCAATCAAAATTTTATACGTTATGTAGAAAATTGGGCGCAAAAAACATTAATTGTACCCCCAAGAATGGATCGCTACATTGAAAAAAATATGGAAATTCAAAAGATTTTTCAAAGATTTGCTGCACCGACAGATATTCTTCCTTATTCCATTGATGAAGCTTTTATTGATTTAACTTCTTCCTTGAATTATTTTATCTCGCATCATCAATTCACTAAAAAGGAAAAATTAGATGTTCTTTCTTCCAAAATCCAACAAGAAATATGGAGAAAAACAGGAATTATCTCAACTGTTGGAATGAGCAATGCAAATCCCCTTCTTGCTAAACTAGCTCTCGATAATGAAGCTAAAAAAACAAAAACAATGCGAGCAAACTGGTCCTATGAAGATGTGGAAACAAAGGTATGGGCGATTCCTTCCTTAACCGATTTCTGGGGAATTGGCAGTAGAACTGAAAAAAGATTACATAAACTAGGCATTCATAATATTCGTGAATTAGCTAAGAGTAATCCGGATGATTTACAAAAAGAATTTGGCATCATAGGAGTCCAGCTTTGGTTTCATGCCAATGGGGTTGACGAAAGTAATATCCATCAACCGTATAAAGTACAATCAAAAGGAATTGGTAATTCGCAGATTTTACCACGAGATTATATTCATCAAGAAGATGTAGAAGTTGTCTTATCAGAAATGGTGGAACAAGTAGCCATTCGCTTAAGAAGACGACATAAAAAAACAAAACTCATTTCTATTTATATTGGTTTTTCAAAATATGAAATGAAATCCTCGCTTCATTGCCAAGAAGCTATTGAACCAAGTAATCAAACAGCCATCTTAACAAAGGCTGTCTTACAATTATTTCGCAAAAAATATCATAGCGGTGCTGTCCGCCAAATTGGAGTACGCTATAGTGACTTAGTGGATGATAAATATTCTATCATTTCATTATTCGATGATCCCATCCTCATGGAAAAAGAGGAAAAATTACAACAAGCCATTGATGGCATTCGAGATGAATTTGGATTTTTATCGATTCAAAAAGGAACTTCTCTATTAGAAAGTTCGAGAAATATTGCTCGTAGCAAACTCATTGGAGGACATTCTGCTGGAGGATTGGAGGGATTAAAATGATTGATCGTTCTTATTTACCCTTTCGTTCTGCTCGCTTATATCAAGATCGAAAAATGGCAAAGTGGATGGGATTTTTCCTTTCTGAACATACAAGCGCATTAGAAGATGATGCAATCCCTATCCCTACTCATTCACAACTCAGTTTAGAAGAAAAATATTTATTATTAGGGCAATTACAGTTATATTCTTTAAAAGCTCATATTTCTATTCTTGAAAACAAGCAACTGTTGCACTATACAGGCACATTAGAAAATCTCACTGCTACAGAATGTTTATTAAAACTCTGTAATGGCTATCAAAGAATTTTTATTGAAAATATTGTCTCTATTCAACAAGTAGAGGAGGAACAGGATGAATCAACAAGATTATTATCGTAATGAACTGCAAATGAATTATTTTAGTGAAGAGTACCTTCGTTTTGAAGAAGATTTTTATCGCTATTCTTCTCTAACGATTCCTCTGACTTTTTTAATTGATGATGTATTATTATCCATGGCAAAATCAAATCGTCCTTATTTTAAGTTGAATAAGAAAAATGCATTGGATCATCAGGATCATTATTTTCTCTTTACAATTGAAAAAGAAGCAACTCAACCATCGATTCGACTCTATCGCTATCGTTGCGTTACTCATTCACTAGAACAATTAAAACAACAGTATCTTTCACAACAACAAAAACAGCTCTCTCCTAATTAGGAAAGAGCTGTTTTTATAATAGACGAACCATAGTAGCTCTAGGCATGAAACCATAGGTTTGCTGCCGTCCGCCTGCTACTATAACAGGAAGTCATTTAAAACTTATTATTCTTCTTCGCCATTAAGCGCTTCTGGATAAAATTCACGCACAATTGTCGCACAACGATGACATAATGTTGGAGCATCTTCTAATGTTCCTACTTCTACTTTCACCGCACGACAACGTTGACAAGTTTCACCTTGTGCATGTTCAACAACCACTGAAACACCTTCACCTTGAACAGCATTTTCAGGAGCTGCAGTTCCTACTGGCGCAACTTCTAATTGACTAACAATGAATAATTGAGCAACATCTGTTTGTAAGCTGTCTAATAAATCAGCCACTTCTTGAGTTGGATATAATGTCACTTTTGCTTCAAAGTTTTTACCAATTAATTTTTCATTACGAGCTTCTTCTAATGCTTTAAGAGCTGTATTACGAACTTTAAAGAATTCAGCCCAACGAGCTAAAATAGCTTCTTCACCTTCATAATGAGTTACTTCAGGGAATTCTGCTAATTGAACATAAGCTTCCTCTTCTTTCAAGTATTTCCATACTTCTTCTGTTGTATGCACTAAAATTGGACTCAATAATTTTGTTAATTTCACTAAGATATCATACAATACTGTTTGCATTGCACGACGTTCAAAGCCATTTTCTTGATCAATATACACAACATCTTTAGCAAAGTCTAAATAGAATTGTGATAAGTCAACAGTACAGAAGTTAATAACCCCTTGGTATACTGTTGAGAATTGATAGTTATCATATGCTTTACGAATACTATCTACTAATTGATTGAAGCGTACTAACATATATTGATCCACTGTACGTAAATCTTCAAACGCTACTGCGTGAGCTTTAGGATCAAAATCAGTTGTATTAGCTAACATAAATCTCATTGTATTACGGATTTTACGGTAAACTTCTGAAACTTGGTTTAAGATATCATCACTAATACGAACGTCTGACTCATAGTCCACAGAACTTACCCATAAACGAATAATATCTGCCCCTTTAGTCTTCATTTCTTTAGCTGGAGAAATAACATTTCCTAATGATTTACTCATTTTCTTCCCTTCTCCATCCATTACGAAACCTTGAGAAAGAACTGATTTATATGGAGCTTGGTGATGAATCGCAACACTTGTTGTTAAACTTGAGTTAAACCAACCACGGTATTGGTCACTACCTTCTAAATACATATCAGCTGGGAATGATAATTCTTCACGAGTTCCTAAAACTCCAGCATGAGAACTACCTGAGTCGAACCAAACATCCATGATATCTAATTCTTTTGTAAAGATACCATTTGGAGAATCTGGATGAGTGAAGCCTTCTGGTAATAAATCTTTCGCATCCCATTCAAACCATACATCTGAACCATGTTTTTCAAAAATTTGAGCAACATGTTCTGTTGTTTCTGGTGTAATAATTGGTTCACCATTTTCAGCATAAAATACAGGTAATGGAACTCCCCATACACGTTGACGAGAAATTACCCAGTCACCACGATCACGAACCATGTTATAAATACGAACTTGACCTGAAGGGTGATACCATTTAACGTCATTTTCAATCACATCTAAGATTTCTTGACGGAAGGCATCAATTGAAGCAAACCATTGAGGTGTCGCACGGAAAATAACTGGTTTTTTCGTACGCCAGTCATGTGGGTAACTGTGTACAAAATAACTTAAGTTTAATAATGCACCTTTTTCAGTTAATAAGTCTGTAATAACTTTATTCGCATCTGCATAGAACATTCCTTCAAATCCAGGTGCTTCATCTGTATAACAACCTTGGCTATCTACTGGAGATAATACTGCTAAATTATATTTACGTGAATAATAGAAGTCGTCTTCCCCGTGTCCAGGAGCTGTATGAACTAAACCAGTACCCGCATCTAATGTTACATAGTCCCCATTCATCACTAATGATTCACGTTCATAGAATGGATGCCAAGCTGTCATATATTCTAACGCACTACCAGGGAATTCTTGTAAAATTTCAACATTTTCCCAACCTAATGTAGCTGTTAATGATTCTACTAAATCTTTAGCAACAACGAATGTTCCAGCAGAAGTTTTTACTTGTGCATAGACATAATCAGGATGAACGAAAATTCCTAAGTTTGCAGGAAGTGTCCAAGGAGTTGTTGTCCAAATCACAAATGAAGTATCTTCACCCAATAAGCCTTTTCCATCTTTTACTTTGAATGCTACGTAAATAGAAGCACTTTCTACATCTTTATATTCGATTTCTGCTTCAGCTAATGAAGATTCACTTGATGGAGACCAGTAAATTGGTTTTAATCCTTTATAAATATAGCCGTTTTCAGCCATTTTACCAAATACACGAATTTGTTCTGCTTCGAATTCAGGTTTTAATGTTACATATGGATTATCCCATGTACCAGTTACACCTAAACGTTTGAACACTGTTCTTTGATTGTCGATTTGACGCCAAGCATATTCTGCACATAATTTACGGAATTCTGCTACTGACATTTTTTTGCGATCAACACCTTCAGCATTTGCTAAAGCTTGTTCAATTGGTAAACCATGAGTATCCCAACCAGGAACAAATGGAGCACGGAATCCACTCATTGATTTACTACGTACGATAAAGTCTTTTGAAATTTTATTTAACGCATGTCCCATATGAACATCCCCATTGGCATATGGAGGGCCATCATGTAATACGAAAGAAGGTTTACCTTCATTTTTTAACTGACGTTGCGCATAAAGGTTTGCTTCTTCCCATTCTTGTTGATAATCTAATTCTTTTGTAGGTAAATTCCCACGCATTGGAAATTCTGTTTTTCCAATTTGCAATGTTTCTTTCATTTTCATTGCATTTCCTCCTTTGTCTATAAAATAAAAAATCCCCTGCAAAAGCAGGGGCGAAAGTTTCGCGGTACCACCCAAATTCTTGAAAAGTATTCAGTACTTTTCAACTTGGTAAATTGTTAACGCTATTTAGGCGATATTTCTTACTATTATTTCGGAAATATATCTCAGAGATGATTTTCTACCTTTGAGGGACATGCTAAACTTCCACCAATCATTAGCTCGCTAATTGTATCAAAAATAGAACGTTCTCGTCCATGAATATCAAAATAATACGCTATTTTTCTAAAAATTGCAAGTACTATCCATTAACCTTTTATAGTAGCAGAAATCATGAAATTCGCAAAACGAAACTGCTAGCGTTCTTTGCCACAGTTTAAAAAGTCAAAGTTCTTTTACGAACTCTCGTAAATACACGTCAAATAGAAATGACTTTTTACAGTAGCACAATCATAAAAGCCAAAATAATGGCTTTTATGATTGGAAATTTCGAGACCCTAGGCTCGAAATTTAGCCATGAGATTTGCAAAGCAAAGCTGCTGGCGTCCTACTGCTACTGTATAAAAAGTCAATTTCTAGTCTCTAACAGCCTCTTCACTCGCTCTTACATATTTACGAACTGTACTCTTATGGAAGAATAACGAGATAAATGCAACTGGAATTGCTACAAAATACTTAATAATTTCTACGATAAACGTAATAATTAAAAATGAAAGCAGATGTGATCCAATATCTTTCTTCATTTTCATCTTATAGCTACCAAATAGTCCACGTTTAACTTTTCCAGTACTATAATCCATGATTTCAGAAGCAGCATATCCAGCACGAATTCCACCATATGGTGTAAAGAACCAGCCTAAAAGTCCACCTTTGAAACGACGATAGTCAATATACCAACTATAAGTATAGTTAGAAAGTAGGACATAAATAGGCCAGAAGATTTTTCCCCATAATCCTAACTCATTAAAAGAAGTAATATAATTGAATAGTGAAATCAATAAATAACCCGTTATATAAAAACTTAAGTCTTGCTTTGGTGTATCAAAATAGCCACCATGTCCTGAATAAGGAATGATTTGAGGATCTAGTTTTGGTTCCTCTTTTGGATATTCTGAAGAAGGTTTGGTTTGAAAGACTAGATTCTTTCTCCATTCAGCTGAAGTCGGATCAACATAATCTGAAGAATTTGATTGACCTTTCTTAGGTGGCGCTACATAGTCATCTCTTTTTGGAGGAGCTACGTAATCATCTGTTTTAGGAACTACTACATAGTCCTTATTATCATTATCAGAATCTTTTTTCCTTTTTGGTGGTGCTACATAATCTGTCATCTTATGCCTCCCTCATTTTTTCTAAATCTTCACTTGTAATCGTATTAAAATCACTCGACTCATCTTTTGTCACACGGCGAGACATATGTGCCAATAATTTTTGGTTAAAGTTACGAATCCAACGTCCATTACTATAGTCATCAGTTGTAGCATAAGCTTCCTTCACAGCTGCTCTATAACTTTCTGCATCATATTGATACCCTTGACCTTGTAGGATAAATTCACCAATTTGTGCAATTTCATCTGGACTATAGTCTTCAAAATCAAATGTCGTAGGAACACGACTCTTCAATCCCGAATTAGATTCTAAAAATTCTGCCATTTCTTTATGATATCCAGCAAAAATGACAACCATATCACGTCGATGATCTTCCATAAATTTCAAGATTTCATCAATGGCTTCTTGTCCAAAATTATCACTAGAACCATGTTTTAAAGAATAAGCTTCATCAATAAATAAAACTCCCCCAAGAGCTGCATGTAAATGTTCTCTTGTTTTGATAGCTGTTTGCCCTTGATATCCGCCAATTAAATCTCCACGAGATACTTCAATTAGTTTATTCGTAGCAATTAATCCTTTTTGATACAATAATTCGGCAACAATTCTAGCAACCGTTGTTTTACCTGTACCTGGATTTCCTAAGAATAATGAGTGTAAAGTCGCAACAGAAGTTGCAAATCCTTCTTGTTCACGTTTACGATTCATTTCAGCTTGAGCAATAAAGTCTTCTACTTGTTCTTTCACTTTATGAAGACCAATTAATTGATGTAATTCTTCCCAAGCATCTTTCTTCGTACCATTATCTTGATACTTACCAATCTCAAGAACAGCATCAATATCCGCATTTGTAATGAGTGAAATATCTTCGCTTTTCTCAGCAATAACACGAGCAATTAATTGTTTAATAATTTTTTCGTTAAAATTACGAATCCAACGCGCATTACTACGATCTAATGAACGATTATATTCCAACGTCACTTTACGTGTGTAGTACTCCACATCTGCAATTTCATAGCTGTTTTTTTGTAGACCTTTAATTCCCATTTGAACAATTTGTTCTGGAGTATAGTCTTCAAAATCTAATCGGTTCGGAACACGTGAAGTCAATCCTGGATTAATTTGTAAAAATTGCTCCATTTCTTTTGTATATCCCGCAAAAATAATCATAATCTCATTTTTGTGGTCTTCCATATATTTAAGAATCGTTGTAATGGCTTCTTTACCTGTATCATTAGTACTCTTCTTATCTAATGAATAAGCTTCATCGATAAATAGAACTCCTCCACGTGCTTCTTCTAATTTTGCTAATGTTTGAGTTGTTGTTTGGTTCACATATCCAGATAATAAATCTGATTCAGAAACTTCCACAAATTTAAAAGTATCTCCAAACAATGCTCCACGCTCAAATAAGATTTTACCCATTAAACGTGCAACAGTTGTTTTACCTGTACCCGGATTTCCCATAAACATAGAATGCAATACTAATTGTTGAGGTGGTTCTCCTCTTAAAACACGTTGTTTATTATAATCAACCATTCCAATTAGTGTATCAATTTCTTTTTTCACAGCTTCTAAACCAACTAGGCTTTGTAATTCTTCATAACTGTCTAATTCTTTAGGAGCATTTTCATCTCCTTCTGCTCCAATTGCTTTGGTATGACGAACAGATGCATGTAAAATAGAATCTTCATCTGTATCAATATTTAATTCACTCGAACTACCTTGGGCATACATTAATTCTTGAACATGAATTAAGGAAGATTCCAATCCTTTAATACTCACCTCAAGAGATTTTTCGAATAAAAGTTGTTTCGCAAAAATAGTTGAACAATAGTACAATCTTAATGGAATACTTGACTTACTTTCACACTGGAATGTGATTATTCCATCAGCAAAGCAATAAGTATTTGGACCTAAATCAAAGTTATCCATAATTTTACAATTATTTAAACGAGTAATTGTTGTTCTCAAATCCATTGATTGAACCGTTACATCCGTCAAAGTTACGCCACTTTTCTTTTCAGAATAGATTCCTTGTCCTCTATCTGCTTTACCAATAATTCCTGTATCTAATTGGAATGAAGAATTCGTTACCCAAATCATTGGATAACCTTTCAGCATATCTCCACCATAAAATTGGCAATTATTAGCTTCTAATCGTGAATCTTTTTGTAAATAAACAGCATTTCCTGAATAGTTCTCACAAACAGTATTTGTAAGTTTCAATTGCGAACCTTCCGAAGAAATTCTCCATTGGAAAAAGCAATCATTTGCCGTTACAGAACAATTTTTTAGAAAAATAGTTTGATTATTTTCATCACTAACAAAATGTGTTTTACAATTTTCAAATGTAACAAACGAATCCTCTTTTGCAAAAATTAAATAATTTTCATTATGATCTTCTGTACATTCAAAGACACAATTTTTAAATGTGACAGAACAATTTTCGTTAATAATCATTAATGTAGTATTGTTAACATTCGTAAACCAAATGTTTTCAAATACTACGGAAGCTCCACAGTCAAGAGAAATACATCCTTGAAATTTATTCGTGAAGTATGATTCTCCATTTTCTTCGTCTAATAATCCTAAAAAAGTAAGATTTTTTGTAATTTCATATGGATTATCCGTTGAAAATTTTAGGTAATAATCTTTTTGAATTTCCAATACATCGCCTACTTTAGCAGCTGCTATGGCATCATTAAAATCCCATGTATTATCATCATATCCTACTTGATATGTCGGCATTTACTCACCTTCTTTTTTTGTTTCAATCATAATTATTTTACCTGTTTTTCTTCTTCATTGTCAATTTATTATCAGATGTTTTCAGGCTTTTATTTAGTATTTTAGAAATAAGTACAAACAAAAAAAGACCAAAGTGGCCTTAAAAATAGAGAAGGACTCTTTATAGTAGTATGCGTAAAAGTAGCCGTAAATCGGCTACTTTTACTAGGAAAAATCAAGACCTTAGGCTTGATTTTTAGCCATGAGACCGCAGGTCTGCTGGCGTCCTTTACTACTATTTCAAAGAGTCCTATTCTTACACGTACCTTCATATCTTTACGTAAAAATGGAGAAGGACTTCTTATAGTAGTATGCGTAAAAGTAGCCGGAAAACGGCTACTTTTACAAGGAAAAATTGAGACCAAGGCTCAATTTTTAGCCATGAGATTCGCTTCGCGAAGCTGCTGGCGTCCTATACTACTATATCAAGAAGTCCTCTTCTCATACGTACCTTCATTTCCTTACGTAAAAATGGAGAAGGACTTCTTATAGTAGTATAAGTACTAGAATCCAAATCGGATTCTAGTACAGGAAAATTTGAGACCTTGGCTCAAATTTTAGGAATGAGACACCGTAGGTGGCTGCTTCCGTCCTATACTACTATATCAAGAAGTCCTTCGTAATTAAATCTCTGGGTAAATATCTTCCACAGTTTTCGCTGGGTCAATTACAATGTATAAGTGACCATGTTTTCCAATAGCTGAACTTTGGTATTTATTGTCATTTCCATCTTCATCCACTGGGCTATATGGGAAGTATACACGATCTGTTGAAACAATCACGTCTGATTTTGGATGATCGCTATCTAAATATAAAATATCCATTAATTCGATATCGCTATATTTTTTAACACGTTCGAACATTCCTAATTCTAATCCACCTAAGTTAATGTCTTCAGACATTACGTGGTCTGCTTCAGGAAACACTTCAATACGTAATGATTCACATGGATGAATTTCTTGGAATTCACTTCCATTAATACGACCAAACGATGTTGTAACTTGTTTGATCCATAAATCTCCAATTAAACGACGGTTAATCGTCCATGTTTCTCCGTTACGGAATACAAAACGTAATCCTGACATTACTTTTTTCATAAAAGTCTCTCCTTTTTATGTATGTTCTCACCCTCATGAACAGTGAAAACACTTTTTTATTCTTTACTCTTCGAATTTTACCATTGAACACGAATATTTTCAATGATTATTCACTTTCCACTTCCAAAATGAGTTAGAACATAGGCTTCTAAAATTTCTGCATCATTTTCAATACTTTGCTCTAAAATCATTTTTTCAACCGTTTTTAATACCTGCCCTATAATAGGACCTTTTTTTTCTAATTTTAAAATACGAATAATGTCATGACCATTCAATTGAATATCATTCATTGAACGAATCGGTAAAGACTGATACGTTGCTTCTAAGCCTTTTATGGAGGTACTCTTATTTTGGGCAATCAATAATTGCTCCACTTCACTGGCAACTTCATATGAACAATCATAAGCTAAAAAGAAATTCCATTCTTCTTCTTTTCGTGCACGATAAGTTTTATATCCAACTAATACATCTCGAATTTGTTCATTAGATGATTTCCATGATTTTAATAAATGAGTCACTTCTTTATCACTCAATTTCAATTCATCTACGAATAAAATCCAAGCTTGTAAAACGCTCATTTCTTTTATAGGAAATTCTGCTAATTTTAAAAGAATTTCACCTTTTCCATCAAATAATGGACAGGCTTGATATAAGCCCGTTTCAACAAATAATTTCAATGCATCTTTACGATAAGAACTTTGAATCATTTTTTCAAATTCCACTTTCATTCGTTCTACGGCTACTTTAGATAAATTCATTTTTAAAAGAGAAATCGCATTTTTCGTATTCTCTTCAATTTGAAATCCTAACTGACCAACAAAACGTACCGCACGAAACATTCGTAATGCATCTTCATTGAAACGTTCTTTTGCATCTCCAACACAACGTATACATTGACGTTCTAAATCACCAATTCCATCGAAAAAATCTATCAATTGGTCATCAATTCCAATCGCTAATGCATTAATCGTGAAATCACGACGTTTTAAATCTTCTTCTAGCGAGCGAACAAAAGTTACCTTATCTGGATGTCTAAAATCCTCATAACCTTCTTCTGTTCGAAAGGTTGTAACTTCATAACCTTCTTTATGATGAATCACCATTACTGTTCCATGCTCAATTCCTACATCTACTGTATGCGAAAAGATTTCTTTAACTTCTTGCGGTGTAGCACTTGTGGCAATATCTACATCTGAAATAGGCTTATGAAGGAGCATATCTCTTACTGAACCACCTACAAAATAGGCTTCATATCCTGCATCAACTAATTGTTGCATCACAGGTAATGCTTCTAAAAATAATGGTTCTTTCTGAATAGACATTCACTCGCCTCTCTTTCTCTTACTTTTCTAATTCTTTCAATTGTTCTGTTAATTTAATAAATAACTCTTGATTCCCTTTTTCCAAAGCTTGATCAATTTGCGTTAAAATTTCTTGTTTTAACACACTTAATTGAATTTCTGTTAAGGCTTGATGAACTTCTTCATTAGAAGAACTTTCTTCTTCATAAAAAGGATTCTTTTCTAGTATACCAAATTTTACCATCGTTAAGTAAGCATCTTCAAATTCCATTTCAATATAACATTCTTCTTTCCAATTCAATCGAATGTCATGAAATGCTTGCTCTGGATTATTAAAACGTGCACCAGATTTGTAAAAATAAAATGATTCATCAGGTGCTTTATCTGTCGAAAACCACATTCCTTTTGGAGTACAATCTACTCGTTCTACAAAATGAACTTGCTTTAATAGTAATTCATGATTTAATAAATAATTTAAAATCCATAATGCTTCTCTTCTTTTTAGAGCCTGATTGGATACAAACCATGAAATAAAATTTTTCTTATCCTCTAAACTCGGTTGAAACATCTTCTTCACTCCTTATGCTTCAATATATTGCTGCAATTCTTGTAAATCTTCATTTAATGGTTCAAGATTTTGACCATGTTCTAACCACTCTTTAGCTTCTACAGTTCGTCCTTCTTCGCGAAGGAATCTTACATAATCAACAATAAACTCTACTGAATCTTCTAATTCCACACTTGCTTTTTGATAAAATTCTAGTGCTTCTTCAAATTCTTCCAGACCTTCTTTGGCTCTTGCCATTAAATAGAAAATTTGCCCATTTTCTAAACCTTCTTCTATTTCCCTTGCTAAAATATCTTGAACTTCTTCAAACTCTTCTTGATATAATAATATTTCTGTATAAGCTTGCATAATTTCAAATGATTCAGGGGATAATTCATAAGCTTGTTTTAACGCTTCTTGTCCTTTATCCATTTGCCCAATGGATAAATAACTCACACCTAAACTAAAGAATGGCTCTTTCTCATAAGGATAAGTTTCTGTCATTTTGGATAAGCTCATAATAGCCTTTAAATACTCATGCTTATACATTTGAATATGACTTACTCCTAGTAAGGCTTCATAATTTTCTTCATCACGAGAGAGTACTTCTTGATAGATTTTTTCTGCATGATCATAATTTCCTTCTTGAGCATCATGCTTTGCAATACTAATTAATAATTCATTAGAAGCTGATTCTAATCCTTCATCTGATACTAGTTCTTGTAAGGGTTCTGTATTCCCAATTTCTAAAGAAGCTTCTACTAATAATTCTCTTGCACGATTTTCTTCTCCAGTTTCTTCATGGGAATTTTTTAAAAATCTTTCTAAATACTGAACACTTCTTTCTAACGAACCAGACTCAAACAATAAAGTACCTAAATAAAAATCTAAAATAGATTCTTCCGGAGCCAACTCTTTTGCGAGTAATAATTTTCTTTCAGCAACATCATAATATCCTTGAGCCTTATATAACTCTGATAAAATCACTAAAACACTTGAATAATTCGGATCATCTTCAGGAATATCATATAAAACAGATAATGCTTGATCATACTCTCCTTGATTCACTAAAATTTCTGCTAATAAAATCGTCCAAGCGGATTCTTCAGGTTCAAATTGAGTTAATAATAAATAAGCCTGTCTTGCTTCATCAAAAAATCCACTACTAGCACTAAATGCAGCTAACTCAATTAATTCCTCTATTTGTTCTTCTGTAACTTCATTCATAAATTGATGAAAAAGTGAATATACTTTTTCTAATTCTTGTTCTTCTAAAGCATTTTGAATTTGTTCAACAATTGATTTCATATTCTCTCCATTTCTATAGATAACAAAAAAGATGCTATATTGATTTAACTCTAATATAGCACCTTTATGAAATAGTTTCTATGAAAATGTCATAATAAACTGATTAGTTTTTTACAGCATCTTTCAAAGCTTTACCTGCTTTGAATGCAGGAACTTTGCTAGCTTCGATTTGGATTTCTTCACCTGATTGAGGGTTACGTCCTTTACGAGCAGCACGTTCACGTACTTCAAAGTTACCAAATCCGATAACTTGTACTTTTTCACCTGCTTGTAATGCTTCTTGAATTGTTTCGAATAATGCATCAACTGCTGCTGAAACATCTTTCTTTGTCAATTGCGTTTTTTTAGCTACGCGATCTACTAATTCTGCTTTATTTGCCATGTTAGATTCACCTCCATCACACAAGAAAATAATTCAGTAGTTATTGAGTGGTCCAATAACTCTGGAAACCTTACTGTTGATTTCTAAACAAGTATACCATTTGATTGGCGGACTTTCAACGAATTATACACGATTTTATCATTTTCTTTGTCGAACAATCATATGAATTGGTGTTCCTTCGAAACCAAAGGCTGAACGAATTCGATTTTCTAAGAAACGTTCGTATGAGAAGTGCATTAATTCCACATCATTAACAAAAACAACAAATGTTGGTGGTTGAATGGCCACTTGTGTCATATAATAAATCTTCAATCGATTTCCCTTATCTGTTGGTGTTGGATTCATTGCAATAGCATCCATTAATACATCATTTAAAATTGATGATGAAATACGTTTAGAACGAACTTCATGAATTTCTTTTAATAATGGGGCAATTTTTACCAATCTTTGTTTTGTTTTAGCTGAAACGAATAAAATTGGTGCATAAGATAAGTATAGGAACTCTTTACGAATATTTTGTTCGAATTCTTTAAACGTAGAATTATCTTTTTCTAAAGTATCCCATTTATTCACTAAAATGATAACACCTTTTCCGGCTTCATGGGCATACCCTGCAATTTTCTTATCTTGTTCTTGAATTCCTTCTTCCGCATTCAAGACAACACAAACAATGTCACTACGTTCAATAGCTCTTAATGCACGTAAAACACTATACTTTTCAGTAGATTCGAAAACACGTCCTTTTTTACGAATACCAGCTGTATCAATCATTTTAAAGATAGTACCTTCTTCATCCGTAAAACTGGTATCAATCGCATCACGAGTTGTACCAGCAACATTTGATACAATCACACGTTCTTCTCCTAGCATTGCATTCACTAAACTTGATTTTCCTACATTCGGACGACCGATAAAGCTAAAACGAATCACATCTGTATCATCTTCTTGATCATCATGTTCAGGAAATGCTTTTACAGCTGCATCTAATAAATCTCCAAGACCTAAACCATGACTTCCTGAAATTGGAAATGGTTCTCCAAAACCTAATGCGTAAAAATCAAATATATCTGATCTTAATTCTGGATTATCTACCTTATTTACAGCTAATAATACAGGTTTATTTGTACGGTAAAGCATTTTTGCAATATGCTCATCCGTTGATGTTACACCTTCTTTTACACTTGTTAAGAAAATAATCACATCTGCTTCTTCCATTGCAATTTCAGCTTGCATACGAATATTTGACATGAATGGCTCATCTGTAATATCAATACCACCTGTATCAATAATATGAAATTGATGTCCTAACCATTCACCTTCAGAATAAATTCTATCTCTCGTTACTCCAGCAATATCTTCTACAATCGAAATTCTTTCACCAACAACTCGGTTGAAAATGGTAGATTTACCAACGTTTGGACGACCTACAATCGCAATAACTGGTGTTGACATCAAAATTCCTCCTTTCTCAAAAAATGAGGCTGGGAGTTTTTCCCAACCTCACCCAAATTTAATATTTTTTATTAGTCTTCAACAACTAATTCAGATAATTGTTCACCTAAACGATCTGCTAATGAAAATGTTACGTCTTCTTCTGGTAAGACATATTCTTCTTCAACAACTTCTTCCACTTCAGGCTTTTCAACAACTGGAGCTTCCTCTAAAGCTTTAATACTTAATGAAATGCGTTTTTCCGCTTCATTTACTTCTAATACTTTAACAGATACTTCTTGTCCCACTTGAAGAACTTCTTGAGGAGTTGCAATATGTTTATGAGCAATTTGAGAAATATGAACTAACCCTTCTACTCCAGGGAATAATTCAACAAATGCTCCAAACGCTGCAAAACGTTTAACAGTTCCTACTAATGTAGAATCAACTGCAGCACGTTCAGTAATATTATCCCAAGGTCCTGGAACAGTTTCTTTAATAGATAATGAAACACGACCTTTTTCAGCATCTAAGCCGATTACTTTTGCTTCTACAGTTTGACCAACTGCTAAGAAATCACTTGGTTTTGATACATGTTCATGAGAAATTTCAGAAACATGAACTAAACCATCAATTCCACCTAAATCAATGAACGCACCAAAGTTTGTTAAACGAGCAACTTTACCTGTAACAATTGCTCCTTCATAAACAGCTTCTAACGCAGAAGCACGTTTAGCTGCTTTTTCGTTTGCTACAATTTCTTTACGTGATAAAATTAAACGATTATCTGTTGGTAAAATTTCAACGATATCAAATAATAAAGTTTGTCCTTTAAATTGTTTTAAATCTGAAACGAAGTGGTCAGAAATCATTGAAGCTGGTACAAATGCACGCACACCTGCATCTACAACTAATCCACCTTTAACTACGTCTTTTACAGTTCCTTCAACTTGTTCATGATTATCTGCTTTTACTTGAAGTTCTTCCCAAACTTTACGAGCATCTACACGACGTTTTGAAAGTAAGAAACTACCATTTTCTTTATCTTTAATAGGTTTAATAACTACTAAATCTAATACATCTCCCACTTTTACTACATCTTCTACTTTATCAAATGGAGTTGCTGATAATTCATTAAAAGGAATTACACCTTCAACACCTCCACCAATAATACCAACAATAGCTTGTTTATCTTGTAAAACTAGTACTTCTCCTTGAACTAAGTCTCCAACTTGGATATCTTTTACAATATCAAGCGCATCTTGCATTGTTTGTAATTCTGACATTTGACTTCCTCCTATTACGCAACCATTCATTCGAACGAAAAAATTATTCTAAAAAATAATTTTTTCTCCTCTTTATATCATATCACTATTTCTATCACAATTCTAGTAATATCCTTTTAAAACGCCTATGTTATTGGTTCTTTTGAATCAATGCGGTTACTACTTTTACAACATCTTCAATTGTCATTTTTGTTGTATCCACTTCAATTGCATCTTCGGCTTTTCTTAGTGGTGATTCCTTACGTGTAGAATCAATATGATCACGTCTACGAATATCTTCCACTAATTCTTCATAAGACATCTCAATTCCTTTTTCTTGATTTTCAATGAAGCGACGTCTTGCACGCTCTTCCACACTAGCTACAAGGAAAATTTTAATTTCAGCTTGTGGAAGTACGACTGTTCCAATATCCCTTCCATCCATAATAATCGAATGATTTTCTGCAATTTCTTGTTGAAGATGAACCAATCTTGTTCTTACTTCTTTTAAAGCTGAAACAGCTGAAACATTACGAGTCACTTCTACACTTCTAATTTCATCTGTGACATCTTCACCATTCATAAATACACTTTGTTTTCCATCTTGCATCGAAAAAACAATTTCAATAGTTTGAACTAATTTTTCAATAGCTTCGTGATCATCTAACGAAATATTATTTCTCAACACTGCTAATGTCACAACTCTATACATTGCTCCAGTATCTAAATAAACAAAATGATTTTCTTTCGCAATTAATTTTGAAATAGTACTTTTTCCAGACGAAGCCGGTCCATCAATTGCAACTTGCATAACATATTTCTCCTTTTAAATTTTATAAATTTTTGTCTTATAACAACCTAAAAGGCTGGACTTGCTGCCCAGCCTTTAGCTGTTATTGTCTTGGTTGTAATACTTTTAATTGCATACCTGGTGAAATGTTATTTCCCGATAATCCATTAATAGATTTCAATGTTGCTACATCCATACCATGATTTACTGCAATTCTATATAATGTTTCACCTGCTTGAACAGTATATGTTCCATAAGCACCATTTTGAGAAGTTTGTGCCTCAGCTGTAGTTTGCTCTCTTTGTTGTTGTCTAGCAGCATCTGATGGTGCTGCAGTAGTAGATGTTACTGTCGTTTCATTAGCTTTTGTTTCAGTAGATTTTGCCTCAGCAGTCGTTGTTACTGCTGTCGTTGTTTCTACAACTTTTGTTAACATTACCTCATCTGCTGTACGAGGTTTTACTTCAGCTTTTGAACTTGACCAATAGAACCACATCATAAATAATAATGGAGATACTACAACTACAATAAATACAAATAATAACACACTTAAAAGCGGTGCTACTGCTTTACCATTAGAGTTACGAGCACTACGAGAGTATTGACGTGCTTTCTGCGTATCTTCACCAAATTGGCGATCCCATGGTTGCTCATCTTTTGGGCTTCTTTCATTATTTAAATTATCACTCATTAAAAATCCTCCTAAATTCAACCACTGTCGTCATTAGACTTTATTCATTTAAAACTATAGCACATTTTCCTAATAATATGCAATCTTTTCAATCTATAGATAACATTTTAGCACATTTTTTGTTATTGTCATTACTTTTTCAAAAATTTTAAATGTTTTGAAAATTTTTTTGAAATATGAGAAACTTACAGTAACTAGTAACGTCTTCAAAAAAGGAGGGAACCAATTGAATTCAAAAAAAATACAATCCATTTATGGAAAAGTTGATTGTGAAAGTTGTATTGCCTGTGGCATTTGTCAACTGAAAGCTAATCATCTTTTTGAATACGATAACGATGGAATTGCATTCATGAAACACGATAATAATACTGGAAGCCTCCCAATCCCTGAACATGAAATAGAACCTTTTAAAGAAGCCTATACTCACTGTCCGACAGGAGCTATTAAAAGAAAAAATTCTCCATTTTAATTCACCTATTTAAAATAGTTCGGCAGCAGATACCTTTCGATATCTGCTGCCGTCCTTTATTACTATTTGATCACTCATTTTACGACAATACGCGCATCAAGAATTCTTTTGTTCTTTCTTTTTGCGGATTTGTAAAGATTTGCTCAGCAGTTCCCTCTTCAGCGATAACCCCTTTATCCATAAAGATAACGCGATCACTAACGTCTCTAGCAAATTCCATTTCGTGTGTCACTATAATCATTGTTAATCCAGTATGGGCTAAACTCTTCATTGTTTCTAAAACTTCATTCACCATTTCTGGGTCTAATGCAGAAGTTGGTTCATCAAATAATAGTACATCTGGTTGCATTGATAAAGCTCTAGCTATCGCTACACGTTGTTTTTGTCCACCAGATAATTGACGAGGACGAGCATTTAAGTAAGCACTCATACCAACTTTTTCTAAGAAACTTTTTGCAATTTCTTCAGCTTCTTCTTTTGATTTTTTCAATACTTTAATAGGACCCACTGTACAGTTTTCTAATACATTTAAGTTATTAAATAAATTAAATTGTTGGAAAACCATTCCTAAATGAGTACGATATTCATAAATATTTGTATCTTCATCTAAAATATTTTTTCCATTATATAAAATTTCACCAGAAGTTGGTTTTTCTAATAAGTTTACACAACGTAATAAAGTAGATTTACCAGAACCTGATGAACCAATAATTGTTACTACTTCTCCAGATTCTACTGAAAATGAAATATCTTTTAGGACTTCATGAGTCCCGAACACTTTATTTAAATGTTTAATCGTTACTACTTCTTGACTCATGATTCTTATCCTTTCCCTTTCGTTTTTTCGTATACAGATGCCATTGAATTTGAATTTAATGGATCTGAATGAATAATTTCATAGTTATCTGGACCATCCATTCTACGTTCAATATAACGTAAAATTTGTGTTAATACAGTTGTCATAATGAAATATAAAATCAATGTGACAAAGAATGTTTCAAAGTAACGGAAGTTTGCTCCTGCAACTGTTTTTGTTGCAAAATATAATTCTGAAACAGAAATTACGTTTAATACTGAAGTATCTTTAATATTAATAACAAACTCATTTCCTGTAGCAGGTAAAATATTACGAATGACTTGCGGGAATACGACATTCATCATTGTTTGAGTGTGTGTCATCCCGATTGCTTGAGCAGCTTCAAATTGTCCTTTATCGATAGAAATAATTCCTCCACGAACAATTTCAGACATATAAGCACCTGTATTAATCGATACAATAAAAATTGCAGCAAATGTACGATCCATATCAATTCCAAACGCTAATGCTGACCCATAATAAATAACCATTGCTTGTACAATCATTGGAGTTCCTCTAAAGAACTCTGTGTAAGCTGTTAAAATCGCATTTGCAATTTTTAATGTAATTCTTTTTGAACCTTTTTCTGGCATTGGAATAGTTTTTACTAATCCTATTAATAATCCAATTCCTGTTCCAATAATTGTCCCAATAATTGAAATATATAAGGTTACCCAAGCTCCATTTAGAAACATTGGCCAATTATCTTGTATAATTTTGATAATCCATTCAATATTCATCTTTTGCCCTCTTTCTTTTTTTAGTTATGTATCTAGAAGGATTTCCCCTTCTAGTTTAGTAAAATATGTTTATTAGTTAGCAGCTGGTTGATTTTTGATAGCTTCATCCATAATTTGTTGACGTTCAGCATCAGAAATTTCTGATAAAGCTTTGTTGATAGCATCTTTTAATGGGCTATTTTTTTTCAATCCAACAGCTGTATCTGTATCTTCATCACTTGCTTGGAATCCATCAGATAATTTAATCATTACGAAATCTGAATTTGCAGCTTGAGCAGAAACACCTTCTGGTAATTCAGAAACATATGCATCAATTGTTCCAGCTTGTAATGCAACACGCATTGCAGGGAAGTTATCCATTGCAGGTTGTTTTGCAACGCCTGGAATTTGATCAATTACACTATAGTGGAAAGTGTTTAATTGTCCAGTTACTTTAGCACCTGAGAAATCAGCTAATGTTTTAGCTTGTTCATATTTACTACCTTTTTTAACAATCATAACTAATTGTGATTTGTAATAGTTATCTGAGAAATCAATTGCTTCTTTTCTTTCAGCAGTCGGACTCATACCAGCTATGATTGCATCTAGTTTACCAGAAACAACGCCTGGTGTTAAGCCATCCCACTCAGTTTTTACAACAACTAATTCTTTATTTAATTTTTTAGCAACACGTTTAGCAATTTCAACGTCATAACCACCAGCATAATCATTTGTTCCTTGGATTTTTACAGCGCCATTAGCATCTGTTTGTTGTGTCCAGTTAAATGGAGGATATCCCGCTTCCATCCCAACAACTAATTGGTTACTTGATGATTTACTTCCACAAGCAGCTAAGCCTAAACCGATTGCTACAGTTAATAATCCTTTTAATAAATTTTTTTTCATAAAAATCCTCTCCTCCTGGCTATAAACTTTTGACTCAAATAAAAAAGAGAGATCACGAACAAAAGGTTCGCAATCTCCCCTGAATAGACTCTTATCATAAAAAAGTGTACAGAAAAAATTAGCATAAACTGCTTTTGCCCGGTAATTGATTGCACTTCACACTGTTCTGGGCAGAGAGTGTGACAGTGACTGACCTATTATGACCAGCCCCCAACATAGCTTTGCTACATTTCGGCGAAATCCCCTTTCCGTAATCACGTACTTTTGTCATCCGCGCCTCAAGTTCAATAACCATTTATTTAATTTGTAAATTCATTGTAACAAAATGAAAATATGATGTCAACTATTTTCATTTAATTTTCATAATTAAATTTCCATCATTAATTTTGTGTTGGAGAAGTACTGCTTAATAATTGTTCATAAGCAAATTCAAATTTTTGTACATCTCCTGCACCCATAAAGATAATAACAGCATCTTTATAAACTAACAATGGTGAAACATTTTCAAGTTTTAATACTGTTGCTCCACCTTCAACTAAAGCTGCTAAATCTTCAATCGAAACATTTCCTGATTTTTCACGCACAGAGGCGAAAATATCACATAAATAAACATCGTCTGCTAAAGATAATGCTTTTGCAAATTCATCTAACAAAGCAATTGTTCTTGTAAACGTATGTGGTTGGAATACTGCTACAATTTTCTTTGTTGGATATTTTTGTCTTGCAGCATCTAATGTTGCACGAATTTCAGATGGGTGATGTGCGTAATCATCAATAACTGTAATTTCTTTAATTTTTTTCTCTGAGAAACGACGTTTAACTCCACCAAAAGTTTTTAAATTAGATGCTAATTCTTCTGGATTAAAATTATTTAAATAATAGAAAGTAATAATCGCTAATGCATTTAAAATATTATGAGTTCCAAATGTTGGAATATCAAATTTACCATAGAATTTACCATAAATATAAACATCAAAATGACTACCTTCTGTATCTTTTTCAATATTTTCTGCTACAACATCATTGCTTTTAGCAATTCCATAATAAGTAATTGGTGTAGTCACATCCAACTCATGTAATCTTGCATCATCCCCACAAGCGATAATCCCTTTTTTCACTTGACGACCAAATGATTCAAATGCACTTTGCACATCATCAATATCCGTATAATAATCAGGATGATCAAAATCAATATTTGTCATAATAGCATAATCTGGTTTATAGGCCATAAAATGACGTTTATATTCGCAGGCTTCTAATACAAAGTATTCAGACCCTTCTACCCCATGTCCAGTACCGTCCCCAATTAAATAACTTGTTGGTTCCATCGCACTTAAAACATGTGCTAATAAACCTGTTGTACTTGTTTTCCCATGCGAACCAGTAATAGCAACACTTTTATAGCCTTTTAATAATTCTCCTAAAAATTTATGATATCGAATCATTTCGATTCCTTTTTCACGTGCAGCCACTAATTCTTCATGGCTATCTGGAAATGCATTTCCTGCAATGACAATTTGTCCTTCTTGAATATTTTCTGCATTAAAAGGAAACATTTTAATGCCAGCATCTTCTAAACCTTTTTGTGTAAAGAAATAATTCTCCAAGTCTGAACCTTGAACAGAATATCCTTCTCCATGTAATACTAGGGCTAAAGCACTCATCCCAGAGCCTTTGATACCCGTAAAATGATAAATTTTACTTTTATCCATGATCAATTCCACTTCCTATGTTTACTTTTTACTGTATGGTAAAGTATCTTTTCCTTGTTCTTGTTCCATTATCCAAGATAATGATCGATTCATAGCTCTTCGCTGCTTACCAGGTAAAGGTTTTAACTCTGGAGCTAATACTTCCATTGATTGTGTATCGGGTAAAGTCTTCAATAATGTTTCTTGTACCATTTGACTAGAAGATAAAGAAGGATTCACTCTTTTTTGTGCTGGAGTTTGTTTTTCAATTTTTTGTGATTTTCTTTCAACTTCTACTTCTTCTACTCTTACTAAAGGGGTTTCTTCACTTGAAAATATAAGTAACTCTTCCGCATCTCTTTTTAATTGATTTTCTAACTCTTCATAAGCAACTTGCTTCTTTACACTTTTAACAGGAGTCATCCCTTTTAAAATCGAAGGAACCGTTGAAGGTGTAAAACGAGTACGAGTTGGTTTTTCTTGTAAAAAGCTACGCCATTTATCTCGATTGTTCCCTCTTTGACTGCTTTCTTTGAAAGATTGGAAAATTCCTTCTTTTTTTTCAGGATTCATTTTTTCCTCTAATGCTGAACGAGTTGGATGAGAAAAAGGTAGATAATGTTCTACAATGGTTTCTTCTTTTATCTCTTCTTGTTCAGAATCAAATGCTACCTCTTCTTTCGGGTGCAAATGATTTGGAAAATCAACCCATTTTGTTTGGAAATTTTTCTTATTTGGTAAATGTTGATTACTAATCTCTCTCATCGAACGATGGTTATCTGACAATAATACCACTCCTCATCGATTTTTTAACCTTTAAACGGTTCTCCAATAACAGCATCATCATTTAACACTAAAATTCCTTTTTTAGCAGGCGCATTTTCTAAACCTAATTCACGAGCAGAACATAACATCCCATGACTTTCTACCCCACGTAATTCTCCAGACCAAATAATGCTACCATTTGGCATTACAGTACCTGGAGTTGCTACTACAACTTTTTGTCCTGCTTTTACATTTGGAGCTCCACAAACAATTTGTAAAACTGTATCTTGACTTACACGTGTTTGTGTAACATGTAAATGATCTGAATCTTCATGAGGAACACAAGTTTCCACATAACCAACTACTAAAGTATCTTTTGGAGATAAATCCAATGATGCTCCATCGAATCCAGCTTCTTGGATTAATGTTTTAACAATTTCTTGCTCTTCAGCAGATAAAAATTGTTGTCCTGCTTTTTCAAAACGAATATGGTTTGAAATTCCTGCAATATTATAGCCAATCACTGTATTCGTTTTTTCATCTAATACACGTGTTACTCCATTTTTAGTTTCAATCGCTACATCATAACGGCTTGCCGCTCCTGATGTTAATAATAATGTATCTGAAATACCTTCTTGATTATAAAAACTTAACCACATAGTAATCTCCTTAAATTTATTTTTTAAATTAATTTGTTCTTCCATCTAAAATTGTATTAACTGTACTACGATCTAATGCACGGATCGTTTGAATAACCATTTCACGCGCCGCTTCATAATCTTTAATCGAGAACATTGTTTGATGCGTATGAATATAACGAGCACATACCCCAATCACCGTACTTGGAACACCTTGATTCATTAAGTGAGCTTTTCCTGCATCTGTTCCACCTTGAGAAACAAAATATTGGAATGGAATATTATGAGTTAAAGCAGTATCTTCTAAAAATTCCTTCATACGAGGTAATGTAATTAAACCTGGGTCTAATATTCTTAATAAGAATCCTTGATCTAAATGTCCAAATGTATCTTTTGAACCTGTTAAATCATCTGCCGCAGAACAGTCTACAGCAAAGAATAAGTCTGGATTGAATTTTGTAACACTTGGTCCTGTACCACGTAATCCAACTTCTTCTTGAACATTTGCTCCAGCAATTAATGTGTTTGGTAAAGCTTCATTTTGTAATTCACGTAAAGCTTCTAATACGACTGTACAACCATAACGATTATCCCATGATTTTGCAATCATTCGTTTTTTATTCGCTGTCCAAATTGTTTCCACTATAGGAACAATTGTATCTCCAGGACGAACCCCATATTCTTCAGCTTCTTCTTTAGAAGTAAATCCGGCATCAAATAAAATATCTGTTACTTTCACTGCTGCTTGTTGTCCACCCGCTGCACGTAATAAATGTGGAGGAATTGAACTTGAAATAACAGGATAATCTCCTTTTCGAGTTTGCAATGTAAAACGTTGCGCAGAAACGACATATGGATTCCAACCACCTAATGGACTAACTTTTAACAAACCTGTTGCAGTGATATTTGTCACCATAAATCCAACTTCGTCCATATGAGCAGCAATCATAATTTTAGGAGCATTCGCATCTTGATGTTCACGAATCCCAAAAATACCACCTAAACCATCTTGCTCAATACGATCGACTAATGGCTCCAATTCTTTTCTCATAAATTCTCGAACATTTCTTTCATGTCCACTTGTTGATTGTAATTCTGTTAAAGTTTTAATTAAACTTTCTGTTTTCTTTTCCATTGTTCTTGCCTCCATAAGAATAAAAAGCTCTAATGTACCGTTCCCAGTCCTTTCAGAGCTCCTTTAACCGTCACTCTTTGATGAGTATTCCTCACCCTTAGGCTGACGCTATTTTATATAAATCTAGAACTGCACCTGTTTTTGCATCTGCATAAAATTCGTATTGTACCAATTCTTCTTGTTCTTTACGAGTAATGCCACCATAGTATACATATCCACTAAAATCTTCTTGTTCAATATACACTGGTTCCATTTCAATCCATGAACCTTCAATTGTACCAACAACTGTAAATAAACGACGAACATTTCCTACAATGATATCCCCATTTACTAGTTTCTTCTCATAAAATTTAGAAACGAGCCATGCACCAACAAAAGCACCGGCTGCAAGGAATAATCCTGCTCTAAAAGATGATTTATTTTCTGACATTTTACTCACTCCTCTATTTTACTTCATAGGGATGACGTTCTTTTGGAAAAATTGCTTCTACTCGATAAATCGGATGTCCTTTAGCAGAAAACTTTTCTTCATATTCGGTCATCACATTGCCTTCAAACTCTACTTGGTGTAAATCTAACCATACTTGCTTTAAAATCATTCCAAATTGAGAAAATGAAGCTAAACTATATTCAAATAATCCACGATTATCTGTTTTAAAATGAATTTCTCCTTCTAACGGCAATACTTGTTCATATGCTTTTAGAAAATCAGCATGAGTTAAGCGTCTTTTAGCATGACGTTTCTTAGGCCATGGATCAGAAAAATTCAAGTAAATTCGATCAACTTCACCATCTGCAAAATAATCTGTTACTGTTCCACCATCAATATGTAATAATTGTAAGTTTGGAACTTCTGCTGCTAAAGCTTTTTCTAACGCAACAACAATCACACTTGTTTGAATTTCAATCCCAATATAATTGATTTCTGGATTTTTCTTTGCCATTTCACTAACAAATTGTCCTTTTCCAGATCCGATTTCAATATGAATCGGATGATCATTTCCAAAACGCTCTTTCCAGCGTCCTTTCCATTCCTCTGGATTTTGAATCACCATTTCTGGATGAGCTAATAAAGTATCTTTAGCCCATGGTTTATTTCTTAAACGCAATTTAATACTCCTCTTCTTTCATCAAACGATGATTATAAATTGATTTTACCACTAAAATCTTTTCATTCATTTCATAATAACGACCTTCAAAATGACTTTTCTTAATAAAGTTTAAACAATTCATCAAAGCATACCATTCAATTCGTTGATAAATATTCGTTGATAAATTCAACCCATAAGCATCTAACCATTCACCCCATTGGTGAACAGGAATGTATTGAGTTAAAATCATCGTTAAATCCGATACAGGATCAGCTAAACGAACCATTTCCCAATCAATTAAATATAATTTATCATTAGCTAATAAAAAATTACGACGATCTAAATCACCATGACAAACGGTTTTGCCTGCTTCTAATACAAGAGGCAATGTTTCTTTTAAATAATCTAATACTTCTGATAAGAAACGATGACTTTGTAAACCTGATTGTAAATTTACTAAATAATCTTCAATGAAATGCTGAGCAGTATATTCTTCGCCTTGAATTTTTTGAAGCATTAATAGTAAATTAGGAGACTGATGGATTTCTTTTAATAAATCAATCACTTCCATTGAATTCATTTCTTCAGTTGTTAAGGATCGACCATTTAACCATTCTTGAGCTGTTAAAACATCTCCATTTCCTGCTCTCTTGGTCCACATTAATTTAGGGGCAATTCCCTCTCCTGACAATGCAGCTAAAAATGGCGAAGAATTTCTTTTTAAAAAGACTCTCTCCTGCGCTCTCACTGCCATATAGGCTTGTCCGGTATCTCCCCCAATTGGATGTAATTCCCATCCTGCATCCATGTTTTGTTCCATATTTCTATCCCTACCGACCATTTCTTGAGTTTATTCGTTATCTTTCATTTTATGCTGTCCCAATGTTTCCGTCAAGCTTCACGGTTAAAATCTATCTTCTTTTCTTTTTACGATTTAAACGTGGTTTTAAATAACCATATAAAAATACTGTAGATAATACGGGATACCATAAAAGTCCTACTAATACGAA
Source organism: Granulicatella elegans ATCC 700633 (assembly GCF_000162475.2). Taxonomy (GTDB): domain Bacteria; phylum Bacillota; class Bacilli; order Lactobacillales; family Aerococcaceae; genus Granulicatella; species Granulicatella elegans. Next base: position 1,247,347 of record NZ_KI391971.1, read on the forward strand.
AGGATTTCTTGAGACTAAAGCTGTTAATAGACTAATCATTATACTTGCTCCAATTACTAACTGTAAAACAACCCCAATAAAATCATCCATCATTTCCTTTGGTTCATATAAGGAATGAATATAAATAGAATGCGCTTTTGGATGTTTATATAAAGAAGCAAATTGGAAACAAATCACTAACATCATCATCGATTGAATTGCCATTATCCAATACCAAATAGAACTAATAAATGATAATAAAACTGTCACTACAATCATTTGAAGAAATACCGTAACATAATTGGAACTTCTTAATGCTGTTCGAACTAATAAATAACGATACGGATGAATACGATTGGGTGTTAGTTTTCCTACGAAAATATCTAATGATTGATTGCGTTTTGCTTGATGTTTCTTTAAAAACGGCACATCTACAAATAAAGCAATCACTCTAAAAATTCTTTGTTGACGCACTTGTTCTTTTTGAATCATTTCATTCCAGTCAAAATTCACCGTTTTAGCAGATGCAAAACGATAAAGTCCAATTGCAAGAACTGCTAATACTTGTGCCATCGATAAAGAGAACACTTTTGGAATAAAAGAAAGAATTCCAAATAAACAAATACTATTCACCAAATAGAGTGCTACATTATAAAAAGAATTCCTCGGTAACTTTCCTTCAAAAATTGATTTTTGAATCATAAAATGGAATCCTTTTAGTGATAATAGCGTTACTAGAATGGCAATAAATGGAATCATTCCGTTCCCATATGCTTGCATAAAAATCGGCAACACAAAAATCGTTGCAATAAAATTCATCACTAATGGAAAAATCCAACTATAACGAATCGCACGTTTAAAATAGGGTTTAAAATCTTCACCAATCACACTTAAAAAGTGTAAATCTGCCTCTTCTACATAAGTAGCAATTTCACCAAATAAAGGAACAATAGCTAATAATAAACTAATCAATAAAATCAAAGGCCATTCTAAAATACGAATTGTTTTTAACCATGTTGAATATTGAAATAATAGAAAGCCAAATAAGAAAAAGACAACAATCATAAAATGATCATTCATCATATATTTGGCATATTTCATTACTTTTTTCTGATAAGTCTTGAAACGAGTTCCCCACAATTGTTCACTATTCATGATGATCACCTGTATTCGTTGTTAAGGCAAAATACACGTCTTCTAATGAAGTTTCATCAATTTGAACTTCGCCTTTAAGCGTTTCTAAATCTCCTTGTGCTTGAACCAATCCATCATGTAATACAATGAAACGATCACAATATTTTTCAGCAGTATCTAGCACATGCGTAGACATTAAAATTGCTGCACCAGATTCTTTTTTTGCTCTTAAAACATTTAATAATGTACGAATTCCTAATGGATCTAATCCTAAAAATGGTTCATCGACCACATATAACGGAACGTCTAACATTAATGCACAAACAATGAGTACCTTTTGCTTCATTCCTTTTGAAAAATAAGCTGGAAACCAATCTAATTGCTTCGTTAAACGAAACTGCTCTACTAATTCCATCGCTCTATGCATCGTTTCAGGTGTGTCTTGTTGATAAGCACGAGCTGTTAATTCAATATGTTCTCTAAAGGTTAATTCTTCATATAATACCGGCGTTTCCGGAATGACTGCAATCAATTTACGATAATCTCGAACACTTTCTGCTACCGTATGCCCTTGAATAGAAATTTCTCCCGAAAATGGTTGAATAAAATTTGTAATACATTTAATGGTTGTACTTTTCCCTGCTCCATTTAATCCAATAAGCCCACAAATTTCCCCTGATTGTACTTCAAAAGAAACTCCTTTAATGACAGGAACTTGAGTATAACCAGCTGTTATATGATCTACTTTTAATGTCATAACTTTCTCCAATCCTACACAATTTAGCATTATTATATCAAAAAAATACTCTAGTTCCTAGAATCTTTCATTTGAAGAAAAACTTCGCGATTTCATTGCATTCCTTCACTACTCGTGGTACGATTTGCCTATACAATTTAAGGAGGTTTTTATCATGTCAGATTGTATTTTTGATAAAATTATTTCTAAAGAAATTCCAGCACATATTGTTTATGAAGATGAGGTAGTCATTGCCTTTTTAGACTTAGGTCAAGTAACCCCTGGTCATACATTAGTTGTGCCAAAAAAACACGTGAAAGATATTTTTGAATATGATGAGGAATTAGCTGCAGCTGTATTTAGCAGAATTCCAAAAATCGCTCGTGCTTTAAAAGCAATGAATCCAGATGTAAAAGGAGTAAATATTTTAAATAATAATGGAGAAGTTGCTTTTCAAAGTGTATTCCACTCTCATATCCATTTAATTCCTCGTTACAAACACGAAGAAGGTTTCGGATTGAAATGGGAAACTCATGACTATTCTCACGAGGAATTAGCAAATATCGCACAAAACATTGCCAAACATGTGGAGGGATAAATATGAAAGTCATTTATGTATTAGATAAAAATAATGGTGTTCTTTTCAATCATCGTCGTCAATCAAGAGATGCTTTTTTAGTTGAAAACATCGTAAGCAAAGTAAAACAGGAAAATGGAACTTTATTTGTATCAGATTATTCTAAAGAATTATTTGAAGGTACAGATGTTTCTATCCAGTCATTAGCTGAATTCGATCTTTCTTGCGCAAAAGAAAATGATTTTGTATTTATTGAAAATGAAGATATTCAACTTGAAGATTATAAAGGCGATTTAGATTATTATTTCTATAAATGGCCTAGTATTTATCCAAGTGATAAAACCTTAGAATTACCTTTGAATGATGCTGAAGTCGTTAAAAAAGAACAATTTAACGGAAACTCTCATGATGAAATTTACTTAGAAATTTGGAGAAAAAATAAATGAAAAAATTTGTCAAAGGATTACTCTTCGGAAGTATTGTTGGTGGTACAGTAGCTCTATTAACAACAAAGCAAAATGGTAAAAAAAATCGTGAACAGTTATATGAGAATATCGTCAGTTTATCGGAGGATATTTCTACTTTAAGTAATGGGATTCCTGTTCTTCAAAAAGGAACTCAACAATTACAATATCGAATTATTCCACAAGTAAAAGAACTATCTGAAGAAATAATGCAAGATGTACAAAATTTTAACCATATGAGCCAACCTCGTATTAAAAGAATTCAAGCACATCTATCATTGTTAAATAAACATATTCAAGAAGCAAAAAAGGAGAATGTATGATTCGATTATTTGCCAGCGATATGGATGGTACGATTTTACAAGATCATTCTACAATTCATCCGGACAATATCAAAATGGTACACTATTTACAAGAAAAAAATATTCCATTTGTCATTTGCTCAGGAAGAGATTTCTACCAAGCTTCTCTCTGCTTAGAACCTGCAAATATTCACTGCCCAGTCATTGGATTAAATGGAGCCGTTATTTATCAAGAAGATGGTACAATCCTAAAAGAAGTCACACTTTCTCATGAAGACACACGTATTCTTATTAAAAAAATTGAAAAGCATCATAACAATTGGGATATGATGACTTCTAAGGGATTCTTCTCTTTACATTTTAAAGAGAAATTCGCTAAAAAAGTAGCTACTTTTAAAGAAAATCATCCAGAACTTACTCCAGATGAATTAGAAGTTGAAATTGATAAATTAAAAAAACTATTTTATGCCATCGATGTTTCTAGTGTTGAGGAAGTTTTAGAAGACCCAACGATTAAAATTTATAAAGTCTTAACTTCTAATTACGAAGCTGAAGATTCATTAATGGAAATTAAATCTTATGTCGAACAAGAACTTCCTAATCTAGTTGTTACTTCTTCTTTTAAAACAAATATTGAAGTCACTCACAAAGATGCTCAAAAAGGAATCACTCTTCAATACTACGCAGACACTTTAGGAATTTCAATGGACGAAGTTTTTGCGATTGGAGATAATTCAAATGATGTTTCTATGTTAAAATTGGCTGGTTATAGTGTAGCAATGGGAAATGCGAATCAAGAAGCAATGAATACTGCTAAATTTCAAACAGATGATAACAAACATGGTGGCGTTGCTAAAGCAATCCAAAAATGTTTAGATCAACAAAGTTAAAAAAATTACCTCCTTATGGGGGTAATTTTTTTATACACTTTCCTTTTTAATAGTAGGAGGTGATTTTATGGAAACAGATATTCTTAAACCGTTCATTGCTTTAATTAGCAATATGGGTTTTCCAATTGCAATGAGTATTTACTTACTTCATCGAATGGAACAACGGTTAGATACAATGATTCATTTGTTAACTGAACTCAATCATCATTTAAAGAAAGAGTGACTCCATCTCAGATCTCATGTCATAAAATATAACATGACATGAGACCTGTTTTTTGTTTTTTACATTAAAATCTAGTAAAATAGACGCACATTAATTTTTAACAATATGGAGGTCTTTATGAAAATACATACGAACATTAAGAAAAAGAGCTTCTGGATTAGCTTATTAGGAATTTTGTTTTTCCTTCTTTCTACTCCAATTGAAGCTGCAACAAAAAAATATACGATTGCGACAGATACTACTTTTGCCCCATTTGAATTCCAAGATACTTCTGGTAATTATGTTGGAATTGATATGGATTTAATGAATGCTATCGCAAAAGAAGAAAATTTTGAAATTGAAATTAAAGCTTTAGGATTTAACGCTGCTGTTCAAGCTTTAGAAGCTGGACAAGTTGATGCAGTTATTGCAGGAATGAGTATGACTGATGAAAGAAAACAAAAATTTGACTTCACTGATTCATACTTCGATAGTGGTATTGGAATGGCAGTAAGCACTTCAAGCAACATTAGTACTTATGAAGAACTACGAGGTAAAAATGTCGCTGTAAAAATTGGTACGCAAGGAGCTAGTTTTGCTTCTTCTATTAAAGATCAATACGGATTTACAATCTCAACATTTGAAGATTCAGCAAATATGTATCAAGATGTAGTCAGTGGAAATAGTGTGGCTGCTTTTGAAGATTATCCAGTATTAGGATATGCCATTCGCAGTAATCACTTACCAATGACATTAACTTCTTATAAAGAACAAGCCACTCAATATGGAGTTGCCGTATTAAAAAATCAAAACACTGAATTTATCGAAGCTTTCAACCGTGGATTAGCTACTTTAAAATCTAATGGTGAATACGATAAAATCATTAATAACTACATTGGAACAGATGATTCAACAACTACTTCTACTGAAGATACAAGTTTATTAGGATTATTAAAAACAAATGCTCCTACTCTTTTAAATGGTTTATGGAATACGATTTGGATTACATTTGTTTCTCTAGCAATTGCAACTATTATTGGAGTTCTTTTAGGATTAATGAGAACTAGCCGTATTTCTGTATTAGAAACAATCGCAACTATCTACATTGATTTTATGCGTGGTATTCCACTAATTGTTTTAACATTCTTTATTTATTTTGGAATTCCTCAAGCATTAAATATTCGTTTAGATGCAACAGTTGCAGCTATTACAACATTAGGGTTAAATGCTGCTGCTTATATTGCTGAAATTGTCCGTGGTGGTATTAATGCGATTGATAAAGGCCAAAGTGAAGCAGCGATGAGTTTAGGATTACCATATTACAAATCAATGCAAAAAATCATTTTGCCTCAAGCGATTCGTTTAATGGTTCCGTCATTTATTAACCAATTTGTCATTACTTTGAAAGATACTTCAATTTTATCAATCATAGGACTTGTAGAATTGACACAAACTGGTAAAATAATTATTGCAAGAAACTTACAATCAAGTTCAATGTGGTTTATTGTTGGTATGATGTACTTAATTGTTATTACTCTATTAACAAAAATTTCAGCACGTTTAGAAAGGAAGGCATAAGATGGCAATTATCGAAGTAAAAGGCCTTAAAAAAAATTATGGTGAATTAGAAGTCTTAAAATCGATTGATTTAGAAATCGAAGAAGGACAAGTTGTTTGTATTATCGGTCCTTCTGGATCAGGTAAATCAACATTTTTACGTTGCTTAAATCGTCTAGAAAAAACAACTGAAGGTAAAGTTATCGTTGATGGTTATGATTTAACCGATAAAAATACTGATTTAAACTTTGTTCGTCAAGAAATTGGAATGGTTTTCCAACACTTTAACTTATTCCCTCATTTAACCATTAAAGAAAATATCACATTAGCGCCTGTTGAATTAGGACGTGAAACAAAAGAAGATGCAGACAAACATGCCTTAGAATTATTAGGAATGGTTGGACTAGAAGATAAAGCAGATGTTTATCCAAAAACTTTATCCGGTGGACAAAAACAACGTGTAGCCATTGCTCGTGCTTTAGCGATGAAACCAAAAATGTTATTATTCGATGAACCTACTTCTGCTCTTGACCCTGAAATGGTTGGAGATGTATTAGAAGTAATGCAACAATTAGCAAAAGATGGTATGACAATGGTCGTAGTAACTCACGAAATGGGATTTGCGCGCGAAGTAAGTGACCGTGTAATTTTCATGGATGGCGGTTATGTCGTAGAAGATGGTACACCAGAACAAATCTTCAAAAATCCTCAACATAATCGTACAAGAGACTTTTTAAATAAAGTTTTACATTAATATTTACAAAAAGACTTTTGGATTTCCAAAAGTCTTTTTATTCGACAGAAGAAAGGAATAAACTATGAATCATAGAGAAATCATTCATTCGATTCAAAATGAAATGAAAAAATTTTTTACTCAAGAACATACTGGGCATGATTGGTATCATATTGAACGAGTATGGAAAAATGCTAAAAAAATTGCTGAACATTATCCTGAAGCAAATCATCTACAGATTGAGTTATCTGCCCTACTTCATGATCGATATGATCATAAAATTGTTTCTAATGTTGAAGAAGCTAAACTAGAAGTGAGAGATTTATTAGTACAACATGGCTTACCAGAAGATTTAATAAAAAAAATTCTCTATTCCATTGACGCAGTTGGGTTTCGCAATGGAAAAAATCCTCTTCACCCTATTTCAATTGAGGATAAAATTGTTCAAGATGCGGATCGACTAGATGCGATTGGTGCAATTGCCATTGCTCGTACTTTTGTTTATTCAGGCGCACACCAACGTCCAATTTATACAGGAGAACCTCAAGATGTGTTAGAAAATGCTCAGGATCTTGAAGACACTGCCATTGGTCATTTCTATGAAAAATTATTAACTTTATCTGACACTTTACATACTCCCGAAGCACGTGAAATCGCAAAAGGACGACACGAATTTATGAAAGATTATTTAACCCAATTTTTCGCAGAATGGGAAGGATTAAAGTAAAAGTAAATTTACTCGTGAATAGAAGGAAAAAATCATTTTTACTGTTGCGGGACGCCAGCAGCTTTGCTTTCGCAAATCTCATGGCTAAAATTTGAGCCTTGGTCTCAAATTTTCCCGTAATATAAGCCACTACCTTTGTGGCTTATATTACTGCTACGGTAAAAATGTTTTTTCTTTCTATTCACTCTCTTTGATGTGAGTATCGTATGGGTCTTTACTAGTGCTGTAATAATTTATCTCAAACTTTAAAAGGATTAAAAGATAAAGCTTCTACTCGTAGATAGAAACAGAAAACATTTTTACTATTGCTAGGTCGCCAGCAGCTTTGCTTTCGCAAATCTCATGGCTAAAATTTGAGCCTTGGTCTCAAATTTTCCCGTAATATAAGCCACTACCTTTGTGGCTTATATTACTGCTACGGTAAAAATATTTTTTCTTTCTATTCACTCTCTTTGATGTGAGAAACGTATGTTTTTTACTAGTGCTATAAAACGATCATTTTTTACGGACTTTCATAAATTTACGTCCAATGAAATAGACTTTTCCCAGTAGCATAAGTATTATCAGCCAGATTTGGCTGATAATACAGGAGACTTCGAGACCTAGGCTCGAAGTTTAGCAATGAGACTCGCGAAAGCGAGGCTGCTTGCGTCCTTTGCTACATTCAGAAAAGTCTAATTTCATATCTCTTTACAGTAATTCAATACGCTTTATAAAGTCTTTGTTACTCTTCGTTTCTCTTAATTGCTTCACCATTTGCTCGCTTGTTTCTAATCCGTCACCCTTCATCGTGTTACGAACTTTCCAAACTGCTTCTAAAACATGAGGTTCCAGTAAAATTTCCTCTTTACGAGTACCTGAACGTTTCACATCAATCGCTGGAAATACACGTCTTTCTGCTAATTCACGAGATAAATGCACTTCCGCATTCCCAGTTCCTTTAAACTCCTCATAAATGACATCATCCATACGGCTTCCTGTTTCAATTAAAGCTGTTGCTAAAATCGTTAAACTTCCGCCATCTTCAATATTTCTAGCAGAACCAAAAAACCTCTTAGGACGATAAAAAGCTGCTGGATCGATTCCCCCACTTAATGTACGTCCAGAAGGTGGAATCGTTAAATTATACGCACGAGCTAAACGAGTAATACTATCTAATAAGACAATAACATCTCGTCCATCTTCTACTAAACGCAATGCACGCTCTAACACTAATTCACTTACTTTAATATGATGTTCCGGTGTTTGATCAAACGTTGAAAAAACAACTTCAGCCTCCACTGTGCGCTCAATATCCGTTACTTCTTCTGGCCGTTCATCAATTAGTAAAATAATTAATTCTGCTTCAGGATAATTAGTTGTAATTCCATTCGCAATTTCTTTTAATAAACTTGTTTTACCAGCTTTCGGTGGAGCCACAATTAATCCACGCTGTCCAAATCCAATTGGGCAAATTAAATCTAGCATTCTAGAAGCAATTCTACCAGTAGTTGTTTCTAAATGCATTTGTTTTTCAGGATAAAGTGGTGTTAATCCTGGAAAATGATCCCTTTCTTTTGCTTCTTCAGGATCTTTACCATTGACTGATCCAACTTGCATTAATCCATTAAACTTTTCACCCGTACGGGGAGGACGAGCAGGCCCTGCTACTAAGTCACCATTTCTTAAGGCAAATTTACGAATTTGAGAAGAAGAAATATAAATATCTTCTTGGCTAGTAGAATAATTAATAGGACGTAGGAAACCATATCCTTCCGCATTATTAATATCTAATACTCCTTCTACTTGGAAGAATCCAGTCGCTTCTTCTTGAGCTCTCATAATCGCTAGAGCTAATTCTTTTTTATTCATTTGCCCATAATAAGGAATTTTATAATGCTTCGCAAAAGCATACATTTCTTTTAAAGTCTTTTGTTGCAAGACTGGCAAAGTTACTGTTTCAATTGTTTCTGACATTTTAATCCTCTTCAATCATTTGAATATCGGCACCTAATTGTTGTAGATTTTCTACAATATGAGAATATCCTCTTAAAATATGTTCAATATTGCTAATCTTCGTTGTACCTTGAGCCATTAAACCTGCAATGACTAACGCTGCTCCAGCTCTTAAATCACTCGCTGCAACTTCACAACCCGTTAATGGAGTTGGACCAGTAATTGAAATGACATCATTTTCTACACGTCCTAAAGCTCCCATACGATTTAATTCAGGAATATGATTGACACGTTTTGGATAAATTGTATCAATAATTTTTGCTTCTCCAGTTGCTTTCATTAACAATGGAGTAATTGGCTGTTGTAAATCTGTTGCAAAACCAGGATAAGGTAATGTTTTAATACTTACTGCTTTTAAATCTTTAGAAGGAGCCACATAAATATCTTCTTCTCCGATGGTCATTTTCACGCCCATTTCTTCCATTTTTGCAAGTAAGCCTTCAATATGTTCAAAAATGACATTTTTAACAGTTACGCCTTCACCTACTGCTGCTGCAATTGATAAATATGTACCTGCTTCGATTCTATCTGGAATAATCGTGTGACGACATCCGTGTAATTCATCTACGCCTTCAATACGAATCACACTAGTACCAGCACCTTTAATATTGGCACCCATTTTATTCAATAAATTAACGACATCAATAATCTCAGGTTCTCTTGCAGCATTTTCAATAATCGTTTTACCTTTTGCACGAACAGCTGCTAATAAAACATTAATCGTTGCTCCTACTGATACAACGTCCATATAAATACGAGTTCCTGTTAAGCCTTGTCCATTTGTAGACAAATAAATAGCTCCCATTTCATTACGAACATCTGCTCCTAATGCTTTGAATCCTTTAATATGTTGATCAATTGGTCTTGGTCCTAAGAAACATCCTCCAGGAAGTCCAACAACCCCTTCACCAAATTTTGCAAGAGTTGCTCCCATAAAATAATAAGAAGCTCTCATACTTTGAATTTTTCCACTTGGCATTGGAATGGATAACATATTTGTTGGATCAATTGTTAATACTCCTTCTTCAAAAGTAGTATGAACATTAAAATCGCTCAAAATTTCAATTAATGCAGCGACATCTTGAATATCTGGAACACCTTCTAATACAACTGGTTCTGACGCTAAAATAGCAGCAGGAATTAATGCTACTGTACTATTTTTAGCACCACTAATCGTTACTTCACCAGTTAGCGGTTTTCCTCCATTAATGACTAATTTTCTCATTGATTCAAATCCTCTCATAACATCTTCTCTTCCATTATACCATGCCTTTACAAAAAGGCATACTTAAAACTACATTTATCATTGTCATCCCTAATCAAAAGTAAAGTTGACAATATTACTGAATCTTTATACAATTTGAATCAAATAAAGGGGGATTTTTTATGAAAACAAAAGAAGCTGTTTTACTCTATCTTCAAGAAAATTCTGGCGAACCAATTTCCGGAGAAAAAATGGCACTAGCCTTAAATAAATCTCGAACTTCAATCTGGAAAGCCATCCAATCACTGAAAAAAGAAGGCTATGCTATCGATTCTTCTACGAATAAAGGATATACATTATCTGAAAATAACGACGTATTATCAGAACAACAAATCAACCAAGAACTTATTCAACAGCATCATCCAATCGATTGGGTCATTCAAACAATGGAAAGTACGACTTCAACGAATGATTTAGCAAAACTTTATGCAAATCAGAACTCCACTACTCCTGCTATCTTTATAAGTGAAGAACAAACCGCTGGTAGAGGTCGTTTAGGAAGAAAATTTGTTTCTCCATCTAAAACAGGTTTATACATTAGCCTTTGTTTATTCCCTACTATAGCATTGGAAGACTTATCTCTCATTACTTGTGCAACAGCAGTAGCCTGTGTTGAAACACTAGAAGAATTAACGGGAAAATCTCTAAATATCAAATGGGTAAATGATTTATTTTATCAAGATAAAAAAGTTGGAGGAATTCTAACAGAAGTGATTAGTGATTTTGAGTCTCAACAAGTTCAAGCACTCATTGTTGGAATGGGAATCAATCTTATTGAAAATCCTCAGTCCTTTCCGAAAGAATTACATTCTATTGTAGGAAGCATTTTTTCTTCTAGAAAGGAATATGAAGCACATTCTTTTAATCGTAATCAATTTATTGCGACATTTTTAGAAAAATGGGCATTTTATTATCAAAATCTTTCCAAAAGAGACTTTATCAAGTCTTATAAGGAACATTCTAATGTCATTGGAAAATCTGTCAAAGTTATAGAAGGAAACCTAGTTTATGATGCTTTTGCAAAAGATATTGATGAAAATGGACATTTAATTATCGAAAAAGAGGATAACACTTTACACTCATTATCATATGGAGAGGTAAGTATTCGTACGAAATAATTAAATAATTTATAGGTTTGTCAATAGTTATATAGAAAAAGAAGCTCCGCCAAAGCAGAGCTTCTTTTTTCCTTTGCTACTTCAGACAAGTCTTATTTTTTACGCTCTCTCATAAATTTCCGTCCGAGTAAAATGGACTTTCGCAGTAGCAAAAATGGAAGAAGCCAACAATTGGCTTCTTCCATAAGGAAATTTCGAGACCTAGGCTCGAAATTTAGGCATGAGACTCGCACAAGCGAGGCTGCTGCCGTCCTTTGCTACTTCAGATAAGTCCTATTTTAACTCATCTGTCAATTCGTATAATTGATCCACTAATTTTCCTACATAAGCAATGGCTTCTTTTAGTGGTTGTTCTGTTGAAACATCACACCCAGCATGACGTGCTAAATCTTTCGCAGAAAGGCTACCACCTAATGCTAATGTATCTTTCCAAACTTGAGCTTGAGAAGGATCTTCCTCAATCTTATTCGCAATTGCTGTACCAATTGTTAAACCAGCAGAATAAGTATATGGATACAATCCCATATAATAGTGAGGTTGACGCATCCAAGTTAGCTCTGCTCCTTCATTGACAACAAGACTATCCCCGAAGAATTCTTCCATCACTTCACGTTTTACTTTAGATAACACATCTGCATTTAACATTTCATTATTATCTACCATTTTATAAATACGATCTTGGAATACTGCTTCTAAATAGTGAGTTACCATATTATGGAAATAAGTACGACTAATCATATTACTAATAACCCAACGTTTGAAACGAGCATCTGTGCTATTTTTTAATAAATAATTTGATACAATAACTTCATTACAAGTTGATGGAGCTTCTACAAAGTATAATGAACATTCATTATTAAACATTGTTAACTCTTCTCCAACACGTTTAAAGTGGTAGGCATGTCCTAATTCATGGGCTAATACGAATACTTCATTCATTTTTCCAGTCCATGATAATAAAATATAGCTAGCTACTTTTGGAACAGTCGCACAGAATCCACCTGTGCTCTTACCAATATTTTGAGGGAAGTCAGTCCAACGTTTGTCGTAACTTTCATCAATCATATCTTTATAATCTTCCCCTAAAATTCCAAGAGCTTTCTTCAAATAGTCTCTAGATTCTTCAATGGACATATCCACTTCAAAATCAGGATCCAAATTAATTTTACAATCTGCAAATTGCATATCTTGAATATGATGTTCTCTTGCTAATAAACGAATATAACGTTGAATATGTGGTGCTAAATCTGTCATTAATGTACGAATTTGACGATCATATAATTCACGATCTCCATCTTGTTTTTCTAATAAGTAATCAATAACGCTATCAAATCCACGCATCGTTGCAATCATTTTTTCATTTTTAATAGTTGAAATATATTCATTCGCAACTGTATTTTTGTAACGATTTAATGTTTTATAAAAACTTTTTGCTGCATTACGACGAACTTCTGTATGATTATCCATTTCATGTAAGTTTTCATATAATACGAAACTATTTTCATACGTTTTTCCATCAGCTTCAAATGAGTCAAATTCCATATCTTCATGTTTTGTTACTTCATATAATTGATAGAAACTTGGTAGACTAGACATATTTGATAAAACTTGTTCTGCATCTTTGGATAAAGTATGTGCTTTAACACGAATAATTTTTTCAATAAAGTATGCTAAATCCGAACGTTTTTCTGCTACAAATTGGCGTAATAAACTTTCGTCTAATCCTACAATTTCAGTATCATAGAAACTCATATTTTGTGCCCAAGCACTAGCTAATTGTTCAAATAATGTTGCATTTTCAACTACTGTATCATTGAAACGATCTACAGTCATTGGTAATTCTGCGTAATGAGATAAACGGTAAAATGTTTCATATAATGCTTCATATTCTTCAGTAGCCACAGTTAATACTTCTAAATCTGCTAATTTATCCTCATATTTTTCTTTAAAACTCTTTAATTGAGCTTCTGTTTCCTTTAATGTTGTACGATATGCTTCATCACTTGGATATAACAAACTCATATCCCAAGTAATGGATTGATCGACTTCACTACGTTTTACTAATTTTACATCACTCATGTGTATCCCTCCATACATTCTTTTGTATTGCTATTATAGCATATTATTTTTCATTCTCTAGTGTATTCGTCATGAAACTATCTTCCATTAATCCATTCATCACTTCTGTAATCAATTCCGTATGGATTGCATGCGTACAATCCTTCTTATTCCAACCATGAACGACTAAATTAGATAAGACTAATTCATTAATATGATACGAAACAGTTGCCGAAGTAATGCCTAATTGTTCCGCAATTCCTTTCACACTCTTTGTACCCTTTGCAATCTCGCAAAAAATTTGATACCTTGTTTTATCCCCTAAATTTTTGAAGACATTAATACGTTCTTGTTGTTTATCCAATCTTGTTTGGATGACATGTTGAATGACTTCTAATGATTTTGCCCCTAGTATTAAGAGTTCAGAATCTTGAAAATAGAAATCAGATAATAATAAGGTTGGAATGACTGAAATTTCATCCGATGTCCAGTCAATTTCTTCAATTTCCTTTGTTCCAGTAAAAGCCTCTGCTAAAATCGTTGGATGCTCATGAATCGTAGCTTCAAATTCCGTATAAGATTTTTCTAAAATCGGTAAATATTCTGCATACACTTTTTCAAAAATTGGCTTCAGTTTTTGATGCAAAGAAATAAAATCTTCAACAAACTTTTTAGGCTCTGACATAATCGTAAAGTAATTCCAACGTACAGTATCAACAATCGGTAAATTTTTTAAAAAATCTAGAAATGCAAATTGATTTCCTAATAACTCTTGAACTTTTTCTTCTACTTCTACCTCTTCTTCATCTTGCTTTACAATATTTGTCATCAATCGTTGCTTAATTTGACCTTCATCCATCGAATGTAAAGCTTCAGCATACTCATCAAAAGAATGATAACGGAGTACATTTTTCACATTAACGAAAAACATTCGTAAAGCATCATCCTTATAGAAATAGAGAATATTATCTTTATAAGGTTCCAAAGGAACACTCATATGTCTCATTTCTTCTACAATAACTTCTAATTGCTCTTCTAAAGGTGATGAAGGTCGTTCTTCATCTCGATCCTTTTTCAATATTAATATTGGATATAGCAGTTGATTGACAAACTCCATCTGCTCTTGTTTAAATTGCATTTTCCCCCTCCTGACTAGAATCTTGATACATTCGATTCGCTACTATTAAGAATACCACTAATCCCACAATCGAAACAATTAAACAAACTGTAGCATTAAAATTATCTAAAATAATTCCAAATACTAACTGCCCAATTGGAACAGAAATCGTAGCTAACATCCCCATCGTTGTTCCAATTCTTCCTAAATATTCTTCTGGAACCATTTTAGCACCTAAAGTTGATAATTGAATATTAATATACGTTGCTAAAACAGAAACAAGGATAAATCCAACAAGAATACCAGCTAACGACATCCTTTGATTCATTGAAAAAATATCACGAGCCATTGTTCCACACATAACCACAAATAATCCAACAACAAATCCCCCAGTATATTTTAATAATAAGTGAACGGGTTCTTTACTGTCTTTGATTAAACGATACGCAATTAATGGAGAAATCATACTCACTACTGCTACAAATGATTGAAACATACTAAATTCTGTATTTGAAAATTCCAACGTCACCCTGATAAAGTAAGTAATGACAATACCAAAAATAGGAGACATTAAAAAATTAATAAATAATGCAAGCAATACAATAATAATAAGATTTGGAATATCAAACGCAATTTTAATTCCCTCTTTGAAATCTGTCCAAAAACTATTCACAACAGATTGCTCATCATCCATTTGTTTTTGAACTTTACGCTCAGGAATTTTCATAAATACATAACCAATCATTGTCAAAAATAAAATACTTCCTGAAATGAATAAAGAACCTGTAATAGAAAAAGTCGAATAAATGAATGCAGCTACAAATGGTGTAATAATATTTACAATTCCATTATCCACTTGCATCCAAGTATTCGCTAGAGCTAATTGATTTTCTTCTACAATTGCAGGCAAAACACTCATCATTGGACCCGATTGAAAAACTTCTACTAATTCTAAAATAATGACCAAAACATAAATCGCTACAAGAGATAAATTACTTGTTACATAAGTCCCCACTCCAAAAATCAATAACGTAATAACCGTCATCAGTGTTGTATATACTAGACCTTTTTGTCGATCCACTCTATCTCCCCACACACCTGCAATTGGCGAAAATAGTATTCTAGGGAAGATAATAATCGAAAGAATACTGGCAAAAGCTGTTGCAGAACCTGTCTTATCTAACACATAGAGCGACAAAGCATATTGAATGATATTACTCGCTGCTCCTGCAAATGTACTACTAAACCATAATTTTCTAAAATTTGCATTATTAAATATGATATCCATAAAATATCAACCTCACTTTCACAATAAATTAGATAAACATCTAACTTAATTAGAAGTTTACTGCTAGAAACAAAAAATGTCAACAAAAATTAGATAAAATTCTAATTTTTGTTGACATTCCATTCAATTACATTTCTGGATTCCATTTACCTGTTGCGTCTACATAGTAGCTTCCAATCCATGTATCACGAACTAATGCTCCATTTTGCCCTAAATAGTATGAATCTTTCCAATAGTCACGAGCATATTTTCCATTACCATGCAAGTAGAACCAGTTTTGATAATTGGCATCATAGACCCATTCTCCACTAGCCATATAACCGCCAGCTTCTAAATAGTAATCGCCCTTCCAAACATTTTCTAGATATTCTCCATTTGCATCTAGATAGAACCAACTAGAATAATTCGCATCATAAATCCATTGAGAAATGACCTTTTCTCCATTTTTATAATAACTACGATCTGACCAACCATTTAAAACAGTTGTTGTTTCTTTCTGCTGACTTGTAGATGTAGCAACTACTTTATTTTCTACAGTTGTATTTGCTTGTTTTACAGTTTTTGTTTGTTTAGAAGAGGCTTTTGCAATTTTACCACCAGTTGTAATGTTGACTGATGCTTCACCATTATGACCTAAATAGTCTTCTGATAAATTAGTATCAAAGCCATTTCCTTTTAACCATTCCGTATTGGTAAATGCTTGAGCCGTAATTACACCTTTACCATCCTTTTGGAAAGCAACTAATGCTGTATGCGTAAAATCTGGACGAATTAAATTCCAATAATGTCCTGTTTGTTCTCCAACTTCTAATGGTTGATGATTCACTGTTGATTTCACATAAGCAGCTTTTTCACCATAGAAATATTCAATTCCTTCTAAAACTCCTGTGCTATTCCAAGCTAAATTTTCACCATAACTTCTCACATTATCTTTAACAATACTAAATGGATCACTTTCTCCATTTGGACGACTATGGGCAAGTAAAACAGAAGCTTCTACTGAACGAATTTCAGCAATTTTTTCTAAAGCTGTTGACCATTTAATAGGTACATATCGATCTACTAAACCTTCTTCATAAGCTTCTTTACGAATTTCATTGATTCGATTAATAATCGCTTCTTTACTATCAGAAATGTATTTCCCACTAACTACTGTATCTTCAGCATATGCTGTAGTTGTATTTGCATATGTTCCAACAGTAAATAGTGTTAACGCTGAAAGACAGCCTAATAATAACTTTTTATGTTTCATAGATTTCCCCCTATTTAATCTTTCTGTCAATTATACACTTCTTTGATTGCATTTCATGAGCAGTTATATAACAAATTGATTACAATTTATTTTTTAGTTGAAAAAGTAATTTTTTCATCCTTACTCATCTATTGTCCAACTTTTTTCCATAATTGTCCTGTCCACTCTTGAACTTTAGACCATATTTGCTTTCCTGTTTCTTCTGCTTTTTGAATGATTTCATCTACATTCACAGGTGAAGTGTTCTTTTGATTTGCAACAGCAGGTTTAACATTAAATGGTGTATTTTTAGAAGATGTACTTAATAAACCGTACATTTCTAATTGGAATAATGGTCCCACTCCATGAGTACTTGATACAGCTAATGAATATTTAGCAGAATCATCATAACCCATCCATGTTGCTACTACCATATCTGGAGTATAACCGATCATCCATTGATCTCTTGCTCCATCTTCTCCATTAACCGTTTCAGTAGTACCCGTTTTACCTGCAATGGTATAACCTGCAGGAGCAGCATTAGCTCCACCACCACCAGGTGCATATACGGTTAATAACATACTTGTCATTTTATCTGCAACACTTTCACTCGTTACTTTATTAGTTTGAGGAGTTGTGTTATCAACAATAACAGCACCAGTAGCATCAACAATTTTAGTCACAAATCTCCCCTTAGCACGAACACCCTTATTTGCAAATGTTGTATAAGCTGATGCCATTTCCATTGGAGAAACTCCTTTTGTTAATCCCCCTAAAGCAATTCCTAAATACTCATCCTCTGGAACTGTTGAAATTCCAAATTGATGAACTTTTTCAACTCCTTTTTTCAAACCTAATTGATCCAATAACCATACTGCTGGAGCATTCCAACTTAAACTTAGCGCTTCTGTCATTGTTACCGTACCTTTATTTTGATGATTCCAGTTTTCTGGAGTATATTTTTCTGGACCGTACGAACGTTTTTCATCTATTAATGTTGAATTAGGTTCATATCCTTCTTCTAATGCAAGAGTATAGACTGCTAATGGTTTAAAAGTTGAACCAGGTTGAACTTTCATTTGAGTCGCACGATTAAATCCTCTAAAAGTATGTTTTCCTGAACCATCAATTCTTCCTCCAACTACTGCTAACACATTTCCCGTTTGAGGTTCCATAGCAATAGAGGCTGCTTGAGCTTTTGTTCCATCATCATAAGCAGGATATAATTGTGTATTTCCAAAAGTTTCTTCCATATCCGCTTGCAGTTTTTGATTTAATCCAGTATAGATACGATACCCTTTATTAAATAAATCCTCTTCCTTAATACCATAATTTTGAGTGATTTCATTAATAACCGCATCAAAATAATAAGGATAACGATATCTTGAATTAGCTACATAATTATCAACAAGTGAAATTTCAGATTCTCCTGCAATATTTGCATCTTGCTCACTAATTTTTCCGTTATTCACCATTAAACTCAATACAGTTGCACGTCTTTTTAGTGTAGCATCATAATTGTCAATTGGATTATAATAACTTGGTGCCTTTAAAGCACCCGCTAAAATTGCAGATTCACTTAATGATAAGTTTGCAGCACTTTTTCCAAAATAACGCCTTGCTGCATTTTCAATACCATAAGCTCCATTTCCAAAATAAGCATTATTTAAATACATTTCAAAAATTTGATCTTTTGTATAATGTTTTTCAATTTCAAGACTTAAAAATAATTCTTTTGCTTTACGCATCAAAGTTTGATCTAAAGTTAAAAATGTATTTTTTGCTAATTGTTGCGTTAATGTACTTCCTCCACCAACTATATTTCCTCGGTGAATAATCACTCCAGCAAATGCACGTAAAATCCCAACTAAGTCAAAACCTTTATGATGATAGAAACGCTTATCTTCTGTTGATATTACTGCATCTTTCATAAATGTTGAGATTTCGTTCAAAGGTACGTACTCTGCTTTGGAAATATTTAATGCCCCAGCTTCTTGACCAGCTTCATCATAGATCACAGTTTCTTGAATCATTCCTGCTCTTAATCCACTTACATCAGCAGTTTTTGCTCCATAAACTAAATAAGTTAAAAAGAACGCTGTAAATGTTAGAAATACGGTTAAAAACAATTTAGTTAGGTGAAATTTTTTCCAAAATTCTCTAAAATTTTTAAACCAAGGATGATTCCATATTTTTTTATACCATTTATCAGTTGAACCAATTTCTTCTTCCATTTTATCATGACGAGAAGGAATTCTTTGAGGTTCTAATGGTTGATTTTCATTCATAAAATTCTCTCATTTCTATTAATTTCAATGTATAGACCTTATATACGTGTAAGGTATATTACATACATGTACTACTATCGTATCACGAATAAATTTAGCTGACAAATTATAGAACAATATTTTACCATTTATTAAACAACAAAAAAGACTTCTCATAGCACTAGGAAACCCACAGGCACTACTGCCGTCCTTCGTAACTATGAAAGAAGTCTAACTCTTATCCGTATTCTCATAAATATCCATTAAAACAGAATAGACTTCCCATAGTAGTATGCGTAACAGCAGCCACACTTGTGGCTACTTGTACTAAGAAACTTTGAAACCTTAGGCTCAAAGTTTAGCCATGAAACCGAAGGTTTGCTGCCGTCCTTCGCAATTATGAAAGAAGTCTAAATCTTATCCGCATTCCGAATTTGCTGCCGTCCTTCGCAATTATGAAAGAAGTCTAAATCTTATCCGCATTCCCAAAAATATCCGTTAAAACAGAATAGACTTCCCATAGTAGTATGCGTAACAGCAGCCACACTTGTGGCTACTGTTACTAAGAAATTTTGAGACCAAGGCTCAAATTTTAGCCAAGAGACCCATAGGGGCTACTGGCGTCCTATACTACTATAAAAGAAGTCTAACTTTTATGCACACCCTCATAAATATCCGTTAAAGAAGAATAGACTTCTTATAGCAGTATACGTAACAGCAGCCACACTCGTGGCTAATGTTACTAGGAAATTTTGAGACCGAGGCTCAAAATTTAGCAATGAGACTCGCTTTTGCGAGGCTACTGGCATCCTATACTACTATATAAAGAAGTCTATGTTTTATTCGTACCCTCATAAATATCCGTTAAAACAGAATAGACTTCCCATAGTAGTATGCGTACAAGTAGCCTTTTGGCTACTTGTACTAGGAAACTTTGAGACCTTAGGCTCAAAGTTTAGCCATGAAACCGTAGGTTTGCTGGCGTCCTATACTACTATACAGGGAAGTCAAATTCTGTTCCTTTTACAGGGGAATGATAGTATCCGTTTCTTCGGTAGGATCCTGTGTTGAAACAATCTCAATCATCAACCCATGTGGCAAACAAATACTCGTTTGCCCCACTCTTGAAATCCAACCAGTTTTTACGGCAATTTGGTCAGGACTATTATCTTCCTTATCTCTAATTCTAGTCCCATCTACTTCAATAATATTATATTGATCATCACTAGGGAAATAAATAAATTCCTCTCGTGGAGTATCTTCTTTTAATTCAAAACGTTGAACTTCTTCACCATTAATCGTAACAACAGCATAAATCTTTGCTTCTTCAGTTGGAGTCGTCATCTGTTGTACTGCAAAAATTGCATTTGGTAAAAACGATAAAATAAATAAGGCAATTACAATAATAATGTCATAAGGCTTCACTAAATACTGATATTTCTTAAATTTCTCTTTCATAAATCCTCCATTAAAATTATTAGCCCTTCTATTTTACAAAAAAATAAAAAATTACACAACCAAAAAGGTAAAACAAAAAAGACTTTCCTATAGTAGCTTAGCCATGAAACCGAAGGTTTGCTGTCATCCATTACTACTATATAGAGAAGTCTAATTTATTACGCACTCTCCTAAAACTTCTGATAAAACAGAAAAGACTTCTCATAGTAGTAAGCGTACAAGTAGCCTCTTTTGGCTACTTGTACTAGGAAACTTTGTGACCTTAGGCTCAAAGTTTAGGCATGAAACCGAAGGTTTGCTGCCGTCCTTTACTACTATATAGAGAAGTCTAATTCGAAATATTAACCTAGACGTTGGCGAGCATCCGCTGCACGTTGGAACGCTTGTCCAATGTAGTTGATACATAACATCATTACTAAGATTAAAATTGTTGCAGGTAACCATACCCACATTTTATTTTCAATAATATCTTGCGTTTTCGCTGCAGAAATTAATGTTCCTAAAGAAGGAGTTGTATATGGTAAACCGAAACCTAAGTATGTTAAACCAGTTTCAATACCGATATTTCCTGCTAAACGTAAAATTAAGTTAACAATGATTAATGAACTAATGTTAGGTAAAATCTCACGGAACATAATTTGTAAATCACTAGAACCTAAAGTCTTAGACGCATTTACATAATCTAAACTAGCTTCTTGTAACGTACGAGTTCTGAATAAACGAGCTGAACCAACCCAGTAGAACAATGTCATAATTAAAATAAAGTGGAATAATGTATAGTTTGGAATAACTGTTACGAATACGATGATAATCATTAATGTTGGTAAAATCATGATGAAATCAACAATACGCATTAATGTAGTATCAACCCATTTACCATAGTAACCAGAAATTAAACCAACGATAATCCCGATAATACAAGTTAAAATTGTAATAGTGAAACCAATTGTTACAGAGTTACGAGCCCCGATAACTAACATCGCGAATACATCACGACCACCTTCATCAGAACCTAATAAATAACCGTTCACACCTGGTGCTTTATAACGTTGTAAAATATTTACTTTCAAAGCAGTTGCTTCATTAATGAAGAACGGACCAATGTAAATAAATAAGAAAATTAAAGTTAAGATAATTAATGCTGCAAGAGCAATTTTATCTTTTAAAAATTCTCGCACAATAACCTGGAACCCAGTAGGTGGGGTAGATACGGTGCTTTCTTTTGTTACATCTTTTTTATCTTGCGCCATTTGCTACTCCTCCTTTTCTATTGTACGCGAACCCTAGGGTCAACAATACTCATAATAATATCAGATAATAATGTTCCTAATAGTGTTGCTGTACCAAATAGTAATAACAACGCTAAGATAACAGAATAGTCACGAGATGAAATTGAACTTACGAATAAGTTCCCCATTCCTGGATATGAGAAGATGTTTTCAATAAATACTGAACCACCGATTAAGCCTGTGAATTCATATCCTAAGAAGGCAGCGATTGGTAAAATTGAGTTACGGAAAATGTGACGGTTAAATACAACTTTTTCAGGAACCCCTTTAGCACGAGCTGTACGAACATAGTCTTGACTCTTCGCATCAATTACCCCAGTTCTTAAATATTGAACTGTACCAGTTGTTGATAAAATCGCCATTGTTAATGCTGGTAATAATAAGTGGTGGAATCGATTAATTAAATAACCAATAGATCCTGGTGATACACCTGAATCAACTGAACCACGAGTTGGGAACCAACCTAATGTATAACCAAATAACCATAATAGGATTAAGGCAAATACGAATGTTGGAATCGAATAAGTAATGAAGTTATACACAACGATTAACTTATCTGCCCATGAGTTTTGATAACGTCCTGCAACCATCCCTAAAGGTAATGCAATTAAATACGTTAAAATTAATGTTAATAATGATAACCAAACTGTGTTACCAATACGTTCACCAATTAATTTAGTAACAGCATATTTATAAGTATAACTTTGTCCAAAGTCTCCTTGTAATGCTTTACCCATCCAACGAACATATTGAATATACCATGGATCATAGAATCCAGCTTTCACACGTAAAGCTTCAATCGTATTTGGGTCTGTTTCAGGAGTAATTAAACCTGTAAATGGATCCCCTGGCATCATCTTAGCAATTAAGAATGCTAATAAACTTAAAATTAAAATTTGTGGCAACATTAGTAGCACACGACGTAATATAGTTTTCCACATAGTCTAGTTACCTCCCTTTGCTGACGGATTCAACGCAACAAAATGCGAATCTGACAATTGTTGTAAATCGAATACACGACCATTTTCGTCATAGTACATTGTTTGATTTTCTTGATAGAATTTCTCAGCTTCAATACGACGTAGTTTGTTCGCTTCACGGTTTACTGGGTCAATAACTGGAATGGCTGATAATAAACGTTTTGTATAAATATGTTGAGGGTCTGCATAAATATCATTTGCTTTTCCTGTTTCAACAAAACGTCCACGATACATAATGAATAATTCATCACACATGTGTTTTACAACCCCAAGGTCATGAGAGATGAATAAATAACTTAAGTTAAATTCATCTTGAATACGTTTCATATAGTTTAATACTTGCGCTTGTACAGATAAGTCCAAAGCAGATACTGGTTCATCGGCAATAATTAAACGTGGATTACTTGCTAATGCACGAGCTACCCCAATACGTTGACGTTGTCCACCAGAGAATTGGTGAGGGTATTTTAATAATGCTTCTTCAGATAAACCAATAATTTCCATTAATTCGATAACTTTACGACGTTCTTCTTCTGGAGACAAACGATCGAAGTTACGTAATGGCTCAGCCACGATATCTAAAATACGTTTTTTAGGATTAAAACTTGATAATGAATCTTGGAAAATCATTTGTACATTACGGTTGTAATCAGAAGTACGACGACGTGCTTTATTTGTCACATCTTGACCTTCATATAATACTTTACCGCTAGTTACTGGCTCTAAACCGATAATTGCTTTACCGATTGTTGATTTACCAGAACCTGATTCACCTACAAGTCCATAAGTTTTTCCTTCTTCAATTTCCAATGTAACGCCATCAACTGCGTAAACATGATCCGTTACTCGGTTAAAGAAGCCACTTCTAATTGGATAGTGAACTTTTAAGTCTTCAATTCTAACAAAACCCATTATGCTTCCTCCCCTTCAAAATGGAAATTTTTATAACATGTACAACGAACAAAATGGCCTTTGCCAACTTCGTGTAATGTTGGATTTTCTTCATGTTCTTCAGCAGAAATCCATGGAATACGAGGAGCAAAACGGCATCCTGTACGTGGTAAGCTTGGTAATGGAGGAACTGTACCTTCAATTACGTGTAATTCTTGTCCTTCTGAACCAGCTTGAGGAATTGATTGTAATAATGAACGAGTATATGGATGTTTAGGATTTGTAAATAATTCCTCTACAGGAGCAATTTCTACGAATTGCCCAGCATACATCACGGCTACACGGTCAGCTGTTTCCGCAACTACCCCAAGGTCGTGCGTAATTAAAATAATTCCTGATTGTGTTTCTGCTTGAATTTCATTTAATAAATCTAAGATTTGTGCTTGAATTGTTACGTCAAGCGCAGTTGTTGGTTCGTCAGCGATAATAATTGGTGGTTTACATGATAATGCAATCGCAATTACAACACGTTGACGCATCCCACCTGATAATTCATGTGGGTATTGTTTAAATGTACGTTGTGGATTTGGAATTCCTACTTGTGCAAGTAATTCTAATACACGTTCTGTACGTTGTTTTTCATCTAAATCTGTATGATATAATAACGCTTCGTCAATTTGAGCACCAATGGTCATTAATGGGTTTAATGAAGCCAATGGATCTTGGAAAATCATACCAATGTCATTTCCACGAATTTTATTATATAAAGTTTCATTTAAATTCACTAAGTTCACATCATTATAAATAATGTCCCCAGTGATTTTTGTGTTTAATTTATTGTGTAAACCCATAATAGTTGTTGCTAATGTAGATTTACCACATCCAGATTCCCCTACAATTGCTAAAATTTCATTTTTCTCTAATGATAATGAAACACCATCAACTGCATCATAAAAATCATCTTTAATACGAAATCCAACATGTAAATCGTTGATTTCTAATAATGGTTTATCGATAGCCAAATCTTCGTCCTCCTTTGTCTGAATCGAATGGTTAACATTTTAACCTTCGTATGTCTGCCATACTTTATTTCAAATTCAATAATTTTCTTTTAAACATTATTGATATTATACGTATTTTCAAACGAAAATGCAAATTGTATGACAATTCCATTTTTTAAAATAACGTATGCTTATTTTACCACGATTCTTTTAAAATTCCTATGATTTTCTATAGATTTTTTTAATTATTTCCTCATTTTCTTCATAAAAATGGTTTCAAAATTGCATGTTTTATTTACTTTTTCTTTCAAGCTTGGAAAATTAATTTTTTCTTATTTCTAGTTATAGTTATTTCGTATAATTATAACTAGAAAAAGACCTTTAACAGTAGTTAGCGTCCTTTACTACTTGCTAAAAGTCAATTTCTTAAACCTATTTGACTGGAGTATCCGCAACTAATTCCATTTCATTAATCGCATTTTTTTTATTATTTGAAGCGATATCCGTACTATAATATTTCACTCGTTTATTCACAGCAGTAATTTGATCCCCAATTAAAGTTGGGAAAACATATGCTTGATCATGTACATATTTTTGCCATTCTTTATAAAATTCAATATTTTTAGCATCATCAAATGCAGCCTCAGAATTAATTTTATTGAAGATATCCGTTTGTTCCTTGCTTACAAAGCGAGTAAAGTTAAATTTTGCATCTTCTCCATATAATCCTGTTGGATCTGGGTCAAACCCTGTATTCCATCCTGCAGTATACATATCAATTTCTGGATCATTTGCTTCTATTTTATCATAGAAACTATTCACTTCCATCGTACGACCATTGACTAATTGAACATTTAATCCAATTTCTTTCCACCATAATAAATATTGTTGAATTAAGGATTCATTCGCATCATCACGAGTACGAGCAATAAAATTAATGGTTAATTTAGAACCATCTTTATTTTCTCTTAACCCATCTCCATCAACATCTTTATACCCTGCATCATCTAACATTTTCTTTGCTTTTTCTGGATTATAAGAAAACCCTTCTTGGTCTTTGTTATAAACATCTTTGAAAAATGGAATAATTAATGAATTCGTTCCACGTTGTAATCCGTTGTATAAACTCTTTCCGGCTTGATCGATATCTAATGCATATGCAATTGCTTGACGTAAAACTGGGTCAGACATTTTTGAATTTGGATTCATGACATTTTTTCCAATCGATTCATCCCATTTTCCTAATTGGAATGCAATATATTCATAAGCAGAGTCTTCACTACCTAATAGAGTAACATTTGTTAAATCTTTATACGTATCAAATTGTGCTCTTGGCATCGAGGCTATATCATATTTACCTGCTTTCATTTCAGAAACAATGCTATCTGGAGAAACAAGTTCTGCTACTACCTTATCTAATTTTGGTCTTCCTTTATAATAGTACTCATTTGCTTTATAAGTCACTGATTCACCAGGAACGATTGATTCAATGGTAAAAGCCCCTAACCCTACTACTTTTGTTCCACGAACATAGTCGCTTTGTTCCCAATCTTTTACAGGAATCGTTGAAAAAATATGCTTTGGCATTATATAAGGACTAATTGGTCCACCTGCTAACTTCATAGACGGAGTCATTTCTTTATAATGAATTTTTACTGAATAATCATCAATTTTTTCTAAGCCAGAAATACTAGATGCTTGTCCATTATGAAATTCTTCCATTCCTTCGATATTTTTGTAATTCGCATCATAACGAATACCTGTATAATCTTTATCTCCAATTCCTTCGTAGGTAAAGATATAGTCATCAATGGTAACTGGTTGTCCATCAGACCATTTATAATCTTTAGAATTCAATGTTACCTTCACTGTTTTTCTAGGAACATCAAATTCAAGTGATGCTAAACCAGAATTGACTAGCTTACGATTTTCGTCATATTCAAACATTGTTCCATCAACATAGCCTGCTAATGCAGAATCTGTTGAATCTGAAGCTAATTCATCAATAAAAAGTCCATTAAAAGGAGATGCACTTACAATGGCATACTTTAATGTTCCGCCTTTTATTGGTGTTCCTTCATGAGTAACTTCCTTTGCAAATGTTCTATCCTGTGCATTTGAGTCATTTGCCCCATTTGTAGAGTTTTTTGGAGAACAAGCTCCTAAAACAGCAACTACTGCAAGTGAGGATAAGATTGCCTTGCTTTGTTTTTTCATGATTTTCCACCCTTTTTGGTTTTATTTTTACCACTACTATTTTAGCACAACACCTCAACCGTTCAAGCGCTTACATAAAATTCTTCCCAAACTTTAATAAACTCCTCATTAATCCCTATGAAAATCTTACATAACATTTTCATATAAAAAGAGCCAGAAATTTTTCAGTTGTACCTCAAATATGAGACTCGCAAAAGCGAGGCTGCTAGCGTCATCAACTACAACAGATTCTATCTGTCCCCTCAATACAAAAAGAGCAATGATACTGTCCGCTGTAGCTCAAGCAATCAAAGCCAGAAATTGGATTTGATTGCAGGAAACTTTGAGACTATAGGCTCAAAGTTTAGCCATGAGATTCGCATTGCGAAGCTGCTGGCGTCCTTAGCTACAGCAAACAGTATCATTGCTCGCCCCTAACAAAAAAACTCGACTCAATGTATTTCACTGAGTCGAGAAAAAACGTGGGCTTATTTTACTGGTTCATTTGCAGTTAATTGCAATTTAATCATAGAAGATTCATCGTGGTTTGAACCGATTTTTTTATCGTAGTATTTCACACGTTTGTTAACAGCAGTTACACTTTCACCAGTAAGTGTTGGGAAGATAAACGCTTGATCGTGTACATATTTTTGCCATTCTTTATAGAATTGGATGTTTTTAGCATCATCAAATGCTTCATTTGAAGAAATTTTCTCAATTAAAGTATTTCCTTCAGGACTTGTGTAACGTTGCATATTGAATTTAGCATCTTCACCGAATAATCCTGATGGATTTGGATCGTATCCAGTTGCCCATCCAGCAGCAAACATATCAATTTCAGGATCATCTGCTTCAACTTTATCATAGAAATTGTTCACTTCTAGTGTACGTCCAGTATATAATTGAACATCCAATCCAACTTCTTTCCACCATAATAAATATTGTTGAATTAATGATTCATTCGCATCGTCACGAGTACGAGCAGCAAAGTTGATTTTTAGTTTAGAACCATCTTTATTTTCACGTAATCCATCACCATCTACATCTTTATAACCAGCATCATCTAATAATTTCTTAGCTTTTTCAGGGTTATAATCAAATCCTTCTTGATCTTTGTTATAAATATCTTTGAAGAACGGAATGATAATTGAGTTTGTACCATGTTGTAATCCATTATACAAGTTTTTACCTGCTGTATCTGGGTCAATCGCATAAGCAATCGCTTGACGTAAAGCAACATCACTCATTTTAGCATTTGGATCTACAATATTTTTACCTTGTTCTTTATCCCATTTACCAAGTTTGAATCCAATATATTCATATTGTGATTGTAATGAACTTACGAAAGTTACATTTGTTAAATCTTTAAATGAATCGTATTGAGCTGATGGCATACTTGCAATATCATATTTACCAGCTTTCATTTCTGAAACGATACTATCAGGAGAAACAACTTCCATTACAACTTTATCAAGATTTGAACGACCTTTATAATAGTTAGCATTTGGTACAAATGTTACTGATTCTCCTGGAACCATTGTTTCGATTGTATACGCCCCTAGACCAACGTTAGATTTACCACGAACAGCATCACTTTGTTCCCATTCAGCTACAGGAATTTTAGAGAATACATGTTTTGGCATAACATAGCTACTTACTGAACCACCTGCTAATTGCATTGAAGGTGTCATTTCTTTATAGTGAATTTTCACTGTGTAATCATCTAATTTTTCTAACCCAGAGATTGTTGAAGCTTTACCTTTGTGGTATTCATCCATTCCTTCAATGTTTTTGAAATCTCCATCATAACGTACACCAGTGTAATCTTTGTGACCAATTCCTTCATAAGTGAAAATATAGTCATCAATTGTAAATTTTTCTCCATCTGACCATTTATAGTCTTGAGAGTTTAATTTAACAGTTGCTGTTTTCCCTTCTACATCAAATGAAATAGATGCTAAACCTGAATTTACTAACTTACGATTATCATCATACTCAAACATTGATTCATCAATCATTCCTGCTACAGATGAATCTGTTGTATCAGAAGCTAATTCATCAATGAATAGTCCATTAATAGGTGAAGCTGAAACAATCGCATATTTTAATGTTCCACCTTTAATTGGTTCACCATCATGAGTTACTTCAGAAACAAATTTTGTTTTGTCTGCTCCCTCAGTTGTTGTTTTAGTTGTTGTAGTTTTTGAACCACAAGCTGCTAATGTTAAAGCTACTGCAGCAGTTGGTAACCAAAGCCATTTTCTTTTCATCATTTTCATCTCTCCTTAATAAAATCTTCTTTAAAAATTCATTTTTTAATTAAGATGTTATTATATTAACATAAAATTTGGATTTTGCAAGCATTTTTTAATCTTTTTTTAATTTATTTTCATTTTATCTCATTTTCAACTGAAAAAGACTTTTCTCACGGGAATATCCATGGGAAAAGTCTTCATAAAAATTTTACTATTTAACTTGAGTATCTGATACTACTTCTATTTGATACAATGCTGATTTTGAATTGCTTGTTCCAATCTTCGTATCATAATATTTCACACGCTTATTAACAGCTGTTACTAAGTCCCCTACTAATGTTGGGAAAATAAATGCTTCATCATGAACGTATTGTTGCCATTCTTTGTAGAATTCAACATTTTTAGCATCATCAAATGCTTCTGTTGAACTAATGTTATTAATGATGTTATTTCCTTTTTCACTTACAAAGCGAGCAAAGTTAAATTTAGCTGTTTCACCGAATAAGTTTGCTGGGTTTGGATCGAACCCTGTTCCCCATCCAGCTGCAAACATATCAATTTCTGGATCATCTGTTTGAACTTTTTCATAGAAGTTATTCGATTCAATTGTACGACCAGTATATAATTGAACATCTAATCCAATTTCTTTCCACCATAATAAGTATTGTTGAATTAATGATTCATTTGCATCATCACGAGTACGTGCCGCAAATGTAATACTTAATGGAGAACCATCTTTATTTTCACGAATTCCATCACCATCAACATCTTTATATCCAGCTTCTTCTAACATTTGTTTTGCTTTTTCTGGATTATATTTAAATCCTTCTTGTTCTGCATTATATACATCTTTGAAGAATGGAATAATAATTGAATTTGTTCCACGTTGTAAGCCATGGTAAAGTGTTTCACCTACTGTATCCATATCTAATGCATAAGCAATTGCTTGACGTAATACTGGGTCACTCATTTTTGCATTTGGATCAGTGATGTTTTTACCACTTGCTTTGTCAAATTTTCCTAAATGGAAAGCTACATATTCAAATGAAGATTTAAACGTACTTACTAAGTTTACGTTTGTTAAATCTTTATAAGATTCATATTGTGCATTTGGCATCTCAGCAATATCATATTTACCTGCTTTCATTTCTGAAACG
The DNA here is from genome assembly GCF_000162475.2 of Granulicatella elegans ATCC 700633. Classification (GTDB taxonomy): domain Bacteria; phylum Bacillota; class Bacilli; order Lactobacillales; family Aerococcaceae; genus Granulicatella; species Granulicatella elegans. Next base: position 1,278,213 of record NZ_KI391971.1, read on the forward strand.
ATATTATCTGGAGATACAATTTCCATTACTACTTTATCTAATTTGGCACGACCTTTATAGTAATGTTCATTAGGAACTAAAGTTACTGATTCTCCAGGAATAATGGATTCTAACTTGAATGCTCCTAAACCAACGAATTTAGTTCCACGTACATATTCACTCTTATCCCATTCTGCAACTGGAATTGTAGAGAAAATATGTTTCGGCATAATATAAGCATTTAATGCTCCACCTGCCAATTTCATAGAAGGACGCATTTCCTTGAAATGAATTTTTACAGAATAGTCATCAATTTTTTCTAATCCTGATACTGAATCTGCTTTTCCTTCATGGAATTCTTTCATTCCTTCTACATTTTCATATTTACTATTATAACGAGAACCTGTGTAATCTTTATGACCAATTGATTGATAAGTGAAGATATAATCATCAATGGTTACAGGTTGACCGTCTGACCATTTATAATCTTTAGAATTTAATGTAACAGTGACTGATTTTCCTTCAACATCATAATCAATACTTGCTAAACCAGTATTTGTTAACTGTCTATTTTCATCAAATTCAAAAATACTTGTATCAATTTGCGAACTAATTGTTGAGTCTAATGAATCTTGTGCTAATTCATCAATGAAAACACCTTTAAAGCCAGAAGACGCTACTAGAGCATATTTTAATGTTCCACCTTTAATAGCTTCTGCATCATTGATTGCTTCTGTCGCAAACTTTGTTTGTGTTCCAAGTGGTGTTTTAGAAGCTGTTGTTTCTTTATTAGAACTACAAGCTGCTAAAGCTAATACTGTTGCTGCTGTTGTTACATATAACCAATTCTTTTTCTTCATCTCATTCCTCCAAATATTTCTTATTCCACATAAAGTTCTCATCTCCTTATGTCGAAATTATTCTATCATAAATTAAAATAAAAGCAAATTTTTTAATCTTTTTCACTTTATTTACTCATAATTACATAAATTTCTAATAAAGTGTCTCTGTATCGTGGAAAAATAAAAAAACTCCCTCAAAGTAGCACATTTAGTTCCACTTTGAGGGAAGTCATATTTATATACGTACTAGTATTAAACAAGGCAAATACATAGACTTATCGCAGTAGATAAGCCAAGAGATTCACTTTAGCTAAACTGCTGGCATTCCTTACCACTTACAAGAAAGTCATATTCAAAAACGTACTCGCATAAATGAATGCCCAAACTATAGACTTACCGCAGTAGTAAAAGTACCAGTAGCCACTGTATTGGCTACTGGTACTGGGAAAAATCGAGACCAAGGCTCGATTTTTAGCAATGAGACTCGCAATGCGAGGCTGCTTGAGTCCCTTACTACTTACAGGGAAGTCATATAAAATTATTTAAAAGAATTTTCCGAAACCAATTCAATTTGATACAATTCAGATTTAGCATCTTTCGTACCAATTTCAGAATTCATGAATTTCACACGCTTGTTCACGGCAGTTACAGATTCACCAATTAAAGTTGGGAAAATGAAGGCTTGGTCGTGAACATATTTTTGCCATTGTTTAAAGAACTCCACATTCTTCGCTTCATCGAATGCTTCAGTAGAACCAATCTTGCCAATAATCTCATTACCCTCTGAACTTACAAAACGAGAGAAGTTGAATTTAGCTGTTTCTCCAAATAAGTTGGCTGGATTTGGATCATAACCAATTCCCCATCCACCCGCAAACATATCAATTTCCGGATCATCTGCTTGAATTTTTTCATAGAATAGACTCGGTTCAAGCGTACGGCCTGTATATAGTTTAATGTCTAAGCCGACTTCTTTAAACCATAATAAATATTGTTGGATTAACGCTTCATTTGCATCATCACGAGTACGAGCTGCGAAGTTGATTGATAATTTAGAACCATCTTTATTTTCACGTAATCCATCGCCATCTGTATCTTTATAACCAGCTTCATCTAATAATTGTTTAGCTTTTTCTGGATTATAATCAAATCCTTCTTGATTTGGATTATATACATCTTTAAAAGATGGAATAATAATAGAGTTTGTTCCTCTTTGTAAACCATTAAAAATACTTTCACCAGAAGCATTATTGTCAATTGCATAAGCGATTGCTTGACGTAATACTGGGTCACTCATTTTAGCATTTGGATTTGTAATATTTTTGCCTTGCTCTTTATCAAATTTTCCTAAATGGAATGCGATATATTCATATTGAGAAGCAAATGAACTAATAAAGGAAACATTTGTTAAATCTTTATATGCTTCAAATTGCGAACTTGGCATTGATGCAATATCATAATTACCAGATTTTACTTGAGAAACAACTGTATCAGGAGACACAACTTCCATCACAACTTTATCAACTTTTGAACGACCTTTATAAAAATGTTCATTTGGTACTAGTGTTACGGATTCTCCTGGAACAATTGATTCAATTTTAAATGGTCCTATACCTACGCCTTTTGTTCCACGAACATATTCACTTTTCTCCCATTCAGTGATAGGAATTGAAGAAAAGATATGTTTTGGTAATACATAGGATGGTAACGAGCCTCCTGCTAATTGCATTGATGGTCGCATTTGTTTAAAGTGAATTTTTACGGAGTAGTCATCTAATTTTTCTACTCCAGAAATTGAACTAGCTTCACCACTATGGAATTGTTCCATCCCTTCAATGTTCTGATAATTGCCATTATATCGAACGCCAGTATAATCTTTATTGCCAATTGCTTCAATTGCAAAAATATAATCGTCAATTGTTAAAGGTTGTCCATCTGAAAATTTATAGTCTTTTGAATTTAGTTTGACAGTTGCAGTTTTCCCTTCAATATCAAATTCAACGGATGCTAAACCTGTATTAGTTAATCGACGGTTATCATCAAATTCAAATAATGTATTGTCAATTTGAGATGTAATTTGTGAATCAACTGAATCTGATGCTAATTCATCCATAAAGATCCCTTTAAAAGGAGCTGGTGAAACAATTGCATATTTTAATGTTCCACCTTTAATGGGTGTTCCTTCATGAGTTACCTCTGATGCAAATTTCATTTTTGGTTGTGGGTTTGCACTTGTCGTAGTTGCATCACTTGATTGTCCTTTCCCGCCACAAGCTGCTAATGTTACAGCTACGGCTGCAGTTGATAAAAATAATAGACCTTTTTTCTTCATAAAATCCTCCAAGTAAATCATTTCGAATGAACTCGATAAAAAAATAAGAGACCATAGTGGTCTCTGTATACAAAAAGACCACGTAAGTTCTATTGTATTAGAATCTACGTGGTCGAGTTCATTCATAATTATAGTTTGCCACATAGATACAATTTCACGACAATGAAGGTTGTATCTATATGTACAAAATGTACGTTAAGAACAACCTGTATCTAGTGGCTTTGCCAACGAGTATTTAATTGTAATTGTAATTTGAATACTTGATGCATGTTCTTAACTCCTTTTCTTGTGATGGAGCTTATTATGCACTGATTTAAATCGATTGTCAACTACTTTTTTATGATTTTTTTCGAAATTAATTTTTATTCATTGAAAAAACAGCATCAAATCAACAACTAACAATATTTTTTCTATTATTCAAAAAACACATTTTTTATATAAAAAATAAACTCCCCACTGTAAGTTAGCCATGAGATTCGCTTTAGCGAAATCGCTGACATCCCATACTACTTACAGGGAAGTCATATTCCTAAACGCACCCTCATAAATGTATGCAAAAAAATAGACTTCCCGCTGTAGTAAGAGTACCAGTAGCCACGCTATTGGCTACTGGTACTGGGAAAACGCCAAGACGGTTTCACCGTCTTACTCATGACAGAAACAAAATTTGGTATTATACTTACGTTAGAGAACAATACTAATCCGTTCGAATTATTGGGGAATTGTCGTTCCTGTCGGGAAAACTGGATGAACAGGGGTCATGAGAAAACTCGATTATGCTTAGAGCATGAAAATAAAATTACATTTTACCTCCTGTTCCATTGTTCTTTAACAAGTAGAATAGGAGGTTTTATTATGCAAGTAATGCACCCAATATGTTGTGGAATTGATGTACATCAAAAATCCATTGTTTGTTGTATTTTAGATGGTCCTCTAACTTCAAATGAACCTAAAAAATATCAAACAACCTTTGGTACCACAACTAAAGAATTAAAAGCAGCTCTTGATTGGATACTTGAACATCAAGTTACGCATGTTTTCTTCGAAAGCACAGGACAATATTGGATTCCTCTTTTCAATATCTTCTCAGATTCCGACTTAGAATTAGTCCTTGCAAATCCGCAACATATTAAAAATGTCCCAGGTCGTAAGACAGACGTCAAAGATGCTGAGTGGATTGCACAACTTGGTAGGTGTGGTTTAATTAATCAATCTTATATCCCTTCTCAAGAAGTGCTTCAATTACGTTATTTAACTCGTTATCGTCTCTCAGTCAAACAACGTTTAACTCAAATAAAAAATCATATCCATGTCATTTTACAAAGGGCTAATATTAAAATAACAAGCTACTTATCAGATATTTTCAGCAAGACAGGACAAGCACTGTTAACTCTATTTATTGATGGTGAAGTTATTAATGAAGATAATGTCGAAAGTTGTATACACGGTCGCATAAAAGCCTCTACTAAACAATTAATTGAAGCTATGGAAGGTAAACTATCTACAGTAGATCGTTTTCTAATTAAAGAATGTATGGAAGAATATAAACTTCAGAAAAAGATATCAGATGAACTCAATAAAGAAATAAATGAATATATTTTAGAACATTTCCCTGAAGAATATCAACTTCTTCTAACAATTCCTGGTATTAGTGATAATTGTTGTGCCACTATATTAGCTGAAATTGGTCCAAATGTTGATGATTTTAAAACTGATAAGAAATTAGCTTCATGGGCTGGGATGTGCCCAGGTTCTAACGAAAGTGCCGGTGTAAAAAAATCTTCACACACGACGCAAGGCAATAAATATCTTAAACAAGCCTTAGTAATGTCGGTGTTAAGTGTTCAACGTGCTAAAGAAGAAACCTTTTCACTTTTCTATCAGCGAATTTCCAGCAGAGGAAGTAAAATGAAAGCTATTATCGCTTGTGGTCATAAAATGCTTAGAATTATCTATAAAATACTTCAATCGCACCAACCTTATAATAGTCAAAAAGCGTTAGGTCTGCGACAACAGACTAACGCTTTATCTTTGACAATTTAAAAAAATTTCCACTTATATTATAGCATAGGTAGTATCTTTTTGTCTTTTTTTCGTACTTTGTTTCAAATAAAATTCGAGACCTTAGGCTCGAATTTTAGGGATGAGACTCGCTTTTTAGCGAGGCTGCTTCCGTCCCATGCCGCATCAAAGAAATCATTTTCTGTTTTCATAAGGTAACACAAGGTTCAAAATAACCCCTGCTAATGCACATAATGCTGTACCTGATAATGTCACAGGACCTAATTCTAAAATCGCTCCACCTAATCCTAACACTAACATTGAACTAGCAATAATCAAATTACGCACTTCTCTAAAATCTACTTGCTTTTCAATTAACACTTTCAAACCATTACTTGCAATAACCCCATATAGTAAGATAGCCATCCCACCAAGTACTGCATTTGGAATCGTAGAAATCAATGCTGTAAATTTCCCAAGAAAACTTAATCCAATCGCAAATAGTGCTGCATTACGAATCACTGAAACACTAGCAATTCTTGTCATCCCTACAACACCGGTATTCTCACCATAAGTTGTATTCGCAGGACCACCCATAAATGCTGAAACTGCAGTCGCAACACCATCTCCAATTAATGTACGATGTAAGCCCGGTGTTTTCAAAAATTGTCTTCCACAAATTTGACTTAAAACCGTATGATCTCCAATATGTTCTGCAATGGTTACAACGGCAACTGGTAAGATTGCCCAAGTTTCAGGTCCAAAATACCAATGATATTCTTTGAAAAATCCATTTGTCGAAAATGGTAAATATAATTGCGGAATCGCAATCCAATCTGCTTCTAATACTGGAGTGAAATCAACCAATCCAAACAGTACAGCTACAATATATCCTCCAATAATTCCGAATAAGAATGGAATAATTTTTAAAAATCCTTTAGCTTTTGTATTAATAAATGCTGTAATCAAGAAAGTTACAATCGCTACTGTTATTTGTTGAACTGTACCATCTTTAATAAATCCTGCATTTGTCACGGCTGAATTTGCTAATCCTAAACCAATTACCATAATCATTGGTCCAATGACAATCGGTGGTAATAAACGATCAATCCATTTTGTTCCAATTAATTTAACCGCTAATGCTACTATTACATAAACAAGACCTACAAGAACAACCCCTGACTGAGCCGCTGAAACATCTCCATTCATTTGTTTCATTGCAAATGCCATCGCTGAAATAAATGCAAATGAAGAACCTAAGTACACTGGCACTTTAAATTGAGTTGCTACCATGTAAATCAGAGTACCTAAACCTGAAGCAAATAATGCTACAGAAACAGGCATCCCTAAAATTAATGGCACTAAAATCGTTGCCCCAAACATCGCAAACACATGTTGCAAGCTTAGTAATAAGCCTTTGGCAAAAGGTGGATTTTGGTCCACATCGAGTAATAAGTTGACTTTTGAAGTTTGTAACTCCATCATTCCCTCTTTTCCGGGCCTTTTTGTGCATACAAAAAAGCAACCCTATTTATTTTTGTTTGCAAAAGGGCTGCTTTCATATAGGAAAATTTTTTCTATGCATAAAAAATTCTCCTAGAAATATAAACTTGAACTATGATCGCCTTTTTCACCTCACGGGATGAATTTAAAAGCCCTCGCTATGCGAAAGTATACTAGACTTTTCATGAAATAACAAGTGAATTTTTTCGTTTATTTGAAATTTTATCAAATTTTACACCACGAGTATATCTGTCTCTTAGGTTTAATATTCATTGTATTTTTCTTAAAAATTAATTATAATACAAGCATAAAAAAAGCGATTTCTTGTCAGCTCTTTTATGTATAACTGTATAAGTTATATTCTACAAACTTTTCTAATCAAAGAAATATAATAGTAAGTGTTAAAGATAAAAATATTGAATTAGGGGATGAATATATGAAAAAGAGAATATTAACGAGCTTGATAACCGTTTTAGGAGTAGCCTTATTTTCTTTTCTAAAAAATTATATGAATGTATCACTAGTAATGAGCGCAGTAATTTCCTGTATTTTTATAGTTTTAGGTATATTTATGATAGAATTTCGATGTAATAAATAATTCTGAAAAAACGTATATCTCAATCCTAAGTGAGAAAGTTATATAGTGAGCTTCTCTTGGCTCTAAAATCAAGAAAGTTATCAGTAATTTTTTGCTACTTAAAGTGTGTATATAACAACAGGGACAAAATACTTGCCCCTGTTTTTTATCTTTCTATACTTTCTAATTCAAAAATTTTTTGTTGTCCATAAATACTATTATTTCCATTTACGACAAATGCAACAATACATACAATTGCTGCATATGGCATCATACTATATCCGAACACTTCACCGATAATAAAAATAGGGGCTAGCCAAGTGTTTGTCGCACTTCCAAATACAGCTCCATAACCTAACGCAGCTGCTACCATTGGAGAAATTCCTAACCAAGAACTCATCACAATTCCTAAAGAAGAACCAATCGAAAAGAGTGGAGTTACTTCCCCGCCTAAAAATCCTGCACTAAGGGAGAATACTGTTAATCCTAATTTAAACAACCAATCTTGTACAAAAATTGTCTCACTATAAAAACTAGCATGAATTAAATTCGTCCCTAATCCTGCATAACGACCACTACCAAAAGCTGCGATTAAAATACTGACACCAATTCCTAATAAGAATATTCTTAGAGTTGGACTTGGAATTTTATTACTCCAATATTTTTTCAAATACGCTAAACTTACACTAAATAGTCTTCCTGTTAATCCAAAAGCAATTCCTAATACAACCATCTTCAATAATGTTTCATCAAATTGAATATCTACAAGAATACCAACCATAAATTTCTCTAATCCTAAACGTTGCGCTACATTCATCGAAATAAAACTGGACAACAATGCATAAAATAATGCGTCAATTTGTAATTGTCCGACAATCATTACTTCAATCGCAAAGAACGTTGCTGCTAGAGGAGTGCCAAATAGTCCAGCAAAGCCGCTCGCCATCCCAATCATTAATAAAATTTGACGATTTCTCTTAGAAGAAAACCATTGTTGAAACTGATTCGCAACCGTTGCTCCTAATTGAACCGCCACTCCTTCACGACCCACACTTGCTCCAAATAAATGCGCTAGCCATGTTCCAATCATCATAAAGGGAATTAACCATTTTGAAATGCGATTGTCCTCTCCTTGCCCAATTCGAAAGACAATATTCATTCCTTCAACCGCATTTTTCCCGTATTTTAAATAAACTGTATGAAATAAAAATCCTACTACTGCTAAAAACGGAATTAGATACGCAAAATATTCTACCCGTAATTCGGATACTTTTAATAATACTTGCCCAAAAAAGGACGTTAAAACACCAGTAATCACTCCGACAATGATACTAACGATTCCTAGTAAAACTTTTTCCTTGATTTTACACGAATTCACCAAATAACCTCCTCGAATAAAAAAGACTGGAGAAATATCTCCAGCCTCCGATTTAACCCGCAAATTTTTAATCTAAAATTGTGAACTTTTCAATAAATAATGGACTTACTGAACGGTTTTCATGAATACGTTTGATCGCTTCAGCCATTAATTGGTCCACACTAACTTGGACAATTTTTCCACCTGTTTTTTCTTCAGGAACTTGAATTGAGTCAGTTACTACAACTTCTTTAATAACAGACGCATTTAAACGATCTAATGCTGGACCTGACAATACAGGGTGAGTACAACAAGCATAAACTTCTAATGCACCAGCATCTTGAATAGCTTGCGCTGCTAGTGTAATGGTTCCAGCTGTATCAATCATATCGTCGATTAACACGGCAACTTTTCCTTTAACATCCCCAATGATATTCATTACTTCTGCAACATTTGCTTTTGGACGACGTTTATCAATAATTGCAATTGGCGCATGTAAGAATTCTGCTAATTTACGTGCACGAGTTACCCCACCATGGTCTGGTGAAACAACGACGATATCTTTATCTTTGAAATTATTTTCTAAGAAATAATTGGCTAATAATGGAGCTCCTAATAAGTGATCCACTGGAATATCAAAGAATCCTTGAATTTGAGCAGCATGTAAATCTAATGTTAACACACGATCTGCACCTGCTTGTGTAATCATATTTGCTACTAATTTTGCTGTAATTGGTTCACGTGATTGAGCTTTACGATCTTGACGTGCATATCCATAGTACGGTAATACAACGTTAATTGTTTTTGCACTTGCACGACGTAATGCATCGATCATAATTAATAACTCCATTAAGTTATCATTTACTGGATACGATGTTGATTGAACAATATAAACATGGTCTCCACGAATACTTTCATCAATGTTAATTTTAATCTCTCCATCACTAAAATGAGTAACGGATACTTTTCCTAATTCTACCCCGACTTGATCTGCAATTTTTTGAGCTAATGGACGATTTGAGCTTAGTGCAAAAATCTTTAAATTTGGATCGGAATAATGTTCCACAATGATAACCCCCGAAGAATTTTATTTTTGTTTTTTCACTACTATAATAATAAACGTTTTTGATTCGTTTTTAAAGAACTAAATGTATATTTCTATGAATTTTTTTGAGCTGAAGGTAATTTTTCAGCATAGTTTTCTTTATTTTCTTGACGAGAACGAGCAATGGCTAAAGCTCCATTTGGAACATCTCTTGTAATTGTAGAACCAGCTGCAATAAAGACATCATCTCCAATTGTAACAGGTGCTACTAAATTCGCATTGCAGCCCACAAATACACGGTCACCTACAGTAGCTCTATGTTTATTTTTACCATCATAGTTTACGAAAATTGTTCCACAACCAACATTGATTTCTTTCCCTAAATCAGCATCTCCAACATAGGTTAAGTGACCAACTTTTGTTCCAGATCCTAAGGTTGCATTTTTCACTTCTACGAAGTTTCCAATATGAACAGAATTTCCAATGACAGATTTTGGACGAAGATGTGCAAACGGACCAGCATTACTATAAGCTTTCATTAATGACTCTTCAATATTTGAACTTGTCACTGTTACATAATCTTCTAATACAGAATCACGAATCACACTACCTGAAGTGATGTGACAATGTTGTCCAATCATTGTATCCCCTTTTAAATAAACTCCTGGTTCAATCACTGTATCTGAACCGATGACTACTTCTGAGTCAATGTATGTTTGTTCAGGGTCAATTAAAGTGACACCGTTTCTCATATGTTGTTCATTAATACGTTGACGCATTGCTTTTTCTGCTTTGGATAAAGCAACTCGGTCATTAACGCCCATTCCTTCATCTACATTTGGCATTTGATACGCAGAAATGATTTCTCCGCGTTTTTTCAAAATTTCTAATACATCTGGTAAGTAATATTCCCCTTGAGCATTATCATTTCCAACTTCGCTTAATGCGCTGAATAAAGATTGATTATCAAAGCAATAAGTCCCTGTATTAATTTCTTGAATCGCTGCTTCTTCTGGAGTAGCATCTTTATGTTCTACATTTTTTAAAACTGTTCCATCTTCCTCACGAACTACATGTCCATATCCAGTTGGGTCGTCTACCCAAGCTGTTAAAATAGTCGCTTTTGCTTTTGTATCTTCATGAACTTTCATTAATTGTTCAAAAGTTTCTGCAGTTAATAGCGGTGTATCTCCACAAACAACTAAAGTAGTCCCTTCTTTATCTTTCAACAATTCTTCTGCTTGTAAAACAGCATGACCTGTTCCTAATTGTTCTGCTTGTAAAGCATAAGAAACACGTTCTCCTAATTGTTGTTGTACCATTTCTGCACCATGTCCAACAATGGCTACAATCGTTTCGGCTCCCGCACGCTCTACTTGATCTACCACATGCTCTACCATTGGTTTGCCACAAACTGGATGCATGACTTTATAAAGTTCAGATTTCATTCGTGTGCCTTTTCCAGCTGCTAAAATAATTCCGTATTTTTGATTCATATTATCCCTCGCAAGTTCTATTTTTACTTCTTTATAATAGTAAACTATGATGTTTTTTGCAAGAAAGTGTCTTGAATATTGGTGAATTTGCTTTTATTTTTTTCATTCTTTTAAATATGCTATACTGTAATCGAGAAAATCATAAAGGAGCCCTCAACATGCAACCTATCTTTTTAAAGCCAGTCCTACAAGAAAAAATTTGGGGTGGAAAAAAATTACAAACAGAATTTAACTTAACTTTACCAAGTGATAAAGTTGGTGAATCTTGGTCAATTAGCGCTCATCCAAATGGACAATCAACTGTTCTTTCTCCTTCTGAGTATCAAGGAATGACATTAGCAGAACTATATGCTGGCCACGCAGATTTATTTCATCAACAAACATTGCCAACTTTCCCTTTATTAATCAAAATTTTAGACGCAAGCGATGACTTATCTATTCAAGTTCACCCAGATGATGCTTATGGGTTAGAACATGAACACGAATTAGGGAAAAACGAATGTTGGTATGTTATTTCTGCTGAACCAGGTGCAAAAATTATTTACGGACATACCGCACAAACAAAAGCAGAATTTGTTCAATTAATCCAAGAAGAAAAATGGAACGAATTATTTACAGAAGTTCCTGTCAAAGCAGGAGATTTCTTCAATGTTCCAAGCGGAACCATTCACGCTATTGGAAAAGGGATTGTCATTTTAGAAACACAACAAAACTCTGACACTACTTACCGTGTCTATGACTATGACCGAAAAGATGATGCAGGAAATCCTCGTCCATTACATATTCCACAAACGATTGATGTCACTACAATTCCGCATCAATTACCAAGTTTTAAACAAACAATTGAAAAAACGGATAATGCAACGATTACTCATTTCATTACAAATCATTATTTCTCTGTTTGGAAGTGGGAAATTGATGGTACTTACGCTACTACACTAGATGACAACTACTACTTAGTAACTGTTATCGAAGGTGAAGGAACACTAGAAGTAAATGGCGAATCATTCGCTCTTAAAAAGGCAGATTCCTTTATTTTACCAACACCGATTCATGATGTAACTGTAAAAGGAAATCTAACACTAATCGTTTCTCGTTCTGAAGAATAAGAAATAAAAACAGCATTCTGGTTATGGAATGCTGTTTTTTTAACAATAAATTTAATTATTCTAAAATGTTAAAACCTAAACTTGTACTGTCTCTTAAAAACATTTGAACAGTTTCTAAAGAATATTGTGTTAAATCTTTATCTTTTAACGATAATTTCTTTATCAAATCAGAAGTACATGTAATGATATCCACTCCTAGCTCATTTGCTTGATAAATATTAAATGTTTCTCTAGGACTTGCCCATAATAATTCAGCCAATTCTTTCTTACGACAAATTTCTAAAGCTTCTTTCATAATCGGCATTGGGTCTACACCTGTATCTGCAATTCTTCCCGCAAAAACGGAAACAATGGATGGAGTATTATTTTTTAGCACTGCTACAACTTCTTCCACTTGTTTTATTGTAAAAATTGCAGTTACATTAACTTTAATACCATCTGCAGTTAAACGGTTAATCAATGGTACAGTACTCTCTCCTTTTGAATTAGTAATAGGAATTTTTACATAGACATTTTCCGCTAACGTTGCAATTCTACGTGCCTCTTTTTCCATTTGGTCGATTTCATCTGCAAATACTTCAAAAGAAACAGGGTAAGTTTTAATCTCTTTTAATACTTCCTTAGCAAATCCAATATAACTTGTAATACCAGCTTTTTTCATTAAACTAGGATTAGTAGTAAACCCCGTTACAATACCAGAATTCAAATCATTTAACATGTTATCTAAATTTGCTCCATCAGAAAACACTTTAACTGTTAATTCTTTAACCATATGATTTACTCCTCTTCTTCAACAATATTATTCAAAGCTTCTTTTGATTTTGTAAGAACTGAAGGTAAAACTAATACGACAGCTAAAACAGCGGCAATAATATAAATACCGATAGCTCCTGCTGATTCACCAGTACGTCCCAATAGAATACCAATTAAACCAAAATCAAAATCACCAAATGTTGTATTAGCAAATCCTAATTTTCCTAAAACTGGAAGTAATGTAGCTGGTAAAAATGCTAAGAATAATCCATTTACAAATGATCCTAAAATCGCTCCTTTTCTACCTCCTGTTGCATTACCAAAAATTCCGGCTGTAGCCCCGCAGAAGAAATGCGGTACCATACCAGGAATGATTAACACTCCGCCCAATGCACCAAGTACAAACATACCTACAAGTCCACCTAAAAAACTAAATGCAAAACCAATAATTACAGCAGTTGGAGCATACGGGAAGAATACAGCACAGTCTACCGCAGGTACTGCGTTTGGAATTAATTTAGTAGCAATACCTTGGAAAGCAGGAATTAAGTCTGCTAAAATCATACGAACCCCTGCATAAACTACTGATACACCTACAGCAAATGTCAAACCACTAATAATAGCAAAAATCAAAGGATTCTTACCGTTAGCCAATTCTTCTACAACTTGAGGATTTCTAATCAAACAAGCTACAACACCAATAATATAGAATATTACCATTACAATTCCTGTTGAAATTGTTGTGTTTCTTAAAAAACTCCATTTATCAGAAATTTGTAATTCTTCTGTACTTCTGCTATCTTTACCAACCTTAGTACCTATCCAAGCTGCTAAATAATAACCTAAACTTCCAAAGTGACCCATAGCAATTTCATCACCATCTGTTACTTTCAAAGTATATTTTTGACCAATTGCTGGTGAGATAGCTGACCATGCACCTAAGAAAAATCCTCCTAATAGAACTAATGCAACTCCTTCAAATCCAATTGCTCCTAAGACCGCTGAAAGTAAACATGCCATGAAGAAACTATGATGCCCTGTTAAGAAAATATATTTAAAACGAGTAAATCTAGCGAAAAACAAATTCAATAACAATCCTACAATTAAAATTGACATTGTTTCTACACCTAAAATTTTTTGTGCTACACTTGTAACAGCCTCATTATTTGGAACTACTCCAGTAATACCAAATCCTTGTTCAATTAATGTTGCTAGAGGAGCTAAATTAGCTTGAATAACACCTGCTCCTGCAGCTAACATTAAATATCCTAAAATAGGACCTAATGTTCCAGTCAACACCTTATGTCCTGGTGTTTTTAAAGCAAGTAAGCCGACAAATGCAATTAATCCCATTAAAAATGCTGGCTCACTTAAAATATTTTGAAAAAATATTAATACCCCATTCATGTTACTTCCTCCTTATTTATCACATTAATTATTATTCATTTCTTGTAAAACTGGTGCTAATACTGGTTCAATTTTCTTTCTATTTGTATAACTTTCTACAATACAAACATTTGCTGTTTCTGGGAAAATATCTTTAAACTCTTTCACAGTTACATATAAATCAGCATTTTTTCCAACTGCTGCATTAGAATCACATGATTCTGCTTCAACTTCAATCCCTAAGTCTTTGGCTATAGCTTCTACTTTTAATCTCAATAACAAGCTACTACCAATTCCATTTCCACAAACTGTTACTACTTTAATCATCCCACTCACCTCCTTCTTGAATTACTTTCTCAATTAAACCTAAAATTTCTTCAGGAATTTCTGCTCTAATCAAACTTTCTATAATATCATCATCATCTAAAATTAATGCCAACTGCTGTAAAGCTTTTAAATGTGCAGTAGAATCAACTGTTGCTAATACAAATATTAACTGTACATTTTTATCTTCATCATCTGCTAATCCAAAATTAACAGGTTCTTTTAATTGCAACAAACTAATCCCTAAGCGATGCACACCAGCATCTGGTGATGCGTGCGGTACTGCTACTTTTGGTGCCAACACTATATAAGGACCAATTTCATTAACACTTGAAATAATAGCTTCAACATAACTTTCTTCTATATATCCATATTCTAACAAAGGTTTAGAAGCAATTCTGACTGCAGTTTGCCAATCATTTACTTTATCTAATTGTTGAATCAATTCTTTTTTTACTAGATCTTTCAAGGAATCACCTCCTAACACTACTTCTTTATTTGCAAACAAATATTTTGTTAAATCGTTTCTCAACTCCTTTTCGTTTTTTATTAATACATGCTTAGTAATAATTTTAAGTATTTCCTCAACTGAAATAAATTCTTCTTTCTTCAAATGGAAAGTTTCAAAAACTTTTTTCTTTAATAGTATTTTTTCAGTAGAATTCATGATTGTTTTAACAATAAAAAGCGGTTTATCTACCTCAATACTCATTGTAGAAAAAATCATATCAACTTTTTGAATTCCAATATTCTTTTTATAATCATTAAAAGACATTGTATAAAATTCTATCATGGGAAAAATCTGTTTTAATTCGGCTCGTAAAATTAATGAAGAGCTAATTCCATTTGGACAAATAACCATAGCAACAATTTTTTCTGTTATACTTTCCTTCTGAATATTTTCTAAATATCCACCAAAATGAATAGTAAAATAGGCAATTTCATCATTAGATATCTTTTTAAACGTTGCTTCTTCTAAAGGCTTAAGACTTCTTTTAATTAAAGCAAACAAATAGTCATATTCTTTAATAATTTGACTTGTCAGAGGATTTTTTAAAGAAACATCAAAAATTTGTCTATAAAATGCAGGATATAAATGTGCATATAAATTTTTTCTAAATTGAAATGTTTCAGGAAATTCTAAACCTGTATTTACTTTTACTTGTAAAATAATTTCGTCCATTATTTTTATAATTTCAGGTTCAGGATTAATATTTAAATCTCCCTGAACACATCCAGCTAATCTTGATAAAAGAAATTCTCTTTCCTTTGATAAATTTGGAAATTTTTCTTCGATATCTATTAGCAACCTTAATAATGGTGTTTCAATTATTTTTTCGAAATCCTCTGTATTTTTGATATAAGATTCTTTCAAACTATATTCATTAATTACTGCCATCAATATGGCTACCGTATCAATTTTCTCTGCAATAAATATTAATTGATATTTATCACTATATATCTTTAGCAAATTAAAAAATAATTCTTCCTGATATATTAAATTACATTCATTAAAAATATAGCGTAAAATATTTCTTCCACACACTAAAGTAATTAAATTTCCAATTGTTCTCTCAAGTAATTCTCTAATTTTATTACTATTTCCATCTATATAATATCCTTTATCACGAGAGTAGATTAACTGAAGTTCATATTTTTGCAAAATAACTTTAACTTCTTTTAAATCTGCTAATATTGAATTTTTACTCATTCTTAAAAAATCTTGCAAATGTGAATTAGAAATATAGTCAGAACATAAAATTATATAGAAAATCAACATATCAATACGTTCTTCTTGAAACACATAATTTTTTGATGCTATATCAACATACTTCAATATATTAGTTATAGAGATATCTGGTGTAATGATAAAATTATTTTGAACTGTAATGGTAGGTAATTTTAAAATTACTAACATTTCATTAACTTTTTGTATATCTATCATTACAGTTCTTTTATTACATTGAAGCACACCCTCCATTTCTTCTATAGAGGTATGATTATAATTAAGAAAAAATTGATATTTTTTTATGAGCTCATTTGTTAACACTTTCTTCCTCCTATAACCAAATTATATAAAGCGCTATCATTTTCATCAATAATATTTGAGCACAACTTTATGTTCGTTATCTCTACATAAATTGTGCCCAAATTTACTTTACCCTAATAAATACAAAATCACTGCAACAATAGTACTTGTCAAACCTACCAATGCTTCGTAAGGAATTAACTTCATACGATCTTCAATACTCATAAAGACTGAACCTCCAGTAGCATGGAAGAATGAGCCATGAGGAAGAGAATCTAACACCGTTGCCCCAGCATGAATCATTGCTGCAGCTGCTACTGCAGGAACCCCAGAAGAAACTAAAGGAGTTGCAAACGTTTGAGAAGCAATCGTAGAACCAGCTGTTGTAGAAGCTGTAGCTGCTCCCATTAAAATACCTGATAATGGCGCTAAAACAAAGGATGGCATATTCAAAGCTTCCAATACATGAATCATATCCACTTGTAGAGAAGAAGCTTTAATAATTCCTGCAATCGTTCCTGTTCCAATTAATAAAATCGATACACCAATTACTTTACTCAATCCAAATTCAGTATATTCTACAGTATGTTTTGAATGCCCTGTTACTAAAATGGTTACTAATCCACCAATTGGTAATGCAATTAAAGGATCCACGCTTACTCCTACTAATGAACGTAAAGCTAATAAGGCAATAACCACAACCGGTCCAAGAATTGCTTGGAAAAATGGCACAGAAGTGTGATGTTCAGCTTCTTCTTCCATATCGTCAAAAGCATGATCGACTTTCTTTGCTAGAAATCCTGCTAATAAAATACTCACAACTAATGCCACTAATGCAGGAATAATATTTTTAGCCATTAATGCTGTTAAATCTAATTGAAACGCTTCTGAAGCAGCAATTGTATTGGGATTTGGAGAAATAATATTTCCTGCTTTTCCTCCACCAATCATCGCTAATAAAATACCTGCTTTTGATAAATTTGCTTTTTTTGCAATCGCAATAGCAATCGGTGCTACTGTAATAACTGCAATATCAATAAATACTCCCACTGCACAAATAATCATTGTTGCAATCGCAATCGCTGCAATAGCTCTTTTCTCCCCTAACTTCTTCACAATTGTTTCAGCAATTGTTTCAGCAGAACCTGTTTTAATTAAAGCACCTGCTAAAATACCTGAAGTCATAATTCTTAATACTGGAGACATCATTCCTTGTGCTCCAGTCACCATCGCACTAACGGAACCTGCTAACCCTGCTCCACCAATCACGCCTCCTACTAAAGCTCCTAAAATTAAACTATAAGCTGGATGAACTTTTTTAATAATCAGTATAATTGCGAGAATTAATCCAACTAAAGCTCCTAATGTACTAATTTGACTAACCATTTTATTTTCCTTCTTTCATCATTTCTACTACTCTAAAAACTTGTTCTACTGTATCCACCATATTTTGATGAGCAACTTCTTTATTCATTGCTTCTTTGAGTGTTACAACTCCTCTTAAAATTGGGAAAAATGCATCAATTCCATGTTGATTACATTCTTTTGCATCTGGTGTAACAGCTCCTGCAAAAGCTAACACTTTCTTTTGATGCTTTTTAGCTAAGGTTGCTACTCCTATTGGAGCTTTTCCTAATGCCGTTTGTCCATCAAGTCTTCCCTCACCTGTTACAACAAAATCAGCAGTTGCTATTAATTCTTCTAATTTCGTCTCTTTTAATACAATTTGAATACCAGACTCTAATGTGGCATTAGTATAAGTTAAAAACGCAAATCCCATACCACCAGCCGCCCCAGTTCCGGGATAAAATCGATCCGCATGAGAATTAATGTTCTTAGACAATTCAGCATAGTGTAATAATAATTGATCCAATTCTTGAACCATTTCAGGAGTTGCTCCTTTTTGTGGACCAAAAATAGCACTGGAGCCATTTTCACCACATAATGGATTCGTTACATCACAAGCTACTTTGAAAGTACATTCTTTTAATGTTGGATGTACATTGCTCTCTTCAATACTCGCTAATTCTCTGAGTCCATTTCCTCCATAAGAAATAGCCTTTCCTTCTTGTGTTACGAAATCATATCCTAATGCTTGTAACATCCCAACTCCACCATCATTTGTCGCACTTCCACCAATTCCAACAATAAAATGTCGACAACCTCTTTCGATTGCATCTAGAATTAATTCACCAACTCCAAAAGTAGTCGTATTCATCGGATTGCGGCTTTCTTCAGGAACTAATGTAATTCCTGCTGCTGCTGACATTTCAATAATGGCTGTCTTACTCAAATCATCCTTCGATTCGATAATTCCGTAGATTGCTTCTACTTTTTCTCCTAACGGTCCTGTTACTTCTTTAGTAACAAAGATTCCTCCCATTCCTTCGACTAATGCTTCAACCGTTCCTTCCCCACCATCTGCTAATGGCCGAACCACTACCTCTGCATTTTGATAAACACGTTTTATGCCTTCTGCTATCGCTTTACCAGCTTCCATAGACGATAAACTTCCTTTGAACGAGTCAATGGCAACAACAACTTTCATATTTAAACCTCCCTTTTCATAGTTCGATACATTATTATAGCAAACGCTTACATATTTTCAAAGTACTTTTAGAATATTTCTTAAAAATTCTATTAAATTTCTTTTTAAAAACAAAAAAAGACGACCGAAGTCGTCTAAAAATTTTAAAAAAATTCAGCAAAAAACAGAAAAAAATGCTGAAAAGAAAAATAAAAAAGATAGTGATAAGAAAATAAACTTGAAAGGAAAAGTAAAAAAACTTATCACACTTTTATGATATCATTAAGTTCTATCAATTTCAAGAACAAAAAACCACCTAATACATAGATGGTTTTTTATTTTTCATACCTATCTTTTCCGGAGATAGTTCTATGAAAAAATCTTAATGCTTGTATGATATCACTAAGCTCTATCAATTTCAAGCACAAAAAAACCACCTAATACATAGATGGTTTTTATTTTTCATACCTATCTTTTTCCGGAGATAGTTCTATGAAAAAATCTAAAAAAAACAAATAAATTAAAATATGATAAAAAAACTTATCACACTCGTATAATATCACTAAACTCTATCAATTTCAAGCACAAAAAAACCACCAGGAGATTAGGTGGTTTTCAAAACTATCCCCTGAACGGACAGTCCAATAAAAAAATAAAAAAAAGAAAAAAAGTGATAAGAAAATGAAAAAAAACTTATCACACTGGAATAATAACATAGATCACTATAGATTTCAATAAAAAAAAGGATGAGAAACCTCATCCTTCATTAAATTTCATTTTATTATTTGTTTGCTAATAAATCACGGATTTCACGTAAGTAATCTTCAGCTTTTGGTTCTGGAGCTACTTCTTTAGCTTCTTCTTTTCCAGATTTAGCCAAACCTTGAACAGTGTTCATACCTTTAACTACCATGAAAAGAACAAAACCTACGATTACAAAATTAATGATTGCAGCAGCAAAAGCACCTACACCTAATGTAGCTGAACCGATTTGAACTGATACACCAGCGATTGAATCTGCTTTAAATACCATTGCAATAATTGGTTCGAAAATGTCTTTTACTAATGAATCAACGATAGCTTTGAAAGCTGCCCCAATGATTACTGCAACTGCTAAATCAACAACATTCCCACGCATTAAGAACTCTTTAAATTCTTTTAACATTATGATTCCTCCTAAATTTATAATATTTACCATAGATATAATACAAGATTTTGCATTTCAATGCAACAAATATGATTTCTGTTATATTAGTTTTTGGATATAATTTTCTGGAGTATAAGAATCCACGTTAAATAAAGGTGTATCACCAACTGACAACTGTGCTAATAATGCACCAATCCATACTCCTGAAGTTAAGCCTGAAGATCCTAGACCACTAGCAACAAATATCGAGTTTTCTTCTGGAATACTACCGAAAAATGGTAAGAAGTCAGAAGTATAGGCTCTTGTTCCAATTCGACTCCCTACCCATTTAGCTTGTTTTAATGGAGGGAAAACTTCACACGCTTCTTCATACATCTTTTGTTGTAACTCTTGGCTATCTCTTAAATCAAACCCTTGATCATTCTCATGTGTTGCACCTACAATAATTTTCCCATCTGCAAATGGTAAAATATCAATTTCCCCATGCAACATACAAACAGGCCATTTTCCTGTTTCTTCAGTTGTCTCTAATTCTAATTCAATTAATTGCCCTTTTTGTGGTCGAACGTCTACATAATACCCTAGCGGTTCAATTAACTCTTTAACCCACGCTCCACTTGCTACGATAATTTTGTCGAACTGTTCTAGTCCTCTATTTGTCTGAACGACTACTTTTCCTTCTTCATCTCGTGTTAAACTCACTTTTTCTTGTTGAACACTAGCCCCATTTTGTTTGGCTAAAAACAATTGCTGTTCAACTAATAGTTTCCCATCAACCCTTCCTCCACCTGAACAATGGATCGCTCCATGCGTTCCATCCCATCCCGGAACATAAGTGGAAATGTTCTCAGCTTCAATTTTTGTTAAAGTCCCAATTCTCTCTTCTTCTTTTCTTCTTTCAGTAGCAATTTTTTCTAATTTTTCTAATAATTCCGGAGACTTTTTAAACACTAGAGCTCCTACTTGCTCATACGGTAATTGAGTCACACCATCTTCTTGTAATTCAGCCATTAATTCTGGATAATAAGAAGCTCCTCTTGCAGTCAATCGATACCATTCTTTATTTCTTCTTTGAGACAACCATGGGCAAATAATTCCTGCTGCAGCTTTCGTAGCTTGCCCAACTCCATCATCATAGACGACTAATTCTACTTCTTTATTTTTTGACAATTGATATGCAGCCGTTGCTCCCACAATTCCTGCTCCGATAATTGCAATCTTCATCCTACTTCCTCCTTAATCTTTTCGATTCCATTGATGTTCTTGTTCAAAAATTTCTGCGATTTGTA
The DNA here is from genome assembly GCF_000162475.2 of Granulicatella elegans ATCC 700633. Classification (GTDB taxonomy): domain Bacteria; phylum Bacillota; class Bacilli; order Lactobacillales; family Aerococcaceae; genus Granulicatella; species Granulicatella elegans. The sequence goes on from NZ_KI391971.1 coordinate 1,299,909, forward strand.
ATAATAAATCTTCTCGCCCTTTTGCAGCCATCAGTTGTACCCCAACTGGTAGTCCTTCTTGTGTACAATAAATTGGGAGGCTAATCGCTGGTTGTCCAGTAATATTGGTCAATTGAGTAAATGGAGTTAACTCCAATGTTTTTTCAAACATTTTCCAAATAATTTCTTGCTGTTCATTTACTGAATATTGTTCGATGGATTCTAGTGCTACTCGAATGGATTCTTTCATTGGATACTGATCATGTTTTGGAGCGATATCATTCACACATGGAGTTAAAATCACATCATAGTCTCCATGACACTCTTGCATCTGTTTTGTCCAATAATCCCACTGGTTCAATGCTGCACTATAATCTTTCGCTAAAATCTTTTGTCCCGATTGATAAATTCCCCATGTCATTAGTTCCATATCTTCTTTTGTAAGTGGACGTTGTAGCATTTTTTCAATTCCATCCATCATCGCAGCTGTTTCCACACTATTCATCACATAGTAATTTTTCATCACTTCGATGCCATCTACTGGCCATTGAATTTTTTCAATAGAATGTCCTTTTTCTTGTAAAAATCTTACAGCTCGATTCAAAGCTTTTTTTGCGGAATCTTCAACCTTATTTCCAATCGGTGAATCTTCTATGACGGCAATTTTTAGTGGTCGTTCAATAGATGCATAAAGTTGTTGTTTCAATAATTTGGGTAATATAAACGGACTTTCCATTTGTTCCACTTGTAGTACTTCTAATAAGCTTCTTGTATCACGAACAGTTTTAGTTAAGGCAAAATTTACTGATGCTCCTTGCCAGCCACGATAGCCATTAGGACCAACAGGTATTCTACCTCGACTTGGTTTTAACCCAATTAATCCTGTAAAACTAGCCGGAATACGAATCGAGCCTCCACCATCACTTGCCATCGCAATTGGAACCATTCCACTCGCCACTGCACTTGCAGCGCCACCGCTCGATCCCCCTGCATTACGACTGAGGTCATATGGATTCGAAGTGACTCCCCACAAGCTTGGTTCTGTCATATTTTTAAATCCAAATTCAGGTGTATTGGTTCGCCCAATAATGACAAATCCTGCTTCTTCTAATTTAGCGACTAATGTATCTTGATGTGTTTGAAGGATATTTTTGAATAAACGTGAACCAGCCGTAGAAGGTTCACCCTTTTGACATTGTCCTAAATCTTTCAACAATAAAGGAACCCCTGCAAATGGTTTTTCACTAAAATTGCGTGTTCGAGCTTCTCTTAATGCTCTTTCTTCTTGCAAATGCACGACCGCATTCAAAGTTGGATTCAATTGTTTTACTTTAAACAAAGCATCTTGAACTAATTCAACAGAAGAAACTTCCCCATTTCTAACTGCTTGTGCCATTGCTGTTGCATCTTTAAACTCTTGCATGTTTATTCCTCTCCTTCCATTCACTCTACTTTATTGTACACAGCTATTTTCTATTCGTAAACCTCATAATTATCGTATTTTAAGATATCTTTTGAAAAATAAATGACACCTTTGCTATACTAACTTCAAACTAAGAAAAAAGGAGTTCTATTTATGAAAAAATCTCATTTGCTACTAGGGCTGGGAATCTCTATTAGTTTATTAACGGCTTGCCAAAAACAAGAAACCACAACACTTTCAACTAGTGAAGCAACCACTACAACCGTTGAGGAAACAACTGTTGCTCCAAAACCTGTTACTGACTACACTTTATACAATTCTGTTCTTCAAGACTATAAAGAAGCGCTGAAAAAACAAGGTGGCTCCTTCAATAAAGAAAATATAAATCAATTTATTTTAATCGCAAAAAATAATCACTATCTACAAGGTGCTTCTTATATTTTATATGACTTTGATAAAAACGGAGTTGAGGAATTATTAGTTGCGACTACGTCAATAGACAATAAACATGCGATTTTAGATATTCGCACCATTGTCGATGGAAAAGTTGTTCAAGTAACCAATGCTGAAAATCAATTAAGCTTTATCGGTGAAAGAATGAATATTTTCCCATTAGAAGATGGAACTTTCACTTATATTGGAGCTGCTTCTGCAAAAGACCATGTATATGCGCATTACAAATGGAATGAAACAGGAAGTGCATTAGAACGTGTAAAAGAAGGAACAACTGCAGATATTATTGAAGGACTAGCTCCAAAATTAAATATCCCAGAAAATGATTGGTATCCAGTGCAATGGTATATCACTACTCCTGAAAAACAACAAGAAATGGCAAAGGCAAAGCTAGATCTTCAAGCCATTAAAAATGGAGATTATACTACTCTAAAAGGAACATGGGTAAATCGTTTAGGGTATACTCTTATATTCGATGAAAATGGGCTAGTTAGTGATACTGAAGCCGTAGAATTTTCACGATTAAAAGAGGAAAATGGTTTTTTACGAGTTGGAGTCCAACCGAAAATACCTGCTCCAGGAGGATATGTTTTAGCAATTATTCCAGCTGGAGTAACTCTATCCTATTCTACCTCAGACCCGTCTCAAATTGACCGTGATCGCTTATGGGCAGGGCAGTCAATTGCTGATAATCCGGCAGACTTCTATTATAAAGTTGATGATTAACAATTCTCAAACATACGTCAGTGGGAACTTTCTACTGGCGTTTTTTGGTATTTAGAAATTTTTATTATATAATTTTGTTCATAATTTCACAGTTATCTTTTGATATTTTGAATCCCTTTTTGTTATACTTTGAGTATCAATAAAAAGGAGTGAATACTATGAAAAAAACTCATTTGCTAGTAGGGCTGGGAATCTCTATTAGCTTATTAACAGCTTGTCAAAATTCAAGTTCTAATTCTAACTCTGCTACAACAGAAGCAGAAACAACTACTCAAACAACCGTTGCACCAAAACCTGTAACGGATTATACATTGTATAATTCTGTTCTTAAGGATTATAAAGAAGTCGTTGAGAATGTTACTAAACATTCAAATGATCATTCTAAAATAACACTTAATGATAATGTTAATAGTATCGCATACTTAGTAAAAAAAGGATTCGATTCTCCTGGTATTAGTTATACATTATATGACTTTGACAAAAATAATGTGGATGAATTAGTAATTTCTATGGATTCTTCAAAAGAAAATCATTATATTTTAGATATCTATACTATTTCAGAAGGAAAACTAATTCGAGTAACAAACAGAGAAAATAAATTAGATATGATTGGGGAACGAATGCAAATATTCCCATTAGAAGATGGAACATTTTTATACATCGGCGTAGGAACTTCAAGAGATCACGGCTATATTCATTACAAATTAAATGATAAGGGAGATGCTTTAGAAGAGATTAAAGAAATAATTACTGATGATAATGTTAAAACTCTCTCTCCAAAAATTGATTTAAAACAAAAAGAATGGAAACCAACACAATGGTATATCACTTCTCCTGAAAAACAAAAAGAAGTTACTCAGAAGAAATTAGATATTCAAGCGATTCAAAATGGAGATTATTCAAGCCTAAAAGGCACTTGGGTAGACGGTACTGGGCATACCTTTATTTTTGATGAAAAAGGTCTTGTAGATGAAAATTATGAGATGAAATTATCTTATTTCAAGGAATATAAAGGCACATTAATTGGTGGATATGGTCCTAAGAATTCTCCAGTTGGTGGTGCAGCTGTTTATATCATCCCAGGTGGCGTTCCAATGACAGCCGATAGAAATGATACTTTCGTAGATCCTATTCAAACAGATAAAGATCGTATTTTTGCTGGGCAACAATTCCCACGATTCGCAAGTGAGTTTCATTATCGAATTGATGATTAACTAAACACACTATAAAATCCCGTCAGACTCAAAAACTGACGGGATTTTTGTCTACTAAAAAATGCCCCTTTGAAGAGGGACATTAAGATTTAAAACTTATTAATCATTAGAATAATTCTTTATAGAAAGCAATTGTTTCTTCTAATGTTGGCATGAATGGGTTACCAGGTGCACAAGCATCGATTAACGCATTCTTAGATAGATATTCGAAATCAAAGTCTTTTTCTTCAATTCCTAATTCAGTTAATTTCTTAGGAATACCTACAGTTTCAGATAATGTTTCAATTTCTTTAATAGCATAAGCTGCACATTCTTCATCTGTTTTACCAGCTGGATCTAATCCTAAAGCTTTAGCTACATCACGGAATGCTGCAGGTACACGTTTTGCATTTTCACGTTCAATAACTGGTAATAACATTGCACAACATACACCGTGTGGTAATTTATAAACAGCACCTAATTGGTGAGCCATTGAGTGAACATAACCTAAACCTGCGTTGTTGAATGACATACCACCTAAGAAGATAGCATTTACCATTCCTTCACGAGCTTCGATATCGTGACCATCTTTTACAGCACGTGGTAAATATTCTTTAATTAATTCAATTGCACCAATTGATAATTTTTTAGTTACTCCATAAGCACCTGGTGTTACTAATGCTTCAACAGCGTGAGTTAAAGCATCCATACCTGTTGCTGCAGTTAATGGAGCTGGTTTAGAAACCATTAATTCTGGGTCATTAACTGAGATTAATGCTAAACTATTTTTATCAACCATTACCATTTTAACTTTACGTTCTTCGTCAGTAATAACGTAGTTAATTGTAATTTCTGCTGAAGTACCTGCTGTAGTGTTGATAGCTACTACTGGTAAACCTTTTTTAGCTGATTTGTGTAATCCTTCATAGTCTTGAGGTTTTCCACCATTAGTTGCGATAACTGAAATACAGCTTGCAGCATCTTGTGGAGATCCACCACCTAAACTAATAATGAAGTCACAGTTGTTTTCTTTTAATGCGCTAACACCATCTGTTACGTTTTTACAAGTTGGGTTAGGTTCTACATCTGAGAATACAACATAATCAATTCCGGCTTCATCTAAAGGTTTTGTAACTTTAGGAAGAATTTCACTTGATTCGATAAATTTATCCGTTACTAATAAAGCTTTATTATAACCTAAATCTTTTACATAAGAACCAATTTCGTTTACTACTCCTCTTCCGATTAAGTTAATTGCTGGTACATAAAATGTTGACATAATGTTTCTCCCCTTAAATTTGTTTCATTAATTTTTTGTATTTTTTTAGTGCCTATAAAACACCTTTTTTAAGAATAATATTGCCATACAAGGCACTTTCTCCCGTTTGAATCACTAGATAAGCTTTTTCAGCTTGATCATAAAATTCAAAACGTTCAAATTCTTTAATCGCTGCACCTGGATGACTTTCTTCTAATAATTTTTTATATTCGTCCCAAATAACTGGAACTGTTGTATCTCCCGGTACTACTTGCATAAGTCCTGCTTGGTATGAACTATATGTGTCTAATGGTAATAATTTTAGAATTGCTTCTAATGCTACTGGAACGCCATGTCCATCCATACGAACTACACGTTGCCCAATGCGGTGAGCTGGAAAATTCGCATCCGCGATTACCAGCTCATCACCATGACCCATTTCCATTAAATATGCCACTAAATCAGGACTCAAAATTTTAGGAATTTGTTTTAACATGATGAAATTCCTTTCTTAATTTGTTTGAATTTTTGTTGAATGTTAGAAAATCCTTCAACTGCTTGTGGCTCATATCGAGTCACAACTTCTGAAGCTTTAATCAGATTTTGTGCTTCTTGGCGTGAATGAATCACTTCTAGTGTCAATAATTGTGAAAGGATATTTCCTAACGCACTAGCTTCTACCGGTCCTGTAATAACAAGACGATTTGTGAAGTTAGCAGTAATTTGACACAATAGTTTATTTTGGATTCCTCCACCTACCATTTGAACGGTTGTCATTTTTTGTTTTGTTAAGTCTTCTAATTGTTCAATTGTTTCTAAATAAGTTAATGCTAAACTTTCAATCACAATTCTTACAATATGTCCTTTTGTTTGCGGAACAGCTTGTCCAGTTACTTTACAAAACTCTTTAATTTTACTTTCCATATCTCCTGGCGAAGCAAATACTGGATCGTTTGGATAAATCCATGTGTGATTATCCGTTACTTTTTCAGCTAATTGTACCATTTCAGCAAAGCTTACTTCTTCACCTTGACTTCTCCAGTCACGTTGTAATTCTTGGATAATCCACATGCCAGTTGTATTTTGAAGTAATCTGTATTTACCATCGAAGCATCCTTCATTTGTTAATCCTGATTCAAATGCTTCATCAGTAATAATAGGTTTATCAGATTCAATCCCTACTAATGACCAAGTACCACATGAAATAAATACAGTACCTTTTTCATTTTCATAAGGAATTGCTAAAACTGCTGCAGCTGTATCATGTCCAGCTCCTGCAATTACTTTAAACGGTTCAACTTTTAATTCTTGAACAATTCTTGGTGATAAATCTCTTAATACAGATCCATTTTTAACTGGTGATGAGAACCATTTGGTTGGAATTCCTAGCTTTTCAAAAATTTCTTCTGAAAAATCTTGTGTGAAAACATCAAGTAAACCACTCGTACTTGCGATTGTATATTCGTTTGCAAGAACACCCGCTAATAAGTAATTAATTAAATCTGGGATAAACAAAACTCTTTGTACGACTTGTTTTAGCTGTGGTTTTTCTTGTAAATCTGAATAAATTTGCAAAATCGTATTATACGTTGCAGGTTGAACTCCTGTTTTCTTAAATAATTCATTTTTAGAAATTAATTGATAGAACGATTCTTCATAACGTCCCATTCGATTATCTCTGTAACAATGCGGTTGATAGAGCAAATCTCCATTGTGATCTAAGTATGCATAGTCCACTCCCCATGTATCAACAGAAATGGAACGAATCGGAATAGAATCATTTGAAGCTTTTTTAATTCCTTGTTTGATTTCACCAAATAAGTGTAACAAATTCCAATACAATCCATCGTTAAGATTCACCGGTTCATTTTTGAACCGATGAACCTCTGATAACTGGAGGGAGCTGCCATTATAAACGGCTTGCATGACACGACCTGAACTTGCACCTAAATCAATAGCTAACACTTTCATTAAGCTCATGCTTTTTCCTCCAAATTCTTTATATTTTATTCATATAATAATGCTTTGATTTCTTCTTTGTCGATGTTTGAAGCATCATACCATTTAGAACCAGTATCTACGTCTTTAACTGTTTCACCTTTAGCTGAAGCAATTGCTAATTTAACAGCTTGGTAACCAATTTGAACTGGGTCTTGAGTTACAGAACCTACAAAGACACCTTTACGGATAGCATCTTGTTGTAAAGCACCTGAGTCAAAACCAACAGCTAAGATTTTATCTTTGCCTAATTTAGATTCTTTGAAACCACCGTTTGCGTTGATGATTGCTTTAGCAGCAAATTCATTTGAACCATAAACTGCAATAGTATCTTCTTTTTCTAATACTGTTGAAGCTTCTGTTTTACCAGCAGCATCGTCTACTTGTGCTGGAACACGAACTTCAATGACAACTTTTGCATCTGCTTCAGAAACATTGTTTTTGAATTTGTCATGTCCAACTACAGCTGTTTTAATACCTTTTTTCTCTAATAATTCAACCATTTTATCAATGAAACCACTTGTTCTTTGAGTGATTGATAGAGAGTTAACTTCTTGAGAAACTACCCCAATACGAGTTTTTTTATCTCCAACTTTGCTTTCTAATAATTTGAATAAGTTTTCTGCAGCATTTCCCCCAGCAGCGTGGTTGTCAGTTGAAGCTGTTGCTTTAATAGCTCCTTCTGGTGCACCAGGTACCCCTGAGTCAAACCCGATAATTGGAATATTTTTACTTTGAGCTTGTTTAATTGCATCTAATTCTGCTTCAGTATCTAAAGCTGCTAATGCAATTGCTTTTGGATTTTTATTAATTGCGTTGTTTAATTGTTCTAATTGTTCAGCAATAGCTGTTTCATTTTGAGGTCCTACGAATGTAATTTTAGCACCTAATTCATCTGCTGCTTTTGAAGCACCTTTGTTAACTGCTTTCCAAAAGTCATGTTGGAAACCTTTCGCAATTACTTCAACTTTAAAATCTCCACCTTTAGAGCCTCCGCTACCTCCATCACTTGATTTTGATGAACAGCCTGCTAAAATCGCAGATGCACAAGCAAAAGTGGCAATTGCAAATTTCAATGATTTTTTCATAAGATTTCTCTCCTTTTATTTATCCTTTATAGGATATATACTAAAATTTTGAAACACTCAATACTTTTTAACGCTTATTTTTTCTTATTTTGACGGATTAAGATATCAGAGTAAACCGCTACAATTACTACAAATCCTGTGATGAATAATTGATAGTGTGGTTGTAAGTCGATATATGGTAAACCAATCTTCAATACTGACATAATGAATACCCCAATAATTGTACCAATTACTGAACCAACACCACCGGCTAATGAAGTACCACCAACTACTACCCCTGCGATTGCATCAAGTTCCATACCGTTACCAGTACCAGGAAGAATTGTTGAGTAAGTTGCTGCATATGCAATACCAGCTAAACCTGCTAATAATCCACTAATTACATAAGCTGTACCTTCCCATTTGATAACATTTACCCCAGAAAGTCTTGTAGCTTCTTTATTAGAACCAATTGCAAAGATATAACGACCAACTTTTGTTTTATTTAAAACAAGTGCTGCTAAAAGTGCAACTACAATCAGAACAACTAAACCTGTTGGAAGATTATCTTGTGTTCTGAATAAGTCTTTATACCAACCTTCACCTGTTCCACGTAATGGGAAAGTGATACTTTGTACATTAGATACGATCGAACTTAAACCACGTGAAATCATCATTGTACCAAGTGTTGCAATGAATGGTGGTAAACCAAATTTTGCAATTAATACTCCGTTGAATAATCCGAATACACCTCCAATCACTAAAATTGCTAAAAGTGCTAACCATAAAGGCCAACCCATTTTTGTATGGAGTACACCACCAGTAATAGCAGCACACATCATTACTGTACCGATAGATAAGTCAATCCCACCAGTAATAATAACGAATGTTACCCCAATAGCTAAGAACCCAATGTAATAAGATGCATCTAAGATGCTCACTGCTGTATCAAATGAACGGAATGATTCACTTGAGATTGCAAAAAATGCGAAAATTACAATCAATGCGATTATTGCGATTAATTTTTGTAGCCCAACTGTTTTTACTAGTTTAGTCCAGATGGAGTTTCTCTCTTCCATATTTATACCCCTCTTCAATTATCGATCTGTAGCTAATGCTAAGATACGTTCTTGTGTTGCTTGACTAATGTCAAGTTCTCCTGTTTTACGTCCTTCACACATAACAACAATACGGTCACTCATACGTAGTATTTCTGTTAATTCTGAAGAAATCATAATGATTGATTTTCCTTGAGCAACTAGCTCGTTCATCAATGTATAAATCTCACTTTTAGCACCAACGTCAATTCCTCGAGTTGGTTCATCAAAGATTAAGATATCACTGTCTTGTTCTAGCCATTTTGCAATAACAACTTTTTGTTGGTTACCACCTGACAAGTTTCGAACTAATTGTTTTGAGGATGGTGTTTTTGTTCTTAATGATTTAACAAATTTATCACTTGCTGTAACAATTTCTGCATCATTGATTAAACCACCATGTACATACTTATCTAAGTTTGTCATTACTGTATTATTAGCAATTGTCATATCAACAATACATCCATAACGTTTACGGTCTTCTGATAAGTATCCAATACCTTCACGAATAGCATCTTGAGGATTTTTAATATCAACTTCTTTGCCATTAATCTTAATGGTACCGCTATCTTTTTTATCCGCACCAAATAATAAACGCGCTACTTCTGTACGACCTGCACCCATTAAGCCAGAGAAGCCTAAGATTTCGCCTTTTCTTAATACAAAGCTTACATCTTTTACAGAACTTCCTGCATTTAAATGTTCAACTTCTAAGACTACTGGTGCATCTTCTGGTACTGCTGATGCTGCTTTTGGATCTTCGTAAATTGTACGTCCAACCATCATCGCAATAATTTCGTCTTTAGTTGTATCTTTTGTATTTACCGTACCAACATATTCACCGTCACGCATAACCGTTACTCGGTCAGTGATACGAGCAATTTCGTCCATACGGTGAGAAATATAAGTAATTCCTACGCCTTTTTTACGTAAATCATCAATAATCACGAATAATTCATTAATTTCTGACTCTGTTAAAGCTGCAGTTGGTTCATCGAATACGATTACTTTCGCATCCATCGATAACGCTTTTGCAATTTCAACCATTTGTTGTTTCCCAACTGTTAAATGACCCACTTTTTCTTGTGGATTAATATCCAGTTTTAACAAGTTAAATAATTCTTTTGCCTTTTTATTAGCAGCATTATCATCGATAAAGAACCCTTGACTAATTTCTTCACGACCAATGAAAATATTTTGTGCTACCGTTAAATCATTCATCATATTTAACTCTTGGTGAACGATAACAATACCATCATCCATCGCTTCTTTTGGTTTTGAATATTCCACTTGTTTTCCGTTATAGTGAATCGATCCTTCGTTTGGTTTATGAATCCCTGTTAGTACTTTCATTAATGTGGATTTCCCTGCACCGTTTTCACCCATTAGGGCGTGTACTTCTCCAGCTCTTAAGTCGAAATCTACACCTTTTAAAGCTTTAACGGGACCAAAACTTTTAACGATTCCCTTCATTTCAAGAATAACTGGATTACTCATGCGTTTCACCTACCTGTTCCAGTTTTATAACTCGCTCTTGGAGCGCTTTCATTTGTTTTTGTTGTTCAACGACGATGCCTACCATTTCTAAGAGTAAGTGACTATTCATAAAATGATCTTGTGCATGCACTGCAAGCAATGTTGGAGAACTTGCTTCTCCTTTAATTTCTAATTGAATCATTTCCGTTTGAATATTGTGAGCTTCTACTCCTTTAGCTTTTGCTTCATCGAGTAATTCTCTTGCAGATGATAAATCACCTGCAAGAGCACTCTTCATTGATTGCATCGCTAAAGATGTTACTTTACTACTTTTTACTATGAGTTGCATCAACCGTTGTGTATCTGCTTTTTTAGTATCACTCATAAGTTTATCCTAATAATTCAATACCTTGTTTAAGAACTTCTTCTCCACGCATATTTTCAAAATCTTCATCTGAAATTACTGCAACTGGAATATCAAGGTTTGCTTTTGCTTTTTCTTCAAGATAAGCTAATTGAGGTGATAATAGTAGAACATCTACATTTTTTAAATTATCAACACCTGTAATCCCTACAGAGTAGAATGAATAATTTAATTTATCACGATAAATTACTTCATGAATTCTTTCTACTAACATACTTGTTGTTAATCCGCCAACACAGGCTAAAATAATTGTTTTTGTCATTCTAGTTACCTCTTTTATTTATGAATTGGACCTAATAATTGACAAGCACGGTAATCAGCTGATTCTAAATCTTCTGTTCCGAATAATGACCAATTTTTCGGTCTGAAAATATCTTCTTCATCCACATTGTGCATATTTACTGGAATACGTAGCATAGAAGCTAATGTAATTAAATCTGCTCCAATATGTCCATAAGAGATCGCACCGTGGTTAGCACCCCAGTTGTTCATCACATCGTATACTGATTTGAATGCGCCTTTTCCTGTTAAGCGAGGAGCAAACCATGTTGTTGGCCAACCTGGGTCTGTACGATTGTCTAATGTATGGTGAACTTCTTCTGGTAATTCTAATGTGTAACCTTCAGCAATTTGTAATACTGGTCCTACACCTTTTAATAAGTTTAAGCGAACCATTGTTACAGGCATATTTCCTTTTGTTAAGAAGCGAGTAGAGTAACCACCACCACGGAAGTATTCTCTGTTTGCTGCTGGGAAATCTGTATTTTCAAGCATTGCATCTACTTCATCTTGTGTTAATTCCCAGAATGGTTTCATAACAGCTTCTCCATCACGAGTAGCTTGTCCTGTTCCATCTAAAGTACATGATCCTGAGTTAATTAAGTGTAAGAATCCATTTTCTGCATGACCTTCTAATTTATGTCCTGTTACACGTTCAACTGCATCTGGACTCCAGTAAGTACGAACGTCTGCGAAAATTTGAGGTGTATTTGTTAATAAGTAGTTGAATAACATTGATACACCATTTAAAGCATCATTTTCTGTAGCGAAAATATAAGGACGACGGATACCATTCCAGTCAAACTGTGTATTTAAGAATGTTTCCATAAAGTCCCCATTAGGGAAGTGGTCTGTCCATTGACGTTGACCTTGGAATCCTCCAACTAAAGCATAGTGACCAACAGCTTCTTCCTCGAAACCTAGTTCAGCTAAGCGAGGGTTACCAACCATTAAGTCACGTCCAATCATGAACATTTTGATAACAAATTCCCATTGTTTATCTTTTTCTTCACGACTTAATACTAAATCTTCACGGTTACGGTCAAAGCCTTCTTTAACATTTTCTTTTACCCAAGCTAGAGCACGTTCAAATTCTTCATGGTCATAAATACCACGGTCGATACGACGAGTAAATTCTGTCATATCCACTGATTCATTACGCATTCCTAAATATTCTTGGAAGAAATCAGGATCTACGATTGAACCACCAATACCCATTGAAACACTACCCATTGATAAGTAAGCTGTGTCTCTCATTAATCCAGTTGCTAATGCTGCTCTTGCATAACGTAAAAGTTTTTCTTTTACATCTTCTGGAATTTCTGTAGTAGATGCTTCTTGAACATCTTTACCATAAATACCAAATGCTGGAATTCCTTTTTGAGCATGAGAAGCAAGAACTGCTGCTAAATATACAGCTCCTGGTCTTTCAGTTCCATTGAATCCCCAAATAGCATGTGGAATATCAGGTGACATATCCATTGTTTCACTACCATAACACCAACATGGAGTTACTGTAATTGTTGCACAAACATTTGATTTTTTGAACAATTCATGTGATGCAGCTGCTTCTGGAACACGTCCAATTGTTGATGGTGAAATCACACATTCAACAGGTTGTCCGTCTGGATATTTCAATGTTGACTCTAGCAAAGCTGCCACACTTTTGGCCATATTCATTGTTTGTACTTCTAAAGATTCGCGAACCCCTTGACGACGGCCATCGATCGTAGGACGAATCCCGATACGTGGATGTTGTATCATTTTTTCCTTCCTCCTTGTTTATACCTTTTATCAGTACGATTCCTGTAAAATCTAGAATACATTACTGAATTTTAATAACTTCCTACCATTTAAAACATTTGTTTTAAGTATTTCACCCTCCTTAATTTTATTGATACCTGTTGGCGTTACGATGATGGAATAATCATCAAATCGAATCGAGATATTTTAAACTGTTGTACAACTCTTTTTAGTCATCCTTCTAACAATTCATATCACAAATTCGGTTTTAAACTACTTGTTCATCAAATGTCATAATAGTATCCTCTTTTTCTTGATTTCATCATACCAATATTAGAAAGCGTATACAATATATGAAAGCGCTATTGAAATTTCGCCAAAATTTGTGCTATAATTTGTTCATAATTGTTCATAATTGTTCAAGGTGTACTATATCAGGAGGGTTTATTATGGTTTCATACGAAAGAATGACCAAGATTTTAGATATTTTATCGAAGAGAAAAATGATATCTACGATACAATTGGAATCTCTTATGTACTGTTCAACTTCAACCTTAAGAAGGGATTTAATCCAGTTAGAAAAAGATGGAAAGATTATACGAACTCATGGGGAAGTTAGACTAGTTACAACCAATAATGTGGAATATACTTATGATAGTCGAAAACAAGAAGAAACTTCAGGTAAAAAACATATCGCCGAAACTGCTTCAACTTTTTTAACAGACAATCAATCTATTTTTATTGATAGTTCTTCAACAGCTGCTATGCTCGTTCCGTATTTTGCAAACTTACAAAATTTACGTGTTATTACAAATGGGATTGAAATAGCTCGTCAATTAAATAATTATGATAATATTACTTTATTTTTCTGTGGAGGGCATATTGATTATGGAACAAATTCGGCATTGGGAGATTTTGCTATCCATTTTATCAATAATTTCCATGCAGATATTTGCTTTATGAGTTGTAGAGGACTTGATCGTTTTGGTGCTTATGAAGCAAACTATAATCAAGCTTTACTAAAACAGCAAATGATTGCGAATGCAGACGTTACAGTATTATTAGCAGATTCTTCAAAGTTTAATACGAGTCACTATTTTAAATTATCTAATTACAATGTAATTGACTATATTATTACAAACGAAGCACCTGTTGATTCATTCCAAGACACTGTTACTAAGGAATGTGAAATACTTTGGTAGTAGCTATTAAATCGTTATAAAAATCTTTGACCTTTTTTGTATTTGATTTTTCTTCAATGCAAAAAAGGATTTTTTAGGTACAATAGATGAATTTTGTCTAAAAAAGTGAAAAACACACTTGTTTGAAAACGTTAAAAAAGATATAATAAATTGTGATTTTAATCACAATATTTATTTTAGGGAGGATATAAAATGAAGAATAGTAAATTTAATTTTATATTTATGCTTTTATCAATGATTTTAGTTTTAGTTGGATGTTCACCATCCAAAAATAGCGGTTCTTTTGAGGGAATAGGAACTGGTAAGCATGGTGAAATTAAAGTAATGGTATCCATTAAAGATGCTAAAATTACAAAAATTGATATTACAAAACAAAGTGAGAATAAAGTATTAGCAGATAAAGTCTATAAAGAATTATCAACTAATATTATTTCAAAAAATTCTGCAGATATAGATGTTGTCTCTGGAGCAACTGCAACAAGTGAAGGATATTTAGAAGCTGTTAAAGATGCTTTAAAAAAATCTGGGATTAACTTAGCAAGTGTAACAAATAAAATTAAGGACAGTGAACAAATTCCAACAGAACAAACCTTTGATGTAGTCGTTGTCGGATCTGGTGGTGCAGGCTTTAGTGCAGCAATTGAAGCAAAAGAAGCAGGAAAATCAGTTGCTATTATTGAAAAACTACCTGCAGTTGGAGGAAACACCCTTATTTCAGGAGGAGAAATGAATGCTCCTGAAAACTGGGTACAAAAAAATCTAGGAATTACTGGTGATTCTGTTGAATCTTATTATGAAGATACTATAAAAGGCGGAGACCATGCAGCAAACCCTAGTTTAGTAAAAATTATGGCTGAAAAAGCTTTAGAATCTGCTGAATGGTTAAAAGATGAAATCCATGTTGAATTCCTTTCAGACCAATTATTCCGTTTTGGAGGTCATAGTTATAAACGAGCATTAATTCCTGTTGGGCATACTGGAGCAGAATTAATATCAAAATTAAATGCTAAAGCTGATGAACTAAAAATTCCAATTTTCTTAAATGTAAAAGCTGAAAAATTAATCAATAATTCAAACGGCCGTGTAATTGGAGTAAAAGCAAACGATAAAAATAAAAAAGAATTAACTTTCAATGCAAATAATGCAGTAGTTTTAACAACTGGTGGATTCGGTTCTAATGTTGAAATGAGAACTAAATTTAATAAAGAATATGATTCTAGATATAAATCTACAGATTCAGTTGGTACTACAGGTGATGGAATTATTATGGCACAAGAAGTTGGTGCTGCTCTAAACAATATGGAATATATTCAAACTTATCCAATCGCTAATCCAAAAACTGGAATGATTTCATTACTAGCTGATACTAGATTTGATGGTGCAATTTTAATCAATCAAGAAGGTAAACGATTTGTAGAAGAATTAGATCGTCGTGACGTAATTTCAAAAGCTATCTTAGCTCAAACTGGCGGATATACTTACCAACTTTGGAATGATGATATTGACGCAATTTCTAAAACAAAAGAAGCTCATAAAGCTGAGTACGATGAATTAATTCGTGAAAAGTTATTAGTCAAAGCTGATACTTTAGAAGAAGCTGCAACATTCTTTAATATTGATATTAATAACTTAAAAGATACGATTTCTAAAGTAAATATGTATGCAAAAGAAAAAGATGATAAAGATTTTCACCATCGTGGCGGTTTAGTCTCTTTAGAAAATGGTCCTTATTATATTCAAAAAGCCGTTCCTTCTGTACACCATACTATGGGTGGTTTAGTCATAAATGAAAAAACTGAAGTATTAAATGAGAACGGTGAACCAATTCCTGGATTATATGCTGCTGGTGAGTTAACTGGTGTTATTCAAGGTAAAAACCGTTTAGGTGGAAATGCTATTACAGATATTATTACATTCGGTAGAATTGCAGGAAAACAAGTCGCTAATTAATAACTTATAGAAAATAATTAATAAGAAACAGTCGAACTTTAATAACAAGATTCGACTGTTTTTTAGCTTTTACTCTATAACCTAAAAATATCAAAAAACGTCCCATAGTAGCACTAATTATGAAATCGCTAAGCTTACTTGCATCCTTCTGCTACTATAAAGGGACGTCTATTCATTTTCTTTCTCTCATACATATCCATTCAAGCACAAAAAAGACTTCCCATAGTAGCATTAGTCCAATAAGCCGCATTTGCTGCTTATTGGACAGGAAACTTCGAGACCTAGGCTCGAAGTTTAGCAATGAGACTCGCTTTTGCGAGGCTGCTTGCATCCTCCTGCTACTATACAAGGGAAGTCTATTCATATCTATATAACATTGTTACAGCTCTCTTCGTCCTTCAATTGCTTTGAATAAAGTCATTTCATCTGCATATTCAATATCACTACCAACTGCAAGACCATGAGCTAAACGCGTCACTTTAATTCCAGCTGGTTTAATTAAACGAGATAAATACATCGCAGTTGCTTCACCTTCTGCAGTTGCATTAGTAGCAATAATCACTTCTTCTACAGTAGGATCCTGAAGACGCTGAATGAGAGAAGCCACATTAATATCATCAGGTCCTGTTCCTTCCATTGGAGACAGAACACCATGAAGAACATGGTACAAACCTTTATATTCCTTCATTCTCTCTAAACTCATCACATCTCGACTATCTTCAACAACTAGTATTTTTGTTCTATCTCTAGAAGCATCTTGGCAAATCTCACAAGGATCTTCTTGCGTAATATTTCCACAAACAGAACACATTGTTAAATCTCGTTTACAACTAATAAGTGCATTGGCAAAATTCATCACTTCTTCTTCCGGCATTTCCATACTGAAAAAAGCAAGACGAGCTGCTGTTTTTGCCCCGATTCCAGGCAGTTTCATATAACTATCCATTAATCGAGCAATTGGTTCTGGATATTGCATCCTCTCACCTCAACTCATTAAAATCCAGGGATATTTAATCCTCTAGTAAATTGTCCCATTGTTTGTTCATTTGCTTTTTCAGCTTGCTCTAAGGCACGATTTGTTGCCATTAATACTAAGTCTTGTAATAATTCAACATCATCTCCATCAACCGCTTCTGGTTTAATCGATACTGAAAGTACTTGACGTTTTCCGTTCACTGTTACTTGTACTAAGTCACTTTGAGAGCTTCCCACATATTCTGTTTGGTTTAACTCCTCTTGAGCTTGTGCCATTTGTTTTTGTAATTTTTGCATTTGTTTCATCATGCCTTGCATATTTCCCATTCCACGCATGTTGATTCCTCCTTAATTGTTTTCTGTTTCTTCTGAAATATGAACAATTTCTTCTCCAAACAAATCAATCGTATTTTGAACTAATTGTTCTACTTCATTTTTTTCTTCTTCATCAGTCGGTTGCTCTTCCATTTCTGTTGCATGAGTCACACCTTCTGATTCTTGCTTTTCTTTCTTATCTCGTAAATAATCTTGTCGAATTTGTACCCATTGTTCTCCTGTCACGCTGACAAAATTCCCCGGATACTGTGCTAATGTCTGACAATGACGAGCAATATCTTCATGAAGTTCTACACTTTCCTGCGCTCTTTGGCATAAAATTTCATAATCAAATTTTAACACAAATCCATTTGGACTAGCTGCTACAGGTTCACTTGCTTTCAATAATGCTCTTTGAGTGGTAGAAAGCATTTGTAATAAATCGCCCCACAATTCTCGAATAAAAATTAAATCTTTACGAGTTGCAGCATCAAGCACTTTATAAACTTCACCAATATTTGGCTTATACGTACTTGCTTTTGCTTGTAGAGTTGATGTCGCTTTTTTAGGAGCTACTACTCCTTGTCCTTGTAATAATTGAGACATCTGTTGTTGTAAACTTTGTAACTGTTGTTCCAATTGTGAGACATATTCCTGATTAGTTGAGGCTGCTTGTTGATCTACTGCTACTACTGGTTGTGCCATTTTAATCGTAAAGACTTCTAAACTAATGGTTGGTTTTGTTGTAAATCGCATTTCTTGTTGCGTTTGATTTAAAGCATCCATAAATCGATATAAAAAGGCTTCTTCAACTTCTTTTGCAAACTCCACAAAAACTTCACTTCTACCAATCATATCTCCGGTTTGTTTTGCCACTAATAAATCTCTAGAAAATTCTAGCCATTCTTCAATTAATCGAGACGCTTCTTTTCCTAGCAATAATAAGTCTTGTAATTGTAATAATGCTGCTTGGGCTTGTTGCTGAGTCAATAATCGAACAAATTCAATCATTAAATCATCCGTTAAACTTCCAGAAACTTGAATGGCTTGTTCAAAACTCACTTTATCATCACTAAATGAAATGACTTGATCTAATAAACTTAATGCGTCACGCATTCCACCATTAGCACAACGAGCAATAACACTTAGCGCTTCTTCTTCATATGCAATCTCTTCTTGTTCTAAAATATAACGAAGTCTTTGAATAATTTCATCATTCGTTATTCTTCTAAAATCAAATCGCTGTGTTCGTGAAATAATCGTTGCTGGAATTTTATGCGGTTCAGTCGTTGCTAGTATAAAGATGACATTTTTTGGAGGTTCTTCCAATGTTTTTAATAAAGCATTGAATGCTCCTGTTGATAACATATGTACTTCATCGATAATATAAACTTTATACGTTGCTTGAGTTGGAGCATAACGAGCTTTATCTCGAATATCACGAATTTCTTCTACCCCATTATTACTCGCCGCATCGATTTCAATAACATCCCCAATCGTTCCTTCTGTAATACCTTTACATAATAAACAGTCATTACAAGGTTCTCCATCTTGAGGATTCAAACAGTTAATTGCTTTAGCAAAAATTTTCGCAGCACTTGTCTTCCCAGTTCCTCTTGGACCTGTAAATAAATACGCATGACTTGTTTTATGATGGATAATCGCATTTTTCAATGTTTTCGTAACTGCAGTTTGTCCCACCATATCTTCAAATTTTTGCGGTCTCCATTTTCGGTATAACGCTTGATAAGCCATCGGTCTTCTCCTTTTGACTTTATACTAAGAAAACACAACGCTACAATCGTAGGTTATGTTTTCTATCCTTTACTATTTTACATTTTTTTATAAGATTTGACTACCGGAATGTTCCAAAAACAGACATCGGTGCTTTAGAGTTTGCAATAAAATTTGTCACCTCTGGAGTCGTAAAAATATTCAAGCAATGTTTTGCACGAGTACAAGTTGTATAGAACATAAATCGTTCTTTCATCGTTGCATAGCGATCTTTTGTTGCTTGCCAAATAAAGACTTGGTCAAATTCTAGCCCTTTAGCAACTTCAATCGTTGTCACTACTAATCGACTACCTAATAATTCACTTGTATCTTCCAATAATTCCGCATCATACTCGACTAATTCTTTTTGTAAAGCTTTTGCTTCGTCCATTGTACGGCAGAAAATAGCATTTGTATGATAACATTCAGGTGTATCTTCGACTAATTTCTTCAATCGTTCAATTGAAGGTTCTTCATCAACAAATACCCCTACTTCTTCACCTGTACGTGGGAAGACATTTTTATCTAATTCCCAACCTAAAATACTATTGGCAAAACGAGTAATTTGCGCAGTACAGCGGTAACTAATTTCTAATGAACGATGTTCTAATACACGTTCTTTGAAAAAGGCTGCTACTAATTCTGGATGACGTTCTTCTAAAGAGAAAATTGTTGTAGCTGTTGAGAATGATTGGAATGTATCTCCAACTACTGTAAATTTCGCTCGGAAATAATAATTAGATAATGCTGCCATGAATAATAATGATACATCTTGAACTTCATCAATAAATAAGTGAGTATATCCTTGATAATCACGAATTGGAGCAATCATTGTTGCTACGTAAAGTAACACTCTTACTCCTTCTGCTGTTACTTGAAGACGTCCTTCACCTGTATCTTTTAAAGGTAATTGAGCATTATCTACTTTTCCTAATTCTTCTCTACGCTGTTTAGCTAGCGGCATCCAGTCTTGTAAATGTTTTGCAAAATTCACAAATGCAAACATTTCTACTTGTTGCTCTGCTTCTAATGATTGTTTTTCAAATACTCGTTGTCCTAGCATTTGATAGTATTCTGTTTCACTATTAAATTCTTCATTTTTCATCAATACTTCAATTTGCATCGATGACATTTCTTCATATACACGTTTAGCAACATCAGAAACATAGAAACGATTCAAACGACGTTTTAAGTTCTTTTCTAAGACTTCCTGAATTTGTACCAATTGTTGATATAATGTTAATTTAGGATTTACTTGTTCAATAATTTTTTGATAATCTTTTTCACCAAAAATTCTAAATCCTTTAATGGAAATCGGACGAAAATGTAAATTCGCTACAGATAAAGCTGGCAATTGCTCAGTAATTAAAGCTGCCCACTCACTATCTGTTAAATACGCTCTTCTCGTTTTAGTTGGTACTAACATACTTGTTTTATTTAAGAAAAATTTCTTAAATAATTCTACTGTATGTTGTGCTAATGTTTGTTGATATAATTCACTACCAGTTAAATTAGGAATAACGTGTGAAATATATTTGGCAAATAATTGATTTCGTGATAACAACAACATATCATTATGACTTTGATCTTTTGATTGATACATCAAATACGCAATTCGTTGTAATAAAATAGTAGTTTTACCACTACCTGCACAACCATTAACAATTAACCAATCCTTTTGTTTATGACGAATAATTTCATTTTGTTCCTTTTGAATCGTAGCTGTAATTCCTTCTAAATGTCCATCACGATTCGTAGGTGCACTTAATGTTTCCATTAATAATGATTCTTCATTTTCTACATCATAGACCGATTGAATTTTACCTTTTTTAATGACAATATCTCTTTTTAAAGAGGCTTGTCCATGTTGAATTCCAGAAGGTGTTTGGTACGTTAAATCCCCCAATGTTCCTTCATAAAATAAACTGGCAATTGGCGCACGCCAATCATATACTAGCACTTGCTTTTCTTCATCAAAAAATGTTGATGAACCAATATACATTTTTTCAACTTCCGGTTCACCTTCAAATTGAACATCAATTCTTCCAAAATAAGGAGATTCTTTTTGATTTTCTAATTGGTGAATCGAAAAATCAATAAAATCTTGACGTTGTTGATCCAAATTTTCATCTTTTAATCTTAGTTTTTCAGATTGTATTTTTTCTTCAAATTTTGATTGAACTTCTACTAAGTGCTTTTCTTCTTCTTTGAACCCTTTATTTTTCACTAGAGAGCTCCTCCATCTATCCCAAAATACTTACTTATAAAAACAGGCTGGAACGCTAGCCCCAGCCTGTAATTTCTTCTATGTACATACAGCACATAACGAACGATACTTATAGCTGCTTCCTTCCGGACCTGACTCGATTCATATGTTCGCTATTGCCATATGGCCTAACGGCAGATACTATTATACTCTACTTTTCTGAAAATTGCAACAGTGCAAAGAAAATAGTTTTCACGGTGTCAAACACAAGTGATAATGTCTCAAATCAAAGAAGTAACATCACATTATATTTATAATTAATTAGATATCAAGGATGACGGCTAAAACTAATCCAACGCCGACAAAAAAGTCCCTAGGGAACTGACATTCCTTAGAGACTTTGCTATGCTAACGCACTACATTTTCGTAAAATATTATATCACTTAAAATTTAAGCTGTCTAACTCTTGAAAAATTAGCAGTTTTATCTTATTAAACACAAGTAAAAATAATCAAAAGAATATTATTATAACAACGTGATTTTTTACACATTTCACTGTTATTTTCATTTCGTTTATGGTACACTCTCGGCGTAGAAAGTTTTAAAGCGGTGGCAATCTCTATAAAGGTAGGTGATGCTTATGAGCATCTTCATAAAATCTATCGAAAGGAGGTTGTATTTTGTCAGTCTATGAAGCTTTGACATTAGTGTGTTCTTTTGCGACTTTATTAGTTGCGTTAGTAGCACTCATTGTTAAACTAATAGATATGAAAACAAAAAAATAACACCGCTCTAACTTTGGTAGAGTGAGCGGTGTTATATACACTGTAAACAAGCCACCGTCTTTTTAACGGGCTACATTAGAGTCGAGTTACTGCTCGGCTCTTTTTGCATCTTCATTATACCAAAAACAAAACGAATTGCAAACGTTGCAAACCCATATTTCCTCTCAGTTTAAACACAAGTTAAACTTCATTTCTATAACCATTCACGATATTTCTTAATATACACTTTTTTTACAATCGTTACTAATAACATATAGCTTACTGTAATTAACATTAAAGCTAAGAAATACATCCCATTTAAAGTAGCTAGTTTTAAGGAAGCTGCTAATGGTGTATACGGTAAAACTGTCACAATAAATAAAGCAAATAATGATGTCACTAATAATGAAAAGGCTGGTTTTGATTGAATAAATGGTAATTTAGGAGAACGAAGCATATAAATTACCATTGTTTGTGACCACATGGATTGAATAAACCAACCTGTTTGGAAGACCATTAAGAAGAAGGCAGGATTTGTTGACTCTGCATAGCTACTTCCTGTAATCATTGGTGCAATTCCAAAGAACATCACTGCAAATGTAATAATATCAAAAATTGAACTGGTTGGTCCTAACCATGACATAAATCTTGTAATTGATTTAGCAGTCCATGCACGTGGTTCTTTCAGGAAATCTTCATCCACATGATCAAATGGTAATGCTACACAACTTAAATCATAAATCAAATTCAAAACAATTAAATGTACTGGAGCCATTGGTAAAAATGGTAAAAATACACTCGCAAATAATAATGAGAAAATATTTCCAAAATTTGATGAAACGGTCATTTTGATATATTTTGTCATGTTCGCATATACTTTACGACCTTCAATTAATCCTTTTTCTAACACTAATAAATCTTTATCTAAAAGAATAACATCTGCTACTTCTTTAGCAATATCGACTGCTGTGTCTACAGAAATCCCTACATCTGCTACTTTTAAAGACGGCGCATCATTGATTCCATCTCCCATATATCCTACTTTATGCCCATTTGCTTTTAATAATCGAATAATACGAGCTTTTTGTTCTGGAGATAGTTTTGCAAAAATAGTTGTTTTTTCAGCTTCAATCGCTAAAGTTGCATCATCCATCTCTTCAATATCTGTTCCTAATAAAATATGATCAACTGGTAATCCTACTCGTTCGCACACAGTTTGTGTTACTTTTTCATTATCACCTGTTAAAATTTTTGTCAAAACACCATGTTCTTTTAACGCTTGAATTGCTGGTGCTGCAGAAGGTTTTGGTGGATCTAAAAATGCTAAATATCCCATTAAAATCATATTGGATTCATCTTCAACTGCAAATCGATGAGAAGCATTTGGATAAAATTTTTGACTAACACCTAATACACGAAGTCCTTGTTCATTTAATTGAGAAACAGCTTCTAAAATATTTTGACGAATCTCTTCTGTAATTGGATGAATTTCTTTCCCATCTTGTACATGAGAAGAAATACTTAACATTTCTTCAAGAGCACCTTTTGTCACTAATAATGCTCCCTCTTGACTTTCCTCTTTAACAATAACACTCATACGACGACGTTCAAAATCAAATGGTAATTCATCAATTTTTTGATAGCGAGTTGAAAGATCTCGTAAATCTTCATGCTCCACTGATTCTTTTTCTGTACGTGTAATAATCGCACGGTCTAATAAATTTTTCAATCCTGTTTGGAAATAACTATTTAAATAACCAATTTTCAGAACTCCTAAATCAAGATTTGCATGAATATCAAGAGGATATTCTAAAATAATTTCATCTTGTGTTAATGTTCCTGTTTTATCCGTACAAAGAATATCAATCGCGCCTAAATCTTGAATCGCATTTAATTTTTTAATAACTACTTTTTCTTTTGCCATAATAACTGCACCTTTAGCAAGGCTTGCTGTAATAATCATAGGCAACATCTCTGGTGTTAAACCAACCGCAACACTGAGTGCAAACACTCCTGCTTCTAACCAGTCACTATCAGTTAATCCGTTAATCACAAATACAACTGGAACAAGCACTAACATTAAACGAATGAGTAACCAAGAGATTGTATTCATTTCTTTTTCAAAACTTGTTGGCTCATCAAAAGTATTTAGCGTCTTTTCAATACGGCCAATCATCGTATCATTTCCTGTTACTAAAATAACTGCTAGCGCACTTCCACTCACTACATTCGAGCCCATAAATACAAAGCGTTCACTTTCTAATACAGGTTTTTGAGTTTCTTCTGAAGGAATCCATATTGCTTTTTTCTCAACAGACTCGCTTTCACCCGTTAAGCTTGATTGTTGGATAAAGAAGTCTCTTGTTTCAAGCAACAAAGCATCAGCAGGTAACATATCTCCTGCACTTAATTTAATGATATCCCCTACTACTAATTCTTCAATAGGAATTTCTTGTTGAACTTCATCACGAATGACTGTAGCCGTATTTACAATTAAACTCGATAAATTACTTGCTGCTTTATCACTTTTTAGTTCTTGTACAAAACGAATGCCTCCTGAAATGAGGACTAAAACAACAATAATAATCGATGTTGTTGGATCTTCTTCACCAGGTTTTGCTAAAATCACATTCGTCATTAACGAGATCACTGCAATCACTAATAAAATAACTGTAAATGGATTAATAATTGATTCATAAATTTTCTTCCAAAGTGGCACTTCTGTTGCTTTTGTTAATTTATTTTCTCCATAAGTATCACGAAGTGTTTCCACTTGGTCTTCTTGAACTCCAGTAATAGAAGTTTCTAATGCATCTAGTACTTCTACTACAGATTTTGTCATTGCAAAATCAAATCTTTCTTTTGCTGTTTTCATTTTACTTCACCTCTTTTTTAAAGTCAGATGAAGCAATGGTGATTATCATGCAATCGCCTTTGTTCATCTGCTAAGTTTTGCTTACTATCCGGTTCCGGCATTTCTAATCACCCCTTTTTAAAAATTTTGGCAAATGAAAAAACATCTTGTTGCGTGCTTAGACGTAACAAGATGCCTTCAAATACATTCTTATTTTGATTCCCGTCCAAGCTTTAACATCATGGAGCAATGAAATGACATTAGTTTCTGCCTTCACGACAGGAACTGCTAACCAGCGAATAGTGTCTCCACTACTTTGCGGTAGCCATCCGTATCTCCATGGTAGTCTCACCTACCGATTTACATATTCAGTATACTTAATTCATTTATCTACTGTCAAATAAAAAGAAACAGCGCTTTTCTAAGCGTAAACGCGTAGAAAAAAATTCTAACCGTTTATTTTTATATACTCTAAACAACTAAGCATCATACCCAATCTCAAAAAACGCTAGTTCTAAAGCTACAGCTTGATCCCAACGTTCTTGAAGTTCTGAAATAGTTCCTTTATCCTTACAAACTCGATTCAACTCATCCACAAGAAACTGAACCCATTCTTTAAAAAATTCTCCTCGATGAAGATGAATCCACTCCAAATGAATATACTTCTCTGGAAGAGGTAATTCCTTAGAGCCCCAATCTAAATATAGCCCTTCTGCAATAACTAACATCACTAAAAGCTGCGCATAATCAGATGAATCCACGGCAGAATACATTAATTGTTGAAACTCTTTTGTCACAGGATGTAACGTTACTTCTAAATATTCTTTTTCTGTCACTCCTAATTCTTTAAAAGCTTTTTGAAAATATCCATCTTCATCTGCTTCTAAAAAGCCTAATTGTTTAGCAAATCTTAGTTTTGCTTCAAGTGTGTCAGCATGTGCGACACAAGCTCCTAACATCGATAAAAAAACATCAAAGAAATGATAGTCTTGAATCAGATATTTTATTAGCACTTCATCCTCAATCGTTCCTTCAAAAAGCTCCTGTACAAAACGATGATTGACTGCTGCTTGCCAATTTTTCTGACTATTTCTAAGGAATTCTCCCACAGCATCTCCCGTTTTAAAAGCATATTTTTCCATATCTAACCAATCCTTTCCTTTTCCATATTATTTCCAGAGGGCAAAAATCCTCTTTCATTTACCAAATAATGAGGCAAACAAAAGAGGATATTAGATGATTGTTCAAATATGAGTCTTTTTCCTTAATCTTTTCTATGGATTAAACATCAATAGCGAATCATTTCCCTTCGACAGTACGAACTGCATCCGGTTCAATGGGTATCATCTCAGCCATAAAGGCACCCCAAATGTTCTCTCATTTCATTCGAAGACAGTATAACAATACTGAGATTTAATGTAAAGGTTTTGAGTTCTGAGTTTATAAAACCATTTTAAACTTCTTAATAACTCCACACATACTTAAAGTTCCCCAAAGAAAAAATAGTTTTCATTTGTTCAGATTGTTCAATTACCTAAAATGTACATTTTTACTCATTACATTTATAATAATGAATAAGTAAATTGATTAAGGAGTTCCTATGAAAGAACAAAGACCTAACTTTAAAGATATCCATTCATTTGAAGAATTTAATTGTTACTATTGGTACCGAGAAGAACTATCACAAATTTGTAAATCCCTTGGATTAGAGTATAGAGGTACGAAGCAAGAATTGAATGATATAATCCATCAATATTTTTTAGGAAATAAAATAGAAAAAAGAGTGAGCAACAAAACAAAAAATCAAGTCAAAGTTATAACTTTGGAAACTCCATTACTTTACTGTGGTTTTTCTTTCAATCAAAAATTTCGAGATTATTTTTCATCTGTAACAGGGATTAGTCCATTTAAATTTAGTGCTGATATGGCAACAGCTTGGCGAAAAGTAAAAAGAGAAAAAGACATCAACTTCACGATTCAAGATATGCTTAAAATTTATTATGGTGAATCAGATTATGCCAAATATGATAGTTCAGCTTGTCAATGGAATCAGTTTTTAAAAGATTTTTGCTTAGATGAATGTAGCAATTTTTATTCTCATAAATTAAAAGTTGCATCTATTCTTTGGAAAGAAGTTAGAAATTCTACAAATGAAAAGATTTATACAAGAGAACTTTTAAAGAGATATGAACACAAAGTATCGGAATACCTTAAGAAATCAGATTCTAGTTCATCGAATTAAATAAAATAGAATAGTTAATTACAAAAGAGAGCGGTAGTAAAAACAAAAAACGGTGAGTAACCTAAGGTCATTCACCGTTTTCTAATTTCTTTTGTTCTTTTCGTCTTTTATTTCGTTCTCTTAATCCTTTAAAGAAGTCTTTTAAAATTTGTTGACACTCTTCTTCTAACACGCCGTGTTCGACTTCTACTTGATGATTAAACCGTTCATCTTGTAATAAATTCATAAATGTTCCTGCTGTTCCGGCCTTTGGATCAAAAGCTCCAAACGTTACTTTTTTCAAACGTGATAAAATCATCGCTCCACTACACATAGGGCATGGTTCTAAAGTCACAAACAGTTCGCAATCTTCTAATCGCCAACTTCCTAGAACTTGATTAGCTTGACGAATTGCTTTAATTTCCGCATGTAACGTTGCATCTTGTTCTTTCTCACGCAAATTATGTCCACGTCCAATAATTTCCCCATTTAACACAACGACTGCGCCAATAGGAACCTCTTCTTTATCATACGCTTTTTGCGCTTCCTTTAAAGCTTCCCTCATAAACATTTCTTTTTCCTTTTGTTCGATGATTCTCACCTCATTTATCCAAAAGTTTCAATGTTTCTTCTCGTTTGATGACTAATTCTTTAACAAGATGATAGATGACTGCACACAATGGTGTGAAGAAAATTAATCCTAAAATTCCAAATAAATTTCCACCAATCAAAGCCGCAGCTAATGTTAAAACTGTTGGTAATCCAATAGAATTTCCTACCACACGAGGATAAATAAAATTCCCCTCAATTAACTGTAATCCATAAAAGACACCAATTGAAATTAACGCTTGAATTGGGCTTACTGTAAAAATGAAAATAGCCCCTAACATACAAGCTGAAAATGGTCCGATATATGGAATGAACGACAACACTCCTGCCAAGACACCAGTAATGGCTGCATAAGGCAATTGAAACACACTATACGTCACAAACACTAATGAACCAATAATCATCGCTTCAATTAATTGTCCCATTAAAAATTTATCATAAGTATCTAACGTGATTTTACCGATATACTGAAGTAATTTATATCGATTTTCTGGAAGAATTACCTTTAACAATCGAGTGATTAAATATTGTAACTGCTCTTTACTTCCTAAAATATTTAACATTAAAAATACTGCCATTAAAATCGTAAATACATTAGAGAATATTCCTGTAATATTAGAAGTAAAGCCACCTAGAAACGATACTACACTAGAAACAATATTACTTTGATTAATAAATCCTGTAATCCGTTCTACATCAGCTGCTTGTAACCATCCTGAATTTTGTATCCAATTCACACAAAAATCCATTAAGTAATTAAAACTTTCTCCTAATTGAACAACGGTTCTCGCTAAGGTTGGAACAATAATCCAGGAAATTGCTACTACAATCGCAATAAAAATGAATAGTACTCCTAAAATAGCAATACTCCGTCTTAAAGAAGGAGGTACTTTAATCTTCTTTAATTGTTTTTCCATATGTTTCATTGGAACATTAAAGATGAATGCCATTAATAATCCTAAAACAATAGGGGACATCATTCGTAAAAAAGCATTCACTCCTGTATATAAATGGCTAATATTTAATACGAAAAATAAACACGTCGCCGCAACTGCAATTAATATTAATTGTTGTTTAAAATTTTTCTCCATTACTTGTCTCCATTTTTCTGTAATTTCTCTTGAATTTCTTTCATAAGACCTTCACATCCTAAACAAACATCTTGATACGTTTGTTCAAAATCTCCTGTATACCATGGATCTGCAATATCTCGATTGCTTCCTGCAAAACTTAATAAAGAAGCAATTTTAGCAGCGGTCTTTCCTTGCATCATTCGTTTAATATTCATCATATTTTCCGAATCCATTCCAATAATATAATCTGCATCGGCATCGACTGAAGATAATTGTCTAGAATACATCCCCTCAGTAGAGATTCCTACTTTGGCTAATTGTTTTCTAGTACCAGAGTGAACAGGATTGCCTTGTTCCCAAGAACTTGTTGCAGCAGAATCAATCATGACTTGTTGTTCCAAACCTTTATCTTTCACCATTTGTCTAAAAACTGCTTCTGCCATCGGTGAACGGCAAATATTTCCTAAACATACAAATACAACTTTCATCTGCAACTCTCCTTTTCTCTTTCTGCCAGTATATCATATTTTATAAAAATCGTCCTTTTCAATTCTATAACAAAAGCACACGAAAGACATTTTCGTTGTCTTTCGTGTGCTACATATTCATATCATTATTCTACTGTTACAGATTTTGCTAAGTTTCTTGGTTTATCAACATCTAATCCTTTACCAAGAGATGTGTAATAAGCAATTAATTGTGTCACAACAACACTTAAAATTGGTGCTAATTCCATTTGTACTTTTGGTAAAACGATATCGTCGCCTTCACGTTCGCTTCCTTCCATGGCAATCACCATTGCTTTAGCTCCACGTGCTTTCACTTCTTCGATATTTCCTCTTGTATGGCTTGCAACTACTGGTTCACTTAATAAAGCAATAACTGGTGTTCCTTCTTCAATCAAGGCAATTGTACCATGTTTTAATTCTCCAGCAGCGAAACTTTCCGTTTGTACATATGAAATTTCTTTTAATTTCAATGCTGCTTCCATTGCTACATAATAATCTAAGTGACGACCAATATAAAAGGCATTCGCTGTATCTAATAAGTTTTGATCCACTAATTCTTTGACAACAGATTTTTCGTCTAATACACCTTCGATTGCAGAAGCAATAACGGCTAATTCATGACTCATATCAAATGTTTGAGGACGTCCTTTTGTGCGACGTAATACTTCTGCTAATACAGCCATTACTGTAATTTGTGCTGTATAAGCTTTTGTTGAAGCTACTGCAATTTCTGGTCCTGCATGAAGTAATAATGTATGAGTTGCTTCACGAGATAACGTTGAACCTTTAACATTTGTAATCGTTAATGAAGGGTAACCTTTTTCATTCACTTTTACTAATGCTTGACGGCTATCTGCTGTTTCTCCACTTTGTGTTAAGAAAATAAAGAATGGTTTTTCAGATAAAATTGGTTGGTGATATGCAAATTCACTTGCTAAAAATACTTCAACAGGAATTCCTGCTAATTGTTCTAATAAATATTTTCCAATCCATCCAGCATGGTAACTTGTCCCACAAGCTACAACATAAACACGATCACTTTGTCCAATTTCTTCTAATAATTCACTAGGAACTTCTAATTCACCAGCTTCATTTGTATATTCTTTAATAATACGACGTAATACGGCAGGTTGTTCATCCATTTCTTTTAACATGTAATGAGGATAAGCACCTTTTTCAATATCATCTGCATCTAATTCTGCTTTAAATGGTGCACGTTCCACTGCTTTTCCATCAATTGTTTCAATTTCCACTTTATCTTTTGTAATAGTAATTAATTCTTCATCTTTAATTTCTAAGTAAGTATCCGTTTGAGAAATAGTTGCCATAGCATCTGAACAAATAACATTGAATCCATTTCCTACTCCAACTAATAATGGGCTTTTATGTTTTGCCGCATATAATACTCCTGGAGCTTGTTCATCTAATAAACCGAATGCAAATGATCCACGAATTTCTTTTAACGCACGACGGAAAGCTTCTTTACCAGATAAACCTTCTTTTTCTGCAAAATATTCTACTAAATTCACTGCAACTTCTGTATCTGTTTGAGATTGGAAGTTTACATGTGATAAATAAGTTTCTTTTAATTCAGAAAAGTTTTCAATGACTCCATTATGAACTAATGTAAAGCGTCCATTTTGAGAACGATGTGGGTGAGCATTATTTTCTGTTGCTGGTCCATGAGTTGCCCAACGAGTATGTCCAATTCCTGCAAAAGCAGGAACTGATTCATCCACTGCTTCACGTAAGTTCGCAATACGTCCTACTTTTTTTACTAATTGTGTTGTACCATCAGCATCTGCGATAAATAATCCTGCTGAATCGTATCCACGATATTCTAATTTTTCTAATCCATCTAAAATGACCGTTTGAATACTGTTATCTCCAATACATCCTACAATTCCACACATATATATAGTCTCCTTTAATGAAGGGTTTCCTTCACACAAATTTTTCATTGTTTCTGGTGCATGCAAAAATTTTGTATCCCCACAGAGATTTTTGTATATTGCTGTAGACTGCACTGCCTTGAGTCACCCGCCGAATCATTCGATAAACTCAATCCTCGTCACTTATCATTCTTAATGATAAGCCTGGCGCTATCCTATGTTGCTACCTTTCTTAGCAATTTATTTTCAGAAACATGATTTATCATACACGATTTTGTACTTATTTGTCAAAACTCTCGAATTTTATATTTAATTTTATATATTTTTTATGCAAAAAAGCCATAAGTCACTCATTAGTAACTTATGGCCCTGATTACTTACGAAAATCATTGGCTAATTAATAATAGTCCTTCAACCACCGATTGTCTCTTTTATATTCTTATATAACCTTTATTTACGAGTATGGGAAAATCTTACTGTTAGAACTCGGCAAAAATATTGTAATTCTCCTCTAACCATTTTTCGTCATCAACATGTCTCTTACTTGCAAAGAGCCCAATCGATAATTCATAAGGTACATCAGAGTTTTTATATTTCACTCGTAAATAATATTCTGCAATTCCTTTATAACTCTTCTTAAACTTACGAATACCGCGAATTTTATTCAATGATTCCACATAAAATTCATCAGCATGAATAATAATATGCCCTTTATAAACTAATAAAGCAAAATCCTTTGAAACATACTCGGCATTTTCCACTAAAAGATTCATATGACCTTGAACTTCTGGGAACAGTTCGAATAATTCTTTATAACTCTTATAGTTATGATAAATAATTTTTCCAGCTGCTACTAAAAATCCTAATCCCACAATAAGAAAAATTAAATCTTTTCCCATTTCAATCCATAAATCAAACTTATCAAATTCATCAAAATAGATGTCTGTTCTTAGTAATGAAAACTTATAGATATCACCTAAAATTGTATCATTTTTCGCTTCTCTTTCTTTTTTCTTTGCTAAATTACTTTGTTGAAAAACAGCTTCAAAATCCTGCTGCATTTCTGGAGAAATCTTTACAATTTTTCTTCCTCTTCTTCCCCGTGTAAATTCAGGAACGACTCTTATTTTTAATAAAATTAATTTATTATCAAATGGTCTTGCTTTTGACAGTTTGCTAGCTTCCTCTGCAAGCTCGTCTAATTTATCATTTACTGATTTTAACATATGATAACCTAATTCATCTTCAATGATATAAAAGACTTCTTTTTCATTTGGTAATTCTACTTTTTCGATATCATAAATTCGAATTACTTGAACCTCATCTTCTTCCTTTTCATTAAAAGGCTGATTAATATAAATCTCTTCAATTGGTTCAGTATAACTAACAACATTTTTTAGCATAGTAATAGAAGATATGAAAATTATGAACAAACTAATGAGCAAATATAATCTTGCCCCTTTTGTAATTCTTTTTTTTACTTTCATTTCTAACTCCTTTTTATTGTAAAATTTCGTTTCATTTAGCAATATTTTACTCTAAATACTATTAAAATACTACTTTTTTCAAACAAAAAAGGCGAGATTTCTCTCGCCTTTTGAATCTCTTCTCTGATTAAAATTAAGCTTTACCAGTTGAACCGAAGATATCCATAGTTTCTTTTGTTACTTTAACGATTGCATCAAAACCAGGTTTGATAACTTTACGTGGGTCATAAACATTAGCGTCTGCATTTAATTTAGCACGAACTGCTGCAGTCCATTGTTGTTGTAATTCAGTGTTAACATTGATTTTAGCATGTCCACGTTCGATTGCTTTTTTAATTTGATATTCTGGAATACCTGATCCACCGTGTAATACTAATGGAGCACCAGTAGCTTCAGAAATAGCTAACATTTCGTCAAATCCTAATACAGGTTCACCTGCATAAGTTCCGTGAACTGAACCTAAAGCAGCTGCTAAAGCATCAATTCCTGCTTCTTTAACCATACGTTCACATTCGTGTAAGTCTGCGTATTGGATTCCTCCAGTAACGCCATCTTCAGTACCACCTACAGTACCTACTTCAGCTTCTACAGAAGCGCCTTTTGGATGTGCATATGCAACAACTTCTTTAGTTAATTCAATGTTTTCATCAATTGGATAATGAGAGTGGTCAAACATTACTGAGCTGAAACCAGCATCAATATATTTTTTACATACATCTACAGATGAACCATGGTCTAAGTGTAATGCAACTGGAACTGTAATATCCATAGTTTCTAATAATGCATTTACCATAGCTGCAACTACTAATGGGCCACCCATATATTTACCAGCACCTTCAGATACTCCTAAGATGATTGGTGAATTTGCTTCTTGAGCAGCAGTTAGAACAGCTTGTGTCCATTCTAAGTTATTGATGTTGAATTGACCTACGGCATATTTACCTTCTTTAGCTTTGTTCAACATTTCTGTCATACTTACTAAACGACTCATTTAAAATTTCCTCCTTATACTAGTTTCCTAGTATTTATTTTTACGTTGCTATTATACCCCAAAATTCGTTCGATAGCTAGTTATTTAGAATATTATTATGAAATAATTTCATAATCTATTTTTCTTTTCATAAGATTTCATATATTATCATTTCAATAAATATAAGAATTTTCTTAGAATTTTTTATAGAAATTTTCCTAATTTGTTTTATAATAGTGATAGTATAAACAATTTGGGAGGGATTAATATGAACCAACGTCAAAACAGTTCATATCATAAACGTGCAGTTAGAGAAGCACGTTTCGCAAAACTATTATTTGCTTTTATCGCAATAGCCTCACTCGCTATTGTCATTTTCATTTTAAATATTCCATCAATTATTAATAATGAAAATAAGCTATTAACTAAAAATGTATCTACAAATCAGCAAAGTTCTTCAACCGCTTCAGAAGATAAGGAAGTCCATACCGCTAGAATTACAGCTAGTGGAGATATGCTATATCATGACATTGTTTATGGAAGTGCCTTTGATGGACAAAACTATGATTTCAAAAATGATTACGAGCAAATTACTCCACTCGTTTCTTCAGCTGATTTAGCTCTTGGAGACTTTGAAGGTACGATTAATCCAGATAGACCTTTAGCCGGCTATCCGATTTTTAATGCCCCTGAAGAAGTTGTTCAAAGTATTAAAGATGCTGGATATGATGTTTTAGACTTAGCTCATAATCATATTTTAGATACAGGAATTAGTGGATTAAAATATACAGCTACAGCTTTTAGAAATGCCGGTTTAGATATTTTCGGAGTAAAGGTAGATCCAAATGAAGGAATTTTAGTCAAAGAAGTAAACGGGATTAAGGTCGCTATTTTAGGATTTTCATACGGATTCAACGGAATTGAAGCAAGTATTTCTAAAGAAGATTACGATAATCATTTATATGACTTAAACATGGATAAAGTAAAAGAGCAAATTGAAAAAGCTGAACAAATCGCTGATTTTACAATCATTATGCCTCAGATGGGAGTAGAATATCAGTTAACACCAACTGACGCTCAAGTCGACACTTATCATAAAATGATTGAATGGGGAGCAGATGTTGTATTTGGAGGGCATCCTCACGTTGCTGAACCTACTGAAACTATCGAAAAAGATGGGCAAAAGAAATTCATCATTTATTCAATGGGGAACTTACTATCTAACCAAAGAATTGAAACATTAGATAAAATTTGGACCGAGCGTGGTGTCATTATGGATATTACGATTCAAAAAGAAGGCAATCAAACAACCTTAACAAGCGTACAAGCTCATCCAACATGGGTTTCTCGTACTCCAATTAATCGTACATTCCAAGGCTATCAAGCATATGATTATCAAGTATTTCTAGCAGAAGATTATTTACCAGGTGCAAAATACGCAAATACTGTTGATGAAACAACTCGTCAACGAATTGAAAAAGCTTATCACGAAATGTTAGAGTTATTAAATATTCAATTCTAAAACAAAAACCACACGACAAAAATCGTGTGGTTTTTTATATTCTTTAAAAAGCACTGTAGACAAATTCTGCTACATTTGAAAAATCTGCATGAAGTAGATATAAGCCTAATACTAGAAATAAAACATAAAATGCCATTGTCCATACAAATAATTCATGTTTTTCACTAATCTTTTTGATAGAATTTATACATTTCTTCAGCAACTTCAGGCCATCCTTTCCATCCAGGGTGAACCGTATCATACATAACATAAGGTTCATATTCCTTTGGTGTTAAATCCATAAGTTTATATCCATATGAATTAGTAATTTCTGCTAACTTTTTAGAGTAAACCTCTCTTTGATCTTTACCAATACCAATATAATCATACCAACGTCCATTAATTGGGAAATTAACGACTTCTACTTCTAACCCTAATTCTTTAGCCATTTGTAATACTAATGCATAGTCATCATATTCTGTTGATTGATCATATTTATAATTAGAGTACTTATTTTTTAGTTTTTCTTTACGATTTTTAATTTCAGCATTATATTGGCGATTTTCAACGTAAAATTCATTATTATCTGTTGCTTTTTTTGCTTCATCTAAATACTTATTTTGAATTTCAGCCCAATCATACTGAGGAGTTTTCTCTCCACTAGAAGGCATTGGTTTAACATTTCCTGTAAAATAAAAGGCAATTTTATTATTAAGTGTGTATTTTTCCACATCGAACCAATTTAATAAATCATCTAAAACTGTTCCTTTATTATCCAATAATCGACGTTTGTATCTTTCAAAATTTTGATGTACAAATTTATTATCTTTAGATAACTCTAAAATACGATTTATAAATTTCTCTTTTGTCTCATGACTAAGTTTAGGATTTTTCAATGTATAGTACACATGCTCATTTGAGACACGACTTAAAAATGCTTTTGGATTCATACCATATTGATCAAACCAAATAAATGATTCACTTAAAATAAATTTTTGTTTAGGAATACTATCCGATAATGAACCTAACATTGAAGCTTGAATAATATTTTGAAAATTCCCTCCACCTACAGCCATAATATGAAAATCATCATAATTAAAAAGATGCTTAATATGGAATGGATAATTACTTGGAGTACTCAATTCAGAGGAACCAAACACTACTAAAGTTTTATCATCTATATTATCTTTTATAATATCTCTACTTTTGTATTTGGTATATTCGAAATTATAGCGAATACTATTATCACTTACATGATAATAATCTGCTAATTTCTGATTTAGTACATGAACATATACCCCAAGAGTAAGTAACGCAAGTACCAAGGCTATTCCTAGGGCCTTTATTTTCTTCATTATTGTTTCACCCTAGTTTCGATATATTGAATAATTTTATTTGGGGTATCAATTTCTTCATAAGTTACTTCTGTTGGAGCTACTTCGATACCAAACTCTTCCATTCGAACTAATAATTCCACAAAAGCTAACGAATCCATTAGACCTTCTTCTTTTAAATTAATGTCACGTTCTTCATAAATGACATCATCTTCGCAAATTTCTTCAATGATTGCTAAAACTTTTTCTTCTAACATGATGTTCACCTCTTATTATTTCGTCAATAATTTCACAATAAATTCATATGGTTTCTCAGAAAAAATGAGTAAACCAATCATCACTAAATGCATGGTTACAAACCAACTTACAACCTTATAAGCTGTTTTCTGTTTATATTTTTTATAAAATTTAGATTTCTTCTGATACCATTCAAAGCCAGCCATTAAAACTCCATGATACACACCATAAATAATATAACTCCATGAAAGCCCATGCCAGAACCCCATGAATATCATATTGAGCATATACGCTACCATTGCTGTTGTTAAACGAGTTTTGAACCATTTATATCTCATTGACTTCATTACAATTCTTGAGAAAATAAAATCTCTCAACCATGTTGACAACGAAATATGCCAACGATTCCAGAAATCTTTAATATCGATACTTAAAAATGGTTTATTAAAGTTCATAGGCGTTTGAATTCCCATAATATTACTTACACCGACTGCCATTAAACTATATCCTGCAAAGTCAAAGAATAAGTAAAATGTATATAAATACATATAAGAAACCGTTGTAAATAACAATCCTCTATTTGGAATATGATTCATGGCTAAATACAATAATCCAGATAACACTACTTTATAAACTAATCCTAATAATAGTCTAAATAATCCAGTTCCTAATAATTCAACATATTCTTCTCTCGGAATTGTCTGATGAATATCTTCCATAAATCTTTTACTTCTATCAATCGGTCCCGAACTAATAGTTGGGAAGAATAATAAAAATTGAAGATAATCAATCAAACCAATTGGCTCTTTTATAATTCCATCATATGTTTCAAATATAATTTGTAATACCTTGAAAGTCATATAAGAAACGCCTAGAAATCCGAAAATGGAAACTTTCCATATAACTACTGTTTTTGCGGCAATTAATAACAAACTCGCAAAAAATATAATAGGATATTTCGTAGATTTCTTATCTCTAAAATGAAAGCCTAATCGAACTAATAAATAAGTTTCTACAATAAAGATGACTAAGTTTATAAAATGGTTCGGTTGCTCTTTAAATACTGCTATCGCAATTCCAATTGATAGAACAAAAGTAATCCAATAAACCGATTTTTCAAATAATCGTAAGAGAATTACTGGAATCAGTGCAAAAAACAATGTTCCAAAGAAATCTAAGCCTTCAAAATATTCCATTCTATAACTCCTTTAATTTTTTCTTATCAATCTTACCATTATTGTTTAATGGCATTTCATCTAAAAAGACGATTTTTTTAGGAATCATATATTCTGGAACATATTGCGCTAAATCTTTTTTGATCAATTTACCCGTTGCAAATCGGCTTTCAACTTCTTCTGTATAAACTACATAAGAAATGATAGATTTAATTTTCCCATCTTCTGCATAAGATGGAACCGTTGCAGCTTGGCGAATTTTTGGATTTTTCAATAAATTATTATCAATATCCTCTAATTCAATACGATGTCCATGTAATTTAATTTGGAAGTCAATACGTCCTTCGCAGAATAATAATTCCCCTTCAAAATGACCTAAATCTCCCGTTTTATAGCTACGTTCTCCAACTTCAGGGATAATAAAACTTTTCTGCGTCATTTCTGGATTTTGATAATATCCATTCGCAACTGTATCCCCTTGGATAATAATTTCCCCACTCTGTTCTCCATCAATCGTAACTGTTGTTCCTGGTTTAATTACACCGACTGGTAAATTATTTGGATACTGTTCCAAAATTTCTCTTGTAATCGATATCCATGTAATCATTACAGTAGATTCTGTTGGCCCATAAGTATTTACGACTTCAGCATTTGGGAAACGATCTAATAATTTTTGCGCAGTTGTTGCGAATAATTTTTCTCCACAGAAAACAAATTGATCGACTTGTGGCAATAATTCTTGATTAAAGCTTGGATCGACTAAACACATCTCTGCAAATGACGGTGTTGAAATCCAAACCGTAGCATTTGATTCTTTTAATGTGTTAAATAAAACCTTGAAATCTTGTAAATGCTGTTTATCAATTTGTATTAATGGCGCATTCATATAAAGCGATGGCCATAAAGACATTACTGACAAATCAAATGAAAACGGCGGATGCCCTAAAAATACTTGCGGACCTTTATTTGTATAGTAACCTGTATACCATTTTAAGAAATGATTTAGATTATCATACGTAATCGAAACCCCTTTTGGTTTTCCTGTGCTTCCAGAAGTGAAAATAATATAAAAAATATCTTCATCTTTTACATAATATTTAGGGTCGATACTTTCAGAAGTTGTGCGAAGAATTTCTTTAGTAGCTGAAACATCTAATAATGGAGTTTCTAACTCAATTACTTCACTTGTTAATACAACTGGTGATTGTACCGTTGTAATAATATCTTGTACTCGATCAATGGGTGTATTTACATCTACTGGACAAAATGCACGTCCTGATTTAACACAGGCTAAGAAATATACAAGCATCATTGGGTGCTTATGTCCATAAACAACGATTGGTTGACGATTATATTGCAATCTTTCCTGTAAATAATAGGCTAATTTATCAGAGTATTCCCAATATTCCTCTGGAGATAATTCCTCTTCTAAAAACAAATCATGACGATAGATTTTTTCAGTTTTCCCCTTAAAACTTGATAGTCGATCTAATAACTTTTCAAACACCGTATTCATTTCCCTTCTTTATCATCTAATCGCCTAACAGCCAATGTCTAGACTGTCACATAATAGAAGTATACCATATTATAGATTTTCTGAAAATCGTATTCCTAAAAATAGTAAACTTTTATAAGAAATTTTACCGAAATTCTTCACATTTTAGATTTTTTCTTCAAACTCCCTTCTTTTTACCAATAATAAAAAAGGCTGGAACAACATTGAAGTAACCCCCGTAAATGAGAATTAAATAAAAACACCTCCAAGTTGGATTTGGTACAATGTAATCAAATGCACATGGAGGTGTCTTTTTATAGTTAAAAATCGTGTTGGTAGAAAAATCGTCTACTTCTACCAACACGATTTTACAAAGAGCCAGTACTTACATCTCTTTTTCTCCTGTAAAACTATTGTATCTTGATACTTTAAGGAGTTTCAATCATTCGATCTGTTAACCGTTATTTTTTGGATCTAAACGTAATAACATAGCATTAATGGCGACGATGACTGTTGACACAGACATTAGGATTGCTCCTAATGCAGGGCTTAATGTGATACCAATAGGAGCCAAAATTCCTGCAGCTAGAGGGATAGCTATAAAGTTATAACCAGCTCCCCAAAATAGGTTTTGTTTCATTTTACGAGTTGTTTTGTGTGCTAATTCAATGAATGATTCAATATCTCCTGGATCGGATTGAGTCAATATGACATCAGCTGAATCCAATGCAACTTGAGTTCCAGCACCTATAGCTATACCAACATCTGCTAAGGCAAGAGAAGGAGCATCATTTACACCATCACCTACCATGATAACTTTCTTTCCTTCATCTTTAAGTGTTTTAACTAACTCATATTTGTCTTGTGGAGATTGATTTGATCTATATTCAATCCCTAAATCTACTGCCGCGCCTTGAGCCGCTTTTTCATTATCACCTGTTGCCATAATTGGTCGAATATTGTTCTTTTTAAGAGCTTTAATTAACTCTTTACTCGTTGATTTTAATTCGTCCCCTAAAGCTACAGCACCAATGGCATCATCGTTTTCTACTAAGACACTAAGAGTTGCTCCTTTTGGAGTATCCATATCAAGATTACGTCCATAGGCTTTTTGACTGATTAATTGGTAACGGTGCCCACCTACTTTACCCTCTACTCCAGAACCGGAAATCACATCAATCGAATCAAAAGATGCTGGACGTATATTTTGCTGCTCGGCGAATCTTATAATTGATTGAGCAATTGGGTGGCTAGATCCTCCTTCAATACCTGCCAATAAGGCAATGATTTCCTCTTTTGTATATTTGTCATTAAGAAGTTTTACATCTAATACTTTAAATTCACCAGTTGTTAAAGTACCCGTTTTATCTAAAATAATCACATCTGCATCTTGAGCTATTTCTAAGGCTTGACGGTCTTTTACTAGTAAGCCACGGCTAGCTCCTAAGCTTGTGCTACGGGCGGTTACCAATGGAATAGCCAGACCCAATGCGTGCGGACAAGCAATAACTAATGTAGTAATAGTAAATATAACTGCCGTTGGGATATCTCCAATAATCATCCACACTACAAAAGCAATTAGCGCGACAATAACAGCAATATAGAAGAGCCACCCTGCAACCTTTTGCGCAATATTTTCTGCCCTGGAAGGCTGACTTTGAGCTTGGCTAATTAAAGTCTGTACTTGAGAGATAAAGGATTGATCACCTGTCTCAAGCACTTTAATATAAAGAACCCCTTCTCCATTTGTTGAGCCTCCGATTACTTCATCGCCAGGGCCTTTTTTTACTGCTTTTGACTCCCCAGTTAGAAGAGCTTCATTTAAACGTGATTCGCCACGCTCGATAATCCCGTCTGCTGGCACATTTTCTCCGGCTTGAACACGAATTAAATCACCTATCTTTAAGTCAGCAACTGGTCGTGTTTCAATTGAATCATCTTCTAATACAACGTGAGCATCTTTCGGCACTAACTTAGCCAATGCTGCTTGTGCGTCTCCTGCTTCTCCAATAGCTTTCATCTCAATCCAGTGACCTAATAGCATGATTAATAGTAATGAAGCAAATTCAAAGAAAAAGTCCATCACGTGTCCACCCGTTACGTAGGTAATGATCACAGCATAGATACTATATAAATATGAAACACTTAAACCTAAAGAAACGAGTGCCATCATTCCAGGTTTTTTTTGTTTAAATTCGTCAACTGCACCTTGATAGAATGGACGTCCACCATAAACAATTAATATAGTAGATAAAATAGCTACTACAATATCAGAATATGGAAAAGTAAACTGGAATGGTAGTTTAAATCCATGCAAAGGGGAAAAGAACATAATAATGATTCCTAGTGGCAATGACTTTAAGAAAAGTTCCTTAAAGCTTCCGTGATGATGGTGGGCATGCCCTCCGTGCCCACTGTGCCCGCTGTGATCATGCCCATTATGTCCGCTGTGCCCGTTGTGATCATGCCCAGCATGATGTACTTGATGTTGATCCTTATGGTATCCATGTTTATCTGTGATTCCATGCTCGTGTTTTAACTTATCCATGTTGTCATTATTCATTTTAAATTCCTCCTTATACTTAATGATGATGTAAATGACATTTGCATTGTCCTTCTGGACAATTGCAATCTACTTCTTCTACTGCGAAAGATTTTTTCATCTCTAATATTTTTTCTAGTCGATCTATATCATCGAAGCTTAAAACATGATCTTCAATGATACTTCCTATTACATTTCCGACTTTCTTATTGCAAATACGGTTAAAAATTTCTTCTGCATAATCCCTTACGGCTTCTGTCTCTTCAATATTGGCAGTGTAAATAAACTTTCTACCTTCATGCTCTGTATTTAGTACGCCTTTTCCAACTAATCGACCTAAGATCGTTTTGATAGTGGATTGTGTCCAGTCCATTTTTTCTTGCAATACGGAAATGACTTTTTTACTAGTTACTCGATCATTTGCCCAAACTACACGCATGACTTCCCATTCTGCATCTGTGATATAAGTATTAAATTCCATTGTGCTCATTCTCCTTCCCCTCTATTCGTCTACAGATGTGAACAATTATGATTAAACTAAGTTTACAACTGTAAACGAATTATGTCAAGTCTTTTTAATAATAGAAATTTTTCAGCAGACAAACCTATGAAAAAATTGACTACAGATATCACATATTTGCCTTTCGGTCCTAAACGATTCTATTTATCTTTCATTATGGATTTACATAATGGAGAAATCATTGCTTATACAATTTCCTCAAAACAGGATACTAAGTTTGTATTGGATACATTAAATCAAATTGATTTACCTAAGGATGTTCTACTACATAGAGATCAAGGCAGCGTTTATACTTCTGCTGAATACTACAATCTATGTAATTCAAATTGTAGAAAATTACATCAAATATTATAATGAAAAAAGAATCCAACAAAAATTGGACTACCTGTTTCCGGTATTCAACCGGAGACAGGTAGTCCTAGGGTGTTTTTATTAAATTCTCACTTTTTGGGGTCAGTCCCTTCCAACCTTCAATCCTTTATAACACTAATAAACCTGCACCGATAATTCCATTATCTCCTTTAATCTTAGAAACAACCATTCGTTTCAACACATGTTTTTGTTCAGCATGTAATCGAGTTTCTAAAATTTCTTTAACTAATTCAATGTAATCAGGATTATAATTAGATACACTTCCTCCAAATACAATGACATGTGGATCTAGTAAACAAACCATCGCATGTAAACTACTAGCGATTCCACTCGCTGCTTGACGAATAAT
Source organism: Granulicatella elegans ATCC 700633 (assembly GCF_000162475.2). GTDB lineage: Bacteria > Bacillota > Bacilli > Lactobacillales > Aerococcaceae > Granulicatella > Granulicatella elegans. Next base: position 1,343,350 of record NZ_KI391971.1, read on the forward strand.
ATCAGTTGCAACGGCTTCTCCTTGACGCCATTTTTCAAATACATCTTTAGTTGTCACAGAATCATCTTTGTATAATTCTTGAGCTTTCTTTTGAATCCCTACTCCTGAACAAGCTTCTTCTAAGCTCATCCATTGACCAAAGAAATGAACTGGAATAAATCCAATTTCACCTGAGAAACCTGCTCCACGAAGAATTTGGTTGCCCGCAATATTTGTTGCTGCAATTCCAGTTGATAAAGTGACATACGCAAACATTTCTTTTTCTGTTAAATTTTGAAGGCGATATTCTGCATAGGCAGCTACTTTTACATCATTATCAATTTTTACTGGAATATTTCCATAAACTTCTTGTAATCTTTTAACAATTGGGAAATTTGGCCATGGAATATTATTTTGGAAAACTGCTACTCCATTCTCTACATCTACTTTCCCTGGCAAACCAATTCCAATACCTTCCATCTCTTGAATTGAAAATGGATGTTCATTTAACTCTTCATTTATTAATCGAACAACTTGTTCAAATAATGTTTCAGCACTTTCCACTTCACTAGGTGCTTGCCTGCGACTCACAATTTCTCCCTTTTCATTAATAATAGCAACAGCTACTTTTGTTCCCCCAATATCAACACCAATCGATTGTTTCATTAAAAACATCTCCTTTATTTAATCGTTTTCATCGTTATTGTAGCCTGGTTTGAAGTTTTTTGCAATGTAAATTTTTAAATAAAAGAAAAGACCTTCTATAATAGGAATATTATAAAACAGTCCTTATATAGAAAGTCAAAATTTAATTATTTTTTCTGAGATTTAATTTCTGTGATTAAGTCATTTAAATCATCTTCACTAAATTGATATTTTTCACCGCAGAAATGACAAACAATTTCTGCTCCATGATCTTCATCAATTAAATGTTGTAAATCCTCTACACCAATCGATAATAAACCTGCACTAAATCTTTCTCTAGTACAAGGACAATGAAATTCTACTGGTAATTCTTCTAATACTTTAATATTTTCTTTACCTAATAAACGGTTTAATAAATCAATTGGCTCTTCTTGTTGGTCAATCAATTTTGAAACAAGAGGCATTTCACTAATACGTCGTTCAATTTCTACAATCGTTTCTTCACTAGCTCCAGGAAGTAATTGAATCATAAATCCACCTGCAGCACGAACAGATTCATCTGGATTTACTAAAACAGACACACCAACTGCCCCATTAATTTGCTCTGAAACAGCTAAATAATAAGTGAAGTCCATTCCTAATTCACCATCAACAATTGGAATTTGTCCAGAAAAAGGTTCTTTCATTTGTAAATCCTTTATAACAGTAATCGTTCCGTTTGTACCCACAACGCCACGTACATCTAACTTTCCTTTTTCATTTAAAGGTAAGCTTACATGTGGATTTGAAATATAACCTCTCATTTGACCTAAACCATTAGCTTCTGCCATAATTTTTCCACCTGGGCCATCTCCATTGACTTGAACCGTAATTTTTTCTTTTCCTTTTAAACTAGTCGCTAATAATTGAGTTCCAATCATCGTACGACCTAATGCTGCTGTAGCTGCACTCCAAGTATCATGACGTTTTTGTGCTTGAGATACTGCTTCTGTAGCTACTATCGCAACTGCTTTAACTTCATCATTAAAAGCTAATACTTTTAATAAATGATCTTTCATTCTTCATTCCTTCTTTCCTTCATAAAAGAAAAGTGGGAAAGAAAAGCTTTGACTTTCCCTTCTCACTTCCTTGTCATTATTCTAAATCATCTTTTGAATCAGATTCTTCTTCATTATCATCTTGTTTTGCTGCTTCACGTTTTGCTAAAGCCTTTTTAGACTCTTCAAAACTTGCTGCTTCTACTTCACTTGGATACTCTTCTTCAACATCTTCTGTTGGCATTTCTCCAGTTTCGAATAATGCTTTAATTGTACGTTCATCAAGAGTTTCTAATTCTAGTAATTTTTCAGCAATTAGAGTTAATTGATCTTTATGTTCTTCTAAAATTTGTAATGCTTGTGCATAAGCTTCTTTCATAATCGAGCGAACTGCATTATCAATTTCAAAAGCCACTTGATCAGAATAAGCTTTTGTTTGTCCGTAATCACGTCCAATAAAGACTTGATGATTTCCTTCATATTGAACCGTTCCTAATTCATCATACATTCCATATTCAGTAATCATACTACGAACAATTCCTGTTGCTTGCTCGAAGTCATTACTTGCTCCAGTCGTTTTCTCATTAAAGATAAACTCCTCAGCAGCACGTCCACCAAGTAATCCAACTACTTGTTCGAACAATTCTTTTTTAGTCATTAAGAAACGATCTTCTTTTGGAAGCATAATAGCATATCCGCCTGCACGTCCACGAGGAACAATCGTCACTTTATGAACAACACGTGCATCACTTAATACCATTCCGACGATTGTATGACCAGCTTCGTGGAAAGCAACCATTTTACGTTCTTTTTCACTAATTGCACGATCCTTTTTCGCTGGACCCGCAATAACACGGTCATGTGCTTCATCCACATCTAATTTGTCAATCGCTGTTTTATCTCTTCTTGCAGCTACTAAAGCAGCTTCATTTAATAAGTTTTCTAATTCAGCACCAGAGAAACCTGGAGTTTGTTGAGCAATCACTTTTAAGTCCACTTCTTTTGCTAATTTTTTATTTCTAGCATGAACTTTTAGAATTGCTTCACGTCCTTTAACATCTGGACGACCTACTAAAATTTGACGGTCAAAACGTCCCGGACGTAATAATGCAGGGTCTAATACATCGGAACGGTTTGTTGCAGCAATCACGATAACGCCTTCTGTTCCCTCAAAACCATCCATTTCAACTAATAATTGGTTTAGAGTTTGTTCACGTTCATCGTGACCTCCACCCATACCTGTACCACGTTGACGACCAACAGCATCAATTTCATCAATAAAAATAATAGCTGGAGCATTTTTCTTCGCATTTTCAAATAAATCACGAACACGACTTGCCCCTACCCCAACGAACATCTCAACAAATTCAGAACCTGAAATTGAGAAGAACGGAACATTTGCTTCACCAGCAACAGCTTTCGCTAATAAAGTTTTACCTGTCCCTGGAGGACCTTCTAATAAGACACCTGCTGGAATACGAGCTCCTAGAGCTGTAAATTTACGAGGATCTTTTAAGAATTCTACTACTTCTACTAATTCTTGTTTTTCTTCTTCCGCACCTGCTACATCAGAGAAACGAACTTTTACTTTTTGTTTATTTTGATCTGTCGCTTTTGATCGACCAAAATTCATCACGCCACGTGGACCACCTTGTCCCATTTGACTTGATAATAAGTTAAACATTAAGAATCCAAAAATTCCTAATGGCACAACTAATTGTAAGAACAGTGATAACCAAATTCCTGATTGACTTTCAGGAAGAGTAGTAATTTGAGTTCCCGCTTGTTGTGCAGCATTATTAATCTCTGTTACAGTTCCATCATTTGGTAAAACTGTTGTTTTGAAATTTGATGTTTTAGAAGTTCTCTTATCAAATATCGCTAATCCTTTAGAGGATGTATTTGTATTTTCTTTTGCTTCTTTGTATTCTCCAGTAATAGTATATACGGAGTTTGCATATTGCATTTTAATTTCTTTAATGTCACCTTTTTTCAATTCTTGAACGAATTGTGTATAACTAACTTCTGTCGTTTGTCCATTAGAACCTTGATTAAACCAAGAAACTAACCCAACAATTGCCACAAAAATCATAATATACATTAGTCCACTACGAAATATTTGACGATTATTATTTGTATTCATTTTGCCTCCTGCAATTCATAAATGGTTGTATAAAATAGTGTATCACACTTAAAGGTCTTTGACCATTTTTGATAATTAACTTAACCAAATCTTATGATTCATACACTTCTGGTTTTAATACTCCAATATATGGTAAGTTTCTTAATCCTTGTTTGTAATCTAACCCATAGCCAACTACAAATTTATTTGGAACTTCTACTCCAACATAATCTGCATCAATTGCGATAACACGACGTTCTTGTTTATCTAATAATGTTACGATTTTAACGCTTGCTGCTTGACGATGTTTTAATAATTCAACAATATGAGCTAAAGTACGGCCTGTATCAATAATATCTTCCACAATTAATACATGGCGACCTTTTACACTTTGATCCAAGTCTTTCAAAATACGAACTTCACCACTTGATTCAAAAGCATCACCATAACTAGATACATCCATAAAATCCACTTCTAAATCGCAGTCCATCGCACGAACAAGGTCTGCCATAAAGAAAATAGCTCCCTTTAAAATACAAATCACTAATGGATTTTTATCTTGATACTCTGCAGTTAATGTTTTCCCTAATTTTTCAATTGTTTCTTCTAATTCTTTCTTACTAACAACTACTTCTGCAATATAATTATCTAACATGATAGCACCTCTTCTTTTTTTCTATAGACTATTCTTATTCTATCAGTTTCTTTCCTTTTGGACAATGATTGTGTTTTACGAAATCCTAATATTGCGATGATTTCTTTAAAAGAATTTTCTACAATCCACAATTTTTCTCTTTCTTCTTTAGGGATTTTCTGATTAATACACCATCTTCTAATACTTTGATGCTGATTTTCTGTTAAAAGAAAACGATCCTTTTGCTTTCTTCTACGTATAGTTAAGGGAAAATCTTCCATTGAGAGAAACATTTCCCATCCTTGTTCAGCTGTAAATGATATCCTTTCATCTTCTGATAATACAATATCTGCTAATTGAAATCCCTCTATCCTTATTTCTTGATAAGGAATTTCTTTACTTTCTTCTTTTATAATCAATAATTGTTGATATCTTTTTTGGAAACTCCAGCCGTTTGGTAAATTCAAACTCATTTGAGAAGTGTCAGATATAATTGCCTCTTGAATATCTAACACATTTTTAGCACTCAATAAACCTCCAAGTTTTTTAGATATTTCTACTAAAATAACTTTTTGAAGTCCTTGTGGTTGCTTGATGTACCTTCCCTTATCCCAAGACCACCCATTATGTAATTCTAATAGTTCCTGTTCCATCCATTGGTTTGCTAACATTAAAATTACTTCTTGTTGCTCTTGTAAAGTTTTCGTAAATTCGTGGATTTTCTGATTAAACTTAGAATTTTCCTGTTTAAAAAGTGGAATAATTTCCTTTCTAAATCGATTTCTCGTATATTCTAAACTTTGGTTCGAACTATCTTCTTTAAAAGGTATTTGATGAATCGAAGCATATTCGTATAAATCTTCTTTATCAACCGTTAAAAAAGGACGAATGAGATAGCCTTCACTAAAGGGACGAATGGACTTCATTCCAGCAATCCCTTCAATTGTACTACCCCTTGTTAATTTCATTAAAACCGTTTCTGCTTGATCGTCTGCATGATGAGCCACTACAACATATCGAGCTTTATTTTTTTTCATAGATTCTTCCAGTTTTTGATATCGAAACTTTCTTGCTTTTTCTTCAATTCCTACTCTCTGTTCAAACCCTTGTTCCCAATGATAAACTTCTATAGAAATACTTCTTTCATTACAAAAATTTCTAACCATCTCTTCTTCTTCATCGGATTCTTTTCGAAGATGATGATGAATATGAACAACTGAAAACTGTAATGTTGGAAACTTTTTTTGAAGCTTAAAAAAACTCTCTAATAACACCATTGAATCCACCCCGCCTGAAACAGCTAATAAAAAAGATTCCTGTTGCCAATTAGGAACAAATTTTATTAAAAAATTTTCTACTTCCTTCATTCAAACACCTCCATTCTTATTACGACTAACAATGACAAAAATGAGACTGGAAATTTCCAGCCTCATTTGAATACTTTATTATGAACGACGTCCGCCACGTCCGCCACGTTTACCTTCTGTATTACGTTTTAATGAAGTTAAACGATCTTCAGAATCTTTTAAGAAGGAACTCATCATTGCATCAAAATCATTCACTTTTGCTTGTGATGGAGATTTTTTCTCAAATGATGTTGCCGATTTAGCTGCATAAGGTTTCTTAAATCCTTGACCTTCTTGATTACGTGGAGCTGATTTTTGGAATTTTGGTTTTTCTTCAACAGTTTCTTCTGAAGAATCAGCACTTGCACGACGAATCGATAAACTTACCTTTCCATCTCCAGAAATTTCCATTACTTTTACTTGTACTTCGTCTCCAACTGTTAAGACATCTTTAATATCTTTAATATAAGAATTAGATACTTCACTAATGTGAACTAAACCTGTTTTACGGTTTCCTAAATCCACAAAAGCACCAAAATTTGTAATACCAGTTACTTTACCAGGTAAAATATTCCCTACCTCAATTGACATATAAAAAGCGTTCCTCCTTCAAATTTCCCCTTTTATACACACGCTTGACGAGTATAAAAGATTATTTCCATCACTTCATAGTTCCTTGTCAAATTTAATGACGAGATTGATTATCTTTTGCTTGTTGAATTTTATTTTGTGCAGCATCATCAGGTGTATTAAAAATAATCTCTCCTGATTTACTTAAGTAATATTCACTACGTGCAAGTTTTGCTACATAATCATCTTGTTGTAATAATTCAACTTGTTGAACTAAAGATTTTTGTTGTTCTTTTACTTTTGATTCTTCTTTTTTCGCTTCTACAATTTGTGCTTCAATTTTACCAGCTTGGTTTAATTGCCCTACAATTTGTAGTATTAAAGAACCAGCAATTGCTATCACTACAGCCATCAGTAATGAATGCCACACAGCTACTCGTTTCCAAACAGCTACTTTTGGTAAATGAACATTTGTATGTAATTTTTTCTTTTTTGATTCAAACGCAATAATTTTGCTGTTTTCTTCTTGCTGTTTATTCACTACACTGACTCCTTTAATGATTATATGACGAGTATAACAAGAATATGATAACTAGTCTATGCTTTTAGGAAAATTTTATAAAAAAAGTGGTATAAGCCACTCTGCTGGCTAATACCACTTTCCTATTTACTATTTCAGATAAGTCTTATTCGTTAATATTCTTCTGTCTTAAACTTAATCTTTTTCACTTCTAAATCAGAATGTTGTTCTTCCATATACTCTTGAATTTTTTCAATTACAATTTCTTCATCATGCTCTACACGTAAAATCAATTCATATTGACCATCTTCCAATTCCTTTGCTTCAACTTGGATGGATTGATAATCTTCTAAATGACAAAAATCATAAATTTTCTGCATAATCGTTACATCTGCAACTAAACAATGAATACTTACTTGACGATTTTGTGCCTTTAATGGAGATTCATGTGTCAACAATTGAATAATAACGACTACTGCTGCACAAACAACTCCGAAAATCCACATGCCGCCACCAATCGCTAAACCAATCCCAGCTGTTGCCCAAATTCCTGAAGCTGTTGTAATTCCGCTGATTTTCTTATCTCTCATAAAGATAATACCACCACCGATAAAACTGATACCACTAACCACTTGCGCCGCCACACGAGCTGTATCAAATTTGGAAGTATCTAAAAAAGCTTCTTTAGAAATTAACATCATTAACGCTGAAGTTAACGCCACAATGACGTGTGTTTTAATCCCCGCTTGTTTATTCCTAGATTTTCGTTCATGTCCAATGGCCCATCCACATAAGCAAGCTAAAATAATGGCTATTAAATGTCTAACTTCTAATATTGCATCAAAATTTCTACTTAAAATTGTTTCTACCATACTTGCTCCTCTCATGAACATTGAATTTTTCTGCACTCTTATCAAAATGATAACGTGCCCATTATTCTATGCTTTTCTTCCATAATTGTCAAGAAATCTTATCTTTCAATTTTGGCATCATGAATTGGAGTAAATAGAATAATCATTACTTAGAGACACTCATGATTGAATCTTTCATATTCTTCACTACAAAGATATCGTAAAACATCTTCAGTATGCTTCCAAATACAATCATAATTCCAAAAACCATCCATAACATTTGAAGATTCATCGTTCCAAGAAACACACTTCTAACTACCTGTCCAATTTGAAGTGCACTCGCATGATCCATCACCTCTATTCCAAATGAGAAATGATCATAAAAAGTATGGATCATCATAATGATTTGAAGATTAATAAAGATGGAATCTATCTTCAATTCTTTATCATGATGAATTCTTCTAGTACTCAATCCTAATAGAATCATTAAAAGAACTGTAAACACAATCGTTATGTCCACAATCACACCAAAAGGTAATGAGGGAAAATTTAGAATAGTGCCCTTTATAATCATTGGACCAAATACAGCTGTCATTAATATTAGTTCTAGCGCTATAATTCCTTTTTTAATTTTGAAAGGTAGTTTCATCATACTAAACAATGTCAACAGAAAAGCTAAACAACTGACTCCAATCGCTCTCCACGATTCATACATTACTTCAACAATTCCTTTTGTACTAAAGTACAAGCCAAATAAAAAAATTAGAACTGACGTAATCATTGCAACACCCATATAGACTTTACTAATTTTATTCATCTTTCTCATCCTTTCTCTGATATGAAATCGTTATTTTGTTCACATATAGTATAATGAAAACATTTTTCTTTCTCAATATTTCTTCATCCTATTATTGTTTAAGTTTTTCTAAAAAATAAGAGAGGTTGACGAATCAACTCTCTCTTCTCCGTTTTAAAACTCTTCTGTTTTCACTACTTGTTTCTCTTCTAAAATCGTAAACATTTCTTTGGCATCTTCTTTTCTTGTTGAGTCTAAAATAGCATCCACTCGAACTGTTACAGTCTTATTTCCAAATTGAATAGTAATAATATCTCCTACTTTTACATCTGTTGAAGATTTTGCCACTTTATCTTGTACCGTAATTCTTCCTTTATCGGCTACTTCTTTTGCAACACTTCTTCTTTTAATTAATCGAGAGACTTTTAAATATTTATCTAATCTCATCCTTTTCCCCTCTTTTCTTCCATTTTCTTGTAAATCTTAATAGTGATTTCCCTTTTGGAATCATTAACCATTCGCGAATGGTAAATAACTTTATCCGAATTGCCCCTATTATAAATACGATGATTCCAACACTCACTAACAATAGAGCCAGCAGTGTATCTTTTGTCCGAGAATCTCCGGCTGGAAAATAGCGTTCAAAGAGGATATTCAATCCTCCTACAACGATTGCCATTCCAATCGATACAATTCCTAATTTTATCATTGTTGACTTTTGATGATTCGAAGAAGACTTACCTCCACTCAGAATCCAAATCATCCCTAGCATCACGAATAACCCTAAAATCGTTGCAATACTAGCCCCTAATGTTTGAAACTGGGGAATGAACCAAAGATTGCCGATTCCTTTAGCAATGAGCCCAATCAATAAGGCTATAAGCGTAATGGAATATTTTCCAGTACTTTGTAATATCCCATGGTAAGCCATCATCATAGAGGCTAATATGATACTGATAATATAAATACTCAGTACATCGTTACCTTGTATATCTCCAAAAAGCATATGATTGACTCTTGGCAAAATAACTAATAACCCTACTGTTGCTACAACTGAAAATACCATTGTCATTTTTAAGAGTGAGTATTTCAATTGTTCAAATTCTTCTAAATGTTGTTTTGTATAACTACGACTCAGTAATGGTAAATAACTTGAAGAAAATCCAACTCCAACAACCATTCCTAATTGCACCAGTGGTTGTCCTCTATCAAAAATTCCTTTTAAATCTTTGGCAACCTCTTGACTCATTCCCTGTTCTACTAACCCTTTAAATAAGGTAAATGAATCAATCAATTGAAACAACACTAAAATCGAACTTAATAAACATAGAGTTCCACCTTCAATGACTAATCTCTTCAGCAATACTCCCCATTGAATCTTATGAGGTTCAATGACACGACTGCCATTCCAATTTTCAAAGGAGTCTGATTTTTTATAATACAATAATACAAAAGTTGCCATCACTGCAGCCACAACGGCACTCGACATTGCCCAAGTTCCAACTTCATATAAATCATTCGTAAGACTTCCATAAAAACTTGCAGCTAATAAAATAACACTTACTCGAACGACTTGTTCCATTACTTGAGAAACAGCGGTTGGAACCATTCGATTCGTCCCTTGGAAATACCCTCTGGCAATGACCAAAAATGGCATCATTAAAAACATCCACGAAACACTTTGAATAACAGATGACAATAAAGCATCTCCCATCCATGAAGCAATGAGTTCTGACTGTGTATATAGAATTAAAAAGACTCCTAATCCTAATCCGCTTAAAATCCAAAATAATCGTTTTAAAAGTGGCAATAGTTCATAGTCCGAACGATATTGAGCAATTAATGCTGAAACAAATACCGGAAAACCAGAGAGAGCAAAGGTCATTCCAATTCCATAAATAGGATAAACTTGCTGATAAACGTAAAAACCAGTATTTCCAACCATATTTTGGAAAGGAACTCGATAAACGGCACTTAATATTTTCGCAATGAAGGCTGCTAGTGACAATACCAACGCTCCTTGCATCATCTGTCTATTCGATTTAACCATTGAATCCCCCTCTCTGTTCTTATTCATTTTCCTCTTTTTGCGCTTCTACAACTTCACAACATTTTTCTAAGAAAATTTTGATTTGTTCTAACCATAAATCCGTTGGTTGATTCGTTACATTGAGCAATACTTGTAAAGTTGTACCTTTTTTAGTAACTTGAGCAGGTAATTTCACTGGCCCAAGGGCTTCAAAAATGGCAACTCCTTCTAATTGTTGAGCGACTGGTTGAGCAATCGAAACGACGATTGAATTTTGACTTCGCTTAATCGAAGTAATCGATAATTGCTCTGCAAAATATTTTAGCATTCCAACTTCTAATAAATAGCTCACTTCATCAGGGAATTCTCCAAAGCGATCAATAAAATCATCTAATAATTCATGATACGTTTCCATACTATCAATAGAACGAATTCGTTTATACATTTCAATTTTTTGACGTTCATCTTGAATATAAGTAGCTGGAATATAAGCATCTACTTGTAAATCAATTTCAACAGAATCTTCCATTGTTGGGACAGCTTTCCCTTGTTTTTTCAATACTGCTTCACTCAACATTTGAGAATATAAATCAAATCCAACAGAATCTATAAATCCATGTTGTTGTTTTCCTAATAAATTCCCTGCACCACGAATCGATAAATCTCGCATCGCAATTTTGAATCCAGAACCTAATTCTGTAAAGTCACGCATCGCTTGCAGACGTTTTTCTCCAACTTCTGTTAAAGTTTTATCTGGTTGATACATTAAATACGCATACGCAATACGGTTGGAACGTCCCACTCTTCCTCTTAATTGATATAACTGTGACAATCCCATATGATCCGCATTTTCAATGAATAAGGTATTTACATTTGGAATATCTACCCCTGTTTCAATAATCGTCGTTGTTACTAAAACATCATATTCGCCTTCGATAAATTGATATAAAATATTTTCTAACGTCGTTTCACTCATTTGTCCATGAATGACTCCGACTCTTGCTTCAGGAACTAATTGACGTAATTCATCTGCTTTCTTCTCAATGGTTTCCACACGATTGTATAAATAGAAGACTTGTCCTCCACGAGCTAATTCCCGTTCAATTCCATCTTTAATTGTAATCCCTTGTTGCTCCATTACAAAAGTTTGGACAGGATAACGGTTTGAAGGTGGTGTTTCAATAACGGATAAATCACGTACGCCTAACATCGACATATGTAATGTTCTAGGAATTGGTGTTGCTGTTAGTGTTAAAACATCGACTTGGGATTTCAATTGTTTCAAGCGTTCTTTATGTTTTACACCAAATCGTTGTTCTTCATCGACTACTAATAACCCTAAATCTAAGAAATTCACATCTTTTGATAAAATACGATGCGTTCCAATCACGACATCTACTTGACCTTTTTGTAATCCTTCAATTGTTTCTTGTTGTTCTTTCTTCGTTCTAAATCGGCTTAACAATCCTATTTTGAACGGATAATCTGCAAATCTTTGAACAAAATTTTCATAATGTTGTTCTGCTAAAATCGTTGTTGGCACTAATACTGCTGCTTGTTTTCCGTCCATTAAAGCCTTGAAAACTGCACGCATCGCTACTTCTGTTTTCCCATAACCAACGTCTCCAACAAGTAAACGATCCATTGGTTTATCTTTTTGCATATCTGCTTTGATTTCCTCAATACTTCTTAATTGGTCTTGAGTTTCTGAATAAGGGAAAGCATCTTCGAATTCTTTTTGCTCCACGGTATCCTTGCTGAAGGCATATCCTTTTTCCGCATCACGTTTTGCATATAATTCAATTAATTCATCGGCAATATCTTCAATTTTAGTTTCAACTTTACGTTTCGTTTTAGCCCATTCGCTACTTCCTAATTTATTTAATTTAGGAACTTTTGCATCCGAAGAAACATATTTTTGAACTAATTTAATTTGATGAACAGGTACAAATAAATGCCCTCCATCTTGATAATGAATCGACATGTAATCTTGATGGACACCATTAATTTCTAATGTTTCCATCCCTTGATACACACCCACCCCATGATTAACATGGACAACATAGTCTCCAACTGCTAATTCTGTATAACTCTTCAATCTTTCCGCATTAGAAATTTTTTGAGTTCTTGGAGCACGTTTCGTTAATTTATTAAATAGTTCCTTTTCTGTAACGACTACAAACTTATCTTGTGGTAATTCAAATCCATGGCTAAAAGTTCCTACCATAATTTGAAGAATTCCTTCTTGTACTTCTTTTGTAATAATCGCTGGAATATCAAAATCATGGAAAGTTTGTTCTACTTTTGCAGCTCTCGTTAACTGATCCACCACTACGATAACCGTAGCTTTTTGTTTCGCCCAACGATCTGCTTCTACTTTTACCATTGGCATTTGTGAGAAGAATTGTGTCATTGAACGTTCTTGAATATTATGAATGGCTTCAAACGTTAATCGGCCCAATCCTTTTTGGAATAATGAGAAATAGGTTCTTGGTAGCGTAGAATCTTTTAACACTTTCTTTCCTTCAAAAATCATATCAATCGAACTAGCAATCATTCCTAATTCTAATTGATGAATTTTCCATAATCCTGCTTCTTCATGAAGTGAACGTTGTTTTTCTTGAATTCGAGCATAATCATCTACTAATAAATATCCTTTTTTAGACACATAATCTAAAATAGATGTTTTCTCTTTATAAAATAGTTCGAGCCAATAAGAAATTTTAGGAGGAATCTCTCCTTCTTCTAATTGTGCCAACAGGTGATTCATTTGATTGGTTAATAATTGAGTGCGTTCATCTGATTCACTACTCTTTATATCTTTTTCATAAGCTTTTTGAATCTTAGCTTTTGCCTCAAATACCACTTCATATTCAAATGGAATATCTGTTGCCGGTAAAAGAATGATATTTTCCACCATTTCAAGTGAGCGTTGCGTTTCTGCATCGAAATACCGTAATGAATCTAATTCATCATCAAAAAAATCTAACCGAATCGGATGTTCTTGATTCAACGGATAAATATCGACAATTCCTCCACGAACAGAAAAATCTCCTGGTGTAGCTACCATTGCTTCTCTACGGTAACCCATCCGTCCTAATTTCGTTACTAAATCTTCTACCTCTAACTGAGTTTCTCCAACGACTAATTCAATGGTACTTTTCTTCCAAACTTCTAAAGGTACTAATGGCTTTTGAATTCCTGATAATGGAACGACTACGATTCCTTTTTCTCCAGTTGTTAAAAACTGTAATGTTCGAATTCGATTACTCACCACTTCAGGAGAGTGAATGGAATATTCTGCAGCTAAAGATTCCTCTACTGTAAATAAATATACTTCGTCTTCATACCACTGTACTAATTCTTCATATAATTGAGTCGCTTGTAACATTGTTGGCGTTACAACAACTACTGGGCCCTTCCAATTTTCATATGCATTTGCTACAGCTAAATGTTTTGCCGCTCCAGTTAATCCTAACACTAACTGACTTTGCATCATAGGAAGGTTTTCTATCCATTCTTTAAAACTATGGATCTGTTTTTTACTAATTCCTAACGGTAACATATCTTTTCCTTTCTCTTTATATACGCACTAAAAAGGTTGAAACTTTCGCTCCAGCCTTTTTTTAATTTATTTAATTATAACGATTCATTGTTTGAATAAAGTTATCACCTTTTATCCAATCTCTTAACGCTTCTACACTTTTAGAAACAGAAGATAAAATTTCTTCTTGTTCTTCCTTTTCAAAATTAGCTAATACGTGATTGACCACACTTCTACCTGGAGCAGGTCGTCCTACGCCAATTTTAATACGATTAAATTGGTCACTTCCTAAACAACTAATGATACTCTTAATCCCGTTATGTCCTCCGGCACTACCTTTTTGACGCAAACGAATTTTCCCAACTGGAAGATCCATATCATCATACAGAACAACAATATCTTCAATTCCAATTTTAAAATAATTCATTAATGGACGCACCGCTTGACCAGATAAATTCATATACGTCAACGGCTTCATTAAAATGACTTTTTCTCCATCGATATGTGTTTGAGTAAAAGTTGCATCAAATAACGCTTGATTAAATTCTAATTTTTCTTGATAGGCAAATTCGTCAACGGTAATAAATCCAATATTATGACGAGTTCCTTTATATTTCGCACCTGGATTTCCTAATCCAATAATTAATTTCATAATGTCACACCATTTCTATCTTGAGTCCTATTTAGTATATCACAAACTATTCAAAAATCGAAAAATTAACGAATAAATCATTGTGTGAGAGAACTTTCACATTTATTTTTTTACCATTTCCCTCTCTATAAAAGTATATAAATCATTATTTATTCGCAAATGAAAACGGAAGAAATCGCAAACATACTCTTTTGAAAAAATTCATTTTTTCAAAACTTTAGATTAAGTATCACAAATCAAATCGTGCTATACTATGGATAGTTATTCCACGAAGGAATAAGGAGGTAATACAATGGAAAAAACAATTAAATCTAGTAACAAGGTGATTTTAATAGGGGACGGTGCTGTTGGTTCTAGCTATGCATACGCACTTGTACTTCAAGGAATTGCTGAAGAACTTGGTATTATTGATATTGCAAAAGAAAAAACTGAAGGAGATGCTTTAGACTTATCACACGCTCTAGCATTTAACTCTCCTAAGAAAATCTATGCAGCAAGTTATGAAGACTGCCATGATGCAGACGTTATTTGTATCACAGCAGGTGCTGCTCAAAAACCAGGAGAAACTCGTATTGACTTAGTACACAAAAACTTAAAAATCTTAAAAGGAATTATTGATCCTATTATGGCTAGTGGATTTGATGGAATTTTCCTAGTTGCATCAAACCCAGTAGACATTTTAACTTATGCTACTTGGAAATTCTCTGGATTACCAAAACATCGAGTAATTGGTTCAGGAACAGCCTTAGATAGCGCTCGTTTCCGTCAAGCAATTGCTGAACTAATCGACGTTGATGCTCGTAATGTCCACGGATATATTTTAGGAGAACACGGAGATACTGAATTCCCAGTATGGTCACATGCCAATGTCGGTGGATTACAAATTTATGAATGGGTTCGCCAAAATCCAAATACTGATGAAGAAAAATTAGTCGAAGTATTCTTCCAAGTAAGAGATGCTGCTTATGAAATTATTGCGAAAAAAGGTGCTACTTACTATGGTATTGGAGCTACTTTAGCAAGAATTACAAAAGCGATTTTAAATAATGAAAGAGCCATCTTCCCATTATCTGTTTATCTTGAAGGACAATATGGACAAGACGATGTGTATATCGGAGCACCAGCCGTTATTGGTCGTGACGGTATTCGTCAAATTATCGAAATTCCATTAGCAGATTCTGAACAAGAAAAAATGGACTTATCAGCATCTGCCTTAAAACAAGTCATTCACGATGCCTTTGAACGTTTAGAAAACGAATAATTATTCAAACTACTTAAAAGCACAAAACCGATGGCGCTTTGCCATGATTTTGTGCTTTTATTTTTTGCGTAAAAATTCTTCATTCGCTATCATCCAATTTTTAAGTCCATAAACATGTGGCAATAAACTCTTCCCTAAAGGAGTTAATCCATAATACGTCTTTTGTCCTGTAGAAGATTCCCCTTTTTTATAGACAATATGAATCTCGATTAAATCATTTAACGTTTGCGATAACATCTTTCTTGAAATCATTCCAATTTCACGCTCTAATTGAGCAAAATACATTTCCTCTTCAGATAATGTTAATACAATAAATATGCTCCATTTCCCGAGTAATGGTAAAGCTAACTCTCGTAAACATCTTTCTTTTTCCATAGGCACCTCAAAGTAACTTCTTTTCTCACAAGCTTAATCTGATTATTATTATACCCATAACTAGATATGATTGCTATAAAGGAGTGTTTCGATGTTTTTTAAAACTTTTGAATTCGAATTTGAAACAAGACGATTAATGTGGTATTGCCCCTATGGCGGAAGTGATTTTGCCGAAGTTCAATCTACTACAGAAAAAATTAAAGAAAAAAATTATGATTCTTGGTATATCGAATGGTATAAACTCGGCAACAGATTAGTAACAAAAAAATTCAACAGTTCTATTTCTAAAGGAAAAGCTTATTTGAGGGCTAGTCGATACTTTCAAGCAGCTGAATTTTTCTTATCGCCAAAAGACAGCAGAAAACTGGATTGTTATCAACTATCCATTGATTATTTTTATAAAGGTCTTAATTTATTATCAATTCCTTATGAACTGAAGGAAGTCCCTTTTGAAGATTATTCCTTACGAACATTATTTTTTAAAACGAATCAAACACCTAAAGGAACATTATTCATTTGTGGTGGATTCGATGCCTTATTAGAAGAACTTTATTTTACGAATGTAAAAGCATCTTTAGAGGAAGGTTATCATGTCATTTTATTTGAAGGCCCCGGACAATCTAGGGCTATACGAACTTATCAAAAAAGTTTTACTCCACGTTGGGATTTAGTAGTAGAAGCTATCTTTCATTCTTACCAAGAAGAGATTGTCTTACCAAAAATCGGAATCGGACTGTCATTAGGTGGATTATTAATTGCAAGGACATCTGCATTAAACGAGCATTTATTCGATAAAGTTGTACTATATAATTATTTTCCAAATATGTTGGATTCCTTTAAAACAAATATCCCGAAAATGCTTCATCCCTATTTAAAAAGTCAATTCCCACCTTTTTTAGAAAAAATGATTGAGGTATATATTTCTCATGTCCCTTTTTTAAATTGGCAAATTGAACATGCAAAATGGGTTTTCGGATGTGATTCACTCAACCAACTCATCATTCAATGTCGAGATTTTTCAGAACTCCCTGTAAAAAATCCAGTTCTTATCTGTGTTGCAAAAAATGATAACTATTATCCTTCTGACTTAGCAACACAATATTTTAAACAATTAGACATTACCAATAAAAAGATGAAAATTTTCGACAAAGAGCAGGACTACAGCAATCTTCATTGTCAAAATGGCGCTGCATTTGATACGAATGATGTGATTTTTGATTGGCTTTTGGAAGGTTGATATATTTAAAACTCTTCTTTATGTTACAATAGACTAACAGAACACTAAAGGAGATCTCATATGATTAAACTAATTGCCATTGATATGGATGGTACACTGCTCAATTCTAAAAAACAATTACTGGAAGAAACAAAACAAT
This sequence comes from Granulicatella elegans ATCC 700633, assembly GCF_000162475.2. Taxonomy (GTDB): domain Bacteria; phylum Bacillota; class Bacilli; order Lactobacillales; family Aerococcaceae; genus Granulicatella; species Granulicatella elegans. Next base: position 1,361,087 of record NZ_KI391971.1, read on the forward strand.
ATTTCAAAGAATTTCATCATAAAGATACAGAAACACTATTGGTTCTATGTACAGGTAGGCCAGAAACGGGAATTCGCCCTTACTTAAAAGACTTAGGCTATCTTGAAGAAAATCATTATATTATTAGTCAAAATGGAGCTAATATTTATGAAAGCCAAACAGGAAATCGTATCATGGATGCATTTGTAGATTCATCTGCTATCCAAAAATGGATTCAACTCGGAAAAGAACACGACATTAGTGTGATGGGAGGTGGAGTTGATTATTACTACTCCTTTGACCAAGAACCAACAGAATGGATGGAATATGATGTAAAAATTATCAACGGAGAGATCAAACGTATTACAATAGAAGAATCTCTCACAACAGATTTTTATAAAATTTTACTACTTGGAGACGAAGAACAATTAAATGAATTTGAAAAAATGATTCCAGATTCATGGAGAGATGAATTCTATGTAGTTCGTAGCCAAAAATATTTAATTGAGGTACTAAAAAAAGGCATCAATAAAGCATACGGACTAAAAAAATTAGCACAAAAACTCAATATCACCCGAAACGAAATTGCCGCGATTGGAGATGCTGCAAACGATATCGAAATGCTTCAATACGCAGGATTAGCAATCGCAATGGGAAACGCCACAGAAGAAGTGAAAAATCTATGCGACATTGTAACAGACACGAATGAAAATAATGGTGTTATTAAAGCTATTGAGCGAGTAATTACTGAGAAATTGTAGTATAAGCACAGGAAATATCTTAATACTACAATCATTAGAAGTATCGTTTTCAACGGCCCATTGTCATTCCCAAGAAAAGAAAAAAGACTTCTCAATTGTAGTATGGACACTAGAAGCCAACTGGCTTCTAGTGCAGGAAAATTTGAGACCCTAGGCTCAAATTTTAGCAATGAGACTCGCATTTGCGAGGCTGCTTGCGTCCTAATACTACAATCTAAGAAGTCTTTTATCTCATTCGCCCTCAACCGTGAAAATCGAAGCAAACTCATCCGTTTCTTCTGGTTCACTGTCTTGCGACTTAGGCTCTAGGAAATAACATTCCTCAATAATCACCTCGGTCACATAAACATCCTGCTGATCACGATTCTTATAATGTCTCGAATGAATACGACCCTCAATTCCTAAACGATCGCCCTTCTTAACAAAACGTTGAATACGATCTGCCATCTTACCAAAAGCAATCACCTGAATAAAATCTGTTTGCTTATCCCCATCATTCTGTCTATAAATATTCTGCACTGCCAAAGTATTACGGCACACAGAATTTCCCTTCTCAGATTGATGAACAGCCACCTCTTTAATCAGACGACCAATTAATGAAACATGATTCATTTTTCATACCTCCATTCTATAATCAAAGAACAATTTGTCCTTCACTATATAAGTATGAAAAAAATCGCGAAAAATATTTTTTTACGAAATATTTTTTCTTAAATTTTCGGCAAATTCAGATATTTTTCTTAAGCGATGATTAACTCCAGATTTTGAAATCGGACCAGATGGAATAATCTCCCCTAAGTCCTTTAAACTAATATCCGGATTTTCTTTTCTAACTTGTGCTAATTCAAATAATTTAGCAGGCATCGCTTCAAGCCCCACTGTCTCCTCAATTAATAAAATATCTTCCATTTGTCGAGAAGCGGCATTAACTACTTTATTAATATTGGCATTTTCACAGTTCACTAAACGGTTCACCGAGTTTCTCATATCTCTTACAATTCGAATATCTTCAAATTTCATCATCGCATTCGCTGCACCAATAAGTGCAAGAAAATCTGCAATTTTTTCTGCTTCTTTTAAATAAGTAATAAATCCATTTCTTCTCTCAATCATCCTTGCATTGAGCCCAAAAGCATTCATCATATCACAAATATCTTCATTATGTTCTTCATAGTTTGAATAAATTTCTAAATGATATCGACTTGTTTCAGGATTATTAACAGATCCCCCTGCTAGAAATGCTCCTCTTAAATAAGAACGCATTTTTTCTTCATTATCACGAATCTCTAATGGAATATGTGTAATTAATTCAAAACCTTCCATAATACCTAAGTCGCTTAAAATTTCCTTAGTTCCTTGTTTTAAACGTACAATATACACATTATTTTTCTTCAATTTCATTTTACGACGAACAAGTAATTCACTTTCAATTTGATAATGTTGTTTTAATAATACGAAAATACGTCTCGCAATTGCTGCATTTTCCGTTTGGATATTTAACACAAACTGACGATTAAATAAACTTAAAGAACCATTCATACGAATAAGTGCCGCTAATTCAGCTTTGGCATGTTCAATATGCACTTCTAATTGTGTTAATTCTTTTTTTGTTTCAGATGCAAATGACATAATACCCTCCTTTCTCTATACAATAGGAGTGGGAAAGAACATTTGCTCTTCCCCACTTCTTTTTCATTAATCATGTTTTACACTTCGTAATAAAGTAAATAATTCATCAATAACTTTTTGTCCGTCATGATAGACGCCATTTTCTCTTAATTTAAGAAAATCAGTAGAAATCACTCGGCATCCTTGATCTCGTAATCCTTGGAAATCATATTTTACTTGATACAAATATTCTTCATGCTTTTGTTGATTCAAATACTCTTCTGGAACAGACTCCGTATTCACTAATACCGTATCAATAAATCGTTCCCCTAAATGCTCATGCAAGACACGAACATGGTCACTATCTGCAAAATGTTCTGTTTCTCCTAATTGTGTCATAATATTACAAATATACACAACTTCTGCTTTTGTTTCGCAAACAGCTCGTCCGATATCTTCAATCATTAAGTTTGGTAAAATACTTGTATACAGACTTCCTGGTCCAATAACGACCATATCGGCTTCCATAATCGCTTCAACAACTTCTCTCGAAGCAATTGGTTTACGATTTTCATCATAAGTATGGACACTAACATGTTTAATCTTTTTACGATGCTTCGCTAATTGAGACTCTCCATCTACAATCGTTCCATCTTCAAATTCTGCTCTTAACAATAATGGTTCTTCTGCAGCAGGATAAACATGACCTTCAATACTCATCATTCTAGAAAGCAAACGAATCGCATCAAAAATATTATTCCCATGCATTTCTGTTAAAGCAGCAATAATTAAATTTCCAATCGCATGACCTGCAAAAAATTGATCATCTGACTTAAAACGATATTGGAAAATATCTTTTTGCAAGGAATTCATTGGAGATAACGCACATAAGCAGTTACGAATATCGCCTGGAGGTACAACGTTAATATAGTCACGAATAACACCCGAACTACCTCCATCATCAGCAACCGTTACAATTGCCGTCACTTCAGCATCTTTCTTTCTTAAATTTCTTAATAAAACAGGTAAGCCTGTTCCTCCACCAATAACAGTAATTTTAGGACCTTTCTTTCGCTTCTTTTCTTGAGGCTCTACTTCAAAAATCACGAACGACCATTCCCTTCTTTACGTTTATCTTTATCGCGGTGGGAAATCGTTACATGATAAGAGTCAGACATTAATTCTCTTCCTGTACGTTCTGTTAATGCAACGGAACGGTGTTGTCCACCTGTACAGCCAATCGCAATCGTTACACTTGATTTCCCTTCTTTTTTATAACCAGGAATTACAAAGTCTAATAATTCCATAAATTTATGATAGAAAGTTTTCGTTTCAGGTTGACTCATGACATAATCATAAACGGCAGAATCTTGCCCTGTTAATGGTCGTAATTCCTCAATGTAGTGAGGATTTGGTAAGAATCGAACATCCATTACGATATCCGCATCAATTGGAATTCCATATTTAAATCCAAAAGATACGACTTGAATCGTAAAGATATCAGTATCACCATTTGAGAAAGTATGCATAATTTCCTCACGTAATTTTCTTGGAGAAAGAGTTGTTGTGTCAATTACTTTTTGAGCACGAACTTTTATATCTTGTAATAATCGACGTTCTGCAATAATTCCATCATATACACGCCCGTCACCAGCTAATGGGTGAGTACGACGAGTTTCTTTATAACGAGAAACTAATGCATCATCACTCGCTTCTAAAAATAAGATTTTTGTAGTAATAAACGAAGTATTATCTAACCCACTAATCGATGTCATAATTTCATCGAAAAATGCTCTAGAACGTAAATCGATTACTAATGCAATTTTTGTAATTTTTCCAGATTCTTTTACTAATTCCCAAAATTTTGGTAATAAACTTGGTGGCATATTGTCAACGCAAAAATAGCCCATATCTTCAAAGCTTTGCATTGCGACTGTTTTTCCAGCACCACTCATTCCTGTAATGACCACTAATTCTAATTGATCTGCCATGTGTCATTCACCTCTCCTATTTCATTCTCTTTATCATAACATATCCGGGTGTTCCATGGGAAATTTTAAGCGATTTTAAGACTCATTTTTCCGCATTAAACTCTCGTATCCAGCTTATTTTGTTGTAATAAAATTTTTAAAGTTGTTCCTTCTCCAACAACCGATTCTACTGATAATTCTAACCCCAAATTTTTCGCTATTTCATTTGATAAATATAAGCCTAATCCTGAAGAATGGTAATTCATTCTCCCATTAAACCCACTAAATCCTCTTTCGAAAATACGTTGCTGGTCAGATTTAGCAATTCCAATTCCTGTATCTTGAATACATAAATAAGACCCATCTAAATAAATAGAAATCTGCCCATCTTTATCCGTATATTTTATGGAATTTAGTAAAATTTGTTCCAAAATAACACTAAACCATTTTGCATCCGTCACAATGACTTGATCAATAGACTCATAAGATAATCGAAGATTTTTATAAATAAAGAACGTTGCAAATTTCTTTAAAATTTGACGAATAATACTGTCTAAAGAATGTTCTCTCAATACTAAATCTTGATGAAATGTCTCCATTCTAACATAATGCAAAACAAAGTCTGTATAAGTTGTAATTTTTATTAACTCTTGTTCTAATGGACTCTTTTCAGGAAGAGTTGGTAAAGCCTGAATTAATAATTGACTCGAAGCAATACTCGTCTTAATTTGATGAATCCACATTGTATAGTAATCCAACTGCTCTTTATAAGCTTCTCTTTGTTGAAATTCAGTTTGCGCTAATTGAGAGGCATAATCCTCTAAAGTTTCTAATAAAAACTGTTCAGATTTTGTCCACACTTTTTCACTTTGAAGTAATTCTTTCCAATTTGGATTTTTCTTTATTTTTTTATACTGTAGAAAATCCTTTACACACCATGAAGCTAAAAATAAGCCTGAAAAAATTAGCACTAGCAATATTAAATACAACATCCATTCTAAAGCATTAAAAGCAAACCCAAAGATTAGCCATAAGCATAGAATAAAAACAATATAAACTAAAAAATTTTTATGACTAAATAGCCACTGTTGAATGAACTTTCTCTTCTCTTTACTCATTGGTATCCACCAATCCATAACCGATTCCTTTTTTAGTCGTAATAAAATTCACTAACCCGCATTCTTCTAATTTTTTACGAAGACGTGCAACATTAACGGTTAACGTATTATCATCAATAAAGAAATCACTATTCCATAATTCTTTCATCAATTCATCTCGACTTACAAAGCTTCTGACTCTTTCAAATAAAACACGTAAAATTTGAAATTCATTTTTCGTCAAATCAATAACTTGTTGTTTATAAGTAAATTGAGTCGTCTTCAAATGTAAAGTCGCACCCTTATATTCAATCCAATCTTGAGTCCCCACAAATTCATACGCACGACGGAAAAGTCCTTGAATTTTAGCTACTAATATCGGCATTTCAAAAGGTTTCGTAATATAGTCATCTGCCCCCATATTGATTGACATGACAATATCCATCGGTTGTTGATGAGAAGATAAAAATAAAATTGGTACATTCGAAATTTTACGAATTTCCTGACACCAATAATAACCATTAAAAAAAGGAAGAGTAATATCTAATATCACTAACTGTGGATTCACTCTTACAAAATCATCCATTACTTTATTAAAATCTGTTACACATTCAACTTGATAATTCCATTTGCTTAATTCCTGAGCTACAGCATCACGAATAATGGGTTCATCTTCCACAATCATCACCGTATGCATCCATTTCACCTCAATTTCTAATCATTCCTATACACCTTGATTGTATCACGGAATAAATAAGAAAAAAACACCTTCCTTTAGTAGCTTAGCTACAAAGAAAAATGTTTTCTCCTGATTGTTAAAAAATTTATTTAATAATTGTCTTGAAGTTTTGGTTTGTTGTGGCTTCTAATACAGGATGTTTTTTCATATAATCCGCAATTAATTCTGTCATATCAATTTGTACTTCTCTTACAATTTTTTCTGGTTTAAACATGGCATAGTTTCCGCCACCTACTGCACGATATTGGTTTGTTACAACTTCTAATTCATCTGTATCTTGAACAGGAACTCCATGATATTCTAGTCTTGTCACTCGTTCTCCAAATGGTTTTGTAAAATCAAGTGTATACTCAATACCTTCATACATATCATAATTATAATATTGTGGTTTTGGTTCAATATATTTTGGATTAAATTGAACTTCTCCGTCTTTTACAATAAAGTAAGTTGCTACTCTTTCTAAAGCTAAACGTAAATCTTCTCCGGAAATTTTTAGAACTGCTAAAGTATTTGGATAAATGTAGTTTGTAATCACATCACGCATTGCAATTTTAGAACCAAAGCCTCGTCCTTCATTATTGAATAAAGCTGTTCCTGAAATATCTGCACCCGTTGCTTCCATTTGAACTTTGTTAATAAATTCAATATAGGGATGCTCCACTAATCTTGCTTGCTGAGGATCTGTAATTGTCATATCTCCAACAACAGTTCCTACTGGTGTATCTAACCAATTTTCTACATCAGCTTGTAATTTTTCAAACATTTCTAATACTTTAGGATCTGCTTTAACTCCCGCTGTTTCATGTAATTTAGCTTGACTATTAACGACAACATAACGGTCGCCTTCTTTTTCAACTTGTAAACTAATTTCACCTACATAAGCTCCACGGTATCCTGGTTGAATCACTGGAACTCCATTTACTTTTGTTGCAATAACACGGTGTTGGTGTCCTGTTACAAGAGCATCAATTCCAGGTACTTTAGTCGCAATCGCATACCCTTCATTTTCTCCTGTTAATAACTCAGTTGGTTCACCAGTTTCTAAATCTGACTCAAACCCTCCGTGATATGTAACCACTACGATATCTGCTTTTTCACGCATTTCTGGAACATATTTTTGTGCAGTTTCTAAAGCACTAACAAAGGTTAAATCTTTAACGGTTGCAGGTTGTTCCCATTTTGGAATATATGGAGTTGTCAATCCTAACACTGCAATTTTAACGCCTTCTTTTTCGATAATACGATAAGGCTCTCCAAATACTTGTTCTCCTGTTTTAGAAAGAATGTTCGCACAAATAATTGGATGGTTGTATGATTCAATTGCTTCACGTAAATAGTCTAATCCATAGTTGAATTCATGGTTTCCTAAAATTCCTAAATCATATTCTAAATAGTTTAAAACTTTTGTTAAATCATTCGCTACATGATGACCTTGTTTACGTACGTAATAACTTAATGGAGAACCTTGAATGAAGTCCCCATTTTCAATTTGAATAACAGGCCCTTTTGCTTCAGCTTTAATTTTTTTAATAATTGTTGCAGCTTTAGCCGTACTAAATCCTAAATCTAAATTTCTTTCAGCATAGTTGGTAGGTAATACATATCCATGCATATCACTTGTTTCAATAATTTTGATTTCCATTATATCCCTCATTTCCTTCTTTAGTCACAGTCCATTGTATCATATAAGCCATAAAATATATAGATTTCTATCATAAAACAAAAAAAGAGTTCGTATAGTAATAATACTACTATACGAACTCTCCTTTCAGAAGTGCCCTATTATACTTCCGTAAAATGAGAATAGACTTCCCATAGTAGCATGTTTAGCCATGAAACCGCAGGTTTGCTGCCGTCCTAATACTACTATTAAGGAAGTCTAATTCCAAACGTACCCTAATTTATATCCGTTAAATAAGAAAAGACTTCCTATAGTAGTATGAGCAGTATCAGCCACATCGGCTGATACTGCAGGAAAATTTGAGACCTTAGGCTCAAATTTTAGCCATGAGACCGCAGGTCTGCTGGCGTCCTAATACTACTATTAAGGAAGTCTAATACGAATCTATTGGTTCCAAACTGATTGGAATTCAGCTTTAGAAGCTTCTAACACTTTATCAACGCTTGAACCATTTACATCACTGTAAACTTTTTCTTGAATCTTAGTGATTTCTGAATATGCAGAGTCAGCATTTTCAATTACAGGAATTGAGAATAATTCTTTTTTACCTTCAGCGATTGCTGCTGGAACTTTAGAATTTGAGTTTTTGTATTCTGCACTTTCTAACACTTTAGAAACTACTGGAATATAACCTGTAGCTTGTGCCCAAGTTAATTGAGACTCAGGAGAAGCTAAGAATTTTAAGAATAAGTAAGCTGCAGTACGTTGTTCTTCAGAAGCACTTTGGAACATGTAAATATCAGTACCTTGTTGGATGTTAATTTTCTCAGGACGAGGAGCTACACCATACTCATATCCAGCTTCTTTAGCACCTTTAGCTACGAATGATTCACCCGCAGTTGAACCTACATACATTGCAATTTGTTTGTTAGCAAATGGTCCTGATAAGTATTTATCTGAACCAGCTGTACGGAAGTAACCTTCTTTAATACCATCAGCATAGTAAGAAACTACTTCTTTTGATTCTTTACCAGTGATATCTAATTCTTTGTTGAATTGAACACCTTTGTTCACAATACCAGTTGCATAGTAGTTGTTTAATGAGTCAAAACCAGCACCTACAACTTGATGATTTGATTTTTCATAAATTGTTTTAGCTGCTTCTTTTAATTCATCTAAAGTAGTTGGTACTTTAACACCATACTCTTTTAAGATGTCAGCATTGTAGAATAATACTTCTGTTGATTTGTTAAATGGAATACCATATTGAACTCCATTGATTTGAGCACCTTTTAATAATTCTGAACGAATTGCAGCATCATCTTTGATACCAATAGTTGAATTTTCTAAGTAAGGTTTTAAATCAACTAATTGATCTTGATCTGCAGCATTCCATAACCATCCTGGGTATGCTTGAGTAATTGTTGGTAAATCTTTTGGTGAAGTTAATGTAGAGTTAATTTTAGCTTGTAAATCTTTATATGAAGATTGGTTTTGTAACTCAATTTTCACATTAGGGTTTTTAGCCATAAACTCCTCAGTTAATTTCGTTAGAGTTTCCTCTAATTTACCATTTAAGGCATGCCAGAAAGTAATTTTTGTTTCCTCTTTTACTTCTGTTTGAATGTCTGCTTTAGTTTCTTTTTGTGAGTTTGATGCGCTATTGCCGCAAGCTCCTAAAACTAAAACTGATGTTGTCGCAAGTGTCGCTTTTACTAAAGATTTGAATTTCATAATTGTTCTCCTTTTTCTTTTATAGTTTTACAACACAATTTTTTCGCCACGATGTGGCAATATTCTCTCACCATACGGATTTTCCAGTAATTCTGGTTTTAAAGTATGGATAGGAACCAAAAGTTGGGGTTCGATCATCGCAATAATACGGTCTAAATCCGCAGGTTTTGCATGACCTGAACAAGCGATCTTCACAAATTCGATGTGATGTTTCGCTAATAAATCGAGAAACACTTGATAATTCGGATCAAAGTCACCTAATGGTTGAGCATCACAGTGAAGGTACAGTGTTCCTTCTTGTAGTTTATCAAAATTATCAACTACCTGCCAGAAATACTCCCCTTGATCGTCTATTAGTGTTTGATAGGAAACTTCTAAATCATGATTTAATTCTGGAATACGTTTTGCTTCATTTGAATAATAAAAATGAGCATGAACTCCAAATACTTCTTGTAGTAACGCTGCCATATGAGCCTCTAATACTACTGTTCGTGGAGATTCTTCAACAATTTTTGCGAAACGTTCCACATTCGCTGGATAGCCATTAAAAGCTATCGGACGATTTGGATTTTCTTGTTGGAATTGAACCACTTTTTCAATTACTTCTAATTCATTGGTTGGTTTAATTTCAGTTGGATCAACTGGTCTTTCAGGGAAACTAATCGTTACCCCTTCCATCATTAGCATCTGCGTATGTTTCGCTTTTTTACAAAACTCAACAGTTGCTTCTGGAATATAACCATGTAATCGCAAATCTCCAGTATACGTAATGAAATGATCCGGAGTTCGAATTAATAAGGCACTTGCACCATATGCATCATGATCTACTGGAACAACTTCAATTGTAATATCCCCAACAGTTACGATTGCATTTGGTTCTAAGCCAATCATCTCTCTCGTAAAAGGAGATTTTTCAAACGGTGTTGGTAATAAAAAATCTCCATTACGATTCAAACTATTTAAAATCATTTTTGTTTCTTTTAACGTATACAATGGAATAGCTGGATCTAAATAATTAATCATTCTTGAATGATCTAAGTGAGCATGTGATAAAAATACTGCTGTATTTTCATACTCTTCCGTTTCTTCTCCATCGTACTCATATCCCAAACGTGGATCATAAACATGATTTAGTTTTGGGATGATTCCATATTGAATCAGTGTTTGTAACTGTTCATCTGGCAAATCTAATTCTGGTCGAAACTCTGTTCCGAAGTCAAAGAAAATATGTGAATTCCCATAACTGACTTCGATAACCGTTCCTCCGATTGTTAGAATCCCGCTATGGAATGTAACAACGGTTTTATCCTTTGATACCATTCTTAGCAACCCCTCTAATAATTTCTTTTCTAAATACGAAATAGATAATCAAAATAGGAACTACTGTCAATGTTGCGGCAGCCATTTGTAATTGAACATCACTACCACTTTCAGTCGTGAAGGCTGATAAACCGTTATTTAATAAACGATAGTATTTAGTGTTTGTTGCAAGTAATGGCCATAGGAATGAATTCCAGCTCATAATGAATGTTAAAATCCCAACTGTTACAAGCGCTGGCTTACACATTGGCACTAAAATTCGACGAATATATTCTAAATCTGATGCACCATCAATTTTTGCGGCTTTGTAGAATGTACTTGGAATTCCACGAAGATAGCCATTTAGATAGTAGATATAGAAAATACTAGTTAAAAATGGAAGGATTAAAGCTAGATAAGTATCTAATAATCCTAATTGTGCAATAGTTTGATAATTTGTAAAGATAATAGATTCATAAGGAACCATTAATAATGAAACCATCACTAATGTCACAACTTTTTTATATTTAAATTCTAAACTTGTTAAAGCAAATGCTGCTAATAATGAAGTAATAACTGTTGCAGCAGTTGTAAATAATGATACAAATAATGTATTGGCAAAGTAGCGTAAGAATGGCGCTCTTTGGAATACTTCAAAATAGTTTTGGAATTGTAATGATTTAGGAATTAATGTTGGTGGAATACTTGTAGCTTCCGCATAAGTCATTAATCCTGTCAAAATCATATAAATAAATGGGAACACGGTAATGATTGATAAAACCACAATCAGTGCTAATAATAAATAATTGATCACTTTTTTCATGATTAACCCTCCGCTCTTCTCAAGAATTTATTTTGGAAGAAAGTAGCAATCAGAATAATCACAAATAAGATTACAGTTGCTGCCATCGCAATCCCTGGACGACCAGCCACATGGAACTTGTCGTAAATATAGTAAACTGCAGTTGTTGCACTATTGGCTACCCCTGCTGTTCCTCCAAATAATGCATATACTTGAGTATAAACTTTGAAGGCACCAATTAAGTTTACTGTAGATAAGAACGCAATTGTTGGAACTAATTGAGGGAATGTAATTCTCCAGAAAATTTCTTTTTCTGTAGCTCCAAACATTTTTGCAATTTTAAAATGTTCTGGATCAATATTTCTTAAACCTGCTAATAAAATGATGATATTAAATGCAAGCCCTGTCCAAATACCAAAAATAATTAAAGTTGGCATGCTCATATTAACATTATCTAACCAGTTTACTGCTGGAATTCCTACTAAACCAAGTAAAAAGTTAATTAATCCATAACTTCCATTAAAGAAATAACGGAACACAATCCCAATTGCGATTGTACTTGTAACATATGGCATGAAGAAAATTGTTTCGAACACACTTTTATGTTTTACCTTTTCAAAGATAATCCAAGCAATGACAACTGAAATACATAGTGCCACTGGCACTACTACAAATGCATATAAAGCCGTATTTAGTAATGCTTTATGAAACACTGGATCTGCTAAAACTTTTTGATAGTTCGATAAACCAGTAAATTGAAGTTTTAACAATGAACCCTTTTGGAAACTCATCCAAAATGAACGAATTAATGGGTAAATATTAAATAGTAAAATCACACCTAATGACGGAAGAAGGAATAACCACGCCTTTGGTTGATTCTCAGGATTATATTTTTTCATTAGTATACACGTTCTCCATTTTGATCGAATAAGAATAATTTATGTCTTAGAAGGTCAAATGAAAGTGTGTCTCCTTCTTCAATCTTATGTTCCACACTTACGATTGATTTAATATCTTGTTCTCCTAATGTAAAGTGTAAAATACGTTCACGACCGATTAATTCTACAGCCGTAACAGTTACTGTAAATAATCCATTTTCAGTTGGAACTAAATCTTCAGGACGTAATCCTAAAGAGTAATGTCCCTGCTCTAATTCTTTACGGAAACGACTTTCCACTAATTCACTTGCTTGTAAAGTGAATGATGGATGGGTAATGACACCATCTTTTACTTCAACTTCTAAAATGTTGATAATTGGATTTCCAATAAATTTAGCCACAAATAAATTATTTGGTTCTAAATACAAGTTTTGAGGGTCATCATGATGTTGAATAACACCTTCATTTAATAAGATAATTTTATCACTGATTGATAAAGCTTCTTCTTGGTCGTGAGTTACGAAGATTGTTGTAATTCCCACTTCTTTTACTAAACGACGAATTTCTTCACGAATTTTTAAACGTAAACGAGCATCTAAGTTACTTAATGGTTCGTCTAATAATAATACTTCTGGTTTTTGAACTAACGCACGAGTAATCGCAACACGTTGTTGTTGTCCTCCTGATAAAGTACCAGGTTTTTTCTCAGCTAATTCCTCAATATTTGTTAATTGCATGTATTCTTCTGCAACTTTTTTAGCTTCTTCTTTTGAGATTTTCTTTTCCCCTACTGTTAATGGGAACATAATGTTCTCTAACACTGTCATATGAGGATATAATGCATAGTTTTGGAATACGAATCCAATATTTCTATCTTTTGGTTCTGTATTAATAACAGAAGATTTTTTAAATTGGATATCTCCACCAGTTGGTTGTAATAACCCTGCAATCATATTTAAAATAGTTGATTTTCCGCAACCACTAGGCCCTAATAAGCAAACTAAATCCCCTTGTTCAATTGAAAAGTTAACGGATTTTAATGCTTCAAAGCCATTATCGAATACTTTATTTAAGTCGATAACATCAATCATGAGTAAACCTCCAAATTTCTTTACTTGAATACATTCTAGTATATCATGTTTTGCGCTTTCATGCGATACAAATATTAAGTATTTTTTAAAAAAATATTTTTTATACGAAATATTTCGAATAATCCCCGAAGAAAAACTTCAATAAAAAAACGCCTTTAGCTCTTACTAAAGACGTTTATTTTTACTATCGATTGATAATTTTGAAGTATTCTCTTGAAGTAATTTTGTAAACTAAGAAGTAAGCTATCATAAAAACGCCTGCTACTGCTAACATCGTCAATCCAATAATACTTCCTTTAATGCCAAAGATTAAGACAATTTTACTTACCATATTATAGGATAACGCAGTATGTAAGAATGCTGTTAATAATGGTAAGAAGAATACAATTAATACTTGACGATTAATGGATTGATGAATCATTGGTTGATCAATTCCGATTTTCTTCAAGATGACATAACGTTCACGGTCTTCATAACCTTCAGAAACTTGTTTATAGTAAATGACTAAAACTGCTCCTACTGAAAAAGCAATGGCTAATAAAATTCCTAAGAATAATAGGGAACCATAAAATTGGAATAATAATTGAGCAATTTCTATTTTCCCATCAATTCCCCCAGCAATGTCTGATTGTTGATACAATTCTAATTCTTTCTTCTTCTCCTCATCGGTTTGACTAGATGTATTCCATAATGCTACATATTGTCTTGTATAAGTTCGATGTCCTCCATCATTTTCTTTGCTGTAATATGGAACAACTTTTACCATATCTTCTTCATTTAAAATACCAATATAGGAATGATCAGTAATATTAGGATTTGCTACCGCAATTTTTGAGAAATTTTTAACATCAATGACTTGTGCAACTGAAAATGTATTATCTCCTAAAGCTACTTGATTAAACGAAGGTTTCTTTTTGAAACTTTCCTCTCCTAGTAACATTTCTCCTGATTGAACAGTAAGATTTTCACCTGTATTACGATTATAATCTTCTACCGATATAAGAACGACCATTGCCTCTGGTAAAGCACCTAATTGTTTAACATTTGTATTTAAGATATTTCCCTCATGATTTCCCGCTGTTAAAATATAAGAATATTCATAAAAATCCGTTACTTTTGAAGAAACACTTGCAGATAATTGTTTCACCTCTTTTGAATATTCTGCTACTTCTTCTGGATTGCGATACATTCCTCTAAAGTCAAAATCAGTTGGACTTGTTCGATTAATGACTTCCTGTGCACCAAACTGTAATGAACCTGTTGTGCCAAGAGTAACTAATACCATTGTTGATAAAATACAAATACTTGCTAAACCCATCGCATTTTTTCTCATTCTAAAAATTAAATTAGAAACTGAGATGAAGTTAATTGGACGATAATAAAATGTTTTACGATTTTTCAAGAAACGTAAAAGTGCAATACTTCCAGCATCAAATAAAATATAAGTTGCGATGACTACTAATAATACTGCAACAAAGAACCAACCTAATGCTTTAATCGGACTTTCAATAGATTGAGAAATATAGTAAGCATATCCTAAAATTGCTACTCCAATTAGTGCACGAATACTTAAGAAACGCCCTGTTTTTTCGCCCGATTTCTTCTCACGTAATAATTCTAATGGTCGACTCACTCTAATTTTAATCGCATTTAAAATCATTAAGAAAACAAAAATTCCACTAAATAAAATTCCAATTATAATGACTGATGCAATTTGGAATTCATATGAAATTGGAACGTTAAAGCGCATTGCTTTCAATAATAAGGCAAATGCTAATCGATTCAATAACACTCCTAATACAAGCCCTACAATAAGATTCACCACTGCGAACAATAACATTTCAATAACTTGTAACAATTGAATTTGTGAGCGCCCTAACCCTAAAATGCTATACAATCCAAATTCTTTCGAGCGATTTTTCATTACAAATCCATTAGCATAAATCATCGTTAAGGTAGAGACAAGTAACATAATCACAACACCAAAACCTAATGCCATAACTACCGTATTCCCACCATTACTTTGCAAAATCGTTTTATTTGTAGATAGTGCCAATAAAATATACGTAATAACCATCATTGTTATAGAAGCAATCGAAAATGGAATATACAATGTTCGATTTTTCTTTAAATTGGATACCGCTAATGAACTAATTAATTTAAACATGAGTCTCACCTCGATTAGCCATTACTGTTAACGTATCAGAAATTGCTTCAAACATTTCTTCATCTGTACGTTCGCCTTTAAATAATTGATGATACAAGATTCCATCTTTAATAAATAACACTCGTTTCGCTCGACTAGCAGCTAAGGTACTATGCGTTACCATTAAAATCGTTTGTCCATTTTCATTTAAAGTATCAAACACATCTAAAATATTGCTAGAAGATTTTGAATCTAATGCTCCAGTTGGTTCATCTGCTAGTAATATACTAGGATCCGCCATCATTGCACGTCCAATGGCTACTCTTTGTTGTTGACCTCCGGATAATTCATAAGGATATTTTTCTAATAATTTTTCAATCCCTAACATAGTAGCAACAGGTTTTACTTTTTTCTCCATTTCTTGAACAGTTTTCTTCGCTAGTACTAATGGAAGTAACATATTATCCTTAACAGATAACGTTTCTAATAAATTGAAATCTTGGAATACAAATCCTAAATGATCTCGACGAAATGCTGCTAATGTTTTGTCAGGTATATTTTGAATATCTAATTGATTCAATAATACTTGTCCTTTTGTTGGACGATCTAATGTCGCTAAAATATTTAGTAGCGTTGTTTTACCAGAACCAGATTCACCCATAATGGCAACATATTCTCCTTTTTCAACACTAAAAGTAATATCTTTTAATGCTTCTACTTGCATCGCTCCAAATCTTGTATGGTAAATTTTTTGTACTTGTTTTACATCTAATAATGTCATTTCAATTCCTACTTTCTCTTTGATTTGTATTTATTCTATCAAATAAAATCGATGCATTCCTGTATTTTAACTATCATTTTCTTTTTGTTTCTTACATTTTTGTAAGAAAGAAATTTCTTAATCTTAAATGTTTTTACTTTTAAAAAAGCAATAAAAATCGTATAATACATTTATAAAAGTAATGATTATTCGTTACTTAAACAATATAATAAAATGATTAATTTAAACAATCATTTTACTTATTTTTCCTTTTTTATTGATGTGATTTCCGGAAAGAACCTCGTTCTTTTCGTTAATCTTCGCTTTGATTGGCAGAGATATTCTAAAAATAAACAACCATCATACACTTATGCCAGAAACTCTGCCAACGAAGTTTACCCACCTAGCAAATCAGACGAAAGTTTGAATAGTTAGGTGGGTTTTTTATATAAAAATTCTATTAATTTCTCCATAAAAAGGACGAGACTCTCGTCTCGTCCTTCAAAATTCTTATTATTGTACTTTTAAGATTTGTTCTTTTGCATGAATTAATTGAGTAATCATAGCACAATATGGAGTTGGAATCCCGTACTCTAATCCACGTTTTGCAACAAATCCATTTAAGTAATCAATCTCAGTAAAGCGATGATTTTGCATTAAATCTTGGTGCATTGATGGATAGTGTGCACGCACTTTGTTTGAAGCTGTATAAACATAGTTTTTCATTTCAGCTTCATCAATTTTTACACCTTCATGATGAGCCACTTCTACGAATTCATGAATAATTTGATCCACAACTGCTTCTGCTGTAGTTGTGTCAAATACTTCTCCAATATTCGCATCTAAAATGGCACACGTTGCATTCATTGTTCCGTTTACACATGCTTTTCTCCAAATTGAGAATAAAACATCTTCACTATAACTAGCATTTAATCCTGCTTGATTCATAACAGCGACTAATTCTTCTGCAATCGCACGACCGCTTGCTTCTTCGACTGCTTGAATTTCAACAGTACCTGTTCCACCTAAACGAGCCACGCCTGGAGCATTAATTCCTGCTGTCCAAATCGTTACACCCATAATAATGTTTTTACGCGGAACATATTTTTCCATTGTATATTCATGGCCTAAACCATTTAATAAACATACAACTTTTGTATCTTCATGAATAATTGCTTTGATTTTTTCAAGCATTTCCCCTAATTTCATTGATTTTGTAAATGCGATAACCACATCTACTTCCTCATGAACTTCTTCAGGTCTGTAGATTGGAATTTGTAATGTATCCGTTGTATCTCCATCTACTACTTGTAATCCATTTGTACGAATTGCTTCAATATGCGCTGGCCATTCATCAATTAAGACAACATCTTGTCCTGCTTTTGTCAACATGTAACCAAAGCGACATCCCATTGCTCCAGCACCTGCAATTGCAATTTTCATTATAATTCCTCCTTATTATACCGTTAATTTATAATCTTCCGGTTGAATCCATTGTACCACTTTTTCGAACACATGGATAAAGAAAATATTGAAAATAATAGGAGCCACTACGAAAATAACTGCTACTAATAAAATATTTCCAACTGTCCATCCATTTTCCATTAAGTTTAAAGCATAAATAGGTCCTACTAAACCACTAAAACCGAAACCGGCACTAGCAGGAGTTCCTTGAATAGAAAAGACTGCTGCTAAAACACCTAATAATGCTGAAGAACATAACATCGGTAATAAAATCTTTGGTTTGGCGATTACGTTTGCCATTGACATTTTAGGAGATCCAATAAAGTGTGCAATACAAGTTCCTACTGAATTAACTTTTAATCCAGCAACCGCTAAACCAAAACCTGCCGCACAGATTCCTAAGTTCGCTGCACCAGAACCAATCCCTGATAAACCAATTGCTAAACCAATCCCTACTGTTGTAAATGGTGAAACAATTAAAATACAGAATGTCATCGCAATTAACATACACATAATAATTGGTTGTAAGGTTAATAAGAATTCCACCCCTTGACCAATTAATGTTGTAATTTTAACAATGTATGGTTGAGCAAGTCTTCCAATCCCACCAATAACGACTAATGTAACCGTTGGAATGACGATAATTGAATAAGCTTTTGCTTTATCTCCAATCCATAAAATAAATGCAGCTGCTACTGCCGCCGTTACACCCATTGTAATAATATCTCCAGTACCAGCGAACACTACACCTTTAACATCTGGATTAAAGCCTGGTGCACCTCCTGCAAAAACAGTAGCTAAAGCAATGGCTCCTGCTTGAATTGGAGTAAATTTAAAGAAATGTCCTACCATTAAACCGATAATAGCACCCATCATAGTATTAGCCACTTGAGTCGCTTGAATAATTAATTGTCCTTGAGGAAACACTGGTAATAACGCTTTTGTTAATTCACCTAAAATTGCCCCAGGAATTAAAGTTACAACTACCCCTAATGCTAACGCATTTAATACGGTCATTGTAAACTCTTTTGCTGAATAAGTTTTATTTGTATCCATATTCATTCCCCTTTCTTTTCAATGGACTCATTATATCATAACCTTTTTGAAAACAAAGCAATATTTTCATTATTTACATACTAAAAAGCAACTATAACTTTACTAGTATAATTACTTAAAATAAGAAAAGACTTCCTATAATAGCATGGGCATGAGACTCGCTTAGCGAGACTACTGCCGTCCTAATACTACTATTAAGGAAGTCTAATACGCATAAATTACGCTTGGATTAAAGCCAACGCTTCGTTTAAGTGTACAAGGCTACGTTCTTTTCCTAATAATTCAATCGTTTGACCTAAAGATGGACCATGAGTTTGACCACTTGTTGCCACACGAATTGGCATAAATAAGTTCTTACCTTTTACACCAGTTTCTTTTTGAACAGCCTTAATAGCTGCCATCACACTAGCTTCATCAAATACTTCTAAAGCTTCTAATTGAGCCTTAAATGCATGAAGTACAGTCGGTACAGTTTCACCTTGAAGCACTTCTCTTGCTTCATCATTTTCTACAACAAAGTCTTTTTGGAAGAATAAACTTGAAATAGAAACAATCTCATTCATGTAGCTCATTTGATCATGATATAACGCTACTAATTTATTCGCCCAAACTTGTTGCTCTTCACTCAATGTTTCAGGTAATAAACCTGCTAATTGTAATTGGTGAATTGCTAATGGTGCAACTTCTTCTAATGGAGTTTTCTTCACATAAGTGTTGTTAATCCATTCTAATTTCTTAGGATCGAATGCTGCTGGAGATTTACCAAGACGTTTTTCATCAAAAATTTCAATAAATTCTTCTCTTGAGAAAATTTCATCTTCCCCTTGTGGAGACCATCCTAATAAAGTAATGAAGTTGAACATTGCTTCTGGTAAATAGCCTAAATCTTTATATTGTTCAATAAATTGTAAAATAGACTCATCACGTTTTGATAATTTTTTACCTGTTTCTGTATTAATAATTAATGTCATATGACCAAATCTAGGAGTATCCCAACCAAATGCTTCATACACCATCATTTGTTTTGGAGTGTTAGCAATATGGTCATCCCCACGTAATACATGAGTAATTTCCATAAAGTGATCATCCACTGCTACTGCAAAGTTATACGTTGGCATACCATCACGTTTTAGAATAACAAAGTCGCCACCGACACTACCAGATTCAAAAGTAATTTCACCTTTTACAATATCATCAAAAGTATATGTTCTATTTTGAGGAACTCTGAAACGAACAACTGGAGTACGTCCTTCTGCTTCAAAAGCATCACGTTGTTCTTGTGTTAAATGAGCATGTTGTCCACTATAATGTGGCATTTCTCCATTTGCACGTTGTGCTTCACGTTCTGCTTCTAACTCTTCTTCAGTCATATAGCATTTATAAGCTTTATCTTCTGCAATTAATTGTTCAATTAATGGATTATAAATATGTTCACGTTCTGATTGACGATATGGTCCTACATTTTTTGGTTTATCTGGACCTTCATCCCAGTCAATTCCTAACCAAGTTAAGTTTTCTAATTGACTTTCTTCTCCATGAGCAATATTTCTTTTACGGTCAGTATCTTCAATACGAATAATAAATTCTCCACCGTAATGTCTTGCGAATAAATAATTAAATAGAGCTGTTCTTGCATTACCAATATGCAAATGCCCTGTTGGACTTGGTGCATAACGTACACGCACTTTATCTGCCATTTTTAATAACTTCCCTTCTATTTTGTCTATCGTTTCTATTGTAAAACTTTTTAGTTAAAATTGCTATGACTTTAATGCTTTTTCTTTAAAATTCATTCATCGTTTTAACTATTGAGCATTCTTGTTTTGTTCCTTAATAAATTTAGCGATTTTTTCACTTGTAATTTTTTGTTGTCTGCGATCACTCATCGATCTTTCTCCATCACCTATTTGTTTTCCATATGAGCCAAATCCACTATGATTTCCTTCAAAAATGAATTCTTGTTCAAAAGTTTGAGGAAGGCGATTTTTACTTTTAATATACTTTGTCCAATTCAAAACTTTATCATTACTTGCGATAATGGATAAGACTGGGACATCACTATTACTAAAATCTACACTTTTATCAAAATAACTTGCTAATAAAATAATACCTGCTAAATGATTTTCCTTTTTCAATTTGACAGCATCTAAGCTTGCCACAACTCCACCTAATGAATGTCCTGCAACATAAACTTTATCTAACTTTTCCTCTTTTATAATCGATTCCGTTGTACCTCTTTCTAAAATCGGTAAGTTAAGAGATGATTCAATGACATAAGTCGTAATACCTTGATTGGATAATTCCATCGCTAAATTTACATAAGCTTGAGGCTCTACTAATGCTCCCGTATAAAATAATATCGTTGCCATTTCATCGCCCTTTGCATCAAATCGATAAGAGTGATTCTTTTTTTCATAAGTTTCTAAATTCCATAATCCAATTGCTTCAGGAGTTCCACGATAAGTAAATATAAGAATCAATCCATAAAATAATAAAATCAGTGCAAATAACATCCCAAAAATTCCATAAAACCATTTTCTTTGTCGAGTCATACTTACAACTCCCTTCGTTTGTTAAATAAAAAACATCCCGTCCATCTAAGATTAACAATGGATAGGATGCTTTCAATGTCATTAAATAGCCCAGTCTCCATTACGGAAGATTGGTACAACTGTTCCGTCTTCACGAATACCGTCAACATTCATATTTGGTCCACCAATCATGAAGTCCACATGAACGTCTGAACGATTTAAACCGGCTGCAGCTAATTCTTCTTCAGTTTCAAATTTTTCTCCACCTTTAACACTTGTCGCATAAGCTGAACCAATTGCTAAGTGGTTTGAAGCATTCTCATCATATAATGTATTAAAGAATGTAATTCCTGATTGAGAAATTGGAGAAGGGTCGCTTACTAACGCAACTTCACCTAATCCACGAGCACCCATATTTTCGAATACTAAATCTTTCATTACTTGGTCGCCTTTTTCAGCAGAAACTTCTACAATTTGACCATCTTTAAACGTAACTTTGATTCCTTCGATAATATTGCCATTATAACTTAATGGTTTTGTACTTGTTACATACCCCTCAGCTACACGATAATCTGGAGCTGAGAATACTTCTTCTGTTGGCATGTTTGCGATGAAGTGTTCTCCTTGAGCATTGATGCTTCCTGCACTTTCCCACACGTGATTTTTAGGCATTCCTAGAGTTAAGTCTGTCCCTGGTGCAGTGTAGTGTAATTTAGCAAATTGTTCTTTATTTAAAATAGCTGCTTTTTTGTCTAATTTTTCTTCATGTTCTTTCCAAGCAGCAACTGGATCATCAGCATATACTCGGCAAGTAGTAAAGATTTGATTCCATAGTAAATCTACAGCTTCTTCAGTTGATGTTGCTTCTGGGAATACTTTTTTAGCCCATGCGCTACCTGCAGCAGCAGCTACTGTCCAGCTTATTTTATTCGATTGACCTGCAATACGCATTGGTTTTAAAGCAACACTTGTAGCTTTCATTGATTTTGCAAGACGACTTGTATCTACTCCATTTAATGCATCTGGATCTTTAGAGACAATGCTTAAACGACTTGCTTTATGGTCTAATAAATAATGCATTTCTTGGACTTTATATTCAGGAACTGTCGTAATACGATCTTCCGCTGCATATAATAAACGCTCACGGTTGATTTCATCATCACTCCATTGAACGATAACTTCACTTGCTCCTAATTGATACGCTTCTTTTACTAATAAGCGTGCAAATACTGCTTGCTCCACTTCCGCATAAATGACTACTGTATGTCCCGGTTGAACATTAATCCCAGTAGACACTAGTAATTTTGCATATTTTTGTAAATTTACATCAAAATTTTCTAATACCATCGTATCTCTCCTTTAAATTAATTACGCTTCTATTGTAACATACTCTTGATAAAACTGCATTATTCCTTTTCTTCATAGAAAACTTCATCTAAATACAAGCCTTGTGGTGGAGCTGTAGGTCCTGCTTTTTGTCGATCCATTGCTACTAAAATGTCTCTCATATCTGAAACAGGTCGTAATCCATCTCCGATTTGTAGACTTGTCCCCACTAATATACGAATCATATTGTATAAAAAGCCATTTCCTTCAAACGTGAAGACTAATTCCCCATCCTTTTCTACCACTTCTGCTTTGGTAACGATTCGCACTTTCGATTCCTTATCCGTCTTTGTAGAACAAAAGCTTGTAAAATCATGTTCGCCAATGACCGCTTGTAAAGCTTCATTCATATTATCCACATTCACTCGATAAGGATGATGAAGAGTATATAAACGACTAAATGGATTTACGAATTTTTGAATATTTACACGATAAATATATCGTTTCCCCGTCACACTATATCTAGCATGAAATTCATCACTAACTGCCATTACTTGTTTTGCAGAAATATCATCCGGTAATAAACTGTTTAAAGCTCTTTGTAAATTTTCTTCTTCAATTTTAGTTGGATAATCAAAATGTATCACTTGTCCATTCGCATGTACACCTGAATCTGTTCTACCTGAACCGCAAACCGGAATATACAATCCCTTTGTCATTTTTCGTAATGCTTTATTTAATTCTGCTTGAATACTATTGCCATTTTCTTGTACTTGAAACCCTACATAATTCGTTCCATCATAGCTTAAAATGACTTTATAACGAAATCCCACTCGATTTCCTCCTTCACGATTTCTTCGATTTATTGTACCACATTCCTATTAGAAAAGTGGAAAAGACTTTCCCATAGTTAGAAAATCATTCTACTACGGGAAAGTCTTTAATTTAATTGTTGTTTGATTAATCGAACAACTACCGATTTTAGCGCATCTAAATGTTTAGAAATATCTTGTACATTTTTATAAATCATAAAATCTACAACAGGATTATCTAGCCACAAATCAAAAATATAATCCCATGTTGTATTAGAAATATGTAAATTTGAATGTGCTAATAAATAAGGATACTCTCTTTGAAGTGTTCTAACTCCACGTTGAATTTCTGCTAGATCTTTATTCAGTAATGAAATTTGTCTTCTCTTAAAAAAATTTAAAATGAAACTATCACTAAAAAAATCAAAAATCATCCATGATTTTAATTTTTTCATTCGTGTTTCAGCATGATAGATTTTTCTTAATATATATCTTAATAGTGTTAAATCCTGTTCCATACTCATTATTGTCCTCTAAAAATAACTAATGCAATTGTTAAAACTACAAGTGTAAGAGCTGTTACTCCATCTTTCTTGCCATATGTTAACACACGATATTTTGTTCTACCAGTTCCACCTTGATATCCTCTAGCTTCCATTGCAGTCGCTAATTCTTCTGCACGATTAAATGAACTAACAAATAAAGGAATTAAAATCGGAATAATAGCTTTCATTTGTTCAAATAAATTACCTTCTCCAAAATCTACACCACGAGCTCTTTGTGCATTCATAATCTTTTGAGCTTCATCCATTAATGTTGGAACAAAACGTAAAGCAATCGATAGCATTAAAGCAATCTCATGAACAGGAACACCAATTTTTCCTAAAGGTTTCATAATAGACTCCATCGCATCTGCAATTTGCAAAGGAGGTGTTGTTAAAGTCATCAATGTAGAAATAAAAATAATCAATACAAAGCGTAAGAAAATATAGACTGCATTAATGACACCAAATGAAGTAACTTTAATGAAGCTCCATTCAAAATAAACATCCCCACCAGATGTAAACAACATTTGCAATACAACGGTAAATAAAATAACCCACAATAGTGGTTTCACACCATTCCAAAAGAACTTCATTGGAATTTTAGAAGCTAATAAAGCTACCAATGTGAAAATCGCTAAAATTAAATAAGTTAACCAATTATTTGCAAGGAAAATAATAATAATAAATACAAATGTAGAAATAAATTTGGTGCGAGGATCCAATTGATGAACAAAAGAGTCCCCTTGTAAATAGCGTCCTAATAACAATTTATCTAACATTTATTCATTCACCCCACGTTCTTCTAAGATAGCATCCGCTAACTCATCTAAAGTTAAAGGCATTTTATCAGTAGACCAACCTTTTTCTTTTAATTTTTCAACAAAAGCTAAAGTCGTTGGCACTCCTAATTGTTTTTCTAATAACCAAGAAGCATCTGAGAAAACTTCTTTAGGTGAACCTTCTTTTACAACATTTCCAGCTTCAATCACAATTACATGATCAGCATAATCACTGACATCATTCATTTGATGTGTCACTAAAACGATGGTCATATTTTGTTCTTTATTTAATTTATAAAACATCTCCATCATTTCTAAACGACCTTTTGGATCAAGACCAGCTGTCGGTTCATCTAATACTAACACTTCTGGTTTCATCGCTAATACACCTGCAATAGCAACACGTCTCATTTGCCCACCCGATAAATCAAATGGTGATTTTTTTAAAACTTCTTCAGGTAATCCTACCGTTTTAACGACTTCAGCAGCGATTTTTAATGCTTCTTCTTCACTAACTCCAAAGTTTTTTGGACCAAAAGCAATATCTTTTTCTACAGTTTCTTCAAACAATTGTGCTTCTGGAAATTGAAAAACAATCCCTACTTTTTTACGCAAAGGTTTTAAATCTTTATTTCCAGTAGTTGAATCAATCGTTTTATCCCCTAATTCAACAAGACCTTCCGTTGGTTTTAATAAAGCATTTAAATGTTGAAGAATCGTAGATTTTCCTGAACCAGTATGACCAATAATAGCTACATAAGAACCATCTTTAACTGAAAACGTCACATCATGTAATGCTCTCATTTCAAAGGGAGTACCCGCTTGATATGCGAATCCTACTTGTTTAAAACGGATGTCCATAGCCATTCCACCAACCCTTCTTCATCTAAATACTCGTTTGGAACATTCATCCCTTTATCTTTTAAAATAGCTTTTAATTTTTCAGAGAAAGGAACATCTAACCCTTTATCTACTAATGCTGTTCCCATTTCAAAAATTTCTGAAGGCTTTCCGATACGATTCACTTTTCCACCTTCCATTAATAAAACACGATCCGCTTGTGCTGCCTCATCTAAATCATGAGTAATTGAAATGACTGTAATTCCCTTATCTTTATGAAGTTGTTGAATCGTTGAAATCACTTCAAATCTACCTTGTGGATCTAACATGGAAGTAGCTTCATCTAATATAACTACCTTTGGTGCTAATGCAATCATTCCAGCAATCGCAACTCGTTGTTTTTGACCACCAGATAAACGAGCTGGTTCTTTTTCTTTAAATTTTGTCATACGAACCATTTCTAAAGAAGCATTGATTTTTTGAACCATCTCGTCACGTGGCATCCCAATATTTTCTAATCCAAAAGCAATATCATCTTCTACAGTTGTTCCAACAAATTGATTATCTGGATTTTGAAATACCATTCCTACTTTACGACGTGCCTCATAAACCGTTTCTTCTGTTAATAATTGACCATCAATATAAATTTCTCCGCTTGAAGCTTCTAATAAGCCATTCATCATTTTTGCAAGTGTAGACTTCCCTGAGCCATTATGTCCAATAATAGCTAACCATTCTCCCTCATAAACGTCTAATGATACATCAGATAATGCTTCTCTCATATCTTGATCCTGATAATTAAAATGAATATTTTTAATTGAAATAACTGGTTGAGTCAATTTCTTCACCTCTTAACCTTTTATAATATGTATAAAAAACAAAATATGTATATAAACAAAAAAAGACACCTTCATGATGAAGTGCCTTCCCGCCAACGCTGGCGGGGAGACAGCGAGCTAGACTAAATAATCATGAGAAAGAATAAGGCTACTTTACAGTAGCCTCAGACTTCTCATCTCACAACCGCAAGATGATTATTACCATCATGACGCTCATTTCAACCATCGAAAAGTGTTTGTTTATTTATTAAACTAATTCAATGATAACCATTGGTGCAGCATCGCCACGACGAGGTTCAGTTTTAAGAATACGAGTGTATCCACCTTGACGTTCGCTGTAACGTGATGCTAAACCATTGAATAATTTTTGTAATGCAGTTTCAACAACGATTCCTTCGCCTTCTTCACGTACATCTGCTACCTCGTTACGAACATATGCAGCTGCTTGACGACGAGCATGTAAATCTCCACGTTTACCTAAAGTAATCATTTTCTCAACAGTTGAGCGGATTTCTTTAGCACGAGCTTCAGTTGTAACGATGCGTTCGTTAATAATTAAGTCAGTTGTCAAGTCACGTAATAACGCTTTACGTTGTGAACTTGTACGTCCTAATTTACGATAAGCCATTTTTTAATATTCCTCCTTCTTAAGAGTTTCTATTAGTCTTCACGACGTAAATCTAAATTTAATTCGATTAATTTGTGTTTAACTTCTTCAAGCGATTTACGACCTAAGTTACGAACTTTGATCATTTCAGCTTCAGATTTATTTGTTAATTCTTGTACAGTATTAATTCCCGCACGTTTTAAGCAGTTATAAGAACGAACTGATAAGTCCAATTCTTCAATAGTCATTTCAAGCATTTTCTCTTTTTGAGTTTCTTCTTTTTCGACCATAATTTCTACTTGGCGAGTTTCATCTGTTAAATTAACAAAAATATTTAAGTGCTCAGTTAAAATACGAGCTGCTAAACTAATTGCTTCTTCTGGAGAGATTGAACCATCTGTCCATACATCAAGCGTTAATTTATCATAAATATTTTTTTGACCAATACGAGTATTTTCGACTTGGTAATTCACTTTACTAATCGGAGTATAAATAGAATCAATTGGGATAACACCAATTGGCATATTATCAGATTTATTATAGTCAGCACGAACATAACCACGACCATTTTTAGCGTTCATACGAACATGGAAGCGATGACCTTCAGCTACTGTACAAATATATAAATCAGGGTTAAGGATTTCGATATCACTATCATGTTTAATATCTCCAGCTGTAACTACAGCAGGACCAACGATATCGATTTCTAACACCTTATCATCTTCGCTAAAAGATTTTAATGCAATTTTTTTAATATTTAAAATGATTGCAGCAACATCTTCTACCACGCCATCTATTGTTGAAAATTCATGTAACACGCCATCCATTTGGATATCTGTTACTGCAGTACCAGGGAGTGACGATAATAGAATACGGCGTAATGAGTTCCCTAATGTAGTACCATAACCGCGTTCAAGTGGCTCAACAACGAATTTACCAAATTTAGCATCTTCGCTGATCTCAATCGTTTCAATTTTTGGTTTTTCAATTTCGATCATTATTTTTTACCCCTTTCAAAACGTACGTACAATGTGCGATTGTCCAACAAAATTCAACAATAACAATCCATTACACACGACGGCGTTTTGGAGGACGACATCCATTATGAGGGATTGGTGTTACGTCACGAATTGCTGTAACTTCTAAACCAGTAGCTTGTAATGAACGAATTGCAGCTTCACGACCTGAACCAGGACCTTTAACTGAAACTTCAACTGTTTTCATACCATGCTCCATTGAACCTTTCGCAGCAGATTCAGCAGCCATTTGAGCAGCAAATGGTGTTGATTTTTTAGAACCTTTAAATCCTAAAGCACCTGCAGAAGACCATGAAACAGCATTTCCATGTACATCTGTAATCATAACAATTGTATTATTAAATGTTGAACGGATGTGAGCTACACCAGATTCAATATTCTTTTTCACGCGGCGTTTGCGTACAACTTTCTTTGCCATGAAGAATTAACCTCCTTCTTCTCTAAATTATTTTTTCTTACCTGCAATAGCCTTAGCTGGGCCTTTACGAGTACGAGCATTGTTTTTAGTATTTTGACCACGAACTGGTAAACCACGACGATGGCGAACACCACGATATGAACCAATTTCCATCAAACGTTTGATGTTTAAGTTCACTTCACGACGTAAGTCACCTTCAATTTTTAGTTTATCCACTTCTGCACGGATACGGTCTAATTCATCATTTGATAAATCACGAACACGAGTATCTTCACTTACATTAGCAGCAGCTAATACTTGTTTAGAAGTCGTAACACCGATACCGTAGATATAGGTTAAAGAAATAACAACACGTTTTTCACGTGGAATATCCACACCTGCAATACGAGCCATACTTTTAAGTACCTCCTTATAAATTATCCTTGACGTTGTTTATGTTTGGGATTTTGACAAATCACCATAACTTTACCATTGCGTTTAATTACTTTACATTTTTCGCAAATTGGTTTTACTGATGCTCTAACTTTCATTTAAGTTCCCTCCTTTATATCATTAACGGAGTCCATTATTTAAAGCGATATGTGATTCTTCCGCGCGTTAAATCGTAAGGTGATAATTCAACCGTTACTTTATCGCCCGGTAAAATCTTAATATAGTGCATCCGGATTTTTCCAGATACATGCGCTAAAACCTCATGACCATTTTCAAGTTCGACCTTGAACATCGCATTTGGTAATGTTTCATTAACAATACCTTCAATTTCAATTACGTCTTCCTTTGCCATGCTTCATCCTCCTCACTTTTAAAAAGTTGTTACGGATTTTACTGACGGACTTCTACCGTTATCTAACTTTCTAATTATACCATTTCAGCTACAATAAATGCAAGATAACAGGTTAAGCTTGGTGCGGTTCGCCCATAATTGATTGAATTGTGTTAAACAAATGATCAATCCCGCTTTCACCATCTACATTATGTAAAACTTCTTTTGCATTGTAGTAGTTTAAGATTGGTTTTGATTGTTCAATATTAATTTGAATACGATTTTCAACAGTTTCAGGTTTGTCATCTTCACGTTGGTAGAAATCGTGTCCTCCACAACGATCACATGTACCTTCTACTTTAGTTGGTTTATTGATTTTGTGATAAGTAGCTCCACAAGTTCTGCAAATGAAACGTCCAGTTAGACGTTGCATTAAAATTTCTGGATTTACATCAATATTGATAACAGCATCAATTTTACGACCTAATTCATCCATAATTTTATCAAGTGCTTCAGCTTGAGCTTGAGTTCTTGGAAAACCATCCAATAAAAATCCGTTTTTAGTATCGTCTGCTTGTAAACGTTCCTTAACAATTCCATTTGTTACTTCATCAGGAACTAATTCACCTTTATCCATGAAAGATTTAGCTTTTAGTCCTAATTCTGTTCCTTGTTGCATTGCTGCACGGAACATATCGCCAGTTGAAATATGTGGAATGTTATAAGTAGCAACAATTTTTTCTGCTTGAGTTCCTTTACCTGCTCCAGGTAAGCCCATTAAAATAATATTCATAATATCTCCTTTACATTGTAGATGAAGAAAAGACAAAACATTCAAAAATATTTTGTCAATCTTCCTCATTACTCTTGGATAAACCCTTTATATTTACGTTTAATTGCGCGGCCTTCAATTTGACGGCTAATTTCAAGTGCAACCCCAACTACGATTAGTAAGTTTGTTCCACCTAACATTAAACCACGTGGTAGGTTCCACAAAGCTGCAGCAATCATTGGTAATAATGAAATACCACCTAAGTAAAGTGCTCCGACTGTACTCAATCTTAAAAGCATTCCAGAAATATAATGTTCTGTTTCTTTACCTGGTCTTACACTTAAGATGTAACCACCTTGTTTTTGTAAGTTTTCCGCAACTTTTTCAGGGTTAACTTGTACAAATGCATAGAAGTAAGTAAATACTACTATTAAAAAGATATATAAACTTGCACCTGCTGGTTTTTGGTAATCAAATATATTTGTTGCAACTTGATACCAACTTTCCTCACTGTATTGACCATGAACAGCACTTAATACAGTTTGAGGTAATGCTATAAACGAACTTGCAAAAATTACTGGAATAACCCCTGCTGAGTTAATTTTCAATGGTAGCCATGAAGCTTCACTAGCCCCTGTTGGACGTTTAGAGTATGAAATTGGTAAACGACGTTGCGCTTGTTCAATATATACTACTAACATTACAACAAGGATAATTGCAACTGCTAAAGCAGCAGTGAATCCGTAAGCTTTATATAACTCTTCATCGGCTTTTCCTTGTAATTGATTGACATAAAATTCATAAATATCATGTGGCATTCGAGCTACAATCCCTGCAAAGATAATAATAGAAACCCCATTACTAATCCCATTAACAGTGATCATATCCCCTAACCATGTAACAAACATTGTTCCTGCAGTTAAAACTAACGCAATCAACAAGTATGTTGAAATTCCAGGATTATTAATTAATCCATAGTTTGCATAAGCATTGAAACCAAATGAAATCGCGAATGCTTGGAAGAATCCAATTACGATTGTTAAATAACGAGTAGCGGTATTTAATTTACGTCGACCAACTTCCCCTTGTTTAGACCATTCTACGAATGTAGGAAGAATATCCATTTGTAATAATTGGACTACGATTGACGCAGTGATGTAAGGCGAAACTCCCATCGAAAAGATTGAGAAGTTCGATAGCGCCCCACCACTAAAAGTATTTAAAATACCAAAGAAACCCGTTGATGCAAATGTTTCAATAGCTGAAGCATTAACACCGGGAACTGTAATATGCGTACCAATTCGGAATACCACTAATACCATTAGTGTATATAAAAGACGTTGTCTAATATCCTTGGTTGTAATCGCATTTTTTAGTAGAGAGAACATTAAATCACCTCTACAGTTCCACCTGCAGCTTCAATTGCTTCTTTTGCTGCTTGAGAGAATTTATTTGCTTTAACAGTTAACTTACGTTCAAGTTTTCCGTTTGCTAATACTTTGATACCGTCTTTCTCGTTTTTAACGATACCAGCCTCAACTAGTACAGCAGCAGTCACTTCTTGTCCATCTTCGAAACGGTTTAATGTTTCTAGATTTACGACTGCGTATTCTTTACGATTGATATTTTGGAAACCACGTTTTGGTAAACGACGGAACAATGGAGTTTGTCCACCTTCGAATCCTAATCTAACGCCACCGCCTGAACGAGCTTTTTGACCTTTGCTACCGCGTCCTGCAGTTTTTCCGTTTCCTGAACCTTGACCTCTACCAACACGGTTACGTTCTTTACGTGAACCTTCAGCTGGTTGTAATTCATGAAGTTTCATGTTTCGGGCACCTCCTCTTATAAGTTGATTAATTAAACTTCCTCAACATCCACTAGATGTGATACTGTGTTAACCATGCCTTTGATAGCATCGTTAGCTGGTTTTACAACTGTTGAACGAATTTTTGTTAAGCCTAATGCTTTACAAGTATCAATTTGGTTTTGAGGACGTCCAATCAAGCTTTTCTTTAAAGTGATCTTTAATTCTGCCATTTTCTATGTCCTCCTATCCTAATAATTCTTCAACTGATTTGCCACGTAATGCAGCAACATCTTCAACACGTTTTAATTGTTTCAAACCTTCGATTGTAGCACGAACCATGTTTACAGGTGTGTTTGAACCTAAAGATTTTGAAGTTACGTCAGCGATACCTGCTAATTCAACAACGGCACGAACTGGTCCACCTGCAGCAACTCCTGAACCGGCTTGAGCTGGTTTTAATAACACATTACCACCGCAGAAACGTCCGATAACTTCGTGAGGAATTGTAGAACCACTTGTTGGTACTTCAATTAAGTTTTTCTTAGCATCTTCGATTGCTTTACGGATAGCTTCTGGTACTTCTTGAGCTTTACCAGTACCGAAACCAACATGTCCATTACGGTCACCTACAACAACTAAAGCAGCAAAACGTAAACGACGTCCACCTTTTACAACTTTTGTAACGCGGTTAATCGCAACTACACGATCTTCTAATTCTAAGTTTCTTGCATCAATATTAACCATGAATTGTGGGTCCTCCTTTTCCTAGAATACTAGTCCATTTTCACGTGCTGCTTCAGCTAAAGCTTTTACACGTCCATGGTATAAGTATCCACCACGGTCAAAGACTACTTTCTTAATATTTTTTTCAAGTCCACGTTCTGCAATTAATTTACCAACTGCAACAGCTTCCTCTGTTTTTGTTCCATTTTCTACATTTGTATCTAAAGTAGAGGCACTTGCTAGCGTCACACCCGCTACGTCATCAATTAGTTGAGCGTAGATGTTTTTGTTAGAACGAAAAACGTTCAAGCGTGGGCACTCAGCAGTACCAGAAATTTTGCGACGAACACGTGCGTGACGGTTTTGACGCACTTTATTTTTGTCTGGTTTTGTAATCACAATTTTCACCTCTTATAATATATTTTTATGCGACTAATAGCGCAACAAAAGGTAAATAATTACGAAAATTATTTACCTGTTTTACCTTCTTTACGACGTACAAATTCATTAACGTAACGAATACCTTTACCTTTATATGGTTCTGGTGGACGTACGCCACGAATGTTAGCAGCTAATTCACCAACTTTTTGTTTGTCATAACCTTTTACGATAACTTTAGTATTTGAAGGAACTTCGATTTCAATTCCTTCTTCCGGTGTGAATTCCACTGGATGAGAATATCCAACGTTTAATACAAGTTTTTTACCTTGTAATTGAGCACGATACCCAACCCCGATTAATTCCAATTCTCTTTGGAATCCTTCAGTAACACCAACAACCATGTTGTTGAATACTGCGCGAGTTGTTCCGTGGATTGTTTTGTTTTCTTTTGAGTCATCTGGACGAGTGAAAACAACTTCACCTTCGTTTTGAACTAATGTGATATTTTGGTTGAATGTATATGATAATTCACCTTTTGGACCTTTAACAGTTACTGTATTGTCCTTTAAGTCGATTGTTACGCCTGCTGGGATAACAACTGGTTTATTTCCGATACGGCTCACTTGGCTGCACCTCCTTGTTTTCTAGATTACCAAACGTATGCTAGAACTTCTCCACCTACGTTTTTAGCTCTTGCTTCTTTGTCTGTAATAACACCTTCAGATGTTGATACGATAGCGATACCTAAACCGTTTAATACTTTAGGAACTTCGCCTGTTTTAGCGTACACACGTAAACCAGGTTTAGAAATACGTTTCAATCCTGTGATTACACGTTCGTTATTTTTTCCATATTTCAAGAATACTTTCATGACACCTTGCTTGCCATCTTCTTCAACTGTGAAGTCTTTGATAAATCCTTCAGATTTTAAGATGTTAGCAATAGCCACTTTCATATTTGATGACGGAACTTCTAAAGATTCGTGACGAACCATGTTCGCATTACGAATACGAGTTAAGAAATCCGCGATTGGATCTGTCATAACCATTAATGAGTACCTCCTTTATCAAGTAGTAATGATTACCAACTTGCTTTCTTCATTCCTGGGATTTGCCCTTTATAGGCAAGCTCACGTAAACAAATACGGCAAAGTTTGAATTTACGATAAACTGAATGTGGTCGACCACAACGTTCACAACGAGTATATTCTTGTGTTGAATATTTTTTTGGACGTTTGTTCTTTGCGATCATTGATTTTTTAGCCAAACTACTCGCCTCCTGTGAGTTTTATTTTATTTTTGGAAAGGCATTCCAAGTTGAGTTAATAATTCTTTAGCTTCTTCGTCTGATTTAGCTGTAGTTACGATAACGATATCCATACCACGTACTTTGTCTACGCGATCGTAGTCAATTTCAGGGAAGATTAATTGTTCTTTCACACCTAAAGTGTAGTTTCCACGTCCGTCAAATGATTTTTTAGAGATTCCACGGAAGTCACGTACACGAGGTAATGAAACTGTTACTAATTTATCTAAGAAATCATACATACGTTCACCACGTAAAGTAACTTTAGTACCGATAGGCATACCTTCACGTAAACGGAAACCAGCGATTGATTTTTTAGCTGTAGTAACAACTGGTTTTTGACCAGAAATTAATGTTAATTCTTCAACTGCTTTTTCTAAGTTTTTAGCGTTTGATGTTGCATCACCAACACCCATGTTGATAACGATTTTTTCTACTTTAGGTACTTCCATAATTGATTTGTAGTTAAACTTTTCCATTAAAGAAGCTACCACTTCGTTTTTGTATTTTGCATTTAAGCGATTCATGCAGGATGGTCCTCCTTCCTAAAATTACTTATCTAGTACTTCGCCTGTGCGTTTAGACACGCGAACTTTTTTACCATTTTCAACCTTGTAGCTAACACGTGTAGCTGCACCTGTTGAAGGGTCAATTAGCATTACGTTTGAAACATGAATTGGTGCTTCCATTTCAACTACGCCGCCTGTTTGGTTAGCTTGAGATGGTTTTTGATGTTTCTTAACAATGTTCACACCTTCAACAAGAACTCGGTTTTGTTTTGGAAAACTTTTTAGGATTACTCCTTCTTTTCCTTTGTATTTACCTGAGATTACTTTAACTTTATCACCAGTTTTTACGTGCATGTGTTACACCTCCTTCGATTTTGATGAGAATTATAATACTTCTGGAGCTAATGAAACGATCTTCATATAGTTGTTATCACGTAATTCACGTGCAACTGGTCCAAAGATACGTGTTCCACGAGGGCTCTTGTCATCACGAATGATTACACATGCGTTTTCGTCGAATTTAATGTAAGAACCGTCTTTACGACGAGCTCCTGATTTCGTACGAACGATTACAGCTTTAACAACGTCACCTTTTTTAACAACCCCACCTGGTGTTGCTTGTTTAACAGATGCAACGATTACGTCACCGATGTTAGCTGTTTTGCGGCCAGATCCGCCTAGAACTCTAATTGTCAATACTTCACGAGCGCCTGAGTTGTCAGCCACTTTTAAACGAGTTTCTGTTTGAATCACTATTGGTTCCTCCTTTCAAATGTATACACAATTTGAAATTAAATAATTACTGCTTCTTCAACAATCTCAACTAAACGGAAACGTTTTGTTGCTGACAATGGACGAGTTTCCATGATCTTAACAATATCACCGATTTTAGCTGAGTTATTTTCATCATGAGCTACAAATTTTTTCGTATATTTAACGCGTTTTCCGTAAGTTTTGTGACGTTTGTAAGTTTCAATAGCAACTACAATAGTCTTTTCCATCTTATCTGAAACAACGCGACCTTGATACACTTTACGTTGGTTACGTTCTACAGTCATGTTCATTGCCTCCTTTGCTGATGATTATTTTTGCAATTCTTCTTGACGCAATGCAGTCTTGATACGCGCAATTTGTTTACGTACTTCACGAATGCGTGCTGTACCTTCTAATTGACCAGTAGCAAGTTGGAATCGTAAGTTGAATAGTTCTTGCTTTAATTCTTTTTCTTTTTCAACAAGTTCAGCAGTGGATAACCCTTTAAGTTCTTTTCTAAGTGCATTAACCTTCATTCGATTCACCACCATTTTCTTCGCGTTTCACAAATTTTGTTTTAACTGGCAATTTGTGTGATGCCAAACGTAAAGCTTCACGAGCTACTTCTTCTGAAACTCCAGCAATTTCAAACATGATTTTACCACGTTTAACTGGTGCTACCCAACCTTCAGGTGCCCCTTTACCAGAACCCATACGTACCCCGATAGCTTTAGCTGTGTATGATTTGTGAGGGAAAATTTTAATCCATACTTTCCCACCACGTTTCATATAACGAGTCATTGCAATACGAGCTGCTTCGATTTGACGGTTTGTAATCCAGTGAGATTCTGTTGCTTGTAAACCGTATGTACCGAATACTACTTCTTTACCACCTTTAGCTTCCCCGCGCATTTTTCCACGGAATTCACGACGGTGTTTTACACGTTTTGGTACTAACATGTTTATTTCCCTCCTTTCTCAGAGTTGTTGTTCTTTCTTGTTGGTAATACTTCGTCACGGTAAATCCAAGTTTTAACACCTAATTTTCCGTAAGTAGTATCTGCTTCTTCCCAAGCGTAGTCAATATCTGCACGTAATGTGTGTAATGGAACTGTTCCTTCAGAATAGCTTTCTGAACGAGCGATATCTGCACCGTTTAAACGACCTGATACCATTGTTTTAATTCCTTTAGCACCTGCACGCATTGTACGTTGGATAGCTTGTTTTTGTGCACGACGGAAAGCGATACGACGTTCTAAGTCGCGAGCAATTCCTTCAGCAACTAATTTTGCATCTAAATCAGGTTTTTTGATTTCCACGATGTTGATGTGTACTTTTTTACCTGTTAATTTGTTTAAGTTTGTACGTAATTTATCAACTTCAGATCCACCTTTACCGATAACCATACCAGGTTTTGCAGTGTGGATTGAAACATTAACGCGGTTAGCTGCACGTTCAACTTCAATTGTTGAAACGCTAGCATCGCTTAATTGTTTACGGATATAATCACGGATTTTTAAATCTTCATGCAAGAATTCTGCGAAATCTTTTTCTGCGTACCATTTTGAATCCCAGTCACGGATGATTCCGACACGCATTCCAATTGGATGAATTTTTTGACCCACTGATTATCCCTCCTTCTTCTCTGATACCACTACAGTGATGTGGCTTGTGCGTTTTAAGATTTGTGAAGCTGAACCTTTAGCACGTGGACGGAAACGTTTCATTGTTGGTCCTTCGTTCACGTATGCTTCACTTACATATAAGTTTTCAACATCTAAGTCGAAATTGTGTTCAGCATTTGCAATTGCAGACATCAACACTTTCTCTACGATTGGTGAAGCTGCACGTGGTGTGAATTTCAAGATTGAAATTGCATCACCGATTTTTTTACCTCTAATTAGATCGACAACAAGACGAGCTTTACGAGGTGCAATACGAACTGTTTTAGCAACTGCTTTTGCAGATGTGATTTGTTCTGACATAGTTTAAGTCCTCCCCTCGTTATTTACGTTTACTCTTCTTATCATCATTTGCATGACCACGGTAAGTTCTTGTTGGTGCGAATTCACCTAGTTTGTGTCCTACCATGTCTTCTTGAATATAAACTGGAACATGTTTTCTGCCGTCATATACAGCAATTGTTTGTCCAACAAAGTTTGGGAAAATTGTTGAACGACGAGACCAAGTTTTGATCACTACTTTTTTGTCGCTTCCTTGAGCTGCTTCAACCTTTTTCATCAAATGTTCATCGACGAAAGGTCCTTTTTTCAAACTACGACCCATTATGGAAATCCTCCTTCCAAAATTTTAATAGAATCAGATTTGTTTTAATAATTATTTTTTACGACCACGAACAATAAGTTTGTTTGAACGAGCTTTCTTGCTGCGAGTCTTGTATCCAAGAGCTGGTTTACCCCATGGAGATACTGGTGTTGGACGTCCGATTGGAGCACGACCTTCACCACCACCGTGTGGGTGATCGTTAGGGTTCATTACAGATCCACGAACTTCTGGACGTTTACGTTTCCAACGAGCACGACCAGCTTTACCAATGTTAATTAATTCATGTTGTTCGTTACCAACAGTACCGATTGTTGCACGGCAAGTTGCTAAAATCATACGAACTTCACCTGAGTTCAAACGAACTAAAGTGTATTTACCTTCTTGACCAAGTACTTGTGCACTTGTACCAGCTGAACGAACTAATTGTCCGCCTTTACCTGGTTTTGTTTCAATGTTGTGGATAACAGTACCGACTGGAATGCTTCCTAATGGTAATGCATTACCAACTTTGATATCAGCATTAACGCCTGATTCGATACGTTGTCCTACTTGTAAACCTTTTGGAGCAATGATATATGCTTTCACACCATCAACATAGTGAATTAAAGCAATGTTTGCTGAACGGTTTGGATCGTACTCGATTGAGTGAACAACTCCTTCAACGTTATCTTTGTTACGTTTGAAGTCAATCACACGATAAGCACGTTTGTGTCCGCCACCTTGGTGACGTACAGTAATTTTACCTTGGCTGTTACGACCAGCGTTGTTTTTTGATGATTCTAACAAAGTTTTTTCTGGTGTTGACTTTGTAATTTCGCTGAAATCATAACCTGTCATATTACGACGGCCGTTTGAGGTTGGATTATATTTTTTAATCGCCACGTCTAATTCCTCCTATATAATAGTAGTTTTGCTTCGAAGATTATGCTTCTTCAGCGAAGATTTGAATATCTTTTGAGTCTTTTGTAAGCTTCACGATTGCTTTACGACGTTTGTTTGTGTAACCAGCATAGCGGCCAACACGTTTGAATTTAGCACGTACATTTAAGATGTTAACTTTTTCTACTTTAACACCAAAAATTTCTTCTACGGCTTGACGTACTTCGATTTTGTTTGCGCGTACGTCTACTTCGAAAGTATATTTCTTTTCGTCAGTAGCAAGCATTGAAGCTTCAGTAATGATTGGGCGTTTGATTACGTCACGTGCATCCATTATTGAAGTCCCTCCTCTACTTTAGAAAGAGCAGCTTGTGTTAATACTAATTTATCGTTGTTTACAACATCTAAAACAGTAACTTGTGTTTCATCAACAACTGTTACGTTTGGAATGTTACGTGCAGCTAATTGTGCGAATTCGTTTGAAGACTCAACAACTACTAACACTTTTGTGTCAACTTTTAAGTTAGCTAATACTTGTGCAAACTCTTTTGTTTTTGGTGCGTCGAATTGTAATGCTTCCACTACAACAAGCTTTTGATCTAATACTTTTTGTGATAATACTGATTTAATCGCTAAGCGACGTACTTTTCTTGGTAATTTGTAACTATATGAACGAGGTGTTGGTCCGAATACAATACCTCCGCCACGCCATTGTGGTGAACGGATTGATCCTTGACGAGCACGACCAGTTCCTTTTTGTCGCCATGGTTTACGGCCGCCTCCGCTTACTGCACTACGGTTTTTAACTGCGTGAGTTCCTTGACGTAATGAAGCGCGTTGCATGATTACTGCGTCGAATACTACATTTTCATTTGGTTCAATTCCGAAGATGTCTGAGTTTAACTCAATTTCTCCATTTTTTGTTCCATCTTGTTTGTATAATGTAACTTTTGTCATTCTCTCGTTCCTCCTTCCTTACTGAATTATTTTGATTTAATAGCTGTTTTAATTTCTACTAATGATTTTTTAGATCCTGGTACATTACCTTTGATTAAGATAACGTTACGTTCTGCATCAACTTTAACCACTTCAAGGTTTTGAATAGTGATACGGTTGCCACCCATTTGTCCAGGTAAAGCTTTACCTTTGAATACGCGTGATGGGAATGATGCTCCACCCATTGAACCAGGACGACGGTGGTAACGAGAACCGTGAGCCATTGGTCCACGAGATTGACCATGACGTTTAATCGCACCTTGGAAACCTTTTCCTTTAGATGTTCCTGTTACGTCAACGATGTCACCTGCTTTAAATACATCCACAGTGATTTCTTGTCCTACTTCGTACTCGCTAAGCTCGACATTGTTGAATTCACGAATGAAGCGCTTAGGAGTAGCATTTGCTTTTGCTACATGACCTTTTGCAGGGCGATTTGATAAAACTTCACGTAAGTCGTCGAAACCTAATTGAACAGCTTCGTAACCGTCGTTTTCGATTGTTTTTAATTGAAGAACAACGTTTGGAGTTACTTCTACAACTGTTACAGGAATAAGTTCACCTGCTTCTGTAAAGTATTGAGTCATCCCTACTTTTTTGCCTAAGATTCCTTTGGTCATGGTTACACCTCCATTTTTCTATAAATTATAATTTGATTTCGATGTCAACGCCACTTGGTAAATCAAGTTTCATTAAGGCATCAACTGTTTTTGGTGTTGGATTGACAATGTCAATCAAACGTTTGTGAGTACGCATTTCAAATTGTTCGCGAGAATCTTTATATTTGTGAGTCGCACGAATAACTGTATATAGCGATCTTTCTGTAGGCAATGGAATTGGACCAGCTACGCTAGCACCAGTTCTTTTTGCTGTTTCTACGATTTTTTCCGCTGATTGATCAAGCGCACGGTGTTCGTAAGCTTTCAAACGGATACGGATTTTTTGTTTTGCCATTTTCTTTCCTCCTTCGTCTAATGTTGTCATAAGACTAGCTCCACGCGAATTTCCGACGTTTCCCTTTCGTGGCAAAGCGTCCGGGTGTGTCGCAACCTCTCGTTTCATAGCTACCCCTGTTTCCTTTACAGGGGGTATCGCACGTGGACATACTTATCCCCTGCGACACTTTTAATAGTATACATGCTAATTTGAAAAAATGCAAGCTTTTTTTGTTGATTTATCAATCTTTTTTTATACAAACGCCTCCGTGTGTTTCATTTTTGCGTAAAAACAGCTAGAAACGTTGTTATTTCAATGTTTCTAGCTGTTTAATTTAAAGTTTTAAAAATTATGAAAACCAATACAATTTTTTCTCTAAAAAATTTATGTTAAAAAATTTTATTTTTCTTTTTTTCAATTATAGCTGTTACTACGAATAAAAATAAAATTGTGACTAGCGAAATGGAGTAAGGATAATTAAATTCTTCTCCAAATGAATGTTTAAAGTACAATACATTAAATAATTTAATCAAAATAGGAATTACATTTATAATAATTGCTGTAACCCAAATTCTTCTTCCTGTAATATTTACTTGTTTTTCTTTAGCATTTTCATCTTTTCTCATTGTTATTCCTCCTTAAACTTCTACCATTTTTTACTTTCACTCTTTTCTTTTTCAATATTAGCTGTCACGAAGAATAAAAAGAAAGTCGGAAATATTGACATCAAATAGGTGAAATTAAACTCTTCTCCAAACGAATGTTTGAAGTAATACAGATTAAATAGTTTAATCAAAATTAAAATTACATTTATAATAAGTACCGCTGCCCAAATTGTTCTTCCTGTAATATTTATTTGTTTTTCTTTGTTATTTTCATTCTTTCTCATTGTTATTCCTCCTTAAACTTCTTCCGAAATGACTCCTAATAGGATCGGAATGAAGAGTACAAACTTTTCTCCTGTTATATAGTCAACGACTGATTCTCCTACAACAAATACTTTCACCATCAACATCGTCAACACTACAACATAGAACCAAAATAAATTCTTAACTATTTTTTTCATCTTGTAACTTTCTCTTACTTCTGTCATTCCAATCACTTCCTTTACGTTTTTACATTTCTAGTATAGCTAATTCTTTTTTCATTGTTGAGTGCTTAAAGTCACTACTTATCATGACTAAAGTCATTTAAAAAAACACTCTAAGCATTTGCTTAGAGTGTTCCTTTCCAAATTAACCTTGGATATCAAATTTACATTGACCTGTTTCTTCGTATTCTTTAATATTTTCGAAACTTGTTTCAATCATGTTTAATACTGCTTCATCTGTATAACTTCCCATATGTGGAGTAATTAGTACACGAGGATATAAGTCTACTAATTTTGCAACTGCAGGATTTTCAATTGTTTGACCTTGTAAGTCTTTAAAGAATACTACACTTTCTCCTTCTAATACGTCTAAACCAACACCTGACAAGTGACCAGATTCAACCGCTTCGATAATAGCATCAACATCTTGTAATTCGCCACGAGCTGTGTTTACTAAGATAGCACCTTTTTTCATTTTGCTAATAAATTCTTTTGTAATAACTTTTCCATTCGCTGGAATGTATGGCGCATGAATACTAATCACATCTGAATTCGCTAATAACTCATCTAAAGATACTTGAGTACAAATATCTTCTACTCCTTCTTTAGGGAACGCATCATAAGCTAAAACTTTTGCACCTAATCCTTTGAATAAGCTTGCAGTTGTTAAACCAATACGGCCAATCCCTACTACACCTACTGTACAATTGCGGATTTCTTTCGCAAACATTTGAGCATCTACACGGAAATCTTGTTTACTTGTTTTTGAAACTGTGTATGCAACATTTCTTAATAATGTCATCGCTAATGTCACTGCTAATTCACTAATTGCATTTGGTGAATAGAATGGCACATATCCTAATTTAAATCCTAATTCACGTGCGTAAGGTGCATCAATGTGGTTTACCCCTACTGTACGTGTAATAACATATTTTACACCTAATTCTTTATAAATATCTAAGTTTTCTTTATTTGCCCAGCAATTCCCACGTAAAATAACTGCTTGACATCCTTCTGCTAATCGTGCTGTTTCTGCTGAATTTAAATATTCAGGTGTTGTTACTAATTCATAACCAAATTTTGCATTCACTGCTTCAAAAATTGGTTTTTCTACATCACGAACTCCGTATGCTAATACTTTCACGTTTTTTCCTCCAATATTGAAATGGAAAAGTATCCCCGTCTTACATGGTTCTACTTTTCCATTTCCAAAAATTTTATTTAAACTAGATTATAAACCTTTTAAAATAACTGATCCTAATACAATCCAGAATACTACTGCTGCAACACTTAATACTGTTGCTAATAATGACGCATTACTTGCTAAAACTGCTTCACGATCATATTTAATCGCATAAGCTACTGCTACTGTTGCAGGCGGTGTTGCAAGCATAATAATAATACCCATTGCAGCTTCATAACCCATTGGTAAGAATGGACGTACTGCAAAAATAATTGCCACAAAGATAGCTGGAACTACTAATAATTTCACTAAACTATAGAACCAAACTGCACGTTCTTTTACAGCATCACCTAATGAAATGTTACCTAATGTAATCCCGATTGCTAACCAAGCTAATGGTGAGCTTAAGTCCG
This sequence comes from Granulicatella elegans ATCC 700633, assembly GCF_000162475.2. Taxonomy (GTDB): domain Bacteria; phylum Bacillota; class Bacilli; order Lactobacillales; family Aerococcaceae; genus Granulicatella; species Granulicatella elegans. The sequence continues at coordinate 1,404,625 of NZ_KI391971.1, forward strand.
CTAAATAAGAAATAGCTTTAAATAACCATGGAGCTGTTTTATCGATACGTAAGAAAGCTACCATAATTTCTTTATCTTTATCCATTACAGCAACTTGTGGTAATGAACCTTGGAATACCCAGATTAATAAACCAGCAAAAGTTGCAATAACGATAATATTTCCAAAAATTAATTTTAAGTTTTTCTTTTCGAATTTCATACCACTCATACGAATTAAACCATATGAATATAAAAATACACGATAAGCTAAATTGAAAATGTTCGCATATAATGTACCAGTTGCTCCTAGCAATCCGTTAATAATTGGAATACCGAAGAACGTTGTTGAACCAAATGTTGTTAAAACAGAAAGAGTTGTTTTACGATCCCCTTTCTCTTTCATGAAGAATAACTCTCCTAAAACAATTAAAATTGCATAAGCGATAAAACCAAAAATAAATACGTTTAATCCTGTTGTAAATGTTTCTTGTTTAATATCTTGCATGAATGCTTTGAACGCTAATGCAGGAATCGCAACAGATAACGCTAAGTTACTAATGACCTTTCCACTATTTGCATCAACAATATCCTTTTTACGAATAATATATCCGACTAAAATAATAGAAATTGTTGAAAAGATTGCTGCCACAAATGTTGGCGCAGTTAAAATTTTCAGAATTTCAGCTGATGACATCTAAAAATTAACCCCTTTTCTATTTTTATTTTTATGTACCCTCGTACACACCACAGTATTTTAACATATTTCTTGTTTTTTTTGCAAAATATTTCTGGTTTTGAAAACGATAATTCTTTATGAAAAACATTTCCTTTAGATGATAAATTTGCATATTAAACTTAACTTCTATTTCTCTGTACAAATTCGAATTTCTGGTTGTTCAGGAGACGCCTTTAATAGTTCTGCCAACAAATCCGCACTACTTGTAACAGCTACCGCTTGATTTTCCCATTCAACAAAATAATATTGATGCGCCTTTAGCGGTTCCACCTCAAAAATTCTTGCAACTATCTTCCCTAATGAGGATAGACCCTCTTTCACTTCACTTAAATTACCTTTTTGTATAGCTTCTAATAAAATTTTGAATTCACCAGAAGACACATGGATCTGATTCACATTCAATATATGCGTTAATGCCTTAAAATGATAAAAAGACGATTCCATCTTCCCCCTCCTATTTGTGTTCATCTATCCATTGTTTAGCTACTTTTAAAATCGGCAACTCACGATTTGTCAGTAATCTTCCTAATTTTTTGTCTGTTTGACTTTCATACAATTTTACCGCTTCTTCATATCCAAGCATTAATACCTTCATTTGAAAATCATTTTTTTCATAATCTAGCAATTCTTGCTCTCCACGATTCTTCATTTTACATAAATAATAATGATTCATATTATGACGATTCACTGCGTGATAATAGTCACTCACGATTCCAATTTTACATAGAAGTTCACTTTCGATGCCTAATTCTTCCTTAACTTCTCGTAAAACTGCCTCTTCAGCATTTTCACTTTCTTCTATACCTCCACCTGCAGTTTCAATATACGTTCCCTGACCGAATAAATCATCTCTAGTAATTTGAACAAAATAAAATCGATTCTGTTCATCCACAACAATTGCTCTTGCACAATGTCGAACCTTTTGTTCACCTATTCTTTTCCATTCCTTGTCTTCTAATTCTAAATAAAAGTGTAAATCTTTCATGCATCTTCCTCCAATCGCACTCACTATTATATCTCTTTTTTCCTGAAATACAAAAAAGAGAAGATCCTCAAGACCTTCTCTCATACATTTCAAAATAAGTTTCTCTAATTTTTCTTTCGATTTAAAACAGTATTTAAGAAAATTGCCATTACGCTGGCAACTACAATCCCATTTGAAAAGAACATTTGAACTGCAGTCGGCATACTAATAAATAAATTACTATTATTAAAACCAACACCCATACTAATTGAAATAGCTGCAATTAAGAAATTATGTTCATTATTAGCAAAATCTACTGTTGACAAGACTTGCATTCCTTGGAGAGATACAAAACCAAACATTACAACCATCGCACCACCAATGACAGGACTTGGAATAATTTGAGCTAATGCGCCAAATTTTGGTAATAAACCTAAAATAATTAGAAAGACTGCCGCATAGTAGATTGGAAGACGATTTTTTACTCCAGAAATTTTTACTAATCCCACATTTTGAGAAAATCCTGTGTATGGAAATGTATTAAATAACCCACCAAGTAACACTGCCATCCCTTCAGCACGAAGCCCATTACGAAGGCGAGTTGCATCAATTGTTTCACCTGTAATATTTGACAAAGCCATATAAACACCTGTTGATTCAACCATTGAAACTGTTGCAATAATACACATCATAGCAATAGATGACAATTCAAAAGTCGGCATTCCAAAATAAAATACAGACGGAACATGAAGAACAGACGCTTGCTGTACCGGTGCAAAATCAACTAATCCCATACTAGCTGCAACAACTGTTCCAACAATCAGCCCAATTAAAATCGAAATTGATTTGATAAATCCTTTTGTAAAAATATTAATCAAAAGAATAATAACAACCGTAATAATTGAAAGTAATAAACTTTGCGCCGTTGGCTCTGGAGAATTATTTCCCATATTTCCAATCGCTACTGGTATTAATGTTAATCCAATTGTTGTAATAACAGAACCCGTCACAATCGAAGGGAAATAGTTCGCTAATTTAGAAAATATACCTGAAACTAAAATGACATAAATCCCTGAAACGATTAAAGCACCAAACATCGCTCCACTACCATGACTCTTACCGATTATAATTAAAGGTGCCACCGATTGAAACGCTACCCCTAACACAATTGGAAGACCTACACCAAAGTGTTTGTTTAATTGAAGTTGTAACAATGTAGCAATCCCACACATGAAAATATCTGTAGAAATTAAATACGTTAACTGTTCACTAGAATATCCCAAAGCTGTAGCAATCATTAGAGGAACAAGAATAGAACCTGAATACATTGCTAATAAATGTTGTAACCCTAAAACTGCTGCTTGCGAGTGTTTTTGTTGTTGCATTATAAGTCTGCCTCCTTAAAAATAACATTCCCATTTTCAAAACGTTCAATACGAGCTAAAGATAACACTGGATATCCAGCTTCTTCTATCAATCCACGACCATCTTGGAATGATTTTTCAATGACAATTCCTACTGCTTCTACTTTGGCACCAGCTTGTTCGATAATTTCAATCAAACCTTTAGCAGCTTGCCCATTGGCTAAGAAATCGTCAATGATGAGCACTTTATCTTCATTAGACAGATATTTACCTGCAATAGATACCGTATTACTTACTTTTTTAGTAAAGGAATACACTTCTGCAGTTAATACTCCTTCATTCATCGTAATATTTTTAGATTTCTTTGCAAAAATCATTGGAACATCTAGTTTATCAGCTACATAAATCGCTGGAGCAATACCGGACGCTTCAATCGTTACAACTTTTGTAATTCCCGCATTCGCAAATTTTTCTGCGAAAACTTCTCCAATTTTATGCATCAGACGAATATCCACTTGGTGAGTTAAAAAGGAATCCACTTTAAGGATGTTTTCACCTAAAACATGGCCATCTTTCAAAATGCGTTCTTCTAGTAATTTCATAAGTCCTCCTACTAATCCAATAGTTTTCTTACTTCCTCACAACACTTTACCGAATCAAAAAGCATACGTTCCAGTTCTTACCAACTCGGAATATCTGTATTTTAATACTACTAACTCATAAAATCAATAGTTTTAATTATGATATTTCGATTAAAAACGAACAATAAAGTTTATATACGCTAAAAATATTCATTTTTAGGTAATAAAAAAGGCCGGACATAATTGTCCGACCTCTAAATAGTCATTAAAAATTATTTTAATGTTACAGAAGCTCCAACTTCTTCTAATTGAGCTTTTAATGCTTCTGCTTCTTCTTTAGCAACGCCTTCTTTTAAGATTCCAGGTGCGCCATCAACTAAAGCTTTAGCTTCTTTTAATCCTAAACCAGTAGCTTCACGAACAACTTTAATTACTTTAATTTTGTTGTCGCCTGCAGATGTTAATTCTACATCGAAGTCTGATTTTTCTTCAGCAGCTTCACCAGCGCCACCAGCTACTACAGCTACAGGAGCTGCTGCTGTTACGCCAAATTCTTCTTCGATTGCTTTTACTAAGTCGTTTAATTCTAATACAGTTGCTTCTTTAATGTCAGCAATGATTTGTTCAATGTTTAATGCCATTTTAAAATTCCTCCATTTTGGTTAATTAATTTTTATTATTTTTTTGATTAGCTAGCTAGCTTTAAGCAGCTGCGCCATCTTTTTGATCTGCAACGGCTTTGAATGCCAATGCAGTGTTGCGAACTGGTGCTTGTAATACTGATAATAGCATTGATAGTAAGCCTTCGCGGTTTGGTAATTTTGCAAGAGCTTCGATTTCTTCTTTAGAAGAAACTTTACCTTCGATTACACCTGCTTTAATTTCTAAAGCTTCAACTTTTTTAGCAAAGTCAGCTAAGATTTTAGCAGGAGCTACTACGTCATCGTTACTGAAAGCTACAGCTGATGGTCCTTTGAAAATGTCATCCATTCCTTCTAAACCAGCTTCTTTAGCTGCACGTGATAAGATGCTGTTTTTTACAACTGCAAATTGTACACCTGCGTTACGTAATTCTGTACGTAAGTTTGTTGCTTGTTCTACTGTAATTCCTAAATAATCCACAACTACAACAGATGTTGCGTTTTTGAATTGTTCAGCAACTTCAGAAACTTGTTGCGCTTTTTTAGCAATAATTGCTTCACTCATCTTCGTGTTTCACCTCCTGAATTTTAGGTAGGGCATAAAAAAACTCTATGCCCACAAAGACATAGAGAAATAAGATCAACTTGTTCTCCCTCGGTAGGATATTAAGGCTAACGCCCCCTACTGTCTTCGGTCGCATTCAACTAGAAAATAGTTTACAGGAACAAAAAGCCCTTGTCAACTATTTTTTTGCAATTTTGAATATTTTTTACTTACTCACCTAAGATGAGTTTTGTAAGTTCTTCAGAAGTTACGGCTCCAAAATATTCTGTTAACTCAAATGTATCTAACACAGCTTTAATATCTTCTTCAACCATACGAACGCCTATTAATTGAGTTTCTACATCTTGAATTTCTCGTTTAGAGAAGAAATCTCCACGAATACTACATTTTGTAACTCTTCCTTGTTCTACTTCTAAGTATACTTGAATTGTTCCTGCTTTAAATCTTCCATCACGATAGTCGCTATATTGTGGAGATTCTCCATAATTCCAATCCCAATTTTTATACTTTTTAGTTGTCAATTCATCAATGGCTTTCCAATCTTCTTCCGTTAATACATAATGTTTCGCTTCATCCATTGAATCAATTCCTAACAACTTGCAAGTCATTAAGTTTTTAAATTCATCAATGGTAATTTCTTGATATTCTGGTGCTAAATTTGGACGAATCGAACCCACTCTTGCTCTTGTAGATTGAATCCCTTTAGATTGTAATTTCTTTTTATTTGGATTCAAAACTTTTTCCATTGCATCATAATCCACATCTAATAGTAAAGAATAGCCTCCATAAACACGTCCATTACTAATCGTCATTGCAGCTCCAGAAACTTTCTTCCCATCAATAGTTAAGTCATTTCGACCAGTTTGTTCTACTCCAGTTGCCCCTAACTCATGCAGCGCTTGAATCGCCGGAGCATATGTTCTCTTGAAATCTCCAAACACTCCATTATCTTGAATTAAATAACAAACATTAACAGCACCTGAATCTACATATACGGCACCACCACCCGTATCTCTTCTAACGACTTGAATATTATGTTCTTTTAAATATTGTTCATTCACTTCTGCAACTGTATTTTGGAATTTTCCAATTTCCACTTTCGGATCACAGTAATATGGAAATAAAATATCATCATCTAAAAATACATTTTGTTGGACATATACTTGCATCGCAAGAGCTACCGCTCCATCTGTAACATACTTTCCATTTCTAATTGGTTCAATCAAATACATAAAGCTTTCCTTCTTCCTTTAATAATTGATGTGTTTCGTGTATTAATATTGCAATATTTTCCGATAATAGTAGGGTGCGATTTCGAATGGCTAAAGGCACTCGATAATGTTTATGGTTCATACTTACATAAACCGCATTTGGATTTTCTGTAACTTTCTTCTGGAATGGTGTTTTAATAAATTGTGGTGTTGTAAATCCAATTCCGATTTCTAAATAGACTACTTTTCCTGTCTCATATTGTTTTAAAAAGGAATCATAATGAGCTTTTTGTTCAAAGAAATCTGCAGACTCAACCATCCCTTTTTCAGCATTACGCTTATTAATCTCTAATGGTGCGCCACATTCTGGACAAAACGGAATTAATTCATACGGGACTTTCATATCTTTTTGCCTTGCAATCATTTCACGAATCAACTCATCTTTTCGATAAGTTTTCGGATGACAATGTTGGCTACATTGTAACAGTCCGTATTCTCCTTGAATATGAAATACTTTCTCCATATCAAATCCTGCTACTTCAAAGGCATTATCAGCATTCGTAGTAATAATATGGTACGGTTTTGTTTCAAGCATTTCTTTCAACTCAACATAAGCAGCTCCCACTGGTTGATCTAAGTAATTCAGTGCAATAAAACGACTTTGAAAAGACCAGTACTCTTCCCAACTGGCAAATTGAAATAAACTTGCTTGTAACATATCTAATAATTGATACTTTTCAATAAAATCTGGAAAAGCTGACTCAAAACGTTCCCCAATATAAGTAAAGCCATCCGCAGCAGACATTCCTGCTCCAATTCCTACAACAATAGCATCCGCTTCTTCAAACAAACTTTTTAATTGTTGCACCTGACTTTCCATCTTTTGTATCGGTGTAATCCACTCCACTACTTTTCCTCCCTTCTATGATAATTGTAATAATTTTCTATAAGCCATTTGTTCTTCATTTATATATGTCGATAAAATAACCGTTTCTGGAAAGACATGTTGCTTAACCCAGTCTTTTACAACCGAAACTGCAATTTGTGCAGCATCTTCTACCGGAAAACCAAATTGTCCTGTTGAAATCCCACAAAAAGCAATACTTTCTAGCTTCATTTCTTCCGCTTGCTTCAAACAACTCATATAACATTTCTCTAATAATTGTTTCCGAATAGGCGTAACGGGCTTTCCACTTGGAATAAACGGTCCCACTGTATGAAAAACATACTCACATGGCAAATGAAAACTCGGTGTCACCTTTACAGATCCAACAGGCTCTTTTTTTCCTTGTCCCAATTGAATTTGATGACAACATTCTCTTAACTTGACCCCTGCAAACGTATGAATGGCATTATCAATACAACGATGATTTGGAATAAAACATCCTAACAAATCACTATTCGCCGCATTTACAATTGCATCCACTTCTAAATGACATAAGTCTCCATGATATAATTTTACTCTCTCTTCATTGGTATCTTGGCAACTTTCCAATCCAACAATTGCCCCCGTATGGTATTGCTTTAAATACGCCTCTTCCAATTCTAAATAACGAATATCCGCTGGACTAGCCGGGCGAATATTAACCAACCCTCGCCAAATTTCTTCTAAATCTTTTTCTGATTTCCTAGAGAAATCTGGAACAACTTCGCCTTTTTCCTCCATTAAAAAAGCAATCATTTGCTGTAATCGATTAACTTGTGTGTCTTTATTCATCTTCTAATGCCATAAATTGCGCTTCATCAACATCTGTTAATACGACTAACCAATGTTCTTCTGGTTTTTCTGAGTTTAACAATGTTGGTTCCTCTACTGCAGCTTTATTATATGCTACTACTTTTCCTCCAATTGGAGTCACAATAGACATCACTGTTTTTGAAGCTTCAATACTAACGATTTCTTCTTCTGCTTCTAACACTTCATCTTGGCTAAATTGAACAAAACCAATTGTACCCACATCATCTTGTAACTCTGGTGTCATACGAATCGTATAACGGTCTCCTTCTTTATCAATCCATAAAAAATTTGCAAATTTTCTCATCTTATTCATCCTTTCTACTAATACAATTGTGCGAATAATTCTAACGCACGTTTCCGATTTTCAAATCCTCCAACTAGTGGAATCATTAATAATTCATCCGGATTACAAACTTGGCATAATTCATCCAGTTGCGCTTTTACTGCCCGTGAATCTCCAACAATTAACCGTTGACGATTGCCTTCGATTGTTTTTCTTTCTGCTGGAGTTACTTCTCTTGTTTCAACCTCTTTTTTAGTTGGGAATGTTTCAAATTCACTAAAATCTTGTTTTCCTAACATCCATAAATCTAATGCTTGAGCCATCTCTTCGGCTTTTTCCTCAGTATCTGCAATCACGACAAAAACTGCTAAAATAAAGCAAGAATCTGACTCATTTACGGATTGAAATTCTTTACGATATGCTGTTGATAATTCTTTCGCTAACACAAGAGGCTCTTGTGGAATATAAGGGAAAACGCCATAAACAAATCCTAAGCCATTTTTTGCAGCAATATGAACGGATTCACCGCCCATCCCTAATAAAAATTGTTCCGGAACTCTCTTTGTATAAGGAACAGCTTCATTTGTTTGGATGATTTCCTGTACATCAGCTACCCATTCCCCAAACTGAGGTTTAATATAATGACTTTTCAAAGCCGTTGAAACAGATTTTGTCCCTATTGAATTCCCTAGACCGATATCAATTCTTCCCGGAAATAGCACTTCTAATGAGTGCATCACTTCAGCTACTTTATAAGGAGCATAATGCAAACCCATAATCCCCCCTGAACCAACGTGAATATTCTTTGTTTGAGAAGCAATCGCTGGAATCACCACTTCAGGTGCACTGATCGATAAAGCTTTTACTTGATGGTGTTCTGCTACCCAAAAACGTTCATAACCTAATTCTTCTGCCTTTTTAGCTAATTGAATCGTCTCTTGAATGGCTTCTTCATTTGTTTTTCCAAAATCAACAACGCCATAATCTAATACACTAATTTTCATCGACAGCTCTCTCCTTATAGTTAACTTCCAAACTTCTAAAGAAATCTCTAGCATCTTTATGAAGCGACTCTCCAAAATCCATTAACGGCACAATATCTTTAAACGCAGCTTGAGGAATCGCTAACTCTTCTAAATTCTCCGGTTTAATCGATAATTGAATTTCTTCTGATTTACCTTCTTTAATTTTTTCAGCAAATTCAGGATCTGTAATAAATGGAGTCGATAATCCAACAAGATCAGCATGTTCTAATGCTTCTAATGCCTTTTCTTGACTATTAATGCCACCTGAAGCAATCACCGCTACTTTTCCTTTTAACGCTTTATAAATCACAGCATTCACTAATTCACCTTGATGAGGACCTTTTGCGCGAATTTTATTTCGAAATACATCATGCCCCCAACTCGCAATCGCTAAATAATCAATCGAAGCAATGGTTAGAGCTTGATGGAAAAATTCTAAAAACTCATCGATACTATAGCCAATTTGATTCCCTCTAGTTTCTTCTGGAGTTGCTCTAAAACCTAAAATAAAATTCTCCCCAGCATATTGCCCAATGGTTTCTTGAACAACTTTTAACACTTCTATCCCAATACGAGAACGATTTTCTAAAGATTGTGATCCATATTCATCTGTTCTCTCATTTGAAAAAGTAGAGAAGAATGTTTGAATTAACAATCGTTGAGCAGAAGAAATTTCCACTCCATCAAATCCGGCTTCAATTGCAATTTTAGTAGCACGACGATAATCTTCAATTACTTGATGAATTTCTTCAATCGTCATCTCATGCACTTCGTGAGGAAATGGCGATTGTAATTTCATCGCACTAGGCCCTACAACTGTTTTATCTCGATTCAATGCATGACTGGCAAAACGTCCTGCATGGGTTAATTGTAAAATAGCTGTCGCTCCTTGAGATTTCATTTCCTGAGCTAATTTCTTTAATCCTGGAATAGCAGATTCATCCATCGCACTAAATCCAAATTCAAATAGTTGCCCTTGTTTATTAACGTACGCTGCCCCTGTAATTTGTAAAGCAGCAGAACCAGCGCGTCTCTTTGCATATAATAAATCATCTTGCGTAATATGCCCTTCTTCCGTTGAAGAATTCGTCACCATTGGAGATAATACAAAACGATTTTCTAATACAATATTTCCCTTCAAAGTAAAAGGTTCAAACAATGCATCTATTGTTTTCATTTTTAAACACCTTCCTTAACCACACATACTTCTATTGTATCACTTTTCTGGCTATATGCTGGAAATTTTTTCAACTTTATCAAAACTTCCATAATTCATCTTGTTCCCACTGTTCAGCAATCATTAGTAATAAATCTTCTCTACCTTTCGCTGCAACTAATTGCACTCCAACTGGCATACCTTCCTGTGAGTGACCAACTGGCAAACTAATCGCTGTTTGACCTGTAATATTCATCCGTTGTGTAAACGGAGTATCTTCCACACTCGACTCAAACATCTTCCACACAATTTCTTGACGTTCTTCATGTGATAATTCATGAATATGCTCCATCTTCTCGATTAAATCAGCATCTAAAGAATACGCATCTTGTTTTGGCGCAGTATTGGCAACCGTCGGTAGCAACAACACATCATACGTATCATGAAGTTGCATCATTGCTTCCGCATAACGATCCCAATCACCCGCAACTCGTGCATAATCAGCCCCCGTCACCATTAAACCACTTTGATACATGACCCATGTCATCAATTCCATATCAAAACGAGTCATTGGACGTTGCAATTGTTTCTCCATTTTTTGAAACATGACAACGGTCTCTGCCCCACTAATGAGATAAAATCCTTTTTGAAGTTCAATTCCATTAATCGGATCTTCTACTATTTCACTGACTTCATGACCATCCACTTCAAATTTCTTCGCCATTTGGCGAACAACTTGTTCCACTTCACTAGAAACCTTTCCACCAATCGGGTGCTTTAATAACATCCCCACTTTCAATGGACGATTCAGCTTAAGGGAAAACAAATTTTCTTCTTGCAACAAAGGTAATGGAAATGGACTTTCTAATTGGCACGTTTGTAAATGCCACAACAAATTCCGAGTATCTCTCACCGTCTTAGTCAAAGCAAATTGAACCGTCGCTCCATTCCACCCACGATAAGAACCAGGTCCCACCGGGACACGACCACGAGTCGGCTTCAACCCAATCAATCCATTATGGCTAGCAGGTACACGAATTGAACCGCCCCCATCACTTGCAGCTGACATTGGAGAAATCCCTGCAGCAACAATCGCAGCAGCTCCACCACTAGAGCCCCCCGCATTTACGGTTTCATCTAAAAAATGACGAACAGGCCCATGTAACTGAGCATCACTCACCATTTTATACCCAAACTCTGGCGTATTCGTTCTTCCTAATATAACAAACCCAAGTTCTTCTAGACGTTTCACAAAATGACTTGTTTCATGACAAATATAATCTTTAAATAAACGAGAACCATAGGTACACGGTGTCCCTTTTTTCTCTTGCCCCAAGTCTTTTAAAAACAAAGGAACTCCCGCAAAAGGTTGATTATTCACTTGAAACTTCTTCGCTTCTTCTATTGCTTCTTCATAACGTGTCGAAACAATTGCATTTAATCTTGGATTCAATCGTTCCGCCTTTTCAATCGTTTCTAACACCAATTCCAACGGACTTACTTGTTTATCACGTACAGCTTGCGCCATACTAGTCGCATCACGAAACATCTCCACACCCTCTTTCACAATCTTTCGCATTGTCATTATATACATGTACGTTCTTTATTGGCAATGAGAATGCATGGGAAAAAGTTCTCATAGTAGCATTTATTCAAGTGACTCTCCTAACGAAGCTGCTATCGTCTTTCAGCTACTATTCAAGAAGTCACTTGTTAACGTATCTTAAAAAAAATAGAAAGGATTTTCCCCGTAGTATGAGCGCTAGAATTTGTCACAACAGATTCTAGCACAGTAAACATAGGCTCAATTTTTAGCTATGAGACTCGCTTAGCGAGGATGCTAGCGTCCTAATGCTACAATTAGAAAAATCCTTTCTATAAAAAAATCAGTTTAAACCATTACTAGTCTAAACTGATTCATTTTAAACTTTTGATAATACAATTCCATAGCCTTCTGGTAATTGCGTCAGTAAGAAAGCTTCTTTTTCTAAAATATGGCCTACTACATTTTGCCGTTTATCTGGAGGTAAAACTTGTTTTGTTATTTCCACTTCTCCTTGATATCGTCCATAAGCCTCATTTGCTTGATTAATTTCTCCAACACGTCTGTTTCTTACAGAAACTTCGCCTGCTAACAATTCCATCCCTCTTGTTCCAAGCACTCGAAAAACATAATCACTAGCATCTGGTCTGTCATAAAGAATATTTCCTTCTAACTCCTCAGGAACAACCGCCTCTAATGTTACAAATCCTTTTTGGAAATCCGATAAGATTTTTTGAGTTTCTTCAGTTACATAAGGATCTCCTACAATAATCATATCTGTCTGAGCATTCATTAATTCGCAAATTGCTAAACGCTTATCACATTTTCGATGTTCTTCTACAGTAGGTAGCCCTTGATGAATTGGCCCTCTATACGGTTCATCTCCAGGAATAAACGATAAAATTTCAGCCCCAAAACTTTTTAAATACGCATTCATCTTCTCTAGTTTATTAATAGAAATTCCTGTATATTCTTTTGGATAATAATTATGACATGCAATTATTTGAGTGTTTAGTCCTAATTTTTGTAAAACAAGCATTTCTTCTTTGAAAGTCGAAGCATTGACAACTAATTGAAAAGCTTGACCACATCTCTGAACCAGAGATTCATCTCCAAATTCATCCAAGCGAAGATATTTCAATCCCGATTTTTTTAATGCTAAAATATTTTCTTTTATCAAATCTTTATGGGCAATATCAGGAATAACATCTACCCCATAAGAAACTGTTAATTCAATAAATTCCATCATTTGTTCAATTCTCATAGGAAATTCTTGCAATTGAAAAGAAGTAAAAGCTACGCACTGACGCGCAGCTTTCATCTCCTCTAAAATATCTTTTAAAATTTCTCTATTTAAATTAGGATAAATCGAACGTCCAAATGAAATTTTGTTTCGATTATTTTCCATACACTTCATTAATTCTTTCTTCATCTACTCCAAATAGCCAAGTCATGATGAATCCTCCTACATAAGCTCCTACCATAGCGATTAAAAATTGAACTTGTGTGCCAGGAACCATAATTAATGCTCCAAACAATCCAGATACCCCTTGAGATACTGTTCCTAAATGGAATAGTACAGCTAAAACTCCGCCTAAACCAGAACCCAAACAAGCTGTGATAAATGGTTTTCCTAAAGGAAGAGTTACAGCATACATCATTGGTTCACCAATTCCTAAGACACCTACAGGTAATGAATCTCTTGTTAATTGTTTTAATTTTTTATTATTTGTCTTCAAATATAAAGCTAAACCTGCACCAACTTGGCCGCCACCAGCCATCATTAAGATTGGTAATAAGTAGTTAATTCCGGCACTTGGTCCATTTGGATCATTTAATAGTACATGAATCGGTGTTAACGCTTGGTGTAATCCAACAGATACAATTGGCAAGAATCCTGCTGCTAAAATATATCCACCTACAACACCTAATTGCTCATAAACAAAATTCAATACAGTATAAATTCCTTGTGTTAAAGCTGCACCAGCAGGTTGAATCAATAAGATTGAAATAAATGCTCCAATAATTAAAGTACATAATGGTGTTAAGAAAGTTCTTAACATTTGAGGCATTTTCTTATCAATCCATCTTTCTAAATAAGCTACTACAATCCCCATCATCAAAGCTGCTAACAAACCACCAGCGCCTGGATTAAATGGTTTTCCTGTAAATGGTAATACAACATTTTGTGTATCAGTTTTTAATAACAATGGCATTGTAGAAACACCTAATGACATAGAACCTGCAATCGCCCCTAAAATAGGAGTTCCTTTAAATTCTTTCGCGGCATTGTATCCAACATATAAAGGTAAGAAGCCAAACAACCCCCATCCCATTGTACGAATAGCTTGATACCACCATTCAAAATTATAAGCATTTCCAGTTGTTACATTAATAACATTTGAAATCCCATTAATTAAACCAGCTGCAATAATACCTGGTAATAGCGGAACAAAAATATTAGCAATATGTTCTAAAAATCTTTGAACCGGTCCATTGTGAGCTGCTTTATTATCTTTTTTATTCTTTCTTGCTAAATCTTCAGCATTCACTTCATCCACGCTTCCTAAAGCAATACCTGTCAACTCAGCAAATTCTCTTCCCACTTCTGTAACCTTTCCAGGCCCTAAAACAATTTGTACACCTTCATCTCTTTCTACTACACCTAAAACTCCTTCAATATTTCTCAATGAGGCTAAATCAATTTTTGATGTATCTGATACCATTAAACGAAGGCGGGTCATACATGTAGAATTGCTATAAACATTCCCCTTATCCCCAACACTATTTAAAATTGCTTCTGCTATTTTTCTCGGTTCCATAATATTACCTCCTTATTTTTTCATCGCTTTTACAATATTCATATGATTTTCTTTTAATAAGTCTATGGATTCTTCAGGTGTAATTCCATGTATTTGCGATAATATTGCCACTTTTAAATCATAATCAGTTGCTTCTAACATCTGAACAGCCTCTTCTTTTTTAATTCCTGTTACTTTTTCCAAAATAGTAGCTGCTCGTTGTTTTAATTTCTGATTTGTTGGCTGAACATCGACCATATACCCTTTAAAAATTTTACCAATACGAATCATTGATGTTGTTGTAATCATATTGAGTATTATTTTTTGAGCAGTCCCCGCCTTCATTCTCGTTGATCCTGTCACAACTTCTGGACCAGTAATCGCTTCAATCCCTACTGTAGCAGCTTGACTAATTTTCGATTGAGGAGAATTAGAAATTGCTCCGGTAAAACAACCTTTTTGACTGGCATAAATTAATCCAGAAACTACATAAGGGGTTCTGCCACTTGCACTAATTCCAATTACAACATCTTTTGACGAAAGACGAATTGCTTCTAATTGTTTTTGAGCTAACTCTTCATCATCTTCTGCTCCTTCAATAGCATTTCTCAACGCTGTATCTCCACCGGCAATTAATCCAACGACCATTTCCGGAGAAACTCCAAACGTTGGAGGACACTCACTAGCATCTAATACTCCTAGTCTTCCAGAAGTACCCGCTCCGATATAAATAAGTCGTCCACCTCTCTCGAAACTTTCAATAACTGCGTTTGTTACTTGCTCAATAGAAGGAATACATTTTTCGATAGCATTTGTAATCATCTGATTTTCATCATTCATATACATTAAAATATCTTTTACAGATTGTGTTTCTATATTATTACTTCTTACATTTGACTGTTCTGTCATTAATTTTGAAATATTTTCCACACTTTCACCTCCATCCCTATTTCATTCTCAGATGATTTGTAATCGCTTTATCTGATTTCATTATACACTTTTGTAATTTTTATTTCAATATAGTATAATAAATTTAGAAATAAAATTTCCAAAGGAGGCTCAAACACGATGAAAGACTTTTTAACAGATACCGACAAAAAAATTGCTAACTATATCGAACAAAATATTTCTACTGTCCTGTCTTCGAGTATTCATGACTTAGCAAATCTTATCGGCGTTTCATCTTCATCAATTAGTAAATACATTAAAAAAATTGGCTATGCATCCTACTCTCGCTTCAAAGTAGTTCTCGCTCAACAAAATGCCCAACCTATCGATGCACAATTGGATAGTAACGATACTATTAAAACGATTCAGTCTAAATTATTTCATACAATTACACGTTCTTATGAAATGACATTAGAACTTCTCAATGATGAATTACTAGAAACGATTGTTCAACAAATCCATTCCGCAAGAAGAATTTATATGTTTGGAGTGGGAGCTTCAGGAATGGTTTGTAACGACTTATATTTCAAATTGAGTAGAATCGGCAAAAATATCATTTACCATACAGATTCTCATATTCAACTAGCAAGTCTAAGTGGCGCAACAAACCAAGATTTTATTATTGGAATTAGTTATTCTTCTAATACAAAGGAAGTTATTACTGCTTTTAAAATCGCAAAAGAATTATCCATTCCAACTTTATCGATTACAGGAATTGGTAACCAGCAACTAGACTCTTTAAGCACGTATCAACTAAAAATTCCAAGACATGAAAATACTATTCGTTCATCTGCGATTACTAGCCGAAATGATTCATTTTTCTTAATTGATATTTTATATCTTGCTTTACTTCAAAAAGAAGAACATCGTCATTTCCAAAATCTAGAAAAAAGTTACCGCATGACTCATCCATTAAGAGAAGATTAGTGCAAAAAATAAAAAGGACTTCCCATAGTAGCATTCAGCTATGAGACTCGCTCGGCGAGGCTGCTGCCGTCTTCAGCTACTATTCTACGAAGTCCTTTTTATATACACAAAAAAGAGCCGAGACAACTCGACTCTTTTCTTATTGTTAAAATTATAGAGAAGCTACGTCTACTTTAACCCCAGGGCCAAAAGTAGTTGTCACAGCAACGTTACGTACGTATTGACCTTTAACTGTAGCAGGTTTGATACGTAATAATGTTTCGTGAATTGTTTTGAAGTTTTCTACTAATTTTTCGTTTTCGAATGAAACTTTACCGATTGGAACGTGGATGTTACCAGCTTTGTCAACACGGTAAGTTACTTTACCAGCTTTGATTTCTTCAACAGCTTTAGTTACGTCCATTGTAACAGTACCTGTTTTAGGGTTTGGCATTAAACCTTTAGGTCCTAATACACGACCTAAACGACCAACTTCACCCATCATGTCAGGTGTAGCTACGATAACGTCAAACTCAAACCATCCACCTTGGATTTTTTGAGCTAATTCGCTATCACCAACGTAGTCTGCGCCAGCTGCTTCAGCTTCTTTAGCTTTTTCACCTTTTGCGAATACTAATACACGTTGAGTTTTACCAGTTCCGTTTGGAAGAACTACTGCTCCACGTAATTGTTGGTCAGCTTTCTTTGGATCTAATCCTAAACGATATGCAACTTCTACAGATGCATCAAATTTAGCGAAGTCTGTTTCTTTTGCTAATGCGATTGCTTCTTGAACTGAGTAAGCTTTTGAAGAATCGATTTTTTTAGCGGCTTCTAAATATTTTTTGCTTTTCTTTGCCATTGTATAATTTCCTCCTATTGTGTGGTTTTAACGGTTCTACCTCCCACAAAGTCCATGAGTGAAACACTCGTGTTAGGGACTTTTGGAAGCTGCATGTTTGTTAGCCTTCTACTACAAATCCCATTGAACGGGCTGTACCTTCGACCATGCGCATTGCAGCTTCAACATCTGCTGCATTTAAGTCAGGTGCTTTTAATTCAGCAATTTCTCTAACTTGATCACGAGTTACAGTAGCAACTTTTTTCTTGTTTGGTTCGCCTGAACCTTTTTCTACTTTAGCAGCTTTCTTTAATAATACTGCTGCTGGTGGTGTTTTACAGATGAAGTCGAATGAACGGTCTTCATATACTGAAATCACTACCGGAATGATTAAACCAGCTTGATCTGCTGTACGAGCGTTGAACTCTTTACAGAAGCCCATGATGTTAACTTGTGCTTGACCTAAAGCTGGACCTACTGGTGGAGCTGGTGTAGCTTTACCTGCAGGAATTTGTAATTTAACTAGTTTTACAACTTTTTTAGCCACGAGACATTACCTCCTTGATTGTTTCGCGCGTGGTTTAAATGGAGATGAAGATTTCTCCTCCCACGTTTTGTTCCAGTGCACATAAATGCACTTTGATATTCTAGCAAGAATTCTTGTGAAATGCAAGATATTTTGTCACTTTTTCGATATATTTTTTGACGATTATTTATGATCTCTAAAATAACAAACTTTTAGATCAATAAAACGTTGTAAATCCCTTAATAACTGGAATAATGTTGCACGATATTCAAATTCATCTCTCGTTTTTGGTAGTTCTAAGTTTCTAAATTCATCAATATAATCTTGAATTTCATCCATTAATGATATACCTGTATTTGTTAGATGTAATTGTTCTCCTGTTGAATGGAACATTTCTGCTAACAAATCAGCTTCTCTAGCAGGGCAATGGAAATCATTTAAATTTTTTGCCATTACTTCTAATAACTGTAATTGTTCCGCACGCATTTCAAAATAGCATAAATCTTTATTAAATTGACTAAATAATTGATTTTCACTTTCGATATATAATAATTTTTGTGCTTCAGTTAATGTTGCTTTTGCTTCTGAAATTAATTTAGCATCATTTGTTCCATTACCTTCTCTTAAAAATGAAGCCATTAAACACAGAATCTCACGAAGTTTTGCTTCGATTTCTTCTCTTTTCTTTTCAATCTCTTGTTGGTAACTCGGCATATACCAGTTGACTAAAATTGCTACGCCGGCCCCAATAAATAAAATTAATGCTTCATTAAGTAATAAACTTGGAGTTATCTGCTTACTTAACCAAACATGAATTGCTAGTACCGAACTTGGTGCAATTCCTACTTCTACTTTAAACAAAAAGGCTAATGGAATGAAAATGAGTAAATAAACCCCAAACCCAACTGTCGAATGTCCAAGTAGCAAAAATACACACACTGCTATTGTTAAAGCTAAGGACATAGAAATAATTCTTTTCCAAGCAATGACAATCGAAGACTTTCTTGTATCTACCACACTCAATATCGCAATAATAGAAGCAACGGAAGCTGAAGATAATCCTATCGCTTGTGCAACTACTAAAGCTCCAAATGCAGCCAATATCATTTTAATTCCTTTTAATACCATTTATTTTCCCCTTTCTAACTGTAACAAGTGTTCTTTTCTATGAACTCCACCTGCATATCCGGTTAATGCCCCATTTTTCCCTAGCACTCGATGACATGGAATGAGAATACTAATTGGATTTTTTCCAACGGCTTGACCGACTGCTTGAGCGGAGTATGTTTCTACACCTTTTTCTTTTGCTATTCTCTGCGCAATTTCTCCATAAGTCATCGTTTCTCCATACGGAATTTCTTGCAAAATCTTCCAAACTCTTTCTTGGAACATAGTTCCTTTTGGTTGTAACGGAATCTTTATCGGAATTTGCTCGCCAGAAAAATAACTTTCTAACCAAGTTTCAACTTGCCCAAAAATCGGCAAATCATCTTTTATCTCAATATCACTGTTAAACTTGGTATCATTCACTTGCCCTATAAACCATAATCCTGTTAATGACTTTCCATCACTTCTTAATCGAATTTCTCCTAGAGGGGTTTGTATCATTCTTTCAAACACTTCTCAGCCTCCCATTTCTCAGAATAAAAATAGTATACTCCATTTACTTACAAAAAAAGAAGTGGTATGTTTGTATCAATAATATTTTTAAGGAGTTCTTATGATTTTACACCAAGCATACTTACACATTTTCGATAAAAATAGCGGAAACTTACTGTTATCGCAAAAAGAATTACCTTTATCGAATCCCTATATTACAGAATATTTTACAAAAATAATTGAAAAGACATTGAAAAGTGACCCTCGTCATGGTGTCTTACCTCCAGAAGAACCGCTTCTAGGATTTTTAGCAGACGATAGCATTCCTTTTATTGAAAAAACTCAACAACTTGCTCATAAATTATATGAAATCATCGCTCCAGCAGAAGATATCCCTGCAGCTGATTATGTATTCGCATCAGGTATTAATGATCAAGGTGGAACTTTCTTTGCGATTTTGCGATTAGATTATAGCTCTAAATATACGCATTTTTTAGATTATGAAGACGACCAAGTATTAAATACCGTTTTGCAAAATCATGCGATTTTACCAAATCCTTCTCAAAAATTATCAGAAGCATTCATTGTAGATACAAGCAATGGACAGTATCAATTAATCGAACGAAAATATATTGTAGAAGGTAAAAAAATACCGTATTTCTCTGAACAATTTTTAGAAATCACACCTCCAACAAGCACACAGGAACAAATCAAAGAAATTAAAAAAACCGTCACACATGTTGCTAAAAAATATGACGAAGAAAATTATCTAGCACTTGCAACGACACAACAAGCAATCTTTACACAGCTAGAAGAAAGTGATGAGATTGATGCAGGAATTATTTTCGATACAGTCTTCAAAGATAAACCTCTTGCAAAAGAAGCAGCTTACCAAGCCATTGCGACTGAAAAAATCCCAGAGAAAATTCCAGTTACAAATGTTCCAAAATATGAGAAGAAATATAGTAAACAAAAATTCAAACTCGATAATGGAATTGAAATTACTATTCCAAGTGACATATACGAAAACAAAGAAATGGTTGAATTTATCAACAATCCAGATGGATCCATTTCTGTATTAATTAAAAATATCGACTCAATTATGAATCGATTTAATGCATAAACAATAAAAGACGATGACTATCCAAAGCCATCGTCTTTTTGACATTTCATTTAGTGAAGGTTTTCTATTCGCTAATCCTACACTAATTCACTCGTATGATTAGTGATACATACGAACCATTTGATCTTCTGTTTGATTAATATCAATCATAATACGATCATTTGCTAAACCAGCCATATCTTTCTTGTTAAAATCTGAAACATCTTTTGATAAACGTTTCATAGAAATAACTTCCCCTTGTTTATTTGCTAAAACAAGTAAGTTATAACCATTTTCTGAACTTTGTCCTAACAAGAATTTGTAACCTGGACGTAATGTACCTTCATTAGGATTTTTTAGTACATAAAGTTTATTATTCACAATTGTAAAGTGATCTAAAATTACTAAACGTGGGTTGAATTGATCAATAATAAATTCATTGTTTTTCTCAACAATTGTTGAAGTAATCGACATTTCTGGTAATTTTTCCACACGTTTTCCATTTTCACCAAAGTAGAAACGATTCATAAATTGTTGTAATCCTTTAACAACTGAATTAGGATCAATCATTCCACCAGGTTCTTGATGATCTACTAATGTATCGAGTAAGTCATAACCTGCTTTTCCTAGGTGAGCATTACTTTCTACAAACCATTCATTTTGTGCAATATAGACACCGTCTTTTGATTTATGAAGTAAGTATTCATCGCCACCCATACGATAAATTTCTGACACTAGGTGATAAGGAGTATCTGTTAACATATAACCATCTTTACCAATAACATATGAACGACCATCACTTGCTTTCACCGGTTGATCTGCTAGCATTGAACCATTTGATTCAAAATAAGACCATTTATCTCCTACTTTTGTCCAACCTGTTTGCATATCTCCTTGGTCAGATAAATAGTACCATGTATTTCCTTCTTGATACCAACCTGTACGCATTGCTCCATCTCCATTTAGAGAGTACCATGCTCCGCCAGTGAATACCCAGCCAGTTTGCATCACACCATTATTATCAAAGAAATACCATGTTCCTTTATCCTTAGCCCAGCCATCTTTTACTAATTTACCTTCTTGGTATAAATTCCATTGGTTGCCACTTTGGACCCAACCATCATTTGTTGCAGCAAATACTTGACTACTTGCTAATGCTGCTACTAAAGCTGTAGAAGCTAATAAACTACCAAACCATTTCTTTTTCATTTGAAAATCTCCCCTTTACTTATTGGTATTTTATCCAAAGAAATTCTGCAAAAATCTCTCTAACGTTATTGTACTCCTCATCTAATTAAAAAAGATATTTTTTTCACATTCTTAACATTCCTTTAATTTTTTTGTAACAAAAAAGACTCTTCTTTGTAACAGTTGCTAAACGTAAGCTAACTATGCTACAACAGAAAAGTCTTTTTTTCTATAATGGTTTCTTCAATGGAATCCCTGGTTTTCGTGGATATTTATTTGGAGTTTCTTTTGTTTTTAGGATGGTTACGACATGACGATTTCCACCTTCATATGGTAAATCAAAGGACACATCGTCTTCCACTTTTCCACCTAAAATGGCAATCGCTTTTTTCGCTTCTTCTAACTCCACTTCTGTATGAGCAGCTTTTAACGCTAAAAAGTATCCTTGTTTCTTCACTAATGGCATACAAAATTCGCTTAGTACACTTAATTTTGCTACTGCTCTAGCTGTTACGACATCATAAGATGCTCTGAAATTTTTATTTTGTCCAAAAGTTTCTGCACGATCATGGAAACATTGCACATCTGTTAGTCCTAACGTTTCTACTAAAGTGTTTAAAAACGTAATTCGTTTATTTAACGAGTCCACAATTGTCACTTTTAAATCAGGAAATACAATTTTCAATGGAATACTTGGAAAGCCTGCTCCAGCCCCGACGTCACACAATGTTTGATTCGATAACTCATGATGAAATCCTAACGCTAAAGAATCATAGAAATGTTTCAAATACACTCCTTCTTCATCAGTAATCGCCGTTAAATTCATCTTCTCATTCCATTCTACCAATAATTGAAAATATTGATGAAATTGTTTTTTTTGCACATCTGTTAACGTAATGCCATGAACTTCTTGGAGTCTTTGATAAAATTCTTCTGGTTTCATACAATTCTCCTATTCTTGAACTTTCGCAATTTTTCCTTGTTCGATATACACCATTAAAATCGATACATCGGCAGGATTTACCCCACTAATACGGCTTGCTTGCGCAATCGTTTCAGGTTGAATTAATTTCAAACGTTGACGTGCTTCTGTGGCAAGTCCATTAATGGCATCATAATCAATATTCGATGGAATACGTTTTGCTTCCATACGTTTTAATTTTTCTACTTTTTCAATAGCTTTGGCGATATAACCTTCATATTTCACAGAAATCTCTACTTGTTCTTTCACTTCACGAGAAACAACTACCTCTTCTTCTGCAAAACCAATTAAGTCATCATAAGATAACTCTGGACGTTTTAATAAATCACTTAATAAAATACCGTCTTTTAATTCTGCAGATTCTTTTTCTGCCAAGAATGATTGAAGTTGTTCCGTTGGTTTTAAACGAATGGATTGAATACGTTTAATCTCAGCTTGAATGGCTGCTTGTTTTTCTTGGAAAGCTGCATAACGTTCATCTGAAATTAAGCCTAATTCACGGCCTTTTTCTGTTAAACGTAAATCTGCATTGTCATGACGTAATAATAAACGATATTCCGCACGAGAAGTTAATAGACGATATGGTTCTGTCGTTCCTTTTGTCACTAAATCATCTACTAATACTCCAATATATGCATCACTACGACCTAAAATAAATGATTCTTCTCCACGGATTTTACGAACGGCATTAATTCCGGCATAAAGCCCTTGACCGGCAGCTTCTTCATATCCACTTGTCCCATTCATTTGTCCAGCTGTAAATAAGTTTTCAACAATTTTTGTTTCAAATGTATTTTTTAATTGATGAGGAATGACAACATCATACTCAATGGCATAACCCGTTCTCATCATTTCAGCTTTTTCCAAACCTTCTACCGTATGAATCATTTGAATTTGAACATCTTCTGGTAGAGAAGTCGATAATCCTTGAATATACACTTCTTCCGTATTTTCTCCTTCTGGTTCTAAGAAAATTTGGTGGCGAGGTTTGTCGCTGAAACGTACGATTTTATCTTCGATAGATGGACAGTAACGTGCTCCTACTCCTTCTACAATTCCTGTAAACATTGGTGCACGATGTAAGTTCTCACGAATTTTTTCATGAGTTCCTTCATTTGTATATGTTAACCAACATGGAATTTGATCATAACGGTAGTCTTCATCTTTAGAAGTAAAACTAAATAAGTTTGGCGTTTCATCTCCTGGTTGGATTTCTGTTTTGCTATAGTCAATCGAAGAACTCTTCACTCTCGGAGGAGTTCCTGTTTTAAAACGAGCTAATTCAAATCCTAATTCTAATAAGTTTTCTGATAATTTAATCGAAGGTTGAGAATTATTAGCTCCAGAAGAATACTTCAATTCTCCAATAATAATTTGACCACGAGAAGATGTTCCAGCTGTTAAAACAACTGCTTTTGAACGATAAATCGCCCCTGTATGAGATACGACTCCTTTACAAACACCATCTTCTACAATTAAACGTTCCGCAATCCCTTGTTTTAAGTCAAGATTTTCTTGTTGTTCGATGGTTTTTTTCATTTCTTGCGCATATAGATGCTTATCTGCTTGCGCACGTAAAGCACGTACTGCAGGGCCTTTCCCTGTGTTTAACATACGCATTTGAATATAGGTTTTATCAATATTTCTTCCCATTTCTCCGCCTAGTGCATCAATTTCACGCACAACGACTCCTTTTGCAGGGCCTCCAACAGACGGATTACAAGGCATAAATGCCACCATTTCTAAATTCATTGTTAATAATAATGTTTTAGCACCCATACGAGCACTTGCTAGTGCAGCTTCACTTCCGGCATGACCCGCACCTACTACGATAACATCATAGTTACCAGCTTCATAAGTTGTTACCATACTTCCTCCTACTTTCTATTGTTCATTCGTTGTATAAAATTCCACTTGATGGCGAATGTATTCACCATTTTCATATATAAATTTAGCCGAGAAAAATGGACGATTCTCTAATAGCCAACTCAAAAAAATTAAATCTCCTTGCCAAGTTGGCTTACTCAATACTTGATTATAAGGAACCCACTCTAAAGTCCCCTCAGGAGAATCGATTAATTCCCCGGAAAATTCCGTTACTCGAAACACATACGTATACCAATCATGTTCGGGAGTAAATTCAGGAAAAGTAATAATCCCTTTTAACGCCATTTGATGAACCGTCAAACCTGTTTCTTCAAAAATTTCACGAATGGCACATTCTTCTGGAGATTCACCTGCTTCAATTTTACCACCTACTCCGATGTATTTGCCTTCATGTACATCATTTGGTTTCTTATTGCGCTTTAGTAATAACAATTCTTTTCCATTATCGATATAACAAATCGTTGCTAATCTTGTCATACAAAACTCCCTTTCTCCAACAGTGGCTTTCTCTTATTTTCCTAAACAGAATTGGCTAAACAATTGAGTTAGAAGCTCATCTTGGACGCTGTCTCCTGTAATTTCTCCTAACAAATCCCATGCTCTTGTAAAATCGATTTGAATTAAATCAACTGGCATTCCCATTTCAATCCCATTTTGCACTTCGACTAATGCTTGTTCTGCTTTCTCTAACAAGGCAATATGACGAGTATTCGATAAGTAAGTCGCATCTCGTTCATTCATTTGTCCTTGGAAGAAATATCCTGCAATTTTTTCTTCTAATTGATCGATTCCTTCTTTATTTAACATAGAAGTTGTGACAATTTCTTCTACCTGAGCATAAGGAGCAATGTCCTCTTTTGAAAGTTTTGAAGGCAAATCTGTTTTATTGAATAAAATAATTCGCTTCATTCCCTTTGTAGTTTCTAATAAACGAATATCTTCCTCTTGTAATGTTTCGCTTTGATTTAATAATAACAATACAAAATCTGCTTCTTTTAATGCTTTACGACTACGTTCTACCCCGATTTTTTCTACGATATCATCCGTTTCACGAATTCCTGCTGTATCGATTAATTGTAAAGGCACTCCACGGACATTGACATATTCTTCGATTGTATCTCTTGTTGTCCCTGCAATGTCAGTTACAATTGCCTTTTCTTCTCTTAATAGCACATTTAATAAACTAGATTTCCCAACATTCGGACGACCCACGATAGCCGTTTTTAAACCATCTCTCAAAATCTTCCCTTGACTAGCTGTGTTTAATAAAGCACGAATTCCTTGCAATACTTGTTGCGTCTTTTCTCGTAATAATTGCAAAGTCATTTCTTCTACATCATCATATTCTGGATAATCTATATTTACTTCTACTTGCGCTAATGTATTTAAAATTTCTTGACGTAAATTTTGAATTAAATGTGATAATTGACCATCTAATTGACGCATCGCTAATTGCATTGATTTATCCGTTTTTGCACGAATTAAATCCATCACTGCTTCTGCTTGAGACAAATCAATACGTCCATTTAAAAAGGCACGTTTCGTAAATTCTCCAGGCTCCGCTAATCTTGCTCCCATCCGTAGCACTAATTGCAACACACGATTAATCGCAACAATCCCTCCATGGCAATTAATTTCTACAATATCTTCTCGTGTAAATGTTTTTGGAGCTCTTAAAACACTTACCATTACTTCATCATAGACTTCTCCAGATTTTGGGTCGACAATATGCCCATAATGAATCGTATGAGTCTTTTGTTCTTCTAATTGTTTCGTTCCACATTGATAAATCGAACTTGCGATTGAAATCGCCAAATCCCCACTAATTCTGACAATCCCAATAGCCCCTTCACCAGGTGCTGTCGAAATCGCAGCAATCGTATCAAATTCTGTTTGCATACTGATATCCTTTCTTGGCTTCATTGCACAAAAAAAGTGCACACTCCACCCCTTATTGATAAAAGGGTGGCTCGCACTTTGACTGCTTACCTATATTTCAGTGATATTATACAATACTTTTTGAACTTGTGCTAGTAGAAGGGGTCTTCTACCGTAAAAAAGAAGCCGCATTTCTATTTAAAATAAATTCAATATAAAAAACAGCCAGCACTTTGTCATGCTGGCTGTTTCCTTTTGCAAAATCAATCTTACGCAATATTCTTTTTCTTTCTTTCAGAAATACGATTTCTCTCAATTTCAATAATTTTACTTTGTACTTCTTTTTCTGTCATTTTCTCTGAAGCAACAAACGCCTCAGCCACTAAAGAGTCTTTTGCATACTTATCAAATTCTACTTCTTTTTTATGTATTAATGCCATAATCGGTTCATCAATACTATCTTTCGTTAAAAGTCTATACACTAAAACATCTCTCGTTTGCCCCATTCGATACACCCTGCTAATCGCTTGTTGTTCCGTAGAAGGCTTCCATTGAGGTTCACATAAAATAACAATATTCGCACTTTGAATATTTAACCCTACTCCACCAGCCTCAATTTGAGCTAACAACACTGTTTGATTACTATCTTTAGAAAATTCATCGATTACTTCTTGTCTTCTAGCAGGGCTAATATCTCCAGATAGTATATCACTAGCAGTATTTGGTACAAGTTCTCGTAATCTATATAGAACATCTGTTTTAAAAAATGAAAATACGAGTACTTTCATACCATTCTCTCGTGCCTCTTTACAAATATCTATAATTTGTTTAATTTTTTCAGAGTCTTCTCCTAAGAACGCCATACGTCTTAACTTCATAACACTACATTTTTCGCTAAAGGCTTCTGATTCATATAATTCAATTTGCTTATCCGAAAATTCTGACCATAGATTAACAACTTCCATTTCAGGTAATTCATCCAACACTTCTTCCCTTTTTCTTCTCAAATAGACATTAGCTAGATCCTTTTTGAAATCATCTTCATCTGGTCGTTCTCTAAACACACTTTCTGGTAAATCAGGATTTAAAATACTCACTAAATGTTGCATCTCTCTGACATTATTTTCCAACGGAGTTCCCGTCATAAATAATTTATAATTAGCTCTTTGTGCAAGTGCAATCGAATTTCGTGCTCTTATAGTATTAGCATTTTTAACATAGTGAGCTTCATCTAGAATTAATAAATCAATTTGTAATCCCTCTATTTCTTGAACAAAGTAACTAGCTTGTTCATAGTTCGCTAATAAAATCCCACCTTCTTGTTTCCACTTTATAAAATCATTTATTTTATTTTTGTTCGAAGCTGAGAATCGATAAACCGGTAATTCTGTCCATTTAAGAATTTCCTTATTCCAATTTTCTAACACACTTAAAGGTAATAAAATCATACATTTTCTTTGATGTTCTTGAAATAGATGATTCGCTACTGCTAACGCTTGAATCGTTTTACCAAGCCCCATCTCGTCGCCTAAAAGAATATTTTTTTGATAAAGTAAAAATTTCGCTCCAAATTCTTGATATGGACGCATCGTTACTTTTAATTGATTTTCATTAATTTGAACTTGATTCACTTTTTCAATAATAAATTTAGGTAAGTCCGAAGTACTATTATCTAATCCTTTTCCAGTGATTTTTTCTAACAAGGCATAATAAGTGGCGGATTCTTCTTTAAATTCTCGTTCTGCTACATCAAAAAGAATTTCATCATATTTAAGAGTCGTATAGGTGAATAATTTGTTGAAATTTAGATCAATTTCTAAGATTTCCTCATATAACCATTTTTCTAACTCGCACCATATTGAAAAAGCTTTTTCATCCAACAAAGTATCCGCAACATAACGATTTTCTGCTAAAATCATTAGTTTATTATACTCTTCAAACCACTTTGTAAATTGTTCAAAAAGTTCTTTTTCAGCTTCTTCTCTTTGTTTCGAATAATTTTTATAAACAAATAATTCTGTGACTAATTTACGTTGTTCAAAACTCAACTGATTCACACGAATTTTTGGTCGAGTGGACTGTTTCACTTTATCAGCTACGTCATTTAATACTGCTGATAAAAATGAATACTCCTCTTCTGTTAAAGCATACTTATCCTTTAAAGCCTCTCCATATTTTATCATTGTCGATATTGATTTATAGCCATTTTGAATACTGATTGGAACGACTTTTTGTTCTTTTTGATAATAATCTTCTATAGTTGAAAATGAAAGCATTGATAAATCTTTTTCAAACTGTTGATTAAATAATTCTTCCCAATCTTCAATAATTTGTTTTTCTACGTATCGTTTGCTATCCAACTCCAATATTTCTTGTTTTTCTTTAACCTTGTGATGAAATTCTTTCAACACATCAGATTCAACACTATGATTGTTTATATCTTCTTCAAAAAATGAAAATAATCGCTTAGAATTAATCACCAAATCTTCCCAAGGATTCGTTATGCTACTACTTTCTTTGTCTAAATATCCCATTTTAAACAAAAAGTCATCTAACAAACTTTTATTCGTATCTACTAAATATTTTGCTTCAGATAATTTCGTTTTTATATCTTTATTTTTAAATAGCATGAACAAAAACATAGCATCATTTTCTACGATGAAAGATAATTTTTCTTCTAATACTTTTAATTTATGTAGATTATTGCTTTTATACTGCTTTAATTCTTTTAATGAAGATTCAAAAGATACAAATAAATTCCCTAATAATTTATCTTTCTCATGAAAAATAGAAGGATAAAACCTTTCTTCTTTTACACTTTTCTTTCTCAACAATCCATTATATCTCTCTAATAAGTCCAATAACCCAAATGGTAATTGACTTTCCCATTGTTCAAAAAATGTTTTCTGTTTATCTTTAATGATGGATCTAATCTTTCCCTCTAAATCTGGTAAACTTTCTTCTTCTAATTTCTTTATATTCGGTTGAATAATACTTAGTAATTCTTTTGCCTCATTTTTATTCAATTAGAATTTCCCCTTTTATTCCATTTCAATTCTATATTTAAATAACTATTTTCAAAAAATCCAATAACAAAATCATCATAACACATCCTTCACAAAGTTTCTTTAAATTATTTTCAATTTACTGAATTGAGTATTCCTTCGACTTTTTTCACTTCCATATTGCCAATATTTGATAAAAAAGGTACAATTTACCTATCTATTACTAGGGGGTAAATCAATGTTAGAACATCCATTCAATCAAGTCGTTGAAAAAATTGCCGTTTCAGATATTCGTCAATTTGATGCAGAAGTTTCTCAAATTCCTGGAATCATCAAATTAACACTAGGTGAACCAAATTTCAACACACCAGAACATATTAAAGAAGCTGCGATTCAAGCAATTCGTGATAATCATTCCCACTATACTCCAAATGCTGGGATTCCTGAATTGCGTAAAGCAACTGCAGAATACTATAACAAAAAATTCAATTTAAACTATACACCTGAGCAAGTGATTACTACTATCGGAGCTACTGAAGCCATTAACGCTAGCTTCCAAGCTATCTTGAACCCTGGAGATACAGTTATTGTTCCAACTCCAGTGTTCCCATTATATATGCCAATTACAATGGTGAACCAAGGGAACTTTATTACAGTAGACACTAGTGAAGATGGATTTATTTTAACTCCAGAAAAATTACGTGCTACGATCGAAGCACATCCAGAAAAAACATTTAAAGCAGTTGTATTAGTATATCCAAGTAACCCAACAGGGGTAACTTATTCTAAAGAACAATTAGAAGCTTTAAGCGTAGTCTTAAAAGAATACGGATTATGGGCATTATGTGATGAAGTTTACGCAGAATTAACATATAGCGGAACTCACACTTCATTAGCTTCATTTTTACCAGATCAAACAATCGTGATTACAGGTTTATCTAAATCTCATGCCATGACTGGATGGAGAATTGGGTATATCCTTGGACCAGTTCCATTTATTAATGAAGTTGTTAAAACTCACCAATACATGGTTACTTCTCCAAGTAGCTCAAGCCAATATGGTGCTTTAGCTGCGATGTTACACGGACAAGGCGACTGCGATATTATGAAAGCAGAATACCAACAACGTCGTGACTATCTAGCAAAAGAATTACGTCGCTTAGACTTCGAAGTAGCAAGTCCTGATGGAGCTTTCTATTTATTTGCTAAAATTCCTGCAAAATGCGGAACAGATTCATGGGCATTCGTTCGTGATCTTGCAAAAAATGCTAAAGTAGCATTAATCCCTGGAGTTTCATTTGGACCTGGTGGAGAAGGTTATGTTCGATTCAGTTACGCTGCTTCAATGGAAAACTTAACAGAAGTAGTCGCTCGTTTAGAAAAATATTTAGCATAATACAAAAGGCTGGGATTCATCCCAGCCTTTTTACTTTGTATTCATCATCATTCTATAACTCTTCCACAAGCGTACAAACTGCTTCAAATGCATGTTTTGAAGCTAATTCAAGCGTTGCTTCAAATGTATCTGGCGCATCCCCACCAACATAATCACTCACCCCACGAACATTCAACACGGGAATGTTATAGAAATGAGCGACTTGTGCTAATGGTGTTGATTCCATATCACTTGCCACAATATCCGGTAAATGTTTACGAATATTTTGTACCGTCTCAATCGAACTCATGAAAGAATCACTCGTTGCTATAAAGCCATTATGAATCCCAAATGTTGTAATACGCTCCTGTAAAATGCGAACAACTTTTTCGTTCAATGCTTGATCCACTGGATAAAATTCTGGCATTTGTGGAACTTGCCCCCATGCATAATCGAAACCTGTCGCATCCACATCACTATATCCAAATTTTGTTGAAACAATAACATCTGCTAGTGCGAAGTTTTCATTAAAACTACCCGTTGTTCCAGTATTAATAATCAAATCAGGTTGAACTTTATCGCAAAGCCAAGCTGCTGTAGCGGCAGCATTCGCTTTTCCAATACCGGATTGAACAAGATAGAGATTCTCATGAACTTCAAGAATTCGAATCGGACCTTTTGAGAAAACTTCTTTTCTTGGTACGTAGTGTTCTTCAAATGGATGAAGCTCTTCTTTCATTGCAGCAACAATCGCTATTTTCATCGATTATTTACCCCACACTTCAGAAATAGGTTTCTTCACTTCTACTTTTGTTCCTTGGAATTTATCTGAAATGAATTTTTGAACATCTGCATCATGATATAAATCTACTAATTTCTTATAATCATCATTAGATTCATTTCCACTCTTCACAACAATCACATTAATACTTGTAATAGTAGATTCATCTGCTTTTTCATAGAATAAAGCATCTTTCAATACATTTAATCCACCTTCAAGGGCAATAGTATTTCCGATAGCAATTAAATCTACATCATCTAGCACACGAATACTTGTAGTATCATCAATTAATAAAAATTCAAAGTTTTTCTTATTTTCTACGATATCACTTGGAGTACCAGTACCTTCTTTGAAATCTGCTGGCAACTTAATTAAACCAGCTGTTTCTAACAAACGTAGTGCACGTGTTGTATTATAAGGATTATCTGGAATTGCAATTTTAGCGCCATTTGGCAGGTCATTTAATGATTTTACTTTTTTCGAATAAAGTCCCATTGGTTCGATATAAGTTGTTCCAATTGGTGTTAGTTTAGAACTATTGGATTCATTAAATCCTTGTAAATATCCAATCGATTGAAAAGCATTTGCATCTACGGAACCTTCAGCAACTGCTTGGTTTAATGGTACACCCCCATTTAATTCTTCGACTTCAATTTTTAATCCTGCTTTTTTCGCTTGATCTGATTCTGCAATATGTCTCCAAATATCCGCATCAGAACCAACAGAAGCAACTTTCACTGTTTTCAATTCTGGTTTTGAATTTGAAGTGGTTGAATTTGATGTAGTTTGATTACTGCAAGCAGCTAATGCTACAACTGCAGAAAGTGCAAATAAAGATTTTGTAATAGTTTTTAAGTTCATAAGGCAATACCCCCGTCTATATATTTACTAATTCTTGAATAAATAAATGCCATTAAATTACTTTACGTTCAAATGGATCAATACTGATTCCTTGCTCTAGTACTTGTTTAGCATATTCTTTTGCTCCAAATAAAGAGTGATCACGATAATTGCCACATTGAACAGCAGATATACCTTGAATATCTTCAAATTGAATTTTTTCAACAATTTGTTCTAAAGTTGATTTTAATGCACGAGCAATATCTTCTGCGGAACGTTCTTCCCAGAGAATTAAGTGGAATCCTGTACGACAACCAAATGGTGAAATATCAATAATCCCATCGATACGATCACGTAGTAAATCTGCCAACAAGTGTTCAAATGTATGAATCACTCCTGTCGGCATTTCTTGCTTATTTGGTTGTAAAAAGCGAATATCAAAGTTCGAAATAACATCTCCTTTTTTTCCGTATTCGTTTGAAATTAATCTCACGTAAGGTGCAATCACCTTATTGTGATCTAATGTAAAGCTTTCTACTTCAGCCATATTGAATTCCTCCTGTCATGATAAAAAAGAATAGAATTTCTAGCAAAAAAACGTTTCCACTCTTTTTTTCATATCATTTCAATTAAGTTATATCGAAATGATACAGCAGTCCTCTTTGAAATTCAATGTAAAAACGAACTTTCCCTTATACTAAATTAATATAGTTCGTTATTCATTTTAGTTATACCTGTATAACCCCTATACAAATCAGCTATATCATTTGTTTGTGAATGATACTGAACATACAATTTAGTTTACCTCTGACCTCACCAACACTTTGTATTCACTTTCTCTTTAAATTAGCTCAAAATAAAAAAGCCTGGGACAAATCCCAGGCCTATTCTCTCTATTATCCTAAAGTTTGCACTTTGACACCATCCGGTGTTCCAATTAAAACTGTTTCTGTCATATTTGTAAACAATCCTTGTTCCACTACTCCTGTTAGAGCTTTTAATTCTGCTCCGAATGTCACAGGATCTTTAATCGGGAATACATCTAAGTCAATAATATAATTTTGACTATCTGTTAAATAACGTTCTCCGTTTTCTAATACTCGGAATTTTGGACGATAGCCTTTTGCTTCAAATTTTTTGAATAATTGTTCTGAACCATACGGAATCACTTCTACCGGAAGTGGGAAGCGTCCTAAATAATCTACCATTTTAGATTCATCGACAATCCAAATAATACGCTTTGATTGTTCTGCAACAATTTTTTCAAATAGTAAGGCTCCACCGCCTCCTTTAATTCCTGAAAAATCAGGAGCAATTTCATCTGCTCCATCAACTGTTACATCAATGAAATCTACTTCGTCTACACTCTTCAATGGAATTCCTAACTTTTCAGCTTGTTCTTTTGTACGTTTTGAAGTTGTTACACCAATAATGTCTAAACCTTCTTCTTTCACACGTCTACCAATTTCTTCTACAAAATAATAAGCTGTAGAACCTGTTCCTAGACCTACTGTCATACCTGATTCAATATAAGTTGCGGCCTGTTTGCCGACCATCTCTTTCATGTTCACACGCATACCCTCCAATATGATTCAACTATCCTTATTATAACATAAATTCTTTTACTCGTTTCAAATCTTCTTGTAATTGTTCATAGATTTGTCGCATTTCTTCAACAGATAAACTCAATTCCACTTCAACCGTTTTCGTTTGTTCCTTCTGCTCTTCTTCTTGATAAAGAAAGACTTCTTCTTCATCCAATTGAGCCAAGTCAATTCCAATCACTTGAGAAGCCGTTGTTAAAATATTTTCCGGAGCAACGACCCATGTCATAATATACTCATCTTCCACTTTCTCTAATAATACAGCTAATCTGGATTGTTCAAATTCTGAAGAATATTCTTCTCCTTTTTCTAATAAGTTCTTCATCGCCTCCAGACATTCTTCCAATTGTGCTACAGATAATAAGTCTATTATTTCTTGATAAGCTTGTTCTTGATGAGAAACTTGTAAGAAAACATCTGTTTGAATATTGTGAGTTTGAGGATGGATAGCTAAAAATTTTAATTCAAATATAAAATCCCCTTCTGAAATCTTCATGCGCTCACCTCTTTCTTCGTTTTATTGCCATATCTATAGTACAAGTTTCTCTTTCTACTTTCAATCATTTCAAAAAAAAGGCTGGAGTTTCTCCAACCTTTTAACGTAATATTTCAATGACATCTTTATTCGCAGCAGATTTAGCAGGAAATACGCTAAATACAATTCCGATAAAGACAGATACTCCAACTGTTAAAGCTACTGCTATCCAGTCGGTATAAATTTTAAATGGTAAGAAATTCGAAATCAACATCGCAATCAAGACACCTGTTACATATCCGATAATTCCACCAATAGAAGTAATCATAATTCCTTCTAATAAAAATTGTAGTTGAATTGAACCTTTAGTAGCTCCCATTGCACGACGAATCCCTATTTCTTTTGTGCGTTCAGATACTGAAATATACATCATATTCATTACCCCTACACCTGCAATGAATAAAGAAATTCCGGCTACTGCTGAAACAAAATAAGTTAGTCCATCTAACACTTTTCCAATAATATCCATTTGAGCTGCTACGTCAATAAAAGTATATTTCCCTGAAGTATGTTTTGAACCCACTTCATTCAAATGAGTTTCCACTTTTTTAGCAACATCTTTTGCGACATAGCCTGGTTTAACAAACACTTTTAGTCCATTCACGTTTTCTTCTTTTTTATGATAATGTTGATGAGTAGTAGCTGGAATATGGACAGCTTTATAAGGATCTGCACCAGTAAAAATGGCTTGCAGCGCATCAACTTTACTA
The DNA here is from genome assembly GCF_000162475.2 of Granulicatella elegans ATCC 700633. Lineage (GTDB taxonomy): Bacteria > Bacillota > Bacilli > Lactobacillales > Aerococcaceae > Granulicatella > Granulicatella elegans. Next base: position 1,439,919 of record NZ_KI391971.1, read on the forward strand.
GTTGGCTTCACACCTTTAATATAATACACTTCTCCATCAATCGTTACCCCATGTCCTAGTGCTTGTTTTGGACTAGAAAATAACAATTCTGCTAACTCATCATCAATAATTGCTACTTTTTTATTCGCATCAATATCTACTTGGGAAATGTTTTCTCCAACCGTCAAAGATTCTTTTGTTGCAGATTTTTCTAACCCCAGTACAACATGTTCTGTCGATTTCTTTGTTGGAATAGAAACACCGAAAATATAATTTTGTTCCTTTGTTTCAGGAATTTCTGTTCCCGAAACTCCTTCAATACTTTCTACACCAATACGGTCTTGTTTTGAAAAAGCTTTTTCTACTTTTCGAACAGATTGTGGATTATCAGGTTGATAGAAAAATTGTACAGTGACTTTCCCATTATCTTCACCAGCTAATCCTGAAACAGCCATTTTTTGGAATCCTTTCCCCAGACTCATAATCGTAATAACAGCTGCAATTCCGATAATAATTCCTAACATCGTTAAAATCGTACGACGAGCATTTCCTTTTAAAGAATGCAGAGCGGACCCTAATAATACACTAAATTTCATATGGAATCCCCTCCTTTTGTTCATGAATCACACCATCAATTACATGAATAACACGAGAACAATACTTCGTCAAAGTCGGATCATGCGTCACCATTACAATCGTTACACCATCTTCACGATTTAAACGATATAAAATATCCATAATACTGGCAGAAGTTTTACTATCTAATGCTCCTGTTGGTTCATCAGCAATAATGAATTTTGGACTATTCACTAATGCCCGAGCAATTGCCACTCTTTGTTTTTGACCACCTGAAAGATGGCGAGGATATTTTTCTAATTTATCTCCTAGGCCTACTTTTTCAAGAGCTTGTTTTACTTTTGAATGAGTTTGTCGAGGCGTTAATCCACGATATAATAAAGGTAGACGAACATTTTCTTCGACTGTTGCTTGTTCAATTAAGTTAAAATCTTGAAAAACAAAGCCAACAGTAGAATTGCGTACTTTGGAAATTTGGTTATCACTCAAATTGGAAACAGACTCATCATTAAAAGAATATTTTCCTTCATATTTAGAATCTAGGAATCCTAATATATTAATGAGGGTAGATTTCCCAGAACCAGAAGGTCCCATTATTCCAACAAATTCTCCTTGAGTAATACGAACCGTTACATCATTTAATACATGTAACTGCTCATCTCCAACTTTATAATATTTATGAATATGTTCTAGTTTAATCATGGGACTTCACCGACTCTTCCAATTGTGTAGAAGACACCGCTGCTCCATCTGTAATGTCTGAATCTGGATTTGCAATCACTTTATCTCCAATACTTAATCCTTCTTGAACAATCCATTGGAATCCTTTTTTCACACGTTTAATATTTTTACGTTTAGCTACCCCATTATCATATAAATAAACATATTCTTGTTCTCCATCTTTTTGAATCGCTTGTTCTGTTAATACTAATCCTTTTTGAGGGATTTTTACTTGAACAGTAAATCCATTTGGAAGAGAAATTTCTGGTTTTACAATTACATCATAACGAGCAACACTATGACCTCCACCACTAGAAGCTGCACTTGGAGAAGTTGGCAAAGATGGTACTGGATTAGCACCACTTCCTGACGGATCAGTAGAAACAAATGAAATCGTTCCTTTAATCTCTCTATCTTGAGCTTTCACATAGATTGTTACAGAAGCTCCCTTTTCAACTGATTCATAATCATATTCAGAAACAGTTGTTTTCGCTTCGCTATCTTTACTTGTAATTTTAATGAAGGCTAATTGTACATTTGTTTTTCCTTCTGGATTAATACTAATAGTTCCTGCAATATCTGCTGTTACACTTGAACTTGTTTTTTTAGAAAGACGTTCGATTTTTGTGTTTACATCTTCAATATTATTGTTCATATCACGAATTGCTTTTTGAGTTCCCTCGATGGCTTGGTCAAAGGCTGTCGTATCCATAGTTCCTACATGAGCTGTTTGATTAGCAGTACCTTGCTGATTTTGAGTAGGAACTTCTTTTTCTAACTCTTGTTTTGCTTGAGCTTTACGATTCTTTTGTGTTTCTAATTCTTGATATAGACGATCACGTTCAGCAACTAGACGACTCACTTGTCGATTTAAATCGGCAACTTCGTCACTAAGCGTTTCATTATCATATTCAAATAGCACATCGCCTGCTTCTACTTCTTGACCATCTGTTACTTTTACTTGAGCGACTTGCCCTTTTTGAGGATCCACATGATAGCTTTGCTCTTTAGCCGTTTCAATATTTCCATCTAATACTAAAGGCTCCTGTTCCGTTAACTCCATAATTGTATAATGGTGTTCTTCTTTCTTTTCCGGAGAGTGTAATTTTAAAAATCCTAATACGATAACGGCAATGGCTCCTAATACCATTACGCTAATCATGCTCCATTTTAATGTTTTACTCATTGATAACTCTCCTTAACGTTTCACTACTTCTTGTGCCCATTTTTGATAAGTCACATATAACCATGCAAGTACCCCAGCAATAATCGCTGGAACGACAAAAGTAGCTAGACTAAACTCTTGATGATTGAAAATATTACTAGCAATTTGCATTAAAATCGAAAAGACGTGAATTCCGATTGCATAAAAGAATAAATTCTTATCTGGTAATACTTGAGTTTTAGCACTCTTTCCAATTTTATGATATAAAATTGTTGCAAAAATACATAATAGGAAGAATAATAGGAAAACTGCTACTCCAACTCCAGCCGTTTCATAACTATGTTCTACACCTTGTTTTGCTAATTCTTCTTGCACACTTGGAACAAAAGTAGACGCTGCTCCAATTAATACAAAGAGATTCCCAAAAATTCCAATAATATTCCAAACTTTTAAGCCGGTAGCAATTTTACTAACAAGCCCTGCATAGCGTTCAACTTTTTGTGTATCCATATTTTATTCCTCCTAACGGTTATTTTCAAAATTCTAAAAATCACATTTTTTTATTGTTTCGCTACTTCTTGTGCCCATTTTTGATAAATCACATATACCCATGCTAGTAATCCAGCAACAATCGCAGGGAAAATATATGCAGTAATATCAAATCCTAATCCACTCATCAATTGATTCACAACTTGCATCACAATTGAAAACGCAAAAACCCCAATCGCATAATGTAATAAATTTTTATCAGGTAATACTTGAGCTTTAGCACTTTCTCCAATTTTATGGTATAAAATTGGAGAAAAAATACATATTAATAAAAATACTACAAGAACTGCTATTCCAAATCCAATGTTTTCTTTTGTGAGATATGGATTTTTTACTTTTGCTAATTCTTCTTGAACTTGTGGTATTAATAATATTGCCATTCCTAAAAGACCCAAAACATTTCCAACAATCCCAATAATATTCCAAATTTTTAACCCCTTAGAAACTTTTCTTATAACTCCTGCATATTGTTCAACTTTTTGTGTATCCATGATACATTCCTCCTCAAAACTTTTTTTAAAAAGAATAGGTTAGTTACTCTTTTAGCTAACTATATACCTAGTAATCTTTTTTGTCAATAAGTTTCTTTATTTTTTATTATGCTCATTATACACCGGTTGTTTCCGTTTTTATATAGATTTTTTCTTATTTAATCATTCTTAAGGATCTATGATTTACAAAAAAACGTCCTTTCAAAAAGAACGTTTTCTTCACTCTATTTAACCTTCTAATTCACAGACAAGCGCTTGATAGCCAGCAAGAGAGAGTTGGTCTCCTTGTCCATTCATTTGTGCTGGAATATTGGCTAGCAATACTTTTCTTACAGGCGTTGGTAAAGTTACTGTTTGAGGTTCTGATTGATAATTAACTAATACCAGCACACGTTTTTCCCCACATCGCTCATAAGCAATTATGTTTTTCACTTCTTCTAAAACAGGAACAAATTCCCCTTCACGAATGGTTGATCCATAAACTTCATCACGATACAAAGCAGTTAGCGCTCTATAATAGTTCAAGATAGATTGTGGATTCTCTTCCTGTTCCTCTACATTAATCTCTCTTTGCGGCTGTTTTGAAACAAGCCAAGCTTTTCCAGTTGTAAATCCTAACTTCTCTTCACCATTCCATTGCATTGGCGTACGAGCATTATCACGACTATATTTTGAAATAGCCTTCAACGCTTCTTCATCCGTTAGCCCTGCCTCTTTAGCAACATGATATTCATTTAATGTATTAATATCATCAAACTCATCAATCGATTCGAAAATTTGATTTTCCATCCCAATCTCTTGCCCTTGATAAATAAAAGGAATTCCTTTACGAAGCATTTGCACTGTAGCAAGAGCTTTTTTACTAATTTCTGTCACTTCGCCTTCAGGAATATAATGAGAAACTCCACGTGGCTCATCATGGTTTTCAATAATAGTTGATAATACACCAATGGAATCCGCACGACGATGCGCCTTGAAAATACTATCTTTTAATTCTTCTGCAGTAGGTAAATCATGGCTATACCAACCATTTCCTTTTTGTCCTAAAATCGTTTGTTTGAAATCAAAAATAGACGAAAATACTCCCTCTTCACCAATAAAGAAATGTAATTCTTCATCCGTTTCATTAAATACTTCTCCTACTGTAAAAGCATTATAGCGCGCAAATGTTTTTTCCTTCATTTCTTGTAAAAACGGTTCAATTGGTTGCGCATTCGCTAATGAATAACGAACAGGAACAAGTCCATTTTCTTGTTCAGATGGTAATGAACGCCATTCTAAATCCTTTTTAATATTAATAATGGCATCAATACGGAATCCTCCGATTCCTTTTTCTAACCACCAATTAATCATTGTATAAATTTCTTCACGTACGACAGGATTTTGCCAATTTAAATCGGGTTGCCCTTTATGGAATGAGTGTAAATAATATTTATTTGTTCCAGGAACTTTATCCCACACACTACCTCCAAAATAAGTTTCCCAGTTATTTGGTTCTTTTTCACTTTCAATAAAGTAGAAATAGTCTGCATAAGGGCCTTCTGGATCTGCTAATGCTTTTTGAAACCATTCATGTTGATCAGAGCAGTGGTTGACTACTAAATCCATAATAATTGAAATACCACGTTTTTTTGCTTCAGCAATTAGTTCTTCCATATCTTCCATTGTTCCAAACTGTGGATCAATCGCATAATAATCTGCAATATCATATCCTTGGTCGACAAACGGACTCTTATATACAGGAGACAACCATAAAATATCAATTCCCAAACTTTGTAAGTAATCGAGCTTTTCGGTAATTCCTTTTAAATCTCCAATTCCATCTCCATTACTATCATTAAAACTTTTTGGATAAATTTGATAAGCTACTTTGCCTTTCCACCAATCTTTTTCCACCATCGGTAGCCTCCTTCACAATCATTAATGACTTTATTCTGATACAATTCCCTCATACTGTCAAGCAACAAAAAAGAGATAAACGATTGTTTCCGTCTATCTCTTGAAAAATGATTGCTGTCTTATAAACGCTTGCTATATTTACGATATTGATAATATCTATAAGCATAAACGCCAGTACGATATAAATAGAAAATCACTAAAATAGCAAATAATTTATTATGTACAACCGTTAATATAACAAAGGCACATGCTATTATAAACATGATTAATGCATAAACTAAATCTTTCATCCTCACACCTCCATTACTTCTCTTCTTTTTTCTGTTGATTTTTAACATATCGATACGCATTAAAAGCACTAGAAATTCCAAATAAAGCAGCGACTAATGCATACCATTTATTATCTATCACTGCTAGTAATGCAAACGAAAGAGTACATAATGCATAAATAATCGTATTCCATAAATACAAAGGAATGTTTTTCATCTGCCTGTCTCCTTATTTCAATTTATCATGTTCATAGGTATGAACTAATTCTAAGCCTTTAAACTGTTGCTGTCTTAATGCTTCATAAACAACAATTGCTGCTGTATTCGATAAGTTTAAGGAACGAACATGAGTATCATTCATCGGTAATCTTAAACAACTTTCTTCATGTTCACGCATAAATTCTTCTGGTAATCCTGTTGTTTCTTTTCCAAAAATGAAAAATTGCTCTTCATCCTTTGCCAAATCGACTTCATCATAAGTATGATTAGCAAATTTTGTAATTAAATAAATAGGACGATTGCCTAAATACTCCATAAATGCTTCTAGCGAATCATGATACGTAATATCCACATCATTCCAATAATCTAGACCCGCACGTTTTAAATGCTTATCATCTGTTGAAAATCCTAATTGCCCCACTAAATGTAGCGGTGAATTCGTTGCAGCACAAGTACGTGCAATATTTCCCGTATTCGCTGGAATTTGTGGTTCAAATAATACAATATGATTAATCGTCATAAGATCCCTCCTCAGGATTTTTTGGTAATTTTTCGTGCAATGTTTGAATCGCTTCTTCTAATTCAACAACTAAGTCTGCTTCTTCTTTCGTTGTTGCTTCAATTTTTTGTGCTTTTTCTAACATTTCTGTAAAATAATGAATTAGTTCTTCACTCGACTCACTAATAATCTCACTCACAGCCCAAGCCGCCGTTCCTTTGATAACAGGTCGCATATCTTCCTTCATCACTTTCAATAATAGAGGAACTGCAGTCTTATCACGGTAATTTGCTAGCGCAATAATGGCATTTCTCTGTAGCGGCTTCTTCCCACGCCATGAACCAGCCATCTTTCCAAACCGTTCTTTGAACTCCTTATTCGAAATCGTCACTAATGGTTTTAACAATGGATGTGTTTCTTCCACAGACGGTTCCATTTCAGGATGTAAATGAAAATCTTTCCCTTTGTTATACGGACAAACTTGCTGGCAAATATCGCAACCATAAATAACATGCCCCATTTTTTTACGATATTCCTTCGGCATAAAGCCTTTCGTTTGTGTTTGGTACGATAAACAACGTTGGGCATTCATTTTACCATTTCCTAATAAGGCATTCGTCGGACAAAAATCTACGCAACGTGTACAATCTCCACAGCCATAATCAACGGGAGCATCCACTGGAAATTCAATATTCGTAATTAATTCACCTAAATAAACATAGGAACCAAATTCCTTTGTCACTAATAAACCATTTTTTCCAACAAAACCTATCCCAGCTCGTTCAGCAACACGGACATCGATTAACTCTCCTGTATCCACCATTGGTTTAAACGCAACATCTTCTTGATTCACTTCACTTTTAATATATTCAATTAAAGCTTCCATTCTTCTAGATAAAATAAAATGGTAATCTTCTCCCCAAGAAGCTCTCGCAAAAGCTCCACGTCGCTCACCTTTTACACGTTCAGGTTTCTGACTTGGTAAAGTAGGATATGCAAGGGCAATTGAAATAATCGTCTTAGGAGAATCAAAAATCTTCTCTGGGTAAATTCTCTCTTCTAAAATCGGATGTTCAAATCCTGTTGTATGCCCTAACTCTTTAGATTCTTGCATTCCTTGAGCTAAATGATCAAAGGGTGCAGCAGAAGCAAATCCAATTTTATCGATACCAAGTTCCTTACTTTTCTTTTGAATTTTTTCTTTTAAAAGAGCTGTATCCATCGATTCACTTCCTTTCACCTTCATTGATTACTTTTCTTATTGTAACTCATTTTCCACAAAAAAACGATAAAAAAAACGCTAGCCTTCGGTGTCAATCACGGCGAAAGTTAACGTTAGTCTAGAGAGTCGATTATTTAGCAAATACTTACTAAATAAAGCGATGAACTTATCTTAACTTTTTTTTATAAAAAAATCAACATTTTTTATAAAAAATCTTTTACGATTTTTAAAAAATTCCACTCACCCTCAAATCCACTACTGACACTTCACAGATACGCTACCATCCCCACCATAAAAGACAAAAAAAGAATGAATTCCTTAACGGAATCCATCCTTTCATTCATATTATAATCCGAAGTTGATATATGTTGCTTGAGCTGCAACACTTGCTGGAATTGTACGAGTTGAAATTACGTTTACACCTTGTACGTTCATTTCTGAGATGAATAATGATCCATCTGCATTTACACGTTCAACAAATCCAACGTGACCATATACAGGATCTGCTCCACCTACACCACGTTGGAATACAATTGCTGTACCTGCACGAGGAGTTGAAGAAACTCCGTAACCTGCTGCTGCAGCATTTGCTGGCCATTCAGCTGCATTTCCTAATGCTGTAGTTCTAATTGGTGATCCTAATTGAGCGAAACGGTTATACATATAGTAAGTACATTGTCCGAAATATCCACCATTTAAAGCTGCTACAAATGATGGATCTGGAGCTGCAAATGAGCCACCTACCACGATATTTGCTGCTTTAGCTGGAGCCGGAGTTGTTGCCGCTGTAGCTACTGCTGTTGTAGAAGCTGCTTCACTCTTAGCTGCAATTGTTGCTGGAGTTGCTGCTGTTGCTGCTGCAGGAGTTGCTGCTGCTTTTGCAACTGCTTCTTCTGTTGCTTTCAACATTGCTTCTTTAGCTTCCTCTGCTGCTTTTTGTGCTGCTGCTTTTTCAGCATCTGCACGAGCTTTTTCAGCTGCTAATCTTTCTTTTTCTTGAACTAAACCATCACGTGCTGCGATTGCTTCTAATTCTTCATTTGAAAGATTTGCTAAAGTTGCTTTATGTTTTGTAAATGTTGCACTTAATTCAGTTTGTAAATTTTGTAATTGTGCTTCATTTGCTTTTTGTTGATTTAAGTTATCTTTTTGAGCTTGTTCTTTTGTTTGAACTTGCTCTTTATCACGAGCTTGTTCTTGCATTAATTGACGGTTTGCACCTACTAAGTCAACAATTACTCCAATACGATTTACTACATCTGTAATAGAGTCTGCATTTAGTAAGAAGTCAACATATGAACGCGCACCGTTTACTTGAACTGCACGAGCTTGATCTTTTAATCGTTCATTACGTTCTGCAATTAATGTTTCAAGTTTTGAAATTTCTGCTTTTAATACTTCTAAGTTTGCTTTAGCAGTTTCTTGTTCTGCTTGAACTGAATTAATTCTTGATTGTACATTTGTTAAATCTTGAGATAATTGTTCAACTTGTCCTGCTACTGCTTGTTTTTGATTATTTAAATTTTGAATTTGTGAATTTGCTGAGCTAATTTGCGAATCAATATCTTGAGCGTTTACTGAAGGTGCTAATGTACCTAATGCTAACGCTGTTCCTGTTACTACGAAAGTTAATAACCTCTTATTCAAATGATTCCCTCCAAACGGTTTTATTTATATAAAAGGCACTGTATGAAAGTGCTTATAATCTTGACTGGTATCATCATAACATAGGACTAAAGCCTTATGTTAATTTTCGCAGAATTGTATCTTCATTGTAACAAAACTGTAACATTTCGTTTTATAGCTGATATAATCGCTTTTTTTAACTCCTGATTTGTCATATTTCGCATGACAATTACATAAAAAAGGCTAGATTTTGTACTGCACCCCAAAAGTTAGACATGAAAAATCTAACTTTTGGGGTGTTTTTTTATGAAATTAACTTATGAAGATAAAATAGAAATTTATCAACTAAGAAAACAAGGTAAAAGCTTAAAGAAACTTTCACAGAAATACGATATTGCCGTTTCTAATATTAAATACTTAGTTCGATTGATTGATCGATATGGAATAGAAATTGTTAAAAAAGAAAAAAATCGTTACTATTCACCAGAACTAAAGCAGGAAATAATGAATAAAGTTCTTTTAGAAGGTCGTTCACAATCAAGTGTATCTATTGATTATGCACTTCCAAATTGGGGTTTACTTTCGAATTGGCTAGCACAATATAAGAAAAATGGATATACTATTGTTGAGAAAACAATAGGGAGACCAAGTACAATGGGACGTAAACCAAAGAAAAAATTAGAAGAAATGACAGATTTAGAACGTCTTCAACTAGAGAATGAATACTTAAGAGCGGAGAATGCAATTCTAAAAAAGTTGAGAGAACTCCGATTGAAGGAGGAAAAAGCGAAAGAAGAAAGACTGAAATTGTTCAAGAATTAATCGGTGAGTTTACATTAGATATTCTTCTTAAAGTGATTAAATTAGCTCGCTCAACATACTATTACCATTTAAAACAAATGAACCAACCAGATAAGGATCAACAGATTAAAGATGAAATACAAGCCATTTTTACCGAACATAAGGGAAACTATGGTTACCGTAGAATTCATTTAGAATTGAGAAATCGTGGATTTAAAGTGAATCATAAGAAGGTACAACGCTTAATGAAAGTTCTTGGTTTAATGGCTCGTATTCGTCGTAAACTCAAGTATTATTCGCACAAAGGAGATGTTGGTAAGAGATCAGATAATTTGATTCAACGTGATTTTGAAGGGACTAAACCAATGGAAAAATGTTACACAGATGTAACGGAGTTTGCCATTCCGAATAGCGAACAAAAACTATATTTATCACCAGTATTAGATGGATTTAACAGTGAAATTATTGCGTACAATCTTTCACGGTCACCTGACTTACTACAAGTAAAGACAATGTTAAATGAGGCATTTGCAGATGAAAATTATGAGAATACTATTCTCCATAGCGACCAAGGTTGGCAATATCAGCATGATTCTTATCATCATTTTTTAGAGAGCAAAGGTATACTACCATCTATGTCGCGTAAGGGAAACAGTGCAGATAATGGTATGATGGAATCTTTCTTTGGTATTTTGAAATCAGAAATGTTTTATGGATTTGAAAAGGAATTTAAGTCTCTTGAGGAATTAGAGAAAGCTATTATAGATTATATTGATTATTACAACAACAAACGTATAAAAATTAAACTGGATGGGCTAAGTCCTGTAAATTACAGAATAACTCATTCAAACTCTGCTTGTATTGCTTAACTAGTAAATCTATTTGAAAGTTTGATAATCTATCTAAGAAAAAACGCGCCAAAAATTTTGGCGCGAACTCCCTAGGGAGTTATTGATATATTTTGTTCTATTAATCAAAAAGAGACGACTTAAGTCGTCTCAAAATAAGTCTAACTTTTTGGGGTCACTTCAATTTCTCTAACCTTTTCAGCAAATGCTATTTTAATTTAACTAAGAAATATTTTTTCTTCCCACGACGAACTAGTACAAAACGTCCTTCAAAGGATTGTTCTGGAGCCCAAACATGTTCTAAATCTGTAATTTTTTCTCCATTAATAGAAATGGCACCATTTTGAATATCTTCACGAGATTGACGACGGCTTGGCTCAATTCCTAAATCTACTAACCATGTTGCTAAGTTTTGTTCTACTTTTTCACTTTCAAATGTTGGCATATTTTTGAACCCTTGTTCAATTTCATCCGCATTTAATTGTTGAACATCTCCAGTGAATAAAGCATTTGTAATTTTCAAGGCATCTTGTAAGGCTGCTTCACCATGTACAAAACGTGTCACTTCTTCTGCTAAACGTTTTTGCGCTTGACGTTTATGTGGTTCTTCTTGTACAGAAACTTCTAACGCTTCAATTTCTTCTTTTTCTAAGAATGTAAAGTATTTAATATATTTAATCACATCACGGTCATCTTGGTTTAACCAGAATTGGTAGAATTCATATGGAGTTGTTTTTTCTGAATCTAACCATACTGCACCACCAGCTGATTTTCCGAATTTAGTACCATCAGATTTCAGCATCAGTGGAATTGTTAATCCATACGCACGAGCTTCTGCTCCTTCCACTTTACGAATTAATTCTAAACCGGCTGTAATATTTCCCCATTGGTCAGCCCCACCAATTTGCACTTGAACATCTTCTTTACGGAACAATTGTAAAAAGTCGATGGATTGTAAAATTTGGTAAGAAAACTCTGTAAATGAAATCCCTACTTCTAAACGACTTGCGACAACATCTTTTGCTAACATTGTATTTAAGTTAAAATGTTTTCCATAATCACGTAAGAAGTCTAATAATGATAGTTCTTTTGTCCAATCATAGTTATTCACTAAACGAACTGCTTCTTGGTCTTCTTGACTTGTTAAGAATAAACGTTTCATTTGAGCTGTCAATTTTTCTACATTATGTTGTACTTGTTCTTTTGTTTGCAGAACACGTTCACTTGTACGTCCACTTGGATCTCCAATTGAACCTGTTGCTCCACCAATAACAATAACTGGACGGTGCCCTGCTAATTGGAAACGACGTAAAATCATAAATGGAATTAAATGTCCAATATGCATACTATCTCCTGTTGGGTCCACACCACAGTATAGTGAGACTGCTTTTTCTTGCGTTAATTGACGCAAACCTTCTTCATCTGTCATTTGATTAATGGCACCACGCCACATTAAATCATCAATAATATTCATACAAATCCTCCTTATAATGTTGCAATTTTCTTACACAGTTTTCTAGCAAATAAAAAAGTCCCTAATAGCCCAAAAGCTATTAGGGACGACTTTGCCGTGTTACCACCCATATTGTAGTTAAAAACTACCTCTCAAATCCTTATCGCGGATAGACGCTGTTTGTCACAGTTTGCTCTCAAGTGTACTTCGATTCTAGGTTGGATTGTCTTGCACCTACCGACAATTCTCTTTTTGCTCCGATGCTAGTCTCTACTGCGCTTGATCATTGCTCTCGATTTAATTTGTTATCAGTATACTGACAATCCTTGAAACTGTCAACTGCTTTCCTAGCGAACCCAAGCTCCAGTTGCATCTACTTGATAACCATCTGATGTTTTTTCAGAAACAGCCATTTTACCACTGTCTTTTAAGAAATACCATTTTCCTGATGACTCAACCCAACCTGTCTTCATTTCGCCTGATGGTGCAAAATAATACCAAGCATCATTCCATTGCACCCAACCTGTTTGCATGCCACCTGAAGTGTTGAAGTAATACCATTTTCCATCTACTTGAACCCAGCCAGTTTCCATTGCTCCAGATTCATTTAAGTAATACCAAACTCCATTCAGCATTTTCCAACCTGTTTGCATTCTTCCAGATGTATCGAAATAATACCATTTATCTTTTACTTCTACCCAACCTTTTGAAACAACACCACGTTCTGGAATGTAGTACCAATGTCCATCATCGAACACCCATTTTTCTTGTAAATAGCCTTGTTCATTAAAGTAAAAATAACCTTTATCTGGTACAGATGTATGAATATCATCGCCTTCAACAACATTAATCAAACCTTGTTGAACAACTGGTAATACTTGCCAACCTTTTAATGGTTTAAAGTTATCTCCAATAAATACCCAAGTATTATCGACTGCTTGCCATTTTAACGCACGTTTTCCATCACGATATAATACTTTGCTGCCATCTTTTTCAACTTTCCATTCAGGCGTACTATATCTAAATGGTTGTCCACACTTCGATACAGGTACATGTGCATCCCCTTTAACAAGAGCGTTCTCTTGAACTACACATTTTGGAATGATCCCTTCATTTTCAGCAGCTTGAACATTGTTTGTTGCTACAAAAGTTGATAACGCCATCGCACCTAATAAAAACTTCATTTTACTCATCATTTTCACTCCCCTTTACTTGTGTGAATATTATAGCAAACTCTTCTTTTATTTGTCTATATCCGATGAACATATAATAAAGAAGTATATTTTTCATTTTAAAATAGCGAATCGTTATGTTTCGAAGTTCGTTTCATCTTTATACAAAAATAGGGCTCGCCCTCAGATAGAAATCTATCGTCAGACGACTGCCCTATTCAATCAAAATCGTTATTATTTATTAACGTTTTCCCATTTCCAGCTTACTACTTCTGGAATATCTTCACCGTGTTCACGGATATAGCTGTGGTGGAATTCCACTGTTTCATCCATTTTCTCAGCAAATTCGCTAGCTTTGTCACCATATACAGCGACTGCAGCATCTTTTGCAACGTGGAAGCGGTCCATTTCAGAAAGAACACGCATATCGAATGGAGTTGTAATATCTCCGTTTTCACGGTAACCGTGGATATGAACATTGTGGTTGTTACGATCGAAGAATAAATCACGAATCATACCTTCATATCCGTGGAAGCAGAATACTACTGGTTTGTCAGCTGTAAATAATTTATCGAATTCTTCATCGGATAAACCGCGAGGGTCAACTTTTAGAGAACGTAATTTTAAGATATCTACAACGTTGATGAAGCGGATTTTCAATTCTGGGAATTGTTTATGCAAGATTGAAATACCTGCTAATGCTTCTAAGTTTGGTTCAGTACCTGCAGCAGCAATAACTACATCTGGCTCTTCGCCATCTTTAACAGTTGAAGCCCAGTCAATTACTTTGTATCCTTCGCTTACTAATTCTTTAGCTTCTTCTACTGAGTAGAATTGAGGACGTGGGTGTTTAGATGAAACGATTAAGTTAATTTTATCTTCTGAACTTAAAGCTTCAGCCATAACTGCCATCAAGCTGTTTGTATCTGCTGGTAAATATTCACGTACGAATTCTGGTTTTTTCTCAGCTAAGTGAGTTAATAAACCTGGATCTTGGTGAGTATATCCATTGTGGTCTTGTTGGAACACTGTTGATGTTGCAATCAAGTTTAATGATGGATAGTTTTTACGCCATGGAGCGTGAGTTTTAGATTTACGTAACCATTTGAAGTGTTGAGTAATCATTGAGTCTACTACACGTAAGAATGATTCGTATGAAGCGAAGAATCCGTGACGACCTGTTAAAACATAACCTTCTAAGAATCCTTCTGCTTGGTGTTCTGATAATTGTGAATCGATAACACGACCAACTGGTGAAATCCATTCATCATAGCTTTCATCACGACGACCAACCCATTGACGGTTTGTTGCTTTAAATACTTCGTTTAGACGGTTAGATTTAGTTTCATCTGGTCCGAAAATACGGAAGTTTTCAGGGTTAGCTTTTACTAAGTCAGCTGCAAATTTACCAAATTCAATCATATCTTGTTTTTGGATAGCACCTGGAGTTGAAGTATCAACTGCATGTTTAGTCCAATCAGTAATTTCCATTGGTTTTACAACCCCTGCATTAGTGATTGGGTTCATGCTCATACGACGGTCACCTTTTGGTGAAATAGCAGCAATTTCTTCTACTAATTTTCCGTTTTCATCGAATAATTCTTCTGGACGGTATGATTTCAACCAGTTTAATAATGCATCGACATGTTCCATTGATTCACCTGATACTGGAATTGGAACTTGGTGAGCACGGAATCCACCTTCGATTGGTTCGCTGTTCCATTCTTTTGGACCAGTCCATCCTTTTGGTGTACGTACTACTAATACTGGCCAATGAGGCATTGTTGCTTCCTCAGCTTTTTTAGCACGAGCTTCTTTTTGGATTGCTTGAATTTTTTCAATTGCTTCGTCTAATTTTTCAGCCATTAATGGGTGAACTTTTTCAGGATCAGTTCCTTCAACAAAAATTGGATCCCATCCTAAACCGTTAAAGAATTGAGTTAATTCTTCATCAGTACGACGAGCTAAAATTGTTGGGTTGTGGATTTTACCACCGTTTAAGTAAAGAATTGGAAGTACAGCACCATCATTTACAGGGTTGATGAATGTGTTTGAGAACCAACCAGCTGCTAATGGGCCTGTTTCTGCTTCTCCATCTCCGATAACTGCAGCAGCAATTACGTTAGGGTTATCTAAGATTGCACCTGTTGCGTGAGATAATGAGTAACCTAATTCTCCACCTTCGTGAATAGAACCAGGAGTCTCAGGAGCAGCGTGTGATGCAATTCCTCCTGGGAATGAGAAAATTTTACACAATTGTTTGAAGCCAGCTTCATCTTGCGTAATATTTGGATATAATTCAGTATAAGAACCGTCTAAGTAAGAGTTAGATACCATTACTTGTCCACCGTGTCCAGGACCTTCAATGTAGAACATATCTAAGTCATATTTGTTAATAGCACGGTTTAAGTGTGCGTAAATAAAGTTTTGTCCTGCGATTGTTCCCCAGTGTCCGATTGGATGTAATTTAACGTCTTCTTTTTGTACAGGACGACGTAATAGTGGATTATCTTTCAAGTACATTTGTGCTACTGAAATATAGTTAGCTGCGCGCCACCACGCATCCACTTTTGCTAAATATTCTGGTGTATCAAATTGTGTCATTTATAATTCTTCCCTTCTAGTTTTCTCTTCCAAAGAAAATTTGAAAAATGGCGTTTCAAAAATCCTTCAAAAAATAACCGTCAAGTATTTAACATATCTTTTTTTGCTTGTCAAGAAAATTTTAAAAATCAATCATTATTTTATACTATTTTCTAAACATTTTAGGATTTATTCCGAAAAAACAGTTATCATTTTGAGTTTTGAAAACGTTCATAACCACTTTTATTTGACTGTTTGGCTACAAATTTCTTTAGTGGAATGATACAATTTTTTAAGACCTTTGCTAGAGTATTCAATAGAAATTTACATAAATTTTTAAAATAAAAAATTCTATCAAAAAATCTATTAAATTCCATTAACAACAGGTATTCCATCATATCATTCAAACGCTATCATTGCAATATATTTGCTTCATGATTTATATAGCGAAAAAATCCCTCCATCATTCGACAGAGGGACGAAATTTTCAATTATTCTTCTATAAATTCAGCATCAATTACTAGAGGGTCTGATTTTTCTTTATAAATTTCAATATTTGCTAAATCATCTTTTGCTAAGTGTTTTCTTAATTTTTCTGCCATTGCATTAAAAGTAATGTACGTTAATGCACCAGAGGTTACTGCACCGACAACTGGAACAACTTTGGACACTCCATTGGCAAAGATTTTTTTAGACATTTGAACTCCAAGAATGGATGCAATTTTTTTAACAACAGGATAAATAAAACCTTTTGTAATCGCTTCTTGAGGAAGTTTTTTTGCCACTTTTTTTGCTACTTGGGCAGCTATTGCGTGAACTGTATTCACCGCACTATTAACTCCAAACATAATTCCGATAAATAAGATGAGTAAATTTTTCGTTTCATCATTCATTTCTTTTGTATCAAATCCTAATTCACTCCAACCATATAAGTAAATTAATTTTTGTAAAACTCGCAAAATATGAGCAAAATATTGCGCTAAATCTGCTGGAAGTGAACCAAGAATCGCAAACCCACCTGGCAGTCCTGCTGCAGCTGAAATCGTACTTACTTGAGTCGCTTCTCCTTTAATACAACTTTTGGCAATTTTATTAATGTCTTCTACTGGAATTCCTGCATATGCCGGATTATATTGAATCGCTAATTCAATCACTTCAGGACGATAACGATCTCTTAATTCTTTTCTTAAAAATAACTCTCTATCAATTTTGACCATAGGGAGTTTTGCTGTTTCAACTAATAATCGATCAATTTTTAATAATTTCAAAGTAATTCTCCTCATTTTTGTTCTATGGGTTTGACTGATTATAGCATAGGTTTATTAAATCAGAAATAGGTATCCCTAAACTTCGTCATAAACCTGACTTTTCTTTTAAATTGTGGCAAGGGACGATAGCAAATTTTATTTTTTATATCACATAACTTTTGTTGCTTAGGTTATTTCGGAATTGATATAATTAACTTATCAGGAGGGATTTCTTTTATGACAGACAGCGCATTTTTATATACACTTAATCCAGATGGTTCAGCGATGATTGGATACGAAGATTATGATGTCGATATTTTTGATGGAGACGATTATGAAGTCACTTACTTATTAGATGCGAAAAACTTTACGAATCTCTTGCATCATCTAAATATTCCATCAAATCAGAATACTAAAAAACAATTACAAAAAGAATTTGGGAAACATTTCGTCTCTAAAAAATTCGAAGAGTTTTGTAAGCAAAACAATATTAGCTATGAACGTAATGTGAGGATTGGATAATTATTCATTATAAAAATTTAAGGAAATCTCATTATTAGGGACTATTATTTTTTTAGGTTTTACAAACTATTGACCTTGTAGATTAACCCGAACTGAAAACTCCTACTGACTAAATTTTCAGCAGGAGTTTTTAAA
The DNA here is from genome assembly GCF_000162475.2 of Granulicatella elegans ATCC 700633. Taxonomy (GTDB): domain Bacteria; phylum Bacillota; class Bacilli; order Lactobacillales; family Aerococcaceae; genus Granulicatella; species Granulicatella elegans. Next base: position 1,457,894 of record NZ_KI391971.1, read on the forward strand.
CATTATTTTATATTTTTTATGAGACTTTCTATCTTCTTTAATTCCCCTAAGCAGTCATTTTCAACTTGGTTTAAAGTATATTCAGCATCATTTATATCTTTTGTTTCACCTTTTATTTCTGTTAATTCACTAAACAGTCTTTCATCAATCTCTATATCATCATCTATTTTACATAGTAATTGCTCAATATGATAGTTCCAATCTTTCATCATCATCGTACATTCTTGTTTTGCTTGTTTCTCTGCAAAATCCAAACATTGTGAAACTAATTGATTAAAACTACTCAATTCTTTTTCAATTAAATGTCTTTTGGAGTCAGAATATGTTGGAAGTTCTCCTTTAACAAATTTTACTCCCTTATTATCACCCGATTCAGTTGCTGTTTATTGATGAATAGGAAAATGTAATTTATTTCGAACTGTAGTGAAAAATCTTTTAGCTTCACCACTATCCTTATTATAATCAACGGACATTGCAAACAAATCTAACAGTTGACGATAAAATACTTTCTCACTGAAACGAATATCATAAATTCGTTCTAAAAGTCCTTTAAAATAATTGTCTTCCCCTAAATTTTTAAACCGTTCATCATCCATAGTAAAACCTTTAATGAAATATTCTTTTAAAACTGTAGAAGCATACTTTCTAAATTGTATTCCTCGTGGGGATTGCACACGATAACCTATCGCTAAAATCATATCTAAATTGTAGTAAGCTACTTTTCTCTTTGGAAGTCCATCTTCTATCTCACCTTGAAACGAGTGAACACTAAGTATGTCAAGTAGTTGCGTTCGTATGTGGGAACATATCTATAAACCTTTTAACGATAAGTAGGGTTATCGTTAAAAGGTATTACCTAGACAAACTGGGATTTACTTAGTCGACAGCCACTCTCCCTTTGATAGACAGGTTATGTGTTCTGTGCGAAGAATACCTTCGAATGCACATAGAACGTTTTCTTTTGTATGATGATAACGGAAACCACATTTTTCCTGAACTCTCTTTGACTTTGTATTGCCGTCAAAATAACCGCACCACATTTTCTCCAGATTCAGGTCATCAAATCCATGTCTCATAATCTCACGAACTGCTTCTGGTATCAGACCCTGACCCCAATACGGAACTCCTATCCAGTAACCAATCTCCGCCTCAGTATCAGGAATACCTTTATCACTTACAGAGCCGATCATCAATCCTATGCTACCCACTGGCTGCATCGTTTCTTTTAAAACTATGGCGTATGTCTCAGGTGCTGAAAAAACACTTTTTATAATCTCCTTGCTATTTTCAACACTGGTATGTACAGGCCAACCTGCAATCGGACCAACCTCTGGATTACTGGCATACTGAAATAAATCATTTGCATCACTTTCTTCCCATGGACGAAGAATCAATCTTTCCGTTTCTAAAATCATTTTGTCCTCCTTAAATTCAAATTTGTCTTTGTTTAAAAATAAATCCCACTATATAATTCCATAAACTCTTTAGCAAACTTTTTGACAAGTTCATGATCAAGTGCAGTTACTAAAGTTTCTACATTTTTATTAGCTGTTGGTGTCCAATTATATGATCCGTGCATTACATAGTCCATATCTATGATACAAAACTTATCATGCATACGGTTATATCCTTTATTTCCCCATCTCGGAATGACCACAACATCGAACTTATTCTCTCTCAGTTTTGAAATCATATTTATATTTGAGTCTTCCTGCGAAACTATTATTCTTACATTTAATCCTTGCTTCTTTTTCGCTAATAACTCTTGATAAATAGCTTCATTAGAAAACCATGCAACAGCTGCCCAAATTATAAATTTAGCATCTCTAATTCCCTGAATTACTTCATCTTGAATTGCATCAAAAACTACATTATGCTCTGTTACTTCATCTGGTGTATCAATTACCTGTGGACGTATTTCAACGTGATGTAAAGCATAATCATCAGACTCCTCATATACATACTCTACTAACTCTTTTAGAATTTTCTCATTTTCTTCTGCGATTTCTAACAAAGGAACTGGAACTCGTAATTCCACAATCTCCCAATGTTGATAGGAGCGCCCATGATTTGCAAATCCATATTGCGGAACAAAATTAACTCTTGCTCTACCTAACAGCCTCAACAGTTGGTCTCTTGATTCAATTGATTTATATTTTTTATCATATTTCAATACTTCTGTCAGAATCTTAATGAAAGCACTTCTATCCATTAATATCACCTTTCTTTATATGTTTACCACTCTTAATTCTTTTATCGTTTGGTTTTTCAGCATCTGCAGGAATAGCCCAATATGATCCAATCTTTGTGGCACCAGGTATACGTCCCTCTATGCAGAGGATCTGTATTCTTCTAACTGTAATACCCCATTTTTCTGATGTTTGCTTTATTGATAAATATTCCATCATAATCTCTCCGAAAATAGCTTTACAGTTACACTCGTTAACAATAGTATATTCCAAACTACGAATAAAATCATCTAAGAAACACAAACATTTGTGACACGAACCAGTATCAATACAACTTGTGGGACAATTGGCTTAGCCACAAAACAGTTTAACGATAGCCTATAAATAAGCCTTTATTTTCTATACTTTATTTACTTAGTGGGTGCAACTCTTGACATCAATACGACACTCTCGACATGATTAGTGGCTGGAAACTGATAGTTAACAACCACTTTTTCATCTAATTCTTCATCTTCCAAAATATTTTTGATTTGTTTACGGATGGTTTGTTTACTTACTTGAAATAATTCCGCAATCTGAAGTTGAGTTAACCATATCGTTCCATTTTCTAGAATCAGATTAATTTTTACCTTTCCATCTTCTGTATGGTACAAAATGAAATGAGACATCACATTCAACTCCTTTATTGTGGTGTGCGTTAATTTCTATGTTCACTTTAACCCCCTCTGATTTTCCGAAGTTATTATAACATTATTTCCTCAACTATTTGACAAAGAGCCTAAAAAGCACACAACTAAAAGATGCTACTCTTAAAGCCGTGCGCTTTTCATTTATAACCTATCCAATAACCCAAAAACTATCTAATCCAACCTCTTAATAAACCTCTTTTGAGTTTTATCACATACATATCCGATACTCTCATAGAATTTATGTGCTTCTACACGATAGTCTGCTGAGTTTAGTCTAACAAATGAAACGGAATCATTTTTAGCTTTGAATTCTAAATGATTCATCAATTCTTTGCCAATTCCTTTACCTTGAAACTCTGGTAAAACAGCTAATCCCAAAATGTTCAAACCAGCATAAGAATAAAGACTTTCATATACTTCAGCATGCACAAATCCAACTACTTTCTGTAACTTTTCATCTTCATATACATAGATATAATGATGATTTACATCCTCTGACAGTTTTTGTATTTGTCTCATGACTGTCTCTATAGATACTGAATACCCTAAAGAAATATGACATATTCTTTGTATTGCTTCTGCATCTTCTATTTTTATATTTCTAATCATACTCTATTCCTCCATAGTTATCATAGAAGTATTATCCCTCAACTTATTCCCAAATATATTGGGGATAAATTGAAGGATATTTAGATATTATTTCCTACTCCCACTCGATATGTCCATTGATATCGTTTTGTATAAATCGCATAAAATCAAGGTTTTTATTATCGGATCTAGTCTTATTATCCAGTTTATTTCTGTTTATCCGATTTTTTGCAAGCATATTGCAAGCATGGAACTCCAATTTATTCTTTAGCATTCATTTTTACCTCTGAAATCAATATACCATTTTCACTATTTTTTAACATTTCAGAAATCAAATTTTTAGAAAAGGTCACAGTACTATTACCTATATCAACCTCAAACATATCCGAATATTTTTCTTGCAACAATTTGGAAAGAATACTACTAATGCCACAGTTCAATAACGCAATTTTAGTTTTATCATCTGTTCCGTATTTTATTTTTAAATAAAGCGACTCTTCGATAAGTTCTAAAGAATATAGTACTTCTATATATTTTACTATTTCATTGTCTATAAAATCATATTCCTCTTTTAATCTTACGATAGCTAAATTAACCTTCTCATATTCATCTTTTTCTGTAATGTCAGTCCAATACTCTCTATGTCCACCTCTGGTTTTATCCCCCCATTTACCAACATAAACAATTCTTGATCGCTCTTCTCTAAGCGTATTCCAATATCCAACCACCTCATCTGTCATTACTTTCATGGTAAATCCCATTATTCTCCAGTTAATTAGCATTTTGTAAAAATTTTGTGCTTCATGTTCTCTCAAACGCTTTAAATTATTGTATTCTCCGTTACTATCATTTATTTTAGAAAAAAATAAATAGTCTATTATATTAAAAACTGTATCTATACTTTGAGCTATATTTACGTTTTCTATCTCATTATTTATTTTCTTCTCTATTTCAAGTATATTGAATATATTAATATTATTTTCAAAACATAACTGCCCAACTTTTGTTTTCGCCTTATTTGAGTTATTGACTGTTATAGCATCGCTATGAGAAATATTTTCTAGAATATCTTCTGCCTTTTTCTTTTTAGCTTCATCAGAATCAGAATTAACTAACAGTGGATTTTTTATATCATCAACAATTTTATCATAATCTTCAACTAATATTTTTCGTCCTTTGACAAAATTTTCTACTTTAAAATTTTGTCTACAATATCCACCTTTAACAATATGAATTTCTGGCAACAAGTATTTTAAATCTCCCGTACTATTATTAAAAATCTCTCCAAATCTACATACCCTTCCAATTAAATTTTTAAAAGACGATGGCGATAAATAACTATTTCCTCTACAAGGATCTAATATAAACATCTTTGTTGCAGGAATATTTACTCCTTCAAGCAATGTAGAATTAGCAATAAGCATTTTTATTTCTGGCACATCAACATATAAGTCCTCTATAAAATACCTTACTGGCTCTGGTATTGAACCATGATGATAAATAATCCCTTTTTCAATATAATCAGCTAATTTATAATCCTCATGTACATATTCCCTCAAATCACTAGCAGCTTTATTAAGTCTAAGTATTTGTTTTTCAGGGAGTTTAGAAAATAGTTTAAACGCAAAATTTTCAAGCTTCTTAGGGCTGTTTAAATATATTATATTTTTGTTATCACAATTTGTAATAACAACATCTTCGTCGTCTCCTAATTCATTGACCTGTAAATCAATCAACTTGTCCTTCGCCGTCGAATATTGATCTAATAAAACTTTCTTATTGTTCTCTAAATCGTAAAAATAAAATATTTCTGACTTAACATTTTCAACAACACTATACCATTCATCAACATTCGGTAGATATTCAATCTTTAAACTTTCTTTAGATCTTAAAAATGGTGTTAAATATTTACAAACAAGGGTTTTTTTTCTTTTTTTACAAATAATAATAACAGAAGCCAAGATCACACTGCGTCTATTTTCATCTGAAAAATCATCTAATATATTATGTGCTTCATCAATAACTAATAAATCAAATTTCAAGTTTGGGTTGTTCTGTAGCAATCTCAACAGTCTCTCTTGAGTTAACACAGCAATTATTTCATTATCTTTATCGCTATACATTTCTGGATATGTTATTATTTTCCTATATCCAAAATTATTTATAATCCTTTTCTTTGTTTGCGCTAAAAGAGATTTTGTAGGAGAAATGATACATATTTTTTTAAATTTAGTGTGGTCAATAAATGATAATATCAATTCCGTTTTCCCATACGATGTTGGAGCTACAATAATCTGCGATTTTAATTTTGATTTTTTAGCTTCCTTAAATAATTCAAACTGCCCTATTGTTTGATACGAATTATTCCATTTAAATTCATCACTCTCTATACTATTTATTTCAGTATAGATATTCCCATATTTCTCTGAATAATTTAGATTGTTTTCTATAAATTTTGATATAGGAATAAGCCCTTTATTCAAACTTAATTCGTATAGTGGTTTATAATCATCCGTTATTTTGCTATACAATAAAAATAATCTGTATCCTAATCTTTGTAGATTTTTATTATCCAATCCAGTCAAAAAAATCCCTATAGATAATATTTTTTCTAGCTCTTCATCAGATAACTCTATACCTATCTGTAACTTTTTATATAGTTCTGGAAATTCAGTGTTATAAAGCTTTCTCAATGTTAATTTATCCACTTCAAACCTCCTATACTAATGTCACTAAAAAATCTATTATTGCTTGATATGTTTGTTTTTGTATTGCAATTAATTTCAATTTTGAAAATTTATTAGAGCTTAATATTGAATCGTGCAGTTTTCTTAGTTCTATTGAATCTATTGTAGAATTAAATATGCAAAACACAGTACCACCTAAAATAACATTTTTATCGTTGCTTAAACATGAGCTGCTATTTTTATTAAGTATATTAACTATAGTATTTTTTTCACTAGTATCATCCAATGCACTCCTAACGCTATTCACCGCATTTAACCATAATTGTGAATTGTGCATATTCAGTCGTGCCTCTAAATCTCTTTTAGCAGTATTGATTCTTTCGCATACCTTTTCAGTAGAAGTTTGTAGTTTTCCTAATTCTCCTGCTTTTGATTCTATAATCCATAAATCTTTATTAGAATCAACAGCAATAATATCAAAACCCTTTTTTACATGTCTTTCTTCTAAATTAAAAAATGGTGAAACTATTTTAATATCAGTAAATTCTCTAATCAACACATTTAGCAATAACTCACCTATCACTCCTACTTTTCTATTTATATTACTTGGAATTCTATGATTTACCAATTCTTTTACAGTTTCATCAAATGAATGATAATTGAGTCCTGAAACAAGAGCATATTCTCCATGACAAATTTCAACCAATTGCTCTTTTATTTTATTCTTTAATTCATCACCTAAATTATGGATTTCTAATATAATACTTTCTCCAATTTTTCTTTCAATTACATCATTCATTATACTTTTCCTTTATTGTAATTAAGACTTATACTCTCCTGTAGCCGCTTTTATCATCCCATCATACCAATATACTGTCTCTAATGGCATTTCATGGTACTTATCAAATACTTCATACAAATACTTATACTTAACTTTATTTTCAATAATCTTCTTCAGAGAATCTGTATCCTTGAAATAATCTTCATACCTGTAATATCTCTTCATCCTTACTGTATGGAATTATCTTTCTATACCTAAAAGCTGAGATTACATTTTTATCTCACTACAATCCAATTTTCATCTTTCTTTGATTCAATTCTTTCTATCATTTTTTTCTTGCAAAGATTTAAATGTTCTTTCGATAGTCCTTTTTGTTACACCTATTATTTCTGCAAGTTCAACTGATCTTACACTTGGATTTTCTATCAAAAGTTCTATTACTTTCTTTTCAGTCTAATTCAAAGTGACATTTAAAACAACATTTTTTGTCGTCTTTTTATGTTTCATTTCCATAAAGAAAGGTTAAGAACCTTTTTGGGGTTGTATAATTTATAGGACTGATGAAAAAATCCATCCACCTTATTTAACAAAATGCAAAAAATTATAAAACTATACTAGTTCCCCAAAATATATTCATCTAATCAATTCTCTCGAATACCATAGTTGCTTGAATCTTATCCCCTCCAAGAAAACCTTTAGAACCGGAAGAAGTTGTTGAGATTGTATGTAATCTATAGCCCAAAGCTGCCTGCTTATTAATTGCGGCTTGAAGATTAGTCAAACTAGCAGTCCCTGAACCTGTACCTAAAAATTTCTCTGTCAACACAACCTGAAGAACTACATACTTCTCACCACCACCAGTAGCTGCTTTTCCCGTAATATTATCCCATGACATGTTTAAAACCTCCATCTTTTAAATTTCATCTAAAATTAAAAATTCTCTTTCAAAACTGATTTATATTTCTTTATAAAGAATTTTATTAAAACAACATCACTGAATCCCAGTATTCCCATTAATTTATATACTGTAACCTATTTTGTACCGTTACTCCCACTCAATCGTAGCAGGTGGTTTACTTGTTATATCATACACCACTCGGTTTACATGTCCGACTTCGTTCACAATTCTTGCACTGATCGTTTGTAAGACTTCCCATGGGATGCGAGCGAAGTCACTTGTCATACCATCGATACTTGTCACTGCACGAATGCCGATTGTGTAATCGTATGTTCTTCCATCTCCCATTACTCCGACACTGCGGATTCCTGGTAAGACTGTGAAGTATTGCCATACGTCTCTTTCAAGTCCGTTTTTAGCAATTTCTTCTCTTAAGATGGCATCACTTTCTCGTACGATTTCTAGTTTTTCTTCGGTTACTTCTCCTAGTACTCGAATGCCTAGTCCTGGTCCTGGGAATGGTTGGCGCCATACGATTGAATCTGGCATACCTAATGCTGTTCCTAAGGCACGGACTTCGTCTTTGAATAGTGTGTTTAGTGGTTCAATTAATTCAAACTGCATATCTTCTGGTAGTCCTCCCACATTGTGGTGAGACTTAATGGTTTGAGCTGTTTTTGTTCCGGATTCGATAATATCTGTATATAAAGTTCCTTGTGCTAAGAAATCCACATCCGTTAATTTTGCTGCTTCATCATCGAATACATAGACAAATTCATTTCCAATAATTTTACGTTTTTGTTCTGGATCACTAACACCTTTTAGTTTGGATAAGAAGCGTTCTTGGGCATTCACTCGGATAATATTTAAGCCAAATTTTCCCGATAAGCTTTCCATTACTTGGTCACCTTCGTCTTTTCTTAGTAAACCGTGGTCTACAAAAATACACGTTAATTGGTCGCCGATAGCTTTTTGTAGTAGGACACCTACAACGCTTGAGTCAACTCCGCCTGATAAACCTAATAATACTTTTTTATTGCCAACTTTTTCGCGAATTTTTTCAATTTCCATCTCGATGAAGTTTGCCATCGTCCAATCACCTGTTGCACCACAAATATTGAACACAAAGTTTTTCAACATATCATTTCCATGAATACTGTGACGTACTTCTGGATGGAATTGCACTCCATAAATATTTCGTTCTGGATTTTCAAATGCTGCAAATGGTGTATGCTCATTTGAAGCTGTTACAGTGAACCCTTCTGGGATAGCTGTAATTCTGTCACCATGACTCATTAAGACTTCTTCTGAAGCAGATAATCCTTCGAAAATTCCTGAATCTGTATTAAATACTTCTACTTTAGCAGGACCATATTCTCTTGTCGGTGAAGATTCAACAGTTCCTCCAAATAAATGAGTTGTCAACTGCATTCCATAACAGATTCCTAATACAGGAATTCCTAATTCAAAAATTGCAGGATCTACTGTAAAAGCTCCTGATTCGTAAACACTATGAGGTCCTCCAGAGAAAATAATCCCTTTTACATTGCCATGCTTTTTGATTTCTTCTGCCGTAATATCATTATGAAGTAACTCACTGAATACACCAAACTCACGGATACGACGTGTAATCAGTTGGTTATACTGACTTCCAAAATCTAACACAATAATTTTTTCTAACGAAGTGGTTCTTGTTGACATAAAAAGCCTCCTTAGTTTTATTACCTATATTGTATCAGAAAATCACGAAAGTTACCTTAAATATTTATAAAATTCGTTCGGATTTTTATTAAATTTTCTCATTTTTCATGTGTTATCCTTCTATTCCAAAAAAGAACCCACAGAGACGTCTATCCTGCGAGTTCTTCTTCCATTCTTTAGTATTTTTTCACTTGGACATAGTCAATATGATGTCCGTATGTTTTATGCAAAATAAAGTCTGCACGTCCTTTTGTTGGTAAGATGTATTCCTTTAGATTCTTCAAATTCGTTTTTTTCCATACATCTTTTGCCATAGCGATGGCTTCTTCTCGGTCTCCAATCGCAAACTGGTAATAAAAATTATCGGGCTGAGTTTTTGCTCGTTCCATTAATAATTCAAAACGTTCTAAATACCATTTTTCAATGAGATTTTCTTCTGCATCAACATAAATCGACCAGTCAAAGAAATCACTCACGTAAATTTCTCGATTTGGCGGTAATTGTAATACATTAATTCCTTCCACGATTAAAATATCTGGTGGATAAATAACTTGTTTTTCATTTGGAATAATGTCGTAAATTTCATGAGAATAAACAGGTGCTTCAACAGCTTCTTCTCCTGTTTTAATATCCAGTAAGAAATTCACTAATGATTCCATATCATAACTTTCTGGGAATCCTTTGCGATGTAAAATTCCTTTTTCCACTAAATCCTTTGTTGGCCATAAAAATCCATCCGTTGTCATCAATTCAACGGTTAATTCTGGATATTTTTGTTGGAGCATTGTTTGCATTAAACGTGCTGTTGTACTTTTCCCAACTGCTACACTTCCTGAAACTCCAATAATAAAGGGAACTTTCTTCTTCGGTTGTTTTAAGAAATATTGTTCTTGTTCATGAATTTGTCCATGTTTTTGATAATAGATATCAAAGTAATCTAATAAGGGTGCATATACTTCTTGTACGTCAATTAATGAAATTCTATCATTCAATGATGTTAAATGTTCTAATTCTTGTAATGTTAATGCTAAGTGATGGGCATTTTGATATTGTTTCCATTCATCTCGGCTAATATGATAATACGTCGATGTGTCTGTCACAACGATTCTCTCCTTTTGTTGAATTCCTTTTCTTGCGTATTTTACCATAGTTTTTTTAGTATGACTAACGATTGTGTCTTTAAATTTCCTTTAAATCCTCGCTTGTTCGTTTACACCTTTAGTGGTTTTTAGTATGATAAATAAGAGAAATTATGAAGGAGTTTTATCATGGAATATACAACAGCTTCCGGTATGGGACAGTCTACTGGAAAAGTCATTTTAATGGGGGAACATGCAGTCGTCCATCATCAACCTGCGATTGCCATTCCTTTTTCCGGTGTATCAGTTCAAGCAAAAATTCAACCAAGCTCTCATCCACTAAGCATTCATTGCGACTTTTATAGTGGATTAGCTTATGAAATGCCGGAAGTATTGAAAAGTTTAAAATTTACAATCCATGAAGCATTGAAACAAATTGAACAACTTCGTCCTGAATTAGGAATTACGCCTACTACTCGTTCGTATTGGAATAATGGGAAAGTAGAAAAAGGAGAGGCATCCTTCGTACAAGCACCTTCTATTGAGATTACGATTACTTCTTCTATTCCTGCAGAACGTGGCATGGGATCAAGCGCAGCTGTTTCAGTAGCGGTAGTGAGAGGATTGTTTGATTATTACAATGTTCCTTTAAGCGAACCATTATTATTCGAAATTGTACAAGCTTCTGAAAAAATCGCTCATGGAAATCCAAGTGGTATTGATACCTCAACGACTAGTGGAAAAGAAGCTGTATTTTTTATAAAAGGAGAAGCTTTACAACCTCTGTCTATTCAACTAAAAGGTACTTTAATTGTGGCAGATACGGGTATTACAGGACAAACACTAAAAGCTGTTCAAGCTGTACAAGAAAAAATCCAACAAGAACCTATTTCTACTCAAAAAATCATTGAAGAAATTGGAGAACTAGTACATACTGCTAAAACTTGTCTAGCAAAAGGAGACGTTCATACATTAGGAAGTCTTTTAACTCAAAACCATACACTTCTTCAACAATTAGAAGTATCAAACGAAACGTTAGACCATCTTGTTCAAACGGCTCTTGAAAATGGAGCGATTGGTGCCAAAATGACAGGTGGAGGACTAGGTGGCTGTATGATTGCTCTTGCAGCAAGTCTCGAAGAAGCACAAAAAATTGCTGTAGCTTTACAACAAGCCGGAGCTGTACAAACATGGATACATTCATTTTCCAATGAATAAAAAGGAGCTTATATGAAAACAACAGGAATTGCACGTGCGCATACAAATATTGCACTGATTAAATATTGGGGAAAAAAAGATAAAGCATTATTTCTTCCAATGAATAGTAGCTTATCCCTCACATTAGAGGCTTTTTATACCGATACAAAAATTACTTTAGATAAAACTTTAGAAAAAGATGAATTTTATTTAAATAATGTTTTGCAACAAGAAGCTGAAATACAAAAAATTTCAAAATTTTTAGATTTATTCCGTATCCCTGCAAAGGAAACACGATTTGCTCGTATTGAGAGTTATAACTTTGTTCCTACTGCAGCTGGTTTAGCAAGTTCTGCTTCAGCTTTTGCAGCTTTAGCAGGAGCGATGCATCAAGCAATGGGATGGGATTTATCAAGAAGTGAATTATCAACATATGCTCGTCGTGGAAGTGGAAGTTCTACGAGAAGTTTATTTGGTGGCTTCGTTGAATGGAATCAAGGAACGAATTCAGAAGATAGTATGGCAATTCCGATTGACGATGCTTCTTGGGATATTGGAATGCTCATCGTCGTTGTTAATGGTGCTGCTAAAAAAATCTCTAGTCGAGTTGGAATGGAACAAACAGTTGCCACTTCTCCTTTCTATCCTGCATGGGTAGAAAGTGCAAAAACTGATTTAGAAGAGATTAAAATAGCCATCCAAGAGAAAAACTTTACTCGAATGGGAGAAATTGCCGAATTTAACGGAATGAAAATGCATGCGACAATGCTTGCAAGTCAACCTCCATTTTGTTATTTTGAACCAGATAGCCTGATTGCTCAGCAACAAGTCGTTTACTTACGTGAAGTATTAGGAATTCCTGCTTATTACACAATGGATGCTGGTCCGAATATAAAAGTGCTTTGTAAAGCGAGTGATTTAGACAAAGTCCGTGACCATTTCGAACAGTATTTTGCTTCTGAAAAACTTATTACCTCTCATCCAGGAGAAGCAATGAGAACTTTAACAGAAGAAGAATGGCAAGAAAGCATTCAACATTTCAATCAAAAAGGATTTTAACTATGAATATACAAGCTACAGCTCCTGGAAAATTATTTATCGCTGGTGAATACGCAGTCGTTACTCCAGGACAACCGGCACTCATTGCAGCGGTCAATCGCTATTTAACGGTTGACTTAACTCTTTCCCTTGAAGAAGTTGGAACAATTTATTCCACTCAACAACCGGATTTGACGCTTCATTGGAAAAGAAAACAAGGACTTTTACAAATCATCGAAGAAAATCATCCATTTACCTTGATGACTACTGCGATTGAAGTTGCTGAAACTTATGCGAAACAACGAAACTCTTGGAATGAAGAACTCTATCATTTAAAAGTCACAAGCCAATTAGACGATGTTCACTCGAATATCAAATTTGGTCTCGGCTCTAGTGGAGCTGTCGTTGTCGCAACTATTGACGCTATTTTACAGTGGCATCATATTCCTGTTGAACCTCTACTCGTTTATAAATTAGCAGCTATTACGAATACTCTTCTCGGCAGTAACGGTTCCTTAGGAGATATTGCTTCCAGTGCCTTTGGTGGCATCATTTTATATCAGCGAATAGATACAACATGGATCAAAGAACAATTGCAACAGCATTCCATTGCAGAAGTTGTCAACAAAGAATGGACAGGCTTAGTCATTCAACCATTATCTTTACCAACAACTCTAAAAATGCTTGTTGGATGGACAAAGGAAAAAGCCGACACTTCTTCGTTCGTATCATCTGTCACTCATACAAGAACGCAAGCAGAAAAGGATGCGTATTACCAACAATTTTTAAAACAAAACACAACCATTTTAAACCAGATAACGACTGCTTTAACAGAAGAAAATACAGAAGCATTTCTACAAGGAATTACGGATAACCGAGCTCTCTTATTAGACTTTGCTAAAGAGATGAATATCATCCTCGAAACTCCATCTCTTACAAAACTTTGCCAAATTGGGCTTCAAGAAAATGCTAGTGCCAAAACTTCTGGAGCTGGCGGAGGCGATTGTGGAATTTGCTTTATTACAAAACCTCAACAAGAAGAATCCATTACGACCCAATGGGAAAAAGCTGGTATTCTTCCACTAAACTTAGAAATAGCCCCTACAAAAGGTGCTATTAGAAAGGAGCTCTCATGACACAAGCCTATACACAACAAATGAAAAGAAAAGATGAACATGTGGGGCATGCGACTCAACAATATCAATCACAGTCGCATTTAGAATTACGACAAACTCGTTTTGTCCATCATCCTCTATCTGAAATGGCTGTAGATGAAGTTTCTCTTCAAACAAAAATGGCAGGATTCACTTTAGAAACTCCATTTTTCATTAATGCGATTACTGGTGGAAGTCCTCGAACAACTCTTATTAATCAACGACTAGCGCAATTGGCGCATGAAACAGGAATTGCGATGGCAACTGGATCGATGAGTATTGCCATGAAAGACCCTTCTACTGCAGAAAGCTTCACCATTATTCGAAAAGAAAATCCTAACGGAATTGTATTGGCGAATTTAGGAGCACATTATACCGTTGAATCTGCTAAAAAAGCAATTGACCTTATTGAAGCAAATGGGATTCAAATTCATGTGAATACGTTACAAGAATTAGTGATGCCAGAAGGCGATCGCTCTTTCCATCATTGGTTAAAAAATATTGAGGAAATCGTCTCTCATGTAGACGTTCCTGTTATTGTTAAAGAAGTCGGATTTGGATTTAGTAGAGAAGCCATGCAAGAACTAATCAATATCGGAGTTCAAACGATTGATATTAGTGGACGTGGAGGCACAAATTTTGCAGCCATTGAAAATGCTCGAAGAGAAGATACTTTATTTGATGAATTAGAAGACTGGGGACAAACAACGGTTCAGTCCTTAGTAGAAGGTTATGATTTACCTTGTGAACTCATTGCTTCTGGGGGCATTCATTCACCATTAGATATCGTAAAATGTCTTGCACTAGGAGCAAGTGCTGTAGGAATGTCTGGAGAATTTTTACACTTAATTCGCCCACAAGACTCCCTCCCAACAGCCATTCAAACCGTTAATGACTGGAAGAATCAATTGAAGAATATTTACACCTTATTAGGCGTTTCAAAAACCGAAGCATTACGTCAAACAGACATCATTCTTCCACACACAACCGCTCACTGGTGCAACGCCCGCCACATAGACTGGACAACCTTCGCAAATAGAAAAACAAAGAACTTTTCATAATAGCAGAAGCAACTAAAACCGCACTAGCAGTTTTAGTTGCCGGAAAATTTGAGACCTAGGATCAAATTTTAGCAATGAGACTCGCAAGTCTGCCATCGTCCGTTGCTACTTCAAAAAGTAAATAGAAAAACAAAAAAATTGTCATAATAGCACAAGCAACCAAAACCGCAATAGCGGTTTTAGTTACCGGAAAATTTGAGACCTCAGGCTCAAATTTTAGCCATGAGATTCGCTTTTGCGAAGCTGCTGGCGTCCGTTGCTACTCATAACAATTTTTTTGTTTTTCTATTCTACGACACAAATAAGAAATGAATGATTCTTAATAGATAGGCGAAAAATCCGATTATCAACAAGCAAATCATCACCACATGCAAATAAACTCCAACCATCGAAGTATTTACAAACGATTGAACCGCATTTACTTTCGTAAAAATCAAAATATAAATCAAACCTATCCAAAATCCTAAACTTAATAGGCGCTTCATAAACTCTCCTTTATTCAGGGATTACTTCATTACAAAATATTGAATAAATAAACTAGTCGCTCCTACCACAAACCAAGTTGCCAACCCTGTAGCAATCGGTTTAGCTCCCGCTTCACGGAAACTCTTAAATGATACTTGGCAACCAATTCCTGCTAATGCCATTGCCATTAACCATTTAGAAGCTAATTTTGCATATGGGATAAATTCTTTAGGGAAAATTCCCACACTTGTCACAACAGAAGCAACTAAAAACCATAAAATAAACATTGGGAAAATTTTCTTCCAATTTACAGATTCCCCAGATTTCTTTTGACGTCTTGCCTCAATAAGTGACAAAATTAAACAAGCTGGTAAAATCATTAACGCACGGGTTAATTTTACAATGGTAGCAATATCCCCTGCTCCACTACTATAACTATAACCAGCTGCGACGACACTTGAAGTATCATTAATTGCTGTCCCTGCAAATAAACCAAATTGTGCATCTGTCATTTGTAACACATGTCCTAAAAACGGGAATAAGAAAACTGCAATAATATTAAATAAGAAAATCGTTGAAATCGATAAAGCAATTTCTTCATCATCTGCTTTAATAATTGGCGAAGCTGCTGCAATTGCAGAACCTCCACAAATGGCTGTCCCAAATCCTACTAATGTTCGTAAATGATCAGACAAGCCTAACCATTTTCCTACAAGAGCTGCTGTTAAGAAAGCTGCCACAATCGTAACAAGCGTTACTTGTAAAGACTCTAATCCTGTTTGTTGCACTTGAGCAAATGACATTGTAAACCCTAATGCAATAATCGAATAATGTAATAATTTTTTAGCGGAATAATTAATTCCTGGTTTAAAATCACTTGGTAATGTATAGAAATTACTTACTAACATCCCAAAAATAATCGCAAATACCGCACTTCCAATAACCGGCATTACATCTCCTAAAATAACAGCTAATACTGCTAATCCAAAAGTTAATAAAATTCCTTTACTTCGTTGAACCCATTGTTCCATTTTTCTCCATCCTTTCAAAAACAATTACACACAAATGTATCACGTCTTCGTTCTTTTTCCGTGAACAATTGTTACTCTCCTACAAATTGTTGTAATTGATTGGATAAGGCTGCAAATTCTTCAATGGTTAGTGTTTCTGCTCGACGATTTGGTTCAATCGAAACAGAGTCCAATGCTTCTTGAATTTGTTCTTTTGTTAGTTTTCCTGGCACATAAGCTTTTACCAAATTATTCCATAATGTTTTTCTACGTTGGACAAAACTATTTTTTACTAAATCAAAGAAGAACGCTTCATCTTTCACTGTTACTAGAGGTTCTTCTCTACGTTCCAATACTAAAATGGCTGAATCTACATTTGGTGCTGGATTAAAAACTGTTTTAGGAACAATAAATCCGATTTTGGCATGGCACCAATATTGAATCGCCACCGTTAATGAGCCATAAGCTTTTGAATTTGGTTGAGCCGTCATTCTTTCTGCCACTTCTTTTTGCATCATCATTGCAAACCCATCAATTGGTAAGCCTGATTCTAAGAGATCCATAATAATCGGTGTCGTAATATAATACGGCAAGTTTGCAACGACTAGTAATCTCTCCTCCACATCGAAGTGTTCTTGAATCACTGTTTCTAAATCAACTTTTAAAATATCTTCATGAATCACAGTGACATTATCATGATCTGATAAAGTATCTTCTAATACTGGAATTAAACGTCCATCAATTTCAAAGGCTAACACTTTTTTAGCAGCTCTTGCTAATCGTTGCGTTAATGCGCCAATCCCTGGCCCAATTTCAATGACATTTGTTTCCTTATTAACATCTGCCACATCTAACATTTTCGTTAAAATATTCGGTTCAATCAAAAAGTTTTGCCCTAAACTCTTTTTCACTTTTATACCATGGCGTTCCATAATTTCACGTGTTCGAGTCGGTGTAGCAATATCTTTTTCAAACATCTTTTTAGCTCCTTTCCTGTACAATTTGTACCGCATTTCGTAATTGTTGCTCTGAAATGCCAAATAATTTCAATCGTTTCGTTAATTGTTTTCCATTCGTATGTCCAATTCGTAATTCTTTAGACACTTCTTTTCTTAAATAAGACGAGTGAGGATAGCCAATTAGTTCTAGTTCTAAAATCACAGATTGAGAAATCTCTTCTTGAAGGTCTGCTACTGGCTTATACACATGCTCCAATGCTTTTTGAATACTTTCATCGCTAGCATGTTCTACTCCAAGACTTTTATGATTCGTTTTTCGAACGGCTTCTTCTCTTTCAATAAAAGCATGACTTACCGTCGGAATCGCTTCTTGAATAATCGAACGAATTCTTTGACCTGGATAATCTGGATCTGTAAACACAATGACTTCTCGAATTTCACTTGCTTTTTTAATTAATGCAAGTGTTTCATCATCAATAGCTGAACCATTCGTTTCAATCGTTTCAATTTCTGGAAAAACTTCCTTTAATCGACGAGTGTCATCTCGCCCTTCTACTACTATAATTGGATTCATTTTAATCCTCTTTCTTCAAATTGAAATAGCTTCATTGCATTTGCTGTCGATGCTTTAGCAATTTCTTCCCAAGCCATTTCTCTTTCCTTAGCAATTGTTTCAACAACATAGCGAGTATAGCCTGTTTCGTTTCTCTTTCCACGATACGGAACAGGAGCCAAATAAGGGGCATCTGTTTCTACTAAAAAACGATCTAGTGGAACGATTTTCGCACACTCACGAACTTGAGGAGCATTTTTAAACGTCACAACTCCACTAAAAGAAATATGCATTCCTAAATCTAAGAAGCGTTTCATATATTCCACATCGCCATTATAACTATGCATTATTCCACCGATATCTCGAATATCTTCTTCTTTTAAAATACGATAGCAATCTTCTGTCGCATCACGATTATGAATGACAATCGGTAATTTCATTTCTTTAGCAATGGCAATTTGACGACGGAATACTCGTTCTTGTTCTTCAGGTGTAGAGTCATCCCAGTAATAGTCTAATCCCATTTCCCCCATTGCCACTACTTTTGGATGGGTTAATTGTGTGATTAATGTTTTCTCAATTTCTGGTGTATAGGCATGTGCTTCAACCGGATGCCATCCTACAATCGCCACTACTTCTTCAAATGTTTCACTTAATTGGAGAGCTTTTTCAATCGTTGGTGTATCAAATCCGACAACCGCAAAACGAGTAACGGCTAATTCCTTTGCACGTTTAATAACTTCTGCTTCTTCTCCTTCGAATTGCTCTACATTTAAATGTGTATGTGTGTCAAAAATCATTTTGAATTCTCCTACTGAGTTCTATCTAGTTGCTCCATTTAAAAACGGATTACTTGCAATTTCATCTTGTAAAGTTGTTGGCTCACCATGTCCTGGGAACACAACTGTATTTCCTGGTAATGGTAATAAATAACGTTCGATTCCTTCCATTAATGTCATATGACTACCATATGAGAAGTCGCTACGTCCTACGCTACCTTTAAATAAAACGTCTCCTCCGATCACAAATCCATTATCTTTGAAGATAAAGACTGTACTACCTGGAGAATGTCCTGGAATTAACGCTAATTCAGGTTCAAAACTTCCAATTTTCCATTTTCCTAATTCTGCCGGATAGTATCCGTCAGCAGGCTCTACCGTAATATTTTCGTTTGAATATAATGAACGATTGAAATCTGTATTCGTTAAAAATTCTTTTTCAATTTCATTCATATACATTGGAATATTGTATGCTTTTCTTAATTCATCTACTGCTCCAATGTGGTCTCCATGCGCATGTGTTAACACAATCGCAATTGGCTTCAATCCTTCTTCTTCAATTAATTCTTTAATATCCTCTGCTTGTGCACCTGGGTCAAAAATTAATGTTTCTTTATTTTCATCAATTAAAAAATACACGTTCTCTTGTAGGCGTCCTACTGTTAAACTTAATAATTCCATTGAAATTCCTCTTTTCTGATTCATAGTCTACTATAGTTTAGATGCTTTTATGCTTTTTTACAAGTCATGAGGTTACGAAATGCCTTTTTTAATCAACAAACCAGCAACTTTTTCCACAACAATAAAAGGCATACCCGATTTCTCGAATATACCTTTTAAAACATAAATTATGCATTCATTTGTTTTGTAAAACCAATTGCTTTGTCGGCTACTAACATGACTGGAATTCCCACTAGCATAACGACAATTTCACCAACAAAAGTTTCAAAGTAGCTTAACCAAAATGGTAATTCTAATACAAGTTTTAACTCAATAGCTACTAAGAAAATCATCACACTAAATACGATGGATAATAATAACATTTTGCCTTTTAAATCTTTAGCAAATCGGAACACGAATGAACCAATCACTAAAGATAAAATAGAATGTCCTAAACCAAATACTAAATCATACACTCCTAAACCAGAGCTAGACATAAAAATAGTATTGGCTAAAATAACACCCGCAATGATCCCATACCCATACTTTTTATCAAAGACAAATAAATGGTTTAACATTTCTGAAATACGGAATTGGATATTCCCAAAAGACATAAAGGCAAATACTGTTGTAATTACCACATATAATGCTGCTACAATCGCATTGATAATCAATACTTTTACATTGTTTTGTTTCATTTCTTTTCCTCCTAGTTTTTTGAATCGAGGGATGGTTGCGAACCTCGAGCGTTCAAAACGCCACGAACGATTATACTATAAACCTCTTAAAAATACTAGGATTATCCTAAGTGAACCATTGAAAGAGAAGAAATTCAAACAAAACTCATTCTCCTGCCAACTAACTACACAATAGGTCCTAATAAAATATTTGCCCATGCATCATGAAGAGATTCTTGATCAGATGGTTGGAATAAACCAGCTAATACATCACGATATAAGCGTGAAAGTTCTGTTGTATTATAATAAGAACTTCCTCCACTAGCACGTACAATTTCTTCCACTGCCTTTTTAGACACTTCAACCGAACGATTTTTAATTGATGATAAACGTGGTAACCAAATAAAGCTATATTCTTCGCTTGATTCCAATGTTTGACTTAATTCATTAATTTGTGGTTGAATGCCATCTAAAATAATAGCTGCTTCAGCAATTCTCCAACGAATATTTTTATCTTGAGAATACGGCGCATCATTCGATACAGAATGACGAGTTTTTACCGTCTCAATTCCGATTTCTAACGCACGTTTTCCAATTCCATGGTAAGTAGCTGCTAATAAAATTTCAAAATAAGCAAAAATACCAAACACAACTGGATCAAAACTTGGACCAGGAGCTACTTTTGTTAAAATTTGCTCTTCTGCAGCATAAATACCTTTTAATTCGACAGTATTTGATTGAGTTGCTTTCATTCCTAATGTATTCCAATCATCTTTTACTTCGAATGTTTCTGCATCAGGTGTTAAATAAGCAAAGACAGACAATGGAGATTCTCCAGAAGTATCTGACCCAAATGAAACTAATTTATCGCAATACTTTCCCATTGATAGGAAAACTTTTTTTCCATAAAAACGATAGCCTCCATCTTCTTGTGGCTCCGCTTTTGAAATTGATCCAAATAAAACTCGGTCATTACTTGGTTCAGAAATACCAAACGCTAATAACTTCCCATCAGCTGCATCTCGTAAAATTTGTTCACCCTTCTTATTGCCAAATCGAACCATATGTTTGGCTAACCCAACAATAATTTGGTGCATATTAATCCCAAGCGCTGTTCCTGGTGCGGCCATTGCTAATCTAGTTTGTTCTTGGGCGATTTCTTGAAGAGATAAGCCATATCCCCCATATTCTTTTGGCACAAAAGCTTTATAATACCCTGCTTCTTTTAATGCCTCATAATCTTCCTTTGGCCACGCATTTTCCAAATCATATTGTGCTGCTCTTTGATGAATTTGTTCGAGTAATTCCTCTGATAAAAACATAAAACCCCTCCTAATAAAATCATAACTACGCTTTAAGTATACGGCAATCTTCCTCTTGTTACAATGAAGAAAGCTTGCATCTTTCTTAAGGACTTCTTTTGCAAATTTCTACAAGAATTTTCTTATAATCTGTGCTACAATATTCTCAATCTTTCTATAAGGAGGCTTTATGGAAAATCAAACTTTACCTGTTTGGAAAACCGTTCGATTCGTATTGAATAATTTATTTTCCAACAAAATTATGTATGTTCGAAATGCTGCCTTCTTACAATTTTTTGTATCCTTTGTTGGCTTTCGAATTTTATCAACCTTATTTAAAGGCATTATTTTTTTATCGGGGCAAAGTAATTTTAATTTCAGCAATATGAAATTATTCTTCTCCTCACCCATTATTATTTTAGCGTTTATTGCGTATTTATTTGCCGTCATTTTATTTGTCTTTATTGAATTTTCGATTCTTACCTTTATGGTTTATGGAACGATTTCTAAAACACATTTCTCATGGCGAACCAGTTTAAAAAATGCATTTGGAGAAGTGAGAGAGTTTTTTAGCCCCCAATTTATTTATTTCTTATTGTATTTATTAACACTATTACCTCTAGGAAAATTTGGAATGACTTCGTTTTTAACCGAACAATTGTATATTCCAAACTTTATTACAGAAGAAATTCAAAAAACGACTGCTGGAGCTATCGGTTCTATCCTTTTATTTGTAGTACTAGCATATTTTCATCTTCGATTCATTTATGCTATTCCACTACAAATTTTGACGAACCATTGTTTTTTAGAAAATCTGAAAACAAGTTGGTCTCTCACAAAGAAGAAATTATGGAGACATATTGGTATCTTCTTACTTGTTGAAATCGTCCTATCCCTTATCGGATTTTTAGTGACGTTTATTCTTACGATTACTTTAGGCTACTTATCTTCTATAATGGATAATGTCTTTATTGTAACAAGTTTATTTGTCTTATCGAAACTAGTTATTTTCTTTATGGCAATTTATACAAAAATTGCGCTTATTATTATTTTAGTAAAACTAGCAGATGATCAAGATGCTGTAGATGTAACAATCAAGCATCATATTCCTGAAATTCCTTTTAAAAGTACCATTATTACAGTGGCTGCTTTTATTGGTTTAACGATTTACTATTCTAGTGAAGCTATTACAAAATATCACTGGGAAAACTCTTCGTCAGCTGCTATCATCGCTCACCGCGGATTTACCGAATACGGAGTAGAGAATTCTCTTGAGGCATTAGAAGCTGCTGCAAAAGAAGGTGCTGATTATGTCGAAATGGATATTTTACTCACAAAAGATAATCGCTTTATTGTCATGCATGATTATAATTTGAAGCGACTAGCGCATCTCAATAAAAAAGTAAAAGATATGACTTATGACGAACTCGTTGGACTTCCAATTTACCAAAACGGGTATGAAAGTCACATTCCTTCTTTTGAAGAATTTGTTGCAAAAGCAAAAGAGCTCAATGTCAAACTACTCGTTGAATTAAAACCACATGGTTTTGAAGGAGCTGACTACACCGACCTCTTTATTGCAAAAATGAGAGAATTAGGTGTTGACCAAACTTATAAAGTAATGTCTATCAACTTAAACGTTATTGAAGAAATTGAACGAAAAGCTCCTGAGATGGACACCGGATATGTCATTCCGCTCCAATTCGGTGGATTTGGAAACCCTGCAGTAGACTTTTACGTGGTAGAAGATTTCTCTTACCATGACTTAACAACTATTGCTGCTCAGCAACAAGGTCATGAAGTTTATGTTTGGACAATTAATGAACCAGACGAAATTAATAAATATCTTCATAGTTCCGTTTCAGGCATCATTACTGACCACCCTGATATTGCAAAAGAAGAACAAAAACACTTACTCGAAGAAAGTACTCCTGTCGAACGTGTGTTAGATGCTATTAATGTTAGTGTGAAAAAATAAGAAAAAGGAATTAACATGCATATACTTTGTTAATTCCTTTTTTAGTTAGAAAAACTCCTATTCTATTCTCTAAATAAAGTTATTCCAGCATTATTTCTACTATTTTTTTCGTATATAAGTATTTCATAACGGATATTTAAGAATTATTTTAACTTTTCATTATACTCACTTTATTTTTACCTCTTATAGTAAACACATACAAAACTTAGGAGGTTTTACTATGAAAAATAATGTTCATCAAAATT
Organism: Granulicatella elegans ATCC 700633; assembly: GCF_000162475.2. Taxonomy (GTDB): domain Bacteria; phylum Bacillota; class Bacilli; order Lactobacillales; family Aerococcaceae; genus Granulicatella; species Granulicatella elegans. The sequence goes on from NZ_KI391971.1 coordinate 1,481,583, forward strand.
ATACTCGTTGGTCAATTCGTCGTTTAAGTGTCGGTGTAGCATCCGTCGTCGTTGCTAGTGGATTTTTTATCCTTACCTCTCCAGTACAGTCTGTTCTAGCAAATGAAGTTGCTGCTACACCGGTTTCTCAAACGAAAGCCGAAAAAAGTCAAAAGGACAAACAAGAGGATGTGAATCAACTTATCAATAAAGCAGTTGATACAGCTTTAGCTGCACCAAAAGAAACTACATCTCAAAGCAGCAATAACAAACCAGCTGTTGAAAATAAAGGAGATGCTGCAAATACTCCAAAAGAAGTCTCAGAAAATAGAGCTGCAACTCCAGCTGAAACTACTCCTGTTACTTCACCTCAACAAGTAAAGGATTCCGTAGCAAATAATATTAAACCAAACACTGAAGTACCTGCTAGCTATCTTGAAAAAGCGAATGTTCCTGGACCTTTCCTTGCTGGGGTTAACCAAGTAATTCCTTATGAAGCTTTCGGTGGTGACGGTATGTTAACTCGTCTATTACTTAAATCTTCTGAAAATGCACCTTGGTCTGATAATGGAACTGCTAAAAATCCAGCATTACTTCCTCTTGAAGGTCTTACTAAAGGTCAATATTTCTATGAAGTAGACTTAAATGGAAATACTACTGGCAAAGAAGGACAAGCTCTTCTTGATCAACTTCGTGCTAATGGTACTCAAACTTACCAAGCTACTGTTAAAGTTTACGGTAATAAAGATGGTAAAGCTGACTTATCTAATGTTGTTGCTACTAAAAACATTTCAGTTACCTTAAACGGCTTAACTCCTGCTCAAAAAGTAAACGAATCTGTAACGAACAATATTAAAGCTCAAACTGAAGTACCTGCTAGCTATCTTGAAAAAGCAAATGTTCCTGGACCTTTCCTTGCTGGGGTTAACCAAGTGATTCCTTACGAAGCTTTCGGTGGTGACGGTATGTTAACTCGTCTATTACTTAAATCTTCTGAAAATGCACCTTGGTCTGATAATGGAACTGCTAAAAATCCTGCATTACTTCCTCTTGAAGGTCTTACTAAAGGGCAATATTTCTATGAAGTTGACTTAAACGGAAACACTACTGGTAAAGAAGGACAAGCTCTTCTTGATCAACTTCGTGCCAATGGTACTCAAACTTATCAAGCTACTGTAAAAGTGTACGGTAATAAAGACGGTAAAGCTGATTTATCTAATGTTATTGCTACACGTGAAGTTCGTATTACTTTGCATAAAGAAAGCATGGCAACCAATCAATCTTCTTCAACTACAAATACTACATCTACAATGAAAGAAGAACATGCTGCAAAAGATGAGATGAAACCAACAACTATGGAGCACTCTCAACAAATGAATTCTAAAACAATGGAACAAGAAACAGCTAAAAAAGAAGAGCTTTCTACTCCAATGATGAAACAACAAAAAGAAGAAGCAAAAGAAATGAAAAAGAATGATTCTATGAAGAAAGAAAATAAAGCTACTCTACCGGTAACAGGAGAAACTACTACAAACACTTCTGCTTTAGGAGCATTCTCAGCTGGATTAGCATTCGTTCTAGGAATCTTAGGATTAAAAGCTAAAAAAGAAAGAATCTAAGTTTAATTCCCCTAAAAATAGTGTTATACTGAGCAAAAGTATAGCACTATTTTTATCAAAGGAGTCTCTAATGGAAAAAACAATATTACTTGTAGATGATGAGTTTGAAATTACAGATATCCAAAATCGTTACTTAGCACAAGCCGGTTACACGGTTTTTGTAGCTCATGATGGAGTTGAAGGATTAGAACTGTTTAAAAATAAATCCATTGATTTAATTATTACTGATATTATGATGCCCAAAATGGATGGATATGATTTTATTAGTGAAGTTCAATATTTATCTCCTGACCAACCGTTTTTATTCATCACAGCTAAAACAAGTGAACAAGATAAAATATTTGGTCTAAGCATGGGGGCTGATGACTTTATTACAAAACCTTTCAGCCCTAGAGAACTTGTACTTCGAGTAAATAATATTTTTAGAAGAATTTATCGAGGTGGAAATCCTACTCAAGTACAATTAGGCAATCTAAAATTAAACCACGAAACGTATGAAGTTTATGTCGACAATCATCTACTCAACTTAACGGTAAAAGCTTTTGAACTTTTATGGCTTTTATGCAAAAATCCTGAACGAGTTTTCTCTAAAACAGAATTATATGAAAAAGTTTGGCAAGAAGAATTTATAGATGATACGAATACACTAAACGTTCATATCCACGCTTTAAGGCAAGAATTGTCTAAACACTCTAGTTTACATACTCCAACGATTAAAACCGTATGGGGTTTAGGATATAAAATTGAAAAACCAAGAGGTTCATTATGAAATTAAAAAATTATATTATTATTGGTTATCTTATCTCTACTACGTTAACCATACTCGCTGTTTTTTGGGCAGTTCAAAAAATGTTAATTGAAAAAGGAGAAATTTACTTTTTGATAGGAGTTACATTATTCGCTAGCTTCATTGGCGCTATGATTAGTTTATTACTTCTATCACCAATATTCTCTTCTCTTAACGAACTTAAAAAGAAAGCAAATGATATTGCCAATAAAAATTTTAATGATTCCGTCAATATTAAAGGTCCAATTGAATTTCAAGAATTCGGAAAAGCTTTTAATCATATGTCAGACGATTTAAAAAAATCCTTTGATTCACTAGAAGAAAGTGAGAAAGAAAAGAGAATCATGATTGCTCAACTTTCCCATGATATAAAGACTCCCATTACTTCGATACAAGCAACCGTTGAAGGTATTTTAGATGGAATCATTACTCAAGAAGAACAATTTCATTACTTAACAACGATTAACCGTCAAACGGAACGATTAAATAAATTAGTAGAAGAATTAGATGATTTAACGCTTAATACACAAGAAACAGAGGAGCATCCTCAAAAAAATGAAGTGATTTTCTTAGATCAGTTATTAGTTCATGCGATGAATGAGTTCCACCTTTTAATTGAGCAAGAAAACAGAGAAATTAATATACAAGTTCTACCCGAATCTGCTAAATTTATGAGCCATTACGATAAATTGTTACGTATTCTAGTCAACTTATTGAATAATGCTTTTAAATACTCTGAACCTGGCACACCAATCAATGTTAAAGGTACATTAGAAGATAACATTCTCACAATTAGTGTATCAGATAAAGGAAAAGGCATTGATGCTAAAGAATTTGAACATATCTTTAAAAGACTCTATAGAGTTGAAAGCTCAAGAAATATGAAAACTGGAGGTCATGGACTTGGTCTAGCCATTGCTCAAGAATTAGCTCATCAACTGGGCGGAAAAATTACTGTTCAAAGTCAAAAAGAGGTAGGAAGTACCTTCATCCTTTCTATCCCATTTGAAAATAAAAATTCTAAATAAGAAAAAGGAATTAACGTACCAGGAGGTTTGTTAATTCCTTTTTTAGTTGATAAAATTATATCTTTATTCTTCTATATTTACGTTCAATTAATTTCTTAAGCGACTGCCCTTTCGTTAAAGAATCTTGAATTCTACTTCCTTGTTTATAGTTCAATAAAAACTCAATAAATGGTGAAAATACATAAAAATACATTCCAAATTGATTAAAGTTTAAGGCTATCATTAAAATAGCAATATCTATAATAGACATACTCAATGTACGACGTTGTTGCCACTGTACAAGAAACTCTTTTTCCTCTGGAGTAAAACGAGCAGTTTCTTGTTTCGTTAAAATGATTGCCATAATATTTATAAATAAACCTGTAATTAAGTTTAACATCCCAAATAAAAGAATCGAAATCCATTTTACTTCAAATATTATTAGCATTTTTACTGCTAATGGATAAAGCGATAAAAAAGCATGGCATGCCACATCTAATATAAAACATGTTAAATTCCCAGAATCACTTAGATAACTAATTTCTAATCTATGAAACCAAAAATTCATTAAAATCACAAAACTAACCAAAAATAACCCTACAGCTTCAGCTAATTGAGGTAGTTGATTAACAGTCTCAGGTATGTGTATTTCTAACACTAATACTATCATAATAATAGCAATAATCGCATCACTTAATGTATCAAATCTTTCTTTTAAAACTTTCATACATGCCCTCTCTCAACTTTTATATTTATTTTGTATATTATCATCATTTCTGCATTTTATCACTACGTATGATAAAATGCAATTTTTTTGATAAAAAGAAAAAGACTCTTTAGTAACAGATTGCACCCTAAAACCCATAAGTCTGCTAGCGTACTTTCCATTATTAAAAAGTCTTTTCTTCATCTAATCATTATTTAGTAATTTTTGTAACTCCACCCATATACGGAACTAATACTTCAGGAATTGTTACACTTCCATCTGCTTCTTGGTAGTTTTCTAAGATGGCTGCTACTGTACGACCAACTGCTAAACCAGATCCATTTAATGTGTGTAATAATTCAATTTTTCCAGTTTCAGCTTGACGGTAACGAATTTTCGCACGACGTGCTTGGAAGTCTACACAGTTTGAGCATGAACTAATTTCACGGTAAGTATCTTGTGCTGGAATCCAAACTTCAACGTCATATGTTTTAGAAGCTGAGAATCCCATATCTCCTGTACATAATACAATTGTACGGAATGGTAAGCCTAATCCACGTAATACATCTTCTGCATTATCTGTCATTTTTTCTAATTCTTCAAATGATGTTTCAGGAGTTGCGAATTTCACCATTTCTACTTTATTGAATTGGTGTAGACGAATTAATCCACGAGTATCTCTTCCAGCACTACCTGCTTCTGAACGGAATGAAGGGCTTAATGCTGTGAAATAAATTGGTAATTGTGCTTCTTCTAAAATTTCATTTGCATAATAGTTTGTTAATGGAACTTCTGCTGTTGGAATTAATGTTAAATTACGTTCGTCATTAATTTGGAATACGTCTTCTTTAAATTTAGGGAATTGTCCTGTTCCATACATTGATTGTTCGTTTACTAAATATGGTGTAATCATTTCTGTGTAGCCATGTTTTTCCACATGTAAATCAATCATGTAGTTGTAAATAGCACGTTCTAAACGAGCTCCTAAACCTTTATAGTATAAGAAACGACTTCCTGATACTTTTGCTCCTCTTTCAAAGTCTAAAATATCTAATGCTTCTGCTACTTCCCAGTGTGGTTTTGGTTCGAAATCAAACACACGTGGAGTTCCTTCACGACGAATTTCTACGTTTTCGTTTTCATCTTCTCCTACAGGAACATCAGCTGCAGCAATGTTTGGTAAACGTGAAGCGATATATTCTAATTTTTCTTCTACTTCTGCTAATAAAGCATCTGTTGCTTTTACATCTTCCCCAACTTGTTTCATTTCTGCGATTTTCGCACTAGCATCTTCTTTATTACGTTTTAATTGAGAAATTTCTTCCGTTACCGTATTACGATATTGTTTTAATTGCTCCGTTTTTAAAATTAATTCACGACGTTTTTCGTCTAAATCACGTAATTCTTCTACTACTTGACGTTCTACTCCGCGGTTTTGTAAACCAACCACAACTTCTTCAAAGTGATCTCTCACTCGTTTCATATCTAACATATTGATTCCTCCGTTTTCTTTTATTTTGCTTGTTGAAAATTTGTTTAAACCATTGTAAAAAAATACACACAACTCATCCCCGACAAATTGTCACTGGGACGAAGTTGTGTGTTTCACTTTTATCTTCGCGGTACCACCCGTATTCAATGTTTCCATTGCACTCATTTGCGATAACGGTTTGCTCCGGATGGCTTAATCAATGCTTTCGCCATGCATCATAGTATGTGGATTCGCTTGTCATACTTTACTAGCTTTCACCAAACGCTAGCTCTCTACAAAAGACTTCAAGTTACTATTCATACAGTTTTATATGTCTGTATTTTACAATATTCTCTAAACTTGTGCAACAGGTAATCCGTAAGAATTAACTTTTCAAGACTAATCGTGTTTTAATACCATCTAAGTCTGTAAAACTAGCTTCATGTTCCCCAATTTTAATATTTTTAGCAAATTTCTTCGCTCTTTCAATCGTATCTTGATACAATTGTTCATCCTCGAAAATAACGGTATAGTAAGCTAAACCTCGCATCCCTTCTGTTCTAATGGCTAATTGTCCACCCCATTCATTGACGGCTAAATGATGGTGATAATTTCCAGATGCTAACCATGAGGCAGAACGAACAGAGAATTTATCTTGAACTTGAAGTACATTTTGATAAAATTCGCTCGAAACACCACTCTTACGAACCGATAAATGAACATGACCCATTCGACTACCTTCTGGCATTTTATAAGGACTTTCTAAAGGAGTAGCTAAACGATACAATCCTTCTGCATCCATCGCTTCTGTTGTCCCAATAATACGTCCATCTTCACGAATATCCCATTCAGAAACAGGTCTATCTCGATAGATTTCAATTCCATTTCCTTCAGTATCTTCTAAATAAATCGCTTCGCTATAATCATGATCACTAGCTCCAATTAGCGGAACAGCATTATCTACAAAATGTTTAAAAATCTGCGCCAAAGCTTCTCTAGAAGGGAGTAAAATCGCCAAATGATAAAGTCCATAACTACCTGCAACATCTAGTAATTCCTCAGTTTTGATTAATCGAACTAAAACAGTCCTGCCCACACCTAAATCAATTACCGACTCTTCTTGATGAATCACGCTAAGTCCAAGAACTTATTGGTAATATTGACTTTGTAGGTCTAAATTACGTACATTTAAGGCAACATGTCCTAATTCAAATGCTGATTGATACATAAAGCCATAACTCCTCTAATTTTTATTTAGAACCTTCTTTTAAGCTCCAAATACTTTGAAACGCTTTTCTGTTTGAACTTCTTTTTCACTAGCAGGTACAACAATTGCTCCAAATGGTGCTTGAGCACGTAATTTCCAGTTAGATGGAATATCATATTTTTCCGCTACTTGTGCATCTACTAATGGATTATAATGTTGTACATTCATTCCGATATTTTTTTCTGCTAATGCTAACCATGTTGCATATAATGAAATTCCATGAGCCTGTTCTGACCATAATGGGAAGTTTTCAGCATAACTAGGAAATTGTTCTTGAAGACCTTTTACAACATCTTGATCTTCATAAAATAAAATAGTTCCTTTAGCTTGCGCAAATCCTGCTAAACGTTGTTTTGTTCCTTCAAACGCTTCTGCTGGTGTTACTTTTTCTAATTCTGAATAAGCAATTTCATTCCAAAATGAATCTGATTCATCATCTAATAAAATAACAACACGGGTTGTTTGTGAGTGGAATGCTGATGGCGTTTGAAGAATAGCTGTTTGGATTGTTTCTACTAATTCTTGATTAGAAAGTTCCACATTTTTCCCTAATGCGTAAATTGAACGGCGTTTTTCTTGTAAATCTGTAAAGTTTGTCATATTAATTTCCTCTTTTCTATAATTGTTAAATGATTTATTGAGTTTAGAATAAGTGTTCTAACTCTTTTTCTTTATAAATTAATTCTATATAGAAACAAAACACTTGTCAATAAAAACGTTCTATATAGAAGTATCTTGTATTTAAAAAAAGAGACGACCTCTGTCGTCCCCCTTAAACATTGTATTTTTACGCTTCTTGCGCATGTAAGAAACCTTTCACTTTTTGGAAGATATTTCCAAAAAACTCTTGAATACGGTGAAAAATTTTTTCAACAAATCCTCTCGCTTGACGATAGCTATCTGTCACAATATTCGATGGATCAATTTCATATCCTGCAAAAGCTGGAACATGTCCTTCAGTTTGACCATCTACATATCCTAAATCTTCTCCTGGCATTTGGAAGTATAAATTTCCAATTGTTTTTCCTGCAGTAATAGGAGCTTGTAAAGCATTATTTTCATCTAATAATTCTTTAAATGGTTCAAAGCGTACTTTTACCTGACTCATAGCAGTTCCTTTTGGAACAGCTGCTACAAAATTATCACCGTAATCCACACTAATCTTTTCATCAGCCCCACCATTTACTGGATAAGGTTGAATATTTTGAACAGATTTACCTGGAATTCCAACTACTAAGCCTTCGTATTTCTTGAATAATTCATCTAACATTTTCGTAGTTACTTTAAAACGATTCAATGGTTGTTTAGAACCCATCGTAACAACAATCACTGAGAAATTATTACGTGTTGCTGTTGTTGTAATTGAGGCTCCACTTATTTCAGAAGTTCCTGTTTTTAAGCCATTTACTCCATCATAACCAAATAATAATCCTGGAATTAAATAGTTAAAATTATCCATCTTAGTGACACCCGCAGTTCCTGGTCGAAACTCCTTTGTCGCAACAGAAGAAATTTTTAAAATTTCTGGAAAATCTAATACTAATCTTCTTGCTACAATCGCAACCGAACGAGCAGACATACTATTTTCTGCTTCATCTCCAAAATCTGGATTTTTTTCTGTGGTTCCATATTTATTCGGTAATCCTGTGGCATTTACAATTGTTGCATCATGAATTCCCCAAGATTCAACTTTTTCCTTCATCCGCTCTACCCATTTAGCTTCACTTCCCGCTAAATATTCTGCCATCGCAATGGTTGCGGCATTTGCAGAATAAATCGAACTTGCTTCAAATAACTCTTGAATACTATATTTCTCATTCGGCCATAATGGCACATTTGATAAAGAATAATTTGCACTTAATTTACTTGCTCGTTCACTAATAGGGATTTTTGTTTCCCATGTAATTTCTGAATTTTTAATTGCTTCTAATATTAAATACTGACTAACCATTTTACTCATCGAAGCAATGCCTCGAACATCATCTTGATTTTTTTCCATCAAAATTTTTCCACTTGTCTGTTCGATAGCAATATAAGATGCAACATCTTCTAATGCAGCAATTTCTTCTGCAGTTTTAGGTTTTTCAGCTTCTTCAGCATGTACAATTGCCTGCATCGGACTTACTAAACAACAAGCAATTAAAGTTGTCACAACGACTTTCATCCATTTGATTTTTTTCATAAGTTTATCTCCACAATTCTCTCTTTTGCCTATCCATCGTATCGAATTTTCACTTAAAAAACAACTCTATTTATATTAAGGTTTCATTACTTTTTTTAATCCGTTTTTTACATGTTTTTTCACGACTTTTTTATTTAAAATCCTGAATGATTTCGAAGAAATTCTAACTCTTTTTCAGTCGATTTTCTTCCTAAAATTTCATTACGATGTGGATAGCGTCCAAACTGTTCAATAATTTTTCGGTGCATCTGTTCATATTTCGCACGCTTTTCCATTCCAGGTTCAGAAAATAATTTTTCTGCTTCTTGGTGAATCGCTAATGACTCTGAATGCATAAAGGGCATATATAAAAAGCTGCGTTCAATGACCGTTAATTCTTCCGAATAAGGTAGGGCTTCTTGCGCTAATACAAGCGCCATGCCATCATATAAAAAAGCTCTTGCATCATCCCGATATAAATTTCTAGAAAATTGATCCAACACAATAATTTCTGCTAATCTTCCTTGAACACTCTTTCTCCAATGACTTAATTCTCCAGCTATAGCTGCTTGATGAATCTTAAAAAAACGTCTGTATATCTCTTTGTCCAATGCAACGGATTTTATAAACCAATCTTTTGGTTCTAATTCTTCAAACCAAAATTTTAATACTTCTTTAGCTTCCATACTCTCCTCTTTTCTATGCAAAGAAAGAAGAACTCCTTTTACAAAGTTCTTCCTTATATCTTATCCAATTTTTGCTTTTTCTTTATCCGTTAATACTTGATTCATTCGTCCATATTGATATCCTGCTAAGTCTAATGCTACATAGCTAAATCCAATCGATCGTAATTTACTTTCAATTTCTTGGCGATGTTCTAATAATGTTGGTACTAAATCAAGAGATACTTCGATTCTTGCTAAATCTTGGTGAACACGTACACGTACTTGTTCAAATCCTAATTGAATTAAATACGCTTCTGCTTCTTGAACCCAACGAACTTTTTCAGCTGTAATTTTTGTACCATATGGGAAACGAGATGCCATACTGCAAGAAGGTACTTTATTCCAATTTTCTACACCAAGTCTTTTCGCTAACTGACGAATTTCATTTTTATACAATCCTGCTTCTTGTAATAAACTACGAACGCCTTCTTCATTACGAGCTTTTACTCCTGGACGAAAATCATCCACATCATCCATAATTGTACCATCTGATAAAACGGTAAAGCCTTCTTGCTCTACATGCTGTTTAATCGTTTGATACAATAATTTCTTGCTGTAATACCAAATTTTTGGAGTGTTTGCTGCAATTCTTGGATCTGATAATTCTTCCATTTCTAATCCAATCACACGAGCCCCCATTTCATTAGCTAAATCAATGGCCATATCGAACTCATAATCTGGGAATAATTCAGAATTCACTACAGCTGCTAATACATTCTCACTACCAAGCGTGTCTAGCGCTACTTTTAATAGGTAACTACTATCAATTCCACCTGAGTATGTAACAACAATTTTTCCGATTTCCTTTAACAATTCTTTTAGTTTTAGTTCTTTTTCATCCATAACGGTTCTCCTTCATTCAGGCTCTTATTAGCCTTCTCTTCCAGTAAAATCAGCTAAGTAACTAATATCTTTTACAATGATTTTCTGATTTTTAATTTCTACAACATCTTCTTCTTTCAAGTCATGAATAATACGATTCACACTATTTCGAGTAGAAATACCACAAAATCCTGCAATATCTTCATTTGTGACTGCAAAATCAATGAGTATTCCATCCTCTGTTTGTACCCCAAATTGCTTGACTAATTTATAAATGAACGCACATACCGCACCTTTTTTCCCATTCATCGTCATATATTGTAACGATTCGATATTTTCGGATAATTTTTGGCGATAATATTCTCGAATATAATCTTGCAGTTTTCGATCTTCTTTTACATATTCCCAAAACTTAATCCGCTGAATTCGATAAAAACTTGCTTCTTCTGATTCTACTCGTACATTAAAGGGGGCAGATGTATAATTCGACACTTCATCTCTTAATAAGGAAATAATATCAATCGGTGTAATATACGCTAAATTAAATTCCCGACCATCCTTCAAGATAATACTTGTTTTAACAACTCCTTCTTTTAATACATATGTATAAGATTCCTCTAATCCGTGATACGCTAAATACATGTGCTTTTTCTTTTTAATGACAGGTGCATTATGCGCTTCAAGAAAGTTTACAAGATAATTTTCTTCCATTTTTATACTCCTTTTTTCAAAAAATTCACTTGCATTTCTTAAACATTATTATCCTCTTGATAAAAATATTTTTGTTAACATATGTTAACACCATTTGTATTCACATTCAAAAGAAAAAATAATATACTATATTGTGTTAGCTATTAACAAAGGAGATGTTAAAAATGGTAGACATTAAATTACCTTATGACAAACAAATAATAACTGCTAGCATTCCCGATAAAAATTTTGCAGGATTGTTAGAATCAGAAGCAGAGAATTTTTCAAATCCTCTTTCTGAACAAGAAACTGTTGAGAAATCAATGGATAATCCTATTGGTAGTAAATCATTAGAAGAATTGGCAAAAGGAAAAAAAGACATTGTTTTAATTAGTTCAGACCACACTCGTCCAGTTCCTTCTCATATTATTACTCCAATTATTTTACGTCGTATTCGTAGCGTTGCTCCAGATGCTCGTATTCGTATTTTAGTAGCAACAGGTTTCCACCGTCCTTCAACTCGTGAAGAGTTAATTAATAAGTACGGTCAAGAAATTGTAGACAACGAAGAAATCGTAATGCATATTTCTACAAATGATGACGATATGGTAAAAATCGGTCAATTACCTTCAGGTGGTGACTGCATTATTAATCGTGTTGCTGCAGAAGCAGACTTATTAATTGCTGAAGGATTCATTGAATCTCACTTCTTTGCAGGATTCTCAGGTGGTCGTAAATCTGTATTACCAGGTATTGCTTCTTATAAAACAATTATGGCAAACCACTCTGGCGAATTTATCGACTCTGATAAATCAAGAACAGGTAACTTAAAACACAACTTAATCCATGAAGATATGGTTTATGCAGCTCGTACTGCTAAATTAGCTTTTATCGTTAACGTAGTATTAGATGGAGAAAAACATATTATCGGTTCATTCGCTGGTGATATGGAAGAAGCTCACCATGTTGGATGTGAATTTGTTCGTGGATTAGCTCATGTTAAGAAAATCCCTTGCGATATCGCTGTTTCAACAAATGGTGGATTCCCACTTGACCAAAATATTTATCAAGCGGTTAAAGGAATGACTGCTGCTGAAGCTACTAATAAAGAAGGTGGCGTAATTATTATGGTTGCAGGATGCCGTGACGGACATGGTGGTTCAGGATTCTATCACAATTTAGCTGATTATAAAGAACCAAAAGACTTTTTAGAAAAAGCAATTAACACTCCACGTTTAGAAACAATTCCAGACCAATGGACTGCTCAAATTTTAGCACGTATTTTAGTACATCACCGTGTCATTTTTGTTTCTGATTTAGTAGATCCTACATTAATTACAGATATGCATATGGAAATTGCGAAAACATTTGACGAAGCATTAGCTCGTGCCTTTGAAATTGAAGGACAAGATGCTAAAGTTACAGTTATTCGTGATGGTTTATCTGTTATCGTTGAAGACTAGGATATTATTATGAATAAAAAAGATATTCTTATTCGCTTTCAAGAGGGACAGCTTTCACTAGAGGAAGCTGCCTCTCTATTAGAAGGCATCGACGATATGGGATTTGCTTCTTTAGATCTTTCTCGAAATAAAAGAAATGGATTTCCAGAAATCATTTATGGAGAAGGGAAAACAAAAGAGCAAATCGAAAAAATTATTGGATCATTAGAAAAAGAAAATCTTCCTGTACTAGCAACTAGAGTAAATAACGAAAAAGGACAATATTTATTAGAAAAAATTCCTCACGGATTTTATTATGAAACTGCGAGAGCTTTTGTCGTTAATCCAACTCCAATTCAATCTGAACACTATATTGCTGTTGTAACAGCAGGAACAAGTGATATGCCTGTAGCAGAAGAAGCTGCTATTACAGCTGAAACATTTGGGAACCCTGTGAAACGCATTTATGATGTTGGAGTTGCGGGTATCCATCGACTATTTAATCGTTTAGAAGATATCCGTGGCGCTAGTGTGATTATTGTTATCGCTGGTATGGAAGGAGCTCTTGTGAGTGTAGTCGCAGGATTAGTAGATGTGCCAGTCATTGCCGTTCCTACAAGCGTAGGATATGGAAGTAACTTACAAGGTCTAACGACTCTGATGAGTATGTTAACTTCGTGCGCTTCTGGTGTAACAGTTGTCAACATTGATAATGGATTCGGTGCTGCTTATTCTGCTAGCATGATTAATCAGATTCGAGGTGCTTCATCATGACACATTTATATTTAGAGCCTTTATCTGGCATTAGTGGAGATATGCTGAACGGTCTTCTTATTGATTTAGGAGCTAGTTCAGACTATTTGCAACAAGAACTTAAAAAGTTAGCCGTAGATGGCTATCATTTACATATTCATAAAATTGCAAAAAGCAGTATTTATGGAATTGATTTTGATGTTCACCTAGAACATGGAGAAAAAGATCATGGAGTTCACGGAGATTTCACTCATGAGCACGATCATCACCATGAGCACAATCATCATCATGAACACGATCACCATCATGAACACGATCACCATCATGAGCACGATCACCATCATGAGCACGATCACCATCATGAGCACGATCACCATCATGAGCACGATCACCATCATGAACACGATCATCACTATGAACACGACCATCACCATGAACACGGTCACCATCATCACGATGACGTTCGTGGCTTACAAGAAATTATTGAAATTTTTGAAAATAGTACCGTTTCTGACTTTGTAAAAGAAAAAAGTATTGAAGTGTTCCGTGACATCGCTCGTGCAGAATCTGCCGTTCATCAAGTTCCTATTGAGCACATTCATTTCCACGAAGTGGGAGCAATTGATTCGATTGTAGATATCGCTAGTTTCTTTATCTTATTTGAAAACTTAGGGATTACAAAAGTATATAGCGCTCCTTTAGTAGAAGGTAGTGGTACGATTAAAGTCGCTCATGGTGTTATGCCTGTGCCTGTTCCTGCAGTCATGCAATTAAGAAAAGGAACTTCTATCTTAATTCATCAAGACTTTGATATTAAAACTGAGTTGATTACACCAACAGGAATTGCCTTACTAAAAGCAATTCATCCAGACTTTACCATTCCTGAAAACTTGGAAATCACTACTGTAGGATATGGATTTGGTAAACGAGATACTGGTAAATTCAATGCTCTACGTGGAAGTCTATGTCAGCCAACTACTCACTCGTTCAAAGAAGTACATCAATTAGACGATGATATTTATCAAATCGACACGACAATTGATGATCAAACGCCTGAACAAATGGGTTATTTAATGGATTTCCTATATGAAAAAGGAGCACTAGACGTTACTTATTTCAGTGTTTTAGCGAAAAAAAATCGCCCAGCGATTCATGTAACTCTTCTAATTTCTCTTACACAATTAGAGGAATTTACTAATATTTTATTTGAGCAAACAAGCACAATTGGATTTCGTTATCAAAAAATTTCAAGAAAAGTCATGCAACGAACTTTTCAAGAAGTTAAAACTAGTTTAGGAACCATTCGTGCCAAACAAAACACATACAAAAACATCTCTAAAACAACTCTCGAATATGAGGATTGTGCTAGACTAGCCAAACAGCATCAATTGCCCATTGGAAAAGTCTATCAACTATTAGAAAAAGAAATATTATTATAATTTAAAAACAAAAAGGAGTCTTTTATTTTATATGTTTACACAACAATTTATTCACTTATTATTATCAGAATTTATGGGAACTGCCCTAATGATTATCTTTGGGGTTGGCGTACACTGTGATGACGTCTTAAAGAAAACAAAATATGCTGGAACAGGTCACTTATTCGCTATCACAACATGGGCATTCGGTATTACTGTTACATTATTCATCTTTGGTGGAGTTAGCTTAAACCCTGCTATGGCTTTAGCAAAAGTTGTTTTAGGATTATTACCTGCTGAACAATGGTTATTCGTTTCAATTGCTGAATTTTTAGGAGCATTTGCTGGTTCTGTTATCGTATGGTTCATGTATGCAGACCACTTTACAGCTTCTGAAGGTCAAGTAGATGGAATTGCAATTCGTAACATCTTCTCTACAAACCCTAACTGCCGTAACTTACCTCGTAACTACTTCGTCGAAGCATTTGCAACATTTATTTTCTTAACAGCTATCTTAGCTACTGAACAAGTGAATAAAGATCAAATTCAAATCGTTGTTGGTTTAATCGTTTGGGCTGTTGGTATGGGTCTAGGAGGTACTACAGGATTCGCGATGAACCAAGCTCGTGACTTAGGTCCTCGTTTAGCTTACCAAGTATTACCAATCAAAAATAAAGTAAATAATGACTGGCAATATGGATTATTAGTTCCAGGTACTGCTCCATTTATCGGTGCTGTAGCTGCTGCATTATTTGTTCGTTATTTCTTAGGATATTTCATGTAAAACAAAAAAGCTGCTAACGCAGCTTTTTTTGTTTTCTCTTATTTTGACATCGCCAACACATCATCTAAATCTTGTTGAATAATTTGATTTGGATTAATGGATGGATTATTACCGAATCGAGTAGCTAGACGTAATCTTAATTTCTCATTGAAGTTACGAATCCAACGACCATTACTACGGTCATTCGTGCGAGCATAAGCTGTCGCAACCGCTTGACGATACGCTTCTTCATCTACTGTTAAGGAATCACTTCCTAATTCATACAATCCAATTTGAGCAATTTCTTCAGATGTATAATCTTCAAAATCAAAAGTATTTGGAACACGACTTGCTAGTCCTGAATTTGTTTCTAAGAAAGTACTCATTTCTTTATGATATCCTGCAAAAATAACAACCATATCATGACGATGATCTTCCATAAACTTCAAGATTTCATCAATGGCCTCTTGTCCAAAATTATCATTAGGACCATGTTTTAAGGAATAAGCTTCATCAATAAATAACACTCCACCAAGAGCAGCCTGTAAATGTTCTCTTGTTTTAATGGCTGTTTGCCCTTGGTATCCACCAATTAAGTCCCCACGAGAAACTTCCACCATTTTATTGGTTGCAATCATCCCTTTTTGATACAACAATTCGCCAATTATTCTAGCAACTGTTGTTTTACCTGTTCCTGGATTTCCTAAGAATAACGAATGTAACGTAATATTTTTCGTTTCGATTCCTTGTTCTTGTCTTACCTTCGATAATTCTACTTGACTAATAAAGGCACTCACTTGTTCTTTAACTTTTTCTAAACCAATTAATTAATTCAATTGCTTCCATGCATCAACTTTATTGTCGGATTCTTCATAGCTTCCTTGTGACAATGCTTTTTCAATATCTTGGTTTTTAATCAACGTCATATCTTCGTTCTCTTGTGACATCACACGAAAAATAAATTCTTGCATAATTTGCTCATTTTGATTACGAATCCATCGTGCATTACTCTTATCTAAGGAACGTTTATACGCTTCTTTAACTTTACGAGCATAAAATTCTGGATCTTCAACTTTTCGAGCTTTTCCTTCAAAAATTTTAAGTCCCATTTGAACAATTTCATCTGGTGAATAATCTTCAAATATTAATTGATGTGGCACACGAGAATTGAATCCTGGATTCACATCGAAAAATTGTTCCATTTCCTTTGTGTATCCCGCAAAAATCACCATAATATCATCACGATGATTTTCCATATACGTCAATAATTCATTAATCGCTTCTTCGCCGGTGCTATTCGAACCTTTTTTATTTAAAGCATACGCTTCATCAATAAATAACACGCCGCCTTTAGCCTCTTCTAATTTCTTACGAGTTTGTTCTGCTGTTTGATTCACATATCCGGATAATAAATCAGCCGCTGATACTTCTACAAATTTGAACTCTTCCCCTTTTAAGGCTCCATATTGGAATAAGATTTGTCCCATTAAACGTGCAACAGTAGTTTTACCTGTTCCTGGATTTCCTAAGAAAGCTGCATGCATCGTCATTTTTTCTGGTGGTAATCCTTGTTCAATTTGTAATTGATTATATTTTGCTTGTTGAATTAATTTATCAACTTTTTCTTTGACTGTTTTTAGTCCAATTAATCCTTGCAGTTGAGCATAGTAATCAGTATTCGTATGATGAGCCTTTTGTGCGTCCTCAGTTCGAATAATCTCCCCTTTTTCGCTTCTTTCTGGAGCTGCTTTATGTTTTTGAGTAACTCTGCATTGACTCGTTTCATCTGTTTCATAGTTCAGTTTTGAAGCATCTCCATTTAAATGAATAAAGTCATTTGTAACGAAGCACGATCCTTCCTTGGCACGAATAATAGGAGAAATTTCTTTTTCCACTTCTATACTATCTCCAACGAATAAAGCGTTTGTTGTTAAACTAATTGGAATATGTCTACTTTCTTTATTAAAAAATTGTAATCTACCTTGTGAATATAAAGTTGATTCTTCTGCTATTGCTAAATTATGCTTTACAGATCCATTCACCATACGAATATGGCTATTTTTGATTCTCATAAAACTAACGGTTAAATTTTTAAAAACTCCCCTACTACCACTTTGAATTAAAATAGTGTAATAGTTTGTTCCAACACCCTCGACAATACTATCTTCCAAATTGATTTCACTCTGATTTATATCCAAAACAGGATTCGTTCCTTCTTCAAAAGTTCCATAAATTTGACTCGAAATAATCGTTAATTTTGAATCCTCACTCCATACAGATTTAGGACGACTACACTCCATTTTCGAACGAACAAACTCTAATTCCGAATTTTCTCGAATCCATAATCGATTTTGAATGGTAGAATCTTGAATAGAAACTGCTGAATGAACAAATTTCATCCCTAATTGATGTTTATCTGGTAATTTTGTTGTAAAGTTCTTAAATTTGACTTTACTTTTTTCTTCTGAAAGCAACAAGAAATACTCATTTGATGGAAATTCGCTTTGCATGACACAATTTTCAAAAGTTACTTCCGATTCTCCAATAATGCGAAACATATTTTGATTTTCTAATACGGACATCCACAAATTTTGAAATGTCACCTTTGCTTTATTCGAAATTTTAATTTTTCCCGTAATTGTATTTAGAAATGTATTTCCTTCTACATGTCCGATTATTGTAATATTTTTTGTAATCTCAGTAAAAGGTTCTTTTGTAAAATTCATGATCAAATTAGGAGTAAATTCAATAATATCTCCATCCTTCGCTGCTTCATAAGCCGCATCAAAATCCCAAGTGTCTTCAGTTGCTCCAACAAGAAATCTTGGCATATTCTCACTCCTTTTATCTTTTTATTTTGGTTAAATTTCTACTTATAATAGTATTATTATACCAATGTTCATTATAAAACTCTATTAAAAAAAGGTTTTGTTCACGGAACAAACTTGGAACAAAACCTCTAAAAACGTTGATATATCAATAACTTAAAAGGAGAAGAGGAGATTTGAACTCCCGCGTCGCTTTCGCGACCTATCGCATTTCGAGTGCGACCCCTTCAGCCTCTTGGGTACTTCTCCACTATTAACAATAGTATATTCCCTTTTCCTCAACTGCTCAAGATTTTTTCAAAAATTTATAAGAAACTCACAACTTATCCACAGAGTTATCCACATGTACACATGTTCGCTACTAAATTTTGTTTATTATTTCCCCCTTATCCCCTATATATTGGTCAATACCCTTTTTTTGTAATTTTTCTGTTACATCTTGTTCGATTACTTTATCCACAATTTTATCCTATTATCCAAAGATATACAAAACATACAGAAACGTTGATATAAAGGCTTTTTTATGAGTTTTAAACTAAACTTATTCACAACTGTTCATTATTCTGTGGATAACTCCACTTATTAAAAAGCTTATTATATCAATGTTTTTTAAAAAAACTTTTTTATTTTTTCTACACAATTAAAATAAATATCCACATAGTTATCAACATTTCTGTGGATAACTATGTGGATAGTATCATCTTATTCTATTTTTTATAAACTTGGACTATCTGAGCTTGTTAATTGAATAGTTGTTGTTTGTTTTTGTCCATTTCTATAGTATGTAACTTCCATACTAGAACCAACTGTTTTACTATATAATGCTTTTCTTAATGTTTGTACTCCTGTAACTGGTTTACCATCAATTTCTGTAATGACATCGTATTGTTTTAATCCACCTTTACTTGCACTACTATTTTCTTGGACATCCGCTACAACGACACCTTCTTTAACATCGTTTGATAACTCTAATTGTTGACGACCTTGAGAAGAAACAGAGGTTAAATCTACCATTGAAATTCCTAAAACTGGACGAATTACTTTACCAGATTTTTCTAATTGATTAATAATAGAAACTACCTCATTACTTGGAATCGCAAATCCAATTCCTTCTACGCTAGATTTACTAATCTTCATAGAGTTAATTCCGATAACTTGTCCTGCTGCATTAACTAATGCACCACCAGAATTCCCTGGGTTAATCGCTGCATCTGTTTGAATAGCATTTACAACCCAGTCTTGTTTACCATCACCATCTACATCTGTTGGAACAGAACGATCTTTTGCAGATACAATTCCTTGCGTTACACTTGTAGCAAACTCAGTTCCTAAAGGAGAACCAATCGCAATTGCTGTTTGACCAGCTTTCACTTCATCTGAATTCGCAAATTCAGCTACTGTAGTTACTTTATCTGCTTTAATTTTTAATACTGCTAAGTCAGTCCACTTATCTGCGCCAATTAATTCTGCTTTTTCACGAGTACCATCTGCCATTAATACTTCTAATTCTTGAGAACCTGAAATAACATGATTATTCGTTACAATATAAGCATAGCCATTTTCAACTTTATAAATAACTCCACTACCTTCAGAAGCAGTTGTTAAATCACTATCTTCTGTTTTTTGATTTTGTCGACGACTTTGTCCGTTACTTCCAAATAAATTATTTTGATTTAAACTTTGTTTATTAATCACAGATACGACTGCATTTTTTACATTTGAAACAACATCTGAAACATCTCCAGCACCCTTATTAGATAATGCTGTCGGGCTTGTTTTCACAGTTGTTGTACTTGTTGCAGTTGATTTTGCTCCAGTTAATTGGTTTAACGTTCCTGTCGCACTCATAGCACCAAATCCAATGATAACGGCTAATAGTCCACCGGTTACTCCACCAACAAAACCTGAACGAAAAGCTTTTTTCTTCTTAGTATTTTTCTTTTCTACTGGAGTAGGTTCTTGTGTTTCTTCATTTAATACTGTATTTTCTTGTGTGTTTTCTACTTCTTCATGGAATTCATTTGTCATGAATATCCCCTCCTTTTTCGCTTTAGCAATTCCTTCATTGCTTTCTTTTGATACTCATATACTAATCTAGCTTTTTGAAAAAAGTTTGAAGATAATGTAATTAAATCGTTATAAAGTTGTTAAAAATCCCATTATTTTTTGAAAATTCTATTAAACTCTAAACAATTCAGTCGGTTCATATGGATCTGTATGATACACTTCAAAAGTTTCATGAATTCCACAATCATGTTGTAATAAAATCGACTCAGCTGTTTGATATGCTAATTCTTTCAAATTATTATCTTGACTTAAATGACCCAAATAAATTCGCTTTGTCTTATCTCCTAGCATTTCACACATCGCTAATGCGCCATCTTCATTGGATAAATGCCCTTTATCGCTAAGAATTCTTTGCTTTAAATGCCATGCATAATTCCCCATACGAAGCATATCTACATCATGATTACTTTCCATTAAATAAGCATCTGCATTATAAAGCAATTTTCTTAATTTCTCACTCACATAACCTGTATCGGTTAACATCACAAATTGTTTTTGATCTTTTTGAAATGAATAAAATTGAGGTGAAGCTGCATCATGAGAAACTGCAAAACTCATCACATCAATATCTCCAAAAGTCTTTGTCACTCCTGGTTCAAATAAATGTTTTTGCTCTTGCTTAATCACACCGATATTTTTATTTTCCATGGCCTTCCACGTTTTCTCATTTGCATAAATATCCATACCGTATTTTCTCGCTAATACTCCGATACCTTTGATATGATCTACATGTTCATGCGTTACTAAAATCGTATCAATATCTGCCACTGATCGTCCAATTTTTTCCATTTGTGCTGCAATGGCTTTCCCAGTTAATCCACAATCAACTAAAATTTTTCTTTGTGGTGTTTCAATATATGTTGCATTACCCGAGCTTCCACTCGTTAGTAAACTTACTAAAAAACTTGATTCACTCATATTGTCTTCCTTTCTATTGCAGCTACCATTCTATTGAGGTGTTGTTGTATTTACCGTTTCTGTTGCTTCATTCGTCAATACAGTACCTCTAATTGCATCTACTCGACGAACGAGAGTTTGTCCATCTACTTGTTTAAATTCTACATACCAAGCAGGTGAATAAATGGATAAATCTTTTACCGTTAGAGATTTATAATAGGATAATCGAACAACCGAAACTGTTGAACGAGTCGGAATTCTCCCTGCTAAATATAATACTTCCATTGCTTTTTGAGACGTAATTAAAGTACGATTACTTCCTAATACTTCTACATTTCCTGCGAAAGTTTGTTCATAACTGATAACTTGATTATTCGCATTTAATGTAAAAATAATTTGACTACTTCCATCCATGACTGGAATTTGATTGGCACGTTGCGCATAAATGACTTTACGTGTAGTCGGATTATAATTAAACCATCTATATTGATTTCCATTAATAATAGAACCACTCTCTACATAAGTTGTTAATTCTGCAAAATTTTCGATTGTAGCTGTAGTATTAGCATCTAATGTCAATTGAATTGGTGCTAATAATTGTGAAGAAATAACTCCTTTATCATATGTAGCAACTTGACTAGGTAAGGTAGGCACTAAATGTTCGATATTCGTTGGACTAATTTGAATAATAGGAAGTGACTCTACTGTTGTATTTACTCCTGTCACTGTTATGCCATCCGTTCTCATTTGTTCCATAACATTAATACTTGTATTTAAAGGGCTTTTCACTTCTTTTTTCATTTGCCAAAAAGTTCCAAACAAAAAGATATCTAGGAAGAGAAAACTGATAATTAATACTAAAGTTGATCGTCTAAAATCCATCGTTATCTCCTCCTTGATCCAATGTTGGTAAGAAAACTTCTTCTAGAGTTTTCCATTTATGGTCTATTTTAATAAACCAATTTGGGACAAACTCAACAATTTGGTTACTTTCACGGCTTAATTGCCAAGCATATCCTAAACGAATATCTTCTAATGTATCTAATGCAATTCCTTTTCCTAAAATTTGATCCATTAAGTCTTTTCCACTCATTAAATCAATCGATTCATTTTTAGAAGGAATTGGTGTTTCCGCAATCAGAGAAGAAACACGCATTTTTTCAATTCCTGATGCTGTAATAATAAATTGAGATAATCCTTCTTTTGCATTTGAAAGAATTGGATAAGTTCCTACATAACGCATATACTCTACAATTTTTCGATCACTATCAAAATCTGAGAAACTCATTCCTAATTTCCATCCACCTAGTTTCTTCATCTGAGCAAAAGATTGTTGCAAATGAACGGTTGGAGTTAAATGTTCCTCATCCACACGATTTTGATAATAGGAAATAACATTTGTTGTTCGATCCATTTTTAATTGGGATAAATTATCATTGTATATAATAGATTGTCCATCACTTCTATTTCTTAATTCTGAAGGATTAGCAAATAACTGAGTAATATAAAAACTCATTGGAATTTGTTCCATCAGATACGTTTGTTTTTCTAATGATAGATTATTCACTTCAATGAAAATCTGTTTATTTTTTAAAATATAAGATTCCACCACATGAAATTTTGTATCATCATAATATTTGGATAACTCTGATTGAATATCTTGGTCTGTTTTAGCTTGGAATACTTGCTTTGTATAATCGTTAATAAAGTAAACATTTTTTGAATCATCATGACGATAAATTATTCGACTAAATGTTTCTTGTTTGTATTCTTCAGGTACATCATTAAAATATCTTGTCATTACCCCAAATGTCACTGGAGCATCAAATAATAATTGACCATAGGAATCTCTTAATACTAATTGTTCATATGCTTCTTGACTTAATACTTCTTTTTTTGAAATATCTTTATATTTACCAACTAAATCTTCATTAACAGATGCAATGATTGTAGAATCACTCGTCATTTTTCCTTTATTCTCATGAGAAATAATAAAGCGAGTTGGTCTAAAAACATCTTCCAATGAATAAGAAACTCTTGTTTGAGTACTAGCATCTTGGTTGGTTGAAGCTACATTTCTTGTAAATCCATTTGGAGAGAAAATTTCTACAGGACGGAATACAACCGCCATCGTTAATACTAAACTAATAATACTTAATAGTATTAAAATAAATACTAAATATCTTAAACGAATTTTCATTCCCATTCACCGTCCTCTTCAAATGGAATATATGGTAAGGAAACAAAGAAAGTTGAACCTTTGTTTTCAATACTATTCACCCAGATTTTTCCACCATGTAATTGGACTACTTCTTGCGCAATCGCTAATCCAAGACCACTACCTCCCATTGCACGAGAACGTGCCTTATCTACACGATAGAATCGATCGAATAAATGAGGAATATCTTTTCGGGCAATTCCTAAGCCTTCATCACTCACACTTACAATAATATCCGTATGAGTTTCCATTAAACGAACAATAATTCTTCCCCCATCTGGAGAATACTTAATCGCATTATTAATAATATTATCTAATACTTGCGTAATCTTATCTTGGTCTAATTCGACCCATAAGTCACGCTGGGTAATATCTGTTAAAATACGATAATTCTTTTCTCGATATGGTTCAGACTGCAACACCATCTCAAAACGATTAACAATATGAAGCACTAGTTCATTCATATTTATAAATTCTTTTTCCAAACCTAGACGATTTTGATCCATACGAGATAAATTCAGTAAGTCCGTAATCATTCGCATCATACGATCAGTTTCAGTTTCAATGACTTTTAAAAATCCTGGGGCAATTTCTTTATTTTCCCAAGCTCCATCTACTAATGCTTCCGTATAACTCTTAATACTTGTTAATGGCGTACGTAATTCATGGGATACATTGGATACGAAATTTCTACGCTCTCTATCAATCTTTTGTTGCTCGGTAACGTCTGTTAAAACGCAAACTAATCCACTAATAAATCCTGATTCACGTTGAATAACAGAAAACTCACATTGAATAATTGAGTCTTCTCCATCTTCTTCTAAATGAATTAATCTTTCTTGTTGCGTTTCTAATAACTCTCTAAAAGTTACTTTTTCATCTAAAGGTAAAATAGATAATAATGGAATTCCTATTACTTTTTCAGATTTTAAATTTAAAATATCTAAAGCCGCCGTATTCATAATCACAATACGACCACGTCTATCTGTTGCAATAACTCCATCACTCATATGACGTAAAACACTATCTAAACGTTGTCGTTCCGATTCTGTACTTTCTTGAGCTTCCTTAATTTTAAAAGATAAATCATTAATGGCTTGCCCTAATTGACCAATCTCATCATCACTATAAATTTTTACTTCACCAGTATAATTTCCTTCAGCAATTTTTTCTGTTTGCTTTTTCATTTCAGCAATCGGTTTTGTAATTCCCTGAGAAATTAAGAAAGTAATAATAATCACTAAAATAATCGCAATTAAAGATGAACTAACGAAAATAACCCCGATATCTTTTACTTGAGTGTATCTCGACTCGATATTGGTTGTGACAGAAATAATACCGATAGGATTTCCTGAATTCCCACTAGTTGAGGAAATTGGAGAGACTATTTTCCAATAACGACTATCATGTTCTGTAAAATTATAAGCATACACGGTATTTGTTAATAATACTTGTTGCGCATCTGCTTCTGTCGTTCGAGTTCCTACAACCGATTTTTGAGACTGATTCGTCGTCCCTAAAATATATCCTTGAGAATCTAATACTCGAGCCTCTACAATACTACTTCCTGTCGGATAATCTTGAAGTATTTTAGAAATTTCCGCTATTTTCACTTCATCCTTATCATCTTTTGACACTATCGGTTGAATACTATTTTTTAAAAATCCAACTTGTAATTGAATTTGTTCTTGGAAGTTTGAAATCATCTGTGTTTCTAATTGACGAAGAAAGTTTGCAACAATCAATTGCAACGAAATCATCAGCATAAAAATAAATAACACAGGGATTTTAAATTGAATGGAACGAAAGAATCGTTTCACTTTTTGCATGTTTTTTCTCCTTTATTAAAAATAAATGCGCCTTTCTTCCCAGAATATTTCTCGGTAAAGAAAAGCGCATCTTTCTAAGCTTCTTTTTCTTGTTCTGGAGTTTTAATATAGTAGCCTACTCCACGTCTTGTCATAATCCATGTAGGATGACTCGGTGTATCTTCAATTTTTTCACGTAAACGTCTAACTGTTACGTCTACTGTACGAACATCTCCAAAGTAATCATATCCCCAAACCGTTTGTAATAAGTGTTCTCTCGTAATGACTTGACCAATATGTTTTGCTAAATAGTGAAGTAACTCAAATTCACGATGTGTTAATTCAATTTCTTCGCCTCGTTTAGATACTACATAGGCATCTTCATGAATAATCAAGCTTCCTAATACAATTTCGTTTGCTGATTTTTCTTCATCCGGTTCAGTTGGTGAAATATGTTGACGACGTAAATTAGCTTTCACACGAGCAATTAATTCTCGATTTGAAAATGGTTTAGTTACGTAGTCATCAGCTCCTAATTCTAGTCCTAAAACTTTATCAATTTCAGAATCTTTTGCGGTTACCATAATAATCGGAACATTACTTGTTTTACGAATTTCTCGGCAAACTTCTAATCCTTCAATTTTTGGTAACATTAAATCTAAAATAACTAAATCAGGATTTTCTGCAGAAAAAACTGCTAAGCCTTCTTCACCGTCAAATGCGGTAACAACTTCAAAACCTTCTTTTGATAAACTAAATTTGACAATATCTGAGATTGGTTTCTCATCATCTACTACTAAAATCTTTTTCATAACTAGCTCCTCTCTTGCGATTGAGCGCTTGGGAAATATTATTTACTATCCCAAACATCTTCTAAAATGTTGGTTTGGTTTCTATCAGGACCTACTGAGAATGTTGAAATCTTCACTCCTACTAATTCTGAAACTCTACGAACATAGTTTTGTGCTTCAATTGGTAATTCATCCAATGTACGGCATCCTGTGATATCCTCCGTCCAACCAGGAAGTTCTTCATAAACTGGTTCACATTGTCCTAGTTCTACTAAACTTGCTGGATAATGACTAATTTCTTCTCCATTTGGTTTACGATAAGAAACACAAATTTTTACTGTTTCTAATCCAGTTAATACATCAATACTATTTAAGCATAAATTTGTAATACCAGATACACGTTTAGAGTGTCTCATCACAACACTATCAAACCATCCAACACGGCGTGGACGTCCTGTTGTTGTTCCATATTCACGACCAACTTCACGAATACGACTTCCAATTTCATCAAATAATTCTGTAGGGAATGGGCCATCTCCAACACGAGATGTATATGCTTTACAAACACCGACTACTTTTGTCACTTTTGAAGGGCCTACGCCACTACCAATTGTCACTCCACCTGCTAATGGGTTAGAAGAAGTTACAAATGGATAAGTTCCTTGATCAATATCCAACATTACACCTTGTGCGCCTTCAAATAATACTCGTTTTCCATTATCTAAAGCATCATTTAATAATACAGAAGTATCGCAAACATATTGCTTAATTTGTTGACCATATTCATAATATTCTTCAAAAATTTCTTCAAAATTCATCGGATTTGCATCATATAATTTCGTAAATTGACGATTTTTGTCTTCTAAATTCAAACGTAAACGTTCTTCAAAAACTTCTCGATCTAATAAATCTGCAATACGAATCCCTACACGAGCTGCTTTATCCATATAAGCAGGGCCAATTCCCTTAATCGTTGTACCGATTTTCTTGTCCCCTTTAGCTTCTTCTTGTAAACGGTCCAATTCAATATGATATGGCAAAATTACGTGCGCACGATCTGAAATTCTTAAATTATCAGTCGTAATATTTCGTTCATGTAAATAGGCTAACTCTGTTACTAAAGATTTTGGATTAACCACAACCCCATTTCCAATAATACAAAGTTTTTCTGGTGAGAAAATTCCTGACGGAATTAAATGTAATTTATAAGTTTCTCCACCAAACTGAATCGTATGTCCAGCGTTATCGCCCCCTTGATAACGAGCTACATACTCTGCTTTTTCACTAAGGAAATCAGTAATTTTACCTTTTCCTTCGTCTCCCCATTGTGTACCTACTACTACTACTGATGACATATCCGCACCTCTTTAAATTATTTTTTCTACATTGGTGGCATTGAAGCTTCTAAACTTTTCGATGCTATCGATGTAAATTTATTATATTCTTTAATAAACATTAATTCTACGGTTCCTCGTGGACCGCTACGGTTCTTTTCTATAATGACTTCAATAATATTATTCGACTCTTGTTCTGGAACATTTCCATCTTCATCTGGTTCTTGTCGGTAATAATCCTCACGATATAAGAATGCTACAATATCCGCATCTTGCTCAATCGAACCTGATTCACGAATATCCGACATCACCGGACGCTTGTCTTGTCTTTGCTCTACTCCACGAGATAATTGAGATAAAGCAATGACTGGAACACTTAATTCTTTAGCAAGTTTCTTTAAATTTCTTGAAATTTCTGAAACTTCTTGTTGACGACTTTCTCGTCCATTTCCTTCGATTAATTGTAAGTAATCAATTACGATTAATCCTAAATTATTTCTCTCTTGTTTTAATCGTCTACATTTTGCACGAATTTCTGATACTCGAATCCCTGGAGTATCATCGATATAAATAGGAGCATTCGATAAAGTACCTGATGCTACAAAATAACTACGAAGTTCTTCTTCCGTTAAACGACCATTTCGCATATTACTTGCATCAATACTGCCTTCCGAACATAACATCCGGTTTACAAGGGACTCGGCACTCATTTCTAAACTGAAAATTGCTACTGTTTCATTTGTTTTTGTCGCAACATTTTTAGCAATATTTAATACAAACGCTGTTTTACCAACAGATGGACGTGCTGCTAAAATAATTAATTCATCTGAATGGAGTCCTGAAGTCATTCGATCTAAATCAATGTATCCTGTTGGAATCCCTGTAATTTCTCCCGTATTTTTCATACGCTCTTCAAGAGATAAATACGCTTCGTTCAAGACTTTTGTAATATCTACAAAACCTGCTCGATTTCTCTTTTCAGAAACTTCTAAAATACTTCGCTCAGCTCTATCCAACACTGCTGCTACTTCATCTGTTTCACCATATGCATCTGTTGCAATATCCGTAGAAGTTCGAATTAATTTTCGTAAAGTTGATTTTTCACTAACGATTTTAGAATAATATTCTACATTCGAAGCAGTCGGAACTTTTTCAGCTAATTCTAGTAAATAAAATTGTCCTCCTGCATTTTCTAACTGTTTATTTTGATTTAAACGTTCTGCAACTGAAACAATATCAATGGGTGAAGAATCATTATTTAATTCCACCATCGCTTTAAAAATCACTTGGTGGTTTACTCGATAAAAATCTTCTGGCATTAAAAATTCCATTACAGATACAATTGAATCTGGATCTAATAAAATTGCTCCTAAAACAGATTGTTCTGCATCTAAATTTTGCGGTGGAATTCTTCCTTCAAATTGTTCATCCACTTGTCCATTGACACCTTCTTTCATTCAATACATACGGTTTCATTTTACCATAAATTCTACAAAAGAAACAGACAGAATCTTTCGTAGAACAGAAAAAATCCAAGACGGTTTCTCCATCTTGGATTTTCTAAGAAGTGCCTTTTTCTAATAATTAATCTTGATGTTTCATTGTTGGGAATAGTAATACGTTACGGATTGATTGACTATTTGTTAGTAACATTACTAAACGGTCAATACCGATACCTACCCCACCAGTTGGAGATAATCCATATTCTAATGCTTGTACGAAATCTTCATCTAATGGATGAGCTTCATCGTTACCTGTTTCTTTTTCTTCTACTTGTTTCATGAAACGTTCACGTTGATCAATTGGATCAGTTAACTCTGTAAATCCATTTGCATATTCTTTTGTACAAATGAAGCATTCGAAACGATCTGTGAATCGTGGATCTTCATCATTTTTACGAGCAAGTGGAGACACTGCTACTGGATGTCCATAAATGAATGTTGGTTGAATTAATGTTTCTTCTACAAATGTTTCGAAGAACTCATTTACGACGTGACCATAAGTCATTGAGTCTTCAACTTTCACACCTTTTTCTTTAGCAATCGCACGAGCTTCTTCATCTGTCATTTCTACCCAGAAGTCTACTCCTGTTACTTCTTTAATGGCATCTACCATATGAACTCTCTTCCAAGGAGCTTTTAATTCAACTTCATATTCTCCATAAGGAACTTTTGTTTTACCTAAAACTTCTTGCGCAACACTTGATACGATTCCTTCTGTTAAGTCCATAACATCTTGATAGTCAGTGTAAGCAGTATAGATTTCGATAGATGTAAACTCAGGGTTGTGAGTTGTATCAATTCCTTCATTACGGAATACACGACCGATTTCATAAACACGTTCCATTCCACCTACTACTAAACGTTTTAAGTGTAATTCTGGAGCGATACGCATGTATAATTCCATATCTAAAGCATTGTGGTGAGTAATAAATGGACGAGCATTCGCACCCCCAGCTAATGTGTGTAATACTGGTGTTTCCACTTCTAAATAATCACGAGAATCTAAGTAATGACGGATTTCACGGATAATTTTACTACGTGTTACGAAACGATCCATACTGTCACGATTACTAATTAAATCTAAGTAACGTTGACGATATTGTTGCTCTACATTTGTTAATCCATGATATTTATCTGGTAATGGACGTAAAGCTTTTGTTAAATGAACAAATTGAGTAGCTTTAACAGATAATTCACCAGTGTTTGTCACCATAACTGTCCCTACAACACCAACGATATCTCCTAAGTCAGCTTTATCAAATAATTCATAAGCTTCGTCTCCGACAACATCTTTACGAACATAAATTTGAATTTGACCTTTACCATCTTGAATATGAGCAAAACCTGCTTTTCCTTTTCCACGTTTTGTCATAATACGACCTGCGATTTGAACAGTCACTTCTTCTTGTTCAGCTAAGCTTTCTTTTGTTGCACCTTCAAATTGTTGATGAATTTCTTCAGTGGATTGTTTTTGTTTAAATCCTGTTGAAAAAGGCTCTACTCCTTTTTCACGTAATTGATGCATTTTTTCACGGCGAACTTGTAATTGATCATTCAGTGTTTCTTGTACTTCTACTTCGTTAGACACTGTATTTCCTCCTTTTTTGTGACATGAGTCACTGTATTTCTAGTCTATTGTACCAATTATTGACTGATAAATAAAGCGTTTATGATTATGTTTATTTCTCTTTATTAAGCCTTCCTGACATTCTGGTCTTTTTCCTTTATCATCGTCAATATTTTTTAAACATACATATAAAAAAGACGATAGATTTTTCCTTTCTATCGCCTATTGCGTCTCTATTTCACGTGATAAACTGAATTTTATACTCCATTCTCATGAGCCAATTTATGTTCATGACTATTGATAAAATCTTCATGTTCATGATGATGAAACTCTTCATTTCCAAAATGATAATGCTCATGAGTATGAGTAATCAAATGAGTATGTGTGACCCCATTATGTGTATGAACAATCGTATGCATATGCCCATGAAGATGATTTTTTATCATAGTATCATACACGACAAACACCGTTCCAATGAACATCAAAGCTAATCCCACAAAATATTCTACAGCTAGTTTTTCTCCATTTACTGCAAACGCTAAAAACGATCCTACAAAAGGTGCTACTGCATAATAGGCACTCGTCTTAGCTGCACCTAAATTTCTTTGTGCTCGTATATAAAGAAAAATACTTAATCCATATGAAACATAACCAAGCAACATAATCATGACAATATATTTCATTTCTGGAATCTTTTCACCAAGTAAGACAGCAATAACAAATGCGCCTCCCCCGGAAAAAATTCCTTTTAACAAAACAATCTGATATGTACTTTTCTCTGATATCTTTCTTGTACAGTTATTTTCAAGCCCCCAGCAACAAGTTGCTAAGATAACGAAAAGAGAGCCTATAGAAAACTGAAAACTACCGATTCCCTCAAATGACAAAACAATACTTGATAATGTAATAAACCCTATTGCAATCCACAGTTTTCCTGATACTTTTTCCTTAAAAATAAGTAACGCTATTAATGTAGTTGCTACAATTTCAAAATTACCGAGGAGTGAGGCATTAGATGCTGTCCCCATTTTTATTCCTATCATTAAAAATATAGGTGCAACTATATCTAATAGAATCATTCCAACTGTATAAGGTAAATCCTGTTTTGTAAGTCTCTCTGATTTATCTTCTTTTTTGATGTGAAATAAATACATCATTCCAACCCCAACACCCGCTCCAAGATACAGAAAAGCTGCTAAAAAAGTTGGTGGAACATTTTCCAATAGAATTTTTGAAAACGGTGTATTAATGGCATAAAATACAGCTGCTAAGAACGCTAATATAATCGCACTTGTCTTTGTTTTCCCCTTCAAAATATCTCATCCCCAATACTAGAAAAATATAAGAAGCTATTCTTAATCAGAACAACCTCTATTTTTAGTGATAATAGTAAATTCGATAATTTTTTACTCTACTTCTTTTCCTCGTTCTAACTGTCTTTCAACACGTTCTAAATGTTCTTGAACAAATTGGTCTAAAATTTGTTTCACTTGAGATACCGTTGTAGATTCATTAATCGCAACTTTTGTTTTTGTTGCACGAGGAATTCCTTTTAAGTAATAAGCAGCTAATTTACGGAATTCTTTTGTCGCTACTGACTCACCTTTTAAGTTAGCTAAACGATCTAAATGAGTTTTAGCAATTTCAATTTTTTCAGGAACTGTATTTTCCGGTAATAATTCTCCCGTTTCTAAATAATGAACGGTTTGTTTAATCATCCATGGATTTGCTAGAGCAGCTCGACCAATCATGACTCCATCAACACCCGCTATTTCAATCATTTTCTTAGCATCTTGAGGAGAACGCACATCTCCATTTCCAATTAATGGAATGCGTGTTAAGTTTTTCTTCACTTCCCCAAGAATTTCCCAGTTTGCTTTTCCATCATACATTTGTACACGAGTTCTACCATGCATCGCAACAGCACTTGCACCTGCTCGTTCTGCTGCAAGTGCATTTTCAACGGCATATAAATGTTCGTCATCCCAACCGGTACGCATTTTAACCGTTACAGGTTTATCCACTGCATCCACTACTGCAGCAACCATTTCATAAACTTTATTCGGATCTAATAACCATTTTGCACCAGCTTCAGCTTTAATCACTTTATTAACTGGACATCCCATATTAATATCGATAATTGCTGCCTCTGTATTTTCAGCTACATATTTGGCAGCTTCTACTAATGTATCTTTATTTCCGCCCATAATTTGGACGCTTAATGGATATTCATTTGGTTCAATATGCAACATGCTTAATGTTTTTTCATTTCTAAATTGAATCCCTTTATCACTGATCATTTCGCAAACAACTAAGCCTGCTCCAAATTCTTTGACCGTTACACGAAAAGCTGAATTACTAATTCCAGCCATCGGTGCAACGACTACTGGATTGTCAATTTGAATATTGCCAATCTTAAAACTCATTTCATTTCCTCACTTTCAATCATTCTGCTTAGCTATTGTACCATAGATAGCTATCATTCGTGTATTATCATGGTTTATTTCAATAATAAAAAAGAAAAACTACAAAAAGAATCTCTCCCTTTTGTAGTCAATCTAACTTTTTAATCTTTTCTTGCTAAGTCTGTAATATAATCAAAAAATGCATCACGGTCTACATAATAAACAAGGTCAACTGGACGACCGTCGTCTACACGAATCGTTCTACCTGAACTTGCTCCTGTTGTAATTACATCTGAAGGAACAACTTCTCGTTTCACTAAATCTTCTTTTCCAAAAGAAGCTGTTGTTAATACATCCCATAGGAAATAGGTTGAATTCGTAACATAATGCGTCAATGGAGGAACAATGGCATAACATTGTCCTAAGAAATCAATTCCTTCTACTTTACGTTCTCTCGCCCAACGATCACGTACATCTAACGTTAATGGAACCATACGAGTACTTTCTAAGGCAACTAATTCAATCGGAATCGAGGATTCCCAAATACGTTTCGCTGCAAATGGATCCCAATAAACATTCCATTCTGCTGTTCCATCATGCTCGGGTTCTTCAATATTTCCTTGCTCTAAAAATGTACCACCCATCCAGTATAGTTTTCCAATTTTTTCTTCAATACTTGCATCCAAATCTAATGCTCGAGCTAAATCCGTTAATGGCCCTACAAATAATAAATCCACTTTATCCGTTGATTCCTTTAAAACATGCACTAAATCCTCATGTGCTTTATAAGGGGAATCTTGTACTAAAATCGGTTTATGTTCATTTAAGATTGGCAAAGCGTCTACTGTAAATGCATGCATTCTCCACTCTTTGGGAAATGGATGAACCGGTCGTGAATTTGAAGAAGCAACACGGATTCTTTGATCTTTTGTAGAACCAAATTTTTGAATAATTTTCTTACTTGCTTCAACCGCAGGTTCTAAGTAACAATCGGCTTCAATAACACCTACACCAACTAGTTCAACATCTTCCATTTTTAATAATAAATATAATGAGACTAAATCATCTACTCCACCATCATGGTTTAAATATACTTTACGCAAAAGGGCAACCTCCTAACAAATTGTTTTCCTACTAACATTGTAATCAATTACTCTTATAAAATCTACTCGTGAAACTTTGTACATATCACTAGCAATCCAAAAAAAGAAGTGGTACACTATTTGTAATTGTTTTTTAATCATTTTTTAAGAATATATCTAGGAGGAAATTTATGTCTCGAAAAAAA
This sequence comes from Granulicatella elegans ATCC 700633, assembly GCF_000162475.2. Taxonomy (GTDB): domain Bacteria; phylum Bacillota; class Bacilli; order Lactobacillales; family Aerococcaceae; genus Granulicatella; species Granulicatella elegans. The sequence goes on from NZ_KI391971.1 coordinate 1,515,898, forward strand.
CTCACTGACATTATGATTTGTGGTTTTGCATTATTCGCCATCTTCTTTGGCGCTGGAAATTTAATCTTCCCACCTTATTTAGGAGTTATCTCTGGAAATAATTGGGGTATTGCCAATATCGCCTTTTTATTATCAGATCCATTATTACCGATTCTTGGGGTTATTGTAACAGCTCTATTAGGTGGACAAGCAACAGACTTAGGAAAAAGAGTTAGTAAACATTTTTCTATCATTATTGGAGCGATTTCCATTATATTAATTGGACCATTATTTGCCGTTCCAAGAACCGGAGCTACTACTCATGAAATTTTTGTACAATCCTTTGTACCAACTGCTCCACAATGGATTACCTCTCTTATCTTTTTTGGATTAACCTTATATATTGCGATTCATTCGCACACCGTTATTGATGCGATTGGAAAATATTTAACTCCAATTTTATTAATCATTCTATTACTAGTATTTATTGCAGCTGTAGTTCAGCCAAATGCAGGCTTCCAAACAACAACTTCTGCAGGATTATTTTCTCAAAGTTTTAAAGAAGGCTACCAAACAATGGACGCACTTGGCGCAGCTTTAATGGCAGGAGTTGTGATTTCTGACTTAACTAGACGAGGTTATACAGAGAAAAAAGAACAACATCAAATGATGTTTGGAGTCGGCATTGTATCTTTCATTTTACTAGCATTAGTGTACAGCAGCTTAACGTATGCTGGAGCTACTGTAAGTACGGTTTATGACTCAACAATTCAACGTCCTGCATTACTAATCGGATTAATTGAACAATTATTAGGTTCATTTGGTAAAGTCGCTATGGGAATTGCTGTATCCTTTGCTTGCTTAACAACATCTGTTGGATTAATTACAACTTGTGGTCATTATTTTTCAACCTTAACAAATGGAAAATTAGAATACAAAAAAATTGTTGTAGTATCAGTCGTTCTTTCATTCCTTCTATCACTTTTAGGAGTGGATGCCTTATTACAATTAGCAGTTCCAGTACTAAGCGCTATTTACCCAATGGTCATCGCCTTAATCTTTTTATCAATTTTTGACCGCTATATTGTTTATAACTGGACTTATACCGGTGCAGTTGTTGGAGCATTCTTCATTGGAGGAATTCAAGCTATTCATCTATTCTCTCAAATGCAAGGTGGCAACTTCCTCTCTGGATTAGCCGATTGGACAAACACCTTACCATTACATCAATTTGGATTTGAATGGTTAGTACCTGCTATTATCGGTTCAGTAGTCTTTACGGTTATTAGTAAATTCACTGGGTTGGGGAGTAAGAGATTTTAAATACATTAAGTAGAAACCCCGAGGAATTTCATTTTTCGAATTTCCGGTTGTTCGACAAATCCTGTTGGTGAGAAATCACCGACAGGATTTTTTACATGCAAAAAAGAGAAATCCAGGTTATGATTAAGTCGACCAAAACAAATCAAAGGAGGATTTCTCTCATGGACTATTGTATACGAAAATTACTTGGATTAACAGAAGAAAATTTTATTACGGATGAAAATTGGTTAGAAACGGTGACAGAAAACCACGAAATTGTTCATAAAGTTAAAGGAACTTGGACAAATACTTGTACTTCTTGTCCATATTGTTCTAGTAAAAATGTTATTAAGCATTCTCCTATGGAACATAAAATTAGAATTCCACATCTATACGGGAATAAAACTCTTTTAGAATTAAAAGTACAACGATTTATCTGTAAAGATTGTCGTAAAACTTGGGTTACAGATTGCCCTCTTGTTCCTAAAAATAGTAATATTTCTTATGATTTAGCGTGCCAAATTATGTTGTACTTAAAAGAAAACTTTTCTAGAAAAACAATTGCCAAACTTCTTTCAATTTCTGACAAGACAGTCGAAAGAGTGATGAAAAAATTTAAAATAAAGACAATGCAACGATATAACTATTTACCTAAAATACTTTGTTTAGATGAATTTAGAGGCGTTAAAACGCAACAAGGGAAAATGAATTTCATTTGTTTAGATGGAGAAAATCGCCAATTAATTGATATTTTACCTGGTAGAACACTTCATGAATTGATTTCTTTCTTTATGAAGTTCTCCCGTAAACAACGTTTAAAAGTAAAATATTTAGTGATGGATATGAATGCTTCTTATCAAAACCTTATTAAAACAGTATTTCCAAACGCTGTTATCGTAGTAGATCGATTCCATATCGTTCAACATATGAATCGCAATTTTAATCAACTTCGAGTTGTGATTATGAAGCAATTCTCTGCTAAATCAACACAACAGAAGACATTAAAACGCTACTGGAAACTACTGTTAAAACCAAGTGAAGAATTGGATGAAGAAAAACTGCACTATAACTATCACTTTAAGACGCATCTCACCCAAGCACAATTAGTGGAAAAATTATTGAGTTTTGACGAAATACTATCAGAAGCTTATGAATTCATCCAAGAACTTAGAAAAGCTTATAAGAAGAAAGATTATGAGGTGTTTATGACATGCATAAAGGAGATTCCAAGACAATTACCTTATGAATTTAAGAAGAAGTTTGAAGTATTCAAACGTTTTAAGAATGGGATTTATGAAGCATTTACGACAGGATATTCCAATGGAGCTATTGAAGGGACGAATAATTTCATTAAAGTAATTAAACGAGTGGCATATGGATATCGAAACTTTGAGAATATGAAATTAAGAATAAAGATTATCAAAGGATGTTTCTTTACCCCGGTCAATAGAAAGTCATTATGATTTAAGAAAGGTTGTATAGAGTCATTTTAACTTGACAATGAGCCTCCATGGGCATGTTGAATTGGGAGAAGCGAAAAATAATATCAAATTTCACAGCCCCCAAATCGCTAATCGCGGATAACATGCCCCTGCTCATTATAAAGTTAAAACTAGATTTCATTCATAGTTATGTTTGTGGTGGATTCATCAATAGACTAAATATTTCAGTTTCTCCCACCTTATTTATTAAAAATTAAATACTTAATTTGGTGTTACATTTGATTCACCAACAGAATTTGTCGATGAGCCGAATTTCCTCGGGGTTTGTTGTATATCTATTAATTATTCTCCAATAATCACAACTCGATACTTTCTTGTTCTTTCTCGAGTTTTATCAAAGTCTGCAAAATAAACATAACCTGTTTTTCCTATTGCCAGTTTACCATCTACAACAGCTAAGGTTTCACTAGAACCCAAGATTGTGGCTTTTAGATGAGCATCTCCATTCCATAATGCACTTCTATCTCCATTTGGTAACCATTCTTCAGGGTTAGGCCAAGATTCAACTTCTTGATAATGTTTTTCACCAGGATAATGATAACTATCCGCACTTAAATGGGGTGGAATAATCTTGTCTAAAATAGTATTTAAATCTAATTGTAAATAATCTACACCATTTTCATCTTTATCATGTGTATCCTCTTCAAAGAAAACAGAACATGTTGTATGTGCTGTGATAACTGTACATATTCCTGATTGAATACCACTTTCAGTAATAGTTTGATGTATAGAATTTGTAATATCAATATATGATACTTGACCTTCTTTTGCATCTACTTTAAATTCTTTTTGAAATACCGTCATTTTTTCTCCTCATTCATTGCTTTGTCAATAGCTTCAATCATTAATTTTAACATTAGTTTCGGATCTTTTGCTTTAACAATTCCACTTGTGCAGCCTGTACCATCTGCACCAAGCTTAATTGTACGATAGACATCATTCTCATTCATAATTCCAGCACCTTGCATCATTAAAATATCTGAATTAACAGATTTCACTTGATGATTAGTTTCTAAAATATATGAATCGTCACTTGTTTGTCCTGTCCCAATCAACTCTGTAGGTTCACATAACATGATTGTTGGATTTAACATTGCCAACATTCGTGCTTCTTTAATAGAATCTGCACACAAAATCGTTATAAGTCCCAATTTTTCAGCTTGATTGATTGAAGCGACTACTTGAGATGTTGTTAATGGATGTTCAGCATGATTTAAAAAAGTAGCTCTTGCTCCAGCGTTATATAATGAAGCTGGCAAAACTGCTCCCATTCCTCTACCACAATCAATTCCATCTAAGTGTTGAGCTGTCACAATAATATGTTTCGTTTCGCTAGATACTTTATGAATATCTGCATATGGACACGTCACAAAAATACTAATTTCTGGATACTGTTCAGCTAATCGATCAGCTTCTTTTGCTAATTCTAATAATTCATTTCCAAATAAATATGACTTCGGATTAAAAATGAAAAATTTATCTTTAATAGTTTCCATTTGTTTTCTCCTTTTATTTAGTCTCAAACACACGATAATAATGTTTTAAAGTAGTTTTCATACCTTCTCTTGAAGCTTTTAATACATCAATATAGTTTGTAAATGATTTTTCAGAAACCGATTTTGCACCAGCGTCCATAAAATCACTATAAATATTAATTTTTGAAATTCCTTCTCGTGCACAACGGTTCAAATTATCATCTCCTGAACCTGATCCACCATGTAAAACTAATGGAATATTTAATACATTACGTAACTCAGATAATCGTTGGAAATTAATTTTTGGAATACCTTTATACAAGCCATGAGAAGTCCCTATTGAAACTGCTAAAGAATCCACATTAGTTTCTTGAACAAATTTTTCAGCATCTTCTACATTTGTATAAATAGACTTTATTTCGTCTTTCGATACATCTCCATTTGCTCCAACAAAACCAATTTCTGCTTCAACATCAACTCCAAATTCATGGGCAACTTCAACAACCTCTTTTGTTTTTCTAACATTTTCTTCAAAAGAATCTAAAGATGCATCAATCATTACAGAATTAAATCCTAATTGAATTGCTCTTTTTATAAATGCTAAATCTTGTCCATGATCTAGATGTAACACAACTGGAGTTTTTGCTTTTTCCTGAAAATATTTCCCAATATTAGCAGCCTCTTCTAAACTTAAATAAGGAGAATGTACTTGTGCAAAAGCTAAAATTAGTGGAAGATTCAATTCTTCACTCATTTCTACATATGCTTTGGCAGAATTCCAATCAATAAAGTTTGTTGCTGGAATTGCAAAATTACCTTGTTTTGCTTTCCCTAATACATCTCTCATATATGCTTTCATTGACTAAGCCTCCAACGCTGCTTTCAATTCACTCCATAAAGCGTCAATTCCCATACCCGTCAATAAAGGTAATCCCATAATCACTTTATCTTTAATTGAATCAGGTACAACTGTTGTAGAAATTACAATATCATATTCATCAATACGATTAACTTCTTCTGAAACTTTAGATTGAAAAACTTGAACTTTATCTGAATAATTATTATCAGCTAACCATTGTTTTACTTTCCCAGCAACAACTGTTGATGTTGCAATTCCAGAACCACACATAATTAATAATTTTTTCATAATCTTATTCTCCTATTTCTCTGCACGAACTTTATTTACATAATATAATCCTGCTAATGAAGCTACTAGAACTACTGACAGAATTACCCAAGGTGCAGTTTTTCCTGCAAACACAAACAACCATGTTGGCCATAATCCACCTTCTGCTAAAGCAGTAATACTTGTATTTCCACCTAAATCAAAGTTTGCTGCTTGAGCTGCTTTTGTTACTAAAGGAGCTACCCATGAAGTAATGTAGAAAATACTTGCAATATAAATTGTTCCCCCAACAACTGTACGAACAATATTTCCTCTAAATACAGCTGCCATTAAACATACTACAAATGGAATTGTAGCTAAATCACCAAATGGTAATGTTTGGTTTCCTGGTAAAATTACTGCTAATAAAATTGTAATTGGAACTAAAATTAATGAACTTGATAATACTGCTGGATGTCCAACTGATAAAGCAGAGTCCATACCAATATTTACTTCACGACCAGGGAATCGTTTTTGAACAAATTCATTTGCAGCCTCAGAAATTGGAGTAAGACCTTCCATTAAAAGTGATACCATACGAGGCATAATGACCATAACAGCTGACATCTTAACACCTAATTGTAAAACACCTTTTGGATCGTAACCTGCTAATAATCCCATAACAATACCAATTACAAGACCTAATACTGTACTTTCACCAAAAATACCAAATTTCTTTTGAATACTTTCTGGATTTGCTTCAATTTTATTAAACCCAGGAATTCTATCAAACACCCAATTTAATGGAATAGCTACTAAAAATCCAGGTGCTGATGTTCCATGTGGGAATGTAATGTTAGGGAATCCATAGAATTTTTTAATAGCTGGAGCAATAATATCTGCTAATAAATAAATCATTACTAAATATACAATTGTTGCATATAATCCTAATGTAAAATCTTGAGTAAGTGCATATACTAAAGATGCTACAAAAGCTGCATGCCAGAAATTCCACATATCTACCATTAATGTTTTTGTTAATCCTAAGAATAGTAATAAAACATTAATTCCGATACCAATTGGAATAGCTAAACTTCCTAATAATGTTCCATAAGAAATTGCTGCTGCTGCAGGCCAACCAACGTCAATTGTTGTTAAATGTAATCCAAATCTTTCAACCATTGCTTGAGCTGCAGGTCCTAAGCTACCTCCTAATAAATCAACTACCATATTCAATCCAACAAAACCAACCCCGACAATTACACCCGATACAAATGCTTTTTTAGGTTTAGTTCCTAAAATCATACCAAAAATAAAAATTAAAATTGGTAATACTACAATTGCGCCTAAATCGATAAATTTTTGAAATAATGCCAACATAATCTTTTCCTCCTAATAATTAAAATACTCAGTTTAAACAGTCTGATTCTGGTTGTTTAGTAAATTTTCCTCCTTTCTTTTTTACTAAACTTATTCCTTTATTATTTTATATTTTTAATTGCTAGCAATTCTTTTACTTCTTTGGATGTTGTATATTCATCCATATTCATTAATTTCTCCATGATTTCTTTATCCTGAAGAATTTCTATTAATTGTTGTAAAATCGTTAATTGACTATGAGCCTCTTTCAAAGCAAGCATAAAAATTACTTTTACAGAAACTTCCACATCATTTGTCCCCATTTGATAAAATGAAACTGGATTTTCTAACGTCATTACTGCTATTTGTTCCTTATTAACATGTTCTACATCTGTATGAGGAATAGCGATTCCATATTTTTCAAACTGTAATCCTGTTGGAAATACTTTTTCTCTATTTAAAATAGCTTCCTTATACGATTCTTTCACAATTCCTTTTTCAATCAGTTTATCTGACAAATAAGTCAACGCTTCTTCTTTAGAACTAATATTTTTTATATTAATTTCAAAAATTTCTTTATCTAGCATTTTGACTCACCTCCTCAAGTATTTTATTCTTAATTTTCTTTCCATCTGACATCAACATTAATTCCGACATCAAATTTTGATTTTCTATAACGGAATATAAGGCTATTAGACTGTCTTTAAATACTGGAATATCCTGTTCAGCGATTGCTATTAGTAATACTAAACTAACTTGATTTTTTCCCCATTCAATAGGTTTATCTAAACTCATTAAAATTAGTTCAGATTGTTTAACAACTTTTGGATCACAATGTGGTAAAGCTATACCTGTATAAACACTCGTACTTCCTAATAACTCTCTTTGGTTAATGGAATCTCTAAATTCTTCCGTTTGATTTCCAATACTACATTCAATTATCAGTCGTTCAATACATTCCTGTTTATTTTTGACATTTATCTTAATTAATTTTGGTTCTTTTAATAGAGTATTCAAAGATGCTACATTAAATTCCCTTCCATTTAAAGAAGTTTTCATCATTCGATAGTTATCTGTACTTTGTTCAGCATAAAACTGTTGAATCATTCTTAACTCTTCTTTTGTAATAATAGGACTAACTTCTATAACAGGTATATTTAGTTCAGGTAATCCAATAGTAGAAATTACTAAATCAATATTTCTTAAATCATAGAAATCTAGCTCTCTTAAACTAATAGTTGTCAGTTTCTCATTGCTAGAAAAGATTCTACGTAGCTTATTCATGATTAATTCAGAAGTAGCAATTCCATTTTGGCAAATTACGACAATATTCAAAGGTTTCATTATTTTTTCAATAGCTACTTGAAAATGTATAACAATAAAAGCCAATTCTTCATTCGGTATACTTAATTCATAATATTGAGATAAAGTTCTTATTGATAACCAAATGACATTAAATAAACTAGAATATTGTTTTTTTATTTCCTCCAAGGCAGGGTTAGAAATAAAATTTTGATTTCGTAATCTTATAATCATTTTTGAAATATGAGCACTAAGCATCATCTGTAAATGCTCGTCTGTTGTAAGATTTAAACTTAATAAATTAGAAACCTTTTGTATCAATGTTTTTACTTGTTCGTTAACATTTTTCATATATTCAACAGACTGGATATTAAATCCAAAGGCTAATAAATTATATGCCATCGCTTCAATTTCATAAGGAGAAATTTTTTCAAGAGTAAAATTTAGAATAGTCTCTAATAATTCTCCAGCAAAGAAATATACTTCTAAATGGTTTACATCATTAACTAAGTTACTTAATCTATTAGTTAAAATTTCATTAGCCTCGTTTCGTTTTTTAAAAATTAAACAATCAAGTAATAATGAATATAAGTATTCATCTGTAAAATGAAATTGATACTTTTCTGATAGTTTAACAATAGATTTTTGACAATTATTTATATCTTCTTTCGAAAAAAATAATTCCAAATTTTTAAAACGATCTCTATCGTTTGATACAAATTTCACAATAAATATTTCAAGAGCCTTACGTATATTTCTTTCATTTCCTTTTAGAATTATCTCATCCCTTTTTATTTTTAACTTCACGTCAAAGGAAATAAATATACTATTTAATTTATCAATCAGTCTATGAATCGTAGAGTCAGTAACAAACATTTCCTCTGAAAATTCATATAAGTCTACTTTTTCATGAGTAATAAATAATTTCCTTATAAGCTCTTTTTCACGATATTCAGGAGAAAATGATTCTTTCATTTCTCCATTCAGTTTTATTATTTTCGTGTGAATCTTTTTATTTTCCAATTGTGATAATAATTTAATTCCTTTTCTTGGAATTTTTATTACTTCTGTTTCTATTGAATTCCCCTTCAAAAAATCATTAATCTTATCAATATCTTGATAAACAGTTTTAGTCGAAACCTTATATCTATCAGCTAATTGATTAGCAGATAAATACTCTATATTTTTCATTAGGTACTCTAATAATAATACTTGCCTTTTATTCATCCCCTCACCCCTAACTCAAGGTTTCATTGAATTTAATGGTACCGTTTAACTTACTATTAGTATAAAGTAAGCAGTTGCCATTTTTTAGTCAATGTACTTCCATATTAATGTGGAAGTGTTTCTATTTTTATCCCCTCAACTCTATTTGTCAACAACATTTGTTCCTATAAATTTCGTATTTTTTCAATATATATAAAGATTATTTCTATACTAATACAAAAAATCAACCCGCTTACTTCCTAAAAAGTAAAACGGGTTGTCCACATTTCTTATGATTCAATTCTTTAAATAACTTCAACTGAAATCCTATTTCCAACTTTCTTCAATAAACGTATCACGTCCAGACATCCCACGGTAACGGTAGTAATGATCTGGATTTTTCTTATAAAAATCTTGGTGGTATTCTTCAGCTGGATAAAATGTACTAGCTGGTTCAATTTTTGTTACAATATCTTTTTTAAATCGTCCACTTTCTTGTAAAGCTTTTTTCGAAGCTTCTGCGATCGCTTTTTGTTCAGGAGAATGATAGAAAATCACTGGTCGATAAGAATCGCCTCTATCTACAAATTGTCCCATCGCATCTGTTGGGTCTGTTTGTTGCCAATAGACTTCCACTAATTGTTCATAAGAGAAGATTTCTGGATCAAAGGTAATTTGTACAGCTTCTGTATGTCCTGTTTTTCCTGAACAAACTTCTTTATAAGTAGGATTTTCCTTATGTCCCCCTGTATAACCTGCAATGACAGATTCAATTCCTGGTTGTGTATCAAATGGTTTAATCATACACCAGAAGCAGCCTCCTGCAAATGTTGCGATTTCTTTTGCCATCATTATTCCTCCTCTTTTTCTAGCGAAACATCTTGCCCGAAAATTTTCATTTTTATCGCTAGTCCTGTTCGAGTACCGGCGGTTCCGCCTAATCCTGTTTCTCTTAATTCACTTGGCATTCTTCTACCGATAGAACGCATTGCTTCAATCGTTTCATCTGCTGGAATGACATTTGTAATTCCTGCTAACGCCATATCAGCCGCAATCAATGCATTTCCTGCTCCAATCGCATTTCTCTTCACACATGGGATTTCTACTAATCCGGCAACAGGGTCACACACTAATCCTAGCAAATTCCCTAATGCAATCGAAAAAGCTTCTGAACATTGTTGCGGCGTCCCTCCAGCAGCTTCAACAGCTGCTGCTGCAGACATCGCACTAGCACTTCCCACTTCTGCTTGGCAACCACCCATAGCGCCCGAAATCATCGCATTATTGGCAACGACCATTCCGAATGCTGAAGCAGTGAACAAGAATCTCACTTGCTGTTCTTGAGTTAAGTCCATGCTATCTGCAATGGAAAATATAACGCCTGGTAATGTCCCACTTGCTCCCGCAGTTGGTGTCGCACACACAATTCCCATTGCTGCATTCACTTCATTTGTTCCTAGAGCGTACTGCACTCCTGCTAAAATATTATCTCCAGATAAAGTTTTTCCCTTTTCGCGATATTTTTTCATTTTTACAGCATCGCCACCGGTTAGTCCTGTTGGAGAGAATACACCTTGACCCTGTACACTTCTTTCTACCGCATTTTTCATTGTTTGAAGATTTTTTTCCATCTTCGCCCAAATAAATTCTCGACTTTGTTGGGTCATTTCCATTTCTTGTTCAATCATTACTTCAGAAATAGATTTATTTTGGCTAGTTGCTAATGCGACTAATTCCTGTATGCTAACAAACATCACGAAATTCCTTTCTTATTTTATGTAAAGACATAGATTGTTTTTTCTTGTTGAATGAATTGTAATTTTTCTTGAAGAGTTGGAGAAATTAATCCATTCAATTCATAACTAATAAAGCGCGATGAACCTTCCTTTAATTCTTTTTGTTTCCCAATCGAAACACCAAATTCTTCTAATAGAGGTTTCACTATTGAATTTTCTTCAATTGGAAGAATTTCTAAAATAATCGGTAATGGTCCTGAAAAATTGGAGATAAATCCATCTACTTCCACATATTTGATTTCCACAGTTCCTCCACCAATAGAAGTCCCGATTAAACGGACTCGTCTTGTTGCAGACATCAACGTTAAATCCGCCGTATTCGCATGAGCGACTGGACTTGGTTCATCTCTTTCGATAAATTCAATGGAAACGCCTTGTTTCGTAGCAATCTCCACCGCTTGTGGAACACGTTCATCATCTGTTTCAAAGCCCAGAACTCCACTAATAATGGCAAAATCTGTGCCATGCCCTTTATGAGTTTGAGCAAATGATTCATAATAAATACATTGGACACTTTTGGGAGTTCCACCAAACAATTGTCTAGCGCATCTTCCAATCGCAAGCGCTCCTGCTGTATGAGAACTTGATGGTCCAATCATAATAGGACCGATAATATCGAAACAACTTTTATAATTGAACACTTTATCCACAATGATACCCCTCTCTTTTGTACCCTTTATTGTACTTTTTTTCTAAGAAGCTCGTCAAGTTTTGCATCATCTTCTCCTATTCAAAATAATACAAACCACTCATCACTTTTTGCTATAGATTGCCTACTCTCTTTTAAACTATTTCTAAGAAAGGAAAATTCTCGCTTAGAATAGTTTTTTTGATAGAATTCTTGACTTATGAGTTTTTTAAACTTAAAATAACAATAACTGGTAATGACCAGTATACGTTAATGTTTTAGAAAGGAGGGAAATCCAATGGTAGAAACAGAACAAGTGCCACTTTATTCTAAATTAAGTTTAGATCTTATCGAATATATTACAACACATGGACAAGTACACCAAAAAATGTTGTCCGAACGAGAAATTTGTAAAGAATATGGTGTAAGTCGCACGACTGTCCGCACAGCCTTAAAAGAATTAGAATCCTTAGGCTACATTTACAAACGCCATGGAAAAGGCACTTTTATTTCTAGCCAATGGAAAGAACGTCAAAATTTACTAGAAGGCTATAGTTTTACGGAACAAATGAAAGAATTAGGCAGAACTCCTTCAACCAGTATTACTGCATTTCATTACTACAAAGCCGATAGCTATATTGCTCAGCAATTAGGAATTGAAACTGGTGAATATATTTATCGACTCAAACGAATTCGTTTTGCAGATGGCGTACCAATGATGAAGGAAACTACCTTCTTACCCGCTAGACTATTCCCTAATCTCACACAAGAACAATTACAAAATCGTTCCTTGTATGAAGTTTTCTCAGATGATTTTCAACAAAAAATCATTTATGCAGATGAGGAATTTTCAGCGAGTATTCTTACAAAAGATGAGGCCCCTATCTTGGAAACACCGATGCATGCTGCTTGTCTACGCTTAAAAAGAATTAGTGTAAATAACGAAAATCATGTCATCGAATTTACAATCAGTGTTGCAAGAAGTGACCAATTCTTCTATAAAGTTCGTTACCATAGAAATTCACATAAATAAATCAAAAATGGGAGGTTTTGAAATGTTTCAATTTTCAAAAGAACAACTAGAAGCACTAACAGCAGAAATCACAACTCGTGAAATTCGCCAACAACCAGAATTATGGCAGGAAGCATTTGATTATTATTCAGAAAACTTAAACCGTATTCAAGCATTCTTAAAGTCATTACCACATGATCACTATCGTGTTATTTTTACCGGTGCAGGTACATCTCAATATGTAGGAGATACAATTTTACCTTATTTAAAACGTCATGGACGTGAGGATCGTTTTGAATTCCAATCTGTAGGAACAACTAACTTAGTAAGTAATCCTCTAGATTATTTCAAAGCAGAAATCCCTACTATTTTAGTATCATTTGCACGTAGCGGAAATTCTCCAGAAAGTTTAGCCAGCGTTCAATTAGGACAACAAATTGTGAAAGACTTCTATCAAATTACCATTACTTGTGCTCCAGAAGGAAAATTAGCTCTAGCAGCACCTGGCGATGACCATAACTTATTATTAATGATGCCTGCCCGCTCAAATGATGCTGGTTTTGCGATGACTGGTAGCTTTACTTGTATGACATTAACAGCTTTATTAATTTTCGATGAAGGACACTCACTTGAAGAAAAAGCAGCTTTTATAACAGCTATTCGTCAAATGGGAGAAAGTGTGTTAGAACGTGAACATGTCTTACAACAATTTGTAGACTTAGACTATAATCGTGTCATTTATCTTGGATCTGGTCCATTAGCGGGTCTAGCACGTGAAGTACAATTAAAAATTCTAGAATTAACAGCTGGTAAAATTGCTACAATCTATGATTCTTCTATGGGATTCCGTCACGGTCCTAAATCATTCGTAGATGCTCGTTCTCTAGCATTTGTCTTTGTTTCAAATGATGCTTATACACGTCAATATGACTTAGATATTTTAGAAGAAATGAATGGGGACAGTATTGCTCCATTAGTTTGTGCAGTAGGAGTATCTGTTGAAGGTCAATATGAAGGAACAAGCTTTAATTTTGCAGAAGAATTCTCTTCAGTTCCAGATGCTTATTTAGCACTACCATATGCTATCTTCGGACAAACAATTGGACTATTATCTTCTGTTAAAGTGGGAAATAAACCTGACACACCTTCTCCAAGTGGAACAGTAAACCGTGTTGTAAAAGGGGTAACCATTCACCCATTAAATGTTTAATTCGTTCATAAATATATCGTAAAAAAAGATTAAAAGGAGGGATATTATGACTAGTTATATTTATGCAAAACAATTTTATTTTGAAGATGTTGTCAAAGGCCCTGGATATTTACCAATTTTAGAATCAGGGGTGTTTGGAGAATTTCAAGAAGAAAGACCAACAGATGGTTCTATTATAGACTATGCTACCTATAGCATTGCCCCAGGTCTTGTGGATACACATATTCATGGATACAAAGGCGCAGATGTCATGGATAATGATGTAGAAGGCTTAAAAACCATTTCTGCTGGTTTACCTAGTTGTGGGGTTACTTCCTACTTACCAACTACTCTAACAGCTTCTAGAGAGTTACTAAATGATGTTTGTCAAACAATCGGGGATAATGCTGCATCTATTCCTGGTGCGAAAATTAGAGGAATTTTCTTAGAAGGACCTTTCTTTAGTGAAATTCATAAAGGGGCTCAAAATCCTAAATATATGGGAGATCCAAAATCAGAAATTTTAGATGAATGGCAACAAAAAGCAAATGGTTGGGTAAAGAAAATTGCGATTGCTCCTGAACGTGATGGAGCCGTTGACTTTATCAAACATGCTGTAAAAGAAGATATCTACGTTGCCTTAGCTCATACAGATGCAACATATGAAGAATGTAAAAATGCAGTTGAAGCAGGTGCAAATATTTTCGTTCATACTTATAACGGTATGCGTGGACTTCACCACCGTGAACCAGGTGTAGTTGGAGCAGCCTTAACTCTTCCAAATGAATTTGATGTGTTTGACGAATTAATTTGTGATGGTCACCATGTTCATCCAGTTGCTGCGAATATTGTCATGAATTGTTGCGGCCGACACCGTACAGCTTTAATTACAGACTGTATGCGTGCTGGTGGATTAGGCGAATGCGAATCTACATTAGGAGAATTTGACGTTATTGTAAAAGATGGCACAGCTCGATTGAAACATAATGGCAGCCTTGCTGGAAGTATTTTAGAACTAATCCAAGGAGTACAAAATGTTGTAAAATGGGGAATCGCAACTCCTCACGAAGCTCTATTAATGGCTAGTTTAGTCCCTGCAAAATCAGTAGGAATTGATGATGTTTGCGGACACCTAGAACCAGGATATGCAGCTGACTTTATCGTTTTAGATGATGACTTACAATTACAAGCCACTTATTTAGACGGTAAAGCTTATTTTGAAAAATAAAAAAAGTTAGACAGAGAATATAAGGCGTGAGAAACCCTTGCAATAAAATGATTAGGAGTGTTAAATATGTCAAAACTAACAGTTACAAAAGGAAAATACGAACATCTACGTCGTTTATCAAATGAAAATCATGTTATCGGCGCATTAGCTATCGACCAACGTGGTTCTCTTAAAAAAATGATTGCTGCTGGAAATCCAGACCAAACAGGTGATGAAGGAATTATTCATTTTAAAGAATTAATTTCTGAAGAATTAACAAAATATTCAAGTTCAATTTTATTAGACCCAGAATATGGATTACCTGCTGCAGAAAAAAGAAATGCAGATTGTGGATTATTAATTTCTTATGAAAAAACAGGTTATGATGCTACTGAAGTTGGACGCTTACCTGACTTATTACCAATCTGGTCAGCTAAACGTATTAAAGAAATCGGAGCGGATGCTGTAAAAGTATTACTATACTATGATATTGATGAAGATCCAGCTATCAATGATATCAAACATGCATGGGTAGAACGTGTTGGTAGTGAATGTACTGCTGAAGATATTCCTTTCTTCTTAGAAATCGTTTCTTATGATGCAAGTAACGAAGATGTAAAATCTGCTCACTACGCAAGCTTAAAACCTCATAAAGTAAATGATGCGATGAAAGTATTCTCTGACCCTCGTTATCAAGTAGATGTCTTAAAAGTTGAAGTTCCTGTAAATATGAACTTTGTAGAAGGCTTTACAGCAGAAGGGGTTGAACCTGTATATACTCGTCAAGAAGCTTTAACATACTTTAAAGAACAATCAGAAATCACTCACTTACCATTTATCTTCTTAAGTGCAGGTGTATCTGCATCATTATTCCAAGAAACTTTACGCTTTGCTCAAGAAGCAGGTTCTAAATTCAATGGTGTATTATGTGGACGTGCTACTTGGAAAGATTCAGTAGCAGTTTACGCTAACGAAGGAGACGAAAAAGGTCGTGAATGGTTAGCATCAACTGGTCGTCAAAATATTGAAGACTTAAATGTTGTGTTAGATGCAACAGCTACTTCTTGGTTAGATCGCGTAGAAGTAAAATAAATTCATAAATACAAAAAAGGTTGGAGTTATTCTCCAGCCTTTTTTAGTTTCTTTTGATAAGCAATTCTGATATCTCGAATCCATTCATACAATACAATTAAAATATATCCTACTGAACCTAATTCAATTAATAATATACTTAATTGTATGTTAGTCCATAAATATACTCCAAAGAAAAAGATGGAATAAGCTAAGATTTGTCTAACACTATCTGGTGCTTTTCTTTTTATATACCATTCACAAAATCCTTCATGATATGAACGGCTAACATTATAATCTTCACGTAGTTCTCTATACCACTCTCTCATTCCATTCACCTACTTTTCTTGTTTGTTGTATTCTACTCAATTCTTATAAGCTTGTCAATAGGATAAACTAGTATTCGGAAACAAAAACCACCTAGCCAACAGACTAGGTGGTGTAAGTTCTATTTTTATGCTAAAGCATCATCCATAGATAAGATTTCGTGGAATACACGTTGAGTTAACTCAGCTTTTTGTTCTGGAGTTAAGTATTTAGTGTTTACACAGTATCCTGAGATACGTACGATTACGTCTTCACCTGATAAGATTTTATCTTTAACATCGTTTAAGTCCATTACGTTTAAGTTAACGTGTTGACCGCCGCTTTCGAAGTATCCATCTAAGATTGCTACTAAGTTATCTACTTGTTCATCACGAGTTTTACCTAAAGCACGAGGTGAAACTTGAGTTGTTAATGAGATACCATCAGCTGCATAACTGAAGTCTAAGCTTGATAATGATTTCAAGTTATCTAACCAACCACCTTTAGCTTTGTTAGATGGGTTAGCACCTGGTGAGAAGAATTCAAGTTTAGATAAGTTTACAGTACCGTCTTCGTTTAAGAATACCCCTTTATGAACTGGAGAGTTACCAGTTTGTTTAGAGTAAGCAACGTTAGAAGTAATTGTTAATAATGAAACTGTAGCTTCTGCGTCTTTATATAGTTTGTGGCTACGTAGACGAGTTGTATAAGCTTCGATTAACCATTCTGCTAATTCGTTTGAACGAGGGTCATCTTCACCCCAACGTGGGTATTCACCAATTGTTTCGTAGTCGTAGATGTATCCATCTTCGTCACGAATTGGTTTAACTGTAGCGTATTTAATCGCTGCTAATGTATCTACAGTATTTGCGAATCCACAGATACCGAATCCCATGTTTGCACGTTGTTTAGTTGGTAAGAATGCCATTTGAACAGCTTCGTAGTTATATTTATCTGTCATGTAGTGGATGATATTTAATGCATCTACATAAGTGTCTGTTAACCAGTCTAGAGATTTTTCGAAGTTAGCTTTAACTGATTCGAATTCAAGAACTTCGTCACGGATTGGGTCGATGTCAAATACTTTGTAGTCTTTGTGTACATCGTCGTAACCACCGTTTAAACCAGTTAGAAGAGCTTTCAATACGTTTACACGAGCTCCAAAGTATTGGATGTTGTGACGTTGTTCTTCATTTTCTGGATCAAGTGGTGATACACAGCATGAGATACAGCTCATTTCGCCGTATCCATCTTTAGCCATTGTTGTTACACCTTCATATTGGATTGAAGAGTGTTTGTGGCTCATGTGCATGCAGTAGCGACGGAAGTTGTATGGTAATTGATCAGTCCATAAAACTGTTAAGTTTGGTTCTGGAGAGTTACCAATGTTGTCTAATGTGTTTAAGAAACGGTAGTCCATCTTAGTAACACGGTGACGACCGTCATTACCCATACCAGCCATAGAAGTTGTGATGAATGTTGGGTCACCAGAATATAATTGGTCATAAGCTTTTGTACGAGCAAATTTAACTGTACGTAATTTCATAACGAAATCATCAATGAATTCTTGGATTTCTGATTCTGTAAATGTACCACGAGCTAAGTCACGTTCAGCATAAACGTCTAAAACGATTGGCACACGTCCTAGAGATGTAGCAGCACCATTGATAACACGACATACTGCCATGAAAGCAATGTTTACCCATTGAATAGCTTCTTTAACGTTCATCGCTGGTTTACGAACATCAACTCCGTATAAGTCACCTAAACGAACAACTTGTTGTAATGCTTGATATTGTAAGCTGATTTCTTCACGTAAACGAGTTGTTTCTTCATTGATATCTTCAATTGAGTTCCAGTCGTTTAATTTTTCTTGCATTAAGTAGTCTGCACCGTATAAAGCAAGACGTGCATAAACCCCGATGATACGTCCACGAGAGTATGCATCTGGAAGACCAGTTACAGTGTGAGCGTGACGAGCACGACGAATGTTTGAAGTATAAGCACGGAAGATACCATCGTTAACTGTTGTTACGTATTTTGTAAAGATTTCGTGAACAGCTGGATCTGGTTCATATCCATTTTCTTTCAAAGTAGTTTCCGCCATACGGATACCACCTTTTGGCATGAAGTTCAATTTGAACAATTCATCATTTTGGATACCGTAGATTACTTCGTTTTCTTTGTCGATATATCCAGCAGGAATATCAGCAATAGAAGTTGGACGAGTGTCCATTGGGAAACGAGTTGCTTCATAGTGAGCTTTAGTTTCTTCTACTACTTTTTTAATGTGTAGAGAACGTTCTGTTGGCCCAGCAAGGAAGCTTTCATCTCCATCGTAAGGTGTGTAGTTAGCTTGAACGAAGCGAGATACACTTGCTTTTTCTTTCCAATCTACACCCTTGAAGCCTTCCCAAGCTTTTTCAAAAAGTTCTTGGGATTCTACAACTGCTTTATTAACCATTTATTTTCCTCTTTTCTTTTGGGTTTTGTTTTTTGTTTTTCTTTTAACAAGCACATTATACATCTTTTCTCAATAATTATCAATGGAATAATCACAAAAATCTGTACTATTTTTTCACATAAGTGATATTTAATACAAACAGTTTGTTCATTTTTTATAAAGAAAAACTATTAAAAAGCCTATATTTAAAGCTCTCATTCTTAAAAACAACTGTTTTCAACAAAATAAAACACCTTAAGTCAACTGTATTAATACAGTTTGGTACAGATAAGAATTATAAAATAAATGTAATAAACGATTAAATCTATTATCATTTACACCATTCAATTTAGGAAACTCTTGATTTTACTGTATCCGCTTGCATTTTTCTTCCTTTTATTCTTCACTTAAATCCTTAAATGTTATATATTTTTAAGATACCTTACCATTTTCACTGTTCTAATACATCATGTAAGTTTTTTTACTACTTAAAAGGGAACTAAAAAAGGTTGACGGAAAACCCATCAACCTTATAAATGATTTCTATCTTTTAATAAGAAGCTTAGTCAATAACAACCGCAGTACCAGATGCCATTACCATTAACATACCACCTGTTCCTACTGTCTCAGCATCGATTTTCACTCCTACAACTGCATTAGCTCCCAAATTAACTGCACGTTTTTCTAATTCACGAAGAGCATCTTCACGAGCTTTTAACAATTCTTCTTCATACCCTTGAGAACGACCACCGAAGAAATCACGAAAACTTGCTCCAAGGTCTTTTAACACATTTACCCCTGAAATGACTTCCCCAAAAGCAATTCCCTTATATTCAACAATATTATGTCCTTCAATTGTTGGTGTTGTTGTAATAATCATCCTAACCACTCCTTTGTGATTTTTTTATCAATTTCATTATACACCCAGTTTATCCCGTAATCAATGGTAAAATCCAATGAACCCATCCCCAACTTATCGGCATAATAAAGACCATTGCCGGAAGCATATCCGCTACTGGAAACATTTTTACTTTTGCAATTCTCATTCCTGTTGCTAACATAATTACTCCTCCACAGGCTCTAAAATCTGCTAACATAACAGGATCTGTTAAAGGAAAAATCTGTGCCCCAATTAAATACAATGAAAAGAAAATTGCAAATTGTGGTATCGCTACTAATGAAACAACATAACCAATATTACATGCAAAAATAGCTGCCGTAAAAAAGTCTAATATTGATTTTGCAATTAAAACGCTATGATCTCCCGTCATTCCTGAATCTAGTGAAGCATAAATACCCGTTCCACCAAAACAGAATAACACAATTACCGTTACTAACTGCGTTAAAAATTCTTCACGACTTAATCCATCATGATCTGAACCTATTAACTTTGTTACAGGTCGTTCTAATAATAATCCCAACTGATTAATTCGATGTCCAAGTTTGAAAGACACACCCACAATCGTCCCTAAAATCATTGAAAATATTACGGTTGAAATATTTTGTACTAATCCCATTGAAGTGATTCCCAATAACATAGATGATAACCCGAAAATTAAATTTAATTGAATTTTCATTTCAGATGGTACTTTATGTCCTGCAAATCCCCCAACAAATCCTCCTAATAAAATGGCAATTGAATCAACTATAATTCCTACTGGCATAAATTCTCCTTAATTTTTAAATTTTGTCAATTCATCCTACCATTATTATAACTTCTATGCAATTGATATACTTTTTTATATTAATCAACATAAGTTTCTAAACGATAATTCCCTGCTGTAAAGAATACTAGTGCCATTACTAATACCATTGGAATACCTGGAAGTAATTCTTGACGATCAATGATTTGAACAAACCAATAAACTGGACTAAAATGCGCTACAATATCAATAATCTCAGACTGAAATAGTTTTGGTGCCATTCCAAGTCCCGCAAGTAAAAGGGTTCCGAAAACTCCAACTTGTTGTGCCATCATTGGATTTTTAAAAATTCTAAATAAAAATAATCCTAGACTCAAACTATAAATAATTCCACTTGCAACTAATAAACAAACGTTAAACCAATTTGGAATGCCTACATTCATCACTCTATCCATAAAGAAAATTATAAATAGATTCGCAACAAACATCACTACAAAGTAAGCTCCCAAAAAGCTCTTTGTAATCCACGCATTAGAACGTGGCGCTAATAATGAACGTTTCAATACAAAATTTTTCTTAAAAGTAATTAAGTCAAACGAAATAGAAGCGGCATTAAACAAAATATAAAACAGCACTAACATTAGCAGTAAGACATAGCTTACAGTTGTTGCATTTTCTTCTTCAAAATGAACGAGTTGATTTTCACTTTGCTTGAATAATTCTCCCTTTTCTAAGATTCCTTCTTTTTGAAGAGCTGTATCAACTAATTGTTTTTGCAAGATTCCTTGCATATCTTGTTCTAATAAAACTTCTTTTTGTTTTTGACGACTATACACTTCCATCTGTTTATTTTGTCCATTTCCTAAAGATTGCACAAAATTTTTAGGAACAACATATACACTTCGAATATATCCTTTTTCCAATTCATTTAGAGCTTCTTCTTTATCTGTATAAAAAACATTTTTAGAATATAAATTTTCTAATTCTTTTTGAAACTCCTCATTTCCTTCTTCCAATACAATCGCCAATGAAGGAGTTGATGACGAAGTTGTTGAATTGTTTTTATTTGTACTCGATAATTGAATGAATACCATAAAAAGTGTCACTATTGTTGGAAGAATTACCATTTGACCTATTAATGCTGGACTTTTTACGATTCTTTTAATATGAAATCCTATTCCTCTTAATAAATCCATCAGTATTCCTCCCTTCTTTGTAAACAACGAATTTGTAATTCAATAATTATTAAAGCTACGATGACGATTACAACATAGATAATCATAAAATCTCCTACTGATTCTTGTTGCATGATACGAATGATTGGTTCAATCAATACTCTTCTAAATGGATTATCTCCAAACCAATGAAACATTGGACTCATTTTATCAAGTGGAATAGCTCCTGAAAAAAGAACAAATCCAATTGAGATAATAGAAGAAAATAATCCTAATGTTTTCTCCGTAATAAAAATACTTACAAATCCTGCTATCGATAGCATCACAAATAGTTGAATGACTAAAATTCCTGCAATCCCAAATAGATTGCCATTAAAGGTTGATGGATTAATCACCTTCCAACTTCCTACATATAATAAGGTGAAAATATAAAATTGTATAAAATTCGAGATGAATCCATATGTTTCTCTTTGTCGAACACTAAGTGGTAATAATTTCACTCGTTTATTTAATCCACTTAATTCAGGCTTCACAGCACCTGCCACCACTATTGATAAAACCATGGACCAAATCATCGTTAATTGCGCAGTAGAAAAATATTGCTCGCTTGTCAACATTCGGCTCGTTTGATAATCATTTCGTTGATAGAGTTCTGTACTAAGAACCTCATTTGTTTTTTGAAGAATTTGCGTAGACAATACAGCTGCTGTTGCATCATCCACTTGTTTTTTATTCTTCACCAATTCTTTCAATTCCACTTGTTCTAATAATTGACCTGTAATATTTTTCAAAATGATTTCATACGTCAATTGATTACTAGTTGAAACTTTTGATTTCTTTTGTATTTGAATCGGATTTGTTTGCTGTCCTTCCGATACAGTTTTGGAAAAATCTGTTGGAATGGTAGCAATCAATTCTGCCTTTTCTTTATCAGTTGTAAGGGCTATGATTTCTCGTTCATTCAATTGTTCAAGTGCTTTTTGGACAATATTTCCTAACACTTCTTGATCTTGATTTTCCACATATAATAATGTATCTACTTTATTCGGTTTACGTTCAACCACACTTTTCCCTGAAAAATTAATAAACAGTCCTATTACTAAAGGTGCTAATACAATCATAAAAAACTGCATATGAAACTGTTTGAACATCATCTGAAGATTTGCTTTTAAAAAATACCAAAATTTCATATTACTCTCCTTTAATCTCGTAATGCTTTTCCTGTTAATTTCAAGAATGCTTCCTCTAATGTTGTTTCATTGACTGAAACTTTTTTAATGACTAAGTGATTTTCTTCTACTAAAGAAATAAATTTCATCATCGAGTAAATCGAACGATCCACGACTAAATTCATTTGACGATTTTCAACCGTTACTTCTTGAATACCATTTTCACTATCTAGAACCACTTGCTCAAATCCTTGTGGAATACGATCCAGTAATACTTCAATAGAATACGTTAAACCTACTAATTCTTTCACATATTCTTTTGTTCCATATGCCACTTCTTCTCCAAGATCCATAATAAATACACGGTCACATAATGCTTCCACTTCTTCCATATAATGCGAAGTATATAAAATAGTAGTTCCTTGTTGATTTAAAGTTTCTAAAAAGTCAAAAATATGCTGTCTCGATTGTGGGTCAACCCCAACCGTTGGCTCATCTAAAATTAAAAATTCTGGTTGATGTAAGAGCGCAATCCCAATATTTAATCGTCTCTTCATCCCACCTGAAAAAGTTTTTACCTTTTCTTTTTTCTTTTCTTCTAATCCAGTTACTGCTAGAATTTCTGCAATTCTCTCTTTTAACGTATTCCCATATAAGCCATATAGTCCACCAAAATACGTTAAATTATCGACTGCATTTAATTCTTCAATAATCGCTAATTCTTGTGGAACAACTCCTAATTTTTGTCGAATCGTCAAGGCATCTTCTTTAATCGAACGCCCATCAATCAAGACATCTCCTTGATCTGTTTTCTTTAATCCTGTAATAATATCAATCAGTGTTGATTTACCAGCACCGTTAGGACCTAATAATCCAAAGCATTCCCCTTTCATAATTTCAAAAGATACTTGATTTAATACTTTTTTCTCATCGAATGATTTTGTAATAGATTGAATTTCAACGTATGCCATATTTGTTCTCCTTTTTAAAGTTACTATTAATGTAAGAAAAATTTATAAAAGACAAAAGCTAAGAGTATTCCTAATATGACGATTACAATTTTTTCTTTTCCTTTTTGATAGGTCATCATACTCTCTCTTCCCTTCGCTTTACTGTATCCTTATTATACAAATTATTCCTACACTCGCCTACTGACTTTAGTCACCAACTAGAATGACTTTAGTCACTTTTTTCGATACAAAAAAGTGAGAAAAAACATTTTTGTTTCTTCTCACTTTTACACTTTTCTTCTATATAAATAGGAAGTAAAATTTTCAAAACGATACTCTAGTACTATCTACACTATTAATCGAAAAAGTATTTCCTAAACTCTAGTCTTCTGGTCGATTCATTTTCTTTTGCGAATGAGCAGGTTTTGCAAAAATCATTCTTCCTGCTGCTGTTTGTAACGCACTCGTTACAATGACGTCAATTTCTTGATTCATATAATACTGACCATCTTCAACTACAATCATTGTCCCGTCATCCATATAAGCGACCCCTTGTTGTCGCTCAGTTCCTGCTTTGATGACTTGAATTTTCATCATTTCTCCAGGAATCACAACAGGTTTAATCGCATTTGCTAATGCATTAATATTGAAGACAGGAACATTTTGAAACTCACTGACTTTATTCAAATTATAATCATTCGTAATAATGACTCCATCAATCGATTTAGCTAATCGAATTAACTTACGATCCACTTCTGTAATATCATCATAGTCTCCATCATATGTTTCAACAGGAACTTTCGATTCTTTTTGTAAAGCATTCAGAATATCTAATCCTCTACGTCCACGAACTCGTTTCACACTATCGGAACTATCCGCAATATATTGTAATTCATTCAATACAAATATCGGAATGACTAATACCCCTTCTAAAAATCCAGTTTGTGCAATATCATAAATTCGTCCATCGATAATCACGCTAGTATCCAAAATTTTATATTTATGAAAAGCATCATCCACTTTTCTCTCAAGCACTTGAGGTTCTTCTGTTTTTTTCTTTAAACTTAATAATTTATGAAAATCCCCTCTTCGACTTGTTCCAATATAAAATCCTAAATATCCAAAAATGATACTCAATACTACAGGTGCTACTTGTGTAATAGCCGGTATTTGTAAATTCGTTAGTGGTAAACTAATAAATGAAGCGACTACTAACCCAAGTAATGTACCTAACAATCCGAATACTAAATACGTAACAGATAATTGATTCACTAATTTTTCTAATTTTTTAAATCCTGCCATAATAGGTTTGGTTAATACTAATGAAATAAAAAAGAAAATAATTGCTCCAATCACCGCACTACACACTGCAGAATTTAGCCACTCATTGGAAATTCCAATTAATTCCCAAAACGATGGCAAATAGGTCACTCCTAAACTACCTCCTAGAATGACAAATATAAGGGTCATCATTCGTTTAGCAAAAAGCTGACCTTTTACTGATAAATCCATTTTACTCACCTTCCTTATCTAATGGATTTCTTAAAATGCTTTTTGAATAGCTTCTTTCACAGAGGAAACTCCAATAACTTCAATTCCATTTGGAAATTCCCATCCATCAATATTATTTTTTGGAATAAAAATTCGCTTGAATCCTAATTTTTGTGCTTCTTTCACACGATCACTAATACGATTTACACGACGAATTTCTCCCGTTAAACCAATCTCTCCTACGAAACAATCGTCTACTGCTGTTCCCTGTTCTTTATAACTTGAAACAATACTCATTGCAATCGCTAGATCAATTGCGGGTTCATTTAGTTTCAATCCACCCGTAGATTTGAAATAAGCATCTTGATTTTGTAGCAATAATCCTGCTCTTTTCTCTAAAACTGCCATTAATAAGGCTACTCGATTATAATCTAGTCCACTTGTTGTTCTTCTAGCATTTCCAAATACTGCTGGAGATAATAAACATTGAACTTCTGCTAATATTGGGCGAGTCCCTTCGAGCGACACAACAATTGCTGAACCAGTCGCTCCTTTTAATCGTTCCTCTAAGAAAACTTCTGACGGATTTATCACTTCTTTCAATCCATCTTGCATCATCTCGAATACACCAATTTCATTCGTTGAACCGAAACGGTTTTTTACCGAACGTAAAATTCTAAAACTATGGTGTTTTTCTCCTTCAAAATACAATACAGTATCCACCATATGTTCCAACATTCTAGGTCCTGCCAACGCTCCTTCTTTTGTCACATGCCCTACAATAAAAATCGCAATTTGGTTTAACTTCGCTAATCTCATCAATGTTGCCGTTGATTCTCTTACTTGAGAAACACTTCCTGCTATTCCTGTTGCTTGTGGATGCGCCATTGTCTGAATTGAATCGATAATGACATAGTCTGGTTTTAATTGTTCGACTTGTGTAACTACAGCTTGTAAATCTGTTTCCGGATAAATGTAAAATCCATCTGCTTGCATCCCTAAACGTTCTGCACGCATTTTTACTTGCGCAGCACTTTCCTCACCTGAAACGTATAAAACACTGCCTCCTGCTTTTTGTAACTGACTCGATACTTGTAATAATAAAGTAGATTTTCCAATTCCAGGGTCTCCACCAATTAATACAAGAGAACCAGGAACTACTCCACCACCTAATACACGATCTAATTCTTGCATCGAAGTTTCTACACGTTTGACACGTTCATAGGCAACTTGGTCAATACGAAGTGGTTTTGCACGATTTTCTTCTTCTGAATGACTCACTAAAGATTGTTTTTTAGTACTACTCGTAGCAAGTTCCTTATATTCTTCCATAGTGCTCCATTGTCCACAATTCGGACATTTCCCTAAATATCTAGGAGAAACATATCCACATTCTGAACATAGGTAACTAACGGTTGCTTTTGCCATAAAAACTCCTTTCTAGCGAACACCTGATGAACCAAATCCACCTGTTCTTTCATTCGCTTCTTCTACATCATCTTCATCGGCTTTCAAGAATGAATGGAAAATCCCTTGACCAATACGATCACCTTTTTGAATTTCTTTATCAAATAATCCAAAATTCAATAATTGGAAATAAATATGTCCTTCATTTCCTTCATTATTATAATAATCACTATCCACAACTCCTACCCCATTTGGTAATACTAAGAAGTGTTTTAATGGATTACTAGAACGGTTTGCCAATTGTAAGTATTCATCTTCTTGCATATACGCTTTAATTCCTGTAGGAACTAAAATTGGTTTTAATACTTTTTGTTCTTTTTCTAATTCTGCTTCTACTACTTCTCTATCACTACGGTACACCCATTGTTTTAATTGAACCGCACAATATTTAAAAATCATTTTCCAAATACTTGGTAACACAATTGTTTCTGCTGCTTCAAAATCATATCCTGCTGAATGTTTTGTAGAACGTTTTGGAATATTAATCCCTTTATCTTGATAACTAGTAATAATTTCAAATCCACGTTTTCTTTCCATTTCATCACCTTTTCTAATCATTCTATTCTCTTCTATCATAACATTGAAACCGTAAAATTACACTAGAAGTCCCTTCATTTTTTACAAAACCTTATATCCTAAAAATAATAAAAAATTACTCAGCAACTTGCACAAAAATCAAAGGAAATTTTTAGGCAAGGGGACTGTAGGTTTTGAAAGCTTTTTCAAGTATAATGAATTTATCCAATAAGATAACAAAAGGGGATTTATAAAATGGTACAAATTGAATTAAATCATATTCACAAAAAATATGACAACGCTGATTTCTATTCAGTAACAGACTTTAACTTACATATCAAAGATCGTGAGTTCATCGTATTCGTAGGACCTTCTGGATGTGGTAAATCTACAACATTACGTATGATTGCTGGTTTAGAAGATATCTCTGAAGGAGAATTAAAAATCGGTGACACTGTAATGAACGATGTTGCTCCTAAAGATCGTGACATCGCAATGGTATTCCAAAACTATGCCTTATATCCACATATGAGTGTTTATGATAACATGGCATTCGGATTAAAATTACGTAAATATGACAAAGCTGAAATCGACAAACGTGTTAAAAATGCAGCTGAAATCTTAGGATTAGCTCAATACTTAGACCGTAAACCAGCAGCTTTATCAGGTGGACAACGTCAACGTGTAGCTTTAGGCCGTGCAATCGTTCGTGATGCTAAAGTATTCTTAATGGACGAACCTCTATCAAACTTAGATGCTAAATTACGTGTTGCCATGCGTGCAGAAATCGCTAAATTACACCGTCGTTTAGAAACAACTACTATTTATGTAACACACGACCAAACTGAAGCGATGACAATGGCTGACCGTATCGTTATTATGAAAGACGGTATCGTTCAACAAATTGGTTCTCCTCAAGAAGTTTACAATACTCCAAACAATGTATTCGTAGCTGGATTCATCGGATCACCAGCAATGAACTTCTTCAAAGTAACATTACAAGATGGCGTAATTTCAAACGGTAAAGGTTTATCTTTACAATTACCATTAGCTAAACAAAAATTATTAGAAGAAAAAGGATACAATGGAAAAGAATTAATCTTCGGTATCCGTCCAGAAGATATTAAAGGTTCACAAATCGTTCTTGAAACATATCCTTCATCTTCTGTAAAAGCTGAAGTTGTTGTATCAGAATTATTAGGTGCTGAAACTATGTTATATACAAAAGTAGATGACACTGAATTCGTATCTAAAGTGGATGCTCGTGACTTCCACAACCCAGGAGAAACGGTTGATTTAGCATTTGACTTAAATAAATCACACTTCTTCGATTCTGAAACTGAAACAGTTATTCGTTAATGCAAACAAAAAAGAAAGCTCTCTAAAAAGGAGCTTTCTTTTTTTAATCTTCATTCAAAAAATCAGCATTTTCTAATCGTTTACTATCCATAATCGCCACTAACATAATATTATCTTGAATTTCAAAATCCGCACTCAACTGAGTTTTTAACGGTGCATTTTCTTCTTGACGATATCCAATCAAGTTTAAATCATATTGTTGACGTAAATGTAAATCTTTTAATGATTTTCCAACCCATGATGATGGTGGATAAAATTCTACTAAGGAAATATTTTCATCTAATGAAATCACATCTGCTAATTTATGGTGTACAATATTTTTTGCAACTCGAATTCCTGTTTCTTTTTCAGGATTAATAATTCTAGTAGCTCCCATCTTCATTAAGATTTCTGTTGAAGTTTTACTTTTAGCTTTTGCTACAATTTTTGGAACACCTAGTTTACTACAATGCATTACTGCTAAAATACTTGCTTCTAAATTACTTCCTGTTGCAATAACCGTTACATCACAATTACTAATGCCAATTTCCTCTAATACATGAAAATCTGTAATATCTGCAATAACACCTTTTGTAATATAAGGTTCCAATCTATTTACATTTTCTTCTTGACTATCAACTGCAATAATATCACAGTCATATTGACTTAGTTGTTTGGCAATTGTTGTACCAAATACTCCTAACCCTAAGATTCCAACTGTTTTTGTCATACTTAATCCTACTTTCTATCCAATTAATAATGGTGCTTTCGCATATTTTATAAGTGAACCTTGTTTCTTACGATTTGAGAAGCTTAATAATACCGTTAATGGTCCAATTCTTCCGATAAACATTAATGTCATAATAATAATTTGTCCAAGCATTGATAAGGTTGGTGTTAAATTAGCTGTTACACCTACTGTACACATAGCAGAAATCGTTTCAAATAATGTATATAATAATGGAGCTTGTGGATCTGTGATGCTTAACAAGAATACACTACTTAATGTTAATACTGTAAAAATGATAAAAATCATTAATGATTTTCTTGCCATTTCATAAGGAATCGTATGGTGTCTAAAATTAATCGATTTTTTCTCATAAATTTCTGAACGAATAAATAATAAAACGACTAATACCGTTGTTGTTTTAACACCACCAGCAGTTCCTCCTGGAGAACCTCCAATAAACATTTGAATACAATAGAGTAGTAAAGTGGATGGATTAGCTTTTGTATAATCAATACTTGCAAATCCTGCTGTTCTCATTGTTACAGTTTGAAAGAAACTAACTAATAATTTCTGCCCAAAATTTAACTTTCCAATTGTATCAGGATTATGCCACTCTGTAATAAGTGTTAGTAATGTTCCAGCCATTAAAATCCCTACTGTTAATAAAATGACTACTTTTGTATGATAGTGTAATCGTTTATAAAACATTTTATGATATTTATTTTGTAAGGAACGACGGTAGCATGAAATAGAATTTTTCACATCAAACCATACTGCAAAACCAATTCCACCTAATATAATCAACGCTGAAATAACCAATGATAATAATGGATCCGTTGCATAATCAATTAAACTATTACTTCCTAAGTTATCAAATCCAGCATTACAAAAAGCTGAAATTGCAAAAAATATCGAAGTAAATATTCCTTTTCCAACTCCCAACATCGGAATAAATCGATAAGAAAAAAGAATAGCAGCGATTCCTTCAATCATTAACGTATATTTAAAAATTGTACGTAAGTAATCTTTAAAGTCTTTTGTATCATCTCGATTCAAACTATCCTGGAGTGCCAAGCGATCTGTTAAAGATAGTTTCTTTCCTGAATCAAAAAAGAAAAAGGCAATCATACTCATTAAACCAAGTCCACCAATTTGCATTAAGAGCATACAAATGATTTGACCAAATGTATTATAAGTAGAAGCGACTGGTTGAGTAAATAAACCCGTAACACAAACCATTGAGACTGTTGTAAATAAATGATCAAAATACGTGGCCTGTGAAGTCTCTAATTGTGAGATAGGTAAATTTAATAATAAAGAACCCACTAAAATAACAATAGCAAAACTAGCTGCTATCCTTTTAGGAATGGATTGTTGAAATAAAAAACGAATCATTTAATTCCTCCATTAATGATAAAAATCTATTCTTGAAAATTATAATGCTTTTCAAAAAAAAAAGCGATAAAATAAATGAAATTTTATCCAAATGTTTAGTATAATACTAACGTAAACTTTTTAAAGGAGACTTATATGAATATTACTATTATTAGTGTTGGGAAATTAAAAGAAAAATATCTGAAACAAGGAATAGATGAATATGCCAAACGATTAGGAAGTTATTGTAAACTACAGCTAATTGAAGTCCCAGATGAAAAAGCTCCAGAAAATCTAAGTGAAAAAGAAATGGAACAGGTCAAAGATAAAGAAGGAGAAAAAATTCTTGCTAAAGTAAAAGATTCTGATACCGTTATCGCTATGGCAATTGAGGGAGATTTAATTAGTTCAGAACAATTAGCTGAAAAGATTGAAAATTATGGCATAAATGGGAAAAGTTCTATTGTTTTCATTATTGGTGGTTCACTTGGATTAAGTGATACAGTAAAAAAACGTGCAAATGCTAAAATTTCATTTGGTAGAATTACTCTTCCTCATCAATTAATGAGACTAGTTTTAGTAGAACAAATTTATCGCTCTTTCAGAATTACAGCGGGTCATGCCTATCATAAATAATTTTTTATAAAATCTATAAATTTATTTCATAATTTCTTCATAATCTTCCTCTATACTTTAGTCATTCCCAAATAAGAATATTTATCCTCCCAAAATAAATATTTCTAATCCTTTTTTCCACCGATGAAAATCGGTGGTTTTTATTTATCAAATATTGTGATTATTTTAACAAATAGTGATAAAAAAAGCTGTGGAAAACTTATCCACAGCCCTTTACTCATTCAAAAATTTATTGAGCAACAATATTCACAGTTAATGTTGCTTCTACATCATGATGTAATTTTACTGGTACTCTTGCAAATCCTAGAGCACGAATTGGTGCAGCTAATTCAAATTTACGACGATCTAATGATACGTTAAATGTTTTATTGAATTCTTCTGCAATTTGTTTTGCTGGAATAGCTCCAAATAAACGACCATCTTCACCGGCTTTTGCTTTAATCGTTACAACTGTTTCTTCTTTTTCTAAGAATTCTTTTAATTCTTTTGCTTTTGCTAATAATTCAGCGTTATGTTTTTCTTCAGCTTTCTTTTGACCTGCTAAAGTTGATAAGCTCGCAGTTGTAGCTTCTTTTGCTAAACCATTTTTAATAAGGAAATTTTGTGCATAGCCATCTGCTACGTTTTTTACATCTCCTTTTTTTCCTTTACCTTTAACATCTTGTAGAAAAATAACTTTCATTTTTCTTACCTCCTATAAATCTATATCATTTCCTAATTCAGAAATCACTTCTTTTAATTGAATAACAGCCTCTGCAATCGTAGTATCACTTAATTGAGTAGCTGCATTTGAGAGGTGTCCACCACCACCCATTTTTTCCATTACACGTTGTACATTTTTATTTCCTAAACTTCGACCACTAATACCAATACGTCCATCTTCACGTTTTGTAACAACAAATGAAGCATCAATATTTTCCATTGAAAGCATCATATCTGCTGTTTGTGCAGCCACCACTGTTGGATAAGGAGTATCTTCTTCTCCTTGTACAATACCAATATTATTTTCTAATAAAATTAATGAATTTAATAAATGACTTCTTAATAAATAAGTTTCAACATTTTCTTTCAATAATCTTTGAATTAATATTGTATCGGCCCCAACTGATTTTAAATAACTTGCTGCATCAAAGGTTCTAGATCCTGTTCTTAAAGTAAAGTTCCTTGTATCTACAATAATACCACCTAACATGGCAGTTGCTTCAATTGGTTGAATACTTTCTACATTATCATTTTGATATTCAAATAATTCTGTAATCAATTCACCAGTTGAAGAAGCATATGGTTCAATATAAACTAATACTGGATTTTTAGGAAAATCTTGGCTTCTTCTATGATGATCAATGACAACAATTTTATTTGCTTGCTCTAATACCTCAGGAGCAGCAGCAATTACTGGGCGACTAACATCCACCAATATGACTAATGTATTTGACGTTAGTTTTTCTAAAGCTTCTTCAGGAGAAATAATATCATCTCTTAAATCTTCTTTTTCTTGAATCACATCCATCAATTTATGGATATCATGTGAATATTGATTTTCATTCGTCACAATCCAAGCTTTTTTATGATTCATATTTGCAATTCTTCGAATTCCTAAACAAGCTCCAATTGCATCCATATCTGGGAACTGATGTCCCATTACAATAATTTCAGATGCCTCTTCCATTAAATCTTTTAATGCTTGAGAAACCATTCTAGCTCTGACTCTTGTACGTTTTTCCATTGGATTAGATTTTCCACCATAGAAACGAGCATCTTCATTTTGAGAACGAACTACTACTTGATCACCACCACGTCCTAAAGCTAAATCTAAGTTAGCTTGAGCATACGAAGCAATTTCTGGATATTTTACATCATTATTATTTTTATCAGCATAAGAGAATCCCATACTAACTGTTAATGGAAAGTTTTGTTTTGCTGTAGTTTCACGAATCTTATCCATAATATCAAATTTTTCTTTTTCCAAAGTTTCTAATGATTTACGATTTAAAAATGCAATAAATCGATCCTCGTCCACTCTTTTCATAAAGATATTATGATTGATAGCCCAACTAGATAATTGATTCGTTACGAAATTGTTTAAATTTGATTTTCTTCTATCATTTAATGACTGGGAAACTTCTGAAAAATTATCTAAAAATATTTGTCCAAATACAATTTGTTCTTCATGATATTTTTCCTCAATACTTGCATATTCTGTAATATCAGTTAAGTAAATCATTCGAATATCTGGATGTACGATTACTTGGTATTTTTTATCTATATGAGTAAAAATATCATTTTCTTTTTGATTTTGAATTTGTCTTTTTACTTGATAATATAATCGTTCATTTAATTCCTTTAATGGAATCCCGATAACATCCTGTCTCTGGAGTTTTTTCTGAAGATAAGGATTTATCCATGTAATATTTTCATTCATATCATATAAAATCATACCTATTGGCATTTTTAAATAGGCATCTTGCTCACCTTTACGTATTTTGTAAGCTAAATCAATTGTATATTGATTTATTTGTTTACTGATATGCTGAACAGAAAAATACACTAATATGGCAAATAAACATAACCAAAATAGAAATATTAATCCTAACCATATATGAGTCACAAAACTCATGATACATAGAATAGTTAAAAGGATTATAAAGGATCCTCCATAATATTTCACAGAAGGAATTTTTAGATAAGATGGAAGCTTTTCATACCATTCTTTAAAATGATTCAACATATGTTTATCACCATCTTTCTATAACTATTTTAACATATTTTAAAGCTAAGGAATACCCTTCATGCTTTTTCAAAATGTTTCACGTGAAACATTTACTCGGACATCAGAGGGAAACTTCTAATGTTTCACGTGAAACATTTTGATAGAAAAAAGGACTGGAAATCCAGTCCTTTGTCTTTATTAGTCTACTGTTGTGAATGGTAATAATCCCATAATACGAGCACGTTTAATAGCAACTGTTAAAAGACGTTGATATTTAGCACAAGTACCTGTTACACGACGTGGTAAGATTTTACCTTTTTCAGAAATGTAGCGTTTTAATAATTCTACATCTTTGTAATCGATATATGTAATGTGGTTTGCAGTGAAGTAGCAAACTTTTTTACGACGACGAGCGCCGCCACCTCTACGTTGTTGAGCCATTACGGTATCCTCCTTTTGATTAGAATGGTAAATCATCGTCAGAAATATTAATTGCTTCTCCATTCGCTAAGAATGGGTCTGCTGGAACATTTCCAAATGATGATGTAGGAGCACTTGGTGAGTTAAAACCACCTTGTGATTGATACTGATTTTGTTGTGAATAACCATTATAAGAATCATTTACTGGACGTTGTTCAGTAACATTTTTTGACTCTAAGAATGAAAAATTATCAACGACTACTTCAGTTACATAAACTTTTTGTCCTTGTTGATTTTCATAGCTTCTAGTTTCAATATGTCCTTCAACTCCAATTAAAGAACCTTTACGAGTAAACTTCGCTAAATTTTCAGCTGATTTTCTCCAAACTCTACAGTTAATAAAGTCTGTTTCTCGAGTTCCTTGTTGATTTGTATAACGACGCTCACATGCAATTGAAAAAGTTCCAACTGCTACTCCATTTGGAGTATATTTTAAGTCTACTGGTCGAGTTAAACGACCTACTAACACAACATTATTGATCATAGTATCTGCTCCTTTCAAGACTTGTTTTACTTAATATTAAGCAAATGCTTCTACTTTAACAACCATATGACGTAAGATGTCATTGCTGATTTTAGCTAAACGGTCGAATTCGTCAATTGCTTTTGCATCTTCAGCAGTGATATTCACTAAATGATAGATACCTTCGTGGAAATCTTTAATTTCGTATGCAAAACGACGTTTCGCCCAGTCTTTAGATTCAACAACAACAGCGCCATTGTCTGCTAATACGGCATCAAATCTTGCAACCAATTCAGCTTTAGCAGCTTCATCGATGTTTGGACGGATGATGTATAAAATCTCGTATTTTGATGTTTGACTCATTGACTGTCACCTCCTTATGGACTTTTGGCCTATTCTTTTGAACAAGCAAGGAGAGTATTAATACTAATACTCACGTTCCATTATTATAGCAGAGAAATTGCATTCTGACAACGATTTTGTATTAATTTTTATATAAAAAACAGTATGCAGAAAATCCACATACTGTTCAATATTTATTTCCAAACTTCACGAACAATTTGATCAATTAGTTTTAATTTATCCCATTGTGCTTCAATCGTTAAAATATTTCCTTCTTCTGTTGAAGAAAATCCACATTGAGGACTTAGACATAATTGTTCAAGAGGAACATATTGACTTGCTTCATTAATACGAGCAATCACTTCATCTTTATCTTCTAAGTCACCAGATTTAGAAGTAATTAATCCAAGTACCACTTTTTGGTCTTTAATATAACGAAGTGGAGTAAAGTCTCCAGCACGGTCACTATCATATTCTAAGAAGAATCCATCTACACGGCAATGACCGAATAAAGTCTTAGCAACTGGTTCATAACCACCACTAGAGAACCATGTTGAACGGAAGTTTCCACGGCAAATATGCATGTTTACTACTAAATCTTCTGGTTTCCATTCAATTACACGGTTTAACACGTCTACATAATCACGAGCAATTTGTTCTAAATCAAATCCACGTGCTTCATAGGCTTCACGTTTATCTAAAGCACAGAATTCTCCCCAACTTGTATCATCTAATTGAATATTACGGCATCCTAAGTCATAGAAACATTGTAGAGCTTTACGATAGGCTGCCACAACATCATCATAAAATAATGCTTCATTATCTTTGTAACGATCAATTGGGATATAGTTTTTCTCACGTACTTGTGTAATTAAATGCAACATACTTGGTGAAGGAATTGTTAATTTAACTGGTGTGTCTCCTGCATGTTCTTTTAAGAATTTAAAATGTTTTACGAATGGATGGTTTTCAGAAAAATCAATTTTGCCAACAATGCGTAAAGTTTTTGGTTTTACATCTTTATCTTTAAACTGAACAGAGAAATGTTCTACTTCTACTAGTTCCACTCCATCTAAGTGTTCTAAAAAGTCTAAGTGCCAGAAAGCACGACGAAATTCTCCATCTGTAATGGATTGAAGTCCAAGTTCTTTTTCTTTTTCAACTAAGGCAATGATTTCTTCGTTTTCTACACGTTCTAGTTCTTCAGCAGTAATTTCTCCAGCACTAAATTTTGCACGAGCTTCTTTTAATCGTTCTGGACGTAAGAAACTTCCTACGTGATCTAAGCGGAAAGGCGCTTTTTGACAACAATTACAATTTTCATGATTTGACATATTTATTCCTCTTTTCTTTTATTCAGCTTCTGGTAAATAAGCAATTGCACGCACAGGTGAACCTGGTGTACGTTTCCAGTTTGGATAAGATATTGAAATGACCGCACCTACTGCAGGAAGTTGATCAAGATTTGCTAATACTTCTACTTGATAAATGTTTTGACTTAGTAAATAATACTCATTTGTTAACCCATGTGCTGCTGCATGAACTCCAGAATCTGTATCTAATGTTTCATGTCCTACTGCTTTTACATGACGTTCATGAATTAAAAATTCTAGTGCTTCTTTACTCCAACCTGGTGTTTGTTGAACGCCATTTTCATCAAGATTACGAACATCATTTTGACTTGGCCAACGATGTGACCAATCACTACGAAAGGCAACAAACGCACCTGATTCAATCTGACCATATTCTTCTTCAAATGCTACTACATCTTCTTTTGTTAATTCATAATTTGGATTTTCAGCTACTTCTTTTGAACGATTAATCACGTACAAAGGTAACAATAAATCTTTTAACTCTAATTCATCAAGGAATCGTCCACCTTCAACAAAATGGCAAGGTGGATCAATATGTGTTCCGTATTGAGTCACTACTGATAATTGTTGTACATGAAAACCATCTTTTAAGGTAAATAAATCTTTTTGTTCTAATGCTGGCAAAGCAGGAAAATGAGGGCTATTAGCATCAATTTGATGGCTTAAATTCACCCATTTTGCTTGTTTTAACGTTTTAAATGCTTGTGTTAATTGTTGTTGAAATGTTGTCATTATGACACTTCCTTTCTAAAAAAATGGAAGGCTATGGATTAACATAAATCTCCCATAGCCCTTTGTTTGCTTTATAATACTAAGTTTATTTTCCCCAAACTTCTTGTGCAATTTCACTAATTAATGCAATTTTCTTCCATTGATCTTCTTCTTTAATTACATTTCCTTCTTCTGTTGAAGCAAATCCACATTGTGTACTTAAGTATAGATTTTCTAATGGTACATATTGACTAGCTTCTTTAATACGAGCAATAATTTCATCTTTATTTTCTAAATCAGCAAATTTTGATGTTAATAATCCAAGAACTACTTTTTTCTCTGTTCCAACTTTTGCTAATGGTTTAAAGTCCCCTGCACGGTCTGTATCAAATTCTAAATAATAAGCATTTACATTTTCCCCACCTAGTAACTCATCTTCTACTTTATTATATCCTCCTTGAGAAATCCAAGTAGAATGGAAATTACCACGACAAACGTGAGTGTTAATCACTAAATCTTTAGGTGCATTTGCAATGACACCATTGTTTAAACGTAACGCACGAGCAGCAAACTCTCTTCTTACTTCTTCTAATGGGCGCTCTTCACGGAAACGTTTTGTAAATCCATCGTCTACTAAAGCTCCCCATGTACAATCGTCTAATTGTAATGTTCTAAGTCCTGCATCATATAAATCTTGAATCACTTCAGAATAAGCTTTAATAATAGCCTCGAATAATTCATCTGTTGTTGAATAAACAGCTTCCCAAGCAGCAACATGCTCTGGTGTACGAATTAATTCAAAATAAAATTGTGAAGGAGAAGGAATAGTAAATTTAACAATCACATCTTCTTCTTTAACTAAATCTCTTAAAAACTCAAAATGTTTAACAAATGGGTGATTTTTCCCATTAATCGGTGCTTTAAGTACTGCAGTATCAGCTTTTGTTTCAATTCCATGAAATAAATAGCCACGTTCCCCCACTACATGTTCTACTCCGTTAAAACCCCAAAAGAAGTCTAAATGCCAGTAAGCACGACGGAATTCTCCATCTGTTACACCTTGTAATCCAGCAGCAATTTGTTTTTTCACAATTTCTTGAATCGTTTTATCTTCCACTACTGTTAATTCTTCTCGTGTAATTTCACCGTTTGCAAATTTTTCTCTTGCTTCTACTAATTCCTTTGGACGTAAGAAACTTCCTACGTGGTCTACTCTAAATGGTGCTTGTTGTTTTGTCATAATATATTCCTCCTAAAATAAAAAATCCTTACAGTTTTTCACTGCAAGGACGAAAATTCGCGTTACCACCTTGTTTTAGAATTATTTCTCAATAATTCCCTCTATAAGTATCTTTATACTCTTGCTATATCGGGCTACCCGTAGATATTTAATCATTCAATATCTAACACTCCAAGGCCATCTTCAAAAATTCAACCTTGATCTCTTTTCACCTACCGAGACTCTCTAAACAAGTTTCCTTCTCTACTCACCTTTTCACAGTGCTTTTCTTTAACTGAACTTAGAATAACAGGAGAAACTGTTCTAGTCAATTATCTAATTATTATCTTATATTATAGTTTTAAACTATACTTTAAACTACAAAAACTCCATAGTTTTCACTATGGAGTTCTATATATCAATATCACCATGGTCTTAAATCATATAAATATTTTTTTAGTAAAGTAATTAAACAATCCCTAATTCTTTTAATAATTCTTCTTTAGAATATTTTTCTCCTTTATCATTAGGATCAATTTGATGAATCATATTTTGATAAAACTCATCTACAACTACTTCACCATTTTCATTAATCATCTCATCAGAAATTTCAGGGAAATCTGTACTTATAGATAATACTTCCTTTTCAGTCATTTCTACATACTCCCCTCTCTTCTATTATTATAAAGCTTTTTTCAATTTTCTTAAATAATATTCACCAAAGAATATCCCTAGTCCATTAAGGATGACAAAAGCTGCAGCTCCTATGATATACCCAATTGTTTCTGGAAGGAAGTGAATAATTGGGAAAGAGGCCACTATACAAAGGATTAAAAGGATAAATAAAATAAACATTAAGAATCCTAATAAAAATTTATTTCCTCGACTTTGTAGTTCAACAATATTACTCCAATTCGGAACACGTAGTCGATAATCTCTTTCAAATCCCCAAGCTGATAATCCAAAACTAATCGAAAACCAAGTAACTATTACTGCTAACACTAATAAAATTGGCATGCGTAGTACTAATAATACAATACTTAATAATAGAATTGGTACAGAAGATTGCGTTAAAAATAAGACTTTAAATTTTTCACGAGCATATTTTTTCATATCAATTGGTAATACTTTTAAATATTCAAAATTATCTCTTTCCAAAGAAAAACCAATACTAGTTAAGTTATTTCCAAAGGAATTCGTCATTGCAAACATTAGTGCAAATAATAAATACGAAAGTAAAAATCGGAAGGTAAAAAATTCTGTAAGATTAACTCCTTCTCTCGTTACTCCAAAAATCATTGGTAATAACATCAAAAACGGTAAAATGCTTGGTGCAATGATTCCTTGAACAATAATGGAGCCTTCTTTCATTAATTGAATATGGTATTTTCTCACTAATTTTGAAAAATTATCCAATGTAAAGCTACGAACTCTTTTAGAATATTGTTGAATTGAACTAACTTCCATCGCTTTTTCATAAAAGGTTGGTAATACTTTATAGTGAATATTTACTAATAAGAGAACTGTAATACCAATCCATCCAATATAGCCAATGATTCCATCAAACGATAATGGATGAAGAATCATCGCATAAAAAGCTTCAAATGGAGGAATAAAAGCTCTCTCTTGTTTCGTTAATATTGAAACAGTATTATGATTAGAAATTAAAATATACAGTAAACCTGAAAAAATAGAAACAAATCCTAATAAAATATTTGAAATAATATTTTTATGCTTTTTAAAAAATGACAAACTTGTCAAATAATGTACAAGTGTAAAAATAAATACTCCTAAAAAGACTAATAAGATGAAGCAGTTAATGATCATTAAAGGAATGGTATACCACAAATCTTTTCCATATTGAATCGGTAAAACGATAAAATAAGCAATAATAGGCCCTAATCCCATTAAAGCAACCATCATAACAGAAATAGCTTTTCCAAGAATAATCTCTACTTCTCTAAAAGCATAAGGTCGATAAGAAGTTAAATCTTTACTTTCGTAAAATACATTATAAAATGCAATAAAACTTTGAGAAAATGTAAAAGCACTAAAAATACTAATCATATTCGCAAATAGGACAGGATTGTTTCCAATAGGGTTTACCAATGAATTTAATACCCCAAAAAAAGCAATATAAATTAATCCAATCATAAGCTGAGAACGAAGGATTTTTTTAGGAATATCAATTTTTTTTAGTGGATTTTTTTCTTGTTTTTGTCGGTAAGCAGCTAATTGAGCAGGAGCAACTGCATATAATAAATTCAACTTTACTAATTTTCTAACAGCTTGTAGATTCATCGACAGTCTCTCCTTCCTTACGTCCCGCTAAAGATAAATAAATACTTTCAAGAGACTCTTGAGGATTATGTTCTTTT
This sequence comes from Granulicatella elegans ATCC 700633, assembly GCF_000162475.2. Classification (GTDB taxonomy): domain Bacteria; phylum Bacillota; class Bacilli; order Lactobacillales; family Aerococcaceae; genus Granulicatella; species Granulicatella elegans. The sequence continues at coordinate 1,556,945 of NZ_KI391971.1, forward strand.
AGCTCTTCAATTGTACCGTAAAATAGTAATTCACCTTTTTTCAAAATGGCAATACGATCACATAATTGTTCTGCTACTTCTAATACATGGGTAGAAAATAATACTGTTTTTCCTTTTTCGGCATGTTCACGCATCATTTTTTTCAAATCGTAAGCAGCTTGTGGATCTAAACCAGTTAATGGTTCATCTAAAATCCAAATATCTGGGTCAGATAACAAAGCACCAATGACGAATACTTTTTGTCTCATCCCATGAGAAAATGATTCAATCACATCATAACGATAAGGAGTAAAGTCAAATAACTCTAATAAATACGTTAATCTTTCTTCTATTTGGTTCATTGTTAATTGATAAGAAACTGCAATTAATTCCCAAAATTCATTAGCCGTTAAACGTAAAAATAAATCTGGAGAATCGGCCACGTATCCAATTTTTCGCTTAATCGTTAATGGATCTTGTGATAGAGGAACACCATCTACTTCAATCGTTCCACTTGTAAGTGGTAAAATACTCACTAATGATTTAATAGTCGTAGATTTTCCTGCACCATTATGTCCGATTAATCCAACAATTTCTCCACTTTCAATTGTTAAGTTTAAGTTGTTTAAAGCTACCTTATCTCCATATTTTTTTGTTGCTTGTTTAAATTCAATCATAATAAACTTCCTCCCATCTTGTAATTACGCTGATTATACACCTAAAAATAGCGCTTTACTAGTGACTAAAGTCTAATTTTTCAAAGGATTGCTTATTTTTTGTATCTTCATCATAAATAGAAAAAAGACTTTTCCTCAAAGCATATAAGTGAGTTTAACACCTTTGCTCATTTAGAAAAGTCTAATTTTATTGTTTTATTCTTGTTCGTCTACTAATTCTTGTGCGAAGTTTTGTAAGTTTTCGGTTACTTTTTCAGAAACAACTGTTTCTTCTGATGAAGTGACCGTTTCTTCCGCTTCCTCTTCACGATCAACAATGGCTAATGAACTTACAATAGCATCTTGATCTAAACGCATCATACGAACTCCTAGAGCACCACGACCTGTTTGAGAAACATCTGAAGCGTGGAATCGAATGATTACTCCTTTATTCGTCATAATCATTAAATCTTCCTCACCCGTTACAGTTCTTAAGCATACAAGAGGACCATTTTTTTCAGTAATACGAAGAGTTTTAACTCCTTTACCGCCACGACCTTTTAAGGCATATTCGCTGGCAGCAGTACGTTTACCATATCCTTTTTCACTAACGACTAATACTTCACGTTCAGGTGTTAAAATATCCATTCCAATCACGTAGTCATCATCACGTAAAGATACGCCTCGAACCCCTGCAGCTGTACGACCCATTGCACGAACTTTTTCTTCATGGAATGTTACAGCATTTCCGTGGTAAGTTCCAAGAATGATGCCATCTTGACCACTTGTTACGACTACACGAATTAATTGATCATCTTCTCGTAATTGAATCGCACGTAATCCATTTGTACGAATATTTTTGAAGTCTGATAATTTCACACGTTTAACAGTTCCACGTAAAGTTGTAAAGAATAAGAATCTTTCTGTTTCATCAGATTCCGGTACACTAATAATTGCTTGAATTTTCTCAGTTGAGTCTATATTCAATAAGTTAATGACTGGTAATCCTTTAGCAGTACGACTGTATTCTGGAATTTCATATCCTTTTGCTTGATATACTTTACCTGTATTCGTAAAGAATAATAATGAATCATGAGTTGAACATGAAATCATATTTTCTACAAAGTCATCATCATGGACACTCATTCCTTGTACACCACGCCCACCACGACGTTGTGTTTTAAATTCAGAATTTGCTAATCGTTTAATATAGCCATTCTTCGTTAAAGTAATGACTACATCTTCTTGTTCGATTAAGTCTTCATCTTCTAAACTTAAAGCTTCTCCTACTAATAATTCAGTACGACGAGGATTATCAAATTTTTGTTGAATTTCTAATAATTCTTGTTCGATAATTTCATAACGTCTTTCTTCGCTTGCTAAGATTTCATTTAATTCTTTGATAAGTGCTTGTAAATCTGCATATTCTGCATCGATTTTCTCACGTTCTAATCCTGTTAAGCGAACCATTCTCATATCTAAAATAGCTTGAGCTTGTTTATCACTTAATCCATATTCATTCATGAAACGTTCTTTAGCAATATCACCACTAGCAGAACTACGAAGAATCGCAACAATGGCATCGATATGATCCAAAGCTACTTGTAATCCTTCTAAAATATGAGCACGATCTTCTGCTTTTTTCTTTTCAAAAATACTACGACGACGAATCACTTCTTCTTGGTGATTTAAGTAGTGTCGTAAAATTTCTTTTAAGCTTAAAATTTTTGGTTCTTGCCCTACAATTGCTAACATATTAAATCCAAAATTTGATTGTAATGGCGTTAATTTGTATAAATTATTTAAAACGACTGAAGCGGAAACATCTCTTCTCACTTCAATAACGACACGCATTCCTTTACGGTCAGATTCGTCATTTAAGTACGTAATTCCTTCAATTTTCTTTTCATGATGCAATTGCGAAATACGTTCAACTAAACGAGCTTTATTGACCATATATGGTAATTCCGTAATAATAATACGTTCTTTTCCATTTTTTAATTCTTCGATTTGTACACGACCACGAACTGTAATAGATCCACGACCTGTTTCATAAGCTCGACGAATTCCAGATTTACCTAATACAATTCCACCTGTTGGAAAATCAGGTCCTGGTAATACTTCCATCAATTCAGCTGTTGTAACATCAGGATTTTTCATTAATAAATGTAATGCAGAAATGACTTCCCCTAAATGATGTGGAGGAATATTCGTTGCCATCCCTACCGCAATCCCTGTTGCTCCATTAACTAAAAGATTTGGAATACGAGATGGTAAAACTTCTGGCTCACGTTCTGTTGAATCATAGTTATCACGATAATTAATCGTATCTTTATTAATATCTCGTAGCATTTCTAAAGCAATTTTACTCATTCTTGCTTCAGTATAACGCATTGCCGCTGGACTATCTCCGTCGACAGAACCAAAGTTTCCGTGACCATCAATTAATGGATAACGATATGAGAAATCTTGTGCCATACGAACCATTGCATCATAAATGGCAGAGTCTCCGTGTGGATGGTATTTACCCATTACATCCCCAACAATACGAGCAGATTTTTTATGGGGTTTATCTGGCGTTACTCCTAATTCATGCATCCCATATAAAATACGACGGTGAACAGGTTTTAACCCATCACGAACATCAGGAAGCGCACGAGATACAATAACACTCATAGAATATTCCAAAAATGATTTACGCATTGTTTTGGCTAAATCCGTTGGTTCGAATTTTTCTTCGAAAAATTCTAAATCTTTTTCCTCAGACATTTTGTCTCTCCTCTTCTTCAATCATTAAATATCTAAATCATTCACGTCAATAAATTTCGAATTTGCTTCAATAAATTCTCGACGTGGTTCTACTTTATCGCCCATTAACATATCTAACACTTGATCAGCTTCAGCAGCATCTTCAACCGTTACTTGTAACATCGAACGATTTTGAGGATTCATCGTTGTTTCCCATAATTGTTCCGCATCCATTTCTCCTAAACCTTTGTATCGAGAAATTTGTGGTTTTGGACTAGCTGGAAGTTCTTTTAATTTTGCTTCTAATTCCTCATCATTTTGAATATAAAACTCTTGTTTTCCTTGTTTTAATTTATAAAGAGGTGGTTGCGCAATATAAACATATCCTGCTTCCACTACTGGACGCATATAACGATAGAATAATGTAATTAATAATGTTCGAATGTGCGCTCCATCGACATCCGCATCGGTCATAATCACTAATTTATGATAACGAGCCTTCGATAAATCAAAATCTCCACCAAATCCAGTTCCCATTGCAGTAAATAGTGAACGGATTTCATCATTGGCTAAAATTTTATCTAATGATGCTTTTTCAACGTTTAAGATTTTCCCTCGAATTGGTAAAATCGCTTGGAAGTGACGAGAACGTCCTTGTTTTGCAGAACCTCCCGCAGAATCTCCTTCGACGATGAAGATTTCTGAAACACTTGGATCATTACTTGAACAGTCCGCTAATTTCCCTGGTAAATTAGAAATTTCTAAACCTGATTTTTTACGAGTTACTTCACGCGCTCTTTTCGCAGCTAAACGTGCTTTAGAAGCTAAAATCCCTTTTTCAACAATTTTACGAGCAACTTGTGGATTTTCCATTAAAAATTTATCAAAATGAGTCGCAAATAATCGATCTGTAATTGTTCTTGCTTCAGAATTTCCTAATTTTGTTTTTGTTTGTCCTTCAAATTGTGGATCAGGATGTTTAATAGATACAACTGCCGTTAATCCTTCACGTACATCTTCCCCACTTAATTTTTCTTCATTCTCTTTCATTAATTTTTGACGACGAGCGTAATCATTAATAACACGAGTAAGGGCTGTTTTCATTCCAGATTCATGTGTTCCACCTTCATAAGTATGGATATTGTTTGTAAAACTTAATAAATTCGTATGGTATCCTGAAGTATACTGCATGGCTACTTCCACTTGAATACCATCTTGTTCCCCTTCAACATAAATTGGCTCTTCAAATAATACTTGCTTAGATTTATTTAAATGTTCAACATAACTTTTAATTCCGCCTTCATAATAAAATGTTTTTACAACAGGCTCTTCTACTCGCAAATCAGTAATCGTTAGTTTTAATCCTTTATTTAAAAAAGCTAGTTCTCGAACACGATTCGCTAATTTTTCAAAGTCATATACCGTAGTTTCTTGGAAAATTTCTGGGTCTGGTACAAAATAAACACTCGTTCCATGTTTTTCAGTTTGCCCAACAATTTTTAAATCTTCTAAAACAGCACCACGTTTATAAGACTGTTCATAAATATTTCCATCTTTAAAAACTTGTACCGTTAAATCTGTAGAAAGTGCATTAACAACAGAAGCACCTACCCCGTGAAGACCACCGGAAACTTTGTAACCTCCGCCGCCGAATTTACCACCAGCGTGAAGTACTGTAAATACTGTTTCAACAGCAGGACGTCCTGTTTTTTCTTGAATATCAACTGGAATTCCACGTCCATCATCTGTAACACGGATATGGTTTTCAGGTGTAATCTCAATTTCAATATGAGTCGCAAATCCTGCTAAAGCCTCGTCAATTGAGTTATCAACAATTTCCCATACTAAATGATGTAAACCAGCACTACTTGTAGAACCAATATACATCCCTGGACGTTTACGTACAGCTTCTAATCCTTCTAATACTTGAATCTGACTGGCATCATATTGTGCAGCAAGAACTTCTTTATTTTCTTCTGTCATTTTCTATTCTCACACTCCATTTTTCATTGAACTTGACCTTGATGAATTGGATATACAATTGGTTCATTAATAAATTGCTTACGAATTCCATCTAAACTAGTCGTTGTTATGAATGTTTGTACTTTATTTTCAATTGCTTTAATCAAATGTGTTTGTCGATCATCATCTAATTCAGATAACACATCATCTAATAATAAAATTGGATATTCTCCAGTAGCGATGTTCATTAATTCTATTTCTGCTAATTTTAAACTTAATACAGTTGAACGTTGTTGCCCTTGAGAACCAAAATTTTGAACAGGTTTATCATTTAAATAAAAAATCAAATCATCTCGATGCGGACCGACTAAAGTACTCGCTTGTTCTAATTCTCTTTTTTGTACAGCTTCAAATTGTTTTTGATACAATTCTTTTACTTCATCTTGAGACATTCCTTTTTCAATCGAAAGGGATGTTTGATATTTCAATGAAAACTCTTCTCTTCCTAATGAAATTTGTTCATGAATTGGTCTAGCTAAAGCTTCCAATTGTTCCATAAATTCTAAACGATGGTTTAAAATTGCAGTTGCCTTTTCAATGACTTGTTCTGTTAAAACTTCTAAATAAAGATCAGCCGATGATTTTTTAATCGCTAATTGTTTTAAATAATGATTTCTTTGTTTTATAAGGCGTTGATATTCTACTAATTCATGTAAATAAATAGGATTCATTTGACCTAGTTCCATATCCATGAATTTTCGGCGATTTGCTGGGGCACCTTTCACTAATTCTAAATTTTCAGGTGCAAATAAAATGACATTTAATTGTCCTAAATAGGAACTAAGCTTTTTTTGTTCTAAATGATTGACTCGTCCTATTTTTCCTTTATTTGAAAAACGAATTTCTAAGGGAATATTGCTAATTTTCTTTTCTACTTTTCCTTTAATGGTAGCAGTATCTTCATTCCACATAATCAATTCACGATCTTGATTGGTACGATGACTCTTCGTCATTGCCAAAGTATAGATAGATTCCATTAAATTCGTTTTTCCTTGAGCATTTTCACCAATAAAAATATGAACTCCTTTCCCAAATTCAAGAAAAAGTTCTTCATAATTTCTGAAATGATTCAGTTGTAATTCAACTAATCTCATCCATAACTTCCTCAGATTCTCTTTTCACAACAAAAATGCCTTCTTCAGGAATTTCTACACGTGTTTTATCATAAAGTTTTCTACCACGACGATTTTCAATTTCACCATCGACAAATACAACTGTTTCTTGCAAATACCATTTTGCTTGCCCACCTGTTGTAATGACATCAATATGTTTTAAAAATTGTCCTAATGTAATAAATTCTTCTGTAATTGTTACAATCTTTGTCATGATTTTCCTCTTTTCTCTCATTTGGGTATACACACACTAATGTATTATACCTTTTTTTTGGAGAATTCTCAAAGATTTTGAAAAATTTCGCCTATTTTTGCATTTTTTTATAAAATAAATAAAAAACCTTTTTTAAAGGGAAAAATGAAATTTACTAGGATTTTTTCAAAATTTTAAAAATAAGCAAAAAAAAATCCATGATGACAAAAATCATCATGGACTATTTTTTAACCATTAAATGTACGAACTGGTGTAACTAATTGAATAAAACTATATGGAATATCTGAATGATTGTCTTTTAATGTCAATGTAAATGGACGATTCGCTTCTAAAAATTGAATTGTTGCTTCTGAAGAACCAAATAAACGAAGCGCATCTTTTAAATAATCAGGATTAAATGAAACATCCAATGAAGCACCTTCATAATTTTCTACCGTAATTTCTTCTTCAACTTTTCCAATTTCTGGAGAATTACCTGTTAATAAAATGCGATTTTCATTAATCGATAATGTCGCAATATTATTTTTATCTGTATGAGACATTAATGATGCACGATCTACAGCAGCTACTAAATCACTCGCAACAACCGTAATTGCTGTATTAAATTGATCATTGATTAATCGATCTGTATCTGGATAACGTCCTTCTAATAAACGAGAGTAGAAAGAAAGAGTTTCTGTTTGGAAAAGAACTTGATTTTCAGTAATTGCAAAATCAATCGTTTCTAAACCATCAATAATACGTGATAATTCAATTAATGTTTTACCTGGTAAAGTAATTTCAAATGTTAACGCATTACTTGTTTCAGGCATTTCTAAAGGAATAATTCTTTGACTCAAACGGTGAGAGTCTGTTGCGACAGCTTTTAATTGATTATTAGCAATAACCATATGAATTCCCGTTAAAATAGGGCGAGATTCAGCAGTAGAAACAGCAATAGAAGTTTGTAAAATCACTTGTCTAAATAATGGAACAGGTAATGTTAATACATGATCTTTTTCAACTTCTGGAAGTTGTGGATAATCATGAGCCGATAAGCCATTTAATGTAAATGCAGCACTTCCTGCCGTAATCGTTGCTTGTAATTGTTCATTTGTTTCTAAAGTAAATGTATTTTGAGGTAATTTTTTAACAATTTCACCAAAGAATCGAGCAGGTAATACAATTGAACCTGTCTCCACAATAGATAATTGTAATTCTTCATGTTCTACTGGAAGAAAAATTTCAATAGAAACTTCAGAATCACTACCTGTTAAAGTAATCCCTTCTTGAGAAACAACTAATTTAATTCCTGTTAAAATTGGAATCGTTGTTTTCGAAGGAATAGCACGTTGAACGTCTGCTAAATTTTTTAAAAATGCTTGACGATTAATTGAAAATTTCATTTTATGCCTCCTAATGTGTGTCTGTCTTAAATTTAATTTTATTTATAATAAATATAGTAATAGTAGTAGGGCCTGTTAATTTTGTGGAAAACTATTATGTTGCTTTTAAATTCATCATTTTTAATTGTGGATAAGTATTGTGTATAACAATTTAATAACTAGAGTAGTTATCCACATCTTAAAAACCAAGTTTTTTCTTTAAATCATTAACAGCTTTTGTAATGTCACCTTGAAGCTTATATTCTTCATTAATTTTATCATAGGCATGTAATACAGTAGAATGATCTTTGCCAAATTCTGTTCCTAATTTTGGAAGAGAGCTATTTGTTAATTCTCTTGCTAAATACATAGCAATTTGACGAGGTTCTACAATTGATTTTGTTCGTTTTTTACCTTTTAAATCTTCTAGAGAAATATGGTAATAACGTGCAACCGCTTCTTGAATATCTTGAACGGATACAATTTTTTCTTTACTTCCGGGGATAAAGTTTTGCAGAGCTTCAGCAGCTAAATTTGTTGTTATATCTTCACCATGAGTGACAGAATAAGCTTGAACTCTTACAAGAGCACCTTCTAATTCACGGACATTGGATTGAATTTGTCCAGCAATATAGCTTAAGGTATCAGTAGGAATATCAATTCCAACAGCTTCTGCTTTTTTAGATAAAATTGCAATTCTTGTTTCCAAATCAGGTGGAGTAATATCGACTGGAAGTCCAGAAACAAACCTTGAAACTAAGCGTTCTTGCAATGCTTTGATTTCAGTTGGCTGTCGATCACTCGTTAAAACAATTTGTTTTTGGTTATTAAATAGTGCATTAAAAGTATGGAAAAACTCTTCTTGAGTTGCTTCTTTTTCAGCAAAAAATTGAATATCATCTACTAATAATAAATCAACATTACGATAATAATCTCTAAATTCTTGTTGAGTATTTGTTCTCAATGAAGTAATCATTTCATTTGTAAAAGCTTCACTCGTTACGTATTTAACACGTGCATTTGGATTTAGTAATTTATATTGATTCCCAATAGCTTGCATTAAGTGAGTTTTCCCTAGACCAACACCCCCATAGAAAAAGAGTGGATTATATAATTGTCCGGGTCTTTCGCAAACGACTAAAGCAGCAGCATGCGCCATTTGATTTCCTTTACCAATAATGAATGAATCAAATGTATATTTAGGATTTAATAGAGAATCATCTTCTAAATAAATATTTTTCGTTACTTCCTTAATTTCTTCAGTTACTTGAAGTTGTGGGTTAGATTCCATGAATGTTTGTTTTGATGAAAACTCTTGTTCATCAGAAATAATAAACTTTGGTTCAAATGATTTTCTAAAATAATCATAGCCACGTTCCATAACATCCGTTAATAAATTATCTTCCCAGAAATTAGCATATGTTTGAGAAGGAACTTGAATATAAAGATAATTTGAATCAATTTTTAATAATTTAGCAGGCATAATCCAATGTTTAATTGTAAAATCTGAATTTGTTTTTTCAAAATGAGCTAATAAAATTTTCCAAAACTCATCTAATGGATCCATAAAAACACCTCCTTGTGTATGAATAATGTTAAAATCTAAGAGTAAGTGTAGCATTTTTTTTAAAAGTTTTCCACAGGAAATCTATTTTTAACAAATTTTAGTGAATTTGTAATAAGTTTTCCACAATTTTGTGGATAATTTGTAAAATTCTTTTAAAAAATTTACTTATAAACAAGATTTGTTGATAAAACAAACTCAATAAAATAAAGATTTTAGAGTATTATCCACATTTTCCACAAGTTGTGGATAAAATTTTGTAAACAGACTTTTAATTTGTTAAAAAGTTGTGGAAAATATGGGGGAAACTTTAAAAGTTGAGAAAATATTGAAAAATAATTGTGGATAACTATGGAAAAATGAATATTTCTACTAGGTATTTTGAATAAAATATGGTATGATACTCCAGTACAGTGATGCAAGAAACAAAGTATTGACTTTGTTAAGGAATATCATTATAATGATGTAGACTGTCTAGGATAGTTAGACATGACACAGAACTAGGAGGTGCAAGAAGTTATGAAAAGAACATATCAACCAAACAAACGTAAACGTCAAAAAGTTCACGGTTTCCGTAAACGTATGAGTACAAAAAATGGCCGTAGAGTATTAGCAAGCAGACGCCGTAAAGGTAGAAAAGTTTTAGCAGCTTAGATCACTGAACGTCTCAGTGATCTTTTTTTTATAAATGTTTTAAAAACTTAGATAAAGGTGAGTGTATGCGTAAGTCTTATCGAGTAAAGAAAGAGCAAGAGTTTCAACGAGTTTTTCATCATGGAAATTCAGTAGCGAATCGTCAATTTGTGGTTTATCAAATCGATAAATCAAATCAATCTCATTTTAGAGTTGGAATTTCTGTGAGTAAAAAATTAGGGAATGCGGTTGTTAGAAATCGTATAAAACGATTGATAAGAAGTGTATTAACAGAACTAAAGCCACAATTACAGTCTGAGATTGATTTTATCGTGATCGCACGTAAACCTGTAGTATCTATGAATTATCAAGAAGTAAAAAAATGTATGATGCATGTATTAAAATTAGGAAAGATTTTAATAAAAGATGATTATAATGGAGAAAGTAGGGAATTAAGTGAAGAAAAAGCATAAATTAGCTTTAACATTAGCGGTTTTAACATTATTTTTAGCAGCATGTAGTACAACACCTGTAACAGCAGAAAGTACAGGAATTTGGGATCGAGTAATTATTTATAATTTATCTCAATTTATTATTACTTTATCTCATATTTTTGGAAACAGTTATGGTTTAGGAATTATTGTATTTACTATTATAACAAGAATTGTGTTAGTACCTGTGATGCATTTCCAATATAAAACAACAAGACAAACAGCTATTTTACAACCTGAAATTAATAAACTTCGAGAAAAATATTCTGCTCGTGATCATCAAACTCAAGAAATTTTACGAGAAGAAATTTCAGCTTTATATGAAAGAGAAGGTGTGAATCAATATGCTGGGTGTTTACCAGTAGCGATTCAATTGCCTGTAATGATTGCTTTATATCAAGCTATTAGTCGTACAGAAGCTTTAAAAACAGGATCATTCTTATGGTTTAATTTAGATCAACCTGATCCATTCTTTATTTTACCAATATTAGTAGTAGCAACAACTTATGCGACTTCTTGGTTAACAATGAAAATGCAAGACAGTGGAGCAGCTGGCAAAATTATGTTATTTGTATTACCAGCAATGATTGGATTTACAGCTTTAACATTCCCAAGTGCGTTATCATTATATTGGGTTGTAGGGAATATCTTTATGGTTATTCAAACTTTAATTATGAATAATCCATTTACATTTATTGCAGAACAAAAAGCTATTGCACATGAAAAACGTCGTCGTGAGAAAGCTTTAGAAAAAGCTAAGAAAAAACACGGCAGAAGTTAAAGAATAGACTTGTTCAGATTAATAGAACATGAGATAATACATGTAAAATTGCAATATGGAGGATATAAAAGATGACACAAACGATTCGAGTAAATGATGCTTCAGTAGAAAAAGCAATCCAAAAAGGATTACGACAATTACAATTAACACAAGATGATGTAGAAATTGAAGTAATTGAAGAAGGTAAAAAAGGATTATTTGGATTCGGACAAAAAGATGCGGTAGTATCAATTACTGTTAAAGAAAAAATTAAACAAGAAGAAGTAGTTGTTGAAGAAGTCGAAGAATCTTTTGATGACGAAGAATTTGATATTGAAGATAACTATGAAGAATCTGATGAAGCAGTTGAAGTATTAGATAATCATATTGAAGAAGCTGCTCATGTTACAAAAGCTTATTTAGAACAAATTGCTGAAATTTATGGAGCACCAAGTGTAGTTCATGTTGAAGTACAAAAAGAAAAAATGAATTTTGTATTTGAAACAGATAAACCAGGTTTATTAATTGGTAAATATGGTAAAATTTTGAATGCACTACAAGTATTAGCTCAAGTATCTGTACATCGTTTTGTAAAAGGAAGAATGTCTGTACAAGTAGATGTAGGAGACTATCGTTTACGTCGAACAGAAGCCTTACAACAAATTGCTGAAAAAACAGCACGACGCGTGTTAAAAACAAAACAACCGGTATATTTAGAACCATTACCTGCATATGAAAGAAAACAAATTCATGCATATTTAAGTAAAAATAAACGAATTTCTACTCACTCAGAAGGTAAAGAACCACACCGTTATTTAGTTGTAGAAATTGCAGAATAAAATAGTTAGAGACTGGAACTAATTCCAGTCTTTTTTTATATCTTGAAATCAATTAGTATCGGATTAATAAAAAAATATAAATATAAATAGTGGAAAGAAAATACAATATAATAGAAAGAAACTTGATAAAATCCTATTTTTGAGGTTGAAACTTTTCATGAAAAGCGTTAAAATGAGTTACACAGTGTCTTTAGGGAGAGGACAATAAGAAATATGTGTATATTATATAAACTATACAACAAATTTTATATAAGGAAAAATAAATAAAATTATTGGAAAATTTCCTAAAAACAATGTACAATAATAGTGAAAATATATAGTTAGGAGAATCATTATGGATATTCAAGTGTTTATAAGGCGTCGTAAAGAAAAAGGCTTATCTCAGATTGAATTGAGTCATGGAATTTGTACGCAGGCAACTTTAAGCCGATTTGAAAATCATGGTCAAATTCCTTCAATGAAAATTTTAAGTCAATTGTGTGCACGATTGCAATTAGATGTAGGGGACTTATTTGCGAGTGTCAATACTAAAGAAGTTGCTACAAATAAGCTTTTAGATAAAATTGAAGAAAGTATTGTAACAATGGATTATGAATTGGCTGAAAAATTGATTGGAACAATTCAAAAAGATCAATTGAATGATGAACAAAAAATTCACTTGTTATACTTAAGAGGATTCACACAAGTTTTACAAGGGAAAAAAATGGAAGATGATTTGTTTTATTTTAATAAAATTTTAGCAGAACAATATGAAAACCAAGATACATATCTCCATTTAGCTTATGCAGGATTAGGTTTAGTATATCAAAAACAAGAAGATATAGAAAAAGCAGAATACTTCTTTACAAAAGCTATTCAAGAAATCGAAAAACATCAATTAGAAAAAATGGAAGATGTATGGCGTGTATTAATGGTTTTATATCATAGCGCTATGTTCTTTAATAAAAATAATAACTTTAAAAAGAGTAATGAGTTACTAAAAAAAGGAATTGAATTATGTAGTCAATTTCATATTACTTATTACTTATCAAGATTGTATTATCAATTAGCAATGAATTCATTAGAGAGTAATGCAGATAAAGAAGAAGTAAAATTATACTTAAATGATGCAGCTGCTTTCGCTAGAATTAATTCAAATGATGAATTATTGACAGAAATTGAAAAAATTAATGATTCTTTATAATTAATAGAAAATTAAAGTTTAAATAAGTAGGAAGAAAAAGTCTTCTTGCTTATTTTTTGTATTTTACATAAAAAATTATTGAAAAATAAATGAGGGTAATTATAATGGAATAAAGGAGTGATAAAAATGGGTTTACGCTTAAATAAAGATGAATTTCTAAAAAAAGAAAAAGTTATTTTACCAGAGGATATTGAGTTACCATCATTAGAGGAAGAATATGATTTTGATAGTTTTGGAGATTCATTTATTATGATGCCAAAAATGGAAGAAGATCAAAGACAAAAAAATCTTGAAAAAAATATTAAAAAAGAATGGTTAGAACCAATAGATAATAAAGAAGAAAAATAGCTACTATCTTAAAGAAATTTTTATATAAAAGACTTGCAAACAAAAGCTAGCTATGGTAAATTATATACGTTGTTAACGAACGTTCGCTTTTGAAGCGATTACGAAAAAGAAATTTAAAATAAATTTCAAAAAAATGTTGACAATATAAACTACCTATGATAATATATAGGAGTTGTCGCGATAAGCGACGTTGACCTTTGAAAACTAAACAAAGAAGACAAACCAAATGTGTAGGGACTTCACGAAAGTGAAGAAACAACAATTTCTTTTCTCTAAGGAGAAAAACAATAAGTCAGTAATTAAATGAGCTTTCAAAAGCTTATGAATGTATTTTCATGAGAGTTTGATCCTGGCTCAGGACGAACGCTGGCGGCGTGCCTAATACATGCAAGTCGAACGAGAGCGACCGGTGCTTGCACTGGTCAATCTAGTGGCGAACGGGTGAGTAACACGTGGGTAACCTGCCCATCAGAGGGGGATAACATTCGGAAACGGATGCTAAAACCGCATAGGTTCTACAGTCGCATGACTGAAGAAGGAAAAGAGGCTTCGGCTTCTGCTGATGGATGGACCCGCGGTGCATTAGCTAGTTGGTGAGGTAACGGCTCACCAAGGCCGTGATGCATAGCCGACCTGAGAGGGTGATCGGCC
>NZ_KI391971.1:1571608-1668121 GCF_000162475.2 Granulicatella elegans ATCC 700633
ATTTCCCTGAAGAATATCAACTTCTTCTAACAATTCCTGGTATTAGTGATAATTGTTGTGCCACTATATTAGCTGAAATTGGTCCAAATGTTGATGATTTTAAAACTGATAAGAAATTAGCTTCATGGGCTGGGATGTGCCCAGGTTCTAACGAAAGTGCCGGTGTAAAAAAATCTTCACACACGACGCAAGGCAATAAATATCTTAAACAAGCCTTAGTAATGTCGGTGTTAAGTGTTCAACGTGCTAAAGAAGAAACCTTTTCACTTTTCTATCAGCGAATTTCCAGCAGAGGAAGTAAAATGAAAGCTATTATCGCTTGTGGTCATAAAATGCTTAGAATTATCTATAAAATACTTCAATCGCACCAACCTTATAATAGTCAAAAAGCGTTAGGTCTGCGACAACAGACTAACGCTTTATCTTTGACAATTTAAAAAAATTTCCACTTATATTATAGCATAGGTAGTATCTTTTTGTCTTTTTTTCGTACTTTGTTTCAAATAAAAATCGAGATCAAGGCTCGATTTTTAGCCATGAGATTCGCATTCGCGAAGCTGCTGGCGTCCCTTACTACTTACAGGGAAGTCATATAAAAATATACTAATTTTTTAATTATTTAGTAGCTGTTTCTGAAACAACTTCAAGTTGGTATAAAGCAGATTTAGAATCTTTATTACCAATTTCAGAGTTCATGAATTTCACACGTTTGTTCACGGCAGTTACAGAATCACCAATTAAAGTTGGGAAGATGAACGCTTGATCGTGAACATATTTTTGCCATTCTTTGTAGAATTCTACATTCTTAGCTTCATCAAATGCTTCTGTTGAACTGATTTTAGCGATTAAATCATTAGCTTCAGCACTTACAAAACGAGCAAAGTTGAACTTAGCTGTTTCTCCGAATAAACCAGCAGGGTTTGGATCATAACCAGTTCCCCATCCACCAGCGAACATATCGATTTCAGGATCATCTGCTTGAACTTTTTCATAGAATACATTTGATTCAAGAGTACGGCCAGTGTAAAGTTTTACATCTAAACCAATTTCTTTCCACCATAATAGATATTGTTGGATTAATGATTCGTTTGCATCATCACGAGTACGAGCTGCAAAGTTAATTGATAATTTAGAACCATCTTTGTTTTCACGTAATCCATCGCCATCAGTATCTTTATAACCAGCTTCATCTAATAATTGTTTAGCTTTTTCTGGGTTATAATCAAATCCTTCTTGGTTTGGATTGTAAATATCTTTGAAGAATGGGATGATAATTGAGTTTGTTCCACGTTGTAAACCATGATACATGCTTTCACCAGCTGCATTGATATCTAAAGCATAAGCCAATGCTTGACGTAAAACTGGATCTTTCATTTTAGCATTTGGATCCATTACGTTTTTGCCTTGTTCTTTATCGTATTTACCTAAGTGGAATGCAACATATTCATATTGAGAAGCAAATGAACTAATGAATGAAACATTTGTTAAATCTTTGTATGCTTCATATTGAGCACTTGGCATTGAAGCAACATCATAGTTACCAGCTTTCATTTGAGAAACGATTGTATCTGGAGAAACTACTTCCATTACAACTTTATCTAATTTAGCACGACCTTTGTAGTAATGTTCATTTGGTACTAATGTTACAGACTCACCAGGAGTGATTGATTCAATCTTGAATGGTCCAAGGCCTACACCTTTATTTCCACGTACATAGTCACTCTTTTCCCATTCAGCTACTGGAATTGTTGAGAAAATGTGTTTTGGCATTACATAGTAAGGTAAAGCTCCACCTGCTAATTGCATTGATGGACGCATTTGTTTGAAATGAATTTTCACTGAGTAGTCATCTAATTTTTCTACCCCAGAAATTGAGCTAGCTTCACCACTATGGAATTTATCCATACCTTCGATGTTTTGGTAGTTAGAGTTATAACGAACACCTGTATAATCTTTATTTCCGATAGCTTCAATTGCGAAGATATAGTCATCGATTGTTAAAGGTTGTCCATCTGACCATTTATAGTCTTTAGAGTTTAATTTAACTGTAGCAGTTTTACCTTCTACGTCAAATTCAATAGCACCCATACCAGTATTTGTTAATTTACGGTTTTCATCATATTCAAACAATGTAGTATCAATTTGAGATGTAATTGATGAATCTGATGAATCTGATGCTAATTCATCCATGAATAATCCTTTAAATGGAGATGCTGAAACTAATGCATATTTTAATGTTCCACCTTTAATTGGTGTACCTTCGTGCGTTACTTCAGATGCATATTTAGTTTTTGGTTGTGGAGTTCCACCTGTTGTAATTGAGTTGCTAGATTGTCCTTTTCCACCACATGCTGCTAATGTTAAAGCTACAGCTGCAGTTGAGAAAAATAATAGTCCTTTTTTCTTCATATTTCCTCCTGACTGTCAGACCTATATCAGAATTGTCTGACAATTAAATTAACTTCCTATACTTTAACAGTTTCTTAACAAAAAAGCAATCATTTTTTATTAATTTTTTTCATTTTTTTTTAGAAATTTTATCATCTGTTATTTATTCTTTATCACATCTATGTTTAGACATAAAAAAGAGACGATTGAACTCGTCTCTTCTGATACATTTCTTATTTATTTAATGGAGTTAAAGCTATAAATGCTTCAATAGACTCTGCTACTTCTGCTAATGCTTTCTTCCAGAATTCTGGAGTACTTACATCTACTCCTAAAACTTTAGCAGTATCTTCTACACTTGATACAGTTGTTGCACGAAGTAATTCTTGATATTTTTCAACAAAGCCTTCTGGTTGTTCTTGATAAATGGCATATAATCCTTTAGAGAATAATCCACCAAATGCATATGGGAAGTTATAGAAACTTAATCCAGTACTATAATAGTGAGGTTTACATGCCCACATATATGGATGTAAGTAAGATTGATCTAGACCGTCACCATACGCTTCTTTTTGTGCAGATAACATCATTTCTTCTAAATCTTTAGAGAACATAAATGATTGTTTACGATTTTCAAAAACAGCTGTTTCGAATAAATAACGAGAATAAATATCGACAATAATTTGAGTAGTATCTTGTAATTGAGATTCAATTAATGCGATTTTTTCTTCATCACTTGCTTCTTTAATTGCTGTATTCATAATGATATTTTCATTAAATGTTGAAGCTGTTTCTGCAACTGGCATTGAATAATCTTGGTTTAATGGACGATGGTTTTCAATGTGTAAACCATGATAAGCATGCCCTAATTCGTGCGCTAATGTTACAACGTCACTTAATGATCCAGTAAAGTTCGTTAACACACGTGATTGTTTAATCATTGGTAAGTTTGCACAAAATGCTCCCCCAACTTTTCCTTTACGAGGGTAGAAATCAATATAGTGTTTATCAAAGAATTCTTCTGTCATTTCTGCTAAATCAGCTGAGAATGTTTTGAAGTTTTCAATTAAGTAATCTTTTGATTCTTCCACTGTAAATGTACGACTACTGTTTCCAACAGGTGCAAATAAATCATAGAATGGTAATCCATTTTCATGACCTAATAAAGCTGCTTTATGGCGTAAATATTTTCTAAAGTTTGGTAAATATTCACGGATTGCTTCTAATAGTGCATCTAAAGTTTCATGACTCATACGAGAAGCTTCTAAAGTATGTGCTAATGGAGATTCAAATCCACGTAATTGTGAAGTTGTTAATACTTCTTTTTTAATATGGTTTAATGAGAAAGCAATTGGTTCTTTAATCGCATCATACATTTTTAACTCTGCTTCATACGCTGACTTACGTACTTCTGCATCGCTATCATATGCTTTACCACGAATTTCACTTAAAGTAACTACTTCGCCTTTATATTCGCCTTGAGCACTTGACCACATGAAGTCGAATAATTGAGACCAAGCTTTTCCTCCACTAATAGACATTTTTGCTAAAACTTCTTCTAACTCATCACTTAATAAGTGAGCTGCTTCTTTTTTAGCTTCTTCAAAATAATAACGATATTCTGCTAAGAAAGGATCTGTTGTAATATCTGTTTGAATAGTTCCTAAAAATTTTGAAACTTTTGCATAAGTAGCTTGTAAATCAGCTGAAACTCCTGCTAATTGTACTTCTACTTGTGTCGCTGTTTCATGCGTTGTATCTGTCGCTAATGTTAAATGAATATAATTATATAAACGACCTGTTAAAACTGTTGATTCTTCTAATAATTTTACAACTTGTGTAATTCCTTCAATCGAATCTTCTAATGTTAAACTTTCAAATTTTCCTTTTAACGCTTTATAAGATTCTACATCTTGTTTAAATTCTTGACTTTCAAATGATGGGTATAAATCTTCTAATGTCCATTCATACATCTTTCATTCCTCCTCTTTTTTCCGTATCTTTTATTATACTGTATTTAGTACACTTTTTCCATGATAGGATTAATTTTTCAATGATTGTACAGGTGCTGGAATTCTTCCACCACGGTTAACAAACAAATCACAATTGCCCTCTTTAACAGGCATAATTGGAGCATATCCTAACAATCCACCAAATTCTACAGAATCTCCTACTTTTCCACCAGGAACAGGGATAATACGTACAGCAGTTGTTTTTGTATTAATCATTCCAATAGCAGCTTCATCCGCTATAATTCCTGAAATGGTAGTAGCAGAAGTGTCTCCCGGAACAGCAATCATATCTAATCCAACGGAACATACCGCCGTCATTGCTTCTAATTTATCTAATGTTAAAACGCCATTTGTAGCTGCTTCAATCATTCCTTCATCTTCTGAAACTGGAATAAATGCTCCACTTAATCCACCAACTGCAGAACTAGCCATCATACCGCCTTTTTTCACAGCATCGTTTAATAATGCTAAGGCAGCTGTTGTACCATGAGTTCCTGTCACCGACAAGCCCATTTCTTCTAAAATACGAGCAACTGAATCCCCTACTGCAGGAGTTGGTGCAAGAGATAAGTCTAAAATTCCAAATGGAATACCTAACATTTGACTAGCTTTTTGACCAATTAGTTCCCCAACACGAGTAATTTTAAACGCAGTTTTCTTAACAATTTCTGCAATTTCTGTTAATGTTTCCGCTTCATGATTTTCAAGAGCAGCTTTTACAACACCAGGTCCAGAAACTCCAACATTAATGACCGCATCTGCTTCTCCACTTCCATGGAAAGCTCCCGCCATAAACGGATTATCTTCTACTGCATTACAGAAAATCACGACTTTAGCACAGCCAAATCCTTCTGGAGTAATTTCAGCTGTTTCTTTAATGATTTCTCCAACTAATTTTACAGCATCCATATTAATTCCAGCTTTTGTAGAACCAATATTCACAGAGCTACAGACAATGTCGGTAACCTTCATTGCTTCTGGAATTGAACGAATTAACACTTCATCTGAAGGACTCATCCCTTTTTGAACTAAGGCAGAAAATCCACCAATAAAAGATACGCCAATGGCTTTGGCTGCTCGATCCAATGTTTGAGCAATAGAAACATAGCTATCTGCTTTTGTAGCTGCTGCAATTTGAGCAATCGGAGTTACAGAAATTCGTTGGTTAACAATCGGCACACCATATTGTAGTGATAATTCGTGCGCAGTTTTCACTAAATCTTTTCCAATACGTGTAATTTTGCTATAAATATTTTGATTTAATACATCAATATCTGGATGAATACAATCATGTAAATCAATTCCAATTGTAATGGTACGAACATCAAAATTTTGTTCTTTTACCATCGAAATTGTTTCTAAAATTTCACTATGTTGAACCATTCCTTCACCTAACCAATCCGATGCATCGCTTCAAAAATTTCATGATTTTGAATACGAATATCTAATGCTAAAGTTTTTCCTTGTTCGTTAATATAAGGAGCCAATTCTACAAATGGCATTTTACTTGTAGATACATCTACTAAAATTAACATTGTAAAATATTCTTCCATAATTTCTTGAGAGATATTTACAATATTAATATTTTGTTCTGCTAATAATTTTGATACTTCATAAACAATACCGACACGATCTTTGCCGACAACTGTTACGACTGCTTTCATATTCTCACTCCTTTTATAAAGTTGCTTCTATTGTATCGAATTTTCAAAAAAAATCCTAGTCAAAACTATAATTCCTTTTTCTTCTTTTTATTTCCCAGAAGTTTTAGTGTATACTACAATAGAAGAAGAAAAGGAGACAGTTATGAAATACGAAGAATGGTTACAATTATTTCCAAATTCTAAAATAATACATCATATTCCAGAAGATACAGAGGACTCTATTATCCCTTTAGAAGAAAATACTTATTTACAAATTCCATATGAACAATTATCGAATCGTGAACTAGCTTTATTAGAAACTTTTAAAAAAACACCTACAAAAGTTACAACTCAACTTTCACCTTGGCAACAATATTTAGAACAAGGAGGAAAATGCCCTGTTCAGTTGGAAAATATTCAATTCATTCATGTTTGTTTGATTCAAAAAAATGATGATTTTAATGAACAAGAATGGCTAGAGATGATGCAAGAGATTTTCGGAGATGTGTTAACGAGTTTTTCTTGTTTTCCAAAACATTATACAATTGTTCGAAAAGCGGATGTTGAGACCATTACAACCCAAGATTTGCAAGCAATTCATGCAACAGTCGAAGAAGATTTTGCAATTTCAATGAAGATTTTTATTGGAAATATTTGGAAAATGTCAGAAGATATTTCGGGAATTTATCAAGCTGAGAAAGCTTTATTTGTAACGTATTTGCATGAGTCGAATAAGCAGACTTGTTTGGCTTTTGCACCGATGGTTTTATGGGGATTTGCGCAGAAAAAGTTAGATTTTTCACCGATTCCTGAGACTTTGTATCAGCAGATGGTTCAAGATGAATTTCCTGATTTGATTGAGGCGTTGTGGCAAGAGCGTGGGACTTTAACGAAGGCGGCAACTCGTTTGTTTATTCATCGTAATACGTTGCAATATCGAATTGATCGGTTTGGACAGTTGACAGGATTGGCGTTGAAGAATATGGACGATCTGACTCTCTGTCATTTCCTTTTGATGCAACAGGAATACTAACAATACAATAAAATGAAATCCCTATTTCTTCTGTAGTGAGGACGCCAGCAGACCTGCAGTCTCATGGCTAAAATTCGAGCCTTGGTCTCGAATTTTCCTTTGTAATAATACCCAACTCTGGGTATTATTACTTGCACTACTAAGAAATAGGGATTTCATTTTATTTTTTGACGTTTTCTTTTTGTATCTGACGTTTTTATTGAGGGGGAAACGTACGTAATGAGGTTGCAAGCAGTCATTGTTGGTGTCTTATTGATTTCACTATCAAGAAATGGTAAGGATTTTTCCACAAAAAAAAGACGACCGGAGTCGTCTTCTTATTATCGTTCAATAACAATTAAATCCATTGACCGTTTTCGTTTACGTAGTAACCATCAGGAGTTTTTGTGTTTCTTAAAATTGCACCTGATTTGCTTGCGTAGAACCAACCGCCATTTGCTTCAAACCATTCGTTTTCAGCCATTACACCTGATTCATTGAAATGATAAACTTCATCATTTGATTTAATCCATGCATTTGTAACAATTGTTCCTTTTTCAGTTGCAAAATACCATTTACCAGCTACTTGGAACCATTCATAAACTTTTAATGCTCCTGATTTATCAGCGTAATACCAACCTTCTTTTTGTTGGAACCATTGATTCTCTTTCATCGCACCTGATTCATCAAAGTAATACCAAGTTTTATTTACTTCAAAGAATCCTTTTTTCATAATACCAATTCCTTTATGCTCACCTGTTAATTCATTTAAGTAGTACCAAGTACCATTGTCTTGAACCCAACCAGTTTGAACTTCACCTGTTTGACTTAAATAAACCCAAGTTTTGTCTACTCCTTCTTTTTTCTCTTCAGAATCATTAATTGATTTCCAACCTTTTCCTTTTTGTCCATTTTCAACATAATATACTTTTCCATTTTCACGGATAAATCCAGTGTTACTTTGTTCTGCAGCTTGCACATTTGAACTTGTTGCTAAAAAGCTAGTACCTAAAACTGCTAAACTTGCTAACATTAATTGATGTTTTTTCATAAAAAAATTCCCCTTTATAATTGCTACAATTTGCATTATGATGCATGCTAACTGTACCACTACCTCATTGTGAAAGTCAAACAATACCCGTTCTACAAATCAATAAAAAATCCACTTCTCAGTAGCTTGTCTAAAAAAGACTTACTACATAAGAAATGGATTTTCTAATTTTAAACTTTATCAATTACACAAGAGCAGGAGTTTTTACAGCTTTTTCTTTTTTCTCTTTCCCTTTAATGGTAATTTTCCCTTTTGTGGCACCAATAGTGACTTGTTGTCCGAAACGAATTTCTCCACTTAACAATGCTTCACTTAATGGATCTTCAATTTTCTTTTGAATAGCACGGCGAATTGGTCTTGCACCGTATTCTGGATCAAATCCTTCTTCTGCTAGTACATCTAATACTGCTGAAGTAATTTTCACTGTAATATTCAATTCTTGTAATCTTGAAGTAATTTCTTTTGCCATAATGCCAACAATTTGTCTTAATTCTTCTTTTTGAAGTTTATGGAAGACAATCGTTTCATCAATACGGTTTAATAATTCTGGTCTAAATGAATTTTTCAATTCTTCACGAATTCGTTTTTCCATCGCATCATGGTTTTGTTGAACCGTTTTTGCACCAAATCCTACAGATTTTTCTTCACGAAGAGCCACAGCACCAAGGTTTGACGTCATAATAATAACGGTATTTCTGAAGTCCACTTTTCTTCCTTTTGAATCAGTTAAATGTCCATCATCTAATACTTGTAATAAAATATTAAACACATCTGGATGAGCTTTTTCAATTTCATCTAGTAAAATTACGGCATACGGACGTTGACGAATTTTTTCAGTTAATTGACCACCTTCATCAAAACCAACATATCCTGGAGGTGAACCAACTAAGCGGCTAACGGAATGTTTTTCCATATATTCAGACATATCGATTCTGACTAGCGCGTCTTGTTCCCCAAACATCGCTTCTGCTAAAGTTTTCGCTAATTCTGTTTTACCAACACCTGTTGGGCCTAAGAATAAGAATGAACCAATTGGACGACGTGGATCTTTTAATCCACTTCTTGCACGACGAATCGAACGAGCTACAGCACTTACAGCTTCAGATTGTCCAATCACACGTTTGTGTAGCACAGATTCTAAGTTGATTAAACGTTCGCTTTCTTTTTTCTCCATTTGTTGAAGAGGAATTCCTGTCCATTGAGAAACAACTTCTGCAATATCCCCTTCTCCAATCGAAGCAATATAATCTGTTTGTGGTGAAGATTCTAATTTTTCGACTAATTTTTCTAATTTAGCTCGCTTCGCTAATTCTTTTTTACGGAATTTAGCCGCTTCATCAAAGTTTTGGTGTTGAATCGCTTGGTTTTTCAATTGTTCAAACTGTAAAATTTCTTCTTCTAATAAGACGATTGGAGAAACTTTTGTTGTAACATCTAAGCGAGCTTTTGCAGCTGTTTCATCCATTAAATCAATCGCTTTATCTGGAAGACGTCTTGAAGTAATGTAACGGACTGATAATTGTACGGCTGCTTGAATTGCTTCATCTGTGATTTCTACATGATGATGCGCTTCATAATGTTTTCTCAACCCTTTTAAAATTTGAATACTATCTTCAGCTGTTGGTTCTTCTACATGAATAGATGCAAAACGGCGTTCTAAAGCAGCATCTTTTTCAATGTATTTTTGATACTCATCTAAAGTTGTTGCACCAATCACTTGTAATTCACCACGAGCTAAAGCTGGTTTTAAAATATTCGAAGCATCAATCGCTCCTTCTGCTCCACCTGCACCAATTAAAGTGTGTAATTCATCGATGAATAAAATCACATCTTGTTGCGTATAAATTTCTTCGATGATTTTTTTCATTCGTTCTTCAAATTCACCACGATATTTTGTTCCTGCTACTAATGCACCCATATCTAACATCATTAAACGTTTGCTAGCAATTTCTTCAGGAACTTCACCGTTTATCATACGTTGTGCTAATCCTTCTACAATAGCAGTTTTACCAACACCAGGTTCACCCACTAAGACTGGATTATTTTTCGTACGACGGCTAATGACTTGAATCATACGACGAACTTCTTCATTTCTTCCGATTACTGGATCTAACTTCCCTTGTCGAGCTAAGGCTGTTAAATCTCTTGATAAGCTATCTAATGTTGGTGTTTTGTCTTTTGCACTGTTACCTGAAACTTGCCCTTTTGTTGAACGAGCTTTTGAAGGTTGAATTCCAATTTTTTCATAAATCGTCTTCATTAATTCTTCTAATGAAATATGATTGTCACGCATAATTTTTGTCGCTAATACTTCTTCTTGAAGTAAGCCTAATAATAGATGTTCTGTTCCCACTTGAGGAATTTTTAAACGTTTGGCTTCTTCAGTTGCTGCAACAACTACTTGTTTAGCTCTAGGTGAATAAGGCATTAAATATGGATCGATTTCTTTACGATTGCTTCCATATCCTGTTAATGCTTCAATTTCTTGGCGAACAATCTCTGCCGTTAATCCTCTTTCTCTTAATAAGATTCCAGCAATTCCTTCTTGTTCAATAACTAGACCTAATAACAAGTGTTCTGTACCAACTGCTTGATGTCTAAAAGAAATTGCTTCTCTAGCAGCTAATACCATTGCACTACGTGCTTTATCTGTAAACATTTCACTCATTCACGTCACCCCTACTTATACTTTAAACTGGTTAATATATTTTTCATCATATTACTACGAAGTTGATCACTACATTGCTCTGCTTCTGTTAACGATTCTTTTGACATCGCAATATTTAACAATTGTGCTTCTCTTTTTGAGAGGAGCTCATTATCAAAAAGATTTTGTAAAATATGATTAGCTTGTTTGATGGATAATTCTTCTGGAACAACTTCCAATAAAGCATCAATAATATCCATATCATCTACTAAATTCACTTTCATAATACGGATATAACCACCACCACCACGTTTACTTTCAACGACATATCCTTGTTGAACCGTAAAACGAGTATTTATAACATAATTAATTTGCGATGGAACACAATTGAAACGATCCGCAATTTCACTACGACGAATCTCAACTTTCTCTTTTGCTACTAAAACATTTTTTAAATATTCTTCAATAATATCCGACATATTTGACGGTTGCATATGGACTCTCCTCCCTTTTGACTTTCTTTGACTTTAATTATACAAAATAAATTTCTCTTTGCCAATAAAAAGCTCTGGAGAAACAAAGAATTTGTTAAATTTATTTCAAAAAAATCCTGCCAGTAATTTCTCACCAACAGGATTTGCCAAACTATTACGATTAAATATGTTTTTTACTAAAACTCTAAAAAGGATAATCTCCTTCACTTAAAGCACGAATAATAGAGAGAATCATTTTAGGATTCACTTGTTTTTTTATTAGATACTTTTCTAAATCTTTCAAAGAAGAATGAGGATTCTTTTCCATAAATTCTATCGCAAATGGCACAGCTCGTTGAAATGCTTCTAGTTCAACATCAACAATCTCATCTTTCCTATCGTCTGTAGATACTTTTAAAAATCCTTGAATATCATTCGATAGATTGTAATCGTCAAATTCATCATATTCATCAAGTTCATCAAATTCATCAAACTCCTCAAAATCTAGAAAAGGGGAATCAGATGTCATCAAATGATATAAATGCTCAAATGAATATGTATCAATAATAGATTCTTCTGTACCGATATGGAATTCAAGTTTAAAAATACTCATTAACGGATCTAAACTATCTTTCAAAAATGGTGCGAAAATCCCTCTTGTAACCCATCGAACTGGAATAAATTGTAATTCCATATATAATTCCATCAGTATATGTTGAATATGACGAGGATCCAACTCATCCAGTGGCTCTATCATAATCACTTCTTCATCAGACGCAACCACTAAAATATATTGAGGACCTTTTTTCTCTTCTTTTCCATAAAAATGAGTCGGAGAAAACATTAAACGAATTTCAAATGTTACAGGAACTGTTAATTGAATATTTTTTTTCAATCGAAAAACGGAGAATTCTGGAATATATAGTTTGGGCTTTTCTCCTTTATATCCGATAAACTCTTCATAAGAGATTTCATCTTTAACCTGAATCATATCTCCATTTTCACAAATACTTTTCTTTGTCTTTTGATTATAACAAATCTTAGGTAAAGTATTTTTTTCAATTGTTTTTGAGATAGAGGCTAATAAAGCAAGGTTTCCTTCTTGAGTTAACCAATTCACCACTTTTTGACATAAAGTTACTTCCGTACCTTTAATATTTCTTGTTAAAAGTTTTGAATCATTTAAACTCAAAATTAATGGATACAGTTTCTTTTTTTTACGAGTAATCCCAAGCTCTCTTAATTTAGTTTTTTGACTTTCAGGAATGAATTGTAAAGGAACGAAGATGATTTGAATCCCTTGACGTAACGCTTCAATTTCATCCATATCTTCTTCTGTTTCAGCCATTTCTAAAATATATTCTTCTGCTTTTATTCTTTGTTGATATTCACGAATATCTTTATGGAAAAATGCAGCAAACTGCCCTTCCTTATTATGCATTAATTGTACAATAAATTGGACCTTCCCCGACTGATTACAGACTGCTGCAGTCATTAATTCATTGTCTATGTCTACTAATGCTTCTTGGACTTGATATAAGCCATTATAAATCTCTTCCATCCTTCCTCACTCCACATTCCTTAATTATCTTTATTTTACTATGGTTTAGCATAAAAGACTATACATTCCGTAAAAATTAAAATCATTGAAAAACTTTTCTTTGATAGAACTAAAAAGAAGTGTATCAGACGAATCCAATACACTTTTTTTCTATTTAATAGATATACTTCTAACTTCTCCACGTGCAGTTACTTGCATTTCTACTTGTTGTTCTTTTTGTACAAATGGTAAACGATTTTGAATTGTAGCTGGAGCACGATAGACTTTATCATCTACCAATAGGTAGTAAATCGTATTTCCATTGATAACAACACCTTGAATATCTTGAACTTTACCTGTCACACTTGTTAAATGATCATCACTATCTGTTCCAACTTCTTCCGTTGGTGCAGATTGTTCATATTTTTGAATTAAACGACTAACACTTGTTTCTACGTAGACGTTTTGATAATTTTCTACATCTATTAACGCATATTTTTTAATCAGTCCTGAGCTATCTTTTAAGGATAAGATATACATCGGTTTGCCATTTAAACTAATCAGTAGTGGGAAGGTTGCTTTATAACCCGTTTCTTGTACACTACCTTCTGCTGAACTCATTGCTGAGAATTCTTCTGCTGCTGATACTGGATACATTTTTGCTTCTTTTGTACGTGTATTAACTAACACGAATCCAATATTTGAATTATCTGAAGCTACTGAAGTAATTCCTGTATATAAGTAAATATCGTCATTCATCGGTAAGTAATTATATCCTTTTGTAGGAACTGTCACTCCTTTTTTAGAGAAAATTGTATTCCAGAATCCTAACTTATATTTTCCATTCATTTCTAACTGATGTAAAATTAATTCCGCACTATACACACGGTCTACCCAATGAGGAATTTCTTGTAAATTATAATGTTTACTTTCACCTGTTAAAGCGTTCACCGTAATTAAACCATTCACTTCAGGTTCTCTTAAGAAAAAGTTACGACTATACGTTGAAGCAATATAATACGGTGTCCCTTCATCATCGACTTCAAAACTTGGACTACCAAATAAAGTAAATGGATGGTGGAAACGTAAGTGACGATGAATATTACGGTTGAAATACTCTGCTTCACTATAACGAATTGGTTGATCCGGTTTCTTCACTTCTACATCCCCATTAACCATATCTACTTGCATATAATTTGGAATTCCATCTTGATGATTAGAGAACCATTTCCAAAATCCTGCATATTTTAATGGCGATACACGATACGGATGATTTTGAATATTAATTTGCGTATAATCTTCTGCCACTTCGAATTGAGAAACTAGGTCTGTCAAAGCCCCAATTCTACGATTACCTAATCTTGAAGCTGTGTCACGATCAATTAATGGAATTTGTGTCACATCTGTCTTAGGAAAATCTGTCGCAAAGTCTGCATTTTGAACTTGAATCATTTTAGAATAAGATTCAGCAAAAAATAATGGAGACAAGATAAAATAACTTGCCGCAGCAATAACGATTAAAACTCCAACTATTGATAATACAATTTTAGAAACTATATGACTTTTAGATTGATTCACTTGCTCCCAAGAAAACTTACTAGTGCTAGTTTTAAAAGCAATACTAGCTCCTGTCACCCATTCAATTGCTCCAACTAATACTAAAATCAAGGCTAAAAACACCCAGAAAGCAGGTGAAGCATAATGTATTGGTGGTAAGTTTTTATAATAGTAAAGTGCAATAATCATTATTGCAATAACATATAAAATTGATTTTGAAAAATTTAATCGAAAACTCTTTCCTTGTTGATTTCTTGCACTTCGATTGGCACTATTGGTTACATCTTTCATTTGTATTCCTCCTTTTATTGTCTTCATTATAGGTTTATCTTATAAAACTGTCCATACAACTTTGGGATGA
The DNA here is from genome assembly GCF_000162475.2 of Granulicatella elegans ATCC 700633. Classification (GTDB taxonomy): domain Bacteria; phylum Bacillota; class Bacilli; order Lactobacillales; family Aerococcaceae; genus Granulicatella; species Granulicatella elegans. The sequence goes on from NZ_KI391971.1 coordinate 1,586,293, forward strand.
TTTTGTTAACTGGATTGGATTTGGGTGTAAAATCGGTTGAATGGCAATTTACACATAAAAAATACCGCCTCCCAACATGATAATTGGAAAACGGTATTTTCTCTATGAAGCTTTGACATTGGTGTGCTCTTTTGCGACTTTAATAGTTACATTAATGGCACTCATGATCAAACTAATAGAAATCAAGACAAAAAAATAACACAGTTCTAACTTTGGATAGTTAGCGATGTTATGCGATTATCATACAAAAAATTTACTAAAATGTCAAATAATGTGAAATTTTTCGCTGTTCGCTATTATTTCCATTTCGTTTATGGTACACTCTTGCCGTAGAAAGTTTTAAAGCGGTGGCAATCTCTATAAAGGTAGGTGATGCTTATGAGCATCTATTCAAAATCTATCGAAAGGAGGTTGCACTTTGTCAGTCTATGAAGCTTTGACATTGGTGTGTTCTTTCGCGACTTTATTAGTTGCATTAGTATCGCTCATTGTCAAACTAGTAGAAATGATAACAAAAAAATAACACCGCTCATAACTTTGACTGATTGAGTGGTGTTATTACATTCTCATTAGCCACCGTCTTTTCAACGGTCTACATTAGAGTCGAGTTGGCGCTCGGCTCTTTTTGTATCTTTATTATACCAAAAACAAAACGGATTGCAAATTTTGTCAAATCCAAGTTATTCTATCCTATTGGAGCCACCTGCGACTAACTTCTCCACCTCATCACACAAAAATAGTCGCCTCATTCCTAAGAAATCGGCGACTCCATCCTATCTACTATTGTAAATCTTTTGAGTTTGTCATAATCGCATCAATTAATCCATATTCTAACGCTTCTTGAGCAGTCATATAGTTATCACGATCTGTGTCTTTCTCAATTGTTTTTAATTTTTGACCTGTTTGTTTTGCTAAAATCGCATTTAAACGTTCACGTGTTTTTAAAATTTGACGAGCAGCAATTTCGATTTCTGTTGCTTGACCTTGAGCTCCACCTAATGGTTGGTGAATTAAAATTTCAGCATTTGGTAACGCGTAACGTTTGCCTTTTGTACCAGCTGTTAATAAGAACGAACCCATCGAAGCTGCTAATCCCATCGCAATAGTTTGCACATCAGCTTTAATAAAATTCATTGTGTCATAGATTGCTAAACCAGCAGTAACACTTCCCCCTGGAGAGTTAATATACATATAAATATCTTTCTCAGGATCTTGCGCATCTAAGAATAATAATTGTGCAATAATCGCATTTGCCATATCATCGTGGATTGGTCCACTTACCATAATAATACGATCTTTTAATAATCTTGAATAAATATCATATGCACGTTCACCACGTGATGATTGTTCAATAACTGTAGGAATTAAATTCATGTTGAATCCTCCATCTCTCTTTTATATTTCAATTTTCTCTATTAGTGTAACGTTTTTGTCAATAAAGGTCAAAGATTATGCTTAATGAATAAAATCAATAATCTTTTGCCAAATATCCCAAGAAAATACTGAGAACGGATTTCCACCGCCACCAAGAACACTGTAACCAATCATAAGCCCTACTATAAATAGCAAAAAAGCTAATCCTAAAAATAGAGCGATACGAATGAGAACAATCATGACAAAAGGCTTACTATTATAAAAATGTTCTAATCTCTCAAACATGTTCTCACCTCTGATTAATAATGAAGTACATCATCATCAAATACATTCGCAGTAGGATTCATGACTACTCGTTTTGAAGAGAATAATCGTTTAAATCCATCAAACAAACCACGTTCTCTCTTAATACGGTCTAGTAAAATACCTGTACCAATGGCTACACTTTCTAATGGATTATCTGCTAAAAACACTGGAACTTGTAATCGTTCTGATAACATACGATCAATACCATGAATTAAAGCTCCACCACCGGTTACCACAATGCCTCGCTCAATAATATCACCCGCTAGTTCTGGCGGAGTATCTTCTAATACAAGACGAGTTTCTTCGCAAATTGTATCTAAAATTTCTTTTAAGCAATGATAAATTTCATTTGTATAAATGGTTACCGTCTTCGGAAGGCCAGTCGTCATATCACGACCTTTTACAATCATATCCGACTGAGTTTCTACTTCGATAGCTGAACCTAAATCCATCTTAATTGCTTCTGCTGTTCTCTCTCCAATAATTAGTTGATATTTTTCTTTAATATAATCCATAATTTGATGATCCATATCATCCCCAGCTAACTTAATCGAACGGCTAGATACAGTTGCTCCCATAGAAAGCACTGCAATATCACTAGTTCCACCACCAATATCGACAATCATATTGCCAGAAGGTGAGAAGATATCTAAGCCAACACCTACAGCAGCCACTTTAGGTTCTTCTTCTAAATAAATTGAATGTCCTCCACACTTAATTGCAGCTTGAATAATTGCCTTTTGTTCTACAGTTGTAACATTTGTTGGCGTACAAATTAAAATATCCGGTTTTTGGAAAAATGTATTCAAATGTAATTTATGAATAAACATCTCTAATAATTGTTCCGTTACGGCAATATCTGCAATAACCCCACCCTTTAGTGGATGAACAATGGAAATATCTCTTGGCGTTCTACCTAACATACGGTAGGCTTTCTCACCCACTGCAATTACTGTATTTGTTTTATCATCAACAGCAACTAGTGATGGTTCATTTAAGATGATTCCACGGTCTTTTAAATAAATTAAAATATTCGCAGTCCCTAAATCAATTCCAATATCTCTTGCCATAGGTCTCCCTTTCTTATTCTAGTCATTGTATTTTATATTCTATCTTATCCTCTATGCCTAAATCTGTCCGTACACATTCATCCATAGTTACTTAGCATTATAGCATACTTTTGATGGATGGACTATTTTTGTGGTGTGAATAGATAAAAATTTGTTTCTGTTTAAAGTAAAGAACAAAAAGGAGAATGTGGTTTAAATTACATTCTCCTAAAAATGATTTTATTAAACAGATAATAAAATATTTGCGTTAAAAAGCTTATAAGCCTAGTTCTTTTTTTAATGCAAACTGCAAAACACTAGAAAAATTAATAGACTTTTCTTCTGATAAATCATTTAACCACTTTGGAATTGTTAATGTTTTCTTAATCGATTGTTGATTAGCTTTATCCTTGATTGGTTCTTCCCAAATTTCAATATAAATTACCATTTCATCATCTTTTGCTTTATAAGACAGTGGTTTAGGAATTTCGATATTGTTTTTATACATTGAAAAAAGCATTCCTTTTAAAACATCCTTGGCATTGTCTACCACTTCTTCTAAAGTTTCTCCATCTGTAAAGACATTATCTAATCCTGGAAAATTAGCATAATATATATGATCTTCTTGAGTTAAAACGCATGGAAAAAATAACATATCTAAATCTCCTCACTTTATATATACAGGGCTAAAACTTTAGCCCTGTAATTCGTTCTATGTTAGAAACTGTACCTGCCGGAATATCTTTTTTAGTACACTTAACAGGACAACTGATTCCATCTTTTGTATAGATTTCGTGAGATCCTGTCGTATGATCTAATATCCATCCGGCTTTAAGTAATATACTTCTAACATGTTTGTAAGGTTTTACTTTTGACATAGTTTTCCCCCTTACACTCAATATTATACGTATATTTAATACGTGTGTCAATTCTATTTACTTATTTTTTCAAAGCAAAAAACTCAAACTATCTCTGAATACAATATGCCCCCAAACTTATTATGTTCTACTCCACCACAAGCTCACCTTCATCATCTAGTTTAACAAACACGGGATTATATAACTTAGGTTTTTTCGCTAATTTCTCTAATCTCTCCATATAATTTTGAATAATCTTATCGTGATCTATTTTTGAAACTACGAATTTTTTCTCTTTTACAGAAATAATCTCACTATTTTCAACCAGTTCACTAGAATATCGATTATACAGCATCGTTATCAGATTGATATCCTCATCATTCAAATCAGCCAAGTCCAACTCCGCTATGTTATATTTATGATTCAAAATTTCACTTTCTTTTGCCTTCCAAATATTTAGTTTCTTCATAAAACTAGACCATTCTTCTTCTGTCAGTGTTTGAACGATAAACGCACATCTCTTTGCTCTATCTTCATTTACTTTAATGATTTTATCTTCATAGATAGATTTAGAGTTTATATGAAATCTATCACAAATTTTTCCATAGTCCGTCCAAACAGCCCCAAAAACTGGTCCTTTTTTTATTCCAATTAGAAAATTTAAATCTGATTCGTCATTTTCTATTTCAGAGAAAAATTCATATAATATCAAAAAAATTTGTAATTTATAGGGTCTATTGTATAACTTTCTTTCATGTACTTGAAACCAACCACTGAGGGTATATTTTCTATCATCAGAAAACATCATAGCTATTATCCTCCTTAAACTTCCAAAATGACTGTTAATCGTAATATCTATCCTTATTATAAGTCTTACGGGAGAGATTGACAAAAATATTTTGTCAACTGATTTGATAAAGAAGCGTTTTGCTTCTATCATTTATAGTGTATACAAAAAGGGCCTCATCCCTTATATTAAAAGTGTTCAAACTATTTAAGAGGAGATGAAACCTTATGACTACTATACGCTACAAATCAAAGATAAAATATTAAAAAAGGAATTAAGTAACTATCAGTCACTTAATTCCTTCAAAAAATTTATTTAATAGAATTCCTAACAAATATTTTTTCCCCTGTTAGGAAAGCTCATGATTTGTCTATCTCGCTCCACCATTCGTTGTAGTTGGATTTAGATTTGTAGTTAAATCCGTATTTGAACTTACTTCTTTTTCCACAATTGAACTACCTACAGCTGTTTCTGGAGTTCCAGAAGTCGTAGGAGTCACTTCCTCTACTGAATGTTTCGGATTACTTGTTGAATGATTTTCTTCATTCGATTGTTTTTCTAAAACGGATGACGTATTCAACTCGTGAGTTACAGTTTCTCTACGATTATCACTTTCTGTGTAATGATATCTTTGAGAGCTTTCAACTGTTGTTCTTGCTTTTTCTGTCTCTTTTTTAACTTTCTTCACTTCTTGAGGAATATCTTTTAGCCATACACCTTTATCATCTACTGTGTATCCATCAGGTGTTTTTCCACTCTTCAATAATTCCCCATTTGCTTTGAAGTAATACCACTTACCATCAATTTCAGTCCATACTTCTTTTGCTCGCTCACCTGAAGTTCTGTAATAGTAGTTTTTATACCATCTTGTTAGCATATGCCCATCATTAGCTAGTACGTACTCTTGTTTATCTAGATGTAATTCTCCAGTTTTCATCTTGCCATCACCGTCAAGATAATACCAGTTATCTAGATCTTTGACCCAACCTGTTTTCATCTCTCCTGATTCGGTAAAATAATACCAAGCTTTGTCTATCCATTTCCAACCTTTTTGCATATCGCCATCTTTGGATAAATAATACCATTGACCATTCGAACTAGCCCAACCTGTTTCCATCTGACCATAGCTGTTGAAAAAATACCATGAATCATTAATGAACTTCCATTTTATTGCCATTTCTCCAGAATCTTGTAAATAAAACCAACGACTACGCCATTTTTTCCATTTGCTTTCTAACATTGCTCCATTTCCTTTGAAGAAATAATAACGACCTGCAATCTCACTCCAACCAATCGCATGTTCCCCAGTTGCATATTGATACTTCCAAACATCATCTTCCACATACCACTTCGCAGTAAAACTTGGAATTCGAGGATACTGTGTTGAAATATTCTTAAATCCATCCGTACGAATATCAAAAACGGTCGCATCATATACTGCGCTACTTGCCTTAATCAATTCAGCACCATACGATTTCATTTGATTGATAACATCTGTTGCCAGTTGATTATTCTTCGAAGGATTACTACTTGAAGTTTGTACCACAATCGAAGGTTGTAAATTTTGCAGTAAATTAGGTGTATTCGAAAATTCCGCATCAAAATGATGATTAAACTTCATCATATCGACTTTTCCAATGATTGGACCATAATTATCTTCATTACGATAATCTAAATTGTTCAAATCACCTGCCGTAAAAATTCTCTTCCCATTGACAGTAATCACACTAATGATTGAATTAGAATTATCATCTACTACTGGTGTTAATTGACCATTTGTATATTTATTTTCATAATTATAGAGTTGAATGTCCATATCTCCTAAAGAAAAATGAGCTTGTTCTTTTGAAATATCTTGGATGACTGGGATTCCCTTTTGACCCGCAACTTCTAATACCTTGTCATAATTATACTGACTATCCCACAGTCTCTCCTTATCCGTGATTCGACTATCACTATAACGCTTCATATACACTTTATTGACATTAAAATTCTCCATCAACTCATCCGCATTCCCAATATGATCTGAATGAGCATGAGTAATTAAAATAAAATCTAATGTTTCTACACCCACATTTTTCAAATGACGGATGACACGTTCTGTCATGACATTACGATAATCGGTATTATCACCCTCACGATATGGATAACGTTCATCACTTCCATCTGGAAAATCATAATCTTCCCCCGTATCAATCATGGCATAATGCCCATTACTTTCCAGTAAAATAGCATCACTCCCAAGATTCGTTGGGGAAACATTTATAAAGTGAATCTTGTTTCCATTTCCTTCTTGTGCTTGAACTGGATTCATAAAACTAAGAAATCCAATTGTTGATAACATCATCCCTATTTTCCACTTTTTCATTGAATAATTACCTCCCTTATTCCTTTTATAGTATAAAACAATACGCTATTACCCTCAATGAAATTTTTTAGCATAAAAAAATTCTGTCAGTGATTCATTTGATTCACTCAATGAGTCCAACTAAAAAAGGAATTAAGCAAACTGACGCTACTTAATCCCTTCATTAAAATTGTTTTATCAACCCTATTTGACAAAGAACCAATATATGGCCAAATCAACGTTTTTCTACCTTACTAGTATTAAAAATATTTAAAATTTTGTTTTTCTCCGCAATCAACCAGAGAAATATTTCGTGAAAGTAACTCCTCATAAAACTTATTTATGTTCTGTTGATTCCCTTGTCTAAATATATATTTTGAATTCAATTCTGATTTATAGCCACGTTTTTTACTTATTGGAAAGTTATTATTTTTATGAAATTTTCTAACTTCAGAGTGCTTAATGATATCATTTTGAATTAAATAATAAATAAAATATCTGAAGAACCAAAACTTTCCAGAAAATCTAGACCTATTTTTAAAAAGTCTATTTGATTCTGCTAGTAATTCATTAATTTTATGCAATAAATCTTTTAAACTTAATTTCCGTTTAATATAAATAACTACTAATAAACAAAGTGAGAAATCATCTACTCTATTATCAATCAAACTTAAAATATCTTTTTTTCTAAAAACACTACTTGTATTTATGTCGAATTGAGTTATATATAACAAAATCTGATAAAATTCTTGACTGAAATTATTCTTTTTTGAGTAAAGTATTTTTTTCTTTAAACTTTCTTGATTTTCTTTAAAATACTTTTGTACTACTTTTTTTGCTTTAGTTCTTAACTTACTGTTTGTAAATAAATTTTCAAATAAATCCATAAACTTATTAGTTAGTCCAGGACTTTTTATCGAGACATCTAATATTTTTTCTAGCAATGAGTACAGAGTTCTAGGTTCTTCAAACAAAAACAAATCATCTATCTCTTTTTCGGTAAAATTTCCTTTGTAAATAATATTTCTTAATAAACCTGAAAAAATAATTTTTAAAGCACCTTTATTCCCTATACTTTCCTCAGTTATACACAAATCAATATAATCATAAATCAGGTTACGTTGTTTTTTTAAATCTATATTAGTAAAATTATGACTATCAAAAAAATTGAATATTACAGATTTACTTCGTTGATTATTTTGTGGAAAATCTTCGATTTCTGTTTTTTCGGTGTTTAAATAAAGATTGTATTCTCTACACAATAGATTTACTTGTTCCATAAATTCTTCTTTTTCATTTTCCAATGAATATACAAAAGTAAAATCATCTACATATCGAGCATATTTAAATCCTTTACTTTCTAAAGCTTTATCAAAATAACACATAAACAATTCAGCTATAATCCTTGAAGGCACATTTCCTGTCGGAATTCCGTGGGTTTCTCCATATTGACATGCCTGAATTAGAGAATCTAAATTATTTGCGAATCCTTTACCTCTATTCGACTTTGCATTTTCTTTTCCCATAATCATCCAGGGTATACTATGAGTATATAGCGTATGATAAAAATTTGCTAAGTCTAAATGAAGTTGTTTATTGCCCGACTGTAATAATCTTGACTTTATTCTTTCAATAGTTTCATATTTATACTTTGGAGAATCAAAGTACTTTGAAATAGATAATTTATTATCGAAAAATTCATTAACAAACTTATCCTTATTATCACACATGAATTTTACTAAAACAGTATAACTATATAAGTTTGGTAGTTTATACTGCCTACGTATCAAACCTTTCTTTGGAATATTAAAGTATATAGGTTCTGTCCAGGTTTTGTCCATAAAATCAAATGTTCCTTGCGATTTTGTAGCCATAATCTGTTCTAAAATTTCTATTGAATGTATAGAAAAAACATCTAAATTAAACATTTTATAAAATGTTTCTGTATTAAAGTATTCATCATTGTTACTGTTAGTATCTTTATTTTTTCTATATGAAAAATAACCATATTTTATTAAATATTCTGGAGTAAATAATTCATTATACATATTCTCCAATTCGCTCATTAACACACACCTACCTAAATATATTTGTATAGCAGTAAAAAAATTGATTGCAAAATGAAATATAATCTTTTTTACCTTTCATTTTGGGTAGATTATTAAGTTTTTAGCAATATCATCTGTAATTACTAGATAGTTAATTTTTCCACCGTTTTTAATATATATTCTTTATTAACGCTATATTCAGATCTAGCATTTAAGAATAGAAAAACATTATACCTTCCTTTTATAGTTTAAAAAATCTATTATTTTTTAAATTCTTATTCTAAATCAAAAGAAATATCTAAAAAACTTTTCATTTTTTAATAACAACCTCTCAACCTCAATAAATCAACTTATCTATATTCTAATGAAAAAAATTGTATACAACAAGTAAAAAAGTAAGCGTTTTTAAAAAGATTACCATTTTAATATAAATAACATATATCACTTAATGTTGCAATTTACGGAGAATATAATCCATAAAATTTGATAGCCTCTTACATTAAATTTTAGTATTATATTTATATCATTATCAATAGGAGAAAATATTATAAATTTTTTTCTATTGGTGATAATGATTTTTCTTATAGGACCAATGTTATTATCTTTGGATTATCTCTCTATTTGTTGCAGTGTTACAATTATGCATATCATTCAAGGAGGATTCTATGACAGTATTTAATGAGGAATTGGTAAATGCCGTCTACAGAGTGTCCAGTATTGATACGATAATAACAGCTTTTGAATATCATCTCATCGGGTAGCGCCCAGCAGCTTCGAATCCTGCATACTCTTCCAAAAAAGAGATCTTAATGGTCTCTTTGTTATTTCGCTTGTTCAATATAAATGCTAATATATAAATATACATTTTTAAATTCCCACTTTTGTACATTTTTAGATTGACGTTTATACGAGATTTCTACAATTATGGAGCAAGTTCATACCATGAAAAAGTATCAAGCTTATTACAAGGAAAATAAGGCAGATTCATCGGACAAGGCCTTTTTGTGGGAGAACATAAGGATGAAATCACACGCTACGAAACGACTCTTGTAAAACTAAAAAAATCCTATTCAAAATGTACTGTACCCCAAAAGTTAGACATGAAAATCTAACTTTTGGGGGTCACTTCAAAAGCTGCCAAATTCAAATGATATTTTAGATAAATTGCAAGAAAAAAGAATACCCTAATACAAGAGTATTCTTCTACCAAACCTACTATGGACAATCTTTATCAACTACGAAAGAACTACGGAATTTATATGGGTAAGGATATGAAGAAATAAAGCTTCATCTCTATTTACATCAATTGAGCACTTAAAACATTTTCTAAAATATCTTCATATTCTTTGAAAGTTTCAGAATTAAGCAACTGATATTTATCATTTTTTAGCTCAATAATTTTTATTTCCCCTTCAAATATAAACTTCGTTCTTTCAAATCCAATTGATGAAAAAATGAGTTGCGTATATTTGGATGAATTCTCCAATATATATTCAATTAAAGCTTGTTCTTTATAATAATCCATCTCTGCATTCTTAGGACTGTCCAATACCATTGGTAACTTCAAAGATTTTTTATTGAAACATACTTTAAGATTATTAAGAATGAAATACCATATAACCGTTGAAATAGGTTTATTACTTCCACTAGCACAAAACACACGATTAATCGCTTTATATTGTGACTCCTCCAATTCATTCAATCCGAATCTCAACACTTGGCTATCTACCATCTCATAATACTTGTTATTAATATCAGCTTTTATTTCAGATACTTTTTTTAGTTCTTCTTCGATATTTTCTATTCTATCTTTAAGTTCTTCTTGTAATTGCAATTCACTAAACAATTCCAGATTCAAGCTATTATAAAGCTCATTTAATCCAATATAACTGGTATAATTTTTGATTTCTTCCTGAGCAGAATCAATATTTTTCTTATATGATTCCAATCTATTTGAAAACTCTCTATAACTACTCTCAATTTTCGAAATCACTTTTGAAATCTGTTCTATATCTTCGTAGATGCTGTCACTTATATATATTGAAGTCTCTATTGAATTATATCTTTTGCTCCTTAGATCAGTGGTATCATTCAAAAATGAATGACATTGAGGACAGATATCCGTCTCTAAAATAAACTTTACTTCTTTTTCTTTACTATTTTTAAATCTCTCAATTTGGTTCAATGCAATCTCTAGCTCATATTTCTCATTTCTTAAATTAGTAAGTTTATATCTAAACTCATTCATAGAATGCAATATATCATTATATTCCTTTGATCTAATAGAAAGTTCTCTTTCGAGCTCTTCTAAATTTTCAGGAACAACTACATTCTCTAATAAATTAGATACTTTTCCCTTCATTTCATCCGATTTTTTATATGATTCTTTAGAGTCATTAATGCGTTCAAATAAATTTTGTTTAATTTTAACACGCTCAAAATAGCTCTTATCATATATTCCAAGTTGGGAGTAGATCACATCTGGTTTGAAATTTCGATATTGTCCTAAACTTTTAAAAGAATTGAAATTGGTTCCATCATAATAGTCTTGATCAAGAAAATTCATCACATATGTATACGCTGGTGGGGCAATCTCTAACTTCTCAGTATTTCTATTAGGCAAAAATATTTCAAAAGACCAAATTTCACCTAAAAACTCTGATAATTCTGTCCTAGATGATGTTTGAAATAATATCTGAATAAGATCATTAAATACCTTAAATAACTTTCTATGTCTATATATAAAATATTTTTTATTATCAACAAAAAACTCTAAAAGATATACTTTGTCTTCATTTTTCCATTTTTTATCGAAGTGGGCATCAGCTCCCATAACATGATATAAACTACGCAACAATACCGATTTTCCTCTATCTGTTCCATCAATACTGCTAGAAGTAACAATATTTACTCCTTTTTCAAAGCTTGTAACAAAAGCTTTTTTAGTTAAAATATCAAAAATATATATTTTTTTAAAAATTACATTCATTAAATTTCACCTCCCTCTATGTATATATAAAAGACTAATAAGTAAAATACATTCTTCATAATTTGTGTATATTCCATCTGAAATTCTCCATCAAATATTGGGCTTAAAACACAAAAAAGTTCATCTTCATTTTTAATCTTATCTATATTTCCTTCAATATATTTAAAAACTGATGCCTTTAATACATTCAAATCATAACTATGATCAATTTCTATCAAATTAGTTAAAGCTTGATTATACATTCTTCTTTCGGCTGGATATAAAGTTTTAATATAATTTTTAGCTTGCTCAATACCGGTTATAGATTTTTTCCTATGAGATTCAAGCATTTTATTAAACTCATCTTTAGAAATCCCCTTCAACTCTAGAACATCATTATAATTAGTTATTGCCATCTCATAAGAAGCTTTTTTCTGGGCTGTCTCAGATACTAATCTATATAAAGCGTTCGGATTATTAGGTTCTTCATTTTTAATTTCTTGAAAAGATTCAATTAACTTTCCAATCAAAGCGTAGTGAGGATTTATTAAATCTATACCTTCACAAATATAAAAAACATTGTCAAGAACAACATCTGACAAATTCAGTTCTTCTTTCAATTTATCTTGAATAAAATCTATTACTGTTTTATCCAACTCCCCTAAACATATCTCTTTTCTTAGTTCTTCATTCCTAGCAATCTTCAAATATTTATTACAAACTACAGCCAACTTAACGTTTTGATTAGGATTGTATAGGGCATATAATGTTCCCAAAATAGATTTACTATTTTCTTTTCGATTAGTCAGTGTTTTAAAGCTGTGATTCCCACTATTTTTTGTTTTTACCTGATAAAAATCTAGACCATTTTCATAATGTAACTCGATGTCACATTTGAAATCAAACACGACAGTATAGTCATCGTACTGCTTATATGCATCAATTAATTTGCTAATACCCCACAATAATTCAACTCTAAATCTATTCTTAGTTCTGCTACCTGCTAAGTCTAATGGCAAATTCATATAATAGTCCGAATATCCCATATAATATACCTCTCCTTCTTAGTTATCATATCTACACCATCTACATAACGGATCCTTGATAATCTCTAATTATTTCCCTCAAAATTACAATCTAATCTTCTTCTACACACTCCACAATTTCCTCAATATTGCAATTCAAAGCATTGCAAATTCTAAGCAAAACATCCGTAGTTACATTTTTCCCCTCTTCATTTTGTAAAATGTACTTTTACCCACTTTTGCCTTTTCCATCAATTCGTTATTTGTCATATCTAAATCAATGAGTTTTTTGAATAATCTTTTATAACTAAAAGCCCTCGTTTTTATCCTCTGTTTAAGAAAACTATACTTAGCATATTATATCGCAAAATATACTTTTTTCATAAATATATTCTCTTTAATCGAACTCATATATCTAAGAAACACAAACATTTGTGACACAAACCAGTGTCAATACAACTTGTGGGACAATTGGCTTGTACACAAAATATTTTAACGTCTGGATTTGTCAAGGGCTTTAGAGCGAAGCGTCCCTTTACAAAGGAAGAAGGAGTTGAACTATAATACATTAAGCTGATTGTAACAAATGTTGCTGTACTATTTCATTTGGAGATTTAAATTTTAATACACATCTAGCTACATTATTCCCTCTACTAATATATCTTATATGAGCTTTAACTAAACTATCTAAACTCTTAAATACTCGATTATACAATCTTCTTCCATCTTCTCTATGACTACGTTCTACTTTCCCATTTTGCCATGGAGAGTAGGATCTAGTTTTTATATGTTTAATGCCTTTTTCTTATAATTTTTGTTCGAAAATCATTTTTTTAGTTGTCACTTCTGGATCATTTGTAAATTCACGTCCATTATCTGTTTGAACAGTTTTAATGCTAAATCCAAAATGCTCTTCTAAATGATCTAAAAATGCCGCTGTATGTGTAACGCTTTTCTCATCTACAATTTTACATACTCGTTTTCTACTAAATTCATCTATCGCTGTTATTTGATAATATTTAACACCCTTACTATCCCATCCTATACAGTACTGCGGAACATATTTAATGTCGATTTGTACTTTTTCTCCTGGATAAGTAGTTGGTATTGGTGTTCATTTACTCTTAGGATCATTCTTTTTTCTTTCTTCTCAGTTAATTGAAGTTTTTTAATCATTTTTTTCATAGCACCGTATGAACGTTTATACCCTCTTCTTTGACATTGGACATAAATCTCTGCTAATCCGTCTCTGCTATAACGTTTGTATATTTTATGTATAAGTTCTAATTCGTGGGTTTTATGTTCTTTAGGATGATGTAACGGTCTTCGACTTTTTGGGAGCAATGATTGTGCAGTGCCATCATATTGACTTCTCCATCGAGCAATTTGTTGTCTAATTGTATGGTATTTCCTTGCTGCTTTAGCGTTATTATCATGTTTTATTGCATATTCTACTGCACGCTGTCTTAATTTGATTTCTACTGTTATAATAAATTTCATAAGAGAACCTCTTTCCTGATTTTTGAGCAAATTCAGTATAACATTGGTTCTCTTTTTTATCACAAATACATAGTACGCTAGCATCCATTAAAAAAATAAATACTCTACAAATTGTTCTTCGTTTGAACAACATAAAATTCTATTATCCTTTATAATATCTGAAATAACTTCAGAATTTGGATGACCATATGGATTATTTAAACCAGCTGAATTAAAAAAAAATTTAGCATTTGGGCAGTTATTTAAAATATTACTATTCCAATTATTCATTGCACCATGATGTGGTGTTAAAAAGAATTTTATATTTTTCATTTCATTTCTATAATATTTTAAAAAGTGGGTAAACCTAGAACTTTCATTTAATGAAATATCACCGACAAGCATACTTCCACTTATATAATTAAGATGATAATTATTCTCATATATACAATATTTGCAATATTTGCAATATTTATCACTATCATAACAAATTACAACATCTTGAGATAAAAACGTATGACTTATATGTGAATGAAAAACACATAAACTTGATTGATTTTGTTTCGAAGTATCGCTACTCATGCAGAACTTATTATATACAGCCCTCAACTCATTTTTAATATCAGAATTGTTAATTTGACTTAATAAATCACTTAAACCACGACAACTATGTTTAGCTATTATATCTTCTATTTCTTTTTCAATACTATCTAATACTTTTTCATTTTTTAAATAAGTATTGTAAAATTTAAACTTCCATATGTTTTTATATTTTACAATCGGCATTCTCATTTTAGTTAGTTTAATTCCACCTATTTTTAATTTTTCATCAAGGTTATAGTTTTCTCTATTCTCTTCACTAAAATCATCTCTAACTTCTAAATTCGAATCTACAAATATTATTTCACTTTCCATTTTTAATAAATCAAAATCATAAATATATAGATAAATAACTAACAAAAGATAAGTACTAATTCCTCCATAATACGGAATATAAATTTGTGATATTTTCTCTATTTTTGATAAAAGTATAGGTAATCCATTAATATGATCCTCATCAAAATGAGAAATAATTAACATGTCTAACTCTTCAATACCATACTCATTTAAATATTTATCAATAGACTCTTTGATATAAGTTTTTTTCCCACCACAATCATATACAAAATTAAATTCATTATTGATCGTTCCTGTGTAAAATAATCCTTGTCCAACTGACCATAATTTAAATCTTGAATACATACATTTTCTCCTCCATACTCTTAATTAATTTAAATGCAGCAAGATATTTCTATTTCCTTATACATAATTCTTCTTTCCCTCAATTATTTTAGTCTAACTAACCAATATGAGTTCTCTTTCATTTAACGCTAAACTCTCATCCACAATATATTACTCAACTATATTTTAACGAAAAAAATTCTAGATAACAACCGAAAAGTAAGCGTTTTAATAATACGCTATCAAAAATTCCCCAGGATAAAAATAATCAACTACAGTAGTTATCTTATCCTTTAGTAACTCATCTTAGCATAGATCGACTCAACTTCTTTATAAACGGTCTCTTTTCTGAGATATCAATAATTCGCAAGAAAATTAAATTCATTTTTCAATCAGTAACTATCGAACAATCATACAAAAAAGAGAGCTTGCGCTCTCTTTTTTAAAAATATATCCATTCTCCTTTATCATTTCTAGACCAATGTAATTTTAAAAAAATATACTGATTAGTTAGATTAGTATTTAAAACAATAGTGTTATTATTTGTATTAATTTCACCTACTGTAATATTGTTAAATTTCTTAAAAGTAAGACTAGCATTATCGTAGATATATTCTTCGTTTTCAAAAATAATTTTATCCTTATCAAAAATTAATTGGTTCTCATAATTAATACAATTATTGGAGTCTACTTTATAATATACCCCTCTATAATCATTTTGCATTAAGTTTTTTATTCCATAGTTTGAACATATATATACTACAAAGCAGAATATCGGTATTATTAAAGGTTTTATTGGCACCTTTAAATTTAATTTATGATTTAATATTTTATTCTCATCAATTTTAAATAAATATGTGAAAGCTTTATAAATGATAAAATCTTTAAAAGATACAAACAAAATAATAGTTATTGTTAGAAAAATTACATTTAAAATAAAACGGAAAAATGTGAATGCAGAAAAAAATCAAATTCCAAAGGCGAGTAGTGACTATAATGATATTTATTAATCAAATAAGCAAATTCATTACTTTTTGATATTTTTTCCGATAAATTTAAGCAAAAATAGAAAAATACTAGAAATATAAATAAATTTAATCTTATCTTCATTAAATTTACTTTTATTTTATTTTTAGGTATTTTCTTTTGTATTTTCTGTGGAAGTATTAAAATTAAATTTTCATTTATTAATTGTGGAAGCGCGGTTACAAGAAGTAATGATAGGAAAGACCAATTTAAGAATGATGATTCAATTCCAATCCCAGAAAGTAATAAAAAAATAATGAAAGAAGAAACATAAATTAAAAATGCTGCTATTTTAAATAGACTATACAATACACGAGAAAAAACAACCACAATGTTACATATAGTAAAACTTTATCAATGGAATTTTTTAACAACTCATTTTCAATGTTATTTATAATAGGTTGATAAAAAATATATAAGCCAACATATACAAATGGATAAACAAAAAAATTCAAATTCAACTTAGTTTTTTCATTATTTAATATCTTTTGAACCTATTTTCCTGAGTCACCTAACTCTGACTTCAAATCATCAATATTAAAAAAACAAAAAGCAACTAGAATATAAAATGTACACATGATAAATAGCATAATTATTTTTTCATTGTAAATCTTAAATTGATAATATAGGATTATTAGTGATAAGATTTTTAAAGCTATTGTTACTATAAAATTATACTTCATTGGTTTTTTTTACAAAGAAATTTTTTACATATTTTCTCCTTATATCTAATTTTCTTATTCTAACTTTTAAAATAGTTAGAAAATCTTTTTACTATTTTAAACAATAATCTCTCATAACTTATCTATATTCTAACGGAAAGTATTCTATATCACAAGGAAAAAGTAAGCGTTTTAAAATTGTGAATTAACTAACGTTCAATCATTCAATATCAAAAATTCTTCATTATAGAAATGATCCGTCACATCGGTTGTCTTATCCTTATTAAAACTCTGATTGGCGTCACTCGCCTCAACTTCATTATAACTGAGATTATTCCTAAGTTATCAATTGATCCCATTAATAAATCCATTTTCTTGAATAATCCATACAAAAAAGGAATTAAGCAAACTGAAGCTGATGAATTCCTTTACCAAAATTGTTTCATCAACCCTATTTGACAAAGAGCCAAAAAAAGAGAGCTTTCGCTCTCTTCTTTATCAGTATTCTTATTATACCCATTCACCATCAGCATTAACAGTGTAACCATCTGGTGTTGTTGTATTTGTTAGTAATGCTCCTGAAGTATTGAAGTAATACCATTTACCTCCAATTTGTTGCCATCCAGTTTGCATTGCACCTGAGTTGTTCATAAAGTACCAAGTGCCACCTACTTGAACCCAGCCAGTTTCCATAGCACCTGATTCATTTAGGAAGTACCAGTTTCTACCATCTAATAACCAACCTTTTTGCATTGCGCCTGATCCGTTTAGGTAATACCATTTACCTCCAACGAATTGCCAGAAAGTTTGCATTACACCGTCATTGTCAAAATAATACCAAGAACCGTCTAATACCCAGCCTTTTTGCATTACGCCAGCAGCATTGTAATAGTACCATTTACCGTCAATCTTATTCCAACCTGCTTCAACATTATCTTCTGATAATTGATACGTTTTACCATTCACAACAACACTACCTGTTTTACGAGTACCGTCTTCGTTAATGTAATAAACTTTTTTACCGTCTTCAATTAAACCAGTTTTACGTTCACCTTCAGGAGTTACATAGTAGTATTTCTCTCCATCTTTGATTAAACCAGTTTTATTAACGCCATCTTCTGTGAAGAAATACCATTTATTTTCAACTTTCTTCAAACCTACTACTTGAACACCGTCTTCTAAGTAATATTTCTTATCGCCAACAGTAAAAATGCCTTTTAAAATAGTTCCGTCTTCTTTGAAATAGTAGTATTTGTCTCCAACTTTTTGCCAGTTTAATTTTTGAACACCTTCAGCATCAAAGTAGAAACGTTTGCCACCTTCATCTAATATTCCAACTTTTGCAGAACCATCAGCTAAGAAGAAGTATTTCTTACCGTCAACGGTTGTCCACCCAGAAGCTGCTTTACCGTCAACTTTCAAGTATTTTCTACCATCTTTTGTAGTCCATTCATATTTCTTAGTTGCTGAGGTTGTAGTTGATGTTGTAGTTGTACTATCAGAAGACGTTGTAGAAGTTTTCATTCTATAAACGTGAACTTTGTACTCTCCTTGTTTTTCAACACCAACATATTCATATTTAGCTTCTAACTCTTTTTTAGAGTCTAAATCCCCAGACTTAGTTTCTGCTAAACTGTCCAATGTTATTCCTTTCTCATTTTTCAGAACCCAACTAGTATACTTCACTGTAGTTGCAGTTGAAGAATTTGAAACTGGTGGAGTCACTGGATTAGTTGTATTAGTAGTTGTTTTTGTAACAAAGTGATGCAGTCTGATACTACCTTGAATTTCTGTTCTATCTAATTTAGCATTTTTTCCTGTTAAGTCAATCTCTTCTGCTTTATGATCTCCACTTAATTCTTTTACTAACCCATTATCTAAAAGCCAAATTGTTTTTTGAACTTTTGTGTTTGTATTACTTTCAGCTTCAACAATAACATTATTCGCTACGTAAGTTGTAATAGCTCCTGTACTTAATAAGGTAAGTGCAGTTAAACTTGTTGCCATAACTTTCTTTTTATTCATTTTTTGTCTCTCCCTTGTTCAATATTTATTACTTTAATACTATACCCATTCACCATTAGCATTTACTTTATAACCATCTGGTGTAGTACCATTTGTTAATAATGCTCCTGAAGTTTGGAAGTAGTACCATGAAGAACCAATTTTTTGCCATCCAGTTACCATTGAACCTGAATTATTCATGTAGTACCATACTCCATCTACTTCAACCCAGTTAGTTTCCATAGCACCTGAACCATTTAAATAGTACCAGTTAGTTCCATCTTGTAACCATCCAGTTTGCATTTCACCTGAACCATTTAGATAGTACCATTTGCCGCCATCAAAAACCCACCATTTTTGCATTACTCCGTCAGTTCCTAGATAGTACCAAGTACCACTGTCTTTTACCCAACCTTTTTGTTTTTCACCGCTTTCAGTTACGTAGTACCATTTTCCATCAATCTGTTTCCATTCAGCTTTTTCTACTTGATCATCTTCTGTTAATGTATACTTCTTACCATTTACAGTAACTTCACCGTGTTTACGTTCACCTTCTTCTGTAACGTAGTAGTATCTTCCACCACCGGCTTCAATTAAACCAACTTTACGTTCACCTGTAGCTGTTACATAGTACCATTTTCCATCTGTATTTTTTACTAATCCAGATTTTGTTTTTCCATCTAATGTGAAGTAGTACCAAGCTGTTCCTACTTTAAATACACCTTCTTGAATGATTCCATCTTTTGCGTAATATTTTTTATCATCAATTTGGATGATATCAGTTTTACGAGAACCAGCACTATCAAAGTAATAAGTTGTTGTTCCAACTTTAACTATACCTGTTTGTTTTACTCCATTATCTCCAAGATAATAACGTTCAGAATTGTTAGCAATTAAACCTTTTGCCATTACTCCTTCACTATTGAAGTAATACATTTTCCCATCAATCATTGTCCATCCTTTAACTGGATTACCTTTTGAATAGAAATAACGGTTACCACCTGATTCACGCCATTGGTTATCTTTATCAGTTGATTTATATCCTTGTGTATTTAGTTCTTCACTTGAAGCATTAGGATCATTTGTTAATTCATCTAATTTTGTACCTTTTTCAACGAATACATAGTATCTAACTCCTGCTTCAACATAAGTATTTTGGTATTCAAATTTATCAATAGAAGAGTGCTTATCAATCTTTTGATCGCCTGCTTCAAAATAAACAGTTGTACGAGTTCTACTTCTATCATTTGAAATAGTTACCCATTCTGTTTTACGAACGCTTTCTTCAGCATGTACAGGTGCAGTAGCAACTGTATACGCTGTTAATGTTACAGCACTTGCCATTGTTAAACTTGATAAAGCGATTAATACGTTTTTCTTTTTCATCACACATCTCTCCATTTTGTATCATTTATAAGATTGATTACAATCTTACAAATATATTATACTACAACTTTTTCTAGAATAGTAAGAAATTTTCGAAAAAGTTAAAAAAAAAGAGAGAAAACTTTCGTTTTCTCTCATGTTTTTCTAATTTAATAGGTATTATACCCATTCACCGTTAGCGTTAACAGTGTATCCGTCAACAGTTGTGTTAACAGCTAAAGCACCTGTAGCATCTACATAGTACCATTTTCCATCAACTTCGAACCATTGGCTAGCTTTCATAGCGCCTGATCCTTCTAAGTAGTACCAAGTTCCGTTATCTTGTAACCATCCAGTTTGCATTTCGCCTGAACCGTTTAAGTAGTACCAAGTTCCGTTATCTTGTACCCACCATTTTTGTGATACGCCTTCAGCGTTAAAGAAGAACCATTTTCCTTCGATTTGTTTCCAGCCAGTTACAGCTTTGTTGTTAGCATAGTATTTCCAACCAGCTTCTTCTTGAACCCATTGGTCTTTAACAACGTTGTATGAATCAGTTTTTTCTAATACTAAATCTACTTCAGCGTTTGTATAGAATGAACCATCTGAAACTACTGATGGAGAAGAAACAATACTTCCAACTTGTAAGTCAGCAGGTACAAAGTAACCTTTTGGTGCATTTACAACACGATATACAACTACTTCACCTTTTTTAACTGCAATTTCAACGTCTCCGCCTTCATTTGAAGTAGCTTTAGCATATTTTGTTACTAAATCATCTCTTTTTTTAGCTGCAAACTCTTCAGCAGTTGTGTGTACATAAAGACCAAAAGCATCTAAATCTTTGAATTTTAATACTTCAACTTCAACACCTGGAATTGGGTTTCCTACACGGTCTTTAACAGCAAAACGAACAAAAGTATCTTTGTCAAATGCTTGTGGTTTACCGTGATAAGGGTTGTAAGCTGGAGTAGCTGGTTTGTATTGTTCAGCTTCTGGAACAACTCCAGTATGTTCTGAAACAACTTTATTTGCTGAATAAGTTGTTGTTTCTAATTTACCAGTTTCTGGGTTTACACGACCAGTTACTGAAGCACCATTGTTAGTATCAGCATTAGCTGTGTTGTAAGCAGCGAATAATGATAAAGCTGCTACACTTGTTAATAATAATTTTTTCTTCATAATATTATACCTCTCTTTATTTTTTTGGTTTTTATATTATAAGATAATGCTACCTCACTGATTGTTCATTGTCAAGCTATTTTACGAAAAAAGTTGAGTTTTTCACTTTTTAGGTTATGGTTATGATGGTAATAAGTTCATAACTTGTCATGTCAACCTGTGTTTTCACAATATTTATAATATTGTTCTTTCAAACAAAGATATAATACCACTTATCCACAACTTCCGCAAGTATTATAATATTACGGTTATTTTACAATTGCTTTGTTCGATTGTTACAACTACTTGTTACATTGTTTCATTTTTATCCTAGTGAATTTTACTTTTATTTTATATTATAATACTCTCTTTAATATATGTACTTTTATTTTTTTAATAATCTTCATTAACGATTCCTTTTTCTTCCTTATATTAAAGGTAATAATCTAGCGTTTTCTTAACACGTATTTTATTATCAATTTCATGATTCATTTTATTCCGATTTCAAAGAATAGATGATTTTAGTAATTATTTAAACAATTTTTAAAACAACTAAGTCTCTCTTAAAACCTTTTGTACAAAGATTTAAAAGAACAGATTTTTTAAGATTAATCTGATTATAGGGATTACTTATTCCATGAAAAAACTATTCTGTAATTTTATTTAGACTTTCTATCCTTTTTATAAGTTCTTTTTTTCACAGATATGCTGATCTAACATTCGTTAGATTCATTCCCGTAACTGCCTCAATAAAGTCTTCTAAAATATATTCCTTTCGTGTTGTTGTCATCATTTTTTGAGGAGTAAGTCATTTGTTGATTTGATTTTGATATCGATTCCTCTTTTATTTTTATACACCTATATATACGAAATGAATAGAAAAAAAAGATTTTTAGTATAGAATTTTTTCATTTTTTAGTACCTCAAAAATCTGAATCTTAAAATTTATAGCATCAAAAAAGAACAGTCCTATAACGAGCTGTCCTTCTTTTCACTACTATTCCATTTCTTTTCTAAATGCTTCGATTTCTTCAATCGACAATCCTGTATGTTTTTGGATTTCTTCGATTGGTAAGTTCATTTTGAAGCAGATCATGACTTGCCCTTTTCGTTCCCCAAGCGCTACGCCTTTCTCCATTCCTCGTTTTTCCCCAAGAGCTACGCCTTGTTGACGTCCGATTTCAATCCCCTGTTCAAGCCCTTCTTCAAGTTGGTGTTTCATTACTTGATAGTATACATCTTCATATTTTTCCATTAATTCTGCAAGCCTCCGTTCTTCACCTGCTAGATTTGAGAAGTTTACGATTTTTTGTGCTTCTTTTAATCCTCTGCTTGATTTCGGCTTAATTGTACCATTTTTTAGAAAGTCTCGCCACTCTGAAAAATCTCTACTTTCTCCATTAACAATAGCTTTATCTGTCAAATTTACTAAATAAATTCGCCAATAGGGTTGTTGTTTTCGATTTCTTATTTCTTGATAATAAGCAAAATTGGTTAATCCAATTTCTATTCTAGCTTCTTGAAATTCTGGGAACACTGTGAAATTGGTAACAACAATAGAAATAATCGGTTTTGCAGTTTCTGCTTTATAGTTTTGTGTATATGCCGTTGCCATATAGTTAAAGATACGTTCAAAGAAATCTTTGTGCTGATAGAGTTGCATTTCTATCATAATTTCCATACCATCTTCTGTAGTAGCTGCTACATCAACAATCGTGCTATACATTACTGGATTCAGATTTTCTATCGTTTTCTGATAAGTTTCAATCTGATATGGATTTGCTGGTCTAACATTTTTTAACTTCATTCCCGTAACTGCTTCAATGAAGTCTTCCAGAATATATTCCTTTCCTGCTGTTGTCATCATTTTTTTGAAGAGTAAGTCATTTGTAGGTTTTATTTTCATATTGATTCCTCCTTTATTTTTCTCTTCACTTATATATACGAAATAAATCAAGAAGAATATTTTTTACAGAAAAAATTTTTAATAATCTCATTTCCCAAAATCTCTAACACAATGTCTCAACGCATGATTCGTATCCCTTTCTAATTCAAAACGTTCAATTTCCCCTACAATTCACCAACACAAAAAACACCCCCGATTTCTCGAGGATGTCGTTAGACGTCTCATACTATTGAACCTTACTCTTAGGGCAACTGTCATTCATCATGAGGTAACCTGATTACGTTCAATCTTATTTTTCATCTTTTTTGTTTCTTTTTGGAGCTACTAGTCCTAATCCTGCAAGGATTGCACTTGCTGCTGCACCTAAGAATGCTGATTCTTGACCAGTTCCTGTATTTGGTAATTCTTGACGAGTTACTTTTTCTTGTTTAGCTGGTGTTGTTTCAACTGCTTTTGGTGCTGGAGCTACAACTTTACGGTAGATGTGACGAACGTTTCCGTTAGCATCTTTTTCAGTTCTTACTAATTCATATTCTACGATATCTTTAGCAGGAACTTCACCGTTTTCGTTAGGAATAATCACGTTTCCATTTTCATCCACAAATGTAGTCATCACTTTTGCTTCTGGAGTCACTTTACGGTAAACATTACGAACATTACCATTCGTATCTTTTTCAGTACGAACGATTTCGTAACCTTTTAATTCTTTACCTGGATGTGATCCATTTTCATTTGGAATGATTAACTCTCCATTTTCGTCTACATAAGTTGTTAATACTTTTTCTGTAGTTGGTGTTGAAGTTGTTTTACCAACTTTTCTATAAATATGTCTTACTGTTCCATCTGGGTCAGTTACAGTTTCAACATATTCATATTCAGGAATATCTAATACAGGAGATAACATATCATATTCAAATCCTGGGATTACGTTTCCTTCTGTATCTCGGATAATTCCTTTTGGTTTTTCAACTGATGGAGTTGGTGTTGGAGTTGTTACTTTTTCGTATACGTGTTCGATATCCCCATTTCGAAGAGTCTTAGTTTCTACGAATCTGTATCCTGGAATATCTTTCTTATCTGTTGTTCCTTCTTCTACTGGATATCCTGGAATAACATTTCCTTCTTTATCTTTGAAGAATGTTTGAACTGGTGCGTAAGTGTGAACTGTATCTCCTTTTCCACTAGTTGTTGTACTTACTAGTTTGTAACCTGGAATGTTCTTAGGTTCTTTTGTTCCTTCTTCAATTTCAGTCCCTGGAATTGGGTGACCAGCTTGATCTACGTATCTTGTCGTTACTTTTTCGTAAACATACTCTGTATCTCCATTTGGAAGTTTCTTAGTTTCTACTACGTTATATCCTGGAATATTCTTAGGATCTTTTGTTCCTTCTTCTGTTTCTGTTCCTGGAATTGGGTTTCCATTTCTATCTACGTGTTTAGTTGTTACTGGTTCGTAGATGTGTTTAGTGTTACCTTTTTCATCCGTTTCAGTCTTAACAAGTTTGTATCCTGAGATTTTTTCTGATGGTTTTTTACCATCTTTAGATGGGATAATTTCAGTTTCTTTACCATCTTTTCCTACGACTACAAATTTAGTGTCAGGACGTACTGTTGGTGTGTAAGAAGCTTTGATTGTCTTACCGTTTTTATCTTTACGTACAACTTTTACTGGAGTAGCTTTTCCTACGAAGTTTGGTTCTGGAGTGAACGTTACTTTACCGTTCGCATCGATTGTATAAGTTCCTTCTCCTGGAATTGTCTTAGTAGTTGTTCCATCTTCAAATGTTGGCGCTACTGTAGTGTCCACATCACCTTTGAATACTGGAGTATTCGATTGAGGTTGTCCTTTAGCACCTTCTGATACTACGTTTTCAGTAGTTGTTTTACCTAATACTGTTGGAGTGTAAGTAGCTGTTACTGGTGTTCCATTTTTATCTACACGTTTCACAGTTACACCTTTAGCTTTTCCTACGAAGTCTGGTTCTGGAGTGAATGTTACTTTACCGTTTGCATCGATTGTGTAAGTTCCTTCTCCTGGTACTTTCTTCTCAGTTGTTCCATCTTCAAATGTTGGCGCTACTTTGTCATCAATCTCTACTGTTACAGTTTTACCATTTACTTTAGTAATTCCTGCTGTAAATACTGGTGTTTCTGATTGAGGTTGTCCTTTTTCACCGATTGATGTTACATCTTTAGAACTTGGAGTTACTGGTAATACTACTGGAGTATATTTAGCTGTTACTGGTGTTCCGTTTTTGTCCACACGTTTCACGGTTACTCCGTTAGCTTTTCCAGTGAAGGATTTTTCAGGAGTAAATGTTACAGTTCCGTCTGGGGCTACTGTGTAAGTTCCTTCTCCTGGTACTACTTTTTCAGTTGAACCATCTTCAAATGTAGCTGGTTTAGTATCATCAAGTTCTACAGTTTTTTCTACACCGTTCACTGTTGTTTTACCTGCTTCAAAGGCTGGTTTACCTTTTTGAGTTGCACCTTGTACATCAGTAGTTACTTCATCATCTGAAGTTGGAGTTACTGGCTTAACAGTTGGTGTGTATTTTGCTGTTACTTCTGTACCATTTTTATCCACACGTTTAACAGTTACACCACTAGCTTTACCTGTGAATTGTGGTTCTGGAGTGAATGTTACTACACCATTTTCATCGATAGTGTAAGTCCCTTCTCCCGGCACTTTCTTTTCTGTTGTTCCATCATCAAATGTTGGTTTAACAGTTTCATCGATTTCTACAGTTACTTCTTGACCATTAACTGTTGTTTTACCAGCTGTAAATACTGGAGTTCCAGTTTGTTTAGCGCCTTGTACATCTTCAGAAACTACGTCATCTGATGTTGGAGTAACTGCTTTAACAGTTGGTGTGTATTTTGCTGTAGCTGGAGTTCCGTTTTTATCTTTACGTTGAACTTCAACTCCTTGTGCCTTACCTGTGAATTTTGGTTCTGGTTTGAATGTTACTTCACCCGTTTCTGGGTTGATTGTGTAAGTTCCTTCTCCTGGTACTTCTACTGAAGTTTCATCAGTTGGTTCTCCTGTTTCTGGATTGATTAATTTCGCTGGTACAGTTAAATCGATAGGAGTCTTAGTATTTCCTTCAGTAAATGTTGGAGTTCCACTTTGTTCTTGACCTTGTGCACCTTGAGAACTTGCTTCTTTAGCAGTTGGTGTAACAGGCGTGATATTTGGAGTGTAAGTTGTTGTTACAGCTGTTCCATTTGTATCTTTGGCTTGAACTGTTACTGGTTGAACTTCTCCTGAGTAAGTTTTAACTGTTGGAGTGAATACTGCCACTGGATCTTTACCATCTTCTGTTGTAAGAGTGTATTTACCAATTACATTACCATCTGGATCTTTAGCTGGTACTTCTGTAGCTGGTTGTCCATTTTCATCTAATAATGTGTAAGTTGTTGGATCGATTGTTACAACTTCTTCAGTTTTAACTTTTGTCATTGGGTTTTCAACTTCAACTACTCCACCTTTGAATTTAACTGATTGGCTTTGAGTTTGACCTTGAATGTCTGAAGTTACTGATGGTTCTGCAGTTGGTTTAACACCGATTACTACCGCAGAGTATTTACCAAGTGCTGGAGTACCGTTTTTATCCACTCGTTTAACTGTTAATTCAGTACCTTTACCTTTGAAGTTTTTATCTGGAGTGAATGTTACAGTTCCATTTTCTGCAACTGTGTAAGTTCCTTCTCCTGGAATTGTTACACTTGTTACTTCTTGACCTGTAGTTGGGTCAATTAGTTTCGCTGGTACAGCTTCATCAATATCAACAGTTTTTTCAACACCGTCGATTGTTGCTTTACCACCGATGAAGTTTGGTTTACCACTTTGTACTTTACCTTGAACACCTGCAGTCTCAACTTCTGTTCCTTCTGGAGATGCTGGGTGTACAACTGCTGTGTATTCTGCAGTTACTGGTGTTCCGTTTTGGTCTTTACGAACAACTGTCATTGTTGTTCCTTTACCTTTAAATTGTTTATCTGGAGTGAAGTGTACAGTTCCATCTGGATCTACTGTGTAAGTTCCTTCTCCTGGAATTGTCTTAGTAGTTGTTCCATCTTCAAATGTTGCTGGTACTTTATCGTCCATTGGTACTTCTACTTCTTCACCATTGATTGTAGTTTTACCAGGTTTGAATTCTGGTTTACCACTTTGAGGAGCACCTTGAATATCTTC
Source organism: Granulicatella elegans ATCC 700633 (assembly GCF_000162475.2). Taxonomy (GTDB): domain Bacteria; phylum Bacillota; class Bacilli; order Lactobacillales; family Aerococcaceae; genus Granulicatella; species Granulicatella elegans. The sequence goes on from NZ_KI391971.1 coordinate 1,614,076, forward strand.
TGTAAATGTATTCACACCTACTGGACTCACTGGTTTAACAGTTGGTGTATAAGTAGCTGTTGTTGGAGTTCCATTCGCATCTTTTGCTTGAACTGTTGCTGGTACTGGAGTACCTACGAAGTCTTTATTTGGTGTAAATGTCACTTTACCTGTTGTTGGATCGATTGTATACGTACCAACTTCTTTTCCGTTAGCGTCTTTTGCTGGGATTGTTGTTGCATCAGTTGGTTGTCCAGTAGCTGGATCAATTAATTTAGCTGGCTGAGTTGCATCGATCTTCATAGGAACTTTTTCATTACCTGGAGTGAATGTTGGAGTTCCTTCTTGAGGTTGTCCTTGTGCACCTTCAGTAGATTTTGGAGTTCCTGTTGGTTCAACTGGAGTAATATTTGGAGTATAAGTTGTTGTTACTGGTGTTCCATTTGTATCTTTCGCTTGGATAGTAACTGGAGCAACTTCTCCTGCATATGTTTTATCAGTTGGTGTAAATACGGCAGTTGCTTTACCGTCTACAACTTTAAGTGTGTAAGTACCGATAACATCTCCTGCTGGGTTTTTAGCTGGTACTGATTCTGCTGGTTGTCCATTTTCATCTAATAATTTGTATGAAGTAGTGTCGATTGGTACTTCTTTTTCAACACCGTTAACTGTTGCTTTACCAGATTTGAACGTTACTTCTTTCGATTGTTCAACACCTTGTACATCAGTTGTTTCAGCTGGTTCTGCATTTGGTGTTACACCTACGATTGTTGGAGTATAAGTTGTTTTCACTTTACTTCCATTTTCATCTTCTGCTTGAACGTTTGCTGGTTGTACTTTACCTTTGTATTCTTTATTTGTTGGTGTAAATGTTACTTTGTTAGTAGCTGGGTCAATTGTGTATTCCCCTACTTTGTTTCCTTCTGAGTCTAAAGCGTCTACTGGAGTACCTGGTGCTACTGGGTTACCTGAAGCATCAAGTAGAACCGCTGAGTTAGCTTTAATTGGTACTGATTTTTTAACACCTTCTACTGTTGTTTCACCAGGTGCAAATGATACAGTTCCGTCTTGTGGTTGTCCTTGGATACCTGAAGATTCTGCTGGTGTTGCTGTTGGTATTACACCTACGATATGTGGAGTATAAGTAGTATTTACTTTCGTTCCGTTTTTATCTTCTGCTTGTACTTTAGCTGGTGCAACTTTTCCAGTGTAAGTTTTATCTGTTGGCGTGAATGTTACTTCACCTGTTGCTGGGTTTACTGTGTATTCCCCTACTTTATTTCCTTTTTCATCTAAAGCATCAACTGGGCCATTTGCTTCTGTTCCATCAGCATTTAATAATTTCACAGAATTTTCTTTAATTGGTACTTCTGCATTTCCTTCTGTAAATGTAGGAGTTCCTTTTTGAGTTTCCCCTTGAACGCCTGCTGAATCTGATGGCTTAGCTGTTGGCGTTACAGCAGTTACTGTTGGAGTGTATTTTGTAGTAGCTGTAGCTGTTACTGGTTGACCATCTTTATCTTGACCTACTGGTGCTGTTAATGTTACATCAACACCTGAAGCAGTTCCTTTAAATGTTGGAAGTGGTTGGAATGTTACTTCACCTGTTGTTGGGTTAATTGTGTAAGTTCCTTCTCCATCAACCATTACAGAATCCACTTTAGCGCCAGTTTTTGGATCTACTAATTTAGCTGGGTAAGTAGCACTTGGTGTTACTGGTGTAGCTGTAGCTGCATCACCTTCGGTTTTAAATGTTGGTGTTTTCTTCTGTTCTTTCCCTTGAATATCTGTTGATTTTTCAGGGTCAGCAGTAATTTCTTTTGGAGTTACTGTTGGAATATAAACAGCATCCATCGTTTTAGTTGTTCCTGCTGAGTGTGTTCCATCATTAATATTTTCTAATTGGTTTTGATTTGTTAATGCAGTCCATCCTGTTGATTGACCATTTGAGTCTACAGCACGTAATACAATACCATCCGCTTTACCTATAAAGCTAGCTTCTGGAGTAAATGTAACCTTGTCATCTGTAACTGTATAAGTACCTTGACCTGCTTTAGTGTATGTTTTTGTTAATGTTCCATCTGGATTAACGATCATTACACCTTCAGATTGAACTTTTTTAGTAGTTTCTGCACTGATTACATTACTTTGTTCAGTATAGTGAATTTTACCGTATGAGTTAAATGTAGTTTTACCATTGTTTGAACCTAAGTCAGATGCATCATCACCTGTCGGACGTGTTCTGAATTCGATACCTACAGATTGAGTTTCCCCTTGTTTACCTGTAGTTTCTTCTTTATCCCCACGTGGTGGATGAGCAACTTGGATTTGGTTATCTTCAACTTCCCCAGAGTACGCAATTCCATTTGATTTTTCTACTTGAGCTTCGTCTTTTGCGATACGAACACGGAAGTTTACTACATCTTTACTAGTGTCAATTACTTGAGTGTTAGTGAATGTTAATTCAACAAGTTGGTTGTTTCCATTAACTTGTACGATGTTAGATTGTTCACCTTCATCGAATTTACCATTTCCGTTAAAGTCGATAAATCCACGCACATATGCAGGAGCAACTGTATCTGTGTATTTATCATTACCATTTGCTGAAGCGTAAAGTTTTACTTTATAAGTATTATCTGGTCCTTGGATGAATTTAACCTCTGGTTGTCCTGTATCTACGTTAGTGTGTACATGTTCTTCTGAGATTAATTGGTCTACACCTTCATCTCCAGTTTCTGTTGCATCATCAGAACCTATTCCACGTACTCTTGTACCTGGTGCAGAGTCGATATCCGCTTTAACTTTACCTAAGAATGGTTGTTGGATTTGTTTCTTTTGTTTTGTTAAGTAGTCGACTGTTTCTGTTCTTAAGAAATGCTCAGCCGTTCCATATGATTCTGGTAGATCCCCAAAGTCAGAGAATTTAATCCCAATCATAGAAGATTGTTGTCCAGAAGACATAATGTATAATCCTACTTCTGTTACATTGGCAGTAGATAAGACTGGAGTACCTGCTCCACCATTATTACGGTATCCACCAAATACTTGAGAACCTAAACCTGCAGTAGATGCATCAGGTGTAGCAAATTTTTCACCACTTAAGGCATTATAGAATTTTTCATCTTGCCATTTAAGGATAGCAGTTTTACTACCATTCATATCTTTAAATTTATCAAGTGGAACATATGCATTTTTATTTGTTTTATATCCAACAATCGCTGCAAGGTCCCATGGTGTACCATTAGTTGTATAAATTTCAGACTCAAGAGGTCCGATATCTTCCCCGGAAGTCATAACGATACCAGGTTTTACAGGTTTACCATTATATGTTGCTGTTACATCGAATTTAACCCCAGCTGCTTGACCATTTTTAGGTTGTCCTGCAGGGTTTGTTCCGGCGATAGTTGTTTTAGATGTACCTGTTGATAAACCAGCATTATTAACGTGTGTATAACCATTTTGAGGATTTGCACCTAATCCTGTTGCACCATTTTCTGGGTTAAATTTATTTTCTTTATCCGGTTCATAACTACTTGCTAAATCAGTTCCTGCTACACGGTTTTTAAATATTTCAGTTGATTCAAATGGTTTTAATTCTTTAACCTTCATCGTAACGATATAACCAGGAATTAATTCTTTCTTATAAGTAGAACCAATTTGTAGATGGTTATGTTCTGTTAATCCAGTCCATGCATTTGTATCCGCAAAGTCTAACCATTGGATTTGGTCATTTAAATCTTTAATTTCTTTTAAGTTATCTTCTTTTGTTTTAACTTTGATATCTGATAATGAAGAATAACCATGATCTTCTAACCATTTTTTACCAGTTTCTGTTGAAGCATCTTTTAATGCTGTTGCTTGTTCTTCTGCTAAATTCACTTCGAATTTATCGTTACGTTTTGCGCCTGCATTTTCTAATTGGCTATAGACTGCTTTAATAGATGCGTCTAATTGAGCTAAGCTATTATCGATTTGTGCTTTAGTTGCATTTTTATTTGCTAAAATTTCTTTTGCTAATTTTAATGCTTCTGCATTGGCTACGACTGCTTTTTCAATGGCAGCTTTTGCTTCTTCATTCAAATCTTTTTTGATTGCTTCAGTTTTTGCTAGAGTATTTGTTACTTCTGCTTCTGAAGCTACTTGTGTTAATTGAGTTTTAACTGCTTCAACTTCTTTTTCTTCAGTTGTTACAGTTTCTTCTTTAGCTTTTGTTTCTTCAGCTTTTTTCTCTTCTAACTTTTTATCAAAAGCTTGAGCTTTTGCTTCAGTAATGACTGTACTTAATGCAACTACTGCTTCTGTTTGTGCATTTACTTCTTCTAATGTAGCTGAATCATTTTCTAAAACTGCTTTTGCTGAAACTAAAACTTCACGTGCAGTTTGAACTGCTGTTGAATCTGCATCTTGCGCTGATTTTAACTTTTCTTCTAATGTATGAATACTTGCTTTTAAAATTTCTTTTTTAGATTTTTCTACAATCGATTGACGATTTGTAGCTTCTTCTTTTTTAGGAGCTGCTGCTTGTTTTTCAACAATTGCTGCTTCCTCTTTTTTTACAGTCGTAGCTTCTGGCTTTTCAGCACTCACTACTTCTTCTTTCTTCTCAGCTACTGCTGTTGTTTCTGTTGCTTTTGATGGAGTTACTTCATCTGCAGATACCATACCACCTGCTAAAAAGAACATTCCACTAGCAATCATAACGCTGGCTACGCCTTGATTGAACTTACGAATTCCAAAACGTTGGAATCGTTTCATAGGTTGTTGTTTATTATTCTTACCCATAAGTCATCTCCTTTGAACTGTTTATTAATTTTAACCATACATCTCTTTAATTATTTTCCATAATTAAATCTACATCATTATATAGTGTTCACAAAATAAAATCAATATATAATATTAATAATTTTATATTTTAAGGCATTTTTAACATTAGTGTATTATTTTTCACAAAAATATTAATTTTTTGTTAATAATCGACCACGATATATTAACGATATATATTTTCCCAATATTTACGAAATACTATCAGTCTAAATATTTTTCTTTAAGATTCTTTCATCTTTAACGATATTTTTTTATATTTTTTCCGAAAATTCCATTATATATTTATAATTTTATTTCTCATTTTTAAAACTCCCCATCTATTCTAAAGATTTCTCCACAAAAAAACACTCTCGATTTCTCGAGAGTGTTTCTGGACGACTGACTTAAGTCAATTATGAATCATTATTCTTCGTCTTTTTTAGTTGGAGCTACCATTCCTAAACCTGCTAGGATTGCTGTTGCAGCCGCTCCAAAGATTGCGAACTCTGAACCAGTTCCTGTTTGTGGTAATTCTTGACGAGCTACTTTTTCAGGAGATGCTGGAGTTTGTTTTGCTACTTTACGATATACGTGGCGTACATTTCCATTTGCATCTTTTTCAGTTCTTACAAGTTCATAACCTGATAAATCTTTACTTGGATTAGATCCTTGTTCTTCAGGGTTGACTACTTGTCCATTTTCATCTGGAATGATTAATTCACCATTTTCATCTAGATAAGTCGTTAAAACTTTATCTGTAGCTGGTTTTGTAGGTGCTGGTGCATATGGTGTTTCAGGTACTGAAGGTGTAGGAAGCACTGTTGGGATATATGCTCCATAAGCTAAGTTACCTTCTGTATCTACACGTACTACAAGTACTCCTGAAGCAGCTCCAATGAAGTCTTTTTCTGGAACAAAAGTTACTGTTCCGTCTGGTGCTACCGTGTATTTACCTTCTCCTGGTACTACTTTTTCTTTTGAACCATCTTCGAATGTTGCTGGAACTTTTTCGTCGATTGGTACATTAGGATCTACTGGTGTGAATTTCGTTGTTCCAGTTTGAGTTTCACCTTTTTTGTTAATTGTTTTCGCAGGTTCACCTGTTGGTTCAACAGGTTTAACAGTTGGTGTGTAATTTGCTGTTACTGACGTTCCGTTCTTATCTACACGTTTCACTGTTACACCTTTAGCTGTACCTACGAATTGTGGTTCTGGAATGAACGTTACTTTACCGTCTTTGTCGATTGTGTATGTTCCTTCGCCTGGTACTTTCTTCTCAGTTGTTCCATCTTCGAATGTTGGAGCTACTGTTTCATCGATTGGCACATTAGGGTTTCCTGGTTAGAACTCTGGTGTTCCCTCTTGTTTCACACCTTGAAGACCTGTTGTTGCTGCAGGTGTTACTGTTGGTGTGTATTTAGCTGTAACTGGTGTTCCATAAAAAACATCCTCATACGTTAGACGCATGAGGATGTAAAAATCATTTCAAAACGATTCTATTTTAGAATTACGCTTCTTCATCTTCTTTTTTTGTTTTCTGTGTTCCAACCATTCCGATACCTGCAAGAATTGCGCTAGCTGCAGCTCCAAAGATTGCCATTTCATTGCCTGTACCTGTATTTGGTAACTCTTGACGAACGACTGGTTGTTTTGATGCTGGAGTTTCTTTTTCTTCCACTTTCGCTGGTGCTGGAGTTGGAGCAGGTGTTGGTTTTTGTTCTGGAGTAGGTGTTTCTACTTTGCGGTAAATATGACGAGTATTTCCTTTTTCGTCTTTTTCCGTTCTTTCCAATTCATAACCTGGAATGTTTTCACTTGGTTGTTCTCCATCTTTTTGCGGAATCAATGTTTTACCTTTTGAATCCACATAAGTTGTATTCTTCTTACCTTGCTCTGGAGTTGGAGCTGGTGTTGGACTTGGTGATGGAGTTGGTGTTGGTGCTGGAATTTTCTTATAAATATGTTTTGTATTACCATTTTCATCTTTTTTAGTTTCTACAAATTCATATCCTGGAATATCTTTCTTAGGATTTTCTCCATCTTCCGTTGGATTTCCTGGAATTTCTTTTCCATCACTATCCACATAACTTGTTTTAACCTTTTCATAGATATGTTTAGTATTACCGTCATTATCTGTAATAGTTTCTACAAATCTATATCCTGGAATATCTTTCTTAGGAGTTGTTCCATCTTCACTTGGATATCCTGGGATTTCTTTTCCTTCTTTATCTCTGAAGATAGTTTCTGGGCGAACAGTTGGTGTGTAAGATGCAAAAATTGTTTTACCATTTTTATCTTTTCTAACAACTGTTACACTGTTTGCTGTACCTACGAATTCTGGTTCTGGAGTGAATGTTACTTTTCCGTTTGGATCGATAGTGTAAGTTCCTTCTCCTGGTACGACTTTTGTAGTTGAACCGTCTTCGAATGTTGGTGGTACATCTTTATCGATATCCCCTTCGAATACTGGAGTATTTGATTGTGGTTTACCTTTTGGTCCTTCAGATTCTACATCTTTCGTTGATGTTTCTCCTAAAACTGTTGGTGTATATTTCACTGTTACTGGTGTTCCATTTTTGTCAACACGTTTAACCGTTACACCTTTTGTTACACCTACGAAGTCTTTTTCTGGAGTAAATGTTACTTTTCCGTCTGGTGCTACTGTGTAAGTTCCTTCTCCTGGTACGACTTTTGTAGTTGAACCGTCTTCGAATGTTGCTGGTACATCTTTATCGATTTCTACTGTTTTGTTTTTACCATTTACAGTTTCTGAACCACCTTTAAAGATTGGTGTTCCTTCTTGAGGTGTATTCTTAGGTCCAACTGATGTCACATCTTCTCCAGATGGGGATACTGGAATTACAGTTGGTGTGTATTTCGCTGTTACTGGTGTTCCATTTTTGTCCACACGTTTTACAGTTACTCCTGTTGCTACACCTGTGAATTTAGGTTCTGGTACGAATGTTACAGTTCCATCTGGTGCTACAGTGTAAGTTCCTTCGTTTGGTACTACTTTTGTAGTTGAGCCATCTTCGAATGTTGCTGGTTTATCGTTATCGATTTCTACTGTTTCTTCTTTACCATTTACAGTTGTTTTTCCACCTGTGAATGTTGGTTTTCCTGTTTGAGTTTCACCTTGTAGGTCTTTAGATTTAGCTTCTTTACCTTTTGGTGTTACTCCTACTACTGTTGGTGTGTATGTTGATTCAGCTGGTGTTCCGTTTTTATCCACACGTTGAACTGTTACACCTGTTCCGCGTCCTGTGAATTTTGGTTCTGGTGTGAATGTTACTTCTCCAGAGTTCGGATCGATTGTGTATGTTCCTTCGTTCGGTACTTTAATAGTAGTTTTATCTGTTGGTTGACCAGTTTCTGGATCTACGAATTTCGCTGGTTTAGTTTCATCGATTTCTACAGTTTTTTCTACTCCATTAACAGTTGTTTTACCTGGTGTGAAGTTTGGAGTTGCTTTTTGCGTTGCTCCTTGGATACCTACAGTAGTTTTTTCTTCACCTGTTGGTGTTACTGGTACTACAGTTGGTGTATAAGTCGCTGTTGCTGGTGTTCCATTTTTATCAACACGTTGAACTTTAATTCCTGAAGTTTTACCTTTGAATTGTGGTTCTGGTGTGAATGTTACTTCCCCACTATTCGGATCAATTGTGTATGTTCCTTCGTTTGGTACTTTTACAGTTGTTTCATCTGTTGGTTTACCTGTTGTTGGATCTACCAATTTAGCTGGTTTTGTAGTATCAATTTCGACTGTTTCTTCTTTACCGTTAACAGTAGTTTTACCACCTGTAAATGTTGGAGTTGATTTTTGTGGTGCACCTTGAACATCTTGTGTTTCTTTTTCATCACCTTTTGGTGTTACTGGTTTAACCAATGGAGTGTATTTACCATTTACTGGTGTACCGTTTTTATCTTCACGTTGAACTTCAATTCCTTTAGCTTCTCCAGTGAAGTTTGGTTCTGGTGTAAATGTTACTTTACCATTCTCATCAATTTCATAAGTTCCTTCGTTCGGTACTTTTACAGATTTTTCTTCTGTTGGTTTACCTGTTGTTGGATCTACTAATTTAGGTGCTTTTTCAGTGTTAATTGGTACTTTCTTATCCCCTTCTGTAAATGTAGGTGTACCTTCTTGTGATTTACCTTGGATTCCTTCTGAAGTTGCTGGAGTCGCTGTTGGTGTTACCGGTGTGATGTATGGTGTGTAAGTAGTTTCTACTGTAATACCATTTTCGTCTGCTGCACGAACTTTAACTGGTTGTACTTCACCGTAGTAAGTTGCATTTGGAGTTAAGATCCCGATAGCTTTTCCGTCTACTACTTCAAGCGTGAATTCCCCGATAACATTTCCTTTTGGATCTTTAGCAGGAACATTCGTAGCTGGTTGTCCATTTTCATCTAATAATGTGTACGATTTTGGATCAATTGGGACAGTTTTCGTAGTTGCTACTTTTACATCTGGATTATCAATATCCGGTACAGTCGTTGTATCTACTACACTATCGATAAATGTAACAGGTTGTTTTTGAACTTGACCTTGAACATCTTGTGAAGTAGCTGGTTCTGCTTTTGGTTTAGCTCCGATAACGATTGGACGGTATTTACCGATAGCTGCTTGTCCAAGTTTATCAACACGTTGAACGATTACCCCTTTAGCTTCACCAACGAATGTTTTCTCAGGATCAAATTTCACTGTTCCGTCTGGTTGAAGCGTATATACCCCTTCTCCTTTAACTGTAATTGGAGTTCCAACTGCTACTGGTTGTTTTGTCGCTGGATCAAGTACTACTGGAGCAACATTTTCATCGATTTCTACTGTTTTCTCTTCTCCACCGATTTCTACTGTTCCACCTTTGAACTTAGGTTTTCCGTGTTGTTCTTGACCTTGGATATCTGCAGAGATGACATCCCATCCTGTAGGAGTTACTGGGTGAACAACTGCTGTATATTCTCCACGAGCTGGTGTTCCGTTTTTATCTCTACGGATAACTGTTAGTGTCGTACCTTTACCTGAGAATAATTTTTCTGGAACGAATGTTACTGTTCCATCTGGAGCTACTGTATAAGTACCTTCGTTTGGTACTACTTTTGTAGTTGAACCATCTTCAAATGTTGCTGGTACTGTATCATCCATTGGTACAGATTCTTCTTTACCATTAATAGTTGTTTTACCACCTTCAAATGCTGGTTTTCCGCTTTGAGTTGCACCTTGAATATCTTCTGTGAATGCCACTTTACCAATTGGAGTTACTGGTTTAACTGTTGGTGTATAAGTCGCTGTAGCTGGAGTACCATTCGCATCTTTTACTTCTACTGTTGCTGGTACTGGAGTACCTACGAAGTCTTTATTTGGTGTGAATGTTACTTTTCCAGAGGTTGGGTCAATTGTATACGTACCAACTTGTTTTCCTGTTGCGTCTTTTGCTGGAATTGTTGGTTCATCTGTTGGTTTACCAGTTGTTGGATCTACTAATTTAGCAGGTTGAGTTGCATCAATTTTAATTGGAGCAACTGGGTTACCTTGCGTAAATGTTGGAGTTCCTTCTTGAGGTGAACCTTGAATTCCTTCTGTACTTGCAGGAGTTCCTGTTGGTGTTACCGGTGTGATATTCGGTGTATAAGTTGTAGTTACAGGTGTTCCGTTTTTATCTTTCGCTTGAACTGTTACTGGTTCTACTTTACCTACATATGCTTTGTCAGTTGGTGTAAATACTGCAACTGCTTTTCCATCTACATTTTTAACAGTGTAAGTACCTACTACTTTTCCTGTAGCGTCTTTAGCTGGTACTTCTGTAGCAGGGTTACCATTTTCATCTAATAATGTGTATGTTGTTGGATCGATTGGTACTTTCTTCTCAACACCATCGATTGTTGTTTTCGAATCGTTAAATGTTACAGATTGCTCTTGAGTTGCACCTTGTACATCTGTTGATGTTGCCGCTTCTGCAGTTGGAGTTACTGGTTCAACGACTGGAGTGTATTTTCCTGTTGCTGTTACTTCTACAGTAGCTCCTTCTTTGTCAGTTGCGTTAGCTGTTACTTTTACATCTACACCTTGAGCTGTTCCTGTGAATGTTGGAAGTGGAGTAAATGTTACAACACCTGTTGTTGGGTCAATTGTATAAGTTCCTTCGTTTGGAACAACAACTTTCCCTTCATTATCAGCACCTTCTAATGAGTACTTAGATGTTGTTAAATCAACATTTGTACCATTAGGAGTATTTTCTGGAGTATTTAATTTAGAGAATCTTTCACTTCCTGGTTTAGAAGTTTGGACTGCTCCTTGTACATCTTTAGTTGTATCAACATTACCTTTAACACCATAAACTGTTGGTGTGTATGTAGTTGATGCTTCTACTGTTACAGGGTTACCATCTTCTCCTGGGATAGTTACATTAGCTGCTACTGTTAATGATTTAGCAGTTCCTACATATCCTTGAGCTGGTGTGAACGTTACTTTTCCTGTTGTAGGATCTACCGTGTAAGTTCCTTCATCTGTAGTTACAGAAGGTTTTTTCTCTCCTGTTGTTGGGTCTACTAGTTTGTAGTCAGATACAGTAGAATTTTCAGGAAGACCAGTTTTGAATCCTTTTTCCATAGTATCACTTTGTGGAGTATCTTGTGCTCCTGAAGAAATTTCTGGTTTAGGTACTACGATGTAGTAAGTTGTTTCTGCTACTGCATCATCTGTTACTTCACCTGAATCTGTTCCTCCTACTTTTGGAGTTGTTACAACACCGTTTGAGTCAACAGAATGAACCGTTACTTTATAACTACCATATTGACCTAATGTGTAAGCTGCGATTTCTGGATTTGCTAAGTTTGCTGCTGCAGCTGTTTTCAATGCTTCACGAGCTGTTTCTACCGCTTTTTCAGCTTCTAAAGCAGCTGTACGCGCCGTTTCTACTTCAGTATTTTTTGTTGAAAGATTTGCTTGAGCTGTTGCTAGTTGCGCTTCAATAGATGCTTTAAACTCTTTGGCATGCGCAAGTTTTCTTTCTGCTAATTCTTGAGCTGTTGGAGAAATTGTACGTAATTTCAAGTTGTCTAATGCTGATTGAGCATCTTCTACCGTTCTTGTTGAACGATCTAATAGTTCTTGAAGACGTGCTAATTCATTTTGTGTATCTTGTTGTTCTTTTACAGCCGTTGCTGCCGCTTGAGTTTTAGCTGCCGCTGTACGTTGTGCTTGAATATAAGCTGTTTCTTCAGCTTTCGCCGCATCAAATACTTTTTGGCTTCCATCTGGAGCTGTTACCGTTAATTTTGTTTTAATTGTTTCTGATTGAGCAGCGTCTGATTTATCATCGATAGTATCTGTGAAATCAACATTAGCTTTTTCTGATTTTAGTAAATCTACTGATGCATCTTTTGCTTCTGAGTAACTTGTTGATGTTCCAGCTGGTTTAGCATTTTGAATTGATGCTACGTCTGTTGAGCTTGCTTCACGGTATGCTACATACCCTTTAAATCCTGATGCTGTTTCGATTTCCCAACCAGCATTTGATTCTTTAGCTGTTACTGCTGATCCGTCAGAAGATGTCCATTGGTTTGTTACTGAGTCGTAACTTACTGTAACTACCATCCCTTGTTCTGAAGAGGTGTTATCTTTTTTAACTAGAGTCTCTGTACGTGTTACATTACCTACTGCAGTTACCTCACCATTTTTACGGATTTCAGCAATCTTGTCCACTAAGGTTGACGCTGAAGATGTTGTATTCCATGTACGTTCAAACTCATAAACAACGAACTTAACATCACCATTTGCTTGAGCATCTGTATAAACACGACGTTCAATAAGAGTTGATGTGCCATCATTATTTTCTTTTAATTCATATGCTTTTTCTGTTGGTAATGAATATTTACCTGTTGCACGGTTAAATTTCGCTTTATACGTATTCCCTGTTGCGTCAGTTACCATAGCAAATTCACGTTGAATGTTTGCTTTTACCTTATCAGTTGTTGCTTTAGCCGCAATACTATCAACACCAACGTATTTTGTAGATTCTGGAGTTACAGCTAAATTAACAGTCGAATCTCCTGTTGTTGAAGCTGACCCCAACACTGCACCTTCTTGTAACGCAGTATTTGTAGTACCTGCTGCAACTGTCCAGTTACCATCTTTAACTACAAGTTTTGTAACTGTTCCATCTGGCATTGTAATTTCAGCTTTGTTAGCACCTTTTGAAATTGTCACAGGTACATTTGTTGCATAAGCTTCAACATTCTTAACAGTAATTTTAGGCGCTACTGCGATTGTAATATTTTCATGAGCTTCTTGACCATACATGTTCCAATCCATATTTCTTGCATTGGTTGTATTATTATAGTCTTTCGCATAAACAGCTGCTGTGAAAACTCCAGCTTCTGTTGCTGTTCCAGTGATATCTCCAGTTTTTGGATCATAATTTAATCCTGGTACAACATCATTTATCGAAGTTTTACTTCCCGTATAATTACCATTTAGGGCTGTATGAGCTGTGACAGTTTGTGGTCCGTTCTCGGTATTTACTTTAGATCCATCAACTGCAGTAAAGGTTGCTCCAATCGTGGTTCCAGGAGCAGTTTTTGAACCGGCAACAACCTTTGCTCCATTACTTCTGTATACATAATCAGCTCTTTCATCACGAGTCATTCCATCGTTATCAACATATTTAATATTATGATTGACTTGGTCGCCTATTGTTACTAATTTTGATTTTCCTTGAATAACTGGTGCAGATGAATCTTGCCATCCTATCCATCCAGCTGTTAAGTCTCTGAAAGTAACTTGCTGAGTAGCTCCGCCTTTTTCTACAGTTAGAACATAACGCATGTCATATACACCGTTTTGAAGAGTAGATGCTACATATCCTTCTACAGTATCTTTATCAGCATTATAACCTAATCCTGGCGGTAAGTTACTCGCTTCAACTTTTGAAATTGTATATCCTGCAGCAGTTGCCTCTGGTGATAAACTAAAACGTTTTTTTACATCTGTAAGATATACATAGTGGTTTCCTTGTTCATAAGTATAACCATAGATTTCTGTAGCTAGATACTCATAGGCACCTCCTGCACCGTATGTGTTATTAGCTCTGTTAACTTTTCCTGTAACACGGATTTTTCCATTCCATAGTTCTGCTTCACGTCCCACTTTTTGAGCTTCTGTTTTAGATAATGGAATATCTGTACGTCCACTAACCCCAGCTTGTCCATTATTAACCGCAGGCACATCAGTGTTCTCAGATTGATAACCATGAACATAAACTTTATAGTTAGCGTTACCATCTAGTACTTTGTAAGATTTACCTGTAGATCCAAGGAATTCACCATTTTCTTTTCTTAGTTCTGTAGAAGCAGCTGTGTATCCTTCGTTAGCTGAACGTAATTGTGAACCTTGTTCTGTAATTTCTTTTCCATTACGTTCATCATTTTTACCAGTATTGGCAATTGAATTTGAAGCTGCTGCAGGTTCTGTATTTTCTGCTGCTTTACCAACTGTTGGTTTTCCATTTGTTGTATCTTCAGCTTTAGTTGCTTCTTTCTTTTCTACTGGTTTGTTTTTTAATTTTGAGTTAACTGTCATTACTAATTTTTGATAAGCCTTTGTTAACTCTTCTTGTGTTGTTGCACTTGATAATGTAGCTTTTGCTGCATCTAATTCCGCTTTTAATACAGCTACACTTTCTTCAGTTTTTGAAGCATATTTTCCTGCTTCGATATTTGCAGTAATTTCATTTACATAATTCTCTAATTGAGCTTTATTTAATGATGCTGCTTTTTCTTCTTGTTTAGCCTCTTGTTTTGGCTCTTGTTTAACCTCTTGTTTTGGTTCTTGTTTTTCCTCTGACTTCTTAGGAGCAGTTTCTTCTGCTACTTTTGAAGTTGTTGGTTCTGTTTGAACTGCTACTTCATTGGCAGATGCTGTTCCACCTGCTAAGAAGAACAATCCACTTGCAATCATGACACTCGCTACACCTTGCGTGAATTTACGAATCCCATAACGTTGAAATTGTTTTACTGGTTTTTGTTTATTATTTTTACCCAAGTATATGTCTCCTTTATATAGTATTCATTAACTTATTTATATTGTTAATGCTATAAAATTATATAACTATCACAAATAATAGTCAATATTTTTGCTTAATTTTCATAAATTTATAGCTTTTTCATACTTTTGTTAACAATTATTCACAAATTATAAACAATTTCTTTAAAATATTTACACAAATATAATTCGGAAATTTTCTTGGTTATTATCGTTTAATTATATATTTCTCTGCGTGAATTACAGGTGTCTTTTCTATATGCACAACTTTTTTTGAAAGGTTACAATTTTCTTGTGAATTATTCTGAAAACTCTCTTTTTCTACTATTGTAATTTTTTACGAAAAAAACACCCTCGCACATTACATTGTACGAGGGTGATAAAAGTTAACTGGAATGATTTGCTATTGATTAAGCTTCATCTTGTTCTTCTTTTTTCTTACCTGGGGCTGCTATTCCTAATCCTGCAAGAATTGCACTTGCTGCCGCACCAAAGATTGCAAACTCATTGCCTGTACCAGTATTTGGTAATTCACGCATTGGAGTTTGTTCTCCATTATTTGTTGGAGTTCCATTGTCTGATGGAGTTCCATTATTGTTTCCGTTGTTATCTCCATTATCTGCAGGTGTTACAGGTTTTGGAGTTTCTGGATTTGGTTTTGGCTCTGGTTTAGGTTCCGGCTTAGGCTCTGGTTTAGGAGCTGGAGCAGGATTTGGTCCTGGGTAAGGATTTGGGTTTGGTCTAGGATCATTTGGTACATAAGTAATTGGTGTATCCTTCGTTGGATCTCCAGGTACATCAGGTACTTCATATCCTTTAGTTGGATCATTTGGATCCACCGGTTTCAATGGTACTAATGGATTATTTGGTCCAACTGGTTTAGTTGGATCTTGAGGTACCATTGGTGTATGTCCAGGTACGTAAGGAACAATAGGCTTGTCACTTCCTGGTTTTGTTGGATCTTTTGGATCGTTTGGATATGGAATTGGATTTGTTGGTGTTCCTGGAATATTTGGAATCCATGAACCTAACTTATCGTAAATCACTGTTTCATTAATATCCTTGATTGTATCAGGTGTAACTTTAACATCTTTCGTTGATGATTCTAAATCACCAGCTTTAGCGATGTATCCTTTCACAACTGGTACTTGGTATCCGTTGAAGATATCATCGTTACGATCTGTTGTCCATTCACCATAAGTGATTTCACCAGTTACTAAGTTAACTTTCGCTTCACGAGTGAACTTGATTGTTTCTATACGAGTTCCTGAAACTTCTTTTCCGTTACGATCTACATACTTGATTGTACGTGTAGCTGATTTTTCAGTTACAAGATCTTTCACAGTATTTGGCCATACTGGACTATTTGGATCTCCAGGGAATACTGGTTTACCTGGTTCAGGTGTAGATGGTGTTACAGGTTTCAGTGGGTTATTTGGACCTACTGGTTTAGTTGGATCTGTTGGCACCATTGGTTTATCAGGATTATTTGGATTTGTTGGCACGATAAGTGGAGTAACTACCACATTAAAGACTTGATCTTTATCTTTGTCTTTATCGAATACTCTATCATTATCTGCAGAAGGGTAATCATTGCTTTCTACAATGTAACCTTTCTTAACGAGTTCTTTAATCTTACTTTCAACATCTCCAGATTTAGTAAATTTAGATCCTGAATCACCTTCATCTACTACTGGAGTTGATACTACCTTACCTTTTTCATCTACGAAGTTTGTGATAGCTTTTTGCTTATCCGTTACGTAGTTGATTGGTGTATCTGTACTTGGGTTTGTTGGTACTGGTGGTACTTCATATCCTTTCGTTGGATCTTTCGGATCAACTGGTGTTAATGGAACTAGTGGGTTATCCGGACTAATTGGTTTAGTTGGATCTTTTGGTACCACTGGTGTTGTTCCTGGTACGTAAGGAACGATTGGTCTATCGCTACCTGGTTTAGTTGGATCGTTCGGATCGTTTGGATAAGTAACCGGAGGAACTGGTGTAGATCCTTCTGGTACTTTTGGAATCCATGAGCCAAGTTTAGTATACACAACTTCGATGTTTTCATCTTTAGAGTCTGCAGTTAATCCTGTTGTAGCTGCTACTTCTTTTTGTTTTGCATCTTTCAGAATGTATCCTTTAACAACTGGTGATTCTACTTTATCGAATGTTGTATCTCCATCTTTAGCTGTCCAGTTACCGTAAGTAATTTCACCTGTTACAGTATTAATATTACCTTCACGCGTGAATGTAACTTTGTCTGTTACTTTCTTAGCTACTTCCTCACCTTTTTCGTTAACATACTTGATTGTACGGTTCACGTGACGAGTTGTATCAATCTTCTTAATTAAATCTTCAGTCCATTTTGGTCCATCAGGGTTCTTAGGATCGATTGGATCACCTGGTTTTGGTTTGTTTGGATCATTTGGATTTTCTGGATCTACTGGTTTGATTGGCTCAACGTGAGGTTTAACCGTTACTACGAAGCTTTGATCTACTTTCGTATCTTTATCGTAGTTCTTATCTGTAGCTGTTGTGAAGCCGTCACTTACTAGATCATATCCTAGAGCTTTCAATTCAGCAAGTTTTGTTACTGTAGAGTACTCAATTGGTTCTCCAGATTTACCTTCTAGGTTATCTGTGTGAAGTACTGTTCCTGTTCCTTCTACCACATAAGTTACTTTCGCTTTTTGAGTATCTTTCTCATAAGTGATTTGCGTATCTTCTGTTGGGTTTTCAGGTGTTGGTGGAACATATCCTTTACTTGGATCGTTTGGATCTATTGGTTTCAGTGGGTTTCCATTTGGATCTTTTGGAGTTGTTCCTGGAACATAAGGAATCACTGTTGTTGGTGTTCCTGGTTTCGTTGGATCTGTTGGATCATTTGGATATTGAGGTTTCTCAACTTTTGGAACTTCAAATCCTTCTGGTACTTTCGGTACATATTTACCTAGTGGTGAGTAAACAACATTTACTACTGAGTCAGCTGCATCATGAGCAACATTTTCTACTTTTTCAGCTGCTTTAATATCTGCAACATATCCTTCGATGACTGGAGACGTTACTTCTGCTAATGTTTGTGGTTTTGTCCAATCAGAAGTATAAGTGATTTCACCTGTTACTTTGTTTAGATCACCTTTACGAGAGTAACGAAGTTTTTGTTCTACAGTAGCTGCAGCTTCTTGACCACGTTTCGCTTCTTCTACTTTATCAGTATTCGCATATCTGTAGTTGATTGTACGATTTACTTCATCTAGTAATCCTAGTTGTTCAAATGTACGTTGTTTTGGATCACCTGGTACTTTATCTCCTGGTTTTGGAGTCACATTTGGATTATTTGGATCTAGCGGTTTATCTGGATCGATTGGAGTGATTCCTTCTTTAACGATTACGTAATAAACTTGGCTAATTCCTTTATCACCTTTGTCATCTTTGTCATCAAATGTACGATTTGCATCAGCGTAGAATGCTACACGTTCTGCTGTATAAGCTGGATCTGTTGGAGCGATTACTTCGTAACCTTTAGCTTCTAATTCAGCTTTAACATTATCAATGTTTGTTGTCTTGATTGCTTTACCTGTATCTCCTGCTTCCGCAACTGATACGTGAACTGCAGTTCCATCAGCTTTAATGAAGTGAACTAGAGCAACTTGAGAACCATCTTTAACATACGTAATTGTAGTATTTTGAGTTGGATCTTTTGGTACATCTGGTACTTCATATCCTTTCGTTGGATCGTTAGGATCTTTCGGAGTTAATGGTTTACCATCTGGTCCTACTGGAGTTGTTCCAGGGATATATGGTACTACTGGAGTTTCAGTAGGTGTTCCTGGTTTTGTAGGATCATTTGGATCATTTGTATATGGTTTTGGTGTTAAGTCAGTGTTCGCTGGAGGTGTTACTCCTTCAGGAATTACTGGTACATATGAACCGAGTTTACGGTAGATGATTGTTTCTTCACTATCTTTATCAGTAGCTTGTACATTTGTACGCTCTGTTGATTTAGCTGCTGAAGCTACATAACCTTCTTTAGCTGGTGTTGGCACAGCGTCGATTGTTGTATCAGGTTCTGTTGCTCCCTCTGGTATTTTAGCTTTCCAATCAGAGAAGTTAGAAATTGCTCCAGTTACTGGATCTAAGTCAGCTGTACGAGTGAATGTTAATGTTTGTACATTATCACGGATACCTGCATCTGATCCGTCAGCTAGTTTGTAGTGAACTGTGTGTGTTACTTCTTCGATTAATCCTAATTCTTTGTACGTACGTCCTTTTGGATCGTTTGGTACTTTGTCTTCAGGTTTAGGAGTAACGTTTGGAGTATTTGGATCCGTTGGTTTAGATGGATCTAATGGTACTGGTTTTGTAGTATAAACTACTGTTTCATTAATGTCTTCAGCAGTTGCTGTTACTTCTGATGCTGGTACAGTCTCTTTATTTGGAGTGTAGTTTGTAACTTTTGGCGAAGTTACAGCTTCAAATGTTTGAGCTGGTGACCAGTCTCCGAATGTAATTTTACCAGTTACTGGGTTGATAGTTGCTGAACGTTTGAATTCTTTAGTTTCTTGAACTGAATCAGCTGCTTTCTTACCATCTGCATATACATAGTTGATTGTACGTTTAACTTCTTCTTTACGTCCATCTTCTAACTCTTTAATTAACTCAGGAGTCCATTTTGGTCCTGTTGGATTATTTGGATCGATTGGTTTTCCTGGAGTCGGTGTTGGATCGTTTGGATTTACCGTTGCTGGTTTAACTGTTACAAGAACTTTATATTCTTGGTTAGTTGTTGCATCTGCATCAAACTTACCATCTGTTGGATAGTTGTTTTCTACTACTGTATAACCTTTAGCTTTCAGAGCTTCGATAGTTTTCTCTACTTCTGCACCTTTCATGAAGGCTTTTCCTGTATCTCCAGTATCAACGATTGATTGAGCTACTCCACCTTTTTCAGTTTTATCCGTTTCACTGTTTACTTCGATAAAGTGTGTAACTGCTACTTGAGAACCATCTTTCGTATAAACAATAGTAGTGTCTTCTGTAGGGTTCGTTGGAACTGGTGGATTATATCCTTGTTTTGGATCGTTAGGATCTTTCGGAGTTAATGGTTTTCCATTTGGTCCCACCGGTGTAGTTCCTGGTACGTAAGGAATCGTTGTTGTTGGTGTTCCTGGTTTTGTAGGATCATCTGGATTATTTGGATACTGTGGGTTTTCAATTGTCGGAGGAGTGAATCCTTCTGGAACAACTGGTACAAATTTACCTAAATCTTTATACACAATTGCTTCTACAATATCTTTATCCGTTGCATTAACACCTGTTACATCTTTCTTAGATGCTTCTACATCTCCTGTTGCTACATATCCAGTTTTAACTGGGACAGTCGCTTTTCCTTCAAGAGTTGTATCGTTATCTTTAGCCGTCCATTCACTGTAAGTAATCTCTTTTGTTACAGCATTAACTGTTGCTGTACGTGTAAAGCTTACTGTATTTTCGTGGTCAGGTTCTACTTTAGTTCCGCGTTTAGCAGTATCTGCTACATCATCAGCATAAGTGTACGTAATTGTACGTTTTACTTCTTCAGCTAGTTTAAGATCTTTATATTTTGGTCCATTTGGATTACTTGGATCTACTGGTTTATTTGGATCGAAGTTTGGATCATTTGGATCAATTGTAATTTGTTTAATTTTGTAAACTACTACTTCTTCGAAGTCCGCTGCATCAGCTGTTACTGTCTTAGCTGGAACATCACTTGTTGTTGGATTACTTACTAACGCAGAAGTATATCCATCAATTGTAGGAGTTGTTACAGCTTCGAATCCATCAGTTGTCTTAGGTGTCCATGCTCCATATTCAACTTCTCCTGTCACAAGGTTAACTTTAGCTGTTCTTGTAAACTCAAGAGTTTGAACTTTCTTAGTTGGAACATCTGTACCAAGTTTAGCATCTGGAACTGGAGTTGCATCTTCGTATACATACTTGATTGTACGTGTTACAGATTCAGTAGTCTTCAAGTCTTTAACAGAGTCAGGCCATTTCGGTCCATCCGGTTTTGTTGGATCTACTGGTTGACCTGGTTCTGGTTTCACATAACCTGGAGTTGTTGGATCAGTTGGAATATCTTTAACAATCGGTTTGAATGTTACTGTATATTCTTGGTTTGTTGATGCATCAGCATCAAATACTTTTTCAGCAGCTGTTGATGGATAGTCTTTTTCACCTGCATTTACATTGGATACTTTTTCATATCCTCGAGCTAAAATCTTATTGATTGCTGCCGTTACATCTGCATCTTTCGTAAATGCTTTTCCTGTATCTCCTGTATCAACTACTGAAGGTTCTAATCCTTTACCAGTTGTATCTACAAATTTCGTTACAGCTACTTGAGAACCATCTTTCGTATAAACGATTGTTGTGTCTCCTGTTGGTGTAGTTGGAGCTGGTGGTAAATATCCCTCTTCTTTGTTTGCAGGGTTCTTCGGTGTCAACGGTTGTCCATCTGGGCCTACTGGTGTAGTTCCTGGTACGTATGGAATTATCGTTGTTGGTGTTCCCGGTTTTGTAGGATCTGTTGGATTATTTGGATATTGTGGATTTTCAATTGTCGGAGGAGTGAATCCTTCTGGTACAACTGGTACATATTTACCTAGTGCTTTGTACACTACTTTTTCCGTAATATCTTTATCTTCTGCCTTAACATTTTCTATAGGTTTAACAGATGTTTCTACATCTCCTGTTGCTACATATCCTGCTACTGCTGGAAGTGCATTTCCTTCTAATGTAGTATCGTTATCTTTAGCTTCCCAATCTCCATAAGTGATTTCTCCTGTTACTGGGTTTACTTTAGCTACACGAGTATAGTTCACTTTTGTAGTGAATGGGTCAGCTACATTCGTTCCAGCTTTATTTCCATCTTTTTCAGCTTGGTTCAATTCACTTGCTTCTGTTGATTAAGTGTACGAAATTGTACGTGTTACTTCTTCCGTATTCTTCAATTTCGCTAGTAACTCATCAGTCCATTTTGGTCCATTTGGATCATTTGGATTAATTGGCTCACCTTTCTTAGGTTCTTTATAACCTGGAGCTTTTGGATCAACTGTGATTAATTTAGTTTTATAAACTACTACTTCTTCGAAGTCTTTATCTGTAGCTGCTACAGTTTTAGCTGGTACATCTGCTGTTGTTGGTGTTACACCTGCAACTGCCGCAGTGTATTTCTCTAATACTGGTGAAGTTACTGCTTCGAATGTTTGATCAGCTGACCAATCTCCGTATGTGATTTCTCCTGTCGCTACATTAATCTTACCAGAACGTGTGAATTTAAGTGTTTTGACTTTCTTATCAGCTACACTTGTTAAATCAGATTCTGCTACTGGAGTACCGTCTTCATATACATACTTAATTGTACGTGTTACTTCTTCTTGTACTTTTACAGCATTGATTAATTCTTCTGTCCATTTTGGTCCATCTGGATTATTTGGATCGATTGGTGTTACACCTGGAGTTGGTTTTGGATTTTCATTACTTGATGGTTTAGTTGGATCAAATGATGGAATATCCACTACTTTAGCTTTGAATTTCACTACATATTCTTGATCAACTGCAGCATCTTTATCGAATTTATCTGTTGAAACAAATCCGTTATTTACTAATTCGTAACCTTTTTTCTTCAATTCGGCAATTTTAGCTTCAACTGATGTTGCTGTTGTAGCTGGGTAAGCTTCTTCTGATTTACCTGTAACTGCGATTGAATCTGCAAGACCTGGAGTAATGACTTTATCTGTATTCGTAGGATCTACTTCTACGAATTTAACTACAGCTTTTTGAGCCACTGGAGTGTAAAGTACTGTAATCTTGTAGTCATCTGCTTCTGCATCGATTGCTGCAGTTGCTTCTACAGTAGCGTTGTCTGGTAAGTATCCTGCTACCGTTGGTGAAGAAACATTATTAAATTTATCATCTTTAGCTTTTTCCGCATCAGATAATGTAATTGCATCGTTAGATGTTCCACCTACTGGAGTCCATGGTCCAAATGTAACGATTGATTTTTGAGCATCTGTTGCATCTGCTGCGATTGCTTTATTTGTAATGTGGTCGTAGTAAACTACACGAGCTTTGTATTCTTCTGGAGAATCATATCCACTCTTATCTAACACCGCTTTATAAGCAGCGTATTCTGTAGGATATTCTTTCGCAGCTAATGTGTAGTCGATTGTACGGTCACGTTCAAAGTGAAGTGTTTCAGTCACTGTTGGTGCCGCTGTAGTTCCACGTTTATCTGCTGGTACATCATCTGTACTTGCATATTTGTACTCAATTGTACGTGTTACTTCTTGAGTATCTTTAATTTTACGAGTAACTTTCTTATGACGTAGGTAAACATTGAATGCTTGATCTACTTCTTTATCATCATCAAACTTGCGTCCACCCTCAATAGCTGTACCTTGAGTGTTATTTGTATAATCATCTGTGACTAGTTCATATCCAAGGTCTTCATATTTTTTGATTGTTTCAGCTGTTTTATAAGGAATTGCTGTATGTGATTTACCTTGAAGCGTTGTAACATCATAAGTTGTTTTCGCATCTGCACCTGTTGCAGGGGCTGGATTAGCATTTTGAACTTCAAGAATACGAGCATCCCCTGTTGCATCTAAGTCGATGTATGTTACTTTAGCTTTTTGAGTATCAGCTTTGTAAACAACATACATATCAAAGTCATCTTTGTTGTCCGCACGAACTTCTGATACTAATGGTTCGTATGCTCCAACATCTTTCGTATTATCTGCAACTGGAGTATATAATCCTACTGGTTGCTTACCGTTATGGATGTGTCCCATCTTACCATCTGCACGAGGAGTGAAGTCAGCAGTTACTACTTCTGCTGTATATCCTTTAACAGTTGGTGAGATAACTTCTTTAAATTTAGAATTTTCATCACTTGAAGCAGTCCATTTACCAATAATAATTGAACCTTGGTTGAACTGTGTTCCCGCCGGAATCGTATCTCCAACATTGTAAACATGTCCTGTTGCATCTGTAACTTGATTTGCAGTTACTAATTCTGTAGAGGTTGCACCTGCTTCAGAGAAAATCTTGTAATCACGAGTATAATCAATCGTTTGTGTACGAGTAACCGGTGTGTTATCGATTGCTAGGATTGGATCATTATCTTTATATGAATCTTGACTTGAAGGGTTATCATCAGCATTTTCGTATACATAATGAATTGTACGAGTAATTGATGCTTTTGACTGTGGGTTAACGATTGGTGTATACGTAGCTTTACCGTAGTCTGTACCATACTGACTAGTCACAGGATCCCCATCTACTTTATTGTTATAGTCAAGGTCTGGTTGTTGTTTTGTTACTCCAGTTCCTTTTCCTACAAATTTAGGATGTGGTGTAAATGTAATTTCGCCAGTATCTTGGTTTAATGTGTACGTACCTTCATTTTCAATAACGATTTCTATATCAGTTACTTTAGTATAACGACGATGTACGGTCTCAACCGCACCTGTTTCTGGATCAATGTGAACCGCATCTGGAAGAGTAACATTCATTAAATCTTCGTAAGTAGCAGCTGTACGCGTTCCTTTTGGAATCACATCATTATTAGCAGTATAAGTAGTTCCATTCATTGTAATACTTTCACCTTTTGGAACTAATTGATCTGCAGAAGTTTCATTCACAAGAGTCCCTTCAAATCTTGTTTGAGTTCCTGCTGGGATCGTATCTCCTTTAGCAAAAGTAGTTTTCCATGTTGTAATTTGAGCTCCACCTACTATTTTAAGTGGTGTAACAAGTTCATCACCTACTTGTAGTTTACTTCCTGCTGGTACAACTACATTAGCCCCATTACGGATTACTGTCGTGTCCTCTGTTGCTGTTGGTAAAGCTCCTTCTAATACCGAACCTGCTGGTACTGACCCTGTTGTGAATCTTGCATTACTTACAGTTACATTTCCTGTACCATTAACAGCAACTGGTGATGAAACATTACCTAACTTAGTTCCTGCTGGAATTTTATCTGCTGGTTTATAAGTGACTGTTGTTCCATCTGTTAGTGTAACAGTTGTTTCCTTATCGACAGTTGTATCTTTTGTATATAATTTACCTGGAATTTCTTTTCTAGTTGCAAAAGTTGGTTTCGCAGTTGTATTTAAAATATCAACTCGTTTAGAAGTTTCAACAGATTCATTTGTTACAGTTTCAACTGTTCCTTTTGTTGGAATTGTAGGGTTAGATGATTGTGGTTTTCCTTGAATGTCTTCTGTAGTTGTATCTTCTCCTACTGGACGAACGTCAATAACTGTCGGAATATAACTTGTATCCATAGATTTGGCACCGTTATTTCCGTTGTTTACATTTTCTAAAACCTTATCTTTTTCTGCTAAAGTAGTACTTGTTAAAGATTCTCTAATAGTATCTTCTGTAGCTTCCCATCCAGTGTGACTTCCATTATTGTCCCATGCACGGATAGCTACCCCTTTAGCTGTACCTACAAACCCTTTTTCTGGTTCAAAAGTAATTTTTGTAAAACTCAAACTACCTTGTTTAGTATTTTTATTTTCCGCAGAACCTTCATTTAGTTTATAAACCCCAACTTTGTTTCCAGCTGTATCATATTCAGTATATTCAGATAAGTAGTATTCTGTTTTACCTGTTAATTTATTCAATACTTTAACAGCTGTACCAAGAGTATTTCCTCTCGCATCTTTAACAACTACCTCAGTACCATTGTAAATTGTTTGACTTAGTTGATCTTTCACCTCAACAGTTTTACCTGTTGGTTCTTCAGATTTAACAACTGTATCATTTAATACCATCTTAGGTGCTGTATTATCATCAATTTGCGCCCATTGTTTATAGTTAGATTCAATTGTTTTACCACTTGCAGTAAACATAGCATTGGTTGGGAGATTCACTTCTTGTTTCTTGCCTTGGTAATCTTTTGTTTCTTGACGTGTTCCTCGAGGTTGGTGAATAACGTTAGCAACGAAATCTTCCACTTCCCCTGAAGATGCTAATCCTGTAGGCAGTCTTAAGTCATTCTTATCTACAGAAACACGTAAACGAACACCAAGATTATCTACTGATGTGTTTAATAATTGTGGTGTATTTTTGAATGTAATGTCATAAGTCCCATCAGCATTAGCAGTCACTAATTCAGATGATTCATAAAGGTCGAATTTACCATTCCCGTTAAAGTCAACCCATCCACGAACATAAGCCACATCATTATTAACACCACGGTTAACTTTGATACCTTTTAAGATATATTCATTTTCACTTGCATGACGTAGTGTATATTTAGTTGCTACTGCTGGGTCAAGAAGTTGTCCTTCACCTTCATCAGGTAAGTTACCTACACCAAGTCCACGTGTTGCTTGATTATATAACCCTTTAATTGGTAAACCATCCCCGCCCGCTAATGTATTAGCTGTTGATAGAATTTCACCATTTTTAATCGCTACTTGTGTTCCATCGGCCATACGAATTACTGGGTTTTTACCATCTAATAAGTATGTTCCTGATTGACCTTTAGAGTTTGTAACTTGAGTTGTCCCACTAACAAGACTAACTTCTTTATAATCTTCTGAGTTTACTAAGTCATCTAGTACCCAGGCACCATTTGGCTCAGCAATTGTTGTACGGAAATCTGTATCTGCAGGAACATCCCCTAAATATGGCTGTGTCGCAGTTACTTGCGTTCCATTTTTATCTTTATTAAAGTTACCGATAATGTGTTGTGCAGAACCATAAGAGGCTGGTGCATCCCCTCCATCATAAATAACGAAACCTACAGTTGCTGATTGGCTACCATTGGCATTAATGTAAACACCTAAATTTTCAACATTTTGAGATAGACCTATAGGAAGATCGTATCCATTATTAACACCAGAATCAAAAGGTCCAAATAATTGACTTCCATAACCTGTTTCTGTTTTATTCGTCCATTCAGAAAGTTTATAACCTGTAGACAACGGAGCATTTGTTTTTCTATCGAAAGTATTTAAAAAGTTACCATTACCTTCTCTATTAGGGAATAAACCTTTTGAGTTTGTTTTATTTTTATTCAAACGCATGAATTCTTCCCAAGGTGTACCATCAGATTCGAACTGAGTGAACTCCGCCACACTTAAATCTTCTGAATCAACTGCAATAGCATTAACCGCTACTGGACGACCATTATATGTTGCTGACAATTGGAACTTAACCCCAACGTTACCACCATCATAAGCTGGAGCGAACGCAGTTAATCGTTCACGAGTTACCCCATTTGAATCTTCATATTTAGTTTCGAACCCTGCTAATCGTAAATGACTCCAGTTTGGATCTTGTCTTGTTACAATAACATCTTCACGTTGAACAACACCATCAACTGGACTTCTATTAATATTCTCAGGTTCACCATTAGCTTTATTTAGAGTATATGTTTCTGTTGTAACTTTTTTACGAGAAAGTGAACTTACTGTAGCACTTAATGTATAACCTTTTACCTTAGTTGGAACATCGAAACGCATTCCTTCTTGAAGAACTTCGAATATTTCATTATTTCCTCGTCCACTAGATTGGTTGTTTTGTACTTCATTTTTTACATCATTATATGTTTTCCACAAAGTATATTTAGCTAATCCAGATGCTAAAAATGCAGGATCATTCGTTTTCTTACCTACTAACTCGGGGTGTGTAGTCGACTCAAGAACGGTACGAACCATTGTAAAACGTCCACGTTCTTGACGTCCTTTTGAACTAGTGAAATCAACCATAGCCGGATTATTAACGTATTCAACAGCCCCTACTTTTGTTCCATCAGCATATGTAATAGACGCAGTAGCGAAGTCAAACCAGTTAATTGCTTCACGAAGTTGACTATAGTTTTTCTCACCAGCTGAACCATAAGCTACATCACCAATAGCAAAATCATATGTTTTACTACCATTTTGATCTACCTTACCATTAGCCAATGTTACAGTTGCTACGGCTGCACCTGTGTTACCTTTTCGTTTAACTTCAATCTTATCATCAGCAGTTAAAGTTGGATTTGCTGTACGGATTTCTTTTTCAATCGCACGCGCTTCTTCCTCAGTAATATCTCCTACATTATTTACAACAACTTTATTAATCGGGTTGCTAATGTTTATAGTACTACCTGCTGGATCTGCCAACACTGCAGAAACTTTTTCATCATGTCCTGCTGCTTTCATTGCTGTATAAACAGCTTCTAAAGCATTATTCACTTCTGAACGTTGTTTATTTAATTCTTCAGCTGTCACAGTTTTTGATGTTGATAATTCATTTGCTTTTTCAATGGCTTTTTTAGCATTTTCAATTGCTTGAATTAAAGCATCTTTCGCTTTTTCATCTTGAACAGATTTTTCTGCGTAAGATAATGCAGAAGTATTTAAAGCTTTTGCTTCATTCACTGCTTTTTCTAAGTCTTCTTTTGCTTTTTCTACTTCTTTAGCAGCTTCTTTTTTCTCAGAGTCTTCTTTAGAATCTTTTTTAGTGTCTTCCTTAGCTTTCTCTTCAATTTTTTCTTCTGCTTTTTCTTTTGGAGTTTCAATTGGTTTTTCTACCACTTCTCCTGCTGTTTCTGGAACAACTAATTCTGGCTTTTCTACTACTGGAGTAGAATTTTCTTTAGTCGTTGCTTCAGGTTTTACTGAAGTTGATTCCACTGCTGGAGTTGCTGCAGCTGTTGTTTCCGTCTCCTTTTCTGTTGGAATCGGCTTTTCTGCAACCGTTTTCTGATTAGATTCTGTTTTACCAACAGTTCCATTACCTTCGGTCTTATCCTTTACTAATGCAGAAGAAGGCTCTGAAGAAGCTTGTTCATTAGCTTGAGCAGTTTGCCCGCCAGCAAATACTAATGCTGTACCAATTAAAACACTTGCTGCACCGAAATGATATTTACGAATTGAGAAACGTTGTCTTAATCCATACCAATTAAACGATTTTTTACGTTTATTTCTCATAACTTTTTCCTTTCTGAATAAATCATAATTATATTTTTTAACACTGTCCGAACACACTGCAAATACACTATCTGCATCTTCACATTCTATCAGAAATTCCTATAAAAACAAAGCATTTTTTTAATAAGAGATATAAATTATTTTTTTTCGTTTGATATAGGAAAAATATATAATGGATAAAGATTTTTTCTTGTTTATGTATTTTTTTATACAAATCTCATGGTTATTCCAAAAATACCGACTTTCTTACTAAAAAAGTCCGAAGAATAATTATATGAATATGTCAATCTAACATTCATATTTTATAAAGTATTTTTAAGATTATTTTCCAAAGATTAAATGTATTTCTTTTCTTCCTTACTATGTATAATAAAAAAGAAGCCCAAGAGTTATCCCTTCGACTTCTTTTAGCGTTACTATTTATTTAACTATTTTTCATCTTTGAATACTTGAGTTACGGTACGGTCTACATACGCTGCAGATACAACTCCTTCAAACTCTTTCTTGCCTGCTTTTTCAAAAGCATGTGTGTTAACGATTTTCTGCATTGCACCTTTGACAGTTGCTTCATCTAAATTTTCTGCTGGCTTAGCAATCACCAAATTTTTATGTTTTCCATCTGCATTTTTAAAAACTAGTTTTAATTCTTTTGTTGTTGTCATATTTTTTCACTCCTTTTCTTAATTATCCAATTGTATGACGATAATGAGATACAACCGTTACATAGCTAACTGTTTCTTTCATCAATGTTTTTAAAGCATCCCCAATTTCTTTTACTGCTTCTTCATCTGCTGTTTCAACAAGATTTGGTAAACTTTTAATTCGTTTTGCTTTTCCTCTTTCCTCATCCATATGAAATACCTCTAATGTTGATTTTTGAAATACTTTTGCCATTTTCTTTTTCCTCCTGTTTGTTTTTTGTAGTGTCATGACTTCCTACACTATAAAAAGAAAATGATGGATCAATTTTACCCCTATTCACTTAATTTAATATTAACGATTTCTTGAATGGCATCATAGTCATAACCGTCTTCTTCTAAGCGTTGTTTTCTCTCTTCTCCATTTCCCCATAACCCAAGAATGACTTCATCTGCGATCTCTTCATTAGTTTTCTCAGTCGATGGCTTTTCTTCCCCAGGAGAGTTTTCTTCATTATTGGACATATCGTCATTTTCTTCTGTCCCATTTCCAATTGTAGCTAACATTTCCTCTACTGTACTTCCCAACTCTGCCAACTCAGTCATTCGAGTAATAAAATAGTCTTTCACACTTTCAGTTGTTCCTCCATGTAAGGCTAAGCTTCTATGAGGGCATGAAGTAGGCACAAACTCATGATGTAGCCTTACCGTATCTGCTGTAATTGGTAACCCATAATAAAGTAAATCTTCCGTAGCTTGCATTAGAGTAATATCTTCATTTTGTAAAAATTCTTCATCTGTGACTTTCATACTTTCACAGATTTCATATCCAATCGAGCGAATATTACTCCACCAATCTCCAGTATGATAAGCAATATTATACGTATCCACTACTCGCACAATCGTATCTCGATTACAATAATAATGGGCAATTCCTAAAGATTTTTCACGGTATCTCAACCATTCAATATACTCAGTTGGTGTCATATATCCTGCATCATTATGAATGACTACAAACTCCACCCCTACTAAGCGTCCACTATTTTCCATTAATGTTTCATTGATTTTTTCAACCATTTAAATTCCCTCCTTTAATCCATTGTTGATATTTCTTTTGAATCGCTTGTCGATCCCGATAATATTTACTCTTGCAACGTCCTTCAAGTTCAGCCAATTCTTTAATAGAATCTGATTGTTCAAGGAACAACTCCAATGTTTTCTTCTGTCTTGGAGTTAGTAATTCGTACAGTTTTCCTAATTCTTCACTCGTCTCCAATTGACCTTGAATATCACTATCGCTTCCTAGCATAAATTCCAAACTTTCATCACTACATTCTCGCATCTTTTGCTGATTTTCTTTTGAAAATTCTCGTAAACAAATCCATGTAAATCCTCGTTTAATATAAGATGCATAAATATACCGTTGCTCTTCTAAAGGATTCCCTCCTAATCTTTGAAAAGTTTCTAATATTAGAATTCTTCCTAATTGTAGTAAGTCTTGATATTCTGAATTCGTATTTGAAACATGGTAACCTCTTAACACAGAATATAAAACTGGTTCAAATGTTTGAAGATATTCTTCACTCCATTCTGCTGGCATTTCCCAATACTCCATACTCCTATCTCCTTTATCGTTTTTACAAGATCTTGTTACTAAAACTGTACGATAAATAACTCATTAAAACAAAATTCGTCTTCATTCTTTTTAAATGTAAATTCTAAAATTTCATAAATTTTCCCTTAAATTAATATATTTTTCTTAAAACTTGTGATATTTTTCACTTTTTAATTTATTTTTTACCGATTTTGGTATACAATAAAAGAAAAAAGTATTGGGAGGTAATTATAATGTCAAACATTGTTATTAATTTCAATCGTAGTTGTGATGCTAGTATTTTCGAAACTTGTGTACAACATCAAGTTCCTGAAATTACTCGAGATATTGTTTTGCTGTACGATATTAGCGATGACCCTCGAACCGACTGTAACAGCATCATTGTCACCCGTTCTGGTCAATGGTATATTACGCGCCAAACAACCTCTCAACTATTCGATTTATTACAAGAAAACACCCCTATCTCTTACACTCTCGCCAAGGAAATAACGAAAAAATTTTCTAACATTCGTAAAAAGATTCCTTATTGTTTTGATGACTTTCTTTATTTTCCGATTTATACTTTTTCAGACCATCACCATTGGTGTGGCTATCATCATTGCATTGATAAACAAAAGGTCGGAGACACTCTTCATTTATACTTTGATCAATCATTAGAAATTATTTTGCCTTATAAATATTCCACCGCTATTCTGAATACTCAAACTTTCGATTCACTTTTGAACAGCAACAAAGAATTTAATATGCACTTCTTTCAACATTATCCGATTCATGATTCTTCTACTAAGGAACAACTGTCTATTACTCGTTTTTGCCAATTTTTTATTCCTATTATTTTAGAATATATTAATAAAGTATCTCCAGGTGAAACAGATGCAAAAACTTGGGAAGAAGTCTTGAAGCATTTTGTAGAATGTTAATCATGTTGATATATATAAGTACACAAAAAAGAGGCTTAACATTGCTGTTAAGCCTCTTTTCGCTTTTTCTCACATCTTAACTTTTACGTAGACGTTCGATGTCTCTTGCGATTTCTACTTCTTCGTTTGTTGGAATGTTTAATACTGTTACTTTCGCATTGTCTGATGAAATAATTGCTTCTGAACGAGTGTTGTTACGTTCTTTGTCAATATCACATCCGAACCATGTAATTCCGCTAATAATTAAGTCACGGATTTTAATTGAGTTTTCACCGATACCTGCAGTAAATACAATCGCATCTACACCATTCATTACGGCAATATATTGACCAATGTATTTTTGAACACGATCCACAAAGATTTCCATTGCTACTTTAGCATCTTCGTTAGTTGCTGAAGCATTGTCAATATCACGCATATCGCTTGATAAACCTGATAATCCTAATAAACCAGATTTTTTATTTAAAATATCAACCATTTCATTGATATCTGTAATGTTTAATTTGTTCATTAAGAATCCTACTAATGAAGCATCGATATCTCCTGAACGAGTACCCATTGTAACCCCTGCTAATGGAGTGAATCCCATAGATGTATCTACTGATTTACCGCCATCAACGGCTGTAATTGAAGCACCGTTTCCTAAGTGACATGTAATGATTTTTAATTCTTTAATTGGTTTGCCTAATAATTCAGCTGCACGGTGTGAAACATAACGGTGGCTAGTTCCGTGTGCTCCGTATTTACGTGCTTTGAATTGTTTATAGTATTCTAATGGCACACTGTATAAGTATGCTTTTTTAGGCATTGTTGTATGGAATGAAGTATCGAATACAGCAACACTTGTAATATCTGGTAAGATATGTTTGAATGCACGCATTCCGATAGCTTCTGCTTTATTGTGTAATGGAGCAAATTCTGCTAAATCTTCTACTTGTTGGATAACTGTATCGTCTACTAAAGCTGAATCTTTGAAGATTTCTCCCCCAGCAACTACACGGTGTCCAACACCAGTAATTTCATCAAATGAAGCAATAATGTTTAATGCTACTAATTGCTCTAATAATTTTTCTACGGCTACTTCGTGGTTAGGAATATCTTCTACCACTTCATATTTTTGATCATCTCCGTAGCTGATTGAAAAGATTGAATTTTCTAATCCAATACGTTCTACTAATCCTTTTGCCACAACTTCTTCTTGAGGCATGTTAAATAATTGGAATTTCAAGCTTGAACTTCCGGCATTAATCGCGATTGATTTTGACATAATCTGTCTCCTTTGTGTGATAATGTTCTACTTTTTGTGAAAAACACTGTACAATTTCCCTTTAAAAGTTTCATCATTCAGTATTTCTCGTACCTCATTTATTTTAGCATAACTAAGTACAGATTGAAATAATAAATCCTTGGTTCTACAGAAAATAAAATATCAAAGTATATATCTATTCTTAACTTTTTAGTCCTACACTGTCTACGAAAGTTCTTTCGCCCATTTTTCAAATGTTTGTGTAAATTGTCTGAACTTATCGATATTTTTCATATCCGGGATATCGCCTAACAATACTTGACGTGCTTGTTTTGCACCTTTTCCTTTTTTCTGGAAAATAAGTAGCGACTTACTATATTGTTGGTTTTTGAATAATGTCTTAGGGAAAGCGAGCATCGCTTGAACAAAGGATTCCTTTTGTAAATGTTCTAATAATGACACACTTTCTTCTGTTTCAAATAAATTTGTTGGCACAATCATCAATCCAAAACCGCCTGATTTTAAATAATTCAAATGTTGTTCAATCAATAAATGGTGTGCATAAGAATGTCCCTCTTTTGCATGAGTTTTAAACTCTTTTGCTCGTTCATCGACAGGATAATACCCAACTGGTAAGTCGGATAACGCAATATCGATTGGATCGACTAATAAATCACTTAATCCATCTTGCAACATCACACGTACCTCTAAACTTTCTAAGGCAAAAGATTGCAGCGCTAAATGCACTAACACTTCATCATTATCAATTGCAGTCGTCTGAATTGTTTTTCCACTTTCTTCTAAAAAGAGCTGAACGGTACTTAATAAATTCCCACTTCCACAAGCAAAATCAGCAAGTAAAAGTGTGTCTTTATTTTCTGTTAAACGTTCCACCATAAATGCCACTAATAATCCAATTGAATCAGGTGTCATTTGATGATTCGTTTGTAATCCATCTTCCTTTGCAGCTTTCAAGAAAGTATATTGAATCATGCGACGAATTTGTTCTTTTGTAAAGCTTTGTAATGCTAGTTCTTGATAAGCTTCATTTAATTGTGCGATGGTTGCTGCATCTGGTTGCCCTTCTACTTGTTGCGCTTGATTTCCTGAAGCAATATTTTGCAAAGTTTCTCCTAATGCCTCAACATACGAATACTCAATTGCTTTTTGGAGAACTTGAACAGCCTCCCATAATTTTTCAAAACTACGAATTTCTTTATTTTCCTGTTCCATCAAACTCCTCCTTTCAGATAAAAAATAAGAGACAGGACAAAGTCCTGCCTCCGCAAATTCCATATTATTCAGCAGCTGCTACTGGGTAAACAGATACTTGTTTTTTGTCACGGCCTTTACGTTCGAAACGTACTACGCCATCAACTTTAGCGAATAATGTGTCATCTCCACCGATTCCAACATTGTGACCTGGATGGATTTTAGTTCCACGTTGGCGGAATAAAATTGAACCACCTGTAACAAATTGTCCATCAGCACGTTTAGCACCTAAACGTTTTGATTGAGAGTCACGTCCGTTTGATGTAGAACCGCCCCCTTTTTTGTGGGCAAATAATTGTAAATTCACTTTTAACATGAGAGTGCACCTCCTTGATAGGTTAATCAACTTGAATGGTTAGATAATTAGGATATTCTTCTTGAATTCCTTCTAACCCTAGTAATAGACTATTTAATAAAATTTGTGTTGTTTGAGCTTGAACTTTTGTTACATCTCGCACAACTTCGAAATATAAATACCCACCTTCGACTTCATCAACGTCAACAATCGGTTGATAGCCTGCTAGCTTCTCGATACTATTGACAGTCGTAATTGCTAATGCAGAAACGCCTGCACAAACAATGTCTTCACCATACTCGCCAAAGCCAGCATGACCTGTCATTTCAAAAGAAACTAATTCGTGGTCTTTTTTATGAAACGTTACTCGTATCATCGTCAAAATTAAGCGTTGATTGCGTTAATCACAACTTTTGTATAAGGTTGACGGTGACCTTGTTTACGGTGAGAGTCTTTACGACGTTTGTATTTGAAAGTTACAACTTTCTTTTGACGACCTTGTTTTTCAACAGTTCCTTCAACAGTTGCACCTGCTACGAATGGAGCACCAACTTTAACGTTTTCTCCACCTACAAATACTACTTCTTCGAAAGTCACTTTGTCGCCAGCTTCTGCGTTTAATTTTTCAACGTAGATTGCTTGACCAACTTCAACTTTAACTTGTTTACCACCAGTTTTTACGATTGCGTACATATTGCACCTCCTATATTTTAGACTAAGACTCGCCAGTTTAAAGTGCCGATTCCGGTCTTTTGTACTCTAATCCGAGCGGTTGTAGCTGTGGTGCTTCACAATTACAACATGAATAGTTTAACAGAGATTTCTATTTAAGTCAAGCAAAAGCTTGGTCGATTAAATGAAAATTAGCCGAGGATTCTTGTACGAATCATTCGGCTAATATCTCTTTAACGATTTAACATCTTTTCTAATTCTACTGTTGTGAATGGTGTTGCATCATCTTCATGAACACGTTCGATATTTGCGCCTAATGCACGTAGTTTATGATGGAATTGATAATATCCACGATCTAAGTATTTTAACTCAGTTACACGTGTGTAACCTTTTGCCACCATACCAGCAATAATTAAGGCAGCTGCTGCACGTAAATCCGTTGCTTTTACTTGAGCACCTTGTAATTGTGATTCTTGATTCATCACTGCAGTTCTACCTTCAATCTTAAACTCTGCATTCATACGGCGTAATTCTTCCAAATGATTGAAACGATTTTCAAACACTGTTTCTGTCATTGTGCTCACACCTGAAGCTAGTAATTGAACAATTGTCATTTGTGCTTGCATATCTGTTGGGAATCCAGGATGTGGTAATGTCTTCACATCTGTTGGTTTTAAAGTTTCTGGTCCAATTACACGAATTCCATTTTCTTCCTCAATAAATTGAACACCCATTTCAGATAATTTAGAAATTAATGGTTGATTATGTTCTGCAATCGCATCTTCAACAAAAACATCTCCCCCAGTAACAGCTGCAGCAACCATAAATGTTCCTGCTTCAATTCTATCAGGAATAATTGAGTGAATTGTTCCTTCTAAATGATCTACACCTTCGATACGAATATTCTCAGTACCCGCACCAATAATTTTCGCACCCATTTTATTTAAAATATTAGCTAAATCAACAATTTCAGGCTCTCTTGCTACATTTTCTAATAAAGTCGTACCTTTCGCTAATGTTGCTGCCATCATTAAGTTTTGAGTTGCTCCAACTGATGGGAAATCCATATAAATTCTTGCACCCACTAATTGATCCGCATGTGCTTCTACATAGCCATCTGCTTGGGTAATGGTTGCACCCATTGCTTCAAAACCTTTTAAATGCAAATCAATCGGACGAGTCCCAATCGCACAACCACCTGGCATTGCGACACGAGCATGCCCAAATCTAGCTAAAAGAGGACCCATTACAACGATTGACGCACGCATTTTACTCACAAATTCAAATGCTGCCGTTGTTTGAACATCTTTTGTTGCATTTAGAGTAATGGCTTTTTCCTCTTCATCAAATGTACTAGTGACATTTAAACTATTTAATACTGCTAGCATCGTATGTACATCCGATAAATTCGGTACATTTGTTAAATGTGTTACCCCATACTCCGCTAAAATACTCGCTGCTAAAATTGGAAGCACAGCATTTTTTGCTCCCTCTACTTTTACCGTTCCATTTAGACGTGTACCACCTTGTACAATCATCTTTTCCATGTTCCAAACCTCCAAGGTTACTTACTCGTAATGAATTGAATAATTGAATTAATTAAATCGGATATCGAAAAAATTGCACTAGAAGCACCTACTCCTAAAAAAAGTGCGACTAACATCATAAATAGTCTTGCTTGTTCAATTCGATTTTTTAATATGATTTTTTCTAAATTTATACACTGTAATGACCAATAAGCTAGGATAATCATCGCTAGGGTCATGATTAATCTAAAAACTTGTGTAAATGTTGTCATGTAGGTCTCCTTATCTCCTATATTGATAGAGATACTGCCTCACTATCTTACCATATTTTACAAGAAATTAAAAGATTTTGACTCTTAACTTTCACATGCTTTCAAAAAGTTTTTACAGTTTTCATTCATTTGAAAATTCGGATTAATTACGAAAAAAGTAGTTGAACTCTTTGAACGAATCCAACTACTTTTTTACTGTTGATATTTAATTTTCTTGATGTTCCGAAAGTCCTACTCCTTTTAGAATCTTTAATACTTCTGGGCTGAATACAGTATTTGTTTCTTCAGAGTTTAATGTTATATCTTCTGTATTTTTAAGACTTGCTTCTACCGGTACTTCTACGTCATTGATTGAATAAACATTGCCATCTTTATCTTTATATTCCACATGTACTTTTACAACTTCTTTTCCGCTTGTTTCTAGTTGGTGTTCAGTCATTGTTATCCCTCTTTTCTTATTAATATATAAACATTCAATTTTTCTCTCAATCAAAGTATATGATACCTATTGCACATAGTCAACGAATACAGTTTCCAACGCAAAAAAAGACTGAAACACTTAGTTTCAGTCTTCTCTCATCATTATTTAGTTCATACTTTTAATGATTATTCTTCGTCTTTTTTCTTTGTTAATGCTGGTGCTGCTAATCCTAATCCACCTAAGATTGCTAACACGGCTGGAGTAAAGACATTCATTTCAGCCATACCTGTATTTGGTAATTCTTGTTTTGCAACTGAAGCCTGTGCTTGAGATGTTGCTTGAGCATTTGCTGAAGTTGCTGGTTGTGCAGGAGTTGCAGGTTTTTCTGCTTGTCCTGGTGTTGTTGGTTCAACAGGTTGAGGTGTTGGTGCAGTTGCTTTCTTATAGTGGTGGATTACTGAACCATTCTTATCTGTTGTTGTTTTATCGAACACATATCCTTCAAGAGCTTTAGGATCTTTCAATCCTTCTTCAGGTGAAGTGATATCTTTACCATTTTCATCCACAAAATGAGTTACCACTTTATTCACTTGTGGTGCTGGTGTTGCTGGTGATGGTTCTGTTTGAGGAATTAATGAATCTTTTGGTGTAACTGTTACTGGTACTTCTACTTCAAACTCTTCTCCATTTGGTAATTTTACCTTCACTTTAACAGCTGTTTTTTCTCCAGGTGTTTCAGTTGTTGGAATTTCTCC
This sequence comes from Granulicatella elegans ATCC 700633, assembly GCF_000162475.2. Classification (GTDB taxonomy): domain Bacteria; phylum Bacillota; class Bacilli; order Lactobacillales; family Aerococcaceae; genus Granulicatella; species Granulicatella elegans. The sequence continues at coordinate 1,652,508 of NZ_KI391971.1, forward strand.
AACTTTAACAATTTTCCATTCTGATTCTTTAGGAATATCAATGTGTTTCTTAACATCCTCTTCAGTAATCGGTGTTCCTTGTGGTACAACGATTGGAGTTGTAGTAGGTGTAGCAATTACTGGTACTTGTATTTTAATTGTTTTACCGTTTGGTAATTCAACCGTAACTGTTGCTGATGGTCTTACACCTGCAGGGAATGTTTCAGGAAGATCTGGTTCCCCTACGATTTTCCATCCAGTTACTCCTGGAATTTCAATGTGTTTTTTTACATCTTCTTTAGTTAATTTAGTTCTTTCTGGAACGATAATTGGTGTAACTTTTGGTTCTACCACATTAACTACTACAGGAACTCGTACAATTTCTTTACCATCTTTATCCTTAACAATAACAACAGCTTCTTTTTTACCTGGTTTAGAAGTATCTACTGGTGTATCGTATTCGAATGTAGCACCTTCTGGGTAATTTCCTGGTGTGATGTTATCTTTTGGATCTGGTTTGTCACCTTTCGGTACAAGTTGTTCTTTACCTTCTACTACAGTTACTGGTACTTTAACAGTTGTTTTGTACTCTTTACCATTTACAGTGTAAATTACTGGCACTTCTACTTCTCCAGCTTTTCCTGGTGTTGAAGTTTTTGGTAATGTAACATTTGTTAAATCAACTTTAACAGTTGCTCCTTCAGGAAGTTTTTTCTTGAATTCTTCGTTGTTGATTGCATTTTCTGCATCTTTACCAACTTTATCTTTTAATTCTTTTTCTGAAAGGTCTTTTGGTACAATTACTGAACCTGCTGTTGGTTTTGGTAATACTGTTACTGGAACTTTTACTTTCTCAGTTACTTTTCCATTGTCATAAGTTACTGGTACTTCTACTGTTACATCTGTAGCTCCAGCTTTTCCTTTTGTATCTGGTAATGTTGTTGGTTCTCCAACTGTTCCACCTTCACCTGGTGTTACTGAATCTTTGTCTAATTTTGGTGTTTCGCCTTCAAATACGACTACTGATTTAGGTGTTGATCCAACGACTGTTACTGGTACTTCTACTTCTTTTGTTCCAATAACGTTTCCTTTATCATCAGTATATTCAATAACTACTGTTGCTGGTTTTGGTTTACCTGTTTCAGTTACTTCAGCTGTTGTTGGTGTAGTTCCTGCTTTAACTTCTTTAACTTTTACAGTTACACCTGCTGGAACTTTATCTTTTGGTAATGCAGCTACTACTTCTTGAGCTTTTGCTTTAACTGCATCTTCTAATTTTTCGCTTCCTTTAAGAACTGTTAGTCCTTCTGGTTTCACTAATGGTAATACCTTAACTACTGCAGGTACTTCTACAAGTTTGTCTTCACCATCTTTAGCTACTACTGTTACTTTCTTGTCTCCTGGTGTTGTTGTATCAACTGGTTCTTTATAAGAGAATGTAGTTCCTTCTGGGTATTGTTCTGGATCAATACTCTTCTCTGGATTAATATCTTTACTTGGATCTTTTTCGAACACATATTGTGTCTTAGGATCTACTACCATTACTTTAGCTGGTACTTCTACAATTGTTTTTCCATCTAATTTCGCTACAACTGTTACTTCTTTTTCACCTGCTGTTGTTGTATCAACTGGTTGTTTATATTCAAATGTAGTTCCTTCTGGATATTCATCTGGAGTAATGCTTTGTTTAACATCTGGTTGTGGTTTCTTAGGATCTGCAACAACAAATTGTGGTGTGCTGTCTACTACACGTACTGTTGCTGGTACTTCTACTAGTACTTTATCCCCTTGTTTAACAACTACTGTTACTTTCTTATCTCCAGGTGCAGTTGTATCTACTTCTTCTTTGTATTCATATGTTGCATCATTTGGATAGTCTGAAGTATCAATATTATCTTCTGGTGAAGGTTGTTTTTTATCTTCACTTACTGCCACTAATTGTGGATATCCTTTCACAACTTTCACTGGTACATTAACTGTTTCGTCACCAGTTGGGTATTTAACCGTTGCTTTAACTGCTAAATCTGTTGCTCCTACTTTAACTTTATCTGTAGGTACATCTTTATTGATGTCAGCTTCAGTTACAGGAGTTAAGTCTCCACCTTTATCAGGTGTAACTGCTTCGTTAACATCAGCTGGTTTTGGTTGGTTTCCTTCCACTACATATACAGGTTTAACATCTGAACCTTTCACATTTACTGTTACTGGGATTTCTGAAGTATAAGTTGTGCCATCTGGTGATGTAAATGTTACTGGAACTTTTACAACTACTGGTTCACCTTTTTTATTAGCAATATCAGCAGGAATTTCAGGAACTTCTCCTACAGTAACTGTATATCCATCTGGTACTTTTTCAGGGAAGTCAGGAGTTTTAATTAACTCTTCTGCTTTAGCTTTCAGAGTTTCTTTAACTTTATCCGGAGTAGATCCTTTAGGTACATCAACTTCACCTTCTGTTCTAGGAAGAACCGTAACTGGTACTGTTACATCTTCTGTAACTGGAGTTCCATCTACATTGTGAGTAACTGTTGTTGGAATTTTTAATCCTGACTCTCCAGCTTTTCCATCAGTTTTAAAGATATCAGTTGCTTTTGGTTCATTAGCTGTACCTTTGTTTCCATCGATTGTAACTGGTTCAACTTTTTCTTTAACGTTTGCTGGTGTAATTTCATCACCTTCAAATACTACAATAGGTTTTGTCTTAGATTCTACAACGTTTACTTCGATATCAACTGTTGTTTCATAAGTTTTACCATCTACTGTATAAGTTACAGGTACTTTAACAACACCACGTCCATCTTCAGCAACTTTCGTAATTGCGATATCATCTTTATTAACAACAGTAGAACCATTAGTGTCACCTAATGCAGCTGTACCAGTAACGTCTGTTAATAATTTTGTAAATTCTGGAGATTTAATCGCTTTTTGAGCTTGCGCATAAGCAATTGCTTTTAATTGATCATCGTTCGTGTTAATTGGTACTGTAATTACTGAGTTAGTTTGTAAACTATTGATAAAGATTACTTTACCATATTTGTAATCAGGATTATCTGAATCTGCTAAACCATTACGGTTAAATTCATTTTCATATGGAGGTTTTAATCCATTTGCAGTATATGAGTACAGTCTGTTACCTTCTGCATCTGTGTCTCCGAAACCACTCTTAACTGTTACTTTAAAGTCAGCTGGTCCTACGAAGTTATCTGCAGCTGTAAATGGAATACTTGTTGTACGAGAGTTTGTCTCTGCAGCAGCCATACGGTTTCCTGCTGGTACGTTATAAGTTAATTTTCCACCTTTTGAGTTATCACTTGGATCATTTGGAACCCATTTGATCGTATTTGCCCAAACATTTCCTAACCAGTTTGCTCCACCATTTGCATTGTAGATTTTATCTTCTAATACTACACCTTTAGGAACTTCTACTGTTACTTCAACATTTGATGCAGAATAGTAGTCAATATTCATTCCACCTGTGTTTTTAATTGTAATGTCAAAGTTACCTTTTTGACCTTTATCGTAGATTGTATCTTTTGTATAACCATATTCACCTTTTTTACCATCTGAACGAACGTTTGTTAATACTTCAGCAGCTGGTGAAGTTGCAATACCAATACCGCCAATTAAGTAACCATCTTTAATATTAATGTTGTTATCATTAATTAAAGTATTTGTTCCTTGGCTTCCTGCTTCAATTAACACTTTAATTTTTGTAGTTTCTGCTGGAATATCATAAATACGGTCTAAGTGGTTCCATCCATTAGCTGCTAAAGCACCTTGTTCTGTTGCTAAAGGACCATTTTTACCTTCAACTGGTTTGATTTCTTTACCAGTAAATGCATCTACGATTGTTAATTTAACTCTTTCACCTGCTGAAGTAGATGTAGTTCCTCCGTATGCAGCACTGTGAATTAAGTTAACGTTTAGACGAGAATTTCCATTCACATCGTACTCTTTAGAAAGAGTTGTTCCTTTGCTTCCTAATTCTAGGTAGTAATCACGATTTTTAACTTCACCAAATGCATTCGTTCTCATTACATCAATAGTAGGTGTTACTGAAGGAACAGCACCACTACCATTTACATAACTATTTTCACCTGATGTTTGGTATTTTTTCAATTCTCCATCGTTTGAATAGATTTTTGATTTTGGAACTTCACGTGTACTTGGTTGTCCATCTTTATCTGTAACATTTGTTACATCAAGTGGTTTAACCGCATTAACTTTGTCCCCTTTTTCAATTTTCCATCCATTTAACATTCCAGCTTCTGCGTCAGCTTTTGTAATAGCTTTTTCTTGCCAGTTATATGTTGCACTACCAATTGGATCTTTTGCATCAGGTTTATTGTTTACTTTATTAGTAATATCACGTCCACTTTCGTATTGTTTAGCAATTGTTTCTGATTTTTTGTCTGCATCAGTGAAAGTTACTTTGTCTCCAAAACCTTCTTTCAAGCTTTCAAATACACCATTAGTTGGATTGTTACCATAAGCAACATGGTTTTCACTAACTGGAGCGCCTAATTCAGTTTTCTCTGCTAAATAGAATGCTAATAAGTCACGTTCAGATTTAACAGCTTCAGCTTGTTGGCTCATTGCTTGAGCTGATGTTGCATCTGCAGCATTTGCTTTCGTTACTACGGCATTAGCTTTTTCAATAATTTTTGTGTAAGTATCAATTTTAGCTTGGTCTTTTTTATTCGCATCTTTTGCTTTTTCAGCATCAAGTTTAGCTTGAACTTTAGCAATATTAGCTTGTAATTCAGTTAAAGCAGCATCTCTAATACCCTTGTATTTAGTTGCTTCTTCTGCTGAGTTAGCTGCAGTTGTATCTACTGCTCTAAATCCACTTTCACCTTGCCCAGGAATCGCTTGACCATTACGTGAATCTTGGTTTTTATTCTCTTTTTCTTCTTTCTTGTCCGCAGTTGCTTTTGGCATACTTTCAACAACGAAAGCTTTTCCGTTTACTGCTGATGTAGCTTTTGCTACTTCTTCTTTTGTTGCAGCTTCATTTGCAGATACAGTTTTTGCATTTGCTAATTCTGCTTTTGCAGACTCAATTGCTGAAGTCGTTTTTTCAGTTGATGCTGCTTTTTCTAAAGCTGCTTCTAAACGAGCAATGGCTGAAGTTAAGCCTGATTTATCAACTTTCTCAACTACTTGTTTGTTATCTTTATTAGCAGTTTCTACTGCTTCTGTAGTTGGAGTTGTTGCAGTTGCTTCTTCAGCAGCTTGAACATTTACCCCACCTAATACTGCTAATCCAGATGCAATGGCAACACTTGCTACCCCTACACTGAACTTACGAATACTATATCGTAAAAAGCGTTGTGCTTGAATCGCACGAAAATTACGTTTATCTTTCATAGTTTTCCTCCTTTTGTTTAAAAGAAATCTGTTTTTTTAAATAGAATTCTTTATAGTCTTCTATCAAAAATATTCTATATCACAATATGTGAATTGTCAAAGAATTTTAATTCCATTTTTATAAATTACATATTTATGTAAAAAATGTAAAAAAACTTTATAATAGCAGTGTTTTTGTAAAATAATCCTTTCATTTTTAGACTAATTTTTTCATAAACATTTCATTCCAAAAGATTGTGAATGGATTTTTATTATCGACAGAATATGCTTTTTGCTTTTAAAATGCATTCGGAATTTTACTTATTTTATTTTGTTTTAAATATATATTTCTTTAATTCTAATTTAAAAATATATTATTTCATGAATTTCTCCTATGTCTTGATAGATTATTCCACTATTCATTAGGAATTATTTTCTTACAAAAAAACGACTGAAACTTTTCGTTTCAGTCGTTTGCTATCATTTCGTTAATTTATAACATCAATGATTATTCTTCGTCTTTCTTCTTAGCTAATGCTGGTGCTGCTAATCCTAATCCACCTAAGATTGCTAACACAGCTGGTGCAAAGACATTCATTTCAGCCATACCTGTATTTGGTAATTCTTGTTTTGCAACTGAAGCTTGTGCTTGAGATGTTGCTTGAGCATTTGCTGGAGTTGCTGGTGTAGCTGGTTGTGTAGGAATTGCAGGTTGTTCTGCTTGTCCTGGTGTTGCTGGTTCAACAGGTTGAGGTGTTGGTGCAGTTGCTTTCTTATAGTGGTGGAATACTGTACCATTCTTATCTGTTGTTGTTTTGTCGAACACATATCCTTCAAGAGCTTTAGGATCTTTCAATCCTTCTTCTGGTGAAGTGATATCTTTACCATTTTCATCCACGAAACGTGTTACCACTTTATTAACTTGTGGTGCTGGTGTTCCTGGTGATGGTTGTGGTTGTGGAATTAATGAATCTTTTGGTACAACTTTTACAGGTACTTCTACTGTAATTTGTTTACCGTTTGGTAATTCAATAACTACTTGAACAACAGGTTTTTCTCCTGGAGTGTCTGTTCCTGGTTTCTCTCCGATAGAAATAATTTTTCCACCTTCTGGAATCTTAACATTTTTCTTAACATCATCATCTGTAATTGGTTCCCCAACTTTTTTAACGATTTCGTTAATTGGAGTTACTGTTACTGGCACTTCTACTGTAATTACTTTTCCATTTGGTAATTCTACAGTTACTTTAACTGGATTTTTCTTACCTGGTGTTGTTAAATCTGGTAAGTTTTCTACATTTGTAACTTTTCCACCTTCTGGAATTGTAATTCCTTTAGTGTAATCCTCTTTTGTTAATGGTGTTTTCGTTACTGGTGTTTCGATTTCCTTAACTGGTGTTACATTTACTGGTACTTCTACTGTAATCACTTTTCCATTTGGTAATTCTACAGTTACTTTAACTGGGTCTTTCTTACCTGGTGTTGTTAAGTCTGGAATGTTTTCTACATTTGTAACTTTTCCACCTTCTGGAATTGTAATACCTTTAGTGTAATCCTCTGGTGTTAATGGTGTTTTCGTTACTGGTGTTTCAATTTCCTTAACTGGTGTTACATTTACTGGTACTTCTACTGTAATTGTTTTTCCATTAGGTAATGTTACAGTAACTTTTACTGGCTCTTTCTTACCTGGTGTTGTTAAGTCTGGTAAGTTTTCTACATTTGTAACTTTTCCACCTTCTGGAATTGTAATTCCTTTAGTGTAATCCTCTTTTGTTAATGGTGTTTTCGTTACTGGTGTTTCGATTGGTGTAGGTACAGCTTCTACAACATTGACTGGAACTTCAATCACTTTTGTAATTTCATTTCCATCTTTATCTGTGTATTTAACTTGTACTTTAGCTGGTGTTTGTTTACCTGCATTTTCAGTTCCTGGTACAGTATTTGTTTCAACATTTGTTACTGTAACTGTTACACCTTCTGGTAAACCTTTAAGATTTTTAGCTGCTTTTTCAGCTTCATCTTTAATAGCTTTTTCTAATTCAGTTTTATCACTATTTTTTGGTACAACTACACCTTCTGGAGAAACTTTTGGTAATACTGTTACTGGTACTGTTACTTTTTCTTCCACTCCGTTAGGATATGTTACTTTTGTAGTAACATTAACATCTTTATCTCCAACTTTACCTTCTGTTGTTGGGATAGCTTTGTTGATGTCTTCATCCGTTACAGGTGTTTTAGTTCCATCTGTATCAGGAGTGATTGCTTTGTTGACATCATCAGCTTTTGGTTTGTCACCTTCTACAACGTATACAGGTTTAACATCTGAACCTTTCACATTTACTGTTACTGGAATTGTAGTTGTGTAGTCTTGTCCATCAACTGTGTATGTTACTGGTACTTCTACTGTTGTTACTCCAGTTCCTTTGTTAGCTGTTACTTTCTCTTCAATAGCTTTTGTTACATCACCTACAGTAACTGTTGCACCTTTTGGTAATTTAGATACGAAATCAGTCGCTTTAACTGCTTCATCAGCTTTAGCTTTAGCTAATTCTTTCAGTTTTTCTGGAGTAGTATTCTTAGCTACTGTTACATCACCTTTTGCTACTGGTAATACTGTTACTGGTACTTTAACTGTTTCAGTTACTTTTCCATTGTCATAAGTTACTGGTACATCAACTGTTACATCTGTAGCTCCAGCTTTTCCAGCTGTTTCTGGTAATGTTGTTGGTTCTCCAACTGTTCCACCTTGTCCTGGTGTTACTGATTCTTTAACTTTATCTTTTTCAGGTGTTATTCCTTCAAACACAACTACTGATTTTGGAGTTGATCCTACTACCGTTACTGGTACTTCTACTTCTTTTGTACCAATAACGTTTCCTTTATCATCAGTATATTCAACAACTACTGTTGCTGGTTTTGGTTTTCCTGTTTCAGTTACTTCAGCTGTTGTTGGTGTAGTTCCTGCTTTAACTTCTTTAACTTTTACAGTTACACCTGCTGGAAGTTTATCTTTTGGTAATGCAGCTACTACTTCTTCAGCTTTAGCTTTAACTGCAGCTTCTAAGTTTTCGCTTCCTTTAAGAACTGTTAACCCTTCTGGTTTCACTAATGGTAATACTTTAACAACTGCAGGTACTTCTACAAGTTTGTCTTCACCGTCTTTAGCTACTACGGTTACTTTCTTGTCTCCAGGTGTTGTTGTATCAACTGGTTCTTTATAAGAGAATTTAGTTCCTTCTGGGTATTGTTCTGGATCAATACTTTCATCAGCTGATGGTTGTGGTTTAGCAGAGTCTTCAAACACATATTGTGTCTTAGGATCTACTACCATTACTTTAGCTGGTACTTCTACAATTGTTTTTCCATCTAATTTTGCTACAACAACTACATCTTTTTCTCCTGCTGTTGTTGTGTCAACTGGTTCTTTATATTCAAATGTTGTTCCTTCTGGATATTCTTCTGGAGTAATGCTTGATTTAACATCAGGTTGTGGTTTCTTAGAATCTGCAACAACAAATTGTGGTTTACTATCTACTACACGTACTGTTGCTGGTACTTTTACTAATTCGTTACCATCTTTATCCGTTACGATAACCTTAACTTCTTTATCTCCAGTTGATGATGTATCCGGTTCTTTTTCATATTTGAATTTTGCACCTTCTGGATAATCAGCTGGATCAATGCTATCTTCTGCTTTTGGAGCAGTTTTTGGATCTACTGGTACAATTTGTGGACTACCTTCTACTACTGTTACTGGAACTTTAATTACAGTAGTTTTTTCTTCACCATTAACTGTATATTTAACAGTTACTGGCACTTCTCCATCTTCAGTTAATGCAGGGATTTCTCCAACTGTCATATTATCTTTATCAAATGTTACTCCGTCTGGAAGTTTGTTTGTATAAGTTTCACCAAGTGCTGCTTTTGCTTTTTCAAGAATTTTAGCTTTTGCATCTTCTTTATCACTGTTCTTAGCAACTAGAATTTCGTCTGCTTTTGGTTTTGGTAATACAGTTACAGGTACTTCAACGTTCTCTGTAATTGTAGTTCCATCTACATTGTAAGTAACTGTTGTTGGTACTTTAAGACCTGTTTGTCCAACTTTACCATTAGTGTCAAAGATATCAGTTGCTTGTGGTTCGTTAGCTTGACCAGCTTTTTTATTAATTTCAGCTGGAGTTACATTTTCTTTAACAGTTGTTGGAGAAATTTCATCGCCTTCAAATACTACCAATGGTTTAGTCGTTGATTTAACAACGTTTACTTCTACGTCAACAGTAGTTTCATATGTTTTACCGTCTGCTGTATAAGTTACAGGAACTTTAACAATTCCACGTCCATCTTCAGCGATTTTAGTAATTTCTACTTTATCTTTAGAGCTAATTGTAACGTTTGAAAGACTTCCAGCAGTATCACCAAGTGCTGCTGTTGCTTTCATTTTTTCTAATAATTGAGTGAAGTTAGCAGATGCAACTTCTTCTTTAGCTTTCGCGATTGCCACTTCTTTTAATTGATCATCAGTCGTATTAATTGGAACAGTAACAACTGTACTTCCTTTTAAGCTGTTGATAAAGATAACTTTTCCATATACATAGTCAGGGTTGTCAGAATCTGCAAGACCATTACGGTTAAATTGGTTTGAATAAGCAGGATCTCCACCTAATGCAGTGTATGAATATAATCTGTTTCCTAAAGCGTCAGTATCTCCAAATCCACTTTTCACTGTTACTTTGAAATCAGCTGGTCCAATGAAATTATCTGCAGTTGTAAATGGAATTTCTGTTTTACGTGACCCACCTTCAGCAGCTGGCATACGATTTCCTGCAGGAACTTTATAAGTAATTGTTCCACCTTGTGTTTTATCAGCAGGATCATTTGGTGTCCAGACAATATCATTTGCATAAGTGTTTCCTAAATATGCGCCCCCACCATTAGCATCATAGATTTTATCTTCTAATGTTACGCCTTTTGGAACTTTAACAGTTACTTCTACTTTTTGAGCTGTGTAATAATCAATATTCATTCCACCAGTGTTTTTAATATCGATATCAAATACACCTTTTTGGCCTTTTTCATAAATAGTGTCTTTTGTATATCCATACTCATCTTCTTTATTTTGAGAACGAACATTTGTTACTACTTCTGCAGCAGGTGCTGTCGCAATACCAATCCCACCAATAATATAACCATCTTTTAATTTGATATTATTATCATTGATTAATGAATTTGTCCCTTGTTCTCCTGCTTCAATTAACACCTTAACTTTAGTAGTACCTTCAGGGATATCATAAAGTCTATCTAAGTGTGTCCAACCAGTTCCAGAATAAGGTCCTTGTTCTGTTGTTAATGCTCCATCTTTACCATCAACTGGTTTGATTTCAGCACCAGTGAATGCATCAACAATTTTTAATTTAACGCGTTCCCCAGCATCTGTTGCTGTAGAACCACCATATGCTCCACTGTGAATTAAACTTACAGTTAAACGAGAAAGTGCATTTACATCATATTCTTTAGAAAGAGTTGTTCCTTGACTACCTAATTCTAAGTAATAATCACGGTTCTTAACTTCTCCAAATGTATTATTCTGCATTCCTAGAACTCTTTTACTAGAATCCTCTGAAGCTCTTCCAGTAATTGTTGGCATTGCTAGTGGTACTAAACCACTACCATTAACGTAACTTACTTCACCTGAAGTTTGATATTTGATTAATTCACCATCATTTGTATAAACTTTAGATTTCCATACTTCACGATCACTTGTATTACCATCTTTATCTGTAACATTCGTTACATCAAGTGGTTTAACCGCATTAACTTTTTCACCATTTTCAATTTTCCAACCATTTAACATACCAGCTTCTGCGTCAGCTTTTGTAATAGCTTTTTCTTGCCAGTTGTATGTTGCACTACCAATTGGATCTTTTGCATCTGGTAGATTTTTGATTTTATTTGTTAAATCACGTCCGCTTTCATATTGCTTAGCTACAGTAAATGATTTTTTATCTGCATCTGAGAAAGTTACTTTATCTCCAAAACCTTCTTTTAAGCTTTCAAACACACCATTAGAAGGGTTGTTTCCATAACCAGCATGGTTTTCACTTACTGGAGCTCCTAAATCAGCTTTTCCATCTAAGTATAATTTTAATAAATCACGTTCAGATTTAACTGCTTCCGCTTGTTTGCTCATTTCTTTAGCTGATGTTGCATCTGCTGCTTTTGCTGCTGTTGCAATACCTTCAGCTTTTTCAATCACTTTTTTATATGTGTCAATTTTAGCTAAATCTTGTTTATTAGCAGTTTTTCCTTCTTCAGCTGCAAGTTCGGCTTTAATTTTAGCAATATTAGCTTCTAATTCTGGTAAAGCTGCATCTCTTGCACCTTTATATTTAGTTGCTTCTTCTGCTGAATTAGCTGCAGTTGTATCTACTGCTCTAAATCCACTTTCACCTTGTCCAGGAATCGCTTGACCATTACGTGAATCTTGGTTTTTGTTTTCTTTTTCTTCTTTCTTATCTGAAGTTGCTTTTGGCATACTTTCAATAACGAAAGCTTTGTTATTTAATTCTTTAGCAGCTTTATCTACATCTGCTTGTGTTGCAGTTTCATTTGCGTCTAATGCTTTTGCGTTTGCTAATTCTGCTTTTGCAGATGCAATTGCTGAAGCTGTTTTATCATTTGATGCAACTTTTTCAATAGCAACTTCTAAACGAGAGATAGCTGAGTTTAAGTTAGCTTTATTTGCTTTCTCTGCAACTACTTTACTTTCTTTATTCTCTTTGTTCTCTTTGTTTTCTTTATTTGCACTAACTGTTGCTACTTCTTCTGTAGCTGGAGTTGTTGTAGTTGCTTCTTCAGCAGCTTGAACATTTACTCCACCTAATACTGCTAATCCAGATGCAATGGCCACGCTTGCTACCCCTACACTGAACTTACGAATACTATATCTTAAAAAACGTTGTGCTTGAATCGCACGGAAATTACTATTTTTCTTCATCATCTTCTCCTTTAGTAAAACTAATATTTTTAACAAATATTCAAAGTAAAGTTTTATATTTTTATTTAACTATAAAGCTCTTTTTAGGATATTTGTTCCATAGTATGTTTTAGATTTTTTATGACAATATTTTCAATTATTATTCATTTGTTTTAAAATTTCATAACAATTGCCTAAAAAAATCCAAAAAAATAAATCCCTTGGCAATCTTTCACCAATAAGATTTGCTATGTGGTTTCTATTCAACTTTTACTTACTAGATTCCTCCTCCTTCATGAAGTAATCATCTTAGAAAAATGTTGCAGCTGCATGAGTTAAATATTTTTGAGGTATTAATTACGGGTAATGGGTAAGATATATTTCCCATGCAGCTACTCTTTTTTCTATTTGGTAGATATATTTATGAACTTTGTATAAAATTTCGTTTCGGACTCATTATATATATATCGCTAAAAATATATATTATTTAAGTTATGAAAATCGTGTAAAAATCACTTTTCACAAAGCACATATTAATCTTACCTGTATGGTATAGGATATATAATATCAAATCTCAAACTAAAATCAATAGATTTTCCCCTTGGGTGAAAAAATTAGATAATAAAGGGCTTTCATTAAAGAAATATTAATTATATAAAATTTCATACATCAAACTCTTGAATACTATACGTTTGTTGGAATTATATGTATTAATACATTTTTAATTTTCATTTGTTATATAAAAAATCCTGTCAGTGATTTCTCACTAACAGGATTTGTCGAACTCTCTCTTTATTCAGTTATATTATTTATTACTCTTCTTCTTTTTTTCTAGGAATCATAAATCCTAATCCTAAAAGAATAGAAGCAACTGCACTAGAGAATATTCGCAATTCACTTCCCATACCAGTTTTTGGAAGGATTTGTTGTTTTTCTTGAGTTTGACGAGCAACTCTATCTTCATTTGTTTGTTGTTCACTTGAAGCTTGAGTTGAATGAGCATCATCTGGTGTTTGTTGTGGTTCTTCTACATTCGTATAGATATTTCTATTCGGTTCACTAACTGGATTCTCAAGAACTTCCCGTTTTCTAAAGATGTGAGTTACGATATCTCCATCTTTATTTTTCTCTGTTCTTAAGAATTCGAACCCTTCAATTTCACCATGTTCAAATGCTTCATTTTCTTCTCCTAAAACTTTAGGTGCTTTTGCATCTGCTGGTTTCAACTCATTACCATTTTCATCAATCCATCTTGTCATAATTAATTTGACTTTTGGACTTTCTACTGGATCAGGTAATTCTCCATTCACTTCTCCATTAAACTCTGGAGCCTCATGAATTGGAGAATCTGGGGTATTTACTCCTCCATTAAATTCTGGCACTTCTTCTTGAGTCTCTGGTTCTCCATTCACTCCACCATTAAATTCTGGCACTTCATAAATTGGAGAATCTGGGGTACTTACTCCTCCGCTGAATTCTGGTACTTCCAAAATTTCTGGTACACCTTTTGCATATGCAAATAACAATTCATCACGAGGAATAGTATGACTGACTTTTGTTTCCGGATTAGTGATTATTACATTACCTTTTGAATCAACAGTTATGTCTTTTCCTGGATTTGCTTTTTTCACATTTTCCTTCACTTTATCTTGTTCTTCTTGTGTTAAATTATCAGGATCTTTCACTGGTACTTTTTCTTTTGGAACTACTGGAGTGAAGTCTTCTGGATTTACATTTATTGTAACTTCAACATCTTCTGTACTCTTATCTGGATAAGTAACAGTTACTACTCCTTTTTTCTCACCATGCTTAGAAGTATCTGGAATATTTCCATCTTTCCATTCAAATGTTGTACCTTCAGGTAAGTCTTTAGCATTATCAACACTATCTTTTGCCAATGGCACTTGAGCATGTTCTACTGTTTGTGCTTTTGGTTGTGGATCGTAATCGTCTTTTTGTGGCGTTACTTCAACCGTTACAGGTACTTCTTCCGTACTATTATCTGGGTAAGTGATTAATACTTTTCCTGGTTTACTTCCTGGTGTTGAATTTGTATCTGGTTTTTCTACCCATGTGTACGTTGTGCCTTTTGGTAAGCCATCTGTATTGATACTTCCTTCTGCACTTGGCTCACTGCCGTGTTTAGCCGTTTGGTTCGGTTCTTTTGCCGTTGGATTGAACGTGTCACTTTGTTTCTTAACTGTGACAGGTACTTCAACTTCATCTTCCGTTCCATCTGGATAATGAACTAACGCTACTCCTGGATGACTACCCGGTGTGCTAACATCTGGTCTTGTCTTCCATGTAACGGTTGTTCCTTCTGGTAACCCTGTTTTGTTTACACTTGTTTCTGGATCTGGTACGTGTCCATTGTCCACTTCTTGAGGGATTCCAGTTGGTGTGTATTCATCTTTTTGTGGCGTTACGTTTACCGTTACCGTCACTTCTTCCGTACTCTTATCTGGATATGTGATTAATACTTTTCCTGTCTTACTTCCTGGTTTACTTGTATCTGGTTGTTCTGACCAGCTATATTTTGTTCCTGCTGGTAAGTCGTTTGTATTAATACTTTTCTCTGGATCTGGTACTTCGTTGTGACGAACCGTTTGGTTCGGTTCTTTTGCCGTTGGATTGAACGTATCTTTTTGTTCTTTTACCGTTACTGGTACTTCAACTTCATCTTCCGTTCCATCTGGATAATGAACTAACGCTACTCCTGGATGACTACCCGGTGTGCTAACATCTGGTCTTGTCTTCCATGTAACAGTTGTTCCTTCTGGTAACCCTGTTTTGTTTACACTTGTTTCTGGATCTGGAACGTGTCCATTGTCCACTTCTTGAGGGATTCCAGTTGGTGTGTATTCATCTTTTTGTGGCGTTACGTTTACCGTTACCGTCACTTCTTCCGTACTCTTATCTGGATATGTGATTAATACTTTTCCTGTCTTACTTCCTGGTTTACTTGTGTCTGGTTGTTCTGACCAGCTATATTTTGTTCCTGCTGGTAAGTCGTTTGTATTAATACTTTTCTCTGGATCTGGTACTTCGTTGTGACGAACCGTTTGGTTCGGTTCTTTTGCCGTTGGATTGAACGTATCTTTTTGTTCTTTTACCGTTACTGGTACTTCAACTTCATCTTCCGTTCCATCTGGATAATGAACTAACGCTACTCCTGGATGACTACCCGGTGTGCTAACATCTGGCCTTGTCTTCCATGTAACAGTTGTTCCTTCTGGTAACCCTGTTTTGTTTACACTTGTTTCTGGATCTGGAACGTGTCCATTGTCCACTTCTTGAGGGATTCCAGTTGGGT
>NZ_KI391971.1:1668221-1743361 GCF_000162475.2 Granulicatella elegans ATCC 700633
GGTTGGATTGTATTCATCTTTTTGTGGCGTTACGTTTACCGTTACCGTCACTTCTTCCGTACTCTTATCTGGATATGTGATTAATACTTTTCCTGTCTTACTTCCTGGTTTACTTGTGTCTGGTTGTTCTGACCAGCTATATTTTGTTCCTGCTGGTAAGTCGTTTGTATTAATACTTTTCTCTGGATCTGGTACTTCGTTGTGACGAACCGTTTGGTTCGGTTCTTTTGCCGTTGGATTGAACGTATCTTTTTGTTCTTTTACCGTTACTGGTACTTCAACTTCATCTTCCGTTCCATCTGGATAATGAACTAACGCTACTCCTGGATGACTACCCGGTGTGCTAACATCTGGCCTTGTCTTCCATGTAACAGTTGTTCCTTCTGGTAACCCTGTTTTGTTTACACTTGTTTCTGGATCTGGAACGTGTCCATTGTCCACTTCTTGAGGGATTCCAGTCGGAGTGTATTTTCCACGCATTGATGAAACTGTTATATTCACTAATTTCGATGTAGAGTTCCCTGCTTTATCTCTAGCTACTATTGTCACTCCATAACTTACATTATCAGAATCAATTCTCGGTACTTCTTGAACCCCTTCTTTGAACACAATTGTTCCAGAAGTTTGATCAAATGTTAAGAATGGAGGTATATTATTTACTTCAATCGTAGCAATCCCACTACCATTTGCATTATCTTCAGCTCTTACTTCCATATTTGGTAAAGTTTTGTCTAAGGCAGTCATTTCCCAGTTTGTTTTTTCTGCTGGTGATTGAATTGTTGGATCCGTAACATCTTTTACTTTCAATGGAATCGTAACTTCTTTTACTGTTCCATCTTTAAATGTAACTGTCGCTGTAATGTTTTGACTTCCATAATTTGCAGTGTTAACTGTTGGAGCTGTTACTGTTGAAATTTTGTCAGTTCCATTAACTTTCCCTACTTTTGAAGTCGCCGACACTACTGTTTTTAATTTATCATTAGATACCTGATCATTTTGATTTACTTCGATTTCAGTTGCTGCAAGATTATATTCATCGTTAAGTGCACGAACATTTACCGTTACATTCACCGTATCTTTTGAGCCATCAGGATATGTTACAGTTACGCTACCTGCTTTATCTCCAGGTCCTGCTGTTGTACTTGGAGTTGTAGCCCATGTGTATGTCGTACCTGTTGGTAAGTCATTTTTATTAATACTTGTTCCTGCATCTGGTGTAGCACCATAACTCACCGTTTGTTTTTGCACATTCGGTGTCGCATTATATTTTGTTGTCATTGATTTGACGGTAATCGTAAATTGTCTTTGACTAGGATTGTCTGCATTATCTGTTACTTGAATAGTTGCAGTATAAGTTTTACTATCTTGTCCAACAGGTAATTTTGTTACTTCTTGAACTCCATTTTTAAATTTAATTGTCTTAGTCGTATTGTCATATACTAAGAAATCTGGTAAGCCCGTTACCGTTGTTGATTTAACACCAGTTCCTCCTGCATTATCAGTAGCTGCAACTTTTATAGAAGGTGATGTTCTATCCAATGCAATTAAATCCCAATTTTGTCTATCGATTGGTGTTGTAATCGTTGGAGCTGTTACGTCTTTTACTTCTAAAGGTATGTCAACTGGATCTGTCGTATCATCTAAATAAGTAACAGTCGCTTTAATCGTTTGAGTTCCTGCATTTGCTGTACTAATTGTTCCGACAGGAGTAACTGATTTCACCTTAATCTTACCGTTATTACTAATATTAACCGCTGCTTTTAGGTCGTCATTTGTTATAGCAGCATTTTGATTTCTTACGATTTTATTTCCCGTAGGAGCATATTCATCACTCAATTTACGAACACTTACAGTTACATTCACGGTATCTTTTGAAGTATCTGGATATGTTACTTCTACTACCCCAGATTTGTTACCAGGGCTTGATGTATCTGGTTTTGTTTTCCAAGTATATGTTGTCCCTGATGGTAACCCTGTTTTATTGATACTTGCTTCTGCGCTTGGTTCCTCTTTATAGCTAACTGCTTGTGTTTGAGAATTTGCAGTTGCTGTATATTTGAACGTTTGTGGTTTCCATACAAAACGAACACGTCCTGGTGCTCCATTGTCATTCGCGTGTCCTACATGTTCATAGTTCGCATTTCCAGCTGGATCTTCGGTGTATAAATAACGAGTAATTGATTTTTCACCGGTAAATGGTTGATTATTAATATTCCCACTTACAGTAATTGTCGCTGGTTGTACATCTGAACCTGTTGTTTCTGACTTAATCTTAGTAGCTGTTAAATATAAGCCATCTGGGCTTCCACCACCTAAATAGCTACTATCTTCTTGTCCTAATCCCTGTCTATTATCTGCTGGAAAAGCTAAGTAAACTTTTGAAACTTTTCCATTATTATCTTTTGCTTTTAAAGTAATATTATTATTTTCATGTGAATATACATAAACTTCTTGGTTACCTGGATTATCATAAGGAATTTCTACTGTTGGTCTAATATTATCAACAACCTGAACTGGAATATCTACTGTTTTCATCGTCGTATTTCCACGAAGAATTTCGATTTGTTTATGATGAACCGTTGGTCTTGAAGTATCTACAGTAGAACCACCTTTCCAACGAATCGTTAAATCAGTTGCGGGTGTAGTTCCATTTGATAAAGTAATATAACTTCTAGCATCACCAAGTTCACCACTTTGATTTTGGTAAATACGTTTGTCTTGTTTTCCAATAAAATCTAGAACTGTGTATGGTGTCGATACATCTTTAACGGTTCCATTTTGATAAGTTACTGTAACAACAGCATTTCGTGTTCCCGGTTGTTGTAAATTAAATGGTGTTTTCCACGTTACATCAACAGTAGATGGAAGTTCATTTCCTGTTTTTGATTTCACTAAATTTCTAGGATTTTTATAGAAATCATGTGGATCTCCATATAATGCCGTAATATTTTGATGTTTTGCTACGGCATCATTTTGTGCATTTGTTTGAATTGTTTTAGGAGCAAATCCATCTTTAAAGTGAATCGTCATTGTTGCACCGTCTGCAGAAACTTCGGCGTGATCATAGTCTACATGCACTGGTCTATTGACTACTCCCGGGTGTGCAGCCTCAAACTTTTTAATTAAAGCTGTTTTTTCAGCTTCCGTTAAATGGCGGACATCATCTACATAAGTTGGTGTTGCCAAATCATTAACCGTATTACGCTCACTTTGAGCTTTTACATGAAATGTATAAGTAATACTATTTTCCGGGTTCTTTCTTCCTGCTGCAATAGTTACTCTATAATCACCAGGTTCTACAGCTTCTCCCGTTTTATCATAACGCCCAAGCCAACCTCTTATAACCGCTTTAACTTCTGGATTATTAACAGGCCATACACCAGATGTGATATCCTGAAAGTCTTCCTTTCCAGTACGAGGATTTTTATAAGCAACTCTCAATGTTATACCTTTAAGCTTATCTAAACCACTAATAACACCTACAGTTTTTAAATAATATGGTGATTTATCTTCCTTACCTCTATTTTCTCCATATTCATACTTATATAAAGGTTCTCCTGGACCTCTTTGACCTAAAACTCTCATAAATGAGTATATCTCGTCAGAATTATAATACGTCAAATCAGTTCTAGTTTCATTAACTAACCCAGCTTCTCCTCTTCCATGCTGATTTTGAGTAGGTAAAAAGTATACCGCCCTAAACCCACTCTCATCCTTACCAGCAATCGGTTGGCCATTTCTAGGGTCACGTTTCCCAGAATGAGCTCGTGTCATTCGATTGGCTACTTTATTTCTTAATTGTTTTAAAGAAGTAATTAGTCCATCTGCTTCTTCAACTGTTTGTCTTGAAACAGAAAATTCTCCCGCTACTTTTAATAATGCTGTTTCTTGTGGTTCAAGTGTATACTGAATAGAAGACGAAATACTGTTAATTTCCTCTTGTAATGCTTTAATTTTATTTACTTTTTCATTTAAGCCATTTTGATACTCATCATTTTTCTTTTTAAGGTTTTGAATTTTTTCTTTATACTGCTCGATAATATCTTTTGTAATACTTTTTGAATTTTTTATTGCTTCTTCCATTTCTTTAGCAAGTTGTTCTACTTCTAATCGAAAGGCAATGTGCACATTGCTCTCAAGAGATTTCCCTTCAAGCAATACTTGATTTAGTTCTTGAATGAATGCCTCATTCTCAGCACTCTCTTTTTGAGTTTCCTTATTTTCTAAAACTGGTTTTGTCTCTACTTTAGATGCTGCAACTGGATGTTCTGTCATAGAATCAACTGCTACATCCCCTTGTTTTACTTCTGCTTTTGAGGTTTCTTTTTTTGTCTCAATTTCAGTTTTTTCTGTTACTTTTGGTTGAGTTGCGGTTGTATTGACACCTTCTTGAACTTTTGGCTGTTGTGGTTCCTCCGCTTTTTTACTTTCACCCGATTGTTTTTCTTCAACCGTTGCTGGAACTGAATTTTCAGAAATTTCAGTAGCCTGTACTATATTTGAAATTCCATTCAAATAAAATAATGCACCGACTACGACTGAAAATGTTCCTACTTTATACTTACGTATTGAGAATTTTTGTCTCTTCTCATTTACTTGCTGGTTTTTATTATAAAAAAACATATAATTTCTTCCCCTTTCCTCCTCTGCATAATGAGCATAAAAATGGCAGTATATATCCCTTATGTTACTCTTTTATTTTGTAAAGTCAAACGTTTTCTTTCTTTTAAATAAAGTTATTTACATTTTTACAAAAATATATATTTTTTTATTTAGAGAAACCTATCACAAATAACTTAATTTAATTTTTAAAAAGTATTTTCCTGAAAAAATTACTAGTTTTCTTATAAAATTTGCTCCTCTAAAACACAAAAAAACCTTTCTCGAAATCGAGAAAGGCTTGAGAATTGTCTTCTTATTTGAGACCGTATTTTTTGTTGAAACGATCCACACGTCCGTCTGCTTGTGTGAATTTTTGACGACCTGTATAGAATGGGTGAGAATCTGAAGTGATCTCAACACGTAATAATGGGTATTCGTTACCATCTTCCCATTGTACAGTTTCGTTTGATGATTTTGTTGAACCTGATAAGAATTTGAATCCAGTAGTTGTATCCATGAAAACAACTGGACGATATTCTGGGTGAATTCCTTGTTTCATTTTCTATTCCTCCTGCCCTGAATTATTGCCTAATCCAGAGTTATTTTATTTTATGCATAAAGCAACACAAGTATAATAGCATGCTTGGACATAGAATGCAACTATTTTTATTAGCTGAAATAGATTTTTCTTAGCTTAAAATTCCAAAATAATTTCCCTAATCTCCTAGTTCTAAACCAGGCATTGCATTGATATCCATTGCTGCAAAATCTTGTTCTAACCATTTTGAATATGCAGCTGCACCAATCATTGCAGCATTATCGCCACATAAATTCATTGGTGGAATTGAGAATGTCACCATTGGATAATGACTTTGCATCATCTCTTGTAATCCTGTTCGAAGTCCACGGTTTGCTGCGACTCCTCCTGCTAATACAAATTGCTTCACCGGATATTCTTGTAGTGCACGTTTACTTTTTTCTACTAATACTTCTACAACACTTGCTTGGAAACTTGCCGCGACATTTTCTGGCACAATTTCTTCGCCTTTTTGTTTTGCATTATGAATACGATTAATAACAGCTGATTTTAATCCACTAAAACTAAAATCATAATGGTCTTCATGAATCATTGCTCTTGGAAAATCATAAACATCTTCTCCAATATGCGCTAATTCATCCATTTTCTTTCCACCTGGATAAGGTAAGTTTAAAATTCTTCCAATCTTATCATAGGCTTCTCCAGCTGCATCATCTCGTGTTTCTCCAATAATTTCAAACTGTCCATCCTGTGGCATATAGACTAATTCTGTATGTCCACCACTAACGACTAATGCCATTAATGGAAATTGCAATGGTTCAATTAATTGGTTTGCATAAATATGTCCTGCCATATGATTAACGGCAATTAATGGTTTATTCGCTGCTAGTGCTACTGCTTTTGCAGCTGAAATCCCAATTAATAATGCTCCGACTAATCCTGGGCCAATAGTCACTGCCACCGCATCGATTTCGTCCATTGTTTTGCCGGCTTGCACTAATGCTTCTTCAATCACTTGCGTAATTTGTTCTACATGGTGACGGCTTGCAATTTCTGGTACAACTCCTCCAAATCGCATATGACTTTTGATTTGAGAAGCGACAATATTTGATAATAATGTACGGCCATTGACAACAACTGCTGCACTTGTTTCATCACAGCTACTTTCAATGGCTAAAATAACGACTTCCTTTGTCATTGTTCACATGCTCCTTTCTTGAGCTCTAATCGATAGAGTAAGGCATCTTCTAATGGATCTGTATAGTAATCACGTCTTCTGTGATAACATTCGAATCCTAAAATTTCATATAATTGCTGAGCACGATGGTTAAATTCTCGTACTTCTAAAAATACTGTTGCGACTTCTTGTATTCCTAAATCATAACACGCCATTTGCCATAAACGTTGGGCAAGTCCTTTCCCTTGGAATCCTGTGTGAATCACAATATTCGTAATCGTTGCTTCATCTAAGACGACTTGCATTCCAACAAATCCAATTAAAGTATCCACATGATACACACCATAATAAGCTCCATGTTCAGAAGCAATATCTTCTTGGAATGCTTGTACGCTCCAATGCCCAGGATGTTCATAATGTTGTTGCACTAATTGGTATAACTGTTCTGCCACCTCATCTTCAACCGTTAATCGTTTAAACGAAAACTCTGATGAGGAGAATGATTCTGGCGTTTTAGGGGGTAATGGATAAGTCATCAGTACCGCATCCTCTACTTCATTTTTATAATATTTTTCTTTATATCCTGTTTGAACAAATCCAAATTTCTCATATAAACGAATGGCCTTTTTATTGGAGACTCTAACTTCTAGGGAAATGGACTCTTTTTCTAAAAATCGTGCATACTTTTCTAATTGCTTCATTAATAAGGTCGCACATCCCAAAAATCGTACATCTGAATGAACAGCAATATTCGTAATATGAAGATCCTCCGTAGTCACTCTTGCACCGATAAACGCTTGAATCTCGTCATCTATTTCAAGAACAATATAAATGGCTTTTGTATTATACGTTATATCTTCTACAAAAGCGTCTCTCATCCAAGGTGGATTTCCCATATACGCTTCTTCTTCTACATAGGCAATCGCATCAATGTCTTCGATGGTCGCAAGGCGAATCGTCGCAATGAACCCATTTGATAAAGGAGTTCGTTTTGATTGCTGAGGAATTTTGGTGACAATAAAGTCTCCTACAGGAATTGCTTGTTCTGCTAATTTTTCTAATTGTTGCCATAAAGATTGTGTCCAATCTTTACATGCGCTCCACATAGTTTGTCTCCTGTTCTTCTTGATGGTTCGCTTTCCAATTTTCTTCTGCTTCCGCTAATTTTAAATAAGTTGGCACAAAAACGTCTGCATCTTCTTCTGATGTATCTTGTGCTAATTTACCAAAGAGTCCAGCACGAGCAATGGCATCACTTTCTTTAGCAAATACCACTTTATCTCCTAATCTCTCAATAACCAACTCTTTTTGTGCATCTGTCAATTGTCCTACAAAATAAAGAGGAGCTTCATAAGTCGCTAACTCTTCTAACCAATCAACCCAAGAAATATGACGTTCTGGGGCTATTAATTGAGGAAACTGTTGGTTCACTTGATAAAGACCAGTAAAAATATTATCTCTACGAGCATCAAAAAACGGAACAACATAAGCTCCCTCAGGAACAACTTCTACAACATTTGTAGCAATTGCTTGTAAACTTGAGACAGCTTTTAGCGGAATACGCAATGTCTTCGCAAGAGTTTTTGCAACTGTTACTCCAATTCTAAGTCCAGTATACGAACCTGGTCCTTTGGCAACAATAACACCTGTTAGTTCTTGCATACTGACTTGACTTTCTTGAAGTACTTCTTGAATTGCCGGCATTAGTTTGACACTATGTTGTAAAGTGTCTGGAACTGTTTGTTCAACAATCGTTCCCTCATCTTTGACAATGGCAACCGATAAAGTTTTATTTGAGGTATCAATAGCCAATACGGGCATAGAGCACTTCCTTTCTAGTTTTGTTTAAAAAGTGTGAAGGAGGGCAAGTCGTGCTCCCCTTGCACTTTTACCCTCTTCAATCATTTATTCAAATTGTCTTTCTTCACACATTGTTTGAATACGGCTCAGAAAGATTGAATCAACGTGCGTTTCGGTTCGATTCATAACATCTTTCTTCACACACTGTTTGAATACGGCTCAGAAAGATTGAATCGACGTGCGTTTCAGAAGGAATCCGGTGCGACTTTCGTCGCCCTCGGCTTCTTCTTCCAACGGTTCGATTCATAACATCTTTCTTCGCACATTATTATTAGTACGCTCTTGCAATCCATACTGTTTGTGTTGCTGGTTTACCTGAAACGATACATGTTTCTTTTTTCACTGGTGGGTTGAATGGAATATTACGAGTCGTAAATCCAGTTTCTTCTTTGATTTTCGCTTCTGTTTCTTCTGTTCCATCCCAACCAACCAATACCCAACCAGGTACTTCGCCAGCTTCACGTTTTGCTTCAATATGAGCTTTTAATTCATCTAAAGTATCAATGTTTGTATATTCATTAGAAGCACGCATTGCACGAGCAGTTTCTAATAAACGTCCTTGCATTTTTTCTAATTCAGATTGAATTGTTTCTAATAATACATCAAAACCTACCGCAACTTTTTCATCTAAGTCACGCATTTTTGTCATTACTTGATTATTTTCTAAATCACGTGGCCCACATTCAATACGCATTGGAACTCCACGTAATTCCCATTCATTGAATTTGAATCCAGGTGAGTTGTCTGTATCATCAATTTTCACACGTAATCCTGCTGCTTTTAATTGTTGTTGTAATTCTTCTAATTTTTCTAAGATAGCTGGATTTTTCTTCCATGGTCCAACTGGAATTAAGACTACTTGTGTTGGCGCTACTTTTGGAGGTAATACTAATCCTTGTTCGTCTCCGTGTGTCATAATTAATGAACCGATTAAACGAGTAGAAACTCCCCATGAAGTTGTATGCGCGTGTACGTGTTCATTTTCTTTTGTTAAATATTTAATATCAAATGCTTCCGCAAATTTTGTACCCATATAATGAGAAGTTCCAGCTTGTACAGCTTTTCCATCTTTCATCATTGCTTCGATTGAGTAAGTATCTACTGCACCCGCAAAACGTTCTGATGGAGTCTTTTGTCCTTCATAAACAGGAACGGCTAATACGCCTTCTACTACTTCTTTATAAATATCTAACATTTTCATTGTACGACGACGTGCATCTGCTTCATCCGCATGAGCTGTATGTCCTTCTTGCCATAAAAATTCAGATGTACGTAAGAATGG
Organism: Granulicatella elegans ATCC 700633; assembly: GCF_000162475.2. Classification (GTDB taxonomy): domain Bacteria; phylum Bacillota; class Bacilli; order Lactobacillales; family Aerococcaceae; genus Granulicatella; species Granulicatella elegans. Next base: position 1,677,681 of record NZ_KI391971.1, read on the forward strand.
TAAAGTTTTCTTTTCCCAACGGAATACATTTGCCCATTGGTTTACTTCATATGGTAAATCACGGTATGAATTAATCCAGTTTGAGAACGCAGTTCCAATCATTGTTTCACTTGTTGGACGTAATGCTAAACGTTCTTCTAATTTTTCACCTGCTGCTTCTGTTACCCATGGTAATTCTGGCGCAAATCCTTCAATATGATCTGCTTCTTTTGTGAAGAAGCTTTCTGGAATTAACATTGGGAAGTAAGCATTACGAATTCCTTCCTCTTTAAAGCGACGGTTAAATTCTTCTTGAATATGTTCCCAAATTTCATATCCGTCTGGTTTGAAAATCATACATCCACGCACTGGTGAATAATCCATTAAATCAGCTTTTTGAATGGTTTGGATATACCATTTTGAGAAATCTTCTCTTTGTAAATTTGTTTTTTCTGCCATAGTAGCACTCCTTTTCTAAATATCGTGGAACAAAAAGAGCCATTCTCCCTATAAAAAGGACGAATGACTCGCGGTACCACCTTTAATTACATTTTCATTGTTAAATGTCTCTTGGAACGTGATAACGGTACGCAAACCGGATTATTTTCATAATCAATCTATTGGTAGGTTCAATTCTAAAAGCGGGGGTTCTCTCTCAGCTATGAAGAACTTTCTGTACCCATTAAAGAACTTACTATTCCATGCATTATACTACCGAAAAAATAGCTAGAAAGCAAGTGTTATGTGTGGATAAAAATGTAAGAAAGCCTAACGTATGTGCCTTACTCAGCGATAAATCCACTTTCTTTCATACTATACACTTCCATTTCCATTTCTTGCTCAGCTGTTTGTTGAATCAAGAAGTCCAAAGAATCTTCTTCTGTAAAGAATCGAAGCGTAAATACTTCTTCTCCTTCATTAACAAATAATTCTAAACTTGAGTAATCCATCCAAGCATTTAGATGTTGCAGAGGAGATTGTAACGTTCTTTCTCTTATTTCTCTTTCTCCTGTTTCCCAATCGGTACGACTGACAGATAATACTTGAGTTTCTGCATCATATTGAATGAAAATTTCATTGCGTAATTGAATCGCTAATTTATCCTGAACGGCTTCTTTCCAATTCACTGTCCACACTTGTGTGGGTGAAGAAAAGACCGATTCAAAACGAGTCGTATTCCATTGGATTTTTTGTACATTAGTTGTTAAATCCCATAATTCACGTGCAGGTTTTTGAAGATATTTTCCATTTTGAATACACACTTCACGTGGAATTGTTAAGGCATGAATCCATCCATCTTGAATTGTTGGGATGAGCCCTTCTTTCCCTTCTGGAATTCCCATCCAACCATATTGAAGAATCCGTCCATCTTCTGCTTGGAAACTTTGTGGAGCATAATAATCAAATCCAGCATCAACTTCAGTTAAGTTGTCCTCTTCTACAATGAATTTCCCATCAATTGTAAACTTCCCTAATTGCACAACTGTTTGATACAAGTTATTGAATCGTTCTCCTTGAGCTTCAATTCCTTGTGGAGAATAAATAAAGGCATCCTTTTCTTCAAATGGAATCACATCTGGACATTCCCACATATAACCGAAGTCTTTTTCTTCCGTACTAATCGAACCGTTCAGTACCCAGTGAAGTAAGTCTTCTGAACGATACACTAATGTATCGCCTTTTAAATCTTCCGTTTGAGCTCCTACAACCATCCAATAATGATCTACACGTGCATCATACCAAACTTTTGGATCACGCACATGTCTTGTAAAACCTTTAGGATGTTCAAATAATGGACCTTTTTTTTCAAAATGAATGCCATCTTCTGACACTGCTAAACATTGATAACTAGAAGCATTTCCTTCTTCATCTTTTACATTCCCTGTATAAAATAACCATAATTGATTCTGATGAACATATGCACTACCTGAATAAACGCCGCTTTTATCGAACCATTGGTCTGGAGCTAATGCTAGTTCTACTCTTTTCCATTGAATCATATCGTCAGAAACAAGATGTCCCCAATGTTTATTCGCATGCTTTGTATCCGTTGGATTCCATTGGAAAAATACGTGATATTGCCCTTTGAAATAAATTAATCCATTTGGATCATTCATTAATCCATAAGGAGGAACAATATGATACACTAAGCCATATTTTCCAGTATTACTCTTTCTTATTAAACTCATTGATACTCCTCATCTACATAAAAGTCGAAGCTATCATGTGACGCTTCGACTTTCTTTTTTACATTTTATTTTTTCAACATATCGTCGCTATAACCGATTGTATATGTTAAAGCAAAACTTACTGCAAAGGCTACTGCGATCGCTAGTACATATAATGGGAATTGGCTATTTAAGAATAATAACATCCCTGGTAATACTGTTACAGACATACCTGTTGCTTTTAATTGGAATAAAGCTGCTAAGAAACCTCCTGTAGCTCCTCCGATTAATCCCATTACAAACGGTTTACCAAAACGTAAGTTAACCCCGAAAATTGCTGGCTCTGTAATTCCTAATGCAGCAGAGAAAGCTGATGGTAATGCTAGAGCTTTTAATTTTGTATCTGTTGTTTTGAAGGCAACTGCTAATGTTGCTCCTACTTGTGCAGCCATTGCTGCTGAAATAATTGGGTTAAATGGATTTAATTCCACACCTGTAGCAATTTTTGAAGATTGTAATAATTGTGTTTCTAAGAAATTAAAGATGTGGTGAACTCCAGTTACTACGATAACTTGTTGTAATCCTCCAATAATAATTCCTGCTAGACCAAATGGTAATTGTAAAACAAATTCAGTTGCATTTAATACGACTGTTTCTACTGAATGGAAGAATGGTCCAATGATGAATAATCCAAGAACACTCATTACTAAGAATGTTAAGAATGGTGTTACTAATAAATCTAATGCATCTGGAACTTTTGTACGTAACCATTTTTCTAATTTAGCACCAATCATCCCTACGAAGAATGCTGGTAATACTGTTCCTTGGTAACCTACTACTTTAATGAAACCAAAGAATACGATTGGCTCTGCTCCACCGGCAGCTACTACATAAGCGTTTGGTAATGCGCTGTTTACTAACATTAATCCTAATACAATTCCAAGTACTGGTGAACCACCGAATACTTTAAAGGTTGACCATGCTACTAAGGCTGGTAAGAAAGCAAAGGCTGTATCTGTTAATACTTGTGTATATAATAAGAAGTTTTTGTCGATAACATCAGGTGTCATTCCGAATAATCCTAGGAAAATTGGGTTTGTTAATAATCCACGTAATCCCATGAATAATCCTGTTGCTACTAAGACTGGGATAATTGGAACGAATACATCTCCAAATGTTCTACTCATTCTTTGGAATAAGTTCCCTTGTTTTTTAGCTTCTTCTTTCATTTGTGCTGTTGAAGTTTCTGCTACTCCTAAGCGGGCAACAGCTTCATAGACTTTATTCACTGTTCCTGTTCCGAAAATAATTTGGTATTGACCTGAGTTAAAGAATGCGCCTTTTACTCCTTCTAATTGATCAATCGCTTCTTTGTTAATTTTTGATTCATCTAGAACCATAATTCTCAAACGTGTGGCACAGTGTGCAACAGATTGAACATTTTCACGTCCTCCGATATTTTCAAGGACTTCTTTTGCAATTACATCATAATTCATGTTGAACTATCCTTTCTTTTTTCAATTGGGAACCACATAGTGGAACCGGTTTGCATACATAAGATAAAGGAAAATAATACACTTGTCAACCACTTCTAACAATGTAAATGATGTAAATTTCATGAAAAGGCTGTTTTCAGCTTTATCATTTAGAAAAATAAAAATTCAACGGACTTTTGGGGTTGTAGCAATGGACGCCAGTAGCTTCGCTTTGCGAATCTCTTGGCCACTTAAAAAGTCCGTTGTATTTTTAATTTTTGTACGGATAACAGTTTTTCTGGTGTATTAACAAAAAACGTAAGATACTACCATAAAAGAAAAGACTTCCCGTAGTAGCATTAGTCCTATAAGCCAAGTTGGCTTATAGGACAGGAAATTTTGAGACCCTAGGCTCAAATTTTAGCCATGAAACCGAAGGTTTGCTGGCGTCCTCTGCTACCACAATTGGGAAGTCTATTTCGACTATATCAGCGTTTGTCGATCCTCTTCACTGCATAGTCTCCGACAAACTGAATCAAGAACACAAGAATTAAAATCGCAACCGTAGCCACAAAAATAATATCCTGCTTATTACGAGTAAAACCAATCATATAAGCCAAGTTTCCTAATCCCCCAGCACCAATAACACCCGCAACAGCAGTTGAACCCACTAACGCAATCGTTGTTACCGTAATACCTGACACTAACGCAGGAAGCGATTCAGGAATTAACACCTTCGTAATAATCTGACGAGTCGTAGCACCCATGGATTCAGCCGCTTCTACAACCCCAGAAGGAATCTCATTTAGCGAAATAGACACTAAACGAGCATAGAAAGGTGCTGCACTAATGACTAAAGTAGGAATCGCACCCTTAGGCCCTAAAATAGTTCCCATTAACGCTTTCGTAAAAGGCATTAATAAAGCCAGTAAAATAATAAATGGAACCGAACGGAAAATATTAATAATTCCAGAAAGGAATAAATTCACCCATTTATTTTCTAAACTTCTACCAGGACTTGTTAAATATAAAAATAAACCAAGCGCTAAGCCAATAATAAATACGTAGAAAGTAGATAGAAAACTCATATAAACTGTTTCGTTAGTCGCTTTAATGACTTCATTCCAATCTACATTTTTAAAACTAAGCATCTCATGGAATAATTCTGAAAAACTCGTTTGAGCTAAAAACACATTAAACATTCTCTAGTACCTCCACAATAATTTCTGCTTTTCTTAAGAAATCAATCACTTCTTCAGCTTTAGCAGATTCTTCTTCAATTAAAATAATCATACTTCCAAGTACACCTTTTTGAGTTACATTTACATGCGCTTGTAAAATTGAAATCGAAACATCTAGTTTACGAATCACTTCTGATAAAATCCCTTCTGCAGTAGTATCACCTAAATATTGAATACGAACAGCTACTCCAGGACGAAGTGAAGTTGATAAATGTTCAAAAACATCTTGTAAATCTTGTTCAGAACGTTCTTCTCCAACAAACTGTTTTGTAATGGTTTGTTGAGGATTTTTGAACACTTCTAATACTTCTCCAGTTTCAACCACTCTACCTTGTTCCATTACAGCAACACGATGGCAAATTTGACGAACAACATGCATTTCATGTGTAATTAATACAATTGTTAATCCCAAACGTTTATTAATTTCTACTAATAAATTCAAAATATCTTTTGTTGTTTTTGGATCTAATGCACTTGTTGCTTCATCACATAATAATACTTCTGGATCATTGGCTAATGCACGAGCAATCCCAACTCTTTGTTTTTGTCCACCAGATAATTGAGATGGATAAGATTTTTCTCTTCCAGTTAAGCCTACTATTTCAATTAATTCAGCTACTTTCTTTTGGCGAACATCTTTTGCAACTCCAGCAATTTCTAATGAAAAAGCAATATTTTCTTCCACTGTACGTGACCATAATAAATTGAAATGTTGGAAAATCATCGCAATTTTACGACGTTCTTGTAATAATTCTTTTTTCTTTAATGTAGTAATATCTTTATCATTAACAAAAATATGACCTGTTGTAACGGATTCAAGACCATTTAATAAACGAATTAATGTACTTTTACCAGCTCCTGAAAAACCGATAATTCCAAAAATTTCGCCTTTGTTAATATTTAATGAAACATCTTTTACCGCCTCAACGATTCCTTGTTTGCCATGATAAATTTTAGAAACTTCTTGTATTTTAATCATCATTCTTCTCCTTATACTCTAAAAAAGGTGTGGCAAATAGCGTATGCCACACCTTGTATTTTATCATTATTTTGCAGGAATTACAGATCCATCTGCATATTTATCAGAAATAAATTTACGGATTTCATCACTTTGTAATGCTTTGATTAAAGCTTTAACTTTGTCTGAATCTTTATCTTTTGGTTTAACTGCTACTAAGTTTGCATATGGTGAGCTTTCATCTTCTAAAGCAATTGAATCTTTTTTAGGAGATAATTTTGCATCGATAGCGAAGTTTGAGTTGATGATTACTGCATCACCTTCATTAGCTTCAAATGTTGATACTAATAATTCAGGAGCAATTTCATTTTTGATTTGAATGTTCTTTTTGTTTTCAACGATATCGCTTAATTGAGCGTCAACTGGTTTAACGCCATCTTTTAATTTAATTAAACCTGCTTTAGTAAAGAATGCTAAGAAACGTCCAACTTCAGCTGGGTTTGTTGAAGCATATACTGTTGCGTTTTCTGGTAAATCTGTTAAAGATTTATATTTTTTAGAGTAGATAGCCATTGGTTCGATGTGTACATTCCCAACGCTTACTAAGTCTTCATTATGTTCTTTGTTGAATTTTTCTAAGTAAGGTGTATGTTGGAAGTAGTTTGCATCTGCATCTCCTCCGAATACGATTTGGTTAGGTGTTACGTAGTCATTTACAATATTGATTTGTAAATCATATCCATCTTTTTTAAGAATTGATTTAGCTGCTTCTAAAATTTCACCGTGTGGTGCTGGTGAAGCTACTACTGTAATCTTTTTATCTTCTACTTTTGGAGCTGCTGTTGTTGCTGAATCTTTTGATTGAGATGCTCCGTTTCCACATGCTACTAATGTTGTAGCTACTAATCCTAATGCTGCTGTTTTAATTAATTTTGAAATGTTCATAAATAAATTCCCCTTTTCTTTTTACATTGATAAATGATGATTAACGGGCGCGCATTCCGTCAATCTTCGAATCAGATAATTGATGTTACAAGTATTTAAGCCATAAAAAAACTCCACCTTAGTTTTTGACTAGAGGCGAAGGATCGCGTTACCACTCTATTTTTAACAAACTTCACAGCTTGTTACTCTATAAGTACATGTTTATACTCTAGTACGGTATCGGGCACCATTCGCAGAAGCTTTATCACTCCTGTTGCTCCCAGACCATTTTCAATAAAGTTCCTGCATCCTTTTTCACCAACCGGACTCTCTTTTTACGTTCGCTTTTATTTACTTATCTGTTCATTGCATCAGTTATTTATCTGTTGTAGATAATATAATATATACTCAAGTTATTGTCAATAACTTTAAATAAATATTTAGTATAGTTTTTAACTATTATGTTCCATAGTTTTTCTGCATGGAAACAAAAAAGACTTCTTGCCAAAACAAAAAGTCTTTCTCGTCTTTATAAGTACATATTTAATTCTTTTTCAGAAATATTTAATTGCTCTGCCCCTATTTCTTTCGATAAGATTCCATTTTTAATTAAATCTACTATAGTTTCAATCCTACCTTGCTGTAATCCTTGTTCTAATCCTTGTTTTAAAGCTTCTTCTTTTTGATATTCTACAGTCGCCAAATGCCCGTAATATGCTTGAAGGTATCTTGTTCTTTCATCTAACATGGCTTTCTCCTCCTTTGTCCATCCGACTGGGTTAATGATTTGATCAGCTTGTTTCAATATTGTCTCAGGATTTTGTGTATAAGGTTTATTCCCAAAAAACTCAATCCATCGAACTTTACGGTAGTGTTGTATATCTGTATTATGATATTTTTCTAATTCTAAAATTACCATTCGTACAAGATTTCTCTTTTCGTCAATTCCTTTAAAGTGTACTTTTAATTCTTCACTCGTAGTATCATCTCTTAAACTAAACGAATGAATCATTCTTTCATCATCGAAAAATCTTTTTTGCGTAATGGCAATTGTATACACTGGAAGCATTTCTTCTGCTAATCTATGCGTTTGTACACCATCTTTTTTATACACATCTAAATTTTTAGATACTTGTTCACATAGATATAACCATAAACGCTTGATAAAGTCAATTTGAAATGCTACTTGAATTTCGATAATAACTTGTGTTCCATCTTGTAAAGCAGCTAAGACATCGATGCTTGTCATATAAGTCAAAAAGTCTTCAAATTGTTGTTCATGTATTTGTGTGCCATCTAGTATGGTAACTGTTTGTACAGGCAAATCAAGAATATCTCGTATGAACTGTGCTGTTATTTCTGTATTACTAAACACTTTCTTTGCCATCAAATCCATCATTGGCCTTGCATCTTTAATCCGTTCTTCCATATTATAACACCCTTTCTATTTTCATGAAGAAAAATCGAACTTTCCTTAATTTTCTCTTCACTATATAGATACGATAAAAAGTTTTAAAAATATTTTTTAAAACGGATTTTTATAAAAAATCTAACCTGTAGTATACATATAAACGCAAGCCTTCATTCTAAACGTACCCTCATCTCCTCACGTAAAACGGAGAAAGACTTCCTCATAGTAGCATCCATAATAGTAGCCGAAACATCGGCTACTATTATTAGGAAATTTCGAGACCAAGGCTCGAAATTTAGGCATGAGACTCGCATTTTTGCGAGGCTGCTGCCGTCCTATGCTACTATACAGGAAGTCTTTCGTAGTCTAACGATAGTTTTTGAGCTCTCTCTGTACGTCTCTCTTGATATCTTTTTGTTTTAACGCTTCGCGCTTATCATAGTTTTTCTTACCTTTAGCAATCCCAATCAATAACTTGGCAACCCCATTTTTAATATAAACCTTCAATGGAACAACCGTATTCCCCGCCTGTCTTACCTCTTGCTCTAGCATCTGAATTTGCTTCTTATGCAATAACAACTTTCTCGTACGAAGCGGATCATGATTGAAAATATTCCCCTGCTCAAACGGACTAATGTGAACCCCTACTAAAAAGGCTTCCCCATTTTTAAAACTACAATAACCATCTTTCAAATTCATTCTAGCTTGACGAACCGATTTAATCTCTGTTCCCGTTAACACTAAACCTGCTTCAATCGTATCTAAAATCGTATAATCATGATTTGCCTTACGATTTTGTGCTAAAACTTTATTATCTGTTCCTTTTGGCATCCGAATTCTCCTTACGAATGTTTTTTTCTACGCTTTTGCTTTGCTTGCGCTTTAAAATGTTGTCTCCCTTTATTTTTAGAAGACTTCTTCGATTTTTTACTTCGACTTTCTTTTTTTGTAGCTTTCTTAGGTACTTCTTTTCCTTTAGTTGGACGTTTGTTTTGAGTAATCAAATCTGCATTATCAGCCGCTAAAATAAAATCAATTTCATGCGCTTCTACATCGACTTTAATTAATTTTACTTTAACACAATCTCCGATTCGATAAGTTACTCCTGTTCTCTCACCAATTAAGACCAGATGACTTTCAATAAAGTTAAAGTAATCTTGATTCATATGCGTAATATGCACTAAACCTTCTACGGTATTTGGCAATTCCACAAACATTCCAAACTTAGTAACAGAACTAACAATTCCTTCAAACTCTTGTCCAATCTTATCAGCCATAAATTCAGCTTTTTTCATCGCATCCACTTCACGTTCTGCTTGAACTGCTAAACGTTCCATTTTGCTTGATTGATCCGCAATTCTCTCTAGCTTAGAAGCATTTAATTCCTCTTGTTGCTTCGATAGGAAACTTCCACTTCCTTCGTATTGACGAATCATACGGTGAACAATTAAGTCTGGATAACGACGAATCGGTGAAGTAAAGTGAGTATAATCTTCTGCAGCTAATCCATAATGTCCAGAAGGTATAATATCATATTTAGCTTGTTTCATAGAACGTAGCATCATAGTCGATACAACTGCTTCATAAGTTTCCCCTTTAACTTCATCTAAGGCTTTTTGCAGTTTTTTCGGACTAATGGTGTCGCTCGTTCCTTTAATATTAATGCCAAATGCTGTGACAAATTCTAAGAAACGTTGCATTTTTTCTTGTTGTGGTTGTTCATGGACACGGTAGATAAACGGAACATTTTTCCGTTGATAATGCATCGCAACTGTTTCATTAGCTGCTAACATAAAGGATTCAATTAATCGTTCTGCAACTCCACGTTCACGAATTTGAATATCAATTGGGGCTCCTTGTTCATCCACAATAATTTTTGCTTCATGTGTTTCAAAGTCAATCGCTCCACGTTCTTTTCTTCGTCTTTCTAAAATATGATGTAATTCTTTCATATCCAACAACATTTGCTGAATTTCATCTTGAATTTCGACTTCTTTTTTCTCATACAATTCATTCACCAAACTATACGTTAATCGCATATCTGAACGAATGACACTTGGGAAAATCTCATATTGATAAATCGTTCCACTTCGGTCAATTTCCATGCGACAAGACATCGTTAGTCGCTCTTCATGCGGATGTAAAGAACAAATTCCATTTGATAATCGTTGTGGCAACATTGGAACGACACGGTCTGTTAAATACACACTTGTTCCACGTTCAAATGCTTCCCTATCAATCGCTGAATTTTCCGTTACATAATACGATACATCTGCAATCGAAACGGTTAGTTCAAAGGTTCCATCTTCACGTTTTGTAAGTGCAACAGCATCATCTAAGTCTTTGGCATCTGCCCCGTCAATAGTCACGGTTAATTGTCCACGTAAATCTTTACGTCCTTGTCGATCTTCATCTGTGATGACTTCAGGAACAAGATTTGCCTGGTCAATCACTTCTTGTGGAAATTCTGTTGGAATATGTAATTGTTGTAAAACCATTAAAATATCCATTCCAACAGCATCTTTATAACCAATTTCTTTAACAACAATTCCTTCTAATGAAGAACGATTTTTTTCATTCGTGTATTTTGTTAATTCTACAATGACAACAGTACCATCTACTGGATGCAATCCATTTGGACGGATTAAGCAACGAGTACCTGCTAATTTTTTGTCTTTAACAACTACTTCACCGCAATACCCTGTATCTTCTGCAGTTTCTGAACTAAAGCGAGTATAAATTCCTACCACTTGAGTCGTATTTCGCTGAATAATTTGGACAATTTTCCCGGTCGCAGATCGTTGACGATAGCTATCGGCTGGTTCTGTAATCACTAGTTCTACTTCATCCCCATCCATCGCACTCATTGTATCTCCACGAGGAATAAAAATATCTGGTTCCCCTTCGACTACAGTGACAAATCCAAATCCTTTATCATTTGCACGATATGTTCCTTTTAATGTTTGATTCAAAGGATTCAATCCAAACTTTCCATTTCGATTTAATTCTAAAATGCCTTCTTCTTCTAAAGCGGCTAATTCTTTCACTAATATTTTAAAATCTTGAGATTGATTCATCCCAAAATGTTCACTAATTTCTTTTACATAAAAACTTTCTGGTGCATATTCCTCAAAAAAGGACACCAAAACTGTTCTCAATGATTCTCTCATTTCTTACCTCCATTCTTGTTGGTTTAAAAATTCTAATACAGATTCTTGAAATTCTGCTTTTTCTTTTCCGACTGTAATGACATGCCCTGATTGTTCAAACCAATGAAAATCAACAGCTGCATTCACTAATGCTTCTTTCATTTCAATAGATACTTCCGGATCAACTAATCGATCTAATTCCCCTTGAGCAATATAAAAAGGACCTGTCACGTATTCTAATTTTTCTGCAACTTTAGCTGAAAAATGATGTAAATCTAATAATTGTTGTTTTGCTTTTTTCCCTACTGAAAACATTTCCTCTTCACACATCCCAGAATGAGTAGCAAAAGCCATAAAACTTTTCAACAAATCAGGCAATTGCGCATTTCTTTTTGAAACAGGAGAACAAAATGTTCCCGCAATTTCCACTAATTGATCGGTTGCTAGTGCTGCTGCCATCATACCTCCCATCGATAATCCTAGCGCAGCAATCGTTGAATACCCTTGACTTCGAACAAATTGTACCGCTTGTTTAGCATCTTCATACCATTTTTCTGGTGTTTCTTTTAAAATTTCACATGCATTTGAATGTTCATGCCCACTAAAAGCTGGAACATAGACTGCATAATCATAGCGATGCAAAAAGGAAGCTAACATTCTTAAATCTGTTGGTTTCCCAGTATATGCATGAAATAATATAACCGCCCGTTTATTTGTTGTTTCTTCTAACCAAATTGCTTCCAAGTTGTTCACTCCTACCTTTCATGAATATTTACTATAATAGAAAAACACAATGTCTTAGAGATACTCCTTCAACATTGTGCTTAATCATTTTTATTTTGATGAAATGTACGCTAAGGCTACTGCTAAAATCATAAAGATTGCTCCTAATCCAACAGTTACTCGAATTAAGAATGCTTCAAATCCACGTGCTTTTGTTTTTCCGAATAATTGCTCAGCACCGCCTGATAATGAATTTGCTGCATTAGTTTTCGATGGTTGCATAGCTACAATAATAATTAGTAACACACTAATAATAATCATCAATGTTAAAATTGTTTGATACAAAGGATCTTCCTCCTCTATTAATATTCTTTCCAATTCTACCATAAATATAGTGTAATTACTACCAATTGCCCTTAATTTCTTTAGACTAACACGATTTTTTTAAGCATCCATCCCCTATTCTTTCCACTTTCGTGATATAATGAACGTAATATGAAAAGGAGGTTTTTATGAAAGGTTTAGTATTTTTTGACTTGGATGGAACACTCTTAAATAAAAAAGGCCAAGTCGACCTTGAAGTCATAGAAGCGATTCAACAATTAAAGGATAACGGGTATGAACCACTTCTAGCAACAGGAAGATCTCCTATCGAAGTTTCGGAAGTCATTCGCTCTACGAATATTCATTCTGGAGTTTTTATGAATGGACAAGTCGTTATTTTCAAAGGTGAGCAATTGATTCATCATGAAATTCCAAAAGAAACGATTGAAAGACTGCTACAATTTGCAAAAGAACATCGTCATGGAATCACTTGTTATAATGTCGATGCCTTTAAAATCATCGAAACAGTCCCATTTGCACAAGAAGCCTACGGATATATTCATACACCAACACCAGATATTGTTCCAACATTTTATAAAGAACAAGTCGTGAATATGATGCTCTTACTTTCAAGAGATAATAATGATGAAGCTTATCAACAAGCTTTTCCAGAATTAAAATTTATTCGAAATTTTCCTTATGCATTAGATGTCATTACCGCTGGAAATTCAAAAGCCACAGGCATTCGTGCATTAATTCGCACCTTAAATAACAATTCTATCACTACATACGCCTTTGGAGATGGTGCTAATGATTTAGAAATGTTTCAAGAAGTTGATATTTCGATTGCTATGGGAAATGCCATTCCCTTGATAAAAGAAAAAGCAGACTATGTTAGTGCAGACCATGATAAAGGTGGCGTCATCCAAGGGTTAAAACATTATCATTTAATATAGGAGGAAGTCATGTCACTTTATGAAATAGAAGTTCCTACATTAGATGGAACTAGTACATTAGAAGCCTATAAAGGGCAAGTATTACTCATTGTCAATACCGCTAGTGGATGTGGATTAGCTCCACAATTTGCCCAATTACAAAACTTATACGAAACATATCACGAACAAGGATTTAGCGTTCTAGGATTCCCATGTAATCAATTTGGCAATCAAGAACCATTAAGCGCAGAGGAAGCTGCTTCAAGTTGCCAATTCAATTACCAAGTTACTTTCCCAATGTTTGGTAAAGTACTCGTTAACGGCCCAGAAACACATCCATTATTTAAACTATTAAAAGAAGAAACAAAAGGACTATTAGGTAGTTCCATTAAATGGAATTTTACAAAATTCCTTGTAGACGCATCCGGAAAAGTCGTTGCTAGATTTGCCCCAACTACTTCTCCCTTATCCATCGAGAAACAAATAAAACAATTATTAAAAAAGGAGTGTTAATATGAATACAGAAGAAATTTTAAGCATTTTAGAGGACTTGGAAGTAGCCATTTTTGCTACAGTGGATAAAGACGGAAAACCTCATTCTCGTCCAATTCACATCGGTGTTGCTAATGAACATGGTGTATTCTTTATGACAAGCCCACAAACTCATTTCTACAAACAATTACAAGAAAATCCTAATGTCGCAATTGCAGCATTTTCACACGATGATTACTTAATTCAAGTCATTCGTATCGAAGGAAAAGTACGTGAACTGGGTAAAGAAGGATTAGAGGAAATCTTGGCAGGCAATCCATTTGTTAAAAATGTGTATCCAGATGATTCACAACGTGCTGGTGTACAAGTATTTCAATTATATGAAGGAAAAGGATTCTACCACAGCTTAACTCAAGGTCATAAATATACATTCAGCATTCAAGCCTAATTATCAAAAACTCACTAAAATAGATGGAGCCTTCCTTTTGAAGGTTCCTTTTTTTCTTCCATCCAATGTGATACAATGAACGTATCGTTTTAAAGGAGAGATATTTTATGAAAAACTATAAAAAATTCCTAACACATTCAATCTTATTTGGAAGTCTATTCGTACTAGCTGCCGGATGTCAATCAACGTCAACTACAAATAACACGACTACAACCACAGCTACAACAACTGCTGCAAAAGAAAAATCTACTACTGATTTAATTGGAGAAGCTTTACCAAACTTTGCATTTGAAACAGCAGACGCGCAACAAAAAACTCCTGCTGATTTTAAAGGGAAGAAAATTGTCTATGTCGCCTGGGCTAGCTGGTGTCCAGATTGCCAACAAGAACTTCCTATTCTAAATGAATTAAGAAAAGACTATCACGACTCTGTTGAATTTGTTTTAGTCAACTTACTTGTTAAAGGAGAAACACCTGAAAAAGCACAAGCCTTCTTAAAAGAAAAAGGTTTAGAATTTAATTATTACTCAGATAAAGAAAAAAGCTTCCAAAAAGCTTTAGAAATTCATTCGATTCCAACAATGATTTTTGTCGATCAAGAAGGAAAAATCAAAAATGTTATCGATGAAGTAAAAGATAAAGCAACGATTGACGAAGTGATAAAAGGTTTATAGAAACGCAAAAAGGATGATGGGCACTGCTCATCATCCTTTTGTTATTTAAGAATTCAGTTTTTATTGGTCTTCTTTTTTACCTTTTGGTGCTACTAATCCTAGACCTGCTAAGATTGATAATACAGCTGGAGTGAATACTGTAAACTCTGCTGAACCTGTATTTGGTAATTCTGCTTGTTTGCTTTCTTCAGCTTTTGGTGCTTCTGCAACTGCTAGAGCTACAGCTGATTTTTCAGCTGGTTTTTCTTCTGTAGCTGCTTGAGCTGAATTTGCTGATGTTCTTGCTGGCGTATTAGCAGTTGGAGCTTCTTGAGCTTGTGCATTTGCTGCCTGTGCTGTTTGTGTTGATGAAGCTTGCGTTTGTGTACCTGTTGCTGTTTCTAATGTAGATAAATCAAATTCTGGAACTTCATTAACTGGAGCTTCTTGACCATTTGAAGATTCAACTTTATCTGATTTAGGTTGTTCAGCTGGTTTAGTTTCATCTTTTGGAGCTGGTTTATTTGCTTTTTCTTTATCTTCTTCTGCTGCTTTTTCATTTGCTTTATCGATTAATTCTTCAGCTTGTTTTGCTGTTAATCCTTTTTTGAAGCCTTCTACAATTTGTTTTCTTGTTTCATCTGATGCTGCTTTTAATGCTGCAATTGTATCTGCTTTTGCTTTTGCTTCTTCTGGACTATTCGTTTCAGCTTTTTCTAATTCTTTGACAGCCTCTTCTAATGCTTTATCATAATTTGCTAAGAACTCGTCTTGTGCTGCTTTTTCTTTTGCAGCAGCTTCTTTATCTTCTTCTGCTGCTTTTTCATTTGCTTTATCGATTAATTCTTCAGCTTGTTTTGCTGTTAATCCTTTTTTGAAGCCTTCTACAATTTGTTTTCTTGTTTCATCTGATGCTGCTTTTAACGCTGCAATTGTATCAGCTTTTGCTTTTGCTTCTTCTGGACTATTCGTTTCAGCTTTTTCTAATTCTTTGACAGCCTCTTCTAATGCTTTATCATAATTTGCTAAGAACTCATCTTGTGCTGCTTTCTCTTTTGCTGCCGCTTCTTTGTCTTCTTCTGCTGCTTTTTTATTTAATTCATCGATTAATTTCTCTGCTTCTTCTACAGTTAATCCTTTTTCGAAGCCTTCTACGATTTGTTTTCTTGTTGCGTCTGATGCTGCTTTTAACGCTGCAATTGTATCAGCTTTTGCTTTTGCTTCTTCTGGACTATTAGTTTCAGCTTTTTCTAATTCTTTGACTGCCTCTTCTAATGCTTTATCATAATTTGCTAAGAACTCATCTTGTTTTGCTTTTTCTTCAGCTTCTGCTTTTGCTTCTTCTGCTGCTTTATTATTTGCATCATCGATTGCTTTTTCGGCTTCTTCTACAGTTAAACCATTTTTGAAACCATCCTCGATTTCTTTTTTCTGTTTAGCTGCTTCTTCTTTTAATTTTGCAATTGCATCTTCAACTTGTTTTGCTAATTCAGGATCATTTTGAGTATCCGCTTTTTTTAATTCTGCAATTGCATCTTCTAATGCTTTATCAAAATTCGCTAAAAATTCTTTTTGAGCTTCTTCTTCTGCTTTAGCTTCTTCTGCCTCTACTGCTTCCTCTTCTTTAGCAATTTCTTCTATTTCATTTTCAGTAGCATCTGCAGTTTTTCCAGCGTTGAAACCCTCAACAATTTTAGCTTTCTCTTTAGCTGCTTCTGCTTTTAATTTTGCAATTGTCTCTTTAATACTTTCAGCTGAATCTGGATCATTTTTTGCTTCTTCTTCTAATCCTTTAATAGTTTCTGCTAGCGCTTTATCAAAATTAGCTAAAATTTCATCTTGTTTTGCTTTTTCTTCAGCACTTGGTTGTGTAGTTGTTGCAGCATACACACTAGGTGATAATTGAGTTAATGCTGCTGTTGATAATAATGTAGCTGTTGCTAACCCTGTAATAAGGAATTTATTTTTCATTTAAAACCCTCCAAAATTTAATTTTTATTTATTTATATCACTTAGATTTTATCATTAATTTTTGACTATTACAACTTTTATAGCTATCTACTAATTCCTATTCATTTATATTAATATTTAAACTATTTAGCTTTCAACTTCACATAATTGATAATTTTATTCGGTGTATCAATCTCCTCATAAGTCACTTCAGTAGGAGCAACTTCAAGTCCAAATTCTTCTAATCGAACGAGTAATTCTACAAAAGCTAACGAATCCATTAGTCCTTCTTCTTTTAGATTGATATCCTTATCTTCATAAATAACTTCATCTTCACAGATTTCTTCTAAAATGCTTAAAATTCTCTCTTCCATAGAATCCTCCTTCTAATTAGCTAAACGATTTAAAATATAGTTAACTTCTAGTTCTACTCCAATCGGCAAGACTGCTTCATCAATATCAAATTTTTCATGGTGATGTCCATATGCTGTTTCTTCTCCAGATTGACTTCCTAATAACCCATAAACCCCTGGTTTACCTACTAAATAATCTGCAAAGTCATCTGCTCCCATTGCTAATTCGTATTTAGTAATAATATGATCGATAGAATCCACCGTTTTCGCCACTAGTTGGAATTTCTCTGCTAATTCATGAGTATTAATAACAGGTGCTGCTGCATCATACCAATCCACTTCAACTTCACAACGGTGAGTTATTGCAATTCCTTGAGCAATTCTAGTCACTGCTTCTTTTAAATGTGCTCTTGTTGTATGACTAAACGCACGAATCGTTCCTTCTAATAACGCATCATTTGCTACGATATTATAGCGAGTTCCAGCATGTAGTTTCCCTACTCCTACTACTGCACGATCACCTGGTTCTACTTCACGACTTACAATCGTTTGCAATGCTACAACAATTTCACTTGCTGTCACTAATGCATCATGACCTAAGTGAGGGCGACCTACGTGTGCACTCTTTCCGGTTACTTTAATTTTGAAAATATCACAAGAAGCATTCACTGGTCCACCTTGAACTGCAAAAGTACCTACTGGTAATCCTGAATTTACATGGATAGCAAAACTTTCATCAATATGATCAATTTTCCCTGAAGCTACAAATTGTTTTGCACCTGCTCCGATTTCTTCAGCTGGTTGGAAGGCAATATACACTGTTCCAGCAAATGTATCTTTTAATTCATTTAATACTTTAGCAGCTCCTAACCCCATTGCTGTGTGAGCATCATGTCCGCAAGCATGGTTTAAACCTTCATTTTTAGAAGAATATGGTTTATTCGTGCAATCCGGTAATTCTAATGCATCAATATCTGCACGAAGTAGAATTGTTTTTCCTTCGCCTTTTCCTCCTTTAATAATCGCTAACGTTCCAGTGTCTGCAATTTTTTCAAATGGAATCTTTAATTTTGTTAATTCCTCTTGAATTTTTTCTGCTGTTTTATATTCTTTTAAGCTTGATTCTGGATTTTCATGAAAATGTCTTCTAAGTGCTACTAACTCTTCTGTTAAAGCTTGTGCTTTTTCTTTAATTTGGCTCATTAAATTTCCTTCTTTCTATTGTAATAAAGAGGCATGACTAGCATGCCTCTTTGGAGATAAATGATGATTAAAATGATTGATTCTTAGAAATTATTTTAAAGAAGCTTTTTCCCAAACTGGTACGTTTGCACCTTTTGAAACTTCTTCAATTTTTTTAGCTGTTTCTGGTGATTGGTAGTATTTAACGATTGTTTTGTAAACTTCGTTATTTTCATTACCTTCTTTAGCAGCAATTACATTGTAGTATGGTTGAGATGAATCTGTGATTTCTTCGATAAAGATTGAATCTTTAGTTGGTTGGAATCCTGCTTCAACTGCGAAACCATTGTTGATTAATGAAGCTGCTACATCGTCTAAAGCACGAGCTGTTTGTCCAGCTGGTAATTCTTTAATATTAATGTTTTTAGGATTTTCTACGATATCATCTTGTGTAGCTAATGTGTTGTTTACATCTTTTAATTTAATTACGCCAGCTGCGTGTAGTAAGCGTAATGCACGAGAGTTGTTAGAAGTATCTTCTGGGATTGCGATAGTATCCCCTTCTTTTAACTCACTAACGTTTTTAATTTTTTTAGAGTACACACCCATTGGAGCAATTACTGTATATCCAATTGGTTTGATGTGAGTGTTTTGTTCTTTGTTGAAACGTTCTAAGTAAATAATTGTTTGGAATGAGTTTAAGTCAACATCTCCATTTTCTAATGCTTGGTTTGGTTGAACATAGTCAGTAAATTCTACTAATTCAACATTGATGTTTTCTTTTTCTTTTAAGCGTTTAATAACGTCATCCCATACATCATGGTTTCCTGCGTTAACCCCTAATTTAACTGTTTTTGCTTCTTTTTTAGCATCTACTGCTTGATTTGAGTTTGAAGAAGTTTGAGCTCCTTGACCACATGCTGCTAATGTTAATCCTGCTAATGCTGTTACAAATAATTTTTTAATGTTCATCTATAAATTCCTCTTTTCTTTGTGTTTATATGTTTAAATATCCTTTTTATTGTGAGTGCGTCGCTCCAGTGATTCATTTCAGAGCGTTCGGCCTCGTATCTTGTTTTAATTGAACTCGGCCTCATATCCTGTTATTTCGTAGCTCTTTTTTCTAGGAAGTCACCGACTGCTTGGCTGATAAATACGATAATCAACATAATAATCGTTGCTACTACGATTACGTCTCCTTGGAATCGATTGTATCCTCTTGAAATTGCTAAGTTACCAATTCCCCCAGCTCCAAACGCACCAGCCATTGTTGTTAAACCAATTAAGCTGATTGTTGTTAGAGAAGAAGCACGAATTAAACTTGGCAATCCTTCTTTTAAATACACTCGGAAAATAATTTCCAATGGTGTACATCCCATGGCGATTGAAGCTTCAATCACACCTTTATCTACTTCTAACAAAGCTAATTGTACTTGTCGTGAGAAGAATGGAACAGTCGCAATAACTAGTGGCACAATCGCACCAGGAATTCCAATTGTAGTTCCGACAATTAATCTTGTTAATGGGATTAATAACATCGCTAAAATGATAAATGGAATCGAACGGAATAAGTTCACCACTTTATCTAAAGTAGCATACAAAATTTTATTTTCTAAAATATTGCCTTCACGAGTGACTACTAAAACAACTCCTAAAGCAATCCCTAATACTCCAGCAATTAACCCTGTAAGTCCGACCATGATTAAAGTATCAATGGTACTTTTAATAATTTCTTGAGTTACACGAGCATCAATATTTGGAAATAATTGGTGTAAGTTCATCTTATTCAACCTCCTTTGGTTCATCTAGAATTTCTGTTTGAACACCTGATTGGTGAATATATTCGATTGCTTGTTGAATTTTTTCAGCTTCACCAGATAAACCTACTAGTAAAGTTCCAACAGCAGTCTCTTGAATGACTTCCACATTGGCAAATAAAATATTCGCTGCTACTTGGAATTGAGTCGATAATTTCGTAATCAGTGGTTCTCCTGTTGAAGCACCCACAAATGAAATTTTCGCAAGAACATCTCCAGGATTTAAGTTTAGTAAATGTTCATGTTGTAGAACTGTTTCAATTCCTTTATTAATATGTGTTGCTGTATCGATGAAATCTTTTGTTAATGGTTTTTGTGGATTCGTAAAGATTTCTAATACTGACCCTTGTTCAATAATTAATCCTTGTTCCATTACGGCAACTTTATTACAAATCTCTTTTACAACTTGCATTTCGTGAGTGATAATCACGATTGTAATGCCTAACTGTTCGTTTACTTTTTTCAAAAGTTCTAAAATAGATTCGGTTGTTTTAGGGTCTAATGCACTTGTTGCTTCGTCACATAATAGAACATCTGGATCATTTGCTAGCGCTCTAGCAATCGCAACCCTTTGTTTTTGTCCCCCAGATAATTGTCTTGGGTAACTTGTAATTTTGTCTTCCAATCCTACTAAATGTAGAAGTGACTCAACTTTTTCCTTAATTTCCGCTTTAGATAATCCTGAGCGTTTTAATGGAAAAGCTACATTATCAAATACAGATAAAGTATTCATCAAATTGAAATGTTGGAAAATCATTCCAATTTTTTTACGAGCATCTCTTAATTGAGCCTCTTTTAAACTTGTTAACTCCACTCCTGAAACAGTTACTGTTCCATTTGTTGGACGTTGTAATAAATTGATGGTACGTACTAATGTACTTTTCCCAGCACCACTATAACCGATAATTCCATAAATATCGCCATCTTCGATTGTAATATTTACTTGCTTCACAGCTTCAACGGTTTTACCTGATTGCTGAAATGTCACATCAATATTTTTTAATTCAATCATTCGTTTCTCCTTTCAAGCAAATAAAAAGCCCGCTCTTTGGTCTTACTCACCAACCAAAGGACGAGTTCTCTCGTGTTACCACCTTAATTTACAGAATTCTCACAAATTCTGCCTCAATCAGTTAAAATATCTAACTGATAAGCTATATCGGGCTTTCCCGTAATCGTTTAAAGATTCAACGATTAGCACTCAAAGGCCATCTTCAAAGCTTCAACTATTATCTCTTTTCACCAAACCGAGACTCTCTAAAACAGATTCACTTTTACTCTCCTTGTCACAGTGCGTTATGACTATGAAACTAGGATACCAACAAAGTTTGTTACAGTCAATTTCTAGATTACTATCACTTGTTATAAGTTTTACCTATAAACTTTTTCTTGCATATCCCTCTTCTTTTTTCTACAATGAACTTACGAGGTGATATACATGAACAATTTAATTTCTTACAAAAAAATGCCCCTATGGACGGCGGATACTTTACCTGAACCGTTTAAAAAAATGCATAATACAAAGGTAGGTACGTGGGCTCAACTTCATATTTTAAAAGGAGAAATTACGTTTGAATTTTTAAATGAAGATGGTAGTGTCATTGATACTGTACAATTAAATGCGACTACTCCTATTCCATTGGTTGAACCACAACAGTGGCATCGAATTGCAGGAACAAGTGACGATATCGAATGTTATTTAGAATTTTTCTGTAAAAAAGAGGACTATTTTGCAAAAAAATATGGCTATACAAAGACTCACTCTGAAGTTTTAGCTGCTCAACCACTTATTCCAAAAGGACGTGTACTTGACTTAGGAAGCGGAGAAGGTCGTAATAGTTTATACCTTGCTTCATTAGGGTATGACGTCACTTCATTGGATTGGAATGTTCCAAGCTTACAAAAATTACAAGAAATAGCTACTCAAGAAGGACTTTCACTAGAAGTTGAACCGTACGACATTGAATGTGCCGATATTCCTGGTGGACAATATGATTTGATTGTATCAACAGTTGTATTGATGTTTTTACACGAAGAAGTAATTCCAGATGTCATTGAGAATATGCAATCGCACACTGCTTCTGGTGGATATAATTTAATCGTCGCTGCTATGTCAACTGAAGATGCACCTTGTCCTGTGAATTTTCCATTTACATTCAAAGAAGGCGAATTACTAGAATATTATGCCGGTTGGGAAATTTTAAAATATAATGAAGACTTTGGTGAACTCCACAAAATAGACGAAAACGGCAATCGTCTTCGCTTTAGATTTGCGACATTATTAGCGAAGAAAGGGTAAGTTGGGACCCCTATGGTCTTAGAATTAAACGATTCTGTAGAACTTGCCAGAATTAAAGTAAAAAGGGAAATTTGAGACTATAAGCTCAAATTTCCCTTTTATGTTTTTTACTACTATAAAAATATATCAAAATATTTCTATCTATTAATTCCCAACTGGATTAAGATGGCGGCTTTTTGAATAAACGGGATACATGAAACGATACGATGTACTACTTTCCATCGGTTTGGATATTGTGCCATTGTGTAGTCTATTTTCAATATTTCTGCATATTTACCAAATAAATCATACAACTCTTCTTGAGAAGATAGTCCCCAATGCATTCGTACTCCCTGTTCTCTAAATTCTTTTTGTTTATTTTTAGTAGCTACCATATGATGTTGTAACGTATCGAAATAACATTCATATTGATGAAATTCTCTCTCTAATTTTGTCGCTAATTCCTTTATATCATTTGTCTTAAAATACATTAACACACCTTCAATAATGAATAAGTAATCTCCCTTTGGATATTTTTCTTTAACTATTTGAATCCATTTATCATCTAATATCGAGTCAGCAATCATCTGTGAAGTAGGTGTTTCTTCAAAAAACTCTTGTCTTAATGTAATGACATCTAAAAAGTCTACACTGAAAAATGGAATATCTTCTGCTCCAATTCTTCCTTGCCTATCATCTAAACCACAGCCTAATTGAATGATAACTGGATGTTCATGAGTCTTTATAAATTTTTTGCAGCAATCATCAAAATATTTCGTTCTTAAACAAACTCCGATTTGATCAAAAAAAGAAATATTTACTATTGATGGAACTTGCTTCATCATTTCTTCGGCTTTTGGATCTATAAACAATCGATTCTTTTGTTCTCCTTCTAACGCTTTTGCTTGAAGTGTCATCAGCATCGTTTTAGAGACTTTATTTTCAAATAATTCTCCCATTATATCAACTCCCTATTTTTCGGTATGCCTAAACTTTGTTTTATTCTACTCTTTTCTTGTTCCCTTTTCAATACCTCTATCACACAAAAAATCCTGCTAGTAATTTCTTACTAACAGGATTTTTCCTATCTTATTTAGTTGATTTCACTAATAGCTATTCTCTTCAACTGCTTGATTTTTAATAATTTTTACAATACGGCTTGTGCCTAAACGACTTGCACCTAATGAGATGAATTTTTCTGCATCTTCTAAGCTAGAAATTCCACCTGCAGCTTTAATTTTCACTGAAGGTCCTACATGTTCTTTCATTAAAGCTACTGCTTCAAATGTAGCTCCACCTGTTGAAAATCCAGTTGATGTTTTAATATACTCTGCTCCAGCACGAGTCACTACTTTACATAATTCAATCAATTCTTCTGTTGTTAATAAACAAATCTCTACGATTACTTTCAAGATTCTTCCTTGGCAAGCTTCATGAATTTGACGAATTTCTTCTTCTACTAAGTCGAAGCGTTTATTTTTTACATCCGTAATATTGATGACCATATCGATTTCACTTGCTCCATTAGCAATGGCATCTTTTGTTTCAAAAACTTTTACACTTGTTGTTGAATAACCATTAGGGAATCCAATAACCGTACAAATCGGTAATTTACCTTTGACATATTCTGCTGCTTGTTTTACATAGCTGGCAGGAATACAAGCTGAAGCTGTTCCATAATGAATCGCATCATCTAAAATTTGTTGAATTTCTTCCCACGTAGCATTTTGTGTTAATAAGGTATGATCGACGGTTGCTAAAATTTCTTTTAATTCCATATGATTCACCTTCCTTATGCTTTTTGACGGTCTTGTGCAATTAAGTTACGTAATGCTTGTACAGCAACTGTAATCGCTGCTTCTGTATCATGAACAATTGGATTTTCTAATCCAGCTGCATTTCTTTCTTGGTTTCCTACTACTAAAAACGTTGAACCAACTCTTACACCTAAATGGCTTGCTACTACAAATAAAGCAGCTGATTCCATTTCTGAAGCTTTTACTCCTAGACGTTTCCAAGCTTCCCATTTTTGTTGTAATTCGTAGCTAACTGGCATTACTTCTGGTTCATGTTGTCCATAAAATGAATCTTTACATTGAACAATACCTGCGTGAGTTGTATAGCCTAATGTTTTCCCTGCTTGTAATAACGCCGTTACAACATCATAGTTTGCAACTGCTGGGAATTCGATTGGCGCATATTCACGAGTTGTTCCTTCAGTACGAATGGCACCTGTAGCAATAACAATATCGCCACCTTTTACATCGATATCAATTCCTCCACAAGTTCCTACACGAACAAATGTATCTGCACCACTTCTCACTAATTCTTCTAAGGCGATTGAAGCGGATGGACCACCAATCCCTGTTGAAGTTACACTAACTTTTTCTCCATCTAAGTATCCTGTATATGTTACATATTCACGGTTATCTGCTACTAATTTTGCATCTTCAAAATGTTCAGCAATTTTCGCACAACGTTTCGGATCTCCTGGTAAAATAACGTATTTACCTACGTCTCCTTTACGAATGTTTAAATGATATTGTAATCCTTCTTCTGAATAATTTTGCATCTCTCTTCCTCCTTATAGGTATTATTTGAATACCTTAACTGTAAGATTATACCATAATTTTAATCATTTTGAAAACGTTCGCTAAAAAAACAAAAAGAAAAGACTTCCTATAGTAGTATATAAAAGAAGTCTAATCTCTAACGCTCTCTCATAAATACACGTCCAACAGAAAAGACTTTCCATAGTAGTAAGGTGAATAGTAGCCACTCTTCTGGCTACTATTCCTAGGAAACTTCGAGACCTAGGCTCGAAGTTTAGCAATGAGACTCGCTTCGCGAGGCTGCTTGCGTCCTTTACTACTATTTGGAAAGTCAATTTCTAACTTTTAAGCTTCTGTTGTTACTTCCACTGTTCCTTCAGTTACAATTCCTTCCGCTAACTCTTCAGTAGCTTCAACGAATTCTTCTGTTTGAACTGGTGTAGAAGTGCTTGTTTCCATATTACGGTAACGAGCCATACCTGTACCAGCAGGAATAATCTTACCAATGATAACATTTTCCTTAAGTCCAAGTAAGTGGTCTTTCTTACCACGAATAGATGCGTCTGTTAACACACGAGTAGTTTCTTGGAATGAAGCTGCAGATAAGAAACTATTTGTTTCTAATGAAGCTTTTGTAATACCAAGTAATACTGGACGTGCAGTCGCTGGAACTTCACCATTCATAATTGCAGAACGGTTACGTTCAGTAAAGTCTGCGATATCTAATAATGTTCCTGGTAAAATTTCAGTTGAACCTGGATCCATTACACGAACTTTACGTAACATTTGACGAACCATTACCTCAACGTGTTTATCTCCGATTTCTACCCCTTGCATACGGTATACTTTTTGTACTTCACGTAATAAGTAGTTTTCTACTGACAATACATCACGAACACGTAATAATTCTTTGGGATCGATAGAACCAGATGTTAATGGTTCACCACGATGGATTGTTTGTCCTTCTTCAACATTTAAGCGAGCTGTAAATGGAACAGTATACGTACGTGTATCTGTTGCACCTTTAATTGTGATTTCTTTAGTACGGCTTCCCGCATTTTCATCAATTGATACAACTTCACCTGTTACTTCTGTAATCGTTGCTCCCCCTTTAGGATTACGAGCTTCGAAGATTTCTTGGATACGAGGTAAACCTTGAGTAATATCGTCTCCGGCTACCCCACCGGTATGGAAAGTACGCATTGTTAACTGAGTACCAGGTTCCCCGATAGATTGAGCGGCA
Organism: Granulicatella elegans ATCC 700633; assembly: GCF_000162475.2. Lineage (GTDB taxonomy): Bacteria > Bacillota > Bacilli > Lactobacillales > Aerococcaceae > Granulicatella > Granulicatella elegans. The sequence goes on from NZ_KI391971.1 coordinate 1,703,936, forward strand.
ATTGTACCAACTGCTTCCCCAACTTCTACTTCTGAACCTGTTGCTAAGTTACGTCCATAACAATGTTTACATACACCATGTTTAGTATCACATGTAAATGCAGAACGGATTGTTACTTCTTCAATACCAGCATCAATAATTTTACGAGCAATATCTTCTGTAATTAATTCATTGTGACCAACAAATACTTCACCAGTTACTGGATCTTTTACAGAACGTTGTGCATAACGTCCAATCATACGTTCTTCTAATGTTTCAATCATTTCATTTCCTTCACGGATTGCTGAAATTGTTAACCCACGATCAGAACCACAATCTGTTTCACGGATAATTACGTCTTGAGCTACGTCTACTAAACGACGAGTTAAGTAACCTGAGTCGGCTGTCTTCAAGGCAGTATCCGTCATCCCTTTACGGGCACCGTGTGTTGATAAGAACATCTCCATAACCGTTAACCCTTCACGGAAGTTAGATGTTACCGGTAATTCCATGATTTTACCATTCGGAGCGGCCATCAATCCACGCATCCCCGCTAACTGTGTAAAGTTAGAGATGTTACCACGGGCTCCAGAGTCACTCATCATGAAGATTGGGTTACGAGCACCAAGTGTTTTCGTTAATGCGCTTTGGATTTCATCTTTTGCAGCATTCCATGTTTCGATAACACGTTCGTATCTTTCGTCATCTGTAATTAAACCACGACGGAATAATTTAGAAATTTCATCAACTTGGTTATGTGCATCTGAAAGAATTGTCTTTTTATTTCCTGCAACAGAAATATCTGCAATCCCTACTGTTAAACCAGCACGAGTTGAATATTTATATCCTAAGTCTTTCATACGGTCTAACATCATTGATGTTTCTGTAATGTGGAAACGTTTGAAGACTTCCGCAATGATTTGACCTAAGTTTTTCTTCTTGAATGGTAAAACGATTGGTTGTTTTGCAATTTCTTCCTTAATATTTGAACCTGGTTCTAAGAAGTATTTATCTGGAGTAGCTACTTCTAAGTTTTCCATTGATGGTTCATTTAAGTAAGGGAATTCGTCAGGCATAATTTCATTGAATAATAATTTACCAACTGTCGTTACTAACATGCGTTCTTTTTGCCATTCTGTAAATGGTTTATGAGGAAGCGCACTTGCGTGAATTGCAATACGGCTGTGTAAATGAACATATCCATTTTGGTATGCTAACATTGCTTCGTTCATGTCTTTGAAGTACATTCCTTCTCCAACACGACCTTCTTGTTCTAATGTTAAGTAATAGTTTCCTAAAACCATATCTTGAGATGGAGTTACTACTGGTTTTCCATCTTTAGGGTTTAAGATATTTTGTGCCGCTAACATTAATAAACGAGCTTCTGCTTGAGCTTCTTGTGAAAGTGGCACGTGAACCGCCATTTGGTCTCCGTCGAAGTCGGCATTGTAGGCCTCACACACTAATGGGTGAAGACGAATTGCACGACCTTCTACTAGAGTTGGTTCGAATGCTTGAATTCCTAATCTGTGAAGAGTAGGTGCTCGGTTTAATAGAACTGGGTGTTCACGAATTACTTCTTCTAAAACTGCCCAAATATCATCGTCTAAACGTTCAATTTTACGTTTTGCACTCTTAATATTTCCAGCAATTTCACGTTCTACTAATTCTTTCATTACGAATGGTTTGAATAATTCAATTGCCATTTCTTTTGGTAAACCACATTGATACATCTTCAAGTTTGGTCCTACTACGATTACAGAACGTCCGGAGTAGTCTACACGTTTACCAAGTAAGTTTTGACGGAAACGACCTTGTTTCCCTTTAAGCATATGACTTAATGATTTTAATGGACGGTTACCTGGTCCTGTTACTGGACGGCCACGACGACCATTATCGATTAAAGCATCTACTGCTTCTTGTAACATACGTTTTTCATTTTGAACGATGATACGTGGAGCATTTAATTCTAATAAACGTTTTAGACGATTATTACGGTTGATTACACGACGGTATAAATCATTTAAGTCACTTGTTGCAAAACGTCCACCTTCTAATTGAACCATTGGACGTAAATCAGGTGGGATAACTGGAATAACATCCATTACCATCCAACCAGGTTTATTTCCTGATTCACGGAAAGCATCTAAAATATCTAAACGACGGATTGCACGAGTACGTTTTTGTCCTTGAGCTGTTTTTAACTCTTCTTTTAATTCTGCAATTTCAGCTTCTAAGTCAACATTGTTTAATAATTCTTGAACAGCTTCCGCACCCATTGCTGCGTGGAAACGAGTTCCAAATTCCATACGTTTTTCACGGTATTCACGTTCACTTAATAATTGTTTTTTCATTAATGTTGTATCACCAGCATCGATAACAACATAGCTTGCAAAATAAATGATTTCTTCCAACGCACGAGGACTCATGTCTAACACAAGTCCCATACGGCTAGGAATTCCTTTAAAGTACCAAACATGTGATACTGGCGCAGCTAATTCGATATGTCCCATACGTTCACGACGAACTTTTGAGCGAGTTACTTCAACGCCACAGCGATCACACACTTTTCCTTTATTATTAATTTTCTTTAATTTACCACATGAACATTCTAAATCTTTAGTTGGTCCAAAAATCTTTTCACAATATAGACCATCACGTTCTGGTTTCAAAGTACGATAGTTGATTGTTTCTGGTTTGGTTACTTCACCATATGACCATTCACGAATCTTATCAGGAGACGCTAAACCAATTTGCATACTTTCAAAATTATTTACATCTATCAAGGGGCCAACCTCCCTCTTCTTTGGAATTGCCCTACGATTCCAATAGTTATTCTTAGTCTAAAGTTTCTTCTGTATCTTCTGAATCTTGAATTTCTTCAGTTTCTTCTACTGCTGTTTCAACTACTTCTGTTTTTTCTCCAGAAAGTTCAGCAATACGGTCAGAATATTCATTTAACTTACGTGTTTTTTCGCTCATTTTTTCAACATCATTGAAATTCATACGAGCATCATCGTCCATGTCTTCTAACTTAATTTCTTCATCATTTGCGTCTAATACTTTCATATCAAGACCTAAAGCTTGTAATTCTTTTACTAATACGCGGAATGATTCAGGTACACCTGGTTTAGAAATTTGTTGACCTTTCACGATTGATTCGTAAGTTTTCACACGACCAACAACGTCATCTGATTTGTATGTCAAGATTTCTTGTAATGTGTATGCAGCACCATATGCTTCTAGCGCCCATACCTCCATTTCTCCGAAACGTTGTCCACCAAATTGAGCTTTACCTCCAAGAGGTTGTTGAGTTACTAATGAGTAAGGTCCAATTGAACGAGCATGAAGTTTGTCATCAACCATGTGAGCAAGTTTAATCATGTACATTACACCTACTGATACACGGTTATCAAATGGTTCCCCTGTACGTCCATCATATAAAATTGTTTTCGCATCACGAGCCATACCTGCTTCTGCAACAGTTCCCCAAACATCTTCATCTTGCGCACCATCAAATACTGGTGTTGCAATGTAGATACCTAATTCACGAGCTGCCATCCCTAAGTGTAACTCTAATACTTGTCCAATGTTCATACGTGATGGTACCCCTAATGGGTTTAACATGATATCAACTGGTGTTCCATCAGGTAAGAATGGCATATCTTCTTCCGGCATAATACGAGAAACTACCCCTTTATTACCGTGACGTCCGGCCATCTTATCCCCTTCATTAATTTTACGTTTTTGAACAATGTATACACGAACTAATTTGTTTACTCCTGGCGCTAATTCATCACCTGCTGCACGAGTGAATACACGTACATCACGAACGATACCGCCTCCTCCATGAGGAACACGTAATGATGTATCACGTACTTCACGGGCTTTTTCACCGAAGATTGCATGTAATAAACGTTCTTCTGGTGATTGTTCTGTTAATCCTTTAGGAGTAACTTTACCAACTAAGATATCCCCATCTTTAACTTCCGCACCGATACGGATAATTCCGTTTTCGTCAAGGTTCTTCAATGCATCTTCCCCAACGTTTGGAATTTCACGGGTAATTTCTTCTGGTCCTAATTTTGTATCACGAGCTTCTGAATCATAGTCATCAATATGGATTGAAGTATATACGTCATCTTTTACAAGACGTTCGCTCATGATAACCGCATCCTCATAGTTGTATCCTTCCCAAGTCATGAATGCAACTAGAACATTTTGTCCTAATGCTAATTCTCCTTGTTCCATTGAAGGACCATCTGCTAGGATTTCCCCAACTTCTACTTTGTCTCCTTTTGAAACGATTGGACGTTGGTTATAACACATACCAGCATTTGAACCATGGAATTTAGTAATATTATATTGGTCTAATGAACCATCTGCAGTACGTACACGTACTTGATTTGCATCAACAAATTCTACGATACCTTCACGTTTACATAGTAAAGCTACCCCAGAGTCATGCGCTGTTACATATTCCATACCAGTACCAATAAATGGTGCTTTTGGATTTAATAACGGAACTGCTTGACGTTGCATGTTGGCACCCATTAACGCACGGTTTGAGTCGTCGTTTTCTAAGAACGGGATACATGCTGTCGCAACAGCAACTACTTGTTTTGGAGATACGTCCATGTAATCTACACGTTCTACAGGAACTTCTAAGTTTTCTGATACGTAACGAGCCATTACTACATCGTTTACGAAGCTTCCATCTTCATTTAATGGTGAGTTTGCTTGCGCTACTACATAGCGGTCTTCTTCATCTGCTGTTAAATAATCAATCTTATCTGTTACTTTATGAGTTTTCCAGTCTACACGACGGTATGGAGTTTCAACAAATCCATATTTATTAATTTTAGCGTATGATGATAAACTGTTAATCAACCCGATGTTTGGTCCCTCAGGAGTTTCAATCGGACACATACGACCATAGTGAGAATAGTGTACGTCACGAACTTCATATCCGGCACGGTCACGAGTCAAACCACCAGGTCCTAAGGCTGATAGACGACGTTTGTGAGTTAATTCTCCTAATGGGTTTGTTTGGTCCATGAATTGAGATAATTGAGATGAACCAAAGAATTCTTTAATCGCTGCTACTACAGGACGAATATTTACTAACTGTTGTGGCGTTACTGTCGCAACATCTTGGATAGACATACGTTCACGAACCACACGTTCCATACGAGATAAACCGATACGGAATTGATTTTGTAATAATTCACCTACTGAACGAATACGACGGTTACCTAAGTGGTCGATATCGTCTGTTGAACCGATGCCTTCATATAAGTTTAAGAAGTAACTAATTGTAGCTAAAACGTCAGCTGCTGTTACACATTTAATTTCATCTGGAATATTTGCATTTCCGATTACTTTAATCACTTTTTCAGGATCTTGTGGTGAATACACTTGAACAGATTGAATCGTTACAGGTTCTTGGATAACCCCTTCACTTGAAGGATATAATGTAAATAAGTTTGCTCCTGCTTCTAATGCTTGTGCTACTTTTTCCATAATTTCTTTTTCAAGAACTGTTCCTGCTTCAACAACGATTTCTCCTGTTTCAGGATGTACGATGTTTTCAGCAATTGTTTGATTTAATAAACGTGTTTTTAAGTTTAATTTTTTGTTTACTTTATAACGACCTACTGCCGCAAAATCATAACGACGTGGATCAAAGAATCGAGCTGTTAATAAGTTACGTGAACTTTCAGCTGTTTTTGGTTCACCTGGGCGTAGACGATCATAAATGTCTTTTAAGGCTTCTTCTGTACGTGATTCATCCATACGTTTATGAACATCTTTATCTAATGTTAAACGTAATGTTTCACTTTCACCGAAGATTTCTAAAATTGTATCATCTGATTCAAAACCTAACGCACGAACTAATACTGTTAATGGAATTTTACGAGTACGGTCAATACGTACATATGAAATATCTTTTGAATCTGATTCATATTCTAACCATGCACCACGGTTAGGAATTAAAGTTGCGCCATATAAGGCTTTACCATTTTTATCTGGGCGGTCATGGAAGTATGAACCTGGTGAACGTACTAATTGAGATACAATAACACGTTCTGCACCATTAATGATAAATGTTCCCATTTCTGTCATTAATGGGAAATCTCCAAAGAAGACTTCTTGGTCTTTTACTTCTCCAGTTTCTTTATTCACTAAACGCATTTTTACATAAATTGGTGCTGCATAATTTGCGTCGTGATTTCTTGCTTCAGCAAGATTATATTTTGGAGCATGTAATTCATAATCTAAAAATTCTAATGATAAATTACCTGTATGGTCTTCGATTGGTGAGATGTCTTTAAACATTTCACGAATCCCTTCATCTAAGAACCATTGGTAAGAATCAGTTTGAATTTCAATTAGATTTGGTAATTCTAATACTTCACTGATTCGTGCATAACTTCTACGCACACGGTGTTTACCGTATTTCACATCATGATGTGCCAACTCTTCCACCCCTATATCATAATTTTATGAATAAATATTACAAATTTATTACATTGTTAAGTTTTCGTAACAAATGCCGCCTGAAAGTCGTTTTTGAACAAAAAAAAACCAAAAGAATTTCTTTATCCCTTATTAAAAAGAGTGCTCATTCTTTTGTTTTTCCTAATATTCACGGGATTTCTGGACAATATTTCAGTTTCCCGCAAGACTATAGTTACACTTATTGCGTTACATTATTTTAGCGTGAAATTGGCGATTTGTCAAGGTTTTGAGGGTCTTTCTTTGCGTGTTTATAAGAAAGTGCATACATTTTTTTCGTAGTAAAAGAAAGAAGAAAAATGCTTTTTGTTTGCGAGGTCGCCAGTAGCCTCGCTGGCGAGTCTCTTGGCTAAAAATCGAGCCTTGGTCTCGATTTTCACCTGCAATAGAAGCCACCTCCTGGCTTCTATTGCTTTCGCTACAAAAAGATTTTTCTGCTTTCTTTTATACTGTTTTGCGTTTCTTCACTATTCTTAACACTCTGTTATATCAATTTTTAAATTGTAGTGAATAGGAGTAGAGAAACCTTTTTCTTTTATTTGGTCCAATATTTCTGGCAATGATTTTTTTGTAGCCAATAAATATTGAAGATGGCGTTCTAATCCATTATAGTTTCGTTTTTCTTTTGGTAAAATAATATCTGCTATAAAATCACTTTCTATTTGAATACCCGTTACCATTTTATCTGTGACAACCAAACTGAAAACTGGATCGTTTGAAATAAGAAATGTTAGTTTTTGTCCATTGATTTTATTTGTCATCGTTCTATCCTCTTTCGTATACCACTGATTTTTGCTATTAAACTACTATTCTTTTCTTCTGTCAATTTTTTTGAAGTACGTAAAAAAAGAAAGAAAGCAGAAAAATGCTTTTTATTTGCGTAGTCGCCAGTAGCCTCGCTTGCGAGTCTCTTGGCTAAAAATCGAGCCTTGGTCTCGATTTTCACCTGCAATAGAAGCCATGCCTTGGCTTCTATTGCTTTCGCTACAAAAAGATTTTTCTGCTTTCTTTTATATTATATTTACGTTTTTTTACTGACAATACTTTTTAAACAAAATTTATGAAAAGTCGACAAACCTAGGTATTATATAACTTTGTAGTTTAGTTACTATGATGAACATCTTTTTCCAAAAATGGATTAACCAAATCCATCCACTCCAAAGACAGATAAGCTGATAGATAACCGTGATTATATCCTTTCGCTTCATATACAGTACAATTAGGATGCATTTTTTGAAACAGCTTAGCCGATTCCTTAACGCAACCCATTTCTTTTTCACCATAAATATATAGAACCTGTGCTTTACTTTCTGTAATAGAATCTTTAAGCCTATATTCTCCCATATATGTTTGATACATAGTCACCAATGTTTTAATCGGAATCCTTGGCATATCCTCCATATAATAGTCTTCTATTTCTTGCGAATAAGCCATATTGGGATAAATTTTTTTCATTAAACTCAACTGAATTTTACTTGCATATTTACTAAACATAAGTTTTCCGAATAATTTTACAATAATTGTACTAACCCTTGCCAGTTTTGGCTGAGGAATACAAATGCTACCATCTATTATTGCTTTCTGAGCTATATCACTATTTAGCGATAATAACTCAATAGCAATTTGACCTCCCAAAGAAACACCACCCACAGCAAATAATTTTCCATCGCAATTATTTTTTATATAGTCCATAATTTGCTGTGCGGAATTTTCAGTTGAAATATACTCTTTTTGATATTCTTCTCCATGACCATTAAGTGTTGGTAATATCACATGATATTTATCGGATAATATACGAGCTTGCCGAAGATAATTCCACCAGGAATTACCTCCGCCGTGTATCAATAATATATGTGGAAATTTTTTATCACCAAATTCATGAAATATCATATTCCAAAACCTCTACAAACTCAAATTTGTTAGCTAATAAGTTTACTCGCTAACTTATACACTTAATTTATTTTTTTATTTTCTAAGCACGAGACCAATTAAAAAAGTCTAATGAAGTGCTTTATTGCTTTCATTAACTATATATACATAGTCATTTTTTGAAACCCCTTAACTACCGTCAGTTTAACATATTTTTTCTTTATTGTAACCCTGGATTTTTTTCGATTTAAGATCTATCAAACGCCTCTTGCCCTGCTCCCAAGAATACATTTCACGCTTACTTCTGATAACTTTTTTTGTTTGTCATATCCTTTTGAACAGTATTTATTTTTTTTAAAGTGTTGTACTTCGTTTTATAATTCGACTAAAAGATGAAAGAAAAATTTTTGTTGCGAAAATACTGGAAGCCACGTCTGGCTTCCAGTATAGGTAAAATTTGAGACCAAGGCTCAAATTTTAGCCATGAGACTCGCTAGCGAGGCTGCTGGCGACCTCGCTAACACAAAATTTTTCTTTCATCATTTAGCATTTACCATTACCAGATTTTCAAAACACAAAAAACGCCTAAATCTTTTCGTCGATTTAGACGTTTTCCATCAATATATTATGCTGTAAAATCAGCCATGTTCTTTTTAACGACTTCCCCACTTGGTAGACGTAGCTCAATAGTTCCATCCATATTAAAGATAACACTATCTAATCCTAATCCGTAACTAGCAGCAAATTTTGCAATTTTCTCTTGTACTGGATCTACTGCTGGTGCTTCTTCTAACATTGGATCAAGCATAGGATCCACTCCTGTCTTTCCTTCTGGATTTAACATTCCATTATCTGTTGAATTTTCAGGTTTCACAGGTTTTTCACTTGGTTTTGGAGCCTCTGGTAAGGAATCTGTTGGTTTATTTTTACTACTTCCTTGAGATGCTTCTCCTGTAAAATCTGCCATATTCTTTTTAACGACTTCTCCACTTGGTAAACGTAATTCAATCGTTCCATCCATATTGAAAATGACACTATCTAATCCTAATCCGTAACTGGCAGCAAATTTCGCAATTTTTTCTTGTACTGGATCTACTGCTGGTGCCTCTTCTAGTCCTGGTTCAGAAATTGGATTCTCTTTTGGCTTTTCTGTCTCAGGTTTTAATCCTTCTCCTGTTGTTTTTGGAGTTTCCTCTTTTTCTACAGGTTTCAATCCTTCATCTTTTCCAGTTGGTTTTGAAGGTTCTTCTACTTTTCCAGTTTCTTTTGGTGATTCTTCAGCTTTTTCTACAGGCTGAGAACTTTCTTCTGTGCCATGTCCTTTAAATTGTGATAAAATTCCAGGTTTTTCTGTTTGATTATTCTTCTCTAAAACTGGAACTTCCACAATATAAGAAGATTGATTGTCTAAATAGGCATTTGCCATGAAGGTTACTGGAATTTTATTACCTGCTGTCATTGTAGTTCCTTGATTTAATTTTGGAATTGGAAGTTGAATTTCTCCCACTTTGTAGTTATTTTCTAAGTACGCATTTCCATGAAATTCATCAAATACTCTGACTAAAGCATCAGTCCCTTTTGGTACTGCATATTGAGGTTTCACTCTTAAATAAGTATCTCCTGCATGGAATGGATAAAAAATCGTACGACTTGCCATATTGTATGCTAATGAAGATAGAACGGTAAATGTTCCTTCATAATTTACTTCTGGATAATCTTTTGATGTAATCGTGTATTTAAATATTTCGCCTGGTAAATATGGTTTATCTAATTCAAAATTAGCAATATTCCCGACACCTTCACCGAATACTTTTCCTGATAATTTTTCAATCGTTTTTCCATCTGGAGTCGTTAATTTCACCATCATATTTGTTCCTAATTTTTTCTCTAATTCTGGTGGGAAACTGAAGGATACACGTTTATGTCCATTTGCTAAGGTGAAGTTTTGGTTATTAAATGTGCTGTTTTTTAATAATTTTACAACACTTGCTAATTCTTCACCTGTATAAACTTTATTCCCTTCTTTTTTAGCAACTCCTTCTTCTGGTTTGAAGAGTTCATAATTACTATGAGAGTGACCAATTCCAACTGGTTTATGTTCATCAATTGGATCAGCGTGATGGTGATCTCCATGCGGATAAATAATGGCATTTTTTTCTTTATTGACTACAATACTTTCACGTTTTACACCGTATTGTTTCATAATACCAGCAATTTTTTCTTCAATTTTTTTATCTAACTCACTCATTTCTGCTGGCTTCGTTGCATCATCATGGTGATGTTCTTCTTTAGGAAGCGTTGCAGCCCCATTATAGCGTGCTTTAGCAGCTTCTAAATGTTCTTTTGGAATTAAATGTTCCCATTTTGTATGAACTAATTGTTCAAATGGAATAACATGTATATCTTTCATATTTCCATTATGTGCCACTAATAAGTTTTCTCCTGATGTACCAATAATATGATTCCCATCAAATAAAAATCCGTCACTCGTTCTATAATGAATTCCGGCAAATTGTTTTTCTTTTGGCTGTGTAGTCGGAGCTTCTGTGTTTGGTTTTGTTTCAGGCTTAGTAAGAGGTGTAGCACTTTCTCCTGTTAAACCATGTAATTCCTTTTCTACCTTTTCAGCTTTTTCAATCGTTGATGCAACAATATCATGATGTGAATTTTCATGATTCACTTGATTTTTATAAATAAAGTGGAAATGATCTCCGTGTCGCACTACATAACCTTCTGCTGTTTCACTAACAATATCTTTTTTATCAAATACATAGCCATCATGGTGTTCACCTTCGTGGTCATGTTTGTCTCCCTCATGATCATCGTGCTCACCTTCGTGGTCGTGATGTTCGCCATCGTGTTCATGGTGCTCTGTAGTTACTACTGGATTTCCTTGTTTATCTTTATAAATAAAATGGAAATGGTCTCCATGACGAACGATATACCCTGTTTCTGTTTCACTTACAACATCTTTTTTATCAAATACATAACCATCTTCTACTTCTTCATGATGTTCATTCACTACTGAATTTGTAGCAATTGTTGTTGCTAGTGTTTGTTGGGCATTATTTTTATAAATAAAGTGGTAATGATCTCCGTGACGAACAACATATCCCATTTCATTTTCTTCTACAATATCATTTGGATTAAACACATATCCGTCATCTGCAGAACTAATCGCTGTTGCTGAAGTCTTTTGTTCAAAAATAGCATCTGCTGGAGGAGCTCCATATACAAAATGGTAGTGATCTCCATGTTTTTTTAAATATCCATTTTCGAATACTTCTCCAACAATTGTTTTTGGTTTGTTTTCTTTTACTTCTTCAGCAATTTTTTCAAATTTTGCTAAATCAGCTTTTGAAATTTCTGTTGTTGTAGTTTCTGATTCTGTTTGCTGACTTGTGTTTTGAGTATTAAACAGTGAACACCCTCCCAATAAAACAAGACTTGCACTCCCAATCAGTAATGATTTTTTATGAATTTTCATTTTATCTCCTTCTCCTATAAAACGTAATCTTTCCGTTTTATAACTTTACTCCCCTTTTCATCTTCTGTCAATATTTTTTGATTACGTAATACAAGAAAGAAGAAAAATACTTTTTGTTTGCGAGATCGCCAGCAGCCAGCTAACGCTGTCTCATGGCTAAAAATCGAGCCTCGGTCTCGATTTTTACCTGCAATAGAAGCCACCCCTGGCTTCTATTGCTTTCACTACAAAAAGATTTTCCTTCTTTCTTTTATACTTTATTTACGTTTTTTTCACTGAAATGTTTTAGTTCCAAAAAGGGCATTACACTACGTTTTCTAATCCAACTCAAATAATCAATGAAAAATTTTTGTTACCTTACTAATGAGACTCGCAGAGGCTGCTGGCGACCTCGCTAACACAAAATTTTTCTTTCATCTTTTCGCTCATACGTTCAAACAAAAAAAGACTTCGAAACACTATTACGTTTCGAAGTCTATTCATCATTTTCTATTCAACTACAGTTTTATCTAAAAATCCTGTTAAGAATTTTTCAACAATAAATGTACCTAAGAAGGCAAATAAAATATTCGACACAGCTACGCCAAATACACTAGGCCAGAATGGTACTTGTAAAGAGTAATACAATGCTGCAGCTACTACAAAACCACACCAAATTCCATAAGCAGCACTCTTCACATAAGAATTTTTAAAAATACGATTAAAAATATATAAACTCACTGATTGAATTAAAAATCCAGATAAAATATCAATCGGTCCAAGAGGGCTTGGAATATTACTAATCATTACACCAATTAAAATCCCTAATGACAATTGCGGTTTATAAAATGGAACACCCATTAATAAAGTTGATAAACGGAACTGAAACATTCCGTAAGAAATAGGATTAATTAATGTTAAAACAACATATAATGCACCTATTAAAGTGTTTTGTGTTAATAATCTAATTTGTTTTTTATTCACTATAAAATCTCCAATCCATTTGCTAAAAAGGCTTTATTTCGATCAATACAAGTTCCACATTTTCCACATGGAGGATACACACCATTATAACAACTGTACGTCAATTCATAAGGAACTCCTAATTCGACTCCTTTTGCGACAATATCTTTCTTTTTCACTTGTCCAAATGGAGCTGTCAATCGAACTTTGCCTCCACTTCCTAATTGAACAGCCTGATTCATCGCTTCAATAAATTCAGGTGAGCAATCTGGATAAATGACTCCTGAATCATCCAAGTGTGCCCCAAAATAAATTTCAGAAGCGCCTTTTTGCATCGCAATTCCTGCTAAAATCGAAATAAAAATTCCATTACGAAACTCCACTTCTGTATTTGCTTCTGTTTGAGTCGCATAATCTCCTGTACTCACTTCAATATCATTACCAGCATTTAAAGACGATTTACTTCCTGAAAATATAGAACTTACCTCTAAAATTTGATGAGGAACTTTGTAATAGGCTGCAATTTTTCTAGCAGCTTCTAATTCCAATTCCTTATGCTTTTGATTATATGAAAATGAAATGGCTTCAACCTGGGGATCTTGACTCAAAGCAAGCGATAATGCAGTTGAACTATCGACTCCACCACTTAATAATACTAATTTCATCCTGATTCTCCTTAACGGTTATCCACTTTTTCAGGATATAAATCATGATTCATCATACGGTGATCTGCTACTTGTTCCCATTTAGTACCTGGTTTTCCATAGTTACAATATGGATCAATAGAGATTCCTCCACGTGGCGTAAATTTGCCCCAAACTTCAATATATTTTGGATCCATTAATTTTACTAAATCTTTCATAATGATATTCATGCAGTCTTCATGGAAATCTCCACGATTTCTAAAGCTAAATAAGTATAATTTTAAAGACTTACTTTCTACCATACGTTCTCCTGGAACATAGCTAATATAAATTGTCGCAAAGTCAGGTTGACCTGTAATTGGACATAATGAAGTAAATTCTGGACAATTAAATTTTACAAAATAATCATTTTCCGGATGTTTATTTGGGAATGACTCTAGCACTTCTGGTGCATAATCGTCACGATAAACTGTTTTACTTCCTAAGTGTGTAATTTCTCCCATTTCTTCGTTTTTTCTCATTGTTCTTCCTTCTTTCCGGACTATTTAGACATAAAAAATTCCTGAAAAACACCATCGTTTTCCAGGAATTGATTGATCATTTCATGTTCAAATAAGCCCTAGTTTTGTTTATAGACAGGATGGTTACGAACTGTCTGACAAATATTCTACCATAAATGAAAGGAAATGACTAGTCTTGAACTAAACGATGAATCCATTTTTGAGAATAAACACGATAAAGTCCTACGACTACTTTTGTCACTTCTTCCATACCTGCACAAATGACAACGATAGTAACTGGTAAATGCCACACTCCTGCTGCTAGAAGAGATAATGGTACGCCGACTAACCAGACACAACTCATTTCTAATTTCATTCCATAATGAGTATCCCCACCACCTCTTAAAACACCTACAACAATAACGGAATTAATCGTTTTTAAAATAAAAATGATTCCCATTACTTGTAATAATTGTTGACCAAGAGTATATACTTCTGGACTAATATGTCCAAATAATAATAATGTCCATTGTGGCGTTAAACTTTCAATAGCTCCAATGACTACACCCGTTATAATGGATAAAATAATAAATCGATAAGCATCTTTTTTTGCTCGATCAATTTTATTTTTCCCAATACTTTGCCCAAGCATAATACTACAACTACTTCCTAATCCACGTACGATAACAAATGCTAAACCTTGAATCGCAACTGCAATTTGCACCGCTGCAGTGGCTTGAGTTCCTACCATCGCATAAGCTGCATTATAAAATACTTGCCCTAATGCCCAAAATGTTTCATTGACAATAACTGGTAAAGTTGTCTTCCAGTAGACCGTCCAAAACTCTTTTGGAATTTTTTGCAAATGTCGAATCGGAATTTGAAGCGGACCTTGATAACGTTTGATGACAAAAACTAACACTCCAATTTCAATCATTCTCGCTACAACGGTTCCTAACGCTGCCCCGACAACTCCCATTGCTGGCAATCCTAATTTCCCAAAAATAAAAATATAATTAAAGAAAGCATTGGCGACAAAACTACTCATCGTTGCTATTAATGGAACCCGTGGATTTCCTGTACTTCTTAAAGCACTACCTAATGAAAAACTCCATACAGTAATGACATAGGTTAAGGCAGCTACACGTAAATAGTCTCCACCAGCTTGAACAACTGTTGCATCATGGGTAAATAATTCTAAAATTCCATAAGGGAATAACATTGCAACAAGCATAAATGCCACAGAAACAGCTGTAGACAACATTAAACTTGCTTGATTAATTTTTCGAACTTGAGGAACATCCCTTACACCCCAATATTGAGCGAATAAAACTGAGGAACCTGTGTTAATTCCAAAACAAATCAATGTAAATAAGAAAAACACTTGGTTTGCTAAACCAACACCAGCAATGCTCGCATCTCCAAGAGAGGAAATCATCATTGTATCTAATGTGTTCAAAAATGAAGTTAGTAAACTTTGCAATGCAACAGGTATCGCAATCGCAAACATTTGTTGATAAAACGCCTTTGAATTCATCTCATCCTCCTTTTATCCTGTATCTATTTTTTCTAAATCATTTTCTCTTAAACTATTCTATACTTTTGGAGAACTTCTTTCAATTGATTGTGTTAAAATACTTTTTTTCCCTTAAAATTTGAATCTGCCCTTAAAAAGGACACAATTTAAGGGCTAATTTTTCCAACAAAAAAACGGACGATTATCTCATCCGTTTTTCCATTCTATTTTAGTGAACTGATTAGATTCCAGGTGCTTCGTTTAAGTGTGCACGTAACATCCAGATTAATTTTTCAATATCGCCTTTGAAGCCGATGCAGATATCTTGTGATACATCATCGCCTTCTTCTCCAGCAGCTTCTAAACCTTCTTGGTATAACCCTCTTAAGTATTCATATCCTACTAATAAATGTCTTACCCATTCATCAATTGAACGCTCGTAAGATGCAGGAATATCTTGAATTTTTGTATTATCTGCAAATTCACGTAATGTTGAATATGGTGCTCCCCCAATAGTGATTAAGCGTTCTGAAACTTCATCTAATTGCTCATTGATTTCATCCATTAATTTATCCATTGCTGGGTGTAATGTTAAAAATCCACGTCCACGCATATACCAGTGTGCTTGGTGAATAATTGCTGCTTGTTGGCTTAAGTCAGCTACTAATTGATTTAATACTAATTTTGTTTTTTCTTTTGACATTTGTCATTCCCCCTTTATGAATAAAGTATATCACAGAATAGAATAATTCTAAACTAGAATGCTCATAATTTTTATAAAATTTTAAGTAATAAAGAAATAAATAGACTTTTCGCTGTAGAAAACATGTATGAAACCGTAAGGTTTGCTGCCGTCCCTTACTACTTCAGATAAAGTCCAATCTCATTCATCGGACTCTCATACATACACGTCCAAATAAATGGACTTTTCGTAGTAGTAAACGTAAGAGTAGCCGATAGGTTACTCTTACTCGGGGAAAATCGAGACTACAGGCTCGATTTTTAGCTAAGAGACTCGCAAGGTGAGGCTACTAGCGTCCCTTACTACTACAGACAAAGTCCAATTTACGCCATTACTGGACTGAATAATTAGGCGCTTCTTTGGTAATTTGTACATCATGCGGATGGCTCTCTCTCAATCCAGCACCACTCATACGAATAAATTGCGTATTTTCACGAAGCTCCTCTAAATTATGCGCTCCAACATATCCCATACCAGAACGCAAACCACCAATCATTTGATAAATAATATCACTGGCAGCTCCTTTATACGCTACACGACCTTCAATTCCTTCTGGAACACGCTTATTCGCTTCATTTTTAGATTGGAAATAACGATCACTCGAACCATTTTCCATCGCCGCTAAACTACCCATTCCACGATATGTTTTAAAACGACGTCCTTGATAAATCTCAAATTCACCTGGCGACTCATCAGTTCCTGCTAATAAACTACCTAACATAACGACATGACCACCAGCAGCAATTGCCTTCACAATATCTCCTGAATATTTAATACCGCCATCTGCAATAATCGCTTTTCCATATTCTCTTGCAACTGTCGCAGCATCATAGATTGCAGTTACTTGAGGTACACCAACTCCTGCTACCACACGAGTCGTACAAATAGAACCCGGTCCAATCCCTACTTTTACAACATCCACTCCCACTTCGAATAAAGCACGAGTACCTTCAGCTGTAGCAACATTCCCCGCAATTAACGTTGCATCTGGGAATGTTTCACGAATTTCTTTAATTTTACGGATGACTCCTGCACTATGTCCATGTGCTGTATCAATGACAATCGCATCTACTCCTGCTTCTAATAATGCTTTCGCACGTTCAAAAGTATCAGAAGTAATACCGACTGCTGCAGCTACTAATAATCGTCCATGCTGATCCTTTGCCGAATTTGGGAATTCTATAACTTTCTCAATATCTTTAATAGTAATTAATCCTGATAAATTTCCTTTTTCATCTACTAATGGAAGTTTTTCAATCTTATGTCTTTGTAAAATACTTTCTGCTTCTTTTAAAGAAGTTCCCACCGGTGCTGTAATTAATGGTTCCTTTGTCATTACTTCTTCAATTTCAATCGAATAGTCTGTAATAAAACGTAAATCACGATTCGTTAAAATACCGACTAATTTTTTATTTTCAAATGATTCCACAATTGGAACTCCACTAATACGATATTTTGCCATTAATTCTTCTGCTTCTTGCACAGAATGTTTCGGAGTTAAGAAAAATGGATTCAAAATAACGCCACTTTCAGAGCGTTTTACTTTATGAACTTCTTCAGCTTGCGCTTCAATCGACATATTTTTATGAATAACACCTAAGCCACCTTGACGTGCAATCGCAATCGCCATTGTTGAATCGGTAACAGTATCCATACTCGCACTCATCAATGGAATTTTTAATAATAAATTCTTTGCAAGTTGTACTTGTAAATCCACATCATTTGGCAGCACATGACTTTCTGCTGGAATTAATAGTACATCATCAAACGTATACCCTTCTTTTTGAAACTTCGTTTCCCACATGGACATAATGGAGACCTCCTAGAATCTGTAATTTTTTAATAGCTACTATACCACGAACTAAATAAAATTCAAGTAGTTTTTCATTAGAAAACGGTTAATTTATGAACATTATTTATCCTTTCTAATAAAAATATTCATATTTTTACGTTTTTTAATCCACCATTTTTTCATTTCAATATCTGTGCTACAATAAATACTATGAGTAAAGGGGGATTATCATGAAAAAATTCATTTATATGGTAGCAAGTCTAGCATTTTTAACAGCTTGTCACTCTACCACTACTACAGAAAACAAAGCAGAAACCACTCAAGCAACTGCTACAACTGAACAGACTACTGTAACGACTAAAAAAAGTAATGGAGAAGCTGATCTATCATTAGGGATTCAAATGGTCGTTAACAAAAAACATAAACTTCCTGCTGATTATAATCCAGGAGAAAATCCAATTGCTGGAGAAAAAGTGAGGGAGCTTATTCAAAAAATGCAAGAGTTAGGTTTCAGTATTAGCAATCAATATAGTGGATTTCGTTCCTATGAATACCAAACTCAGCTTTATCAAAACTATGTGAATAAAGATGGAAAAGAAGCAGCAGATACTTATTCTGCTCGTCCAGGATATAGTGAACACCAAACTGGTCTTGCTTTTGATATTTTAAATGGTTCTGGTGGATTATTAGGAGAAAATCCTCAAGATAATAAAGCTATTGAATGGTTGCATAGCCACGCTCATGAATATGGCTTTATTGTAAGATTCCAAGAAGGAAAAGAAGCCATTACGGGTTATCAAGCAGAAGCTTGGCATTTAAGATATGTAGGAGATATTGCAGAAAAAATCTATACTTCAAAACAAACACTAGAAGAATATTTTGGTGTAGAAGGCGGCAATTACGCTGACTGATACTAAAGAAAAAGCCGTTAATCATTCCTGATTAACGGCTTTTCTTTATCATAAACAACGATAATCTCCAATTGTAAAGTAATTAGAGTATTTTTAGTTTTATTCCAATCTTTAATAAATCTGACAGTCTGTCACGATTGAATGTTGTTTTTCTTTTAATGATTCTAATCGTTCTTGATACAAACTTGGGAAAGTTGTCATTCTTGCACGAAGAGGTCTTATTTTTAATACGGAAACTAAATAGTCTACAAATAATAAACAATTATTTCTCCACATTGTATACAACTTAAATTGTGTTTTTCTAAATTTATAAAAAGTTACAGGCATGCATTGTACCATGAAATACGCATACATTTCTTCTAGCTTTTCGCTCACAGGATTAAACGAACAAATATCATCTGGTGGTGACCAAGTAAATGATTCCTTCAATACTTTTTCCAAACGATTTTTAATTAATTGTACTTGTTCGTCAGTCACTTCTAAACTATAAATATATAGTGTTTTTTGGTAATGTCTCTTACAAAATTTAAAATAATCTTCTCTTGGTGCTTTTAACAATACACCTTCGCCTCTAGCTCCATTTAAAATACAAGCTAATTCATCATAATTTCCATAAGAGTATACATAGCCTTCAATACAAATATCTACATGTCCTAAAACTCCCATGCCGATTTCCATCGCATGAACGATAATTTCTAATTTTGATTTTGCTTCCGGAATTGGTCTAGCTTGACTTGTATCCACTTGGGATAAGTCCATTAACGGTAATAAACGAATTCCTTTTTCTACAATTCTTTCTCCCAATTTTACCATATTGAAAGAGATACACCTCGATTCATTTAACAGTTTCGTTGTCATTATATCATAACAAATCTTAAATCGTTACAAAAATAAAAAAACTCCGGCAATTTTTTGCCGGAGAAAAAAAGGATAGAGTTTATTTACTTTTGGGAGGTAAATATTATTCTTTGGGAATGTCTAAAGTATAGTCTCTAATTATGAAGATTTTATGACGAAACTATGCTCTTTTCATATTTTTACCAACCTTGTGCAGCATGTAATCCAGCAACATATCCTGTTACAAATGCTGCTGTAATATTATAACCTCCAGTATATCCATGAATATCTAATAATTCTCCACAGAAATACACTCCTTGAGTAATTTTTGATTCTAATGTTTTTGGATCAACTTCTTTTAGTTGAACTCCTCCACCCGTTACAAAACCTTTTTCAATTGGTAAACTTCCATTAACTGTAAATCTAAAATCTTGAATAGAGTTTAGCAATTGTTGCACTTCTTGCTCAGTCATTTTACCAATTACTTTTTGAGAAGACAATCCAATTTGTTGAAGTAAAAATTCTGCATATCGTTCAGGCATCCATTCTTTTAACGGTGTCTTCACTGTTTTTTGTGGACTATTTTCTTTCCATTCTTGCCATTTGTCTAATAATTCCTGTTTTGTTAAATCAGGTTGTATATTTAGTGACATCGTAACTTCTTTAACGTTGTCTTTTTGTTGTAGCTGATGAACAAAGCTTGAGCAACGTAATACTGCTGGTCCACTGACACCAAAATGCGTGAAAATCATATCCATTTGATGAGTAACGACTGCTTTTCCCTTTTGATTCAATACACTTAATGCAACATTTCTTAAAGAAAGAGCTCGTAATACGCCTTCTTTAATGAAAGTTTCACTACTTGTTAGAGGGACTTCTGTAGCAAATAATGGGGTGATTGTATGTCCAACATTTCTAGCAATTCCGTATCCATCTCCAGTTGAACCTGTTTTCGGATAGGATTTTCCACCAAGTGCTAAAATAACTGCATCCCCTTCGATTCTTTCTCCATTATCTAATTCAACTGCTGAAAACTGTCCTTCTTCTAGGCGAATTGTTTTAACTTTTACATTTGTTCTCACTTGAATGCCCAATCGTTTAATTTCTTCGATAAATGTATTTAAAATAGTTTTAGCAGAATCGGATACTGGAAACATTCTTCCATGGTCTTCTTCTTTTAATTGAACTCCTCGGTTTTGGAAAAATTCGATAATATCTTGGTTATCGAATTGGGAAAAGGCACTATGTAAGAATCGTCCGTTTCCTGGGATGTGTTTAATAATTTCGTCTCTTGAGCGGATGTTTGTTACGTTGCAACGTGTTCCGCCTGTTAAGAGTAATTTTCGTCCTAAGCTTGGATTTTTATCTAATAGAATTACTTCTGCGCCTGCTAATGCTGCACTTACGCTTGCCATTAGTCCGCTTGTTCCTCCACCTACTACAATGACTTTCATAATTTCTCCTTTGTATCTTTATTCGTAATTTTACTATAAGGGAATTGATACTTGACCGTCAAACTATAAGGTGAATAAAGAGAAAATACTTTTGATATAGTAACAAAGGACGGCAGCAGCCTTGCTACCGCAAGTCTCATGCCTAAAATTTGAGCCTCGGTCTCGAATTTTCCTTCCACTAATAACCATTTCCATGGTTACTAGTGGTCTTGTTACTATGGAAAGTATTTTCTCTTTATCAATTATATCATTCGCCTAATTAGAAATAGGAATCGTTAGGCATACTTTTGTATAAGAATTTTCTACTGAATCAAATTCCATTTTAAACTGTTCTCCAAAATATAATGCTAATCTTTCTTGAACATTTTGAATTCCAACTCCACCTAAAGCTTTATTAGAAGTACCTTGTTTCTTTAATCCTACTCCATTATCTTCAATCGTAATTTTTATATAAGGAGATTGGTATTGAACCGTCAATTGTATTCTTCCTGGGCGATTAATTTCCTTAATACCATGATAAATCGCATTTTCTACTAATGGTTGTAGTACTAATTTAGGTAACAAAATTTCTGGAATATTTTCATCTACTTGAATCTCATAAGATAATTTTTCTTCATATCTTTGTTGCTGAATAAATAAATATTGTCTTACATGATCCACTTCTTTTGTAAGAGTGATTAAATCTTCTCCTCCGTTTAACGCTAATCTAAAATACGTCGCTAGTGCTTTTGTAATCGAAACAACACGAGTTGTATCTTGAAACTCTGCCATCCATATAATGGTATCTAATGTATTATATAGAAAATGTGGATTAATTTGACTCGATAAAGCCTTTAATTCATAAACTCTCGCCAATTGTTCTTGCTTTCTAGCTTCTATCATTAACTGTTCTAAATGATTTAACATATGATTAAAATGATGCGCTAATTGTTGAAATTCACTAGCTCCATTTGGAATAGCCCGTAAATCAGTTTGTCCTTTTTCAACTTCCTGCATAGTCTCTTCCAAGTGTTTAATCGGAGATAAATGATGTTTCAAAATAATAACCATTCCAATTGAACAACCTATAAAACTTAAAATCGCAATACTAAAAACAATCATGAATAATTGCTTCGATAATTGTTCCCACTGTGAAAAAGTACTAACTCCTACTAATACCCAATTACAATTATCAATAGAAATTTTGTGTACAAAAAAGTTTTTCCCTATCATAGAATCCATTGGACTTTTAGCAATATCTTCTGCAGACATTTGCTTATCGACAGATTGAAAGACTTCATTATCAGGATGATAAACGATTTTCCCCTCTGTATTAATCACAAAAGCATATCCATCATTTCCAAGAGAAAGTTCCTTAATATAATTTTCAAGAGCGTTAGAATCAACATCAAATCGAACGACTCCTAAACTTTCATTTGCCTTTGATAAAATTTCTTGACTAATAGATAACACATATTTATCATTTTGCAAGCGACTTGGTAATAATACTGGGTTATGAGATAAGTCAATCGCTTGTTGGTACCATTCTTGCATCATTAATTCATTCGAATTGGCAGATTGAAGATTTTGATCACTTGAAATGATTCTTCCATCTTTTGTCACAATCGTCATCGAAACAAAGTGTTCATTGCTTTTCATAAAGGAATCTAACCAGTTTCGAATACTTATTTGCGAATTATTTTCTTGTTCTTGAGCAAATTGAACAACTTCTGCCTCATTAGCAATGGCGTTAACTGTATATTTTAATTGAGAGACATACTGTTCAATATATCGAGCACTTGTATCAATTCTAGCAGTCGTTTGTCCGGATATGTTTTCTTTAAATAATTCACTACTTTTCCAATAAAAGACACTTCCAACAAGAATCAAAATCAAAAATAGCATTCCTAGTAAATAGGTAGTTAATTTTATAAACAAGGAGTTTTTCTTCATGATTCTACTCCTTTTTGAAATTGTTTGGGTGTTACTCCAACAATTTGCTTAAATCGAACTGAAAAATAATTCACATCTTCCATCCCTACGGCTAAAGCTACTTCATAAATTTTCATGGATGTAGATAATAATAGTACTTTTGCTTTATTCATTCGTTGAGTAATAACATAATCTTGAAATGTCATTCCTAATTTTTTCTTAATTAAGACACTGACATAATTAGGAGTAAATCCTAATTGTTCTGCAACTTTTACAAGAGAAAGGTCAGGGTTATCTAATTGGCTATGAATGATTTTTTCAATTTCTGTTTCTTCTGAAACGATATCTACTTGGTGAATTTGGTTTTCTTTTCGTTCTTTTTCTAATTTACCAACGACTGTAACAAAAAAAGCTTCAATTTCTTTTTTCGAAATAGGTTTTAGTAAATAATCATCTGCTCCTAGTTTTAAGGCAGATAATAGGTAATCAACGTAATCATATCCTGTTAGAAATACGATATGTGTATGTGGATAATGTAATTTGACTTGTTGAGCCAATGTGATTCCATCCATTTGTGGCATATTGATATCTGTTAGCAAGATGTCTGGTTGATGTTGCTGGATAATCTCCCATGCTTGTTTACCATTTTCTGCTTCTTGTACGTTTGAAATGCCGAGTTGTTTGTAATCGATAAGTGAAGTGAGTCCTCTTCTAACAAGAGATTCATCTTCGACAATTAACAGTGAATACATACTCATTCCTCCTATTTCCATTATACTCTGCCTTTTTCAAAAAATTAACCGAAAGTATGCGTAAAGAGAAAATACTTCTGGATATAGTAACAAAGGACGGTAGCAGCCTTGCTTTGCAAGTCTCATACCTAAAATTCGAGCCTTGGTCTCGAATTTTCCTTACTATGGGAAGTATTTTCTCTTTATTCATTACGCCCTCTCATATATATGCCCCTAACCAAAAAAGACTTGCCGTTGTAGCATTAGTCCAATAAGTCAAGTATGGCTTATTGGACAGGAAAAATTGAGACCAAGGCTCAATTTTTAGGCATGAAACCGAAGGTTTGCTGCCGTCCCCTGCTACAACAGCTAAAGTCTTATTTAACAAAATCCATCAAAAATCCATAGCCTTTTTCTTCCATCTCTGCTAATGGAATAAAACGGATAGATGCACTATTAATGCAGAAACGTAATCCGCCTTTATCTTGAGGTCCATCATCAAATACATGTCCTAAATGTGAATCCGCAATGCGACTGCGAACTTCAATTCGTTTCATATTAAAACTTGTATCTTCCTTATAAGTGACTACTTCAGAAGAAATTGGTTTTGTAAAACTTGGCCAACCACAACCGGAATCAAACTTATCTTTTGAAGAGAAAAGTGGTTCACCAGTTGCTACATCCACATAAATCCCTGCTTCATGATTGTCCCAATACTCGTTAGAAAAAGCCATTTCTGTACGATTTTCTCTAGTAACTGCATATTGTTCTTTTGTCAAAGTATTTTTCAATGTTTCTTCATCTGGTAATGGGAATAAATTAGGATCAATCACTGGATCATTTGCTTTATTCACATCAATATGACAATAGCCATTTGGATGTTTCTTTAAATAATCTTGATGGTAATCTTCTGCAACAACAAAATTTCTAAGATTTTCTCTTTCAATTGCAACTTTCTTTCCTAATTGTTCTTCTTTTTCTGCAACTACTTGCTCAATAATTTCTTTATCGTCATCATTTTGATAATAAATTCCTGTTCGATATTGACGACCTACATCATTTCCTTGTTTATTAACTGATAGTGGATCAATCACTCTAAAGTAATATAATAAAATTTCTCGAAGGGATACAGCTTTTGCATCATAAGTAATTTTTACTGTTTCTGCATGGTCTGTATCATGAATTAATTGATAGTTGGTTGTTTCTACTTTTCCATTTGCATACCCACTAACTGCATCTTCAACTCCAGTAATTCTTGAAAAATATTCTTCTAAGCCCCAGAAACAGCCACCTGCTAAATAGATTTCTTTCAACTCTTTTTCCCCCTTATTTTCTGATTTGTTAACCTTTTGTTGATTAATTAGTGAACTAACTTTTTTCTCAATTGGATTTCCATTCGCTTGAGCTGTTGATATTGAAGGATGAATGAAATAATAAGAAGCAATCAGCAATACAATTAACGATACGACTCCAATCAATATTTTTTTATCCATTTTAAACACTCCCTACATTTTATCAAGTTGTTTCTGAATATCCTCATTTGATAGATGCCCTGGATGAGCTTGTACTAGTTCTCCATTTGCATTGATGAAAACAGATGTTGGATATCCAATTACTCCCACTTGTTTAAAGAAATCAGGTTTTTCTGCCATTAATACTGGTAAATTTTTATACTCCAATCCAGAGAACCATTCTTTAAAATCTTCTGCTTTTTTCTCACGATTCACTCCAGGAGCTACTACACTTAAAACAACCGTATCATCAGAATGATTAGCCGCAAAAGAATCAATCTCTGCTAACCCAGCTAAACAAGTTGGACACCATGAAGCCCATACTTTAATATAAACTTTCTTTCCTTTATAGTCTGATAATTTAACATCTTTTCCATCAAATGTTTTAAAACTAGCATCCACAGCTTTAGCAGAGGTTGTCATTGCTTTTGTTTCTTCTTTTTTATCTTTCATTGTCATATCTGTTGAATTTTTCATTGTATCTCCCCCTTTCATCCCCATTGGTTGACAAGCTCCTAATAATAAACTAGCTCCAAGAACTACATATTTCCATTTCTTCATCTGTCATTCTCCTATCTTTGTAATAAAATTTGTATTTGTTGAAAAATAATCCAAGCTCCCATTCCTATAATGACAAGCCCCCCAATTTTCTTTAAGAGATATAATTGCTTTTTCGCAAGATTAAAAGCTTTCATCGCTGTAGTAGATGCAATTGCTAAAGCTAAAAACGGAATAGCTAAACCTAAAATATAAATTGCTAATAAAAACATTCCATAAAAAATACTTGCTTGTTGAGTTGCTACTAATGTTAGAACAGAACTTAAAACTGGACCTACACATGGTGTCCAACCAAAACTAAAACTAACTCCTAACAAATAGCTACTCCATAAAGAATGCTTGCCATCGGTTTCAAACTGTACCGTCTTTTGCTTTTGTAAAGTAGTTAGCTGAAACACTTCCATTTGATGTAAACCTAATAGAACAATAATCGTTCCTAACACTAAATGGAAATACGGATTATAAACCAATTGTCCTAATAGACTAGCTGCAAATCCTAATACAAAAAAGATTGTTGAAATTCCAGCTACAAATAATAATGTTCGAACAAGTGGTAAAATCGCAATTTCAAAATTTCCAACTTTTATTGTACGACTTCCTCTATCACTCATTAAAACTCCAAAATATACCGGAAATAATGGTAAAACACATGGAGAGAAAAATGACAAAAGTCCAGCAGCAAAAATGCTACCCCATAATAATAAATCCATAGATACACCCTCTTCTAATTGTTAATTTAAGTATAATGATTGTTTACAATATAAAATATAGAATTCTTTACAAAAAAACATGAATTTAATACGATATATTGTCAAAATATAATAGAAAAAACTTTCTACCGTATTCAGTTCATAAGTATCTCCAAAAAGTGGTTCATCACTCATGCTAATACAGCAAAAAGTTTTTCTCTTCATTTCTTCATTAGTGTCTTTCAAACACTTTTTTCCCGTTAATATAAGTCGCTACGACCGTTGTTTTCAAAATTTCTTCTGGACTTCCGTCTAAGAAATTTTTCGATAAAATAACAAAGTCTGCAAAATTTCCTACTTCTAATGTTCCAATATCTAATCGACTCAGTGATTTTGCTGCTCCATTTGTATGAGCTATCAGAGCTTCTTTGGCACTAATTCTTTGCTCAGGCATCAATGCTGGTTCTGGAAGCCCTTCTACTGTTTGACGAGCTACCGCAAAGTACATCGTTTCAAACGGTGTTACATTTAGTACTACTGGAGTATCCGTTCCAAATGCTAAAGTCGCTCCATGTTGAATAAAGGATTTGAATGGAAACATTTGTTTTGCACGAGTTTCTCCAACTTCTTCATCTAATGTTTCATATCCCACTAATAAGTGACTTGGTTGAACTGAAACAATAAGAGATTTTTGAGCAGTAAGTGGCAAGTCTTTTGGATCCATTACTTCTAAATGCTCAATTGTATTGAATTTATAAGGAGCGTCAAAAGGATATTTTTCTTGTGCTTGTTTGAAATTCAATAATGTTAGCTCAACTGCTCTATCTCCAACGGTATGGATACGCATTGGCCATCCTTCTTGGTTGGCTAATAACGTCAATCGTTCCATTTTTTCTTCCGTTAAAAGTGGTCCTCCCACATCTCCTTCAAAAAATGGCATTGGATATGGTTCTTTTAAATAAGCTGTATGCGAACTTGTTACGCCATCATAAAACTGTTTCACGCCCCCCATTTGCAACATTGGAGATTGGTAAGTTTGATAAAGACGACGGTTTTCTCCCACTTCTTCACGCATCGCTGGGAAAAAGCTTACTCGAACCGTTGCATCATCTTCTACACTAGAATACAATTTGGGATAAACAATATCATCAGGGCTTTCTCCTGTTAACGCAACATCGCCAACTGCTGTGATTCCCATCGCATTCAAATGTTTCATATAGTCTAATAACGCTACTTTAGACTCAGCTTCATAAATTGCCAACACTTTAGATAAATAATAAATCGCAATTGCTTCTAAAAATACTCCTGTTAACTCACCGTCTTTTTTAACAGCTTCTCCACCAATTTCAGAAGGAATGTTTTCACTCGTTAACCTTAATTCTTCTAATGCTTTTGTATTCAGCCAAATCGTGTGTGCATCTCCAGCAATCAAGCAAATTGGAACTTCATTCGAAGCTTTATCTAAATCTTCTTTCGTTGGTAAAACTTGTTGTCCAAAATCACTCGCATACCAGCCAATCCCAATTTTCCAGCCATTATAAACAGGAATTTCTTTTGCTTGAGCAACGACTTCTTCAATTGAAGTCGCTCCGACTGCTTTCATCTTTCCTAAATGAATCAAACTGGATAAATATAAATGCACATGCGCATCAATAAATCCAGGAGTAACCATTTGATTTCCTGTATCAATGATTTCTCCCTCTACTTCTTCATGATAAGGAAGAATAGCTGCAATCTTCCCATCTTTTATTTCTAATATTCCTTCAATCGTTTCTTTTGAATCTCCAATAAAGAGATGTTTACTTTTAACAAAATAATGCATATTATAACTCCATTTTAAAATTTAAAAAGGCATCATTGTAGTTAGAAATCCATTCTGTTCCAAGGTATTCATAATGCTCTAAACTTTCAATAACTTCTTGTGATGGATAAAAAGTTTCATCTGAAACCACTTCTTCATCTAATAACTCTTTTGCAGCTTCATTTGGTGTAGCATATCCTACAAATGCTGCATTTCTAGCTGCATTTTCAGGACGAAGCATAAAGTTAATAAACGCATACGCTCCTTCAATATTTTCTGCATTATATGATAACGCAAAGTTATCCGTCCAAACAGCACTTCCATCTTGTGGTAAAATATATTGCACCGCTGGATTAGCTTCTGCTACAGCAGCAGCATCTCCTGAATACCCAATACCAATTGGTGCTTCTTCTAATTTCATCATTGTTTTAATTTCTTCATTTAATACAGCACGTACATTTGGATTTAATGCTTTAATTTTCAATTCTGCTTCTTTTAATTGCGCTGCATCTTTTGAATTGAGTGAGTAACCTAATGACTGTAATGCTAATCCCATTGTTTCACGATTTCCATCTAGTAATAAAATTTTATTTTGGAATTCACTCTTCCATAAATCATTCCAAGTTGTAATACTTTCTGGATCGATATATTTTGTATTCACCATAATCCCAACAGTCCCCCAGAAATAAGGAACTGTAAATTGATTCCCAGGATCCACTGGACTATTTAATAAAAATGGCGAAATATTTTCTAAACCTTGAATTTTTGAATGATCCAATGGCTGTAATAAGTTTTGATTTACTAATTTCGTAATACTCGATTCACTTGGAAATACGATATCATATCGAGTACCACCTTGTTTTAATTTTGCTTCCATTGCATCATTTGAATCGAAAGTTTCATAGACCACTTGAATATTCGTTTCTGCTTCAAATTCTTTAATCAAATCTGGATCAATATAATTTCCCCAGTTAAATAAATAGAGCTGCTGTTTTTCACTAGAAGCAGATTCATCTGCAGAAATTTCTTGCGATTGAATATATTTTTTTACTCCTAATAGTAAAAGTACAACGACCAAAATAGATAAAATTAAAGATACTAATTTTTTCATGAAAAACCTCATTTCCCTCTTTTTAGTTTACAATAAATTGATAGTAATAAAATATCGCTTTCACGTCAACTAGTACGGTCTGAAAGTATGAATTTATTTTAAAATAAAAAAACATCCGTTTAAGTAGAGCACAACTTAAACGGATGTTTCATCAAGAACTAGTTTAGATAGTAAAATGTCACAACTAACTATACTAAGCCTTAAAATCTCCTTGTTTTGTTTCAATTATTTTCATTGCCGAACGAATGACATGAAATTCATCTATTAATTTTGCAATTAACTCATAATTACGTTCAGTTAATCTACCTGATAATATTTTATGAGAAAATTGATGAAAATTATCTAGATGTTCTTCAATACTCATCAGCATCTCCTTAGCATCTTTATGACGATACTTTTTAGCAATATGTGCTACTTCTTCAGAAAATAATGCCAAATTATTTTCATGAATGGTAATATTTTTTCCTTCTGGTACTAAATCATTCGCTTCATAGCAAGTTAAAAATTTTTGTTCAATTGTATTACAAACAAAAACAACTCCTATTTGCGAAACATATTTTTTCTCTTCTGGACGCTGTTCTTCATTCTTATTATACTCTACTAAACTTCCAAGTTGTCTACCTACCCATTTTGGAAGCTGTTCATTGTTAACTTCAAACCGCTCCAGTGCTCTTTGAGCGAAATGATCCGTCCATGTATAATTTGGTCCAAATGAAAGTCCCATAACATTACTCCTTTATATAAGTTTGTAAAGTAAGAATTCTATCCAATTTTAAAATTACCATCAATCCTAAATACACCCTCTATTTTTGACAAACCTCATCCATCCCACCTTTCCTAATAATTATTTAGGAAAGAATAAAAAATAAAATTGTGAAATAATTCTCATGAAGATTTTATCAATCCTTTTACAGCGTTTCAACAGAAATTTCTTCTTATAAACAAAAAACTCCCACTTGCCAGGTAAACAAGTGAGAGATAGGATGGCTACATTTCGTCTGGAGATTCTACTCCTAAAATTGCAAGACCTTGTTTTAAGATAACAGCTGTTGCTTCCACTAATGCTAAACGAGCATTTAGTCCTTCATCTTCTTGTAAGATGCGGCTGTTTGCATAATATTTATTGAAGGCTTGCGCTAGAGAAATTACATATTTAGAAATCACAGAAGGTTCAAATTTACTTTCTGCATATTTCACAATATTTGGATAATTTTCAATTTGTTTTAATACTTCCCATGCATAGTCATCTTCTAATGATAATGGTTGAGATAAATCAACTGAAACTCCTGCTTTTCTTAAAATACTCATTGCACGAGCACGAGTATATTGAACATAAGGGCCAGTTTCTCCTTCAAATTGAACAACTTCTTCCAAGTTGAAGTCAAAGTTGTTTGTACGATCGTTTTTCAAATCGTGGAAGATTACCGCACCTACCCCAACTTGTTTTGCAACTTGTTCTTTGTTTGGTAAGTTTGGATTTTTAGCTTCAATTTGTTTTAAGGCTAATTCTTCAGCTTCACGTAAAACTTCTTCTAATAAGACAATTTTACCTTTACGTGTTGATAATTTTTTACCACCTAATGTAATTAAACCAAAGCCAACATGAATCATGTTTTCTTGCCAATCACGGCCCATTTCATTTAAAACAGCTTTTAATTGTCTGAAGTGGTTTGCTTGTTCATTCCCTACAACATAAATGTTTTTAGCGAAATCGTAAGTTTCTTTACGGTAATGTGCAGCTGCTAAGTCACGAGTAATATATAATGTAGCACCATCAGATTTTTTAATTAATGCAGGTGGTAAATCATATTTATCTAAGTGAACAACAGTTGCTCCACGATCAATTGTAGTAATTCCATTGCTTTCTAAGTATTCTACAATTGGATCCATTTTATCATTATAGAAAGCTTCACCATTATAAGAATCAAATGTAATTCCTAATACATCGTAAATTCGGTTGAATTCTTTTAATGATTCAGATTTGAACCAATTCCATAGTTCTTCTGCTTCAGCGTCGCCATCTTCTAATTTTTTGAACCATGCACGACCTTCATCTTCTAAAGAGCTGTCACGTTCTGCTTCATCATGGAATTTAACGTATAAACGTAATAATTCTGCGATTGGATCTTGTTCAACGGCTTCTTTTGTTCCCCATTTTTTATAAGCAACGATTAATTTACCGAATTGTGTTCCCCAGTCTCCTAAGTGGTTGATTTTAATTGGGTTATAACCAACTTTTTTCTCTAAGTTAGCAATAGCATTCCCAATAACTGTTGAACGTAAGTGACCCATTGACATTGGTTTTGCAATATTTGGACTTGACATATCCACTATAGCATTACGTCCTTGTCCAAAATCAAAGTTACCATAGTTTTCTCTTTGTTCTAAAACAGTGTGTAATGTTTCATCTGCAAATTTACCTTTTGATAGGAAGAAGTTTGCGTAAGGTCCCATTGCTACTGCTTGGCTAATATGTTCATCAGAAACTGCTTCAACAATTTCTTGTGCAATTGCTTGAGGTGCTTTACGTAATACTTTTGCAAGTGAGAATGCTGGGAAAGCTAAGTCCCCTTGTTCTGCATATTTTGGAACTTCAATCATTTTATAAATTTCTTCAAACGATAAATGTTCACTAATTGTTTTATGAATTTGTTCTGCTACTATTTTTTTGTAATCCATCTTGACACTCCTTCTTTTTGTATAAATGATAAATAAAAAAGCCCCTAATCAAGCAACCTTGACTAGAGACGAGATAACCCGTGGTACCACTCTTATTGTTTAAAATCTTAAACCACTTTAAACTTTTTTAACGGTAAGCGACCGGATTACTCTACTACATTCGAATAATCATTTCCAAAGTGCGGTTCATTTACTTCATCATGACCGGCTTCCACCACCCCAGCTCGCTAAAACAGATATCCGTAAACTACTCTCTTCTTCATAAATGTTTATTATTTATAGGACGATTATAACAAGCGATAGAATATTTGTCTAGTAATTTTATAATAAACTTTATAACGCAAAAAAACACAAAAAGACTTTGCATAGTAATATTAGTGATATAACCAGCAACTGCTGATTATATCACAGGGAAAATTGAGACCCTAGGCTCAATTTTTAGGCATGAAACAGCAAAGCTGTTTGCTGCCGTCCCCTATTACTATCATGCACAGTCTATCTCGTTAACGCACTCTCATAAATATCATTCCAAAAGAAAAGACTTTGTATAGTAGCATTAGTAATATAATCTGCAAAGTCAGATTATATTACTGGAAATTTCGAGACCAAGGCTCGAAATTTAGCCATGAGACCGCAGGTCTGCTGGCGTCCTTTTGCTACTATAAAACAAAGTCTATTACGAACATTTTAGTTGCGGAAAATCTTAGCCTCCAAGAACAGGTCATTATACAACCCTAGCAACTCAGAACCTAGATTCTCATACACTTCCATATGTTCCATCTGCTCATCCGTAGGATAAAAAGTCTCATTACTCGTTACCTCTTCTGGTAACAACTCTAACGCATCTTTATTTGGAGTTGAGTATCCAACATATTCCGCATTTTTAGCAGCTACATCCGGTCTCAATAAAAATGAAATAAAACGGTATGCACCATCATAGTTTTTAGCCGTTTTTGGAATGACAATATTATCAAACCATAAGTTTGTTCCCTCTTCCGGTAAGACATACGCTAAATCTTCATTTTTTTCCAACATCTTCGCAGCTTCTCCAGAGAATGACACACCAATGGAAGCTTCCTCTTGCGCCATGTAAGTCTTCATCTCATCCGCAATAATTGCTTTAGCATTTGGCATTAATGTTTTCAAGAATTTACCTGCTTCTTTCACAACTTCTGGATCCTTTTCATTCAAAGAATATCCTTGAGTTTGAAGTGCAATTCCCATCATTTCTCTAGCACCATCGATAAATAAAATCGAATCTTTGTACTCCTCATTCCATAAATCAGACCATTTCGTAATTTCGCCTTCAGCAATATTTTTTGTATTATAAATAATTCCTAAAGTTCCCCAGAAATAAGGTATACTATAACGATTATTTGGATCAAAACTCTTATTCAAGAATTTCTCATCTAAATGCTCCATTCCTTCAATTTTTGAATAATCTAATGGCACTAATAAATCTTCTTTTAACATTTTATGAATCGCATATTCACTTGGAATCGCCACATCATAATTCGTTCCACCTTGTTTGATTTTTGTATACATCGCTTCATTGGAATCAAATGTTTCATAAATAACTTTATAGCCAGTCTCTTCTTCAAACTGGGTAATTAAACTTGGGTCAATATAGTCTCCCCAGTTGTATACAATAATGGTATCAGGATTTCCTGCGATAGCAGTTTCAAAATTTTTTCTAAAAAGTAATAATCCTAAACTTGCGACTAAAATTGCCCCAACAAACATCATTAATCGCTTCACAGTACTACCCCCTTCGCTAAATCATTTTCAGCATTTTTCTGATTTAATCGTTTTGCTTGGTATTGTTGAATGAAATAATATCCAATCACTAAAATTAATGAGAATAAGAACATTAATGTACTTAAAGCATTAATTTGTAAACTAATTCCTTGACGAGCTCTTGAATAAATCTCAACCGCAATTGTAGAGAATCCATTTCCTGTTACGAAGAAAGTTACCGCAAAATCATCTAAAGAATACGTAAATGCCATAAAGAATCCACTTAAAATACCAGGTGTAATCGATGGTAAAATAATACGTGTTAACACTTGAGAACTTGTTGCACCTAAGTCACGTGCAGCAGTAATCATTGAACGATTCATTTCTGTTAATTTTGGTAAAACCATTAATACAACAATCGGAATATTAAACGCAATATGCGAAAGTAGTACAGACCAAAATCCTAATTTAAATCCAATAAATGTAAATAAAATTAATAAACTTGCCCCGATAATAACGTCTGGTGAAACTAATAAAATATTATTCATTCCAAGAACAAATTGTTTTCTTCTATTTGAACGAATAAAGTCAATCATAATTGCACCAAGTGTACCAATAATTGTTGCACATAGAGCTGATAATAAAGCTAAAACTAAAGTATCAATTACAATACCAATTAATCTTGTATCACCAAGAACAGCTTGATAATGTTCTAAAGTAAAGGATTGGAAATCATTCATTCCTCCACCACTATTAAATGAGTAATAAATCAAATAGAAAATTGGAGCATACAGTACTGCAAATATAAATACTAAATAGGCATTTGATAACCAATGATTTTTCTCTAATTTCATTATGCTTCTCCTCCTCTTCTACGATCACGTGTTACAAACATTAAGACAATCATGGCCACAATTAAGACAACCCCAATTGTTGAACCCATTCCCCAGTTTTGTGTTACTAAGAAATGTTGCTCAACGGCAGTCCCTAATGTAATCACACGATTTCCTCCAATTAAACGAGTTAACATGAATAGAGAAAGTGAAGGAATAAATACTGCTTGAACTCCACTTCTTACACCACTCATCGTTAATGGAATGACGACATTTTTTAATGTTTGCCAAGGAGTCGCCCCAAGGTCACGGCTTGCCGCAATTAATGAACTTGGTAATTCTTGTACCGCATTGAAAATTGGTAAAATCATAAATGGTAATTCAATATAAGCAGCTACTGTTAAGAAACTAAAATCTGTAAATAAAAACTCTTTTGGTGCAATTCCAAATAATGATAAAAATTGATTCACTGTACC
This sequence comes from Granulicatella elegans ATCC 700633, assembly GCF_000162475.2. Classification (GTDB taxonomy): domain Bacteria; phylum Bacillota; class Bacilli; order Lactobacillales; family Aerococcaceae; genus Granulicatella; species Granulicatella elegans. The sequence goes on from NZ_KI391971.1 coordinate 1,739,165, forward strand.
AGTTTGACTAAAAATACCAATAAAAGCATAGGCTTTTAATAATAAATTGACCCATGTTGGTAAAATAATTAATAATAACCATAAATTTTTATGTTTAGTTTTACTTAAAAAGTAAGCAGTAGGATAACTCACAACTAAAGTCACTAATGTTACTAAAAAGGCATACCACACTGAGTTAAATGTCATTTCTAAATAATTACCAGAAGAAAAATAATTCGTATAGTTTCCAATTGTTAATTGATTATTAATATCGAAAAATGATTTATAGAAAATCATTGCCAAAGGCGCTATTACAAATAATGCCAACCATAAAAGATATGGAATGGAAAAGAACACACGAGAATTTTTACTCATTATTATCGTCCTCCACTTCCTCATAGCTTTCTAGACGAGCATCAAATTCTTCTTCACTTTCTCCAAAACGCATTACGTGAATATCTTGTGGTTCGAAGTATAAACCAACTTTAGAGCCAACTTCTGCTTTCTTCGTTGAGTGAATCATCCACTCATTTTTATTTTCGTCATAACAAATAATTTCATAGTGAACTCCACGGAATAATTGTGTATCCACTTCAACGGTTAATTTCCCTTTATCTACACTTGTTAGAGATAAATCTTCCGGACGGATTACGATTTCTACTTTTTCATTTGGACGCATACCAGCATCGGCACATTCAAATTCTTTCCCAACAAATTCTACTAAGTAGTCTTCCTTCATCACACCGGCAACGATATTACTTTCCCCGATAAAGTCTGCAACGAAACGGTTGATTGGTTCATCATAAATATCTACTGGAGTACCTGATTGAATAATTTCTCCACCATTCAATACGAAGATTTCATCACTCATCGCAAGAGCTTCTTCTTGGTCATGCGTTACGAAAATAAATGTAATACCTAAACGTTGTTGTAATTCACGTAATTCATACTGCATGTCTGTTCTTAATTTTAAGTCTAATGCTGATAATGGTTCATCTAATAATAAAACCTCTGGTTCATTTACTAAGGCACGAGCAATCGCTACACGCTGTTGTTGTCCACCAGACATTTGAACAATTTCACGTTTTTCATATCCTGATAATTGAACTAATTTTAATGCTTCAGAAACTTTTTGTTTAATCACATCTTCAGGTAATTTTTTCAAACGTAAGCCAAATGCGATATTTTCAAACACATTCATATGTGGGAATAATGCATAGTCTTGGAATACAGTATTTACTTTACGTTTATTCGGTGGTAAATCTGTAACATCTTCTCCATTTAAAGTAACAGAACCTGTTGTTGCATCCGTAAAACCAGCAATAATACGAAGAATAGTAGTTTTACCACATCCTGAAGGGCCTAATAATGTATAAAATTTTCCTTTTTCAATTTCAAAGTTAATATTTTTTAAAACTTGAGTATCATCATAAGATTTTGTAACATTTTCAAATGTAATAATTGCATTGTTGGACATGTTTTGTACCAATCCTTCCTTTTTATAAATAAGAATTTGTTGCGACAATTAATACCTTACTTGTTTCATTGCCAGCATTTTTAATTTGGTGTTTAGCAGAAGCTTCAAAATAAAAAGATTCTCCTTTAGAGACAACTTCTATTTGTTTTCCTACTTTTACTTGTACTTTACCTTCTAGAACATATCCAAAAGTTTCGGATAATGATGGTTGGAACACTTTGTATTCCCCTTGAGGTTTAAACTCTAATATTACAGGTTCCATTTCATGTTCATTTGAATCTGGATTTAACCAAGTCACTATTGTTTTATGTTTTGGATCCTCCATTACGGTCATATCTTCAGGCCCATAAACAGTTAAAGCTTCTTCTGGTCCATCTTCAAAGAAATCCTTTGGTGCACATCCTAATACTTCTAAAATATCAAAAAATGTATCCATCGAAGGTGAACTTAGATCGTTTTCTAATTGGGAAATATATCCTTTAGACAAATCCGTCCTCTCGGCTAATTCTTCTTGTGTAAGTCCTTTTTGAACACGCAGAGCTTTCAAATGACTCCCTATTTCCATCTTATCCCTCCATTCTTTAAACTTAAAGTTTAATAACACTATTACTCATTATACTCTAAGTTTAGTAATAGTCAACAAATAAATCTCAAAAAATTAAAAAAAGAACCCTATACAATGTATAGAGTTCATACAAATAGATAACGAAATAAACATGAAAAGTAGCATTCAAGCCATGAACCTGTACTGGCTTCCATTGCTATAGTATAAGAAGTCAGTTGTTTTTTACGTCTCCTCATTAGTTTCGTACAAATAGAAACGACTACTTACAGTAGTATTGGTAATATAAGCCAAAATGGCTTATATTACTGGAAAAATCAAGACCTAGGCTTGATTTTTAGCCATGAAACCGCAGATTTGCTGGCATCCATTACTACTGTCCAAGTAGTCAGTTTCTAGTAATTTATTTATTTTAAAAGAGCCTTCGCCATTGCTAAGCATCCAATTGTTGCTGCATTATTCCCTAATGCTGGAGTTTGTAAATACTCATCCACGGAAGGATAGCCAACATAACCATTCATTAATTTTTCAAATTCTTGCTTCACTTTTTTCAATAAATGAGTTTGTTGCATAACCCCACCACCTAAAACAATTACTTCAGGAGCTAAAATTAATGTTGTATTATAAATGCATTGAGCAGCATAGTAAGCTTCAATATCCCAAATTGGATCAGTTGGCTCTAATTCAAATGCAGGACGTCCAGCTTTTTCTTGTAAAGCTGGTCCAGCTGCTAAACCTTCTAAACAGTCAGAGTGGAAAGGACAAACACATTTTGCATTGTCTTCTGGATGACGTTTTACAATCATATGACCCATTTCAGGGAAGTTCATTCCACCAACAAATTCACCACGTTGGATAGCACCACCACCAACACCGGTTCCAAATGTATAATACACTAAACTTTCTAAATCTTTTCCATGGCCAAAATAGTATTCTCCATAAGCCGCTGCGTTTACATCAGTTGTCCAATTAATTGGTACATTTAAATGACGTTTCAATTCACCAATAAAATCAAAATTTTGCCATGCTAATTTTGGAGTAGAAGTAATGTATCCAAATGTTGCAGATTTTTTATTACTATCAATTGGACCAAACGCGCCCACACCAACTGCTTCTAATTCTTGTTCATATTTTTTAAAAAATTCAAAAACTTTTGGTAAAGTTTCCTCTGGAGTTGTTGTTGGAATTGAAACTCTTTCTAAAACTTCCATATCATGATTTCCAATCGCACAAACAAACTTTGTACCACCAGCTTCGATACTACCTAATACCATATAAAATTCCTCCAAATTATTAATAATTATATTATATACAAAAAAAGACAAGTAAGCTAGCACTTACTTGCCAATAAATCGGGAATACAGGATTCGAACCTACGACCCCTTGGTCCCAAACCAAGTGCTCTACCAAGCTGAGCTAATTCCCGATAATGCACCCAACAGGAGTCGAACCTGTAACCGCTTGATTCGTAGTCAAGTACTCTATCCAATTGAGCTATGGGTGCTAAATATTCACTTATATATAGAAAAAATGCACCCAACAGGAGTCGAACCTGTAACCGCTTGATTCGTAGTCAAGTACTCTATCCAATTGAGCTATGGGTGCAAATTTTATTCAATTGTATTGAAAATGCCGAGGGCCGGGGTCGAACCGGCACGGTCATCACTGACCGCAGGATTTTAAGTCCTGTGCGTCTGCCAATTCCGCCACCCCGGCATGGGCCATGGTTTATCATTGGCAAAGCGGAAGACGGGGTTCGAACCCGCGACCCCCACCTTGGCAAGGTGGTGTTCTACCACTGAACTACTTCCGCAAATTTATTCATTTAAATGCCGGCTAAAGGACTTGAACCCTCGACCCTCTGATTACAAATCAGATGCTCTACCAACTGAGCTAAGCCGGCTGAAACTTAATAGTGCGGGTGAAGGGACTCGAACCCCCACGCCTCTCGGCGCTAGATCCTAAATCTAGTGCGTCTGCCAATTCCGCCACACCCGCGATTTCTCGCTTGAGAATGAGTGATACAGGGCTCGAACCTGTGACCCTCTGATTAAAAGTCAGATGCTCTACCAACTGAGCTAATCACTCTTTATGATATGGAGGTTAACGGGATCGAACCGCTGACCCCCTGCTTGTAAGGCAGGTGCTCTCCCAGCTGAGCTAAACCTCCATAATATTT